>NZ_JACYUG010000078.1 GCF_014841615.1 Sphingomonas sp. CFBP 8760 | reverse complement strand
TGGACTTGCCCCGCTTAAGTGGAGAGGCATTTGCTCAGCGTGACACGGTTCGTTCGAACTGTGCCGGGCTGGTGTAGTCGAGCGCGGAATGACGCCGGACCGGGTTGTAGAAGCCGTCGATGTAGCGGGCAATGGCCTGCTCGGCTTGGGCACGTGTGTAGAAGACGGTTCGCCAGACGAGTTCGGATTTGATGGTCTTGAAGAACGTCTCGACCATGGCGTTATCGTAGCAATTTCCCTTTCCTGACATGG
>NZ_JACYUG010000077.1 GCF_014841615.1 Sphingomonas sp. CFBP 8760 | reverse complement strand
CCGGGCTGTGCCGGGTCGTCTTCCATTCGATGGTGCTGCAATATCTGGGTGCCGGGCAGCGCGCCGCGATCGTCGCCGCCATCCACCGCGCCGGCACCCGTGCCGATCCGAGCCGGCCGCTCGCCTGGATCGGGTTCGAGTGGACCGAATGCCGCCGCGAGGTCCGCCTGATGCTCACCTGCTGGCCGGACGGCACCACCCACCACCTCGCCACCTGCCACCCCTACGGCCAGTGGATCAAATGGCTGCATCCCTGACGG
>NZ_JACYUG010000076.1 GCF_014841615.1 Sphingomonas sp. CFBP 8760 | reverse complement strand
GCACGGTGAGCGATGCACAAGTCGCGCAAGTGATCGAGCGTACGCTGAACACCACGCCCCGGGATGCGACCCATTGGTCGATCCGCTCGATGGCGGCCGAGGCTGGGCTGTCGCACACGACGATCCGCCGGATCTGGAGCGCGTTCGGCTTGCAGCCGCATTGCTCGGAGACGTTCAAGCTGTCGAGCGATCCGCTGTTCGTCGATAAAGTTCAGGACATTGTCGGTCTTTACCTGTCGCCTCCGACCCGCGCCGTGGTGCTGTGC
>NZ_JACYUG010000075.1 GCF_014841615.1 Sphingomonas sp. CFBP 8760 | reverse complement strand
GCACAGCACCACGGCGCGGGTCGGAGGCGACAGGTAAAGACCGACAATGTCCTGCACCTTGTCGACGAACAGCGGATCGGTCGACAGCCTGAACGTCTCCGAGCGATGCGGCTGCAAGCCGAACGCGCTCCAGATCCGGCGGATCGTGGTGTGCGAAAGGCCTGCCTCGGCCGCCATCGAGCGGATCGACCAATGGGTCGCATCCCGGGGCCTGGTGTTCAGCGTACGCTCGATCACTTGCGCGACTTGTGCATCGCTCACCGTGC
>NZ_JACYUG010000074.1 GCF_014841615.1 Sphingomonas sp. CFBP 8760 | reverse complement strand
AGAGCCCGACTCATAATTCGAGTTTAGCAATACGGCGCGTCATTCGCCTGATGGACGAGATAACCATCCACGCTTCGGATGACGCAATGGAGACCTCCCAGTCCTTGGCCAGGCGCCGGCATCGGTTGAGCCACGCCAGGGTACGTTCGACGACCCAGCGCCGTGGCAGAATAATGAAGCCCTTCAGATCGGACCGTCTGATGATTTCGATTGTCAGCCGATCAATGTGCGCGACCGCTGCTTCAAGCTTCTGCCCGGCATAGCCGCCATCGGCGAATAGTCT
>NZ_JACYUG010000073.1 GCF_014841615.1 Sphingomonas sp. CFBP 8760 | reverse complement strand
CAAGCTCAGCGATCTGGGTTCGGCCTCGCGCAAGATCGACGCGCAGAGCGCGTTCGCCAGCAAGCTGTCGGACGCGATCGAGGGCGGTATCGGCAACCTCGTCGATGCCGATCTGGCCAAGGAGTCGGCGAAGCTGCAGGCATTGCAGGTCAAGCAGCAGCTTGGCGTGCAGGCCCTGTCGATCGCCAACCAGGCGCCGCAGACCGTCACCTCGCTGTTCCGTTAAGGAACACGGGGCGGCCGCCTCTTCGGAGGCGATACGATCCGGCATACCGGGGCGGAGCGATCCGCCCCGGCTTTTTTG
>NZ_JACYUG010000072.1 GCF_014841615.1 Sphingomonas sp. CFBP 8760 | reverse complement strand
CCTCATGATGAAGCAGGCTACCACGCTCGCTGTAGGTTCATAACAGCCTCTAGGCCGGATCGACATTCAGGATTCCCAAATGGGCTGAACGCTGATTCATAGGCATCCGTGTAGAGACGCGGAGCGGGTAATGGCGGTCAAGCGGTGCGAATTGAGCGATGCACAGTGGTTGCGGATCGCATCGCTGTTGCCGGGCAAGGCGGCTGACCCGGGGCGCTCTGGAACCGACAACCGCTTGTTCGTGAACGGATGTCTGTGGGTGCTGCGCTCTGGCGCACACTGGTGTGACCTGCCTGAGCGTTACG
>NZ_JACYUG010000071.1 GCF_014841615.1 Sphingomonas sp. CFBP 8760 | reverse complement strand
GAACGTATCGGCGAGCATGTGGATCTTGGTCGTCAGTCCGCCTCGGGAACGCCCCAGCGCCTGATCCGTGGCCCCTGCTTCGACAGGCTCAGCACAGGCTCTTTTCCGGTCGCTGCCTGCTGGTGGGCGCGAACGATGGTGCTGTCGATCATCAGATACTGGTTGTCCCGGTCGGCCGTCAGCGCCTCGAACACCCGTTCCCAGACGCCGGCATGGCACCAGCGGCTGAAGCGCCGATGCACCGTCTTCCACTTGCCGTAACGCTCAGGCAGGTCACACCAGTGTGCGCCAGAGCGCAGCACCCACAGAC
>NZ_JACYUG010000070.1 GCF_014841615.1 Sphingomonas sp. CFBP 8760 | reverse complement strand
GCGTGGTTCACCGCAGAAGCATGTGTGGCGGGCGCGGATCGTCCTGCTGAGCGAGGATGGTCTGGGCACGGTCGCGATCATGGCGGCGACGGGCAAGTCGAAGACCTGCGTGTGGCGCTGGCAAGAGCGGTTCATGGCCGAGGGCGTCGATGGCCTGCTGCGCGACAAGACGCGACCGCCGGGGATCGCGCCGCTCAAGCCCACGCTGGTCGACAGGGTCGTGGCGTTGACGCTGGAGCCGCCTGGGCACGAGGCGACGCACTGGACGGTGCGCGCCATGGCAAAGGCGGTTGGTATCGCGGCCTCCTCGGTGGT
>NZ_JACYUG010000069.1 GCF_014841615.1 Sphingomonas sp. CFBP 8760 | reverse complement strand
TGGATGGTTGGTCGTCAGGCGGACGTGCTGGTATTGAGTGCCGCTGATCGCGTGTTCCTGGAATCGCAGGTGCGGCGTCACAAGGCACCGCGTTCGCTATCGGACCGCTGCCGGATGGTTTTGCTGTGTGCGGATGGGCTGCAGAGCAAGGAGGTCGCCGAGCGGCTCGGGGTTCACGAGCATACGGTCGGCAAATGGCGGCGTCGCTTTGCCCAGGCCGGCGTCGAAGGGCTGACCGACGAGTATCGGGCGGGTCGGCCGCGCACGGTGAGCGATGCACAAGTCGCGCAAGTGATCGAGCGTACGCTGAACACCA
>NZ_JACYUG010000068.1 GCF_014841615.1 Sphingomonas sp. CFBP 8760 | reverse complement strand
TTGAACTTCGCTCGGACCGGCTTGTCGCCATCGACCTCGGGCAGCCGACTTATGCCGTGGCGCTGCAGGCAGCGGTGCAGCGACGACCTGGTCAGATGTGGGATCGTCGCCTGCAGGGCATAGAGGCAGTCGTCCAGCGGAAGCAGCGTGTGGCGCCGGAAGGCCACCACCACGGCTTCTTCCTCAATCGTCAGCGTCGTGGACCTGGGCTCCTTCGGGCCGGTCCGCAAATCGGCCGTGGACGTCCGCTTGCGCCACTTGATGATCGTCTTCTGGTTGACCCCGTGGCGCCTCGCCAGCGCCCTCAGGCTCTCCCTTCGACAGGCTCAGGACAGGCTTTACTAT
>NZ_JACYUG010000067.1 GCF_014841615.1 Sphingomonas sp. CFBP 8760 | reverse complement strand
GCGACGTGGTGGCCCGGTAAAACCACAGCACACTGCTCTGCCGAGTTTCGTGTCGGCCTTCGGGCTGATCCAGTGTTGTTGTTGGTGGTGTGGACTCTCAAGCGTGAGGTAAGGGCAATTCGTGGATGCCTTGGCATGTACAGGCGAAGAAGGACGTGGCACGCTGCGATAAGCGTCGGTGAGGTGTGAGCAACCTTTGACCCGACGATTTCCGAATGGGGAAACCCACCTATCCGATTAATCCATAGCTGAGCCGCTCGGCGGCACGCTTCATGCGTGCTGTCGCGGGGCTCTCTACGGGTTAATGGGGTCAGGTATCTTGAGACTGAATACATAGGTTTCGAGAAGCGAACCCGGTGAACTG
>NZ_JACYUG010000066.1 GCF_014841615.1 Sphingomonas sp. CFBP 8760 | reverse complement strand
GCGACGTGGTGGCCCGGTAAAACCACAGCACACTGCTCTGCCGAGTTTCGTGTCACCTGCTCCCATAGGTCCCATCAAAGTATCACTTTGATGGGCGGGAAAGGTGATCCAGTGTTGTTGTTGGTGGTGTGGACTCTCAAGCGTGAGGTAAGGGCAATTCGTGGATGCCTTGGCATGTACAGGCGAAGAAGGACGTGGCACGCTGCGATAAGCGTCGGTGAGGTGTGAGCAACCTTTGACCCGACGATTTCCGAATGGGGAAACCCACCTATCCGATTAATCCGAGACGAGACGAACGACATCGCGCGCAAGCGTGGCGTCGGATGGCTCGGCTGGGGTTAATTGGTTCAGGTATCTTGAGACTGAATACATAGGTTTCGAGAAGCGAACCCGGTGAACTG
>NZ_JACYUG010000065.1 GCF_014841615.1 Sphingomonas sp. CFBP 8760 | reverse complement strand
CAGGACATTGTCGGTCTTTACCTGTCGCCTCCGACCCGCGCCGTGGTGCTGTGCGTGGACGAGAAATCGCAGATCCAGGCGCTTGATCGCGAACAGCCGGTCCTGCCCATGGCACCGGGCGTACCCGAGCGGCGCACCCACACCTACATCCGCAACGGCACGACCTCGTTGTTCGCCGCGCTCGACATCGCCACCGGCGCGGTCATCGGCAAGTGCTACAGGCGGCATCGCGCCACCGAGTTCCTCGACTTTCTCAAGCAGATCGATGCGGTCATGCCCGAAGGCCCCGAGGTCCATCTCGTGATGGACAATTATGCTACTCACAAGACGCCCCGGATCAAGGCCTGGCTCGCCCGGCGTCCGCATTGGCATGTACACTTCACACCGACCTCGGCATCGTGGATCAACCAGGTCGAACGCTGGTTCGCCGAGTTGACGCGCAAGCAGTTGCAGCGTGGTGTCCACCGGTCGGCGGCGGAACTCGAGGCCGATATCGCCGCCTTCATCGTCGCCCACAACGAGAAACCCAAACCCTACAAATGGGTCAA
>NZ_JACYUG010000064.1 GCF_014841615.1 Sphingomonas sp. CFBP 8760 | reverse complement strand
GTCTGGGCCGTGTCTCAGTCCCAGTGTGGCTGATCATCCTCTCAGACCAGCTAAGGATCGTCGCCTTGGTGCGCCTTTACCACACCAACTAGCTAATCCTACGCGGGCTCATCCCTCGGCGATAAATCTTTGGACTTACGTCGTCATCCGGTATTAGCAGCCATTTCTAGCTGTTATTCCGAACCAAGGGGCAGATTCCCACGCGTTACGCACCCGTGCGCCACTATCACCCGAAGGCAATCGTTCGACTTGCATGTGTTAGGCATGCCGCCAGCGTTCGTTCTGAGCCATGATCAAACTCTCAAGTTTATGCTACCACACCATCCCAACTGGAATCGCCAGGACAGCGCAGACATCTCAAGGAGCCGCTCTGCACAAAATCTATTACGTATGGATACGTGAAGGACCTGTGAGAACAGCTTATTGCTTACGACATCCAATACGCCTTGATAACGCATCAGACCCCGCAGGCCGCCGCCCACATGTCCCTTCATCTAAATCAACAATGTCAAAGAACCGACAACAATACCCGGCACACCAACCTCTCCGTTTCCGGATCAAGCCAGCATCCCGTCGCTGTCGAAACCACCAGACCAACCATTCAGTCGATCGCTGCGGTGACAGCCCTCTAGCCCCATGACATTTTTACGTCAACAGGGT
>NZ_JACYUG010000063.1 GCF_014841615.1 Sphingomonas sp. CFBP 8760 | reverse complement strand
TAGATGTTTGGTCCCGACGATTGATGGTGCGGGTTTGATATGAACCGGTCCAGGTCATCGGTCCATGCTTTGCAGATAGCCTCGTACGGCGTGAGACCGCGCAGGGTCTTGAGCCGGCGGGCGAAGTTGTAGGCGGCGACGAAGTCGGCGAGGTGCTGCCTCAGTTGGTCGTGCGTCTCGTAATGATAGCGCTTGACGGTCGCCTCCTTGATCGTCCGGTTCATCCGTTCGACCTGGCCGTTGGTCCACGGATGCCTTGGCTTGGTTAGGCGGTGTTCGATGTCGAGGTCGGCGCATGCGGCTTCGAAGGCGTGGCAGAGGAACGGCAGCTTCTGCGCCCGCATTTCCTTGATGTCCTCGGGCGTTCAGCCATCGCCAGTCGGATCGGTGAAATGCGTGCCCCCTTCGACTTCGCTCAGGACAGGATTGTCGGTGAGCACCGTGTGGATCCGGTACGGCACGGCTGCGGCAAGGTGGCGCAGGAAGTCGCCGGCGATGCGGCGGGTGGCCTTCTCGTGCAGTTCGACAAAGGCGAACTTGGAGGTGCGGTCGATCGCCACCAGCAGGTGGAGTTTGCCCTGCTCGGTTCGCACTTCGGCCAGATCGACGTGAAAGTAGCCGATCGGGTATGCCTTGAACTTCGCTCGGACCGGCTTGTCGCCATCGACCTCGGGCAGCCGACTTATG
>NZ_JACYUG010000062.1 GCF_014841615.1 Sphingomonas sp. CFBP 8760 | reverse complement strand
AGAGCCCGACCGAAAATTGAGTTGAGCGATTTCAGCAGCTTGTGATTCACCGGGGGTTGCGAAGACCACGAGGATCACATGGGCTGGACTGAAACCGCTCGGCGCGAGCATGACAGAAGCGGGCTGCGCTATGCAAGCGACTGCACCGATGAGGAATGGGCTGTCGTCCGGCCATTATTGAGGCGAACCTCCAGGGTTGGACGCCCGCGCAAACACAAGGCGCGGACCCTGTGGGATGCGATCCAGTATATCGCATCGACGGGGTGCCAATGGGCGCAACTGCCCAAGGACTTCCCGCCCTTCACGACGGTGCAGTACCATTTCTACCGTATGCGCGACAACGGCCTGCTCGATGTCATCAACGCGGTGTTGATAGGATGGGGGCGAGTTTCGGAGGGTCGCACGCCAGCGCCGACCGCAGGCATCATCGATAGCCAGTCGGTGAAGACCACCGAGGCCGGTGGGCCTCGCGGATACGACGCCGGCAAGAAGATAAAGGGGCGCAAGCGGCACATCATGACGGACACGCTCGGCAATATGCTCGAAGGCGTGGTGCACGGCGCCGACATTCAGGACCGCGACGGGGCGCCTGGCCTGATCGAGCGATCCTGCGACGCGTATCCCACGCTCACCAGACTATTCGCCGATGGCGGCTATGCCGGGCAGAAGCTTGAAGCAGCGGTCGCG
>NZ_JACYUG010000061.1 GCF_014841615.1 Sphingomonas sp. CFBP 8760 | reverse complement strand
CGGCGCAGGTTGGCGATGAACCCGTTGTCCGACAGCTTGCGCGCCAGCCCCTCCGCCTCGGCCTGACGCGCGACCGGGAAGCTGTAGTTCCAGACCTCGTTCGACAGCTCGACATAGATGCGGCGGTTCGCCGGAATGCCGTCGTGCATCAGCTGCGCCATGCGGGTGATATAGTCGTCGTCCGCATTCCACGGCACCGTCATCCACGGCTCGGCCGACAGCTTGTTCGACAGCGCCACGATATGCTCCAGCGCCGGCCCTTGCGGACGCGACTGGTAGATCGAGCCCGGCAGGGTCCGGTCCGCCCACTTCGCCGACTGCGGGTTCGTGTTCGCCGCCGACCAGTCGAGGAAGCGCAACACGCCGTAGGGCTTGAGCGAATCGACGAACTCCTGGCTGAACACGTCGCTGCGCGCCATGCCCTTCTCGCGGCAGTCCAGATTGCGCACCGGATCGCTGGCGCTCATGTTGCGCAGGCTCAACCATACCCGCGCATTGGCCAGCGTGTTCGCCGAGAACCGGAACTCGGAGCTGTGGTCGCCCGGACCATCGCCGCCGCCACCCCGGTTGCCCTGGATCGAGATCGTACCCGTCCCCTCCCAGGTGCAGCGGATGATCGCACCCGCACCGGTCATGACGTCCGCCGTCGGCGTCAGGATACGCACCACCTCGCGCCCCGCCGGCATCGCTGACGGCAATATGTTGCCATTGGC
>NZ_JACYUG010000060.1 GCF_014841615.1 Sphingomonas sp. CFBP 8760 | reverse complement strand
GCGGTGAGGTGGGCGGCACTTCAACGCGATCAGGGCAAGCCAGCGGCCAAGCCACAAGGTGGTGACACACGCTCGGCGAAGACCGAGGCCAAGGCGGCGCGGATCTGGGCGCTGTACGAAGCAGCGCCCGACTTCACGCTTGCTGAGCTGCGCGCGGCGCTGGCCGCCGAGGGGATCGCGGTTGCGGTATCGACCCTGTGGCGCTTCTTCGCCCGCCATGGGCACACGCGCAAAAAAAGACTGGCCATGCACAAGAGCAGGACCGCCCCGACGTCCTGAGCGCGCGCGAGGCCTGGTTCGATGGCCAACTCGATCTCGATCCGGAAACACTCGTCTTCGTCGATGAGACAGGCGCCAGCACCAAGATGGCACGCCGGTACGGCCGTGCCCCACGCGGCGAGCGGCTGCGCATGGCGGTGCCGCACGGGCACTGGATGACGACCACGTTCGTCGGGGCTTTGCGGCTCTCGGGTATGACCGCACCGCTCGTCATCGACGGACCGATGACCGGGGCATGGTTCGAAGCCTGGGTCGCCCGGGCGCTCGCCCCGACGCTGAAACGTGGCGATGTCGTCATCCTGGACAACCTGCCTGCCCACAAGAGCGTCGCGGCCAGGGACGCGATCGAGGCAAGGGGCGCCCGGCTGCTCTTCCTCCCGCCCTACTCGCCCGACTTCAATCCGATCGAAAACGCCTTCGCCAAGCTCAAGGCGCTCCTGCGCAAAGCCGCTGCGCGCACCGTCAACGATCTGTCCCGCGCCATCGGTGCCGCCATCGACACCTTCACGCCCGCAGAGTGCGCCAACTACTTCGCCGCTGCCGGATACGATGCGTACTGAACGGAAT
>NZ_JACYUG010000059.1 GCF_014841615.1 Sphingomonas sp. CFBP 8760 | reverse complement strand
CGGGCGGACGCCGCATGACGAGGGCCTTGCGCAGGGCCGCGAGCGCCAGGTCGCGGTGCAGGCGGTCGCCGACGGCCCAACCGACGACGCGGCGGGAGAAGAGGTCGATGACCACCGCCAGATAGAGCCATCCCTCCCGCGTCCAGACATACGAGATGTCCACGCCCCATTTCTGGTTGGGTGCCGTCGTGGTAAAATCCTGGTCGATGATATTCGGCGCGACTGGCCAGGCGTGTTCGCTGTCGGTGGTCCGCTTGAACCGCCGCTTCTGCCGCCCGCGCAGGCCGTTCTCGCGCATCAGCCGCGCCGTGCGCCTGCGTCCGATGGCGAAGCCGTCATCCTGCAATTCGCGCGTCATGCGCGGACTGCCATAGGTGCCGTTCGACAGCGCGAACGCCGAGCGGACATGCGCCAGCATCACCATGTCGTCACGCTGACGCCGGCTGGCCGGGCGATCCTTCCAGGCGAAATAGCCGCTCTGGCTGACGCCGAGCACCCGGCAGAGGCGGTGGACCGGGAAATCCTTCTTCGCCCGATCGATGAGCTGGAACCTCATCGACTTCCCTCCCGGGCGAAAAAAGCGGTCGCCCGCTTCAATATGTCACGCTCCTGCCGGAGGATTTCGTTCTCCCGCCGAAGGCGCTTCAACTCGGCAGCCATATCTGCCTGCGGCGCTTTATCGGGTATCTCCGCCAGACGATCCCGACTGCGGCTGATCCAGCGCACCAGCGTCGATAACCCGACACCCAGATCCTCCGCTATCTCCCGTTGCGTGCGACCGCTGGTCGTCACCAGTCGTACCGCTTCGTCTTCAAATTCCTTCGTGAACCGTCGCTGCTTCGTCATCGAGTTCGCCTTTCACCTCAGGGGAACTCTCCACTTTTCCGGGGCAAGTCCA
>NZ_JACYUG010000058.1 GCF_014841615.1 Sphingomonas sp. CFBP 8760 | reverse complement strand
GTCAAACGCTTCTGCCAGAAAACAATGAGGCGAACTTCGGATTCAGGTGACTAGAGGCTGTTATGGACTTGTAAGCGGGGCTGATTCATCTGTTATTGGATGAGCATTCACCGCAAGCCGTATCCGTCTGACGTTAGCACCGAGGAGTGGTCGCTGGTCGCGCCATACCTGCTGCTGCAGCGCGAGGATGCCGGTCAGCGGGAGCACGACCTGCGCGAGGTGTTCAACGGGCTTCGCTACATCGTGAAGACGGGTGCGCCGTGGCGGTGGATGCCCAACGACCTTCCGCCCTGGGCAGCTGTGTACCAGCAGACGCAGCGTTGGCTGGCGGCAGGATGTTTCGAAGCGCTGGTCGACGATCTGCGCGCGGTATTGCGTCTGGCGGCAGGCCGCAGGGCGGAGCCGACTGCTGCGATCATCGATAGTCGAACGTTGCGCTCCACGCCCGAGAGCGGCGAGCGTGCCGGCTATGACGGGGGCAAGCGCAAGGAGGGTTCGAAGATTCACATGGCCGTCGATACGCTGGGCCATCTGCTGGCGCTTCATGTCACACCGGCCAGCACAGAAGACCGCGGCGAGGTGGAGCGGCTCGCGCGTACCGTGCAGGCCGTCACCAATGACAGCGTCGAACTTGCCTGGGTCGATCAGGGTTATACCGGCGAGCGTGCCGCTACGGCAGCAGCAAAACACGGCATCGCACTTGAGGTCGTCAAACTGCCCGAGGCCAAACGCGGCTTCGTCCTCCTGCCACGACGCTGGGTTGTCGAACGGTCATTCGCATGGGCGACCCGTTTCCGACGCCTTGTCAAAGACTATGAGCGCTACGCCGAAACACTCGCAGGACTTCATGTCGTCGCCTTCGCATGCCTCATGATGAAGCAGGCTACCACGCTCGCTGTAGGTTCATAACAGCCTCTAGG
>NZ_JACYUG010000057.1 GCF_014841615.1 Sphingomonas sp. CFBP 8760 | reverse complement strand
CCCGGGTCACTTCTCGATGAAAACGCCGGGTCAACTCTCAGTGCAAATCAACAGGTAGAGCCCTTATCAGGTAGCTCGCTCCGCTAGCTCTACCTCCAGGCTTACGATTGCGGCTTCAAGCTCCGCCACCTGCTCATAGGCAGGATCGCGCTGAATCCGCCTCGCCTCCTGGATAAGCTCGCCCCAGTAGGCGAGGGTGTCCTTGTAGACAGGGTGCCCTCGCAAACGCCGCGCGCTGGCGAGGGCGTTGGTCAAATTGTCCAGAATAGGACCATGAAATTTCATCGCTGTCGGGTAGCCTGCCACCTCTTCGAATAAAACCTCGAACCGCCATCAGATGTGTCCCGCTACGGGTGATACCGTCAGCATCTACAGTGCTGGGAGCGTTGCAGCGGCTTATGTCTCCACGCTGTTCAAGGGGTATGGACAGGCTTGGCTCGATCATTCGCGATGATCATGCTCGTCAATCCAGCTTATTAAGAAGGTCTTTGCAGAAGTCATCACCATCAACTGGCAGAGCGGCATGCAAAGCCTGACCGATCAGGAAGGGCGCATTGCCATGTGGGACGGGCGTTTTCCTGGTCTTTCGTCGAAGCAGGTCAAGTGTGCCACAGCGGGTGGTGATGACGCCCGGCGTACATCCAAATTCGGCCGCGATCTGTTCTACTGGTTCGCCAGCGACATAGCGCCTGGCAAGCTCAACGTCTTTTTCCCGGTTCCAGATGATCCGGTTCATTGGGTTATCAATAACACCCAGTCCGGGTATCAGTCGCTCCGATCAGCGATAATTATAATAAACTAAACAGCATGTCCCAATTCTGAGCATCCGTTAGATCTAGGATGGATAGAATCTGATGCTCGTCCTGTCGTTTGCCGACATTGATCCGGGGGTAGCATTGCCACCCCCGGACACACCTCACTCGGCGGTGCCGAGCGCTTCCTTGGCGGCATCGAGGGCGGCCTTGCCGC
>NZ_JACYUG010000056.1 GCF_014841615.1 Sphingomonas sp. CFBP 8760 | reverse complement strand
TAGAGCGGATTCCATTCAGTCCGGATCATAGCCGCAGGAGCTGAAGTAGTTGGCGCATTCCTGCGGCTGGAACAGATCGACCAGATTGCCGATGAGGGACCAGAGCCCGGAGACGGTCCGCTCGCCAGCCTTGCGGAGCATGGCCTTGAGGCGGGCGAACGCCTTCTCGATCGGGTTGAAGTCGGGGCTGTATGGCGGGAGGAACAGCAGGCGGGCGCCGACGGCCTCGATAGCCTCGCGGACGCTGGCACGCTTGTGGCTGGACAGGTTGTCCATGATCACCACGTCGCCGCGCCTGAGGTCGGGCACGAGGACCTGTCGGACATAGGCCTCGAACCAGTCGCCGTTGATCGGCCCGTCGAGCACCATCGGCGCGACCATGCCCGTCATGCGCAAGCCAGCGACCAGCGTGGTCGTTTTGCGATGGCCGTGTGGATAGCCCATCCGCAGCCGCTCGCCCCGGGGGCAGCGGCCGTGACTGCGCGTCATGTTGGTTGCCGTCCAGGTCTCGTCGATGAACACCAGCCGCGTAGGATCGAGGTCGAGCTGGCCATCGAACCAGTCCTCGCGCGCACTCAGGACGTCGGCGCGATCCTGCTCGTCCGCATGCCCGGTCTTTTTTTACGCGTGATCCCGTGGCGCGCGAAGAAGCGGTGCAGCGTCGAGATCGCCACCGTCACACCCGCATGGCCCAACTCGCGACGCAGCTCGTCCAAGGTGATGTCGCGGCGGTCTGCGTGCAGAGCCAGAACCGTGTCCCGATGCGCCTCGATCCGCCGCGACCGCGTGTCACCGCCCTGCGGCTTGGCGGCGTACGCGCCCGTGCTGCGGCGCCGGTCGTGCCACCGGATCACCGTCGCGGCCGCCACACCGAACCGCACCGCCGCAGCCCTGCAACTCATCCCCTCGTCAACCGCAGCCAACGCCCGCGATCGCAAATCCATCGACAACGGCTTACCCATCCATGCCGGCCTCCATCCAGCCAGCACCGTGAATCAGATCAGCACGCCCGTGTGAATCCCCTTCGACTCAGGTCGGCCGGAAAACGCTCTA
>NZ_JACYUG010000055.1 GCF_014841615.1 Sphingomonas sp. CFBP 8760 | reverse complement strand
GGCCATAGTCCAAAGTTTGGAACTGATACGTAACGCTTCAAGGTTCTGTTAGGCACTCTAAGAGACGTCGAGTTTGAGACTGCCTATCGACTGAGCATTTCACCTGTATCGAGCAGCGTCCAAGACGTACGATCATTTTACCTTGCGTACGAAGCTGGTGACATCCTCGAGTACCGGTGCCCTGCTCCTAAATGGACGCGCTAGCGCCAGGAGCAGGCCGACATGGCCCATTTTTGGATAGGACCGGAGGTCCACCGAAACGCCAGCCGCACGCAATCTTGCGCCGAGCGCTTTACTGTTACGCGGGCGGACAATAGTGTCGCCCGCTCCAACGAGCAGCAGCGCTGGTGGATCTCCGGTCCCGGCCCACGTGATGGGCTGCGTGTCCTTGGGCCGGGGCCACCCACCGAATGCGGCACGGCTGGCGTCGACATCGAAAGGAGCAAAGTCATAGGGGCCAGCCATTCCTATGAAGCCTCTGACCGCCCGCCGATCGTCCTGTAGCCAACGATCGTCTACCGCTAGCATCGCGGCGATATAGGCGCCCGCCGAATGACCCATCAGCACGAGCCGAGCCGGGTCCCCGCCGAACTCCGCAGCATGTGCCTCGGTCCAGCGCACAGCTGCTGCGCCATCCTCAACGAAGGATGGATAGCGAACCGTAGGCACGAGCCGATAGTCGGGGATAACGACAACGAACCCCTTTGCCGCCAACGCTCTGCCGACGAAGGCATACCCTGAGCGCGATCCGCTGTTCCAGCTTCCGCCATAGAAGAACACCACCACCGGTCGCCGGCCGATCGATTGCGGCCGCGGTGCATAAACGTCCAGCCTCTGACGTGGATCGTTACCATATGCGACGGCGGTTGCGACCTTTCCCGCACCTCGATCTTTAGGCACCAGCGTGTCGAACACGCCTAGCGGCGAGCAGCCAGCGGCGAAGAGGCTAGCCAGGACCGTGAGGCGAGCGCGAAGGGTCGTGGTCATGCTGTGCAACTTCCTCTTTGGACTTGCCCCGCTTAAGTGGAGAGGCATTTGCTCAGCGTGACACGGTTCG
>NZ_JACYUG010000054.1 GCF_014841615.1 Sphingomonas sp. CFBP 8760 | reverse complement strand
CGCGCTGATCGGCGATCGCCAGCAGCTCCTGCCGATCGATGCCGGCAAGGCCTTCGCGATGATGCAGGCCGCCAGGATCGGCATGGCCTGCATGGATGACAATCTGCGCCAGCAGACCGACCAGCTGCGCACCGTCGCAGCGCTCGCCAACGTCGGCAAGGCGGGGCAGGCGATGAAGGTCCTCGGTGACAAGGTCGTTGAACACCAGGAGCCATCCAAGCACGCTGCCGAGCTGTGGCTGGCGCTGTCGCCGGCGGAACGCGCCGAGACGGCCATCTTCGCGTCCGGACGCGAAACCCGCGCGACGATCAACGCGGAGGTGCAGAAGGGCCTGAAGGCGGAAGGCACCCTCAAAGGTGACGGGCTCTACATCGCCGTCATCCAGAACGTGAACGTCGAGCGCGAGGAGCTGCGCTACGCCCAGACCTACGAGAAGGGTCAGCGCCTCGAGATCAAGGGCAGGGTTTCGGAAGTCGGTCTTGAGCGCGGGGTTGTCGAGGTGAAGCGGACCCTGGCCAACGGCCGGGTCGAGATCGTCCAAGCAGGCAAGACGATCCGGTTCAATCCGCAGAAGATCGAC
This sequence comes from Sphingomonas sp. CFBP 8760, assembly GCF_014841615.1. Classification (GTDB taxonomy): domain Bacteria; phylum Pseudomonadota; class Alphaproteobacteria; order Sphingomonadales; family Sphingomonadaceae; genus Sphingomonas. The sequence continues at coordinate 487 of NZ_JACYUG010000054.1, read as the reverse complement.
CCGATGATCGACTGGGACCGCATGTCGCTCGCGACGATCGAGGCGATCCAGATCCATGAAGGCGACCGGATCCGCTGGACCGACAACGACAAGGAACGCGGCATCTNACGACAAGATGATGCAGCGGATGGACCTCGCCTACGCGCTCAACATGCACATGGCGCAGGGCATCACCGTCAACAAAGCCATCACGGTCATGCAAAGCTGGGAACGGCACCTGTCGAACCAGCGGCTGTTCAACGTCGGCGTCACCCGCATCCGCTTCGACCTGACCATGGTCGTCGACAACCAGCAAAAGCTTGAGATGCAGCTGAATATCAACCCCGGCGACAAGACGTCGTCGCTCGAAAGCCTCGGTCGCCTCGATATCGATCGCGCTGTGGTTCAGACCAAAGCCGCTGACGATGCGCTGACCAAAGCGATGGACAGCCTCGACTGGACTTGCCCCGGAAAAGTGGAGAGTTCCCCTGAGGTGAAAGGCGAACTC
>NZ_JACYUG010000053.1 GCF_014841615.1 Sphingomonas sp. CFBP 8760 | reverse complement strand
GTCAAACGCTTCTGCCAGAAAACAATGAGGCGAACTTCGGATTCAGGTGACTAGGCTCAGGACTCATTGATCAGAGCCAGAAGATGACGGTGGCGGCGAGAGTGATGGCGGACATGAAGGTATGCGCGCATCGATCGTAGCGTGTGTGGATGCGGCGCCAGTCCTTGAGGCGTCCAAACATGATCTCGATCTTGTGGCGGCGGCGATAGAGCGCCGCGTCGTGCGGGATCTGGATCTTGCGATTGGCTTTGGACGGGATGCAGGCGGTGATGTTTAGATCGGCGAGCGCTTGGCGCAGCCAGTCGGCATCATGGCCTTTGTCGCCGAGCAGCACCTTGGTCCTGGGCAGCACCGGGAGGATGAGCGCAGCGCCTTTGCAATCGCTCCTCTGGCCCTCGCTCAGCAGCATGACGCGCGGGCGGCCGCGATCATCGCAGACGGCATGCAGCTTGGAGTTCAGGCCGCTTTTGGTGCGTCCGATACGGCGGGGAACATCCCCTTTTCAAGCAGGCTTGCCGCCGTGCGATGTGCCTTCAGATGCGTGGCATCGATCATCAACTGATCCGATCGACCGCCCTTGGCGGCGAGCGCCTCAAAAATGCGATTGAACACACCCAGTCGGCTCCAGCGGATGAAGCGGTTGTCGATCGTCTTGTGCGGCCCGTATCCCGCCGGTGCATCGCACCAGCGCAGGCCGTTCCTGATCACGTAAATGATGCCGCTGATGATACGGCGATCATCGACCCGCGGGATACCGTGCGACAGCGGGAAATACGGCTCGATCCGACGCATCTGCGCCGCTGACAACAGGACCAGATCATTCACGGTAACGCCTCCTTGCGCCGCCATTGAATCAATCCGCACCTATCCGCGCAAGTGAATTAATGGGTCCTGAGCCTAGGTGTTTGGTCCCGACGATTGATGGTGCATCATCCACAGGCGAGTGGAAGGAAGCGCTATGGGTCAGGTTCTGCACGGGAGCGCCACCACGACAGAGGTCGTGCGTCGAGCGATACAGCATAGTAAAGCCTGTCCTGAGAGCCCGACCGAAAATTGAGTTGAGCGATTTCAGCAGCTTGTGATTCACC
>NZ_JACYUG010000052.1 GCF_014841615.1 Sphingomonas sp. CFBP 8760 | reverse complement strand
CGTGTCGGCGCTGTTCGCCAACGACGGCGCGGCGCTGATCCTGACGCCGATCGTCATCGCGATGCTGCGGGCGCTCGGCTACCGCGACAAGGCGACGCTGGCGTTCGTCATGGCCGCGGGCTTCGTGGCCGACACCGCCAGCCTGCCGCTGATCGTCTCCAACCTGGTCAACATCGTGTCAGCCGACTTCTTCCGCATCGGCTTCGCCGACTATGCGTCCGTGATGGTGCCGGTGGATCTCGCTTCGATCGCCGCGACGCTGGTCGTGCTGCTGCTGTTCTTCCGCCGCGACGTGCCAACTAGCTACGACGTGGCACAGTTGCGCGCACCAGCTGACGCGATCCGCGATCGGGCCACGTTCCGGGCCGGCTGGGTCGTCCTCGCCGTCATCCTGGCCGGCTTCTTCCTGCTCGAACCCATCGGCGTACCGGTCAGCGCCGTCGCCGCTGCCGGCGCGGTCCTCCTGCTCATCGTCGCCGCGCGCGGCGACGTCATCGATACGTGCAAGGTGCTGCGGGGCGCGCCCTGGCAAGTCGTCATCTTCTCGCTCGGCATGTATCTGGTCGTCTACGGCCTGTGGAACGCCGGCCTGACCGACCACCTCGCCGGTCTCCTTGATCGCACCGCCCAGGGCGGCGTCTGGGGCGCGGCGTTCGGCACCGGCATCATCGCCGCGCTGCTGTCGTCGGTGATGAACAACATGCCGACGGTCCTAGTCGGCGCGCTGTCGATCGACGCGACCCACACCACGGGCGCGGTCAAGGAAGCCATGATCTACGCCAACGTGATCGGCTGCGACCTCGGCCCCAAAATCACGCCAATCGGCTCGCTCGCGACGCTGCTTTGGCTGCACGTCCTGGGGCAGAAGGGTATCCGGATCGGCTGGGGCTACTACTTCAGGATTGGCGCAACGCTGACCGTTCCGGTGCTGTTGTTCACGCTTGCCGCACTCGCGCTGCGGCTGAGCGCCGCGTGACGTCTTAACACTTTCCGACAGGACACCGCTGATGCCCCTGCGCACGCTATCCGACCCCAATTATCTGCCCGCATTAGATGTTTGGTCCCGACGATTGATGGTGCGGGTTTGATATGAACCGGTCCAG
>NZ_JACYUG010000051.1 GCF_014841615.1 Sphingomonas sp. CFBP 8760 | reverse complement strand
TGAGCTGCTGCCGGTTTCGTGGACACCAAGATAAGGTGTTTTCGGAACCGGAGGGTGTAAATGCAACGACGGAAGTTCAGCCGAGAGTTCAAGCTCGAGGCGGTGAAGTTGGTCCGAGATCGGGGCGTGGCGGTAGCGCAGGCCGCGCGCGATCTGGATCTGCACGAGAACGTGCTGCGCAAATGGGTCCGCGAAGCGGAAGCTGATCCCCAGTCGGCGTTTCCAGGCAACGGTCAGATGAAGCCCGAGCAGCAGGAGATTGAGCGGCTACGCCGCGAGTTGGCTCGGATGAAGGCCGAACGTGATATCCTAAAAAAAGCCGCGGCCTACTTTGCCAGGGACTCGATATGAAGTTCGGGTTCATCGCAAAGCATCGAGGGATCTGGCCGGTTTCGTGGCTTTGCGGGGCACTCGATGTCTCGCGCAGTGGTTTCCACGCCTGGCTCGTGCGGGCGCCAAGCGCCCGGTCGCTGAGCGACGAAGCGTATGCAGGGAAGATCCGCGCCAGCTTCATCTCCAGCTACCGAACCTATGGCGCGCGTCGCGTCTGGCACGATCTCTTGGCCGAAGGCCTTTCATGCGGCCTGCATCGTGTCGAACGGCTGATGCGGATGCACGGCCTGATGGCGCGGCCTAGGCGCCGCGGTCTGCCCAAGGATCATGGCGAACGCTCGGTCATCGCGGGCAACGTGCTTGATCGGCAGTTCAGCGCCGACGCGCCGAACCAGAAGTGGGTGGCCGACTTCACCTACATCTGGACCGCCGAGGGATGGCTGTACGCGGCCGCAGTGATCGACCTGTTCTCGCGGCGGGTGGTCGGCTGGTCGATGAGCGATACGATGACGGCGCAGCTCGTCACCGATGCGCTGGTCATGGCGATCTGGCGGCGCGGCAAGCCCGATGCGCTGCTGCATCACTCGGACCAGGGCAGCCAATATACCAGCAAGCAGTTCCAGCGACTGATGGCCGACAATGGCGTCACCTGCTCGATGAGCCGGTCCGGCAACGTCTGGGACAACGCGGCGATGGAGAGCTTCTTCTCCTCACTGAAGACCGAACGGATCGCGCGCAAAACCTACCGCACGCGCAATCAGGCAAGGCAGGACGTGTTCGATTACATCGAATGCTTCT
>NZ_JACYUG010000050.1 GCF_014841615.1 Sphingomonas sp. CFBP 8760 | reverse complement strand
TGAGGGCGGAGGGGGGCGCTTGCGCCCCCTTTTGCCGTGATGTTTCTTTCTTCGAGTTAGGCGATGCCGATGCTGACGGCGATGAGCATATCCCGCAAACTGGGCCTGTCGTTCCTGCTGATCTGTGCAGCGGCACTGGCGATGATGGTGGTGTTGTACACCAACTTCACCGCGATCCGGGAGGCGACGGTGGAGAGCAACACCAGCCAGTCGCTCTACGCCCGTGCGCAGACGCTGGAGACGTCGCTGCTGCGCCAGAACAGCCAGTTGCGCGGCTATCTGGTGACGGCGGACCCGACCTATCTGAAATCCTACGAGGAGGCGCGGGTCGAATATGATGCGACCGCCGCCGGACTGGCGACGGTGCTGACCGGGGCGGAACGCGACGCGCTGCTGACCTCGCGGCGCGAGACGCTGGCCTGGCGGCGCGACTGGGGCGACCGGCTGATCGCCCGGGTGAAGGGCGGGGCGCGGGCCGCGGCGGAGGACGAGGTGCGCGGCGCCGGCAAGGCGGTGCTGGTGAGCGCGGCGGTGCTGCCGCTGCGCGCGATCCGCGATGCCGAGACGAGCGCGATCGCGCGCAACGCCGCCCGTCAGGAAGGCGCCATTGCGATGGGCTTCACCGCGATGGCGGTCGGCGGCATCCTGCTGATCGGACTGGCGGTGATGCTGGCGGTGCTGCTGGCCCGGGCGATCTCGCGCCCGGTGACGGCCTTGACCCGGACGATGGGCGAACTGGCGACGGGCCGCACCGACGTCACCGTGCCCGCCACCGACCGGGGCGACGAGCTGGGCGCGATGGCGCGGGCGGTGTCGGTGTTCCAGGATGCGGCGATCGCCAAGCAGGCCGCCGATGCCGCCAAGGCGCAGGCCGAGGTCGCACAGAAGCTGGTGGTCGACACGGTGTCGACGCAGCTGGCCCGGCTGTCCGATGGCGACCTGACCGCGCGGATCACCGCGGACTTCCCCGAGGACTATGCCGCGCTCCGGACGAACTTCAACGAAGCGCTGGTCCGGCTGCATGACCTGATCGGCTCGGTGTCGGAAAGCGCGACCGCGATCCGCACCGGCTCCGGCGAGATCGCGCAGGCCTCCGAAGACCTGGCACGCCGTACCGAAAGCAATGCCGCCTCGCTGGAGCAGACCGCTGCATCGGTCACGCAGATGGACGGCCGGCTGCGGGCGTCGGCGGTGGCGGCGACGCGGACGGTGGAGCGCGCCGATCAGGCGATCGCCACG
>NZ_JACYUG010000049.1 GCF_014841615.1 Sphingomonas sp. CFBP 8760 | reverse complement strand
ACAGATGGTTCGGTTTGTCTGCACAGGCTCGCGGCTTGGATAAGTGGACTGCCGCTGGTTGATCATGCCGCTGCGAGAAGCGGTTGTGCGAAGTATATCTGGTCGGGCGTACGGCCGCCAAGCGCGGAGTGCGGCCGGACCGCGTTGTAGAACGCCAGATAGTGACCGACGCCGGCACGGGCCTCGGGGACCGAGGCATAGGCGTTGAGGTAGACCTCTTCGTATTTCACCGAGCGCCAGAGGCGCTCAACGAACACGTTGTCGCGCCAGCAGCCTTTCCCGTCCATGCTGATGGCGATCTGCTCGCGGTGGAGAATGGTGGTAAACGCCGTGCTTGTGAACTGCGAACCCTGGTCGCTGTTGAAGATCGCCGGCTTGCCGTAGCGGTCCAGCGCTTCCTCCAGCGCCTCGATGCAGAACCCGGCATCGAGCGAGATCGACACCCGCCACGCCAGCACGCGCCGGGTGAACCAGTCGACGATGGCGACGAGGTAGACGAAGCCGCGTGCCATCGGGATGTACGTGATATCCGTGGCCCAGACCTGGTTCGGCCGCGTCACCACCAGTTTGCGCAGCAGGTAGGGATAGACCTTGTGCCCCAGCGCCGGCTTCGACGTGTTCGGCCGGCGGTAGATCGCCTCGATCCGCATCCGCTTCATCAGCGTTGCGACATGCAGCCGGCCCGCCTCGACGCCTTCCTGCCGGAGCAGATCGCGCAGCATCCGGCTGCCCGCGAACGGGTAGAGCAGGTGCAGCTCGTCGATCCGGCGCATGATCGCCAGATCGCTGTCCGACACCGGCCGCGGCAGGTAGTAGATGCTGCCGCGGCTGATACCGAGCTGCCGCGCCTGGGCGATCAGCGGCAGCGCATGCTTCCGGTCGATCATCGTTTTGCGCTCGGCAACAGACCTGCCTTCCCGAGCGCACCGGCCAAAAAATCGTTCGCCAGCGTCAGTTCGCCGATCTTCGCGTGCAACACCGTCACGTCGACCGGCGGCTCGACCGCTGCCGGCTCCGCGCCGAACACGTCCGCCGCGCCTTCCAGCAGCCGCGCACGCCATTGATTGATGAGGTTCGGGTGCACGTCATACTGCTGCGCCAGCTCGGCCAGCGTCTTCTCGCCTTTCACGGCAGCCAATGCCACCTTGGCCTTGAACGCCGGGCTGTGGTTCCGGCGGGGTCGCTTGCTCATCTTGCCTCCTGCTCGCGGCCAGCATGGCCGCTGTCAGATCGGCAATCCACTTATCCCCGCTGTGCAGATTCCCCGAACCATCTGT
>NZ_JACYUG010000048.1 GCF_014841615.1 Sphingomonas sp. CFBP 8760 | reverse complement strand
GGAGGGGCTGGCGCGCAAGCTGTCGGACAACGGGTTCATCGCCAACCTGCGCCGTTACGCGCAGCGCACCGGCGAGGTGATGCGGATCTGGGCGAAGGTGTTCGCCGATCGTCCGGGCCAGCTGGTCCGGGTGGCCGCGACGCAGCACGGCAATCCGTGGACCGCGGAGATCGTGATGACCACCCCGGGGCTGGCGGACAATATCGACGCGCTGGCGACCGCGCCGTACTTCGGCCACTCCTTCTTCGAGGGCGTGCGCACCAATCAGACCGACACCGCCCTGCTGCTGTCCGATCTGGCCAGCGAGGCCAAGAAGACGCTGGCCAACGAGGGCGAGGCCAACGCCGCCTGGGCGAAGAAGTACGGCAAGCGCTACATCGCCTATGAGGCGGGACAGCATCTGCTGGAGACGGGGGGCCTGACCCGTATCGGTGGGCTCAACCGGTCGAACCTGATGTACGACATCTACACGAACTACATCACCGACTGGAAGACGCGGTTCAACGACACGCTGACGCTGTATTCGAGCACCAGCCCCATCAGCAGCTTCGGCGCCTGGGGCCTGCGCGAATATTCCGGACAGCCCCTCAGCGAAACGCCCAAGCGACGCGCCGCCATCGCCCTGGGTCGGAAATAACCGACCGATACCGATCGGTTATCACCGATCGCGACGAATGCGGCGGCGGGAGATCGATACGGTCCCCCGTCGCCGTTCGTCGTTTGGGGCGCCTAACGGTGCATGGCAGCATCATTATGCTGCATCTGCGGCCAAATGCGCGAATGCCGCGCCATGACGTTCATCGCGGCCAAGGCGCAGCCTTGCCTTGAACGATCGAGCGGCGATAAAGGTTGCCATATAACCGGTGTTCCGATCACCAGAATCTTTCAGGTTAGGTTAATCGATAATAACCCAACCGGTAAACCGGTTCTTCCGACAAATCATCTAGATACAGCTTTATTGGATCGGCAATCGGCAACGCTGCCGAATCCGAAACAATAGACATCAGGTAGTGCGTTGGCGGCAGCGAACGTTCAGCGCGATGTCTGGTGGACAATATTTAACTGGATCGTACAGAAACTGTACTCCACGGGAGCTTTAGCATCATGGCCAGTGCAGTAACCGGCAGCGTTTTGCCTTCTGCTATTTCGTCGACTGCTTTGAAGGTCGGCGTTTCCGTTGCAGCGTTGATTGGTGCCGGCACCGTCGTGTCGAACGGCGCAAGTAACGCGAAGACCTCGTCCATCATGGTGGTCAAGCCCATGGTGTCGAATACGCCCACGGCGGCGCCGAAGCCGGTCGCCAATCCCACCCCTGCTCCCACGCTGCCGGCCAAGCCCGGCTTCCAGCTCGGCGTCAATCTTGGCACCGTGGCCTATTGGAGCGGCGAGCGGTCGTTCGCGAATTTGCTGACGGGGTCGAACTGGATGGACCCGGCCAAGGGCTGGGGCGAGGTGTCGGAGTCCGAGCAGGACGCCAATGGCAACATATTGCCGTCAGCGATGCCGGCGGGGCGCGAGGTGGTGCGT
>NZ_JACYUG010000046.1 GCF_014841615.1 Sphingomonas sp. CFBP 8760 | reverse complement strand
GAGAAGCAGGCTCATGTAGCCTAACTTGGTGTCCATGGGACCGGCAGCAGCTCATCAAAACACCTCCTGGCTCCGCAGAGCCTATCATCGGTGTCCATCAAACCGAGGGAAGATCAGGCAGGGTGGGCGGATGCAAAGGCGATCGCAGCGGCTATGAAGCCTAGGCGGCGTGGACGAATTGATTGACGCTGGGTTGAGGGGGCTTTTTTGCATAATGGCCTAACGCTTCCCTGACTGGGTCAGGAAGGGTAGGTGGCAAGAATGCCAAAGCCGACCACGCCAAAATACCGGACGACGAACCGGAGCGACTATAATGCAGATTTCAAGCTGCGGGGATCGCTGGAGATTTGGCTAGACCCAGGCATGCAGTGGCTATCAGCGGCGAATGGTCGTCCTGCTCGGCCTAAGCTTTTTTTCGGACAGCGCGATTGTGGTCTGTCTGACGTTGAAGGTGGTCTTTGGCCTGCCGCTGCGTCAGGTGATGGGCGGGTTGCGAACTTGCTGAAGATGGCAAAGCTGGATTGGCCGGTGCCGGACTATACGACGCTATGCCGGCGGCAGAAGGCCTTGGCAGTCCCGAATGGCGGCCGCGCCAGTGCAGGTGGCCTGCATCTGCTGGTCGACAGCACCGGAATCAAGATGATGGGCGAAGGCGAATGGAAGACGCGCAAGCACGGCGCATCCTATCGCCGTCAGTGGTGCAAGCCTGTCCTGAGCCAGTCGAAGGGTTCACCTCGGGATCGATGCTGAGACACTGGAGATCCGGACGATCGAGGTTACGCCCAACGCGGCTGGCGATGCATCGACACTGCCGGATCTGCTGGCGCAGGTTCCAGCGGATGAGCGGATCACCAGGGTGGGTGGTGATGGTGCCTATGACACCAGTAAGTGTCGTGCCGCGATTGCGGCGCGAGGTGCCGACGCCGTCATCCCCATGCGCCGGGGTGGCCAGCCATGGACGACGGACGCACCTGGCGTCGATGCCCGCAACGAAACGCTTCGTGCGATGAAAAGGCTCGGTCGGACGATCTGGAAGGAGTGGAGCGGCTACCATCGCCGCAGCCTGATCGAGACCAAGATGCGCTGCTTCAAGCTGCTCGGCGAGCGCGTCGCATCACGCAGCTTCGATCGCCAGATTACCGAGCTTAAAGTCCGCGCCGCAGTCCTCAATTGCTTCTCGCAAATAGCAACCCCACACACTATCCGTGTTGCATAGTATTTGCTAATAAAGACGTTCTCATGTTAAGTTTGATTTATGCAACAAATCCGAATTAAATACCTCAATTATAAACCTTATTGATTTCTTTTATACAAATAAAAAAAGTACCAATTCAATATAACAGAATCGTCTTTGTGACTATTGATAATATTGTAACTTATTCGTTAGGATTACAGATAATATATATTGAGTTCTTCAACGCTGATGGCAAACCCGATCGCGTTTGACAGCAAAAGACCCGCCAATTATAATATTGGCAGGTCTATTAACTGTTTTAAAGGCGAATGTTATGCAAAGCGCACATTCGTTGCACGACGGCGGTACCGCGTAGCAGCACCAATCATGCCAAAGCCAACCAGCATCATTGCCCAGGTGGTAGCTTCGGGAATGGCTGCGATAAACGACGCCTGGCCACCATAAGCACCACCGCCGCGCGAAACACCGTTCACGACGATCGTGTTCAGCACGCCAGCAAAGACCGGAATGTTGTTGGTGAACGCCACCTCGAAAAGGCCGCCTTCGGTACGAGTAATGCCAGCAGCGACGCCGTTGACGAACACCGAAGTGAAATCGAGGTCGTTAGGCGATCCAAATTCCGTTGCGCTCGTCGTCACCGTGCCGCTGCCAAAACCGTTGGTCGGAAGCGTGAAGGTGAAGGTGTCGGAGAATTCTCCAGCAGCGATACCGGTGTTGAAGAACGCGCCAGCGAAGGTGCCATTCGGACCCGGGGTTGCGGTGAAGTTCGTGCCACCGACGGGGAAGGTCGCTGCATATGCCGCGGGTGCGGCCAGGGTCATCGTGGCAACCGCAAGGGTCGAGACAATCAGTCGCTTCATGTGAAATTCCTTAAAAATGGTCATGCTGCAGTGCAGCACACGGTTACGCGAATATCGTGAGCCATGCCATATGGTTAATGCGGTCTTAACAAATTTTTCTGAGAGATAAACAGGTCAATTGTCGTGGCAATTGGTTTGGATTTGTCGGCCAGGCAAATCGCTTAGGGCATGTCGCCTAACTAGGGCTGGAAGGAGTTAGGGTGGGGATTCCCCGCCGCACCGCGCGCTTATGTGACGGCTTGGGGAAGCGACCGTGGAACGAGCATCTGGGCCTGTTCGAATAGGTGAGAACGGCCAAGCTGGTCGTTCGATCCCGCAACGCAGCATCTTTGGCCCCGTCCATCGCACGGTCTGCCGACTATTTTGCTGCCACCGATAGTAATTCAAACCTTTAGCTGCTCTGTGTTTCCGGCAGCTTGGATGTATCAAGCCGCGCTTGCGATAGTGGAAAACGGTAGATTAACTTAGAATAATTGTTGTTCGGTTTAGCGAATTAACCGGATGATGATTATTTCAAGCGCAGATTTGCCGTGTCAGGAAATGATCTAGGCAAGCTACGCGCTTACAAAACGTAATTAATACTTTCCTACACCCGGTAGCGGATAGCTTATGAATGGTTGAAGGCTATGCCAGCTGCAGGTGGTGGGAAGTATCACGATCTCAAGGGGTTCGGATATGTCGCTATCTCTCG
>NZ_JACYUG010000045.1 GCF_014841615.1 Sphingomonas sp. CFBP 8760 | reverse complement strand
TCAGGTATCTTGAGACTGAATACATAGGTTTCGAGAAGCGAACCCGGTGAACTGAAACATCTCAGTAGCCGGAGGAAAAGACATCAACCGAGATTCCGTTAGTAGTGGCGAGCGAACGCGGACCAGGCCAGTGCCTGAATTTCAACTAGCAGAACGATCTGGAAAGTTCGGCCATAGCGGGTGACAGCCCCGTATGCGAAAGTGAGAATTCAGGACTCGAGTAGGGCGGAACACGTGTAATTCTGTCTGAACATGGGGGGACCACCCTCCAAGCCTAAATACTCGTACATGACCGATAGCGAACTAGTACCGTGAGGGAAAGGTGAAAAGCACCCCGATGAGGGGAGTGAAACAGTACCTGAAACGGATTGCCTACAAGCAGTTGGAGGGTCCTTGAGGCCTGACAGCGTACCTCTTGCATAATGGGTCTGTGACTTAATGTTTCAAGCAAGCTTAAGCCGTTAGGTGTAGGCGCAGCGAAAGCGAGTCTGAATAGGGCGACAGAGTTTGAAGTATTAGACCCGAAACCCGGCGATCTAGGCATGACCAGGATGAAGGTGCAGTAACATGCACTGGAGGTCCGAACCGATTAACGTTGAAAAGTTACCGGATGAGTTGTGTTTAGGGGTGAAAGGCCAATCAAGCCGGGAAATAGCTGGTTCTCCGCGAAAACTATTGAGGTAGTGCCTCGGATGGACACCTCAGGGGGTAGAGCACTGGATGGTTGCGGGGGTCGCGAGATCTACCAACACTAACCAAACTCCGAATACCTGAGAGTGATATCCGGGAGACAGACGGCGGGTGCTAAGGTCCGTCGTCAAAAGGGAAACAGCCCTGACCTACAGCTAAGGTCCCCAAGTCACGTCTAAGTGGGAAAGCATGTGGAAATCCCAAAACAACCAGGAGGTTGGCTTAGAAGCAGCCATCCTTTAAAGAAAGCGTAACAGCTCACTGGTCTAAACAAGGGTTTCTGCGGCGAAGATGTAACGGGGCTCAAGACGTGCACCGAAGCTTAGGGTGTGCCATTTATATGGTACGCGGTAGCGGAGCGTTCCGTAAGCCTGTGAAGCGATCTGGTAATGGGTCGTGGAGGTATCGGAAGTGCGAATGCAGACATGAGTAGCGATAAAGAGGGTGAGATGCCCTCTCGCCGAAAGACCAAGGGTTCCTGCGCAAGGCTAATCCGCGCAGGGTGAGCCGGCCCCTAAGACGAGCCCGAAGGGGGTAGTCGATGGGAACCACGTTAATATTCGTGGGCCTGGTGGTGTGTGACGGATGATGTGTGTTGTCAGCTCTTATCGGATTGAGCTGGCTTCGAAATTGTCCCGGGAAATAGCCCCACCGTATAGACCGTACCCGAAACCGACACAGGTGGTCAGGTAGAGTATACCAAGGCGCTTGAGAGAAGTGTCCTGAAGGAACTCGGCAAATTGCCTCCGTACCTTCGGAAGAAGGAGGCCCTCACAGCGGGCAACCGTTATGAGGGGGCACAGGCCAGGGGGTAGCGACTGTTTAGCAAAAACACAGGGCTCTGCTAAGTCGGCTTCAAGACGACGTATAGGGCCTGACGCCTGCCCGGTGCCTGAAGGTTAAGTGGAGGGGTGCAAGCTCTGAAATGAAGCCCAGGTAAACGGCGGCCGTAACTATAACGGTCCTAAGGTAGCGAAATTCCTTGTCGGGTAAGTTCCGACCTGCACGAATGGCGTAACGACTTCCCCACTGTCTCCAGGACATGCTCAGCGAAATTGAATTCTCCGTGAAGATGCGGAGTACCCGCGGTTAGACGGAAAGACCCCGTGCACCTTTACTGCAGCTTCAGAGTGGCATTAGGAAGGAACTGTGTAGCATAGGTGGGAGGCTACGAAGCATCGGCGCCAGCTGATGTGGAGCCATAGGTGAAATACCACCCTGTTGTTTTCTGATGTCTAACTTCGATCCATGAAACTGGATCAAGGACCCTCTGTGGCGGGTAGTTTGACTGGGGCGGTCGCCTCCTAAAGAGTAACGGAGGCGCGCAATGGTGGGCTCAGGCCGGTCGGAAACCGGCTGTTCAGAGTGCAATGGCATAAGCCCGCCTGACTGCGAGACTGACAAGTCGAGCAGAGACGAAAGTCGGTCATAGTGATCCGGTGGTCCCTCGTGGAAGGGCCATCGCTCAACGGATAAAAGGTACGCCGGGGATAACAGGCTGATAACCCCCAAGAGCTCATATCGACGGGGTTGTTTGGCACCTCGATGTCGGCTCATCACATCCTGGGGCTGGAGCAGGTCCCAAGGGTTTGGCTGTTCGCCAATTAAAGTGGTACGTGAGCTGGGTTCAGAACGTCGCGAGACAGTTTGGTCCCTATCTGCCGTGGGCGTCGAAATTTGAGAGGAGTTGACCCTAGTACGAGAGGACCGGGTTGAACGTACCTCTGGTGTACCTGTCGTCGTGCCAACGGCGCAGCAGGGTAGCTATGTACGGACGGGATAACCGCTGAAAGCATCTAAGCGGGAAGCCTCCCTCGAGATAAGATTTCTCAGAGCGGTCGAAGACCACGACCTTGATAGATCGGATGTGGAAGCGCGGTAACGCGTGAAGCTAACCGATACTAATCGCTCTATTCGCGCTTGAGAGTTACACACCATCAACAACAGCACTGGCTAATCCCCAGACGCGGTTGACGATGCGGATGATACTCCCAGCCAGGTGCATCGATTTTAGAACCGCACAACCCCCATCACCACAGGCTCCATTGCCTGGTGACCATAGCGTTTGTGTCCCACCCGATCCCATCCCGAACTCGGCCGTGAAACCAAACCGCGCCAATGGTACTATCGCTCAAGCGATGGAAGAGTAGGTCGTCGCCAGGCATTGAAGCCCGTGGCGATGGGACATGTGCACCAGAACCCATTCACA
>NZ_JACYUG010000044.1 GCF_014841615.1 Sphingomonas sp. CFBP 8760 | reverse complement strand
GAGTTCGCCTTTCACCTCAGGGGAACTCTCCACTTTTCCGGGGCAAGTCCACTTTCCGTCTCTGCAATGATGCGATCGATCATCAACGTGGGTGGACGCATGTTCGACCTTGTGGATCGCTCTTGTCTCCACTCCGTGGCGCCGACGCGGACGGTACATCGCCATGGTCCACGGCATGACCAGCGAACCCCGCAGACTTTGCATCGAAACCGCTGCACCCGCCGTATCTCGAGCATGAACCCTGAGCCCGACCTCTCCTCAGATACTGCAGCTTCGGTCGAAGCGGGCTCGGAAGGTCGCCACCGACGCATCCTCAATATGACGGCTGCACTCAGGGCAATGTTCGGTGATGCAGCTTTAGCTATCGCCGATGGTCAACCCGGCACCTTCGACGTCGGCGGGAGGAGCGGCATTCGGTGGCAGGACCTGGCGGACGAACTACGTGCCGCCAAGCTGCCCCGCACAGTAACCTTCACCCTGACGCCGTGACCTCGCGCCAAACGAATGATTACATGGGCGGCGTGATCCCGTCCTTGCCGATCGCGACGAACTTGGCTCCGGGCGCGCTCGCGTCAGTGACGACGAAAACCTTCTGACCTTTCGCTAGCACTGACCGCTGCGTCGGCTCGAAGCGGACCACCGGCGTGCCGGCCGGCACGAGAACTTTGGTCTTTCCGCCCTTGTAGGAGACGGTCAGCGTCGTCTCGCCGGGCTTGCCCGCACCCTCTGTCACCGTGCCGTTGGTCATGGCACTCTGTTGCTCGACGGTGCCGTTGGTCATCGCGCTTTGCTGCTCAACCGTGCCATTGGTCATGGCGCTTGATCCGCTCGTGTCGCCACCAGCCGCGGCGACAACGCCGGGAACGTCCCAGTCATAATGACCCTCGCCTGTCCCGCGCATCGATTCCGGGAAAATGACCAGTTCGACTGCGCGCACTGCGTCTCCGGTCCCTGTCGTTGCCGTGCCGATGAAATCGCCGTCCTTAAGCGTGGCCAGACTGGAACCAACCACCCACGCGAAGCCGGTCTTGGTGTCGAGCGCCACGGACACAGCACGACCATCATAGGTCTGCACCGCAAGCGCATTTGCACCAACGGATTGCACGACGCCGCGGACGCGGGTCGCGGTCGTTGCCGGACCCGCCGCCGCTGTCCCATTTGCCTCGGTCGACTTCGGGCCACTGCAACCGCCCAGGGCGATGATTGCACTGCCGAGCAGCGCCAAAGCTTTCATGGTCATCGTGTAGCATCCCTGGATCGACGCGAAGCAGGATGTCCGCGCCAAGATGCCCTGCACCGTCATGCGTCATTTGTCTCCAGGCAACGTCGAAGCATCGTCGCTATTGCTGCGCCCGCAAGACCACGTGCCTTTGCCAGCCTCCGGCGATGTCGATGACGAACGAGGCGTGACTGCGCGTCTGTCTCGGCTATGGGACACCTACAGGCGCCTTGCATCAGGCAGCCATCTGTCAGGAGAGAGACCATGCTGTTTCATACGATGGTAGGTTCAAACGATATCGAGCGTTCCAAGCGCTTCTACGACGAAGTGTTGGGCGTCCTCGGCGTGAGCGAGGCCACGCTCAATATCGCAGGCAGCGGCCATACGCGCCTGTTCTACCGCAACGAGAACGGCACCAATTTCGTCGTCACCGAGCCTATCAACGATGAGCCCGCGACCGTGGCGAACGGCAGCACCGTTGCATTTTCGTGCAATTCGCCCGAGCAAGTGAAGGAGTTCCACGACGTAGCCATCGCAAACGGCGGCACGTCCGTTGAAGCGCCACCGGGACCGCGAATGAGCCCCTCAATGGGCCCGATTCAACTAGCCTATTTCCGCGATCCCGATGGCAACAAGCTTTGCGGCATCCACTTTCCCACATGACCGACTTTGGGTCGAGCTCGCTAGTCACGTTGCCGGCGAGCTCAATCCAGACAGTCGCGGTCCCTTTCCTACTTCCAAGCTTCGGCCGCTTGTTGCTTTCGCTTAGCAAGCGCCCGGAGCCGCCGCGGAGCGGTGTTACGCTTCAAAGTATCGTTCGATCTCATCCAACCGGAGCGTGATCGCCCTGCTGGGCAAATGGATAGTTAGTCTTTGCCGTTCATCGTTCGTGAAACGAGCGGCTTTGATCAGCAAATCACGGATGGCTGCCCTACCGACGACCCTGTCGCCTCCCAGCCAGCCACTGCCAAGCGCGATCTCAGGTGCCAGGATGAGGAGGCCATAAGCGTCGGATGCCAAATGCTCGGTTATGACGATGATGCCCTTCTGCCGTGATCGCGGCTTGGCTTTAAACAGAGGATCTCGGCTTGGCGATTGGCCGGCGTTTGACCCAGTTGCGGACGTTCAGCTGTCTTCGACGGCGTCCGAGAAGCGGACGCCTGTCCATCTTGGTCAAACCGCGCTCAGCGCTGGGCGCCGCGATCAACGCTTCCTTGGTCTCCTCTTCGCCGATGCCAGCTATGCCGGGTAGAAGTTGGAGGCTGCCATCGCGCATCTTGACCACGTCGCCATCGAGATCGTCAGGCGCTCCGATGTTTGGCGCTTTATCATCCTACCCCGCCGTTGGGTGGCCGAGCGCACCATCGCCTGGCTCAACCGATGCCGTAGCCTCGCCGAGGAGTGGGTGGCTTCCATCGCCTCGCGCGAAGCATGGCTCGTCATCGCTTCCATCAGACGAATAACCCGACGTATCTTTAAACTCGAATCATGAGTCATGGTCTAAGATATCTGGCATCAAACCCGGCGATGCGGGCGATCCTGTCGCGGTCGGGAAACTGGATGCACCGGCCATGTCGCGCGATGACGCCGCTTTCGGTCAACTGCTTCATCATGCGGTTCACATGCACCCCGGTAAGACCGAGGATATCGGCCATCTGTTCCTGCGTCAGTGGGACCTGATAGCTTGCCCCATCAGCCAGACCAATGGTGTCCATCCGCGCGGCAAGTTCGCAAAGCAGATGGGCAACCCGAGCGATAGCCGACCGTCGCCCGATGTTGAGCAACCACTCGCTGCTGATGGCGGCGTCAATCAGCGTCGCCATCAGGATAGCCTTGCTAACGGCCGGGCGAGCCGCGATCAGATCACGCAAGGCATCGCGCTGAACGACAGCTGCCTCGATCGGCGTCAGCGCCTGGGCGTTGTAATCCACCCGGTCGATGAACAGGCATGCCGATGAAACGGCCTCACCGGGCATCCGGATCGATACAATCTGACGGCCGCCAGCGCTGGCAGTCTTATGCTGATGGGCATAACCCGACAGCAGGACGATGTGCTCGCATGCCTGATCACCTGCCCTGGCGAGATAGTGCCCGATCTTCACTACTCGCCTGATGAAAGGCAGCCCGGCAAGCGCCCGGCGATCATCGTCGCTCAGCTCGGCATGGCGGCCAAGCTGACGAACCATTGTGTCCAGGCTCATGGCTGGCCCCCTCCCCCGCTGTTATCGTCCCGTCTGAGGGCCTTCCTGTGCCTTGTCATCATACCGACCGGAGTGGGCGCCGATGCTCTGCTTCATGTTGTTCATCAGCCCCAGCGATTTATGCAGGGTGCGTACCGGCTCCTTCTCCTCCTCGGCGCTCTCCTCTTTCACCTGCATCGCGCTTTCGATCGCTTCGAGCGCTTGCGCCTTGGTGAGCGCGCCGTTGTCCAGCAGGCTATGGATCAGGCTTTCGATCAGCAGCAGCGCCGCCTGACCCTGGGCATCGGGTTGTGGGTCACTGTCCTTTTTGAAGGACGAGTCCGCCGTCGATGTATCGTTCGTCATGCCTCAAACCGGGTTATTTGATGTTCGAGGCATGCGATTAGCAAGCACGCTCACCTCGCTTCAAGCCCGGATAGGACATATCGACTGTCCGAATTATCGCGCCACTTCCCGAGCGTGATGGGTGTCGGCCCACTTGGGAGCGAGGCGATAATGCCGCATTCATACGTGAAGTTGTTAGGCTGGCCAGGGCTGATTGAGCATATCACGCATGCCTATTGTACTCGCCTATGGCCGACCAGCTCACCAAATCCGTTTCGCTGATGCCGAGTTCGCTGACCCGGCCAGCGCAAAGCTCCAGCACCGCCGACACCGGTTCGCCTGAGGGGATCGACGCCTTGGAGAAGGGCACAGTGTTCTCTGCAATCTGCGCGATGGTACCGTCAGCGCGGACGAACAGGATGTCGAGCGAACTCGGCGTGTCCTTCATCCAGAAGCTTGTCTCACGCGGCTCACTACCGTCTGGTGGATAGGGCGCGAACAGCATTGCTGATTCAGGGACGAGATCGGTGCGAAACATCAGCCCGCGTAGCTGTTCCGCCTCCGTGCAAGCCAGCTCTGCCTGGAAGACGTGATCGCCACCTGCTCCGGTGATCCTGACCGATACAATCCGGGAACTGCCTGCAACCTTTTCAGCGCTATCCGAAGTAAACGAGGTCACTACGTTCCTCATGACACTGGCTCCACGACAACGGCAAGCGCGCCCTTCGCGGCATCAACGATGCGCGCCAGCATCGGCTGTCCGGGCTCCACCGCCTCGAGGCCACCACGTCGCAGGGTTTCGATATGGATGAATACGTCGGCGCCATCGCGGTCGCGAATAAGAAAACCGTAACCGTTCACCCGGTTGAACCATTTCACACTGGCGGGCTCGAAAGGTCCCGCGGTGTCAATCATACTCAGCGGATCAACCTTGTTCTGACGCGGATGAGGCGGTGGCTCCTCGACCATCACTTGGGACAGATCAATCGTCATGATCTGGCACACCTGAAGACCACGGCTACCCTCGATTGCCAACGCCTCAACCCGGGCACCTTCTATCAGACTGCGCCGGCCATGACCTTTCAGCACGCTGAAATGGATAAGAACGTCGCTGAGCGACGGATCGTCCGCCACGATAAAGCCAAAACCCCGCGTCGCGTCGAACCATTTGACCCTACCAGCGATAGGTATGGACGCCGTGCCGGCGTCGCATGTCGGCTGCAACCTGTCTTCCATCGGCTACCCCTGACGGCGCCCTGCTAGCATGGTTAACCGTACTCACAAGTGCATTGATCCGAGACAATCCAGGTTTAGCTGTCAAATCCTTGATCGGTGACCAGGAGCCGCCTCTTGGCTGGCATGCCTGCGTCGCTGCAACCGATGCCAAATGGTGGATCGATCACCGTGACCTGCCGAACGTTGATTTAATGGCAAGGATAAGACAAGCTGCTTGCGCAGCTGATGCTGTGATCAATTATGGCCAAGCGTGGTATGATCACAATTCAAG
>NZ_JACYUG010000043.1 GCF_014841615.1 Sphingomonas sp. CFBP 8760 | reverse complement strand
ATGGACCAGTCGACCCAGCAGAACGCCGCGATGGTCGAGCAAACCTCGGCCGCCGCGCGCAACCTGTCCACCGAGGTCGGCAGTCTCGCCGATCAGGCGGCGCGCTTCGTCACCGCCCGGCGTGGCCCGGCCCGGCCGGTAGCCCGGCAGATGGCGCCGGCGCGCTTCGCCGGCCCGGTCCGCAACCTGCCCGCCGCCGCCGTCACCGCGCTGGTCCGCGCGGATGGCGACTGGCAGGAGTTCTAGACATCTTCCTGTCGGCGATCGAGGCGGCGCCGGACGGAGCGGCGCCGGGCGGCCAGTCCCTGGACGGGGAGGGGGCGGTGCTGGCGCGGCAGGCGGAGGTGCTGCGCGCGCTGGGCCAGCCGTTCGTCGCCGCGCTGCTCGATGCCGGGCAGCGCCAGCTCCACCGGGCGCCGCGGACCGCCGCGCTGATCCGCACCTGGCCGGGGGATGCCGCCGCCGCCGGTCTGGCGATGCGCTTCAACGGCGCGCTGCATGCGCTGGCCCGCGCCGACGGAGGAACCGTGCTCGCCGCGCTGCTCCGCCACGAGCATGACGATGTCGATGCGGCGGTGGGCGCGGTGATCGCCGGACACGACGACTTCATCGTCGGCTGGATGCGCGATCCGCCCCAGACCAACGAGGTCGCGCGCGCCGGGGCAATCATGGCCGCGCTGATGGTCGTGGCCACGACGTTCGACCTGCCCTTCACGCTGATCGAGTTGGGATCGAGCGCGGGACTGAACCTGAACCTGGCCCGTTACCGCTACGATCTGGGCGGTCGCCGGATGGGACCGGAAGCCTCGCCCGTCCTCGTCGCCCCTGTCTGGCAGGGGCCGCCGCCACCCGCCGGCGCGGTACGGATCGCGGGCGCGCGCGGCGTCGACCTGCGGCCGCTCGACGTCACCGATGCCGCCGCGTGCGCGCGGCTGTCCGCCTTCGCCTGGACCGACGATCCACACCGCGCCGGACGGCTGACCCAGGCGATCGCGCTGGCGCAGGCGCATCCGCCGGCGATCGACCGNCCGCGATCGTCGCCGCCATCCACCGCGCCGGCACCCGTGCCGATCCGAGCCGGCCGCTCGCCTGGATCGGGTTCGAGTGGACCGAATGCCGCCGCGAGGTCCGCCTGATGCTCACCTGCTGGCCGGACGGCACCACCCACCACCTCGCCACCTGCCACCCCTACGGCCAGTGGATCAAATGGCTGCATCCCTGACGGGGGATACCTACTATCCCTGTCGTCGCTCCCGACAACCTGCTTCTCGCGGTGATCGCCTTCGAGCCATGCTGATCATGTTTGCGCATGGCTGACGAGATGAATACAGCGATCATTTTCCCTATCCTGAAGAAATTTAGGATATTTTCGAAAACACCGTGGATGGTATTGAGTCGATTCGATGCAGCGCGTCAGAGCGATTGCTTGGCCATGCCGGATATGCCCAGCCAATATTAAAGTAGAAATCATAGTGCAGTAGATAAAACATACTCATAGTAACCCTTTCAATGCGTTCGCAAATACCGGGTACGTTGTCGATCACAAGATTGGCACAAAAACCAACGCTGCCGGTCGATGGCTGATCCCGGTATTGGGCATCATTGAATGGTGTCGCGACTATCTTATAGCCGGCGCACATGAATTGCTATCATTTACGTCTAAATTGGCACGGCTGCTAAAGGGCAGCATTGCGGACTTTTTGCAACTATTTTGCAACGATTCTTGAAAATCCTAAAACCCTATTGCCTGCGGCAAACGTATACGTTCTACTATCTAGGTGTTTTGACATCGCAGGGGGGAAAACGATGGCATTCAAATCTGGAAAGACGCGCTTCAGGTTCTTGGGGAGCGCGATCGGTGCTCTTATCAGCGTCGGTGGCCAAGTCGCTATGATGCCGGCCGCGTCCGCGCAGGGTTTCTCCAGCTTCTCCGCGACCGGTGTCGTTGTTGATGCAAATGGCAAGCCTGTAGAGGGTGCCTTGGTCACGGTGTTGTCGGCTGACCAAGGGTTCACGCGTAGCACACGCACGAATGGAAATGGCAGCTACTCCATCTCGGAACTGCGCAACGGCAGCTATACCTTTACCGTGGAAGCCGAAGGATACGAGACCTATACGGAGGCGGGTGTCCGCCTTGTTCAGGGGGCTGCAGCGAACAGGTTCCGCCTTGTGTTAACCGGGGCGCCCGAAGTAGCGGGAGCGTCCGGCGACATCGTCGTGACGGGAAGTCGCGCTGCAACGTCGGAATTCGACCTGACCACCACCGGGCAGGTGATCAACGTTGCCGATCTGGCAACCAGGGTGCCGGTCGCGCGCAACTTGGCCGCTTTGATCCAGTTGGTGCCGGGCACGGCCGGGGGGTCGGGTGCGTTCGGCGGTCTGCCGTCAATCAATGGCGGCGCAGTGTCGGAAAATGCCTATTTCGTCAACGGCCTGAACATCACCGATTTCCGCAAGGGGCTTAGCCCGGTAGAAGTGCCGTTTGAATTTTACCAGACGGTAGAGGTGAAGACTGGTGGCTATGCTGCGGAGTTCGGGCGTTCGACCGGCGGCTTTACCAGTGCTACGACGAAATCGGGATCGAACGAATTTCATGGCGGCCTCCTGTTTACATGGAATCCAAACGGTCTGCGTTCCTATACCCGCGACACGTTAGGCTCGGATAATGATGGAGGGACCAGCGAAGCCAAGTCGGTGATCGCCCAGTTGTCCGGACCGATCATCAAGGACCATCTGTTCTTTTATGGTCTTTATCAGGCGCGCAACAATAACTCGAGTGGCGGTGGTCGGGCATTTCTAGGTGATCCACGAAATCAGTCCCAGGTTGATGATCCGGCCCAGTATCTGGGTACGTCGCGGTCATACACCCGTTCCGATTCACCCTTCTACGCAGCCAAGATCAATGCAGTCATCATGGACGGACAGCGACTGGAGCTCACCTATTTCAATACAACAAGCGAAAGCGAGATCAATATCTACGGTACGGATGCGGGGGTACGGGCCGACCGCTACAACTATATCACCAATACCGATGGTCCGTACACTGGGCGGTCACAGCAGCGCGGGGGTGGTGAGAATTATGTGGGTCGTTATACAGGCGTCTTCACTAACTGGCTGACATTATCGGCGGCATATGGCCGCAACGAGAATATTGGCTTCTCGCAGCGCTTCAATGCCAGCAATGCCAGCATTCCCTCTGTCACGGATGCCCGCAACCCGCTCAACATCCGTCCGCTGACGATCGCCGGTGGTGGCATCGACAGCAATGAGGACATCCGCAAATTCTATCGTGCCGATGCGGACGTGCGCTTCAATGCATTGGGTTCGCATCATATTCGGTTTGGTTATGATCGTGAAGAATTGTCATCCACGTCGACCAGTCAAGGTGGTGGTGACGGACTAAGCTACGACATTTTCACGGCACAGTCCGGTAATATATACGGTATTCCTGTGGGTACTGATTATGTCCGCCAGACGCGATATGTTCAGTCGGGGCAGTTTGCTTCACTCAATGAAGCCTATTATTTACAGGATAGCTGGTCATTGTTGGGCGACCGTCTCAACCTGAACTTGGGTATTCGCAACGATCGTTTCAGCAACGACAATTCCTTGGGTGAGACATTCTACAAAAGCGGCAATCAATGGGGGCCACGTCTAGGGTTCACCTTCGATCCAATCGGACAACGTCGTGACAAGGTGTACGGCAGCTTTAGCCGTATGTATCTTCCGGTAGCATCCAACACCAACATCCGTCTTACCGGTGGTGAACTTTTCTATACGCGAACCAATATATTTGGTGGACTTGGTGCCGGAAATATTCCGATCCTGGGTTCTGCTGTTCTTTATCCTTCGGCAACAACCTGTCCAGACGACAACATCCGTAACTGTAACGTTACCGGAAATGGGCAGCCAAGGTCTGCCGAGGCTACCGTATCCCAAAATCTGAAGCCGCAATCTGCGGATGAATACATTCTTGGTTACGAGAAGAGATTGGGAGATAAGTGGCGCATTGGTGCATTCTTTAACTATTCAAAATTAAACGAGGTTCTCGAAGATTCTTCGCTCGATGCCGCGATCAACAATTATTGCGTTGCACAGCGCATATCTGGCTGTGGACCGATTTGGGGCGGGTTTCATCAATATGTCCTGATCAATCCAGGCCGCGGTGCAACAGTCACGCTGTTGGATCCGATTAACGGCGAGGCAACGCCGCGCACGGTCGAATTCACGGCGGCGCAACTTGGCTATCCCAAGGCCAAGCGGACCTACAAGGCGATGACGTTCGAGGCGCACCGTGAATTCGACGGTGTCTGGAGTCTCGATGCATCGTACACTTACTCCAAGACGGTTGGTAACTACGAAGGCG
Source organism: Sphingomonas sp. CFBP 8760 (assembly GCF_014841615.1). Classification (GTDB taxonomy): domain Bacteria; phylum Pseudomonadota; class Alphaproteobacteria; order Sphingomonadales; family Sphingomonadaceae; genus Sphingomonas. Next base: position 1,752 of record NZ_JACYUG010000043.1, on the reverse strand, counting down.
GCGTGAAGACCGACAACGGTCAAAGCGACACGGGCCTGACGACCGATTTCGATCAACCGGGCTTGACGCTTGGTACCTATGGCTACTCGCCGAACGACAAGCGTCATGCAATCAAGGTAGCCGGCAGCTATCAGCTTGGGCCTGTGGTCTTGGGCGCTAATCTCCAAGCCTATGCGCCCCGCCGCTACGGCTGTATTGGTTTGGTGCCTGGGAGTGTTGATCCGTATGCGGCTGCTTACGGAGCAGCCGGCCTTTACTGCCAAGTCAACGCAGACGGGAGTATCAATTCCGATCCTTCCGTAACGTCGCCAGTTCAGCAGGTTCGACGTGGTTCGGTGTTCAAGAGCGACTGGTCGTTCGTAAACGATGTGGACATCGCATATAAATTTGACGTCGGCAGCGCATCAATGACCCTGAGGGCATCCGTTTTCAACGTACTTAACCTCAAGCAGAAGCTAAACTTCAACGAAAATGGGACCAACGGTGAGGGCGTAGCGTCTGCTTATTATCGTACTGTTACACAGTATCAGGCCGGTAGAAACGCACGATTGCAGCTTACATTCGACTTCTAAACTAGAAAATATAACGGCGCTAAATGGGTAGGGACGTCGTATAGAATTCATCGAAAACTTGGGTGGCGGTTTAATTCATTCGATTACGGTGAATTAAACCGCCGGCCGTATTCGTCCGACATCAGCGACGAGAAATGGTTTCTGGTAACGTCGTATCTGCTGTTGTGGCGGGAGGATGTGGGGCGGCGAGAGCATGACCTGCGCGAGGTGTTCGATGGGCTGCGCCGCATCGTGAGACGGGTGGGCCATGGCGTGGATGCCGGACGACCTGCGGCCCCGGACGGAGTGGCCCAAAATTGCAGCGACGCGAAGCATCGTTGGAATAGCTACGGAGGGGGCTGTGTGTATTGGCAGACGCAGGGCTGGCTGGCTGCAGGCTGCTTCGAGATGATGGTGGGCGACCATAGGGTCGTGCCGCGGTTGGCGGCCTGGTGCTAGAGGCTGTTATGAACCTGTAGCGCTGGCGATGGCCTGCTTCATCATGAGGCAGGCGAAGGCAACGACGTGAAGTCGCGCGAGTGTTTCGGTATAGCGTTCGTAATCTTTGACGAGGCGTCGGAAGCGTGTGGCCCACGCAAATGACCGTTCGACGACCCAGCGTCGCGGCAGGAGGACGAAACCACGTTTGGCTTCTGGCAGCTTGACGACTTCGAGAGCGATGCCGTGTTTTGCAGCGGCGTTGGCGGCACGCTGGCCGGTATAGCCCTGATCGACCCAGGCATGCTCGACGGCGTCGTCGGTCACGGCCTGCACGGTACGCACCAGGCGCTCCACCTCGCCGCGATCCTCCGCGCTGGCCGGCGTGACGTGGAGCGCCAGCAGATGGCCCAGCGTATCAACGGCCATGTGGATCTTCGAGCCCTTCTTGCGCTTGCCCCCGTCGTAGCCGGCGCGCTCGCCGCTCTCGGGCGTGGACCGCAGCGTCCGGCTATCGATGATCGCAGCAGTCGGCTCGGCCTTGCGCCCCGCCGCCAACCGCAGCACCGCGCGCAGATCATCGACCAGCGCCTCGAAGCAGCCCGCCGCCAGCCATCGCTGCGTCTGCTGGTAGACCGCCGCCCACGGCGGCAGGTCGTTGGGCATCCACCGCCATGGCGCCCCCGTCTTCACGATGTAACGCAGGCCGTTAGAGCGTTTTCCGGCCGACCTGAGTCGAAGGGGATTCACACGGGCGTGCTGA
>NZ_JACYUG010000042.1 GCF_014841615.1 Sphingomonas sp. CFBP 8760 | reverse complement strand
AACTACTTCAGCTCCTGCGGCTATGATCCGGACTGAATGGAATCCGCTCTAACGATTTTGGCGGTGGCCTCCGGGACGGTCTCACCCCGGTCGCCGTGGTGAAGCACGATTGCGCGGCACCGGTGGCCATCATCGCGTATACTGATTTCAGAGAGTCACAGCGGTTGGTCAGACTGGCACGGGAGGCGGGGCTGTAATTTGCACTATGATCCAACCGGAATCTTGGCGTTCGTTCGATCCCGATGCATTTAATTAATGCACCCACAGTTCAAGCTATCGTAAATAGAGACGGTGGCGATGTTGCCGCCTTATAGGAAAACGATATAGTGACTGAAAATGATTTTCTTCCGGCTATACGATCAATGACCCGAGATTGTCTGCGCATCGATACTGTAATGATGGGGTGGAAGACTACAAGGCAATCTGATATTTACTGTGAAGCATTGTTTAAGCTGACTGATAAGGGCGATTATAAGGCAATGGTTACTATTAGCAATGCGGTAAGAGATTTGGTTACATTCCAGATTGAGGAAGACGAAGACGATATCGTCACGATCGCTCTCATCCACGATGGACCAGCGTTGGCCGATTGGTTGTGCTCCAACGGCTGGATGACGATCCCCGCAGAGTCCCACACAGAGCGTCTGTGACGTCCGTTAAGTACTTGTGGCCTATGGCCGTGAAAACCGTTCTACGGCCGTTTAGGGGCTGAATATCAAATGCCCAACAAGCCCCCACCTTCACCAGCCGCCCGAAGGCATCATCACAGAGGGTGGGGGGATCATCGCAGCCACGCGACCGTAGCGCCGTATACAGGCGTCTTTGCGTCACATATCAAGTATGGAGCTACTGTGCCGCTATTGCGGCTCTCACGCGCGCGTAGAGGCCACTTGGGTGGTCGATCACATCGTTGCGTTGGCGCTTGGTGGCACCAATGATCTTGGAAACTCGCGCTAGCTTGCATGCCTGAAACGATAGCAAAAGCGCAGATGAACGCCGCATCCTAGCTTGTAGCTTCGATGTTGAGAAAATCATCTGCGATCCCTCGATGACAGCCGCGATCACCAGAGCGTCGAAAGTTAGTTCTGCTTAATCAGAGTCAGCCAGTCCGTAGCGTCGGTTCTAGGGGCGGAGCGCTTCCAAACCGGTTTCAGAAGTGGCTCAAGATCGCCCTCGCGCTCAATGTCGTCATCATAGTCGAAGGCAGCGGCGACGGCTTCGAGCGTCCCCGGCGAGATCGTCGTGAGGTTGTCCCTGTTTTCTGAAAACCATTTAATCGCCGCGCTACGGCGAGCCGCCGGTCGAGATTGCGATCTACGAGGCTTCTGGCCATCCTCGACAAAATAAGTTTCTAGCAGCTTCTGATACAATGCGAGGCCAACGCTATATTCGAATAGCGCATCCCGGTCGGCAGGGACGCCACGCGGACTAACGCGGCGGAAGAGCGCATCGCCGTGGGTCAGCAATGGTTTATCCCACGCTGATCTATCAGACAGGTCCACGTTAGTCGTCACAAAGATGGGCGCTGCTATATTCACGTTGCCGTAAACCCGTTGGTATGGTTCACGGCGAGGATCGGTTGCGATTTTTAGAATATTGAGCATTCGAGACGAGCGCCAGATGACATCCGCCTCATCAAAGAAGACGGGGCGGTGACCATCCGCTTCCTCAAAGTTAGCGAGCATTTCTTTGTAATTTGATGGCTGACACTCGATAGGATTGCGCCCCTCAATCTTCAAAAGCGTAAGGGCGTGGTCCACGGTTCGGGTCTTCCCGACGCCGGTTGGTCCATACAGAAACGCTGCCCTTTTGAGGCCATCCGCAACCTCGTTGGCGCGGTGCTCCATGCTTTTCAGGGCCCGAGCCACGCGGTTCGTTTTCTCGATCTCATCCCAGCTTCGTTTCGTCCACATCGCTTATCTCGCCATATAATCAGTATTCGTGCGCGCGCACTCCCGCTCATCGGTTGGCCACGTCGTCAGAGGTGGCCGGGTATTCTAGGTATTTCAGGGAAGGCCGTCAGGGCTTCCAGTCCATGACTTGGTTCGAACTTCGTCGGATCGAGATATAGCTAAACAAATCTGGCAACGCAACAAGAATTTAGAAAATAGAAAACAACGATGCTTCACATCTATAATCAATTATAAAATCAGGCGTTAAAAATAATTTTTAGACCAAAAAATATAGGAAATCCGCCATTCGTCACACGGCTCATCGACGATAATCAATTATAAGATAGCGAGCATAAGTCCGCTGGGGTTGACGAAGTTCGATGTAAAATTCACTTCTAGGGGGTTGGACGGTTTGAAGGCAGATTCCAAGTCTGTCTGTAAAACTGTCTGGAATCGGAAAACCTTGGAGAATGTGATTATGAGTAAGATTGAGTGGACTGAAAAGACGTGGAACCCAACGGTTGGTTGTCGCCGTGTTTCGTCGGGGTGCGACAACTGCTATGCCATTAAGGAAGCAAACCGTAAGAAGACACTTTTTGCACACTACGCGAACGTTACGGAATACGATGCTGATGAAGCGCGCGTCGATTGGACCGGTGTCTTCAGTGTCGCGCCCGATAGTATTTTTGAAAAGCCTATCCGCACTCGCCAACCAACCCTGTGGTTCGTCAATTCGATGAGCGACTTGTTCGGTGAGGGCGTCACAGACGAGACGATCAAACGAGTTTTCGACATCATCGAGCGCACCCCGCATCACACATATCAGGTGCTGACGAAGCGACCGAACCGCGCGGTGAAGCTTGCCGCGCAGCTTCCATGGCCTCCGAACCTATGGATGGGCGTCTCGATTGAAAATAACAAGTATGTCGGCCGCGCCGACCTCCTTCGGAAGATTCCAGCAAAGGTGCGGTTCATCAGCGCCGAGCCGTTGCTCGGGCCTCTCCCCGATCTTGATTTTATCGATATCGACTGGATCATCGTCGGCGGCGAGTCTGGTAACTCCCAGCAGTTAGTCCGCCCGATGGAGGCCGCGTGGGCTTGTGACCTACGTGACCGGGCAGTTGCCGCGCGCACCGCTTTCTTCTTCAAACAGTGGGGTAATTTTGATGAAGTCGGTGATTGGCACCGCGCAAAGCATGACGCGGGGCGGACGCTTGATGGGCGGACGTGGGACGAAATGCCAAGAGGCGCAGAGAGGCCAGCACCAGCACCGGTGGCCACAACTCTCGCACCAGCACCAACATCCGTGGTGATCACCACACCGGCACCTGTGGTCGCCGCCGCAGTGGCAACCGACCCGCATCGCTGGTCCTCTATCGGTGAGTTCATGATCGCCCTTGCCCATGAGCATCAAGCGGAAGCATCACCGCCGAAGGTGGACGAAAAGTCGCCGCGCCTAGCATTGCGTGAACCGATTTGGTCCACTCTTCGCAGGCTAGGTCCATCACCTGCCGATCAGCTTCGAGCGGTTGTTCTACCCGCCCATGGCCTTGATCCAGCGAACGCGAGAGCGGTTAATTTCCATGCGTGGGCGCTTGTCGATCTTCAGGTGAACGGCTTCGTCCAGTCATATCACGGCAAGATCGCCGGCAAGCGTGGGCGGACCCGGACGGTGAAGCTCTACGAGGCCGTGAAGCCGCGAGTGCGCGTGCGAGCCGCATGATGAGCACCGGTGATCATGGCTCGATCATGGAGCCCAAACTCGCCTTCAGGACTGATCGTCAAGCTCGTGCTTTCATGTTTGAGTAGGGGTTATCCTATGCGGATTATCGGTTCTTCAATGACGGCGCGACAATCGCCGGTTTTATTGATCCGACGACGGATGATCCTTTCAGGATCGCCGCTTGAAAACCGCGGGCATCCTGCCTCTCACGAGAGCGTAATGAGCTACCTTCTACCGCTGGCGCTTTACCCGTAGCTTTCCGTCTCCGATGCGGCTCGGTAGATATGACGAAACACAAGTGCGAGGATGGTAGGAAGCCAGCCGCACCAGCATGGGCCGCTGGCCAACCGCCTAACGATCCAAAAATACTGATTATCAACCACGGTGGGGTGCCCCTCACCGAATGAGGAACCGTGCCATGTATTACGTCTGTGGGTCAAGAAACTCCGAAATATATACAGCGATCTTGAAACATCCGGGGATAACCCGCGAGGAGGTTAGCGGGTTGTGGTGCAATGAGGGACACGGCCACACATCGATGTGGGTTCGAACAGATATCAACCGTATGATTAGCGCTGGGATTGTCAAAGGGACCAAGACAGGGTGGTCGAGTGAAAAACTTGAAATCGCACGCAAGGTGGATATTAGAACGTATCCTCTCTACGATAAGGACGGAAACCGCGTTGTTCGTCACGATGCTACGATGCATGACGAGGAGCGCAGGGTGCGGAGGCGCAATTACATAAAGGAAAATCCGCAATTAAATATTTGGCTTGATGGAATTGGTGTTTGCTTCGATGGTCCTGATGCTGATCACGCAGAAGTGATGTTCATACTTGGCGAAAACTAATAAACCAAGATGCCGCCCGCCAACTCGTGTATCTCAAGTATATGCTGACGTGGGGTAAGCTAACGGTCCTACCACCACCGCCCGATCCTTCCGCACATTCTAACCAAATCGACATTGGGGATTGGTGGTGATCGCCAAGCATGACTAAACGAACTCATCGCCAAAAGGGGCACTAAACGAACCGTGAAGCTCTACCGCCCCGGCATCCTCGCGAGCCGTGCCACCTGCGTGGCCAATGCTCATATCCGTTCCCTACCGCTGTTGAAGGCGATCAAAGGTATGGAGGGGGGCAACGATCCCTGAAATGGTCACCAGACTGCGGGCAGGGGGTTTTACGGCCGCTCGTGGGGGTGAGGTGACCTACAACACCATTAAGCGCGTCATGGAGCGTAGCGGGCTGGAAATACCCGCCATCATCCGGCCTTCTAAATACCGGATGAACAAAACTCACGGTGTCCGCGCTCGTGTTGAGCGTTACGAAGTGTTCCGAACGCCGCTTTATTCGTTCACTCCATTGATCGATTACCAACCCGAGTGGTTCACCGGCATTGGCTACGATCCCGCCGCCGGTGATGGTCGGATGATCCGAGAGATAATGAGACGCGGCAATCCGGGGCCGCATTTCGTCGATGACATTCGAGAAGAGGAAGTGACGAGGCTTGGTGATTGTGGCACGGTCACAAACATCGGTTACCTATCCATGGTCGATCTTCCGCGCTGTGACTATCTCGTGACAAATCCACCGTTCACACTAGCGATGGAATTTGTTGAGAAGGCCAAGACGCATATCAGCGGCCCTATCTGTATCCTCCAATCAATAGCATGGCAGGCGACCAAAAAGCGAAGCGAATGGCTGCGTAAGGCTGGGCTTGCTTATGTGCTCAACCTTCCGCGTCGCCCTAAATGGGAAGTCGATACCAAGGATCATGTGGCGAACAATATGCGGGATTTCGCGTGGTTCGTGTTTCTCCCCGACCACACCGGGGAGACGGTGATGGATTGGTTAGTGGAGTAGGTCACTCCGCTTTTGCCCGACGCCTTACATACGCCTTCGATCCTGCCGCTTGGTCGGGGATTAGATCATTCTCATAGGTGATCTCACCGTCTTCCATCCGCATCACCCGACCATAACCGGGGCCAACCGTAGGATCGACCATGGTAAGGTCGATATCATCAATGATCTCACCAGCGTGGTTGATCCCAATGCGCCGCATACGGTCAACCAGCATGACGGCGACGTTCCCCGTCTCTTTAAAGAATTTGATGGATTCGATGATGTCAGCGAGCGCCTGTTTGACCTTCAAACGAGCTTGATAACGGATATCGGGATCATCATCCCACATCATGCCTTGCACTTCCGACACGCGGCGAAGGTGTTCGGCGGGCGATACCTTGCCGCGTGCTTGCGAAAGATCGTTCTCCGCTTTGGCGAGCGCCAACTTGGCCGTATCAAGCTCGATCTCGCGTTGTTGATAACGAACTATCGCAGCCTTATTACCGCTCTCGACCACATCGAGCAGGTTATTAAGCTTGCGTTGAAGCTCACCCACCGCCGCTTTGGCACCGTAGACCGCACCTTCAAGCGCCGCCGTCTCACCATTGTCGCTTGCAAAATGCTGATCATCCATTGCGTGGTTTAGGATCGCATCAAGTAGAGGCCCTTCAACACGATCATAAGTCCATCCACGAGCGTTATCGCAGGTTTTGGCCACCTTGCTGGCGGTGCAATATAAGAAATAGTGGCGGCGTTTCTCGCCTTTCTTGTTGATGAAGTAAGCAGCCGAACCCAAGGCGGACATTTGACCACCGCACGATCCGCACCGCGCACGGGTGCCAAGCAGGTTTGACAGGCCGCGCCCTCGCCCTTGGTGCTTCAAGGCATCTTTGATGCGTTCCTCATTCGCCCGCGCAAAAGTCGCCGGATCGATGATGCGCGGATAGTAATCCTCAATCGGTTCACCGGCTGGTGCAGGCTCACCCTTGCGCGGTCGAGTGTAGGGTTGCCACTCCCCCATAACCGCACGGTTGCGCAGCACTCGACCCACATAGGTCGCGCTCCACATCTTCGGCGCTGCCCGCTTACCGGCATCAAGCTCCCATGGCGTGAAAGCCGGGTTCGTCTTCGCAAGCTCGTTGAGCTTTTGAGCGGTCATCCCCTTTCCGATCCCGGCTATCCTGTTTGAGAAGATAAGCTTCACGATTTCCAGCTTAACCGGCGGGACATACCACTCACCATCGTCGCCAAGCTCAATCCATTTGGGGCGGCGGTGGTTGCGCTGCACCGCTTCACCGTTGCGCGCATTTGAGCTGCTGCCGGTCCCATGGACACCAAGTTAGGCTACATGAGCCTGCTTCTCGAAGTCCATGGGGCTGAGATAGCCCAAGGTCGAGTGCCTGCGCGTGGGATTGTAGAAGCATTCGATGTAATCGAACACGTCCTGCCTTGCCTGATTGCGCGTGCGGT
>NZ_JACYUG010000041.1 GCF_014841615.1 Sphingomonas sp. CFBP 8760 | reverse complement strand
AACCGTGTCACGCTGAGCAAATGCCTCTCCACTTAAGCGGGGCAAGTCCAGAACCCCTCGCTATAACTGTCGAGCTGAGCCTTCGAGACCGGATCACTGTTCTGGAGATCGAACACCAGATCCGCCACCGCCTTCGCGCGCTCCTCGCTCCAGCCGGCATCGACCAATCGGTCATGCTCGTTCAGTGTCCAACGCGCCTCGATGCCGTTGCGGCCAAGGAAAGCCCAGGCTTCGGCATAGATGGAATTGATCGTGGCGTGACCTTCCGATCGGGCGGGACTGCCAATCTGATCCTGCTCGATACTCTGCAACTGCCAGCGCAGGGCATCGCTGAACACCCGCTTCAGCTGATCGGGGGTCAGCCCCGTCGATTGACCATAGGCCACACGCAAACTCTCGACCGTCGCACCAAGTCTGTCTGCCATACACCGGGCGCGTTGATAATTCCCTGTGCCGAGCGACAGAGATAGCGGCACCGCCGCGCCGGCCACGGTGATCTTCCTGCGCCAGTGGTAGCTGCCACCGCGCAGCTTGAGGTTCGGCAGTCCCAATCCATCGCCCCCAATGGGTACAACGATGGGTACAACGATGGGTACAGTCGTGGGTACAACCATTCCCGATCGCCATGTTGGCGACGAGAAATCAATTACTTAGCGGATGATGGTCGGGGAGACAGGATGCGCTTACGACGTAATAATCTGTCAATAAGGCCAATATCCTAAGGGAAAAACGCATCTAGTATTGAATACTGCTACGTTGACCTGCTCCGTTTTGAAGGTAGGTTCGAAGCTATGAATCTGTCCAGCTACCTCAAAAAACGGCCAAACTCGTCTAAGTGGCAACTCCGCTGGATGGTGCCACTTGCGGCCCGACCTATCGTGGGACGAGCCGAATTTACAAAGTCACTCGGCGTGACAGACAGGGTTGAAGCGGAAAAGCTGGCTTATCCCATATTGGCAGCGTGGCGGGATCGCGTGGCTAATGCCCTCGCATCACGTACATCATTCGATGGAAATAAAGTACTCCGCGAGGCTACTGATGCGGAAGTAGACGCTCATCATGTCTTTCGTTTTGAAACGATGAAAGGCATTATGCGGTCTTTTACGGAAGACGATGTAAGATTAGCAGGTGGCGATATTGCTAAAATAAAAAAGAAACTTGAAAAGTCGCGAGAACGGCTAGCATCCTTGCTTTTTACCGGGGAAGTTGCAACTTATTTAAAGCTTACCGAAGGTGAAATGCGTGATCGCGGTCTAATCATATCGAGTGACCCCGTCAAGCGCGATGAACATGCTCGTAAAGCGGTGCAAGTGCTCATCGATAGTTATAGGTACGTTGAAGCTGAAATAGTTGATCAAGGCCATAACTACGAACCATCAAAATTTCTTGTCGATGTGACCAATTTTCAAAAACAACCCAGTACCGAGACGGTAATGGCTATGTTTGATCAATACGCAGCACAAAGGTTGTCTGAGGGTGTCAAGCGACGAGACGGCATAAACCAAGACCGGATCGTCGTAGAGCGGCTAGCAGATTTTATAGGTCGTAATAAAAAGATATCAGCCGTCACCAGAAGCGATATTCGCGATTGGCGCAATATTATTGCAAATCTTCCTAAAAATTACCGTAACATGAAAGTTTATGATGGAATGTCTATTGGTGCTGTGGCGGCACATGCATCATCTAATGGCATCGAAGGGTTAAGCCCCACAACGCAAAACAAGTATCTTTCGACAATTTCTCCACTTTTTAAGTGGGCTATACAGCACGGATTTGCAGACAATAATCCATGTGATGGCTTGTTTTTAAATATAGATAAGCAAGCCCGTCCCCATCCTACCTTTACGTCTTTCGAATTAAATCGAATTATATCTTCTCCATTATTTACGGGATGTAAAGGTGATGGGTATGAGCATCAAGTAGGCAATATACGAGTGAACGATTGGCGAAAGTGGATACCACTGCTTTGCTTTTTCACAGGATCGCGGATTGGAGAAGTCGCGCAGTTACGTTTGAGTGATGTGCGGTTTGAGCATGAGCGTTGGTTCATACATATACGACATGATCCAACTGTTGGGCAACAAACTAAATCTAACAAAGGTCGCATTATCCCGTTGCATCGAACGGTTGAATTTGCCGGATTCAAACAATTCTATGATAATAGACAATCGCTTGATGGAAATGATGGTATGTTGTTTGACGGTCTTGTGTTAAATCGGAGGGGGCATATAGGGGCTTCACCATCACGTTTCTGGCGTAACTATCTTAGCAAAATCGGGTTGAAGAACGGAGGCGATGGAAAGGGGTCGCATTCATTTCGCCACACATTAGCAGATGAGTTACGGGCTGCTGGATATCTTGATGATCAATTTGGACCTTTAATACTTGGGCACAATAAGACGAGTGTTACGGCAGGGTATGGAAGAATGCCGCAAGGGACCGCCAAAATGCTTTGCGAGATGATCGACGCCGTGAAATTTGAAGGCGTTAATTTTGACGCTCTTTATGCCAGTAAGAAAGGGTAGGGGCATTCCATTGCCCCTTATGGTGCCGCCATACAGCTGGCTTCAATACGGCAGGTTCAGTTGCTCGCTGCCCTCGCTTAGGGGCGCATACAGGGCATGATAAACATGAGACGCCACCTCATGCCTTGCGGCCTCCCTTAGCCCGTCCTGAGGCATCGTGAGGGCTACCAGCGCCCAACTGGGGGCTTCTTCGATCAACGCCGCGATCCGCTTCACCGTTATAATGCCCATAGCATTTACTCCTTTCTCGCTGCTTTGTACAAAACAAGAACAAAAGGCGAGGTGGTTTGATCCGGCGCGGTTGGCGGTGAACGCAAAAAGAGCCGGTAGCCTTTCGACTAACGGTCGCCCTTACGTCATTCATTCGTGGCAAATTAGGCGTAGCCGGTCGTCGTAGGGCGACGACGATAGCGAGTAGCGGCACCCAACATGCCGAAGCCTACGATCATCATTGCCCAAGTGGCGGGTTCAGGCACCACAGAGGATATATACACCGTTAGATCGCCATAGACCCTTTTGGAGCCGGTATCATTACCGAAGCTGACGAACAGGGTTGGTGAGAATGAAGCTAGGGGCAGCCCATTCGCCACGCCGCCCCCACCAATGGCATTCGATGGCCCGCGAAATTGAAACTGTGGTAGAGTTCGCGTGCTATTGAACGGACCACCTCGTAAGGTATCTGGTGATATGACGATACCATCAGACCCAAAGCTGTTATCCATGTAGGTTACAACGCCCGTGATTAACGGTAGCGAGACTGAGTAAGACCCGACATTGAATGCTAGATTTTGCAGTACCGAGAAATATGTCGTATAAGTCCCGCCGCCTAAAGATAATAGATAGGGTTGACTGTAAGACGCTTCATCAATCCGAAAGCTGCCATTAATTTCATCTCCGACGAATATGCCGCTGCCGCCTGCATCTCCTTCAACCATGCGAACTTTACCTGCTAGTTTTATGTCGTAAACGGCGGCATCGCTTAAGGTAGTCAACGATAAGCCGCCAATAAGACAGCAGCTTGCAAGCCATTTGTTCATTTAATGCCCCTTATAAGCACCCGTATCACCGGATGGGCGCGCTTCCTGTTTCATTGCGCGTCACAATATCACGTCATTGGAAGGGGCGCTATTCGGCATTTCAAAGGTCACTTTGTCAGCGACGAAGGGATTTTCGTTTTTTCCCTGTGAAGATTGGCGTGAAAACGACAATCAGGGCCAAACGTATGGCTTTGTCGTCCTATCTACTCAGATCGCATTGTTAGCAACCAAATGTGGGCTTCCAAACGGTCCAGAAGATGGTCGGATTGAGCCGTAGTGCCATCTATGCGGCGATGGATCGGGGTGACTTCCCCCGTCCCATTCAGATTGGAAGGCGTGCTGTAGGCTGGAAGTTCGTTGAACTTGAAGCTTGGCTTGAAAGCCGTCCTGTTTCTTATGGTTGGTAGTGTAAGAGGCTTATAAGTTTAATTATATTGTTTTCTTAGTTAAGATATTTAAATTTATTTAAATATGTATGTTTATTAGACATAACAAAGACAAGGAGCGGTTCTCACCGTCCTTGCCTTTGCCTGCCCAAAAAATGTTAACCGATCAATGGTCTAAAGGGGCACGCCGTTGTGCCAGATAGTTAGAAACTCATTGTATCGACGAGGAGGCCGTCCTGCCCATCTTTTAGTATGTAAAATAGGGCGTTACCCCAAATTTGTTCAATCTCATTGCGTGGCCTATACCATTTGGATTTAGACCAAGCGTCCTCAATGAGAACTGCTAGTTGTTCTATAGTAACATTGTCGGGGCATTTGAGGCAAGAGTGTATATGCCACATGCCTCCCCTGCTACATTCGGCAACCGAGATATTTTTAATCCTTGGTCGCTTTCGGCGGTAATATCGCTTGCTGTATATACGCCGTGCTGTCGCATCCAGCACGCCTTTCATCACCCTATCCAATGCCAGCGGGGAAGCGGCAATAAACTTACCGTCTCCGGTCGTTATACCCTGACATACGGTTAGCGTAATAAAAGTATCGGGCTGTAATTTATGCTTTAGTTCTTCTTTAGTTTTATCGTTTATCTTCATGTTCTGTGCTTCTATACAAGACTTGTTGGCCTTACTTGTTTTGTTTTATGGCGTCTTGTGCGGCCCTATTCGCACGGTAACTGCGAAATGTCCACCTTTGTTCTGATAGGGGTGTGAGGCCATGTTGATCTGGGGTCGGCAGGGCGCGGACCTCACACAAAGGCTTCGCAAAATTTCCTACGACGTAGGTTGCGCTCAACGATCGCTTTGGAATCCAGGCGTTGGCATGGATCGGCTGCTTGCTCAAAAAGGTAGCAAGTGGGGCGTCATAACCCCTCAGACACGTCGTTTGGTCGAGTTTCTCGGCCGGGTGGCTGTTGCGTCATGTCCAAGGCTTGCGCCCAAAGGCGGCAGCGCCTTGTGCGACGTGCAGGGTTACGAACGCCCGGCTCTCAGCCGGGCAGCCCCTCAATCAAAAGGGGTGCTTGCATGAACGAAGATCGAGTTGCTTCACGTACAGTCTACGAAGCGAACGCTTGGTCAAAGCCACCCGGCGGCGGCGCGGATCAACCCAAGGCATCAAAGGGCAGGAAAGGCATACTATACGCTGCCAGCTTGGCCTTGATCGTCGTTGCTATCGGCTTGGCAGGTTTCACTATGCAGCGCATCGATAGGCAGGGAGAGGCGGGACGAAAGCAGGAGGCGGATGAGGCATTCCGCGCCCGCGTTGAGACCGACGTGAAGGGGCTCTTACGCGATCCCCTTTCAGCCACGTTTCAAGATGTGTTTTACTCGCCCGATACCGCCGCCGCATGTGGTGAAGTAAATAGCAAAAATGCTTTCGGCGGATATACCGGTCACGAGCATTTTGCGTATCATGATGGGCAGGCCGCCTTTCTCAATCGCGATACAGAGACTTATTCTCAATTGATAAGACCCTGTCAGCGCGCTCGTATTATCTCCACCCAGCGCCTTGTTCATAACACGATCGATACGGTAGAGGCATCCTCCATGAAAGATACCAAAAAGGGGCAATCTATTACGGATTCCAAGCGAGAATTATTAGACGTAGATAATCAGATGATGGCGATGGCTAATGAAAAGCTTTGATTGCTATGTCTTCAAATGACGAATATTATCACTGTAAAGTATAGATTGCCTTATTTCGCCTTTTAAGACGCAACGAGGGCCATTTATAGCCTCGCTGTACCCGAGTAGCCTCTTTCAAGAAAAGGGGCTGTAGCGGCATTTGCGGGCGTTTTAGAGGCCATCCGCCTTTAGGATCGTGAGGCACCCTCTAGCGCTCGATAAACGCTAGCCCGACCTATGTCCGGTTGGTAGCGGTATCGACCAAGTGAACACCCCTTATTTTCAAAACAGGTACTGCTGCCTCATTGAGGGTGGGCGTCCGTCCGCTATTCCAAGCCTTAACGCTGGCAATGATCGACAGCCCGGCAGGATTGAATGGCGCTACCCAATGACATTTTATTATCCAGCTAAAATGCATCCACTATAGCGCGATATATTTGCAAAGACCGCAAATATTAAAACACTGATAAGGCAAATAAGTCGATTTATAATAATCCGTATGTATGGCTCAACAAGACAGCCAAGAACGAAAATATGTCATTACCGAACTTGTATATACTTTCTAACATCGTATACTGTGTCGTTACTCGGGTATAACCATATCCATAAAAGGACGACTTATTGGTCCTGATGGGTAGGTTATATCGTGATAGGTCTTAGAAGCGTAGGATAATGAAACTCTAACTGCACCAACTATATTATAAGAGGAGCCACGTTTATTTTCATCCGCCTCCATTGCTGGAATTCCCCGGCTAACTTGTCGGTCTAACTCACCAATTGTATTTATATTTGCCATCTTAATTTCATTTACTAATTTCGAAACATCAGCCTTCTTTGTGTTTGCGCTTCTGCTTGGAAACTTACTTTCGGCATAAGCGGTTAAAGTCTCAAAGTCTAATTCTTGTGCATTAAAGGCAACTCCCTCTAAGCCTGATGAATTCTCAACGGCCTTGGCAAACTCTGCCGTCTTCGCCGCAAATACCGCCGCAAACTGGGTATCAGCGAGATAAAACAAGGCAGATAATGCATTAATATCCTTTTTCAAACTTATCGGAACATCCCAAAATCCCTTATATTCAAGTGAGTGCTGTATGGATGACCAAGCATGCATACAAATAGTTCTAATCTGGATTTCAAATATTTGATTCTTAATTTTTCCATATCGAGGGCCTTCGTATTCACTTTTTATCTTGGCTAACAGGTGCAATGACATATAACCAAAAGAGGCCGGATCAGAAATCGATTTGTCATCATATTCTATTATATCGAAGCAGCTTTCCATAGCCGACTTTGCAGCATCTAAATCAGATCTAAACATGCATATTATTCTAGCGCCAACTATGTCAGTTATCTGATCAAAATCAGCATAACTTTTATCTTCGACTTTCTTAAGTGTAGATTTTAATTCTTTCAGCCTAGACTCTAAGCTGCTAACACTGATGCCTGCGGTGGCTAGAGCGTCATCAATAGTAAATCGGACTTCTTCCACCAAAGACCGCAAAGCCGGCAGGCGCGCGTTATAAGTCTCGATGACCTGATCACCTGTAAGGAGGTCAGGTCCGATTGCATCAGCGTTAACCGGCTCCGATGAAGCGACGGCGGACTTAGAACCTCTGGTTTGCGATCTAGTCATACTACGATCATAGGTGCAACTAGGTGACATGCAACGCAGGATTTCAAAGGGGCTTAAGGGTGTTGTCATGAACTCATATCTGCGTTGGACACAGGCCGACATATCGAACCTTCGAGCGCATCTTACGCAAGGTGAAAGCGTCGAAGGCGTCGCAAGAGTTCTCGTTAGATCAATAGCGGACGTGAAGGGCATGATGACGCGACTGCGGTTGTACCCCAGGGGGGGTTGAACAACCCCGCCAGTGCCGATCAACGGCTTCGTGACGTGCTTGTATCAATCACAGAGGTTAAGGCAGAGGGCGCTTCGTAGCTCCGGGTCATAGCTGCCACCCTCAACGCTAACGGCAGTACAGCCCCGCGTGGCGGGCCGCGGAGCGCT
The DNA here is from genome assembly GCF_014841615.1 of Sphingomonas sp. CFBP 8760. Classification (GTDB taxonomy): domain Bacteria; phylum Pseudomonadota; class Alphaproteobacteria; order Sphingomonadales; family Sphingomonadaceae; genus Sphingomonas. The sequence goes on along the minus strand of NZ_JACYUG010000041.1, from coordinate 413 downwards.
TCACAGATCAAGCGGGTCATAGAACGCCCGTAACTCGGTAAGGGGTTAAAAAGCGCCCGTGCATCGGAAAGTCGCGTCGTCTAATTACGTTACCGTTGCGCCCCATGCCTCGCATACGACCGTATTCGAGCCATCTGTATCATTAGGCTCTAGGCAGTGTCTGGGTGGCGGTACGTCGCGCCACCACGCCTAAGGGCCAAAGGATGCCGCGAGACGCCTGATTGAGGTATACTCAAAAGGTACGAGAATGATGGGGCGCTGGGCAACCATCCGCGTGGGCCGCTAGGACTTCTTGAAACCTAACGCAAGAAGCCGAACCACCGTGGCTTTTACGGGGCATATTCAAAGCGCTACGAGGACTGAGCTGCTGCCGGTCCCATGGACACCAAGTTAGGCTACATGAGCCTGCTTCT
>NZ_JACYUG010000040.1 GCF_014841615.1 Sphingomonas sp. CFBP 8760 | reverse complement strand
GAGTTCGCCTTTCACCTCAGGGGAACTCTCCACTTTTCCGGGGCAAGTCCACTTCGACCCTGTGCTTGTTCACGGACATCGAGAACGCCAAGCCCTGGGGAGTGTCGTGTTCATTCCACACGATGATAAGGGGCAGCTCGGCCATACGGGACTCAAAGTCCTTTTCGGACGTCACGTCGGGACGGTAATGCGGGGCGAAGCCGTCGTTCCGGGACAAGGTGCTCATGGCGTGCGTGCGGAGTGCTTGCTGCATCTCCTCGTCGGTAGGACCAGGCTTGGGTGTGGGCTTAGGTCCCTTGAGCCATCCAAACATCGCCAATGCATCCCCCCAGCCGGTGGTCCTCGTTGCAGCGATCATGCCGCTCCGGTGCCAGAAGGCAATCGTAAGGTGGCTGATCGGTTCTAATCAGTGTTCGACTGCGTGCTGCACGGTGGCAGGCGACGAGTAGAAGCGGGGTGATCGCGGGCTTGCGAGGGAACGCGACCACCCCTGCACTCGCCTCCACGGCATGGGAGACGCCTGTGACCAGTATCACCCGCAAGGAGGTACGGTCTGACGAGTGCTTGCTTGGGAGTAGATGTAAAGGGTTGTGGCGTCCAACGGCATCTGACGAGACGACCGGAGAGACGCACCGGACTTTCTGTTCTAGTATGCTATAAGCTCCTCTCGCTACGTTTCGCCGCCTCAGCTTTCTCCTATGATCATCGTCAATGACCAACCTCAGGCTCTCAAGCCCCGATATGCACCCTAGGCACGATTGGCGTCCCACCAGGGCGTAGGTCGTTGAAATAGCGAGTGAAGGCCTGCACCAAGTGCGTTCTCGCCAGTTCCGCCCTCGATGCCTGCACAACGAGGCTATCGAACACCGGCAGGGACGCAACGCCCTCACGTCGTAAGGTCCGCATGGCCGCCCCGATCACCTCAGCCTCATGGAACTGGAGGTCCAGCGTAGAGACCCCAAGGCCGTCCAGCCCTTCCAAGATCGGGTGGCGCTTCAATACAGCGTCACGGACCTTGGCGTACCAACCGCCCCCTCTCGGGGCCGTAGAGCCCACCCCAAGCGCATAGGTCATCCACCGCTTTACCCGGTCACGGGGCTGTCCTTCGATCGCATAAGGGTCTTGCCTGGGGTCAAACGGTTCGCTCAGGAGGCCGTAAAGCACCGTGAGGTGACTAGCGGACAAATCCACTTCACCAACGCTTTCCCCCTGGAGGCGAACGGCCGCTGCACGGGCAGACTTGCCACCCTTCCAGCGCATGTAGTCGTCACCGCCGGGAACCGAGTAGAACCGCCCACCCCATTGCCACCGGAAGCCCGGTTGGTCCCCATTAGCGAAAATGCGGCGGAGCCCAGGGAAGGCGAAACCCTCAATCGACACGGACCCGAGCCAGGCGTTGAGTTCCTGTAGCTCCGATGTGATCCTTGAGGCCTCAGGGTCATCGGGAGGGATGGCCATATTCGTGCCTGTCCGCTTGATCCCATCATCCGTGCGGGTCCGTGCAGCGCGAAGGACAAGAAGGTCCGTGGATGCTGGGGCCTTAGGCCGCCCGATGCTGAAATGGTCTGGTAGGCCATCTAGCGTCACGCCATGCGCGGCAGCACGGTCGATGAGCGCTTGGGTCGGGCGGAATAGGGTCTGTCGGCCAGACTGAAAGGCGCCTCCACGCTCGAAGTATCCGGGAATGACGTCGAGGAGGCCATGGGCCGTGAAGCCCTCCTGGACCTTACCAAACATAGCTCGGGTGACATCCATGCCGGTGAATGATGCAGCGTCGAGAGCGCGTCTCGTCCACTGAGCGGCCCGAGCGGCCACCAGCAAGTCGGCCACGACGGCCCCGGTGGCCACACGGAGCTTTGGGAGGCTGGTAGGACGGACTGGGGGCAGGAAGTCGACGCACAGCCCCTCCACAAGGCTTTGGGCCGCTGGCGAGGCTGTACGAGCGCCGAGGCCCATGATGCGAGAGTCTGTACTTGCTTGGCGGCGATCGGCTTTGGTGTAGCCAAACACATCCCTCTCAGGTCCCTCCGAAGCATTGCTTACGCGATCCTGCGGCCACCCTCCGCTACAGCTCAGGGTTTCGGCCGTGTCCGCGCTAGACATGGCACCAATACGGCCCTTTCCGGGATGATCTAGCATATGGGACACCCGATTATTTCTGTACGCGAGCGAGGAGGTTTCGGACCGATGAGGCGTGCCATTTGCCGCCGCGAGCCGTGACGATCCCTTGTGCATTCAAGGCCCCTGCAATCCCGCCAAGGCTGGTGATGCCTTCGGCCGCTAGGGCCTGGACAGTGCCCCTCAGGCTCTCCGCCCGATCAGCAGCGCCGGCCTTCACGGCCTCCAGGGCTGCATCGTTCCCCTTCCCAGCTCGCCGAAAAGCCGCTGCCCCATTGGGGTTGCCAAGGCGCTGCCCACGAGCCTTTGCCGCCGCTAGGGCCTCTGTAGTCCGCCGCGAGATGGCCTGCCGCTCCTGACGCGCCACGAGGGCCATGATGCCCACGGTAAGCTCATTCGCATCGGGCATGTCGGCCGCAACGAAGGGAACACCGCTCTCTTGGAGGTCGATAAGGAACTTGGCGTTGCGGGACAGGCGATCGAGCTTGGCAATCACCAGCCGCGCCCCTGTGAGCTTTGCACGGTGGAGCGCCTTCGCTAGCTCCGGTCGGTCATCACGCTTGCCGCTCTCGACCTCCTGGAAAGGTGGCGCGATCAGCTCCCACCCACGCGACAGGCACAAGGCCTCCACGGCCGCTCGCTGCGCATCAAGGCCCAGGCCGGAAGCTCCCTGGCGAGCTGTTGACACCCGGTAATAAGCCACAGCGCGGTCGTTCATGGCACCCTCTACAAATCGCCCTTACGTTCGTTAGGCGGTTTTGTAGAGGGCGTCAACGTGTTCCGCTCTTGTATGAGAGGTTGTTACAAAACGTGGCTTGGAATATGAATTCTGCCATGCAATTTATACAGGCGGTTAAAGCAGAATTCGCCAAGGCGCCCGTTGCGACCGTATCAGCACCAGCCGGCGTGGCTGCGGGGGTGGGAGCTATTATATTTGCATGGCTCCAGGCCAAAGAGCCACCAAAGCTGGCGGGTGCGATTATTGAGGCATCTAAGAAGGGTCCGAGCGCGCTAGATCGATTGCCAAACGGCTCCATAGCATTACTGGTAATTGCCGTATTTTTTGTTCTAACAATCTCTATGGCGGGCGTTACCCGCATTTTATATAAAGTTACCCGCTTTACCGCATTAATCGCGTCAGTAGCACTAGCAGCCGTATCAATATTCCTTAACCGGCTAAACGCTTTAATTTTGGGCTATCAATCCGCCACACAAGTTCAATTGTCAGCGTTAGACGATTTGATGTTCTACGGAACTGTTATGCTGTTCTTGGCGGTAGCAGGACGAGCACCTATCATTGATTGGGCCAAGCCATCCAAACCTCCGACGCCCGAAAAGCCTTACACTACGGAAGATGCAATAGGAACCTTAGGGGGCATCGCAATTATTATAGCGATCTGGGGCGCACTCGTCGGATGGGCGCAGCAGCGAATGATTACTGCTTTTCTGCCCTAAAAATTACGAGCCACCCATCCCTTAACAAAAGCTCTTCTCTAGTAACATTCAATGGGGCGGGAGGCGGCCCTATACCGCTATCACCTACGCAACTAGGCGTAAGCTAAGGCGGAATGTTTCCATTGAGGCTCATTGTGCTTACCCGCCGGCAATAGCGAGCTATCTGAGGCGCGGACCTTTCAGCGATCATCGCTGCATGTCAAACTATGCCTAGGCCAGATAGCGCCTCATCCTGGGGGGCATCGCTTCTGCGCAATGATGAATGCCAATCTCCACGGGTCCCCTCCCGGCCCCTGGAATGGTACTAACGGCGGCTCGGCGGATGCGATTTGGAACTGGCGGCTTCGCTGCGACGCCGATATTTCCGCTCGGACCTTCAAGCACGCAAGGCCCGTCCAGTACTTTCGGCATCACATCGCCCCAATGCACGAGGCGGAGGCTAACGGGCCAGCGTCGCCCGTACGGTCGACCACGAGTACACCCCGAGTTAACATGACCCAAGTACATCACTGTGTCATGGACACCGGGACGCTTCTCGCCATCGCCAAGCTCGCTAGGTCGCGGGCGGAGCTCTACGCCTTGCCGTACTTCATGGCACACAAGGACGGGGTCGAGCGCAAGGGCGCCAAGGCGGCACTTGAGCAGCTCGCGTTAGACCTTGAGGTATCGGCAGAGCATCGAGCCGATAGGCCGTATTGAGCCCTGAGCCTCCATGGCCCTATAGCGCCACCCCAAGTACCACAAGGCAGGCGGGGCAAGCATGGCTGAGGACCTAGAGGTGGCCGAAGCGTTCGTTGAGGGACTCAAGGCCGCTATCCGCGCTACCCGTGCCGCCTCGACGATCAGAAGCGGCAAATTGAATGAGCATGATCGACGCGTTGCCAACGAGACGCTTGAGCAACATGCCAAAGATTTGGAGATGCTCGCCGGTGCCTTCGAACGAACAGTGTCACCCGGCAGCCGTAAAGTCGTACACTGACGGCGCATAGCCAGCACAGGCTTAGGCGGAATGTTTCCATCTAGGCTCAATGTGCTTACCCTGCCGGCAATGGTGAGCCATTCACGGCGCGGACCTTCCGGCGATCGTAGGTAGATACCACACCACGCATAGGTGAAACGGCACCCTGCCCTCGCGTCATCACCTCTGCGCAATGATGAATGCCCAATCTCCACGGGTCCCCTCCCGCGCATACCGTGGTCCCAGCGCCGCTGCCTGGGATGCGATTTGAAACACGGGGCTTCGCTGCGACGGCCATGGCCATGCTCGGACTCTGATGCAGGCACGCCCCGCCCATAACTTTCGGTGACACAGCGCCTCTTTGCGGCGGGACAACCCCAAGGCCGCTTAGTGCCCCCTCAGCACCTGGGACGACCCCGGCCTTGTAGCGATGCTTAGCCCGGATGCGGCCCTAGCGATCGGCGAACCCTTTAGGACAGGACGGTGGTTGCGGCAGGCACAGGCGGAACGTGAGGAAGTCGAACGAAAACGTAAGGCGCGGCGTGGTGACGGCTATGACCGCTCTCGCCCACAAGCGGACGAAGCTGCCGCGGATATGTCCTCCGCCGTCAGTAGGGATTTCTGCCGTTTTTGGGGAGGTTGTTCCCCTAAATCGGGTCAGTGTTGCCCCATGGGTGGCCTATCCACTAACGCTCATGTGAAACCTTCCGAATACGAGACAGGCTTTTCAATCTTCCGTCCGGGAGCGTCGATGAGCGCTTGCAGAGTGACCAACGAAAATGCGCCGGTCTTAATCTATGCAGTTGATAACACCGGATAAAAACTCTATTCGTCCCTCCGATCGTGAGGAGGCGATGGATGCCGATCTACTTTTTTCACATCACGGAAGGCGATCAGGTTGTCACCGACCTAGAGGGTACCGAGCGGCCTGACATCGCAGCGGTGCAGAAGACCGCGATCGAAAGTGCGGGCGGGCTGATTACCGAGGCGGTTAGAAATGGTGTTCGCAACTACCAGGGTCGCTTCGACGTGGAAGACGAGCATGGGAACCCCGTCCTCACTCTGACCTTCGCCTGCCCCATCCAGATGGAGGTGAGGTTGCCGTCAGAGCCGGCTAGGCTGCAGTAGCCGGTAGATGCAGATAGGCCCTGTTGAAGTCACCTGCCTTCTGCAGCTGTTCCCAATCCGTTATAGTGACGGAGCCTTTGGCTGCATGGATAAGGCCTTCCCTTCGCATGCGTTGCATCGTCCGGTTGACGTGTACGCCGGTCAGCCCCGTCGCGTCGCCAATCTGCTCCTGCGTCATCGGCAATTTGTAAGAGGGGCTTTCGGCGAGGCCTGCGGCTTCCTGCCTCAGCGCAAGCTCGCATAACAAGTGGGCAACACGCTGGTGTGCGTCTCGCTGACCAACGTTGAGGATCCATTCCCGAAATATCGAGCCGTCCACGAGGGTATCGCGCCACAGCGCCTGTGCAACCGCTGGAAAAGCCTCGGTCAAAGCAAAGATCGCCCGATGCGGGATGACGGCAACTTCGGCACGGGTCAGAGTCTGAACATTATGGTCGGCCACGCTCAAGAGGCCGTTTTGCAGGTCGATCAGATCACCACGCAGGTGTATCGAAAAAATCTGCCTGGCGCCGTTCCCGGCAATCTTGCTGCGATAGACGAAGCCGGACAGCAGCACGATGCAGTTGTGAGCTTTATCGCCTTCGCGCACGAGGTAGCGGCCGGGGTCAATCATTTCCGCCCGATGGGGTAGATCAAGCAGGGCCTGGGTCTCGGCTGCATCCAGTTTCGAGCGCTGCGCCAGCTTGTTCACCATCGCCGCCAGTGCAGGTGTATTCGCAGTTAGCATTAACCCTCCGTCCGTCGCGGGGGGGGGGGGGCAGCTATCCCTCAGTCGCCAGCGCCCGAAGTATCAGCCCGCGATATCCCGATGCTAACATGCATTACTCGTCATACCTAAGACCTTAATCAGTCGGAACGTAAGTTAGCACGTTGGCTGCCTATGCGCTGTCTCATGAAATCAGACGTGACGGTGGGGAAGCCCACCGACGTCACCTGAGAATAATGGCGGTTTACCGCGCGTTTTTACGAACCCGCCGGGGTGATGGGCGGCCGAATGTCCCCGCTCGGGTCCTATTCTCCTCACCTTGGACCAATGTTCGACGGGCCAGGATGCAGGGCCCCAGCACCCTCATGCGCCCCGCAGCACCAGTCGCGGCATGGCAGGCTCAACGCTCGCCGGGTCACTGACATGCAATGATGAATGCCAATCTCCACGGGTCCCCTCCGGGCCGCTGGCATGGTACCAACGGTGCATTGGCGGATGCGACTTGCCAGAGGCGGCTTCGCTAGGAACGTGACGCTGCCGCTCGGACCTTTAAGCACGCACGCTATTTTCGTCAGACACACAGGGGAGCCGATTATGACCAAGACGACCCCAGGGGCCCCAAAGCCCCGTAGCGAAGGCCTCCACGACCTCTCCGCCGACATTCGGGCCCTCGCCGTCAACTCAACGTCTCAGCAAGCTCGCGACGCCTACGAGGAGGTTGCCCGAGGCTATGACGAACGAGCCGCCGAAGTTGAGCAGCAAGAGGCACAGCATACCGGCAAGGGCGGTTAGCTGTTCTGAACCCCGAAGCAGAGGAACAGTGGCGATTGGTCACATCGTACGGGAGGGAAGTTGGGATGACAGAGCACCGCAATTTGCACGTCTACGGAGGCCAGACCAAGTTGGTTCGCGAGTCGATCCAAGCGGACTATAAGCGCGATACGCGGCAGGGGCATATTATGGACCTGATGGGCCTTGCCGCACTGCTATATCTAATGCGTTCTTGGGACTGGCCTGATCGTTTCGCCGCTCTTGCTGCCGTGATGCTGCTGTTGGGTGGCCTTCGGACATTCATTGATAACTCTAATCGCAATTGGTGGCTGCACCGCCTAAATTACGATGAGCAGGAACGGTATGAGCTCCGCGAGGCTGAGCTGACCCATGAGGCTGACCGAGTATGGGCTGAGAGGGACGAAGAAGTCCGGCGGCACGAAAACGAGTGGCGGCGAGATGCTGTGGACTGACAGGGGCGGCTTGGAACTCGCGGCTTTGCTCGCACGGTTACCCCGTTGGTCCGACGCAGACCCGTCAGGCAGTGAGACCATTTGAAGGGCCATCGTGCCGTGCCGCCGGTATAAGCGGCTGAGCAAAAGACTATGACGAATAGGCCGCCGAGATGGCATAACGAGAAGCATAGCACTCGGGAAAGGGCGGTAGGGCCGGAGCGTTAACAGATAGCCTACCGGCGGCCGTGAGCGGCTTATGGTACCGACTGCGCCTCATCGGATGCAATTTGAAAGAGGCGGCTTCGATGCTTGGCTGATATTCAGATCGCGCCTTGACGCACGCAAGGCCAACCCCGGCCCCATTCCGATACTGGCGCCCCGCCATTAGTGCTGACTTCTATAGACAACTGTTGCCAGATTGGACTTGCCCCGCTTAAGTGGAGAGGCATTTGCTCAGCGTGACACGGTTCGT
>NZ_JACYUG010000039.1 GCF_014841615.1 Sphingomonas sp. CFBP 8760 | reverse complement strand
GCATATACTCGGTCACACGCAGGTGCCGGCGCTTGCTACCGTGTAGCAGCTTCACTCCGTCAAGATGACGCTCGATAGCTTGCCGAATGACATCGGAGGGAGTGCAGCCTAGCGAGGCCGCCTCAGCGTCGACACGGTCACAAAGGTCGTGAGGTATCCGGACCGAGCATTTACGATTTGATTTCACTTCCAGCTCCCTAGCAGGGGGGCTGGTGAGCTTTACGAAAGGTGCTGCCTTATACCTCAGGGCTTGGCAGGCATCAAGGGCTGGCGGCGGTGTATTGGAAAAAGTGTAGGACAATGTCCCACGCAAAAACGGTAGAAAACCGGGATTTGTGATGTTGTCGGACGTTGTCCTACAGCCTGTCCCACACTGTCCTACACTCCGTAAAACTGCTAAGGCATTGTTCTTTCAGGTAAAAAGGCAAGCGGAGCTTGCGTTCGGTGTGCTGTCAATTCCGCATGAAATTCGCCTTGTTTGGGGTCCTTCCTCAATCATCGAAGAGGGCCTGATTATCGTTCTCCGACGGGCACTTAAGCGCGCGGGACAGCGCGCTTAAGTGCCGACGACCTTCGGACAGCAAAGCCTTGCGTTCCCTGTCTGATCCGATTTGGGGAGCAAATAGCCATCTAGAGGGGCCAAACTCCGATGGCGTTTCATGCAGCGTCAAAAGGCTTTCTCGCGCGCCGGCTGTTCGCTAGACGTTCCAAAGAAATTGGCGCAGGCGAGACGCCGGCAAGGGAGTGAATGGTGCGCGTTCTGCACAGTGCCGACTGGCAACTCGGCAAGGCGTTTGGTCGCTTCGAACCCGACGTCCGGGCGGCGCTAATCGAAGCCCGCTTTGATGCGATCGACGCCATTGGCCAGGCTGCCCGCACCCATGATGCCGGCCATGTGCTGGTAGCTGGCGACGTATTTGATACCGAAGGCCCGGAAGACCGAACCATCGTCCAGGCGCTGTCCCGAATGGGGCGCTATCCCTGCCGCTGGTGGCTGCTGCCAGGCAATCATGATTATGCGCGCAACGGCGGTCTGTGGGACCGGGTAAGAGCGCGTCAAACGGCTAACGTCACGATCCTGACCGAAGCAGATCCACAGGAGATGGAGGACGGCGTCTGGCTGCTGCCGGCGCCGCTTACGCATCGCCACAATCTCGACGATCCAACTGCCGATTTTGATACGATGGTAACGCCAGACGCGCGGCTTCGCATCGGTCTCGCGCACGGCTCGATCAGGGATTTTGGATCGCGGGGCGAGGCCAACAATCAGATCCCACCCGACCGCGCCGAACGTTCCGATTTAAGCTATCTCGCGCTGGGGGATTGGCATGGCGTCCTCGAGATTGGTAGCCGTACCTGGTATGCTGGAACGCCCGAGACCGACCGCTTCCAGCGCGACGTTCCCGGGCACGTCTTGCTCGTGGATTTCAGGGGCGGGGAGGGACCCCAGGTCACCCCAATCCGAACCGGCCGCTACCAGTGGCTGATCCGAGAATGGCGGGTCAATGACACCGCCAGTTTCGATGCGGAGCTGGCGCGCTTGATGGGCGAGATTGATCCCGCCGCGACGCTGCTCCAGCTTTCGCTGGTGGGGATCACCAGCATGACGGATCGCGTCGCCATCCTTGGCAGGATCGAACATGATCTGCGGCACCGGCTCCGCCATCTCGATCTCCGCGCCGACGATCTGGTCGCCAGGCCAAGCGACGACGATCTCGCGTCGCTGGCAGGGGAGGGGATGCTCGGCGCTGCGGCCGCCAAGCTTTACGCGAAAGTGAGGGCAGGGGAGGGGGATGCGGCGCTGGCCAAGCGCGCGCTCGAACGCCTGTTCGTCGAACATACGAGGGGTGCCACTGCGTGAGCCTGAAGCTGCGGCGTATCACCGCCAACAACTTCCGTAAGTTCCGCACGCCAGTTACGATCGACGGGCTCACCGATGGCCTTAACATCGTGATTGAGCCCAATGAGACGGGCAAGTCGACCCTGCTCGAGGCAATCCGCGCAGCCTTCTTCGTGCCGCACCGATCGGGCAATCAGCTGACTCGCTCGTACCAGCCGTTCGGCGAGAATGTCGCGCCGGAGGTCGAAGTCAGCTTTGACGTTGCGGGGGCACCGTGGACGGTCACCAAACGCTTCCTCAAGTCACACTCGATGGAGGTGCGAGGCCCGGGTGGCAGAAGCCAGGGTGATGCTGCCGAAGAGCAACTTCAGGCACTGCTCGGGTTCGAGAAAGATACGAGCCGAAATGGCGATGTCACCGCCTACGGCGCGCTCGGATTGCTCTGGGTCGGACAGGCCGAAGCGCTTGCTGTTTCGGCACCGGGCCGGATCGTCCGTGACACGATCCAGGCGACACTTGAGGCAGAGGTCGGCACGATCCTCGGCGGTGCGGCCTATGAACGGGTTCGCGAACGGGTTGACCAGCAGTGCGCCGTCTTCTGGACTGCGAACGGGTCGCCCGGTGGCGAGCAGAAGTCTGCGAGAGAACGGCTCGATCAGGCGAATGGGATCGCGCGTGAAGCCGCCAGCAAGGTCGAGCTCCTGGAGAAGAGCTTTACGGAACTGGAAGCGACGCGCTCACGCCTCAAACTGCTGCAAAGGGAGATGACCGACACCACCGACATCAACAGGCGCGCCGATCTCATTCGCTCGCTCGAAATCGCACGAGCCGCGGCGCAGATCCTGGCACAGCGGAAAGCCGAATATGAGATTACGAGCATCCGGATTAAGACGCTGGATGAGGTTGCATTGCGCCATGCCAATGCTGTGCACGTTCGAGACAACGCACAGATCGCCTTGAATGTCGCCAAAGCGAGCAGGGAAGAACGGTCGGACGAGCTGACGGCGGCAAGGCACAAGGCCGATGCGGCACGCACGTCGCTTGTCGAAGCGCGGACAAACCGGCAGCAGGCCAAGGCGGCACTAGCCGAGGCTGAACAGCACGCAGCTACCCTGCGACGTCAGCAAGCCATCAAGTCCGCCCGCATCCGGCACGACACCGTCGTTGGGTTGGAGGAGCGCCTGTCCGCCGCCAGAGCTACGGCTGCGACCATGATTGCCCCAGAAGCGATCAGCCGCCTTGAGAAGGGTGAGCGAAGCATCGCTGAAGCGCGCGCCAGGCTTGCTGCCGGTGCGACCACCATCGAGCTTGTGGGCTCTGCAACGGACGTCACGATTGACGGTGACCCCGTCACGGCCGACCGCCGTGTCGTGACGCGCGAGACGCGGGTTAGCCTGGGCAACGGCGCAGAGCTCATCATCCGTCCACCAGCATCCGCCGGGAGCGCTGAACTGGGCTTGGCCGAAGCCATCGCTCGCCACGACGAAGCGCTGACAGAGTTAAACGTGGCCAGCATTGCTGTCGCGAGGCAACGCAATGACACGGCTCGAGACGCGGCTGGCGAGGTGAAGGCCCTTTCGGCCCAACTGGATGCGAGTGCACCCGCTGATCCCGAACTCGGACTGGCGGCCGGCGTAGACGCCCTCAAGCTGCTTTTAGCGGGATTGCCATCGAAGCCTGAAGGTGAGGGCGACGACGAAGAACTTCCACCGGTTCGTGCCTTCACTGACGCCGTCGATCTTGCCGAAACCGCCCTTGCCCGTGCTGAAGGCGCGCAGGATAGTGCTGCGACGGCGCTTGGAATGATCGAGGAACAGGATCGGCCTTTGGCCGCGGCTGAAGCAGGCGCGGCCAGTGACCTTCAGAACGCGGTGAGCCAGCTTGGACAGATCGAACACGGACAGGGATTTGCGACCCTTGCGGAGGATCTCATCGGGGCAGGGGAGCGGGCGGCGAAAGCGGCAACTCTTCTGAACGAAGCCGAACGCAACGCTGGCGCCCATGACGTACATTCGATCGAGCGCGGGATCGCCAACATCGATGCGCGTCAGGTCGCTGCAAACGAGGCGCGGCGACGGCTGGAAACCGACATTGCCCGACTGGAAGGCACGATCGAAAGCGAAGGTGGCAAGGGGCTAGCCGAACGCGCTGCCGTGGCAGCGGAAGAGGCCGTGGCTGCGGAGCAGGCACTCGGGCGAACCATAGAGGAAGCGCAAACGCTCAAGCTGCTGCGTGACACCCTGGAGGAAGTTCGCGCCGAGACCTCCCGGACGTATGTCGGTCCGGTCACGACCCGGGCGAAGCGACACATTGAGCGCCTGCTGCCTGGTTCGGAACTCCTCTTTGCCGACGACCTCGGTCTGGCGGCGATCAGTCGCGGCGGATCGCCCGAGGATTGCATCAGCCTCTCGAGAGGCACGCAGGAACAGCTTGCCGTTTTAACCCGGCTCGCCATCGCCGATTTGCTGCGCGAAGAGGGGCGGCCGGTGTCCCTCATCCTCGACGATCCGCTTGTCTATGCCGATGATACGCGGCTGGACCTGATGACCGAAATTTTGACAGAGGCGGCTCAGCACATGCAGGTTATTTTACTGACCTGTCGTGAGCGAGCGTTCCGGCATATGACTGGTACCAGGCTGGTTCTGTGACTCCGGGTGTAGGGATGTTTATGGTGGAAACCGGACCGACCGCTTTTGGGAAGCGATCGGCGGTAAGCAGCCGTTCGTTTAGGAGGCTCGGGAGGGGCCTAAAGAACGCTTCCTAGTTGAAAGCCGCCCGTCCGCTTTTAAGCGGCTGCCATCGTAACTGCCGTTCACTGATGTGGCAGGATAGGTCTAAACGCCTGCCAATATTATCATCGCTCGCGCAGCAGACGATCGAAACTGCGGGCCAATGGCGCGGAGATCGCCGCTATTGATCGGGGGGTGGCGCTGCCACCCCCCGATGCATCTCACTCGGCGGTGCCAAGCGCTTCCTTGGCGGCATCAAGAGCAGCCTTGCCGCCACGCTTTGCCTTGGGTGCAGACTTCTCCGCGCCTTCTACCTTCTGGCTAGGCTTACGACCCAAGCCGATCGTCTTGGCCATCGCGCGGCGGGCCTCACTGTAGGACTCGGCGACGATTGGATAGTCTGCCTTCAGGTTATAGCGGGCGCGGTATTCCTCAGGCGTCAGGCCGTTGCTGGTCAGATGGCGGCGCAGCGTCCGGTAGGGCTTGCCGTCGATCAGGCTGATGATGTGGTCCTTGCTGGCCAGTGACTTCCGCACGGTCACCGCCGGGGTGTACTCCGTCGGTGCTTCTTCAGCAGGCGCTTCGACTGTGGATCCGCTGAGCTTCTCGACGGCGAGATGCATCGACTGCAGGAACGCCGGCACATCGTCCGCGGAGGTGCGAGTATTGGGATTGCTCAGCCAGGCAATGGTGAGTTCGGTAGCAAGCTCGATGGTGTTGGTTGCGGTGGTCATGAGAATCCTGAATAAATGTGATAGCGCCGATGCATTCAATAATACATCCTATGCCCATAGCCACATAAGTGAAACATTTGGGGTTTCAACCGGTGAATAAATAGCATTTAGCAAGTACTCGTTTATCGATGACATAGCATGAAGGTACAATATATATTACCTATTGCCATGCAGATGGGATTAATAGCCTCACGCCAGATCGCCATGGCCCTCAAGGCATAAGATACACCACCAGATACCGATAGCAATCATTAGAAGCTTTGCCACCAGTTATACGAAAGTACGACGCTGCTCTGCGAAAACGGCGTCCATGGGCCAGCGCGTTTTTAACGTGTGGCTACGTCAGTAATGATGGCGCGGTGGCTAGCAATTATGACCGCCGCAGCATTAATCCCCAGAACGTAAGCTATCAAAGCGCGGGCATCCACCGTTATCTAAACCGATTGAGGTTGCTCATAAACTGGCTGACATCATGCGTAGGAGATCTTAGTCGAACGGCGCCGATAACGGAGGCAGGCACTCAGCAGGCCAAAGCCAACCAGCATCATTGCCCAAGTGCTGGGCTCTGGTACTACCGATGTAAGGCCGAACCGCTGATTGATATCACGGTAGCCTGCGGCCTGGACTGCGGCAGTGGGATGAACCCCGTCAAAGGAGAAGATGCCGACACACCCTGTCGCTTGAGCGCCTGCTTCGAGGCAATTGATGTCTGCTCGCTGTGGCGGCAAGCCCAGCGAGGAAGAATTCGTCAGGGCGCGCCGATTGAAATCGCTGAGGCTGTAAAAAAGCAAGTCGGTGTCAGCGTCCAGCGACAGGGTCGCGATTGCTGCGGTGAGATAACCGTTTGCAGCAATGGTGAACGGGTCGCCTGCGAGAGGGAAATCCGTCATGAAGATGTTGCGCGCACCAAGATCGTTTAGGGTCTGAACGCCGGCGACATATTGGCTAGCTGCCGCTCGCAGGTATGCGTCGATGGTCGGGAATGAGCCGATCGCTCCCTCTTGGCCAAATACGCCTTTGGCACCGAACACGTCATTGCCGCCAAAGTTCAAGATATAAAGGCCATTGGTATCGATAGGCCGGCCAGACGCGGTAAACGCGCTGATCTGCGCCTCGAGGTCAGGAATGCCGTCACCGGTATCCACGACCCGAGCGCCGCCAAAGGCGAAGTTGGTGCCGCCTGCCAGTGATGGCGTCGTAGGCACCCCAAAGAGGTCGATGGATAGCAGGTCGGGATAATCATAGCCGTTGGTAAAGCGGTTCTGGAAATAGCCGAGTTTTGGGTCGGGTCGGGTTCCGCCATTGGCGATGTAAAGGTTGCCCGCGTCCACGAGGCTGTCGCCAAAGACCGTAACCGACGTGTAGCGCTCAGTATCGCGGCTTGCCCACGCTGGCGTAGCTGCCACTACGCCCAACGTACAAAATAACAGTACCCAACGTTTACCCACTTTAACTCTCCCTGTTTGCAATCAGATGCCTGAAACAATAAATCTGACAGCTGGGGATTAATTTCGATTCGGCGAATCGGCATCTCGAAGAGAAAAGCTTTAAGTTAGCAGGCGATCCCTCAGGTATGACCAACAACACCAATTAAATAATTGTGCGAAGAGAGATTAAAGGCGGCCATAGAAAGGGGCTCACTAATGTTAAAATTAGCGAGCCCCTCGATAGTCTTGATATCAGATGTTAGGCGTAGCGAACATTCGTTGCGCGACGGCGATACCGCGTCGCCGCACCGATCATACCGAAGCCGACCAACATCATTGCCCAGGTTGCCGCCTCTGGAACAGCTGCGACGGTGCTGAACGTAGCTTGACCGCCATAAGCACCACCGCCGCGGGAAACGCCATTCACGACGATCCGGTTCAACACGCCGGCCACAATCGGAACGTTGTTCGTGAAAGCTACCTCGAACAGGCCGCCTTCAGTGCGCGTGATCTGGGCCGCGACGTCGTTGACGAACACCGACGTGAAGTCGAGGTCATTAGCTGACCCGGGCAGCGTCGCGCTCGTCGTGACCGTGCCGCTACCAAAGCCATTGGCCGGGAGCGTGAAGGTGAAAATGTCAGTGAAGGCGCCGGCAGCAATGCCGGTGTTGAAGAACGCGCCAGCGAACGTGCCGTTCGGACCCGGAGTCGCGGTGAAGTTTGAACCACCGACCGGGAAGGTCGCACCGTACGCCGCGGGTGCAGCCAGGGACATCGTGGCAACAGCGAGAGCCGAGACAATCATTCGCTTCATATACACATCCTTATGTGAGCGCTCTGGCCAAGTGGCAGACCTACAAGAACGCGGCGGGTCATGACAGATTGGTAACGAGATGTTAACCATAAAAACAGTGACATAGATTAATTTATAAATCTCTTGGATAACGCCGGGCCGATTCGCAGGCAGTGTCAAGCGCTAGTATGAAATTGGCCTGCAGTGCGGCACAGGTACCGAGCTGCCTCCCAACCCTGCTGCGGCGATCATCTATAGCCGGATGCCGCCGTTCGCTTAAAGAAGCAACAAGCGCACCAGTTGTGACGGTGGCACACGAGAGTAATAGATGTCTCAAGGCGAGCGATAGCTGCACCACCTTGGCCTGCAGCATTTGTGTGCGCCGATGATGTCAACAATGAAGTAGGGGATCAGGCGTTCGGATATGGACAGCGAGAGCGGCATACTCTTCACTCTTATGACCGCGACGTGAGCCCCTGAGTGTTTTAGTTCCGACATTTAGTGGATCGGGTCAACGATAAACTGGTCTGGCTCTGACGTTCAGGTCTTGGCGATGTATTCGTAGGGTGTGAGGCCGCTGAGCGTCTTGAGCCGACGGGCGAAATTGTAAGCTGCCATGAAGTCTTCGAGGTGTGTCCGCAGCTGGTCGTGACTCTCGTAGTGATCTTCCCCCGGTTCAGCGGACACGCTGGGTTAGCCGGTCATACGTTGCTCGGCTTGCTCGGGGGATAGACACCCGAGGACCGAGTGCATGCGGTGCCGGTTGTAGTAGCCCTCGATGTATCCGAACAGCGCCTGTCGGGCTTCGGCGTGGGTCGCCCACCGGCATTGATGGACCAGCTCGACCTTCAGGGTGTGGAAGAAGCTCTCCATTGGGGCATTATCGTAGCAGTTGCATTGAGGGCACCGCGCGGATTGCCGTCAGGTGATCGACATAGGTGCCAGACGCATATTGCGACCCACGGTCGGAGTGGCAGATGAGGCCAGCCGCTGGTCGCTGCCGCTGGGCCGCCATCATCAATGCGGCAAGCGGCAACTCTGCTCGCATATGATCGCGCATGGCCCACCCGACGATCTTGCGGGTCGCCAGGTCGAGCACTGCGGCCAGATACAGCCAGCCTTCGCCGGTCGCGATGTAGGTGATATCGGCGAGCCAGCTCGTATTCGGCGCGGTCGCCACGAAGTTCTGCGCCAGCAGGTTCGGGGCAATCGGCAGAGAGTGACGGCTGTCGGTCGTGCAGGGCCGGAACCGGCGCCCGGCCAGCGCACGGATGGGGTGTCGACGCATCAGGCGCTCGACGCGACCACGGCTGCACTGCCGGCCCTCCGCCCGCAGGGCGGCATGCATTCGGGGAGACCCGTAGCGCCCCTGATGGCGCGCCTGGAGCCGGCGCACGTCGGCAAGCAATGCCAGGTTCGCCGTCGTTCGCGCGCTCGGTGCCCGGCCACGCCAGTCGTAATAGCCGCTCCGCGACACGCCGAGCATGCGGCACATGACGTTCACCGGCCAGATAGACGCATGCTGCTCGATAAAGCCTGTCCTGAGCTACGCCGAAGGGGCGAACTTCACCGCAGCATCTCCGCAAAGCCTGTCCCGAGCATGATCGAGGGGATGCCGACGGCTTTTTTTAATATGTCGCGCTCCATCCGCGCCCGGTCCAGCTCGCGCCGCAGCCGCGCGATCTCCGACGCCTGATCCGCTGGCGACGCCAGCGCTGATACTGGCGGCTTCGCCGCCGGGCTTGCCGGCACAGCGCTGCCATCCTCCAATTTGCGCTGCCAGCGACGCAGCATTGTCGGCATGATCCCCAACTCGGCTGCCACCTCGGTCTGCATCCGACCGCTCGACTCCCATAGCGCCACCGCCTCGCGCTTGAACTCGTCCGTGAACCGACGCTTCGTCGTACTTGCTATCATGAGCTGCTGCCGGTTTCGTGGACACCAAGATAAGGTGTTTTCGGAACCGGAGG
>NZ_JACYUG010000038.1 GCF_014841615.1 Sphingomonas sp. CFBP 8760 | reverse complement strand
ATCGAGTTCGCCTTTCACCTCAGGGGAACTCTCCACTTTTCCGGGGCAAGTCCATCATGCCCGAGGCGGTTTTGCGAAAGACCTCGACCACCTCGTACCCGCCCCGCTCGGCGAAACCCGCGAGATCACGCAACTGCCGCTCGCACGATTGGTCGACAGTCGAGACGCGAGCGTAGATGGCGGCGCGTTGTCCCAATTGAACCTTCCCGAAAACCTGCCTCGAAAACCCTTGATCTGCGCGGGGTCAGTGTTGTCCAAAGCAGACTTCTGTTAATCTGGGACAATGCCCGTAAGGTACTACACAGTGGAGCGTATGTCGTCAGGGGGCTTCCCCACCCCACGCACGAACCGACCCCAATATGAAAAGAGCCCTGATCGGAGCCCTTTTCATATTGTCAGCACGCCCCTCAAGTGGCCTACTTTTACTCCGCCCCTCTGGCTTGGTTTTGCTCCGCGTTGACATGGCAGGTGGAGGGCATCGCACGATTTGCGCCGACGATTCAATCGATCGTGACCGTTGAGCATCTTAACGAGAACTAGACATCGTTTCAGCCTCAACTCGGATGGAAGCCACCGCCATCTTCAGGCGACACTTCGCTGCCGCGACGCCGTTCAGACCCTCAATCATTGCCCAGCGACTTACGACCGCCCAAAGCGGAGTCTCAATGTGCTTTCGCCACCGCCCGCCTCCTCGACCATCAAGTCGTCAACGGGCGCGAAGCCACGTCGCCTTAGCTCGTCCTCCAGACGACCAAGATAGGGCAACCGCGATGCGTCAACGTCCTTGTCTCGTACCTCCAAGGCGGTGGAGGTGAACATGCAGACGTCAGTGCACAAGATATTCACGTTCTCAAGCGTGGGAAATTCCGATATTCGCTCATGCGTCAGTGCTGCGTGGTCGGTCGCGCTTATCAGACCGGCTCTTTCGTCAAGCATTTTCGGAGCCGGCATCCGAGCGATCGTAGTATCGGCCCGTGGCTGCAAAGGGCCGGCCATGCTCGGCCCACGAACGACCACCACGTCCCCTGCCGACATCACCTCTGGTGGCTCGCTGAGGGCGAAGAACATGATAACGATCAGAGCGATGATGACCAGCACGAGGGCAGCCTGTCGCGCGGATGAGGCATGGGACAATGCCTTCGGGTACCTGTGGTTGTCCATCGAAGCTTCACTTACTGTTGGCTATCAAGCGATTGAATCTTAGGGAGAAGTTGTGCCATCGCGCGCGCCCTGATCTCCCGCTCGATCATATCGCGCGCTGGCCCCGAGTAGGAGTGCCGGCGCTGGTTCAACAGCACGATATGGTAACCGTCGTCGCCCTCGAGAATCCGGCTGATGGCGCCGTCCTTCAGTCCTTTGATCCCTTCCAGAAAGCGCGGCTGGACGTTCGCACCGAGAATGGCCGGCAGCATACCTCCCTCGGACGCCGACTCCCGATCCCCGGACGATGATCGCGCCACCGCAGCGAAGTCGGCACCTGCCTTCAACTGGGCATCCGCCGCCTCGGCGCGTGCCCATGCCTCCCGCTTGGCCGTCGCTTTCCCGCCTGCTGTCGCAGGCTCATTACTCTCGTCGAACGGAAAGAAGATGTGGCTCATCTCGAACTCGTCGTAGCGATCGGGATGACGTTCGAACTGCGACCGCACCTCTTTATCATCGATGACGATCGTGTCGGACAGCGACTGCATGAGCTTTTCGGCCAGCAGCATCTCCTGAAATGCAGTGACGGTACGCAGCACGTCCACCGACCTGTCCAACCCCTGCCGTCGCGCTGCAGCCGCTAGGTTGCGGATCGAAGCGGCTTTGGCCGCGCTACGCTCCGTCTTCATGACTTGCGTCGCATCCTTCGTGGGAAACGGGTTTCCGATCTGCGCGCCCCGATCGAGCAGCGCGGCGACCAACGCCTCGGACACCGCGGCAGGTTCGGTCGCGTCGGTGGCCTGCCGGCTGTCGGACTGCCCGGTAGGAACGTCCGCGCCGTTGATGGAATTGCCGAGTGGGGCACCAGACAGCATGAGCAAAACCGCAAGACAAAGCATCGATTCATTTCTCCGCGGTAGCGACCGACAGAAACCTGCCGGTCGCTACCGACATCATTGCTTAGAATTGGCCGGGGTGATTGGCTCGCTTGCCTTTGCCTCGGTAGAACTTGGCGGTCCCATTTGGGTCATCCGTGGTGACAAGCCCGTATCGCTCGCCATTAAGAAAGTCCAGGTTGCCCCGTCTGTCATCAGTATCTTTGAAGCCAGGCTTCCAGTTATAATATATATCGGAAAGCTTGTAGCAGCATTCGCCCGTATTCCTGAAGAAGTTGCCGTTACCCTTGTTCTCGTCGGCCAAGGCATGGAAGACCGCCGCTTTCTTGCCGGCATCCACGACCCTGTCCTTCAATGTGTACATCAGACCCCAGGGTTGCTTGACGTTCACCTCGATCGCGTTGGCCGTGAACCATGCATTGAAGGCGTTGTCGACGTGGATGATGCCCAACATGTTGGTGGTGAAGACGGGAATCGCCCACATGTCCGGGGCGTCTTTTTCGAAGGCCCCTGGCGTTTGGTACAAAGTAGCGTTGACTTTCATCGCCATCTTGTATCGCCCTCCCGGCACCAGCGCCCTGACCAGGGAGTTCGTCGCCCGCACGGCGTCGGACGTCTTCACATCGAAGATCAGCGGGATCGTCCAACGATTGGCCATGTGCGTCTGCAACACGCCGCTCAGGCGGGGCACGGTATACGGGCTTACGTCTACCCGGTTCGGCCTCAGCAGCCGCAGCCGGTCGATCGTTCCGGCGCTGAGCGACGCGACCCGCGGATTATAGTCTGCATTGGTGCCGTCCGCATACGGATTGTATAGCCTCCGCTGCTGCAAATGCGGGAAGTTTGTCGTCCGACCGACGTTGAAGTCGTGCATGATGTACGGGACGCCGTCCGCCGACATCTTGATGTCGAGCTCGACCCCGTCGATGCACGCATTGTTCGCCGCCTCGATCGCACCCGTGGAGTTTTCCGGTATCAGGCGATCGCGAGGATTGTATCCGCTCCAATAGCCGCGATGGCCCAGAATCATTACGTCCTTGGTTTGGCGATAGCCCATGATCTCGCCGAACCGTTCCTCGATCGTACGGCAGGACTGGGCTGCCGCCGGCGTTGCCGCGGTCAGCGCCATGATCGTCGCCAAAGTCGTAGACAGGACCGAATTTCTTGCTTTGGACATAGTCTTACCCTTCTTTCACTGTACGTTGCCGGTTAGTTTGAGCTGGCACCGCCGGGAGGTGGCGAAAGGCAGCGTTGCGGTGTGGCGGTACGATGGTCAGCGGCCGCGTTCGCCGGAGTGCCGGTACCTTCAGGGGAGCGCATCAGTAGCGAACCAGTGCGCCAACATAGAGGGCGCGGCCATTTTCGAGTTCCTCGCGCAACAGGCCGAACCCGGGACCGAACATGCGCTGCGGGCGGAAATTGGTGAGGTTGCGGCCCTGCGCCACGATCGTCCAGTGCCGGTCAAGCTTCAGGCGGACCTGCGCGTCGAACAGGTCGCTGGTGGCATAGCGACGGTCCTGCAGCGGGTCGGTGGTCGATACCGAATAGAGGATCGGCGACAGCCGGTTCCACGCCCCCTGCACCATCAGTGGGCCGGTATTGTAGAACAGCTTGACGTTGGCGACGGTGTTGGCGCTCTCGAACAGGCCTGACAGCCGGCGGCGGGTGACGCCATCGGCCAGCGCGACCTCGGGCGGCGTTGGATCGAGCAGCGTCAGGTTGGCGGACAGGCCGAAGCCATTGAGGGGGCCGGGCAGGAAGCGCATCCGCGCGATCACCGCGTTCAGTTCCACGCCCTTCACGGTTGCGCGGCCGGCGTTGACCGGGCGGACGCGGGTGACCAGTTGCTGCTGGCCGTCGAACAACTCGCTCGCCTGATTGCGGACGGTCAGGATCTCGTCGTCGATCCGCTTGGCGAAGGCTGCCGCCGAGAACAGGATGTCGTTGTTGATATAATATTCGAGGCTGAGGTCGTAATTATCCGACCGGCGGGGCTTGAGCGTCGGATTGCCCGAGGTGATGCTGATCGCGCCCGTCGAGCTGTTGACGTTCACCGCCTCGCGCGCGGCCAGATCGTCGTAATTGGGGCGGCCGATCGTACGGCTGAACGCCGCGCGCAGCCGCAGCCCGCCAGTCACGTCCCAATCCGCCTGGGCCGAGGGCAGCCAGTCGCGATAGTCCTGTCCCTGCTGGGCGGGCGTATAGACGCCGCCGCGCAGGGTGTTCGACGCGGTGGTGAGCCACGTCCCCTCGTAGCGGAAACCCGCCGTCAGCCGCACCGTGTCGGTCGCATAGCGCGCCATGAGATAGGCGGCGACGATGTCCTCGGTCAGCCGGTAATCGGACTGCACGTTGCCGCCGGCATTGGCGGTGTTAGGAGAGAAGTTCGACCGCCCTGCCTCGAACGCCTGCTGGGCCGCAGCCGGATCGACGAACAGCATCCGGTAGTCGCTCCCGTTATACGGTGTATAGGTTTCCGAGGCGAGCGTAGGCGTCAGCAACAGCGTCGAGGCGGCGGTGTTGCGGTAATTGTCGACTGCGAAGTCGTAGCGGCGATCGAGGAAGCGGCCATAGGCACCCGCCGCCACGCCAAGCCCGCGATCGTCGCCCGCCATGTTCACATTGATGTTGGCGCGGGCGGTCAGCGCGTTTTCGCGATTATCGTCACTGTTGGTGCCGTATTCGAACTGCCGGTAGTTCGCCGCGCCGCCGACGACCGCCGGATTGGCAAACTCGAAAGCGGTGAATTGCCCCGGCGTGATCGTGTAGCGATAGGCGAGGCTCGGCGTGTTGGCGATGCGGTAAGTCGCGAAGGTCGCATCTTGGCGATAGGTGGCGATGGCATAGTTGACGCCGAAATCGGCCCGTATGCGATCGCTCGGGGCCAGTTGGCCGTGGAAATCGGCATAGCGCATCCGCCGGGTCTGGTCGTATTCGGCCAAATCCACCTGCGCCGCCGCATTGCTGACATTGCCGCCGGTCGCGGTCACGCCCGAAAAGTTGGTGTAGCGGTTGGCGGCGGAGGTGACGGCGGCGTTCGCGGTGACCAGGTTCGACTGGCGCTCCTCGTCGTTGGTGTGGCGGAAATCGGCGAGGGTCAGCGCCGCCTTGAACAGCTTGTGGTCGTCGAACTCCAGCTTGCCGAACATGCCGTACCGTTCGCGGACATTGTCGTAGTGGAGCCAGCGCCGGCGATCGGGGGCGACGAAGGCGCTCGACACATCGTTCGTCGGCGACGTCAGTCGGGTGCCGGTCGTCGGATCGAAATAGAGATAATTGTCCGTCGCCGAATTGAGCGAGGCGGAATCACGCCGGAAATAGCTGCCCGACACCACCGCGCCGAACTTGCGATCGGGACCGAAGGTGGTCGACGCGATCAGTTCCGCCTGCCCCGATGGGCCGCGGTTGCCGCGCGTCCGCTCGAAATCCCACTGGCCGATATCGAACCGCCCGCCGAGAAAGCCGCGTCCCTGCCCGTCGAAGGCGCTACGCGTGCGCAAATTGGCGGTGCCGCCGATCGCGTTGCCGTTCATCGCCGCGGTCGTCGACTTGTACACCTCGACCCGGCTCGCCAGCGATGACGGGATGACGTCCATCGACACGTTGCGACGACCCACTTCGTTGGCGGGCAGCGTCACGCCGTCGATCTGGACGAGGTTGTAATCGGCGTTGAGCCCGCGGATCGACAGGAATTGCGCCTCGCCACGCGCATTGTTCTGGATCGTGGACACGCCCGGCACGCGCGTCAGCGCCTCGCCCAGCCCGAAATCGGGCAACGTGCCGATCTCGTCCGAACTGATGCTGTCGGAAATGACGGTGATTGCGCGCTTGGCCTCGATTTCGCGCTTCGCCTGGAGCCGCGCGCCCGTGACGACGATCTCCTCGTCCGGCGAGGATGCGGCCGGCACGTCCTGCGCATGGGCGACGGACGGCAGGACCGCAGGCGATAGCGCGGTGGACAGCAGCAACAGGCCGCGGCGGATGGTGCAACACTTCATGACAGCCCCCTTGATGAACAGCATCGATGGTCTTTTTAATAACTATGGGTGACATAAACATGACGGTCGCGTAGAAAGATCGTCGTCGGAACGTCATGCCCGGGTGGCAGGAGAGGCATTATGCAAGGTTGGTACGCAGCATTGGGGATCGTCGTCACGGTGGCGGGCGCCGGTCCGGCGGGGGCGGCCGAACGGCTCTACGCCTGTGGGGACGACGAGATTCGCGAGTACCGGCTTTCCGGGGGCGGGGTCGCCGGCGAGGTCTGGCGCTGGCGCGCGGCGGATGCCGTCGACCTGCCCGAATCCTATCGCAAAACGCTGCTGGCGAAGATCGACGACTGCAAGGCGGTCGATGGCGGGCGATCGATCCTCGTCACCGCCTCGACCGGGGGCGTGGTCCTGATCGACCGAGCGAGCGGCCGGGTGTCGTTTCGTGCCACCGCACCGATGGCGCATTCGGCGGACCTGTTGCCCGGCGGCCTGATCGCGGTCGCTCTGTCGATCCACCAGCATGGCGACCGGCTCGAACTCTACGACCGCAACCGCAGCGAAACGCCGTTGCTACACCTGCCGCTGCCATCGGGGCATGGCGCGGTGTGGGATGCGCGGCGCCGTCGCCTGTTCGTCCTGTCGCACGATCTGATCCAGGCGTATCGCATCGCCGGGACCGGTGCGGCGCCGAAGCTGTTGGAGGCGTCGCGGTGGATGCTGCCCGGACGCCGCGACGGGCACGACCTGTCGCGGCGGCCCGATGGCCGCTATCTGGTGACGACCGACGACGGGGTGTGGACGTTCGATCCGGAGGGCAAGCATTCCGGCGGGGGCATGTTCGCGGCTTTACCCGCGCTCAATCCAAAGCTGCGCGTCAAGGCGGTCGGGATGGCAGGCGACGGCATGAACGGCCGTCTCGCATGGGTGCAGGCGGAGGAAAGCTGGTGGGCGAAGGGATTCACGATCGCACGCGCCGATGGCAGCGATCCAGTGCGGGTGCCGGTGACGGGACTGCATCTGTACAAGGTCCGCTGGATCGAGTGACGCGGGCGCTGGCAGGGACCCGGACGGGGCGTCGGACATGGATGGCCTATTGCGTCGCCCATACCGGAAAAAGCCTGTTATGGGCGGCGAGCGACCTGCTGACCCTGTATCTCCTAGTCAGTCGCTATGGCATGGCTCCGGCGATCGCGGGGGCGCTGTTCCTCACCGGGCTGGCAGCAAGTGCGCTTGCCGATTTCGCCATCGGCGCGTGGCTCGCGCGGCGACCGGGCGATGCGGCACGGATCGCGGCGGTGGGGCTGTGCGTCGCCAGCCTCGTCTTCCCGTTGACGATCGTATCGGCACCGCTGGGGCCGGGTGCCGTGCTGGCTGCCGCATTGGTCTTTCGTATCTCTTATGCCGGGTGCGACGTCCCCCACAATGCGCTGATGGGCCGCCTCGGCGGCGACCCCGCGCACGCCACGGCGCTATCGCGCGGACGCACGCTTGGCACCGGTATCGCTTCGTTCGTCGCGGCGGCGTGCCTCGGCGGGATCGGTGGCGTCGGCATCACGCCGCTGCTGTGGGGGATCGGGGCGGCCGCAACCCTGCTTGGCATGGCGATGGTTCCGCTGCTGATCACCTTTCCACTCGCGACCCGGGGCGCCCGCATCGGGAGGTCGCCATCGGGTGCGCTGCCCTGGGCGTTCCTGCTCGCCAGCGTGGTCGGCATCGTCGCCCTGGGCAGTTTGGGCAAGGCGATGCTTCATCTCTCCGGCGTGGCGACGCCCGCTGCCGGGGCAACGACGCTGGGTGCCCTGATCGCCGGGCGGACGGCGTCGGCGCTCTTTCCCGTCCGGATCGGGTCGACCCGCCAGGGACTGTCGCTGCTGGCGGTCACCTTTTGCGTGTCGGCCGCGGTGCCGATCCTTTTTCTCGACGATGGGTATCGCGCGGTCGCGCCGCTGGTGCTGGGACTGGCGATGGGCCTGTCCAATCTGATCGGATGGGCGCTGCTGTCGCTGCTGGCACGCGATGCGCGCGACTACGGATTCTACACGATGGCCTCGAAACTGGCGCTCGGCGCGGCGGGGCTGGCGCTGGCCGGCGGGCTTGGCGGCGGCGCGGTCTTCACGCCCGGCGGATTTCCGGCATTCGCGGGCGGGATCTGGGCGGCGTGCGTGGTTGCGGCCTTGCTGTGCTTGACATGCCGGCCCCGCCGCGACCTTGATCGGCCATGAACGGCATCAGTGCAGGCGACTTTCCCCCGCGATTTTTGCGCGACGACGGGCGGCGCACCGCGACGGCGAACGAACGCGTGTTGCTCGACCTCTTGTCGCGCAAGGGCCCCGCAAGCCGCGCCGACCTGGCGCGGTTGACCGGGCTTGCGCCGCATTCGATCACCCGGCTGGTCGAGCCGTTGCTGGCGCGCCGGCTGATCACCGAAGGCGCACCGGTTCCACAGGGCCGGGGCAAGCCCAGCGCGGCGTTGAGCCTGGTGGGGTCGGCCGCCTTTGCCATCGGCGTGTCGGTCATGACCGATGCCGTATCGCTGGTGCTGCTGGACCTGGCCGGAACCACCGCTGCGCCGCGGACGGAAAAGCTGCTGGATTCGAGGATGGAGCCGGCCTGCCGCCAGATCAAACGGCTGATCGACGCGGCGGTGGCGGATGCCGGATGGGATCGCGCCGCGCTGGTCGGTGTCGGCGTCGGCGTCACGGGCTATTTCATCGGCGATGGCGCCCGCCTCAATCCGCCGCGGCTGCTCGATCCCTGGGCGTTGGTGCCGCTGGACACCATCCTCGCCGATGCGCTCGGCACGAAGGTGTGGGTCGACAATGACGGCAACGTTGCCGCCGTCGGCGAAGCGGCGCTGGGACACGGCCGAACCACGAACGACTTCGCCTATCTGTACTTTTCCGCCGGGTTCGGTGGCGGCGTCGTGGCAGGCGGCCGGCATTTGCGCGGCCGGCACGGCAACGCCGGCGAGTTCGCCTCGATCCTGCCGCTGGACTGGCCCCAGCCCAACCTGGAAACGTTGCGATCAAGCTTCGGCGATGCCGGTTCGGCCTATCCCGACATCGGGACCATGATCGACCATTTCGATCCCCACCATCCGGCCGTCGATCGCTGGCTGGACGACGTCACGCCCTCCCTGAACCTGGTCGCGTCGGCGATCGCGGCGACGCTCGATCCCGGCATGATCGTGCTCGGTGGCCGCGTACCGCCTGCACTGGCGGAGCGCATTGCGGGACGGATCGCCGTCACCAATCCGCAGCGCCGCGGCTTCCATCGGCCCGCTCCGCGCATCGTGGCATCTGCCATGGACGGCGACGCGACGGCGATCGGCGCCGCGACTCTCCCCCTTCGCGCGGCGTTCTTCGGTCGTGATGCCGAGGACGTCCTATAGCCATTTCTTCGGGATGGCAGGACAGCCTGCGCCTATGACGGCACTGTGTCGGCGCGGACGAGCCGGCTGGATCGGATGACTGACGTCCCCCCGTTTTCTAGATGTTTGGTCCCGACGATTGATGGTGCATCATCCACAGGCGAGTGGAAGGAAGCGCTATGGGTCAGGTTCTACACGGGAGCGCCACCACGACAGAGGTCGTGCGCCGAGCGATACAGCATAGTAAAGCCTGTCCTGAGCCTGTCGAAGGGAGAGCCTGAGGGCGCTGGCGAG
>NZ_JACYUG010000037.1 GCF_014841615.1 Sphingomonas sp. CFBP 8760 | reverse complement strand
CCATCAGGCGAATGACGCGCCGTATTGCTAAACTCGAATTATGAGTCGGGCTCTGAACGTTACGCAATTGTCACGGAACCCTGCCCCGATCCGGCCGTTAGTTAAACCAGATCAAGTCGATGCGGTGGGCGTGTCGGCAAAATAACGGAGGCTCTCATGGGTGAGTTCACGGACAAGGTTGCAGCAGCAGCCAACAAGGTCGTCGGCAACGTCAAGGAAGCGATCGGCGAGCACACCGATAACGACCGGTTGAAGGCCGAAGGCGAAGCGCAGCAGGTCAAGGGCACCGGGCAGGACGTCAAGGGTTCGGTCAAGGGTGCGCTCGGCGACAAGATCTGATCTTTGCGCTTATTGACTGAAAAGGCCGTCCCGGGAAACCGGGGCGGCCTTTTTGCTTTGGGACGTTCCGGTGAGTGAGATAATGACGAGTCAACGCCCTGCGGCGATCGCCGACAGCGTGGTGCGGTTGGTGATGATCTCGATATCGGTGCGACAATGCAGCACCCGGACCCCTGACAGCGTCTGTGCCTCGGCGAGGGCGGGGGCGAAATCCTCGGTATGGTCGACCGTCGCGGCCCATGCGCCATAGGCACGGGCCAGGGCGGCGAAATCCGGATTGGTCAGGGCCGTAGCCGCGATCCGGCCCGGAAACTCCCGCTCCTGATGCATCCGGATCGTGCCGTAGCCGCCATTGTCGACGATGATGACGAGGATATCGGCACCATGCTGGACGGCGGTGGCGAGTTCCTGTCCGTTCATCAGGAAACACCCGTCCCCCGCCAGCGCGACGACGCTTCTGCCCGGACGGCGCAGCGCGGCGGCGATCGCGGCGGGCAGGCCATAGCCCATCGCCCCGGCGGTCGGCGCCAGTTGGGTGCCCGGGCCGGCATAGGGCCAGTAACGGTGCCACCAGCCGGAATAATTGCCGGCGCCGTTGCAGATGATCGTATCGGCGGGCAGCATCTTTCGCATCGTCGCGACGCAGGGGCCGAGATCGAGCGTCACGCCGGCACGCGGGGCGGGGGTGGACCAGTCGAGCCATGCGGCATGGGCGGCCGCGCCCTCGGCCCGGAGCGACAGGTCGATCGCGGCCAGCGCCTCGGCGAAATCGGCCATCCCGGCGCAGATCGGCAGATCGGTGCGATAGACCATGCCCGGTTCGTGCGGATCGGGGTGGACATGGACCAGACGCTGGCCGGGATGGTCCGGCGTGACCAGCGTATAGCCGTCGGTGGTCGCCTCGCCCAGCCGGGCGCCGATCACCAGCAACAGGTCGGCGGCGCGAACCCGCTCGACCAGCGCGGGGGCGGGGCCGTAGCCGAGATTGCCGGCATAGACCGGGCAATCGTTGGCGACCGCATCCTGCCGGCGGAACGCGGCGGCCAGCGGGATACCGCTGCGGCTGGCCCAGTCGGCGACGCCGCGCGCGGCCGCGTCGTTCCAGTCGGCACCCCCGATGATCGCAACCGGGCGCTCGGCCGCGTCGAGCAGACCGGCAAGCTGTGCCATCGCGATCGGAGCGGCCGGCTGGGCCAGCCGCTCCACCCGGGGCCGGTCGGCAGCCTCGACCCGGTCGAGCAGCATGTCCTCCGGCAGCGCCAGCACGACGGGGCCGGGGCGGCCGTTCATCGCGGTGGCATAGGCGCGCGCGACATATTCGGGGATGCGCGCCGCGTCGTCGATCCGGGCGGCCCATTTCGCCATCGGCGCGAACATCGCCGCGAAGTCGATCTCCTGAAACGCCTCACGGTCGCGGGTGGCGCGATCGACATCGCCGATGAACAGGATCATCGGCCGGCTGTCCTGCATCGCGACATGCACCCCGATCGACGCATTGGTCGCGCCCGGCCCACGCGTGACGAAGGCGATGCCGGGTCGCCCGGTCAGCGTGCCGTCCGCACACGCCATGAACGCGGCTCCGCCCTCCTGCCGGCAGGTGACGAGATCAATGGCGGGCGTGTCGTGCAGCGCGTCGAGCACCGCCAGGAAACTCTCGCCGGGCACGGTGAAGATACGATCGCACCCTTGCACCACGAGTTGATCGACAAGGAGGCGGCCGCCGGTGCGCTGGGTCATCGCGGCACGATAGCCGATGGCGGCGGATGCGGGAACCGGGGCGGGGCGGCGATCATTGGCGGTGCCTGACGACAAGGACAAAGATGATGACGCTTCCTGCCGATCCCGTGTGGTTCATCACCGGCTGTTCGACCGGCTTCGGCCGCGCCCTGGCCGAGCGGGTGCTGGCGCGCGGCTGGCGCGTGGTGGCGACCGCGCGCGATGCGGCGCGGGTCGCCGATCTGGCCGACGGCGCGGACGACCGCGTGCTGGCGGTGGCGCTCGACGTGACCGATCCGGCGCAGGTCGCGGCGGCGGTGACCACGGCGGAGGCCCGGTTCGGGCGGATCGACGTGCTCGTGAACAATGCCGGCTATGGCTATCAGGCGTCGATCGAGGAGGGCGAGGACGACGAGATCCGCGCGCAGTTCGAGGCGAACGTGTTCGGCCTGTTCGCGCTGACGCGGGCGGTGCTGCCGGGGATGCGGACACGGGGCAGCGGGCATGTCATCAACATCACCTCGGTCGCCGGGCTCGTCGGGTTCCCGGGATCGGGCTATTATGCCGCGTCGAAACATGCGGTGGAGGGCTTCACCGATGCGCTGGCGGCCGAAGGGGCACCGATCGGCATCCGCGCGACCTGCGTCGAGCCGGGGCCGTTCCGCACCGACTGGGCGGGCCGGTCGCTGCGCCAGACGCCGGTGCGGATCGACGCCTATGCGGAGACCGCCGGGGCGCGGCTGGATTCGACCAGGGGGTATAGCGGCACCCAGCCAGGCGACCCGGTCCGCGCGGCGGCGGCGATGATCGCGCTGGCCGAGGAGGAGGCGCCGCCCCGGCACATGGTGCTGGGCGCGTTCGGGATGGACGCGGTGACCGATCGGCTGCGCGCCCGGCTGGCCGAGATCGAGGGACGGCGCACGGCGAGCGTGGCGACCGATTTCCCGGAGGGGGAAGCCTGAAGCAGGATGACATCGGTGTAACCCGCCCCGTCGTTGCGAGCGTTGCGAAGCAATCCAGCGCCGGACCAAGACGCCCTGGATTGCTTCGCTCCGTTCGCAACGACGAACAGCCGGTTCAACCTGATGTCATCCGGCTCTAGAATGCTTTGCTACGCTCGCCACGACGGATGGGTGGGTTTCATGTCATAATGCCTTACCGGTTCAGCTTCACCAGCGCCGCGTCGAGCGCGGAGAGGAAGCGGGAACGGTCCGCCTTGGCGAAGGGGGCGGGGCCGCCCAGTTGATCGCCGCCCGCGCGCAGATCGGCCATGATCGCGCGGGTGGCGATGGCGCCGCCGATCGAGGCGGTGGTGAAGGGCTTGCCGGTGGGTGACAACACCGTCGCGCCCGCTTTCAGGCAGCGATCGGCGAGCAGGATGTCGGCGGTGACGACAACCGATTTCGCATCGGCCGCCTCCGCGATCCAGTCGTCGGCGGCATCGAATCCGTCGCTGACGACGATGCGCGAGACGAGCGGGTGGGCGGGCACGCGCAGATGCTGGTTGCTGACGATGACCACCGCGACGCCGATCCGCCATGCGACGCGGTAGATTTCGTCCTTCACCGGGCAGGCATCGGCATCGACGAGGATGCGGCGGGGGTCGGGGATGACGGGACTCCTGGGTTTTCCGGCGCGGGATGACATAGCCTGACCTGCCCCGTCGTTGCGAGCGTAGCGGCGCAATCCAGGGCGTCACGCGCCGGGCTCTGGATTGCTTCGCTGCGCTCGCAATGACGGGATGGGGCCGGGCAAGGCGATCCGGTTGGCGATGGCGGCGAACCGGGTGCCCCATGCGAAAAGGGCCGGGGGTTAGCCCGGCCCTTTCGTTTTCATCCGGCTGAGGCCGACATGGGAGCAAGTCCCATGTCGTCAGTCGTGGGCTTTGCCCGCGCTGGCCGGCCGTGCGCGTGTGCCTTTGGCGCAGCGGCGCGCAGCTTGTGCTGCGCGCCTCGCTTCGGCTTACGCGCCGGCGACTTCCGCCGTGTCAACGCGGATGCCGGGGCCCATCGTCGACGACAGCGCGATCTTGCGGACATACTTGCCCTTCGCGCCCGACGGCTTCGCCTTCACGACCGCATCGACCAGCGCGTCGAAGTTCGCGCGCAGGTCCTCGGCCGGGAACGATGCCTTGCCGATGCCGGAATGGATGATGCCGGCCTTTTCGACGCGGTATTCGACCTGACCGGACTTGGCGTCCTTGACGGCCTGCGCGACGTTCATCGTCACGGTGCCCAGCTTCGGGTTCGGCATCAGGCCCTTGGGACCCAGCACCTTGCCGAGGCGACCGACGACGCCCATCATGTCCGGGGTCGCGATGCAGCGATCGAAATCGATCGTGCCGCCCTGGATGATCTCCATCAGGTCTTCTGCACCGACCACGTCGGCCCCGGCCTCACGCGCCTCGTCCGCCTTCGCGCCGCGCGCGAACACGCCGACGCGCACCGTCTTGCCGGTGCCCTTGGGCAGGTTCACCACGCCGCGGACCATCTGGTCGGCGTGACGCGGATCGACACCCAGGTTCAGCGCGACCTCGATCGTCTCGTCGAACTTCGACGTGGCGTTCGAACGGGCCAGCGCGATCGCCTCGTCGACACCGTGCAGCGTCTCGGGGTTGATGGCGTTCGCCTTCTGCTTCTTGCTCAGCTTGGCCATGGATCAGCCCTCCGTCACTTCGAGGCCCATGGCGCGGGCCGAACCTTCGATGATCTTCGTTGCCGCCTCGATGTCGTTGGCGTTCAGGTCCTTCATCTTGACCTGTGCGATCTCGGCGAGCTTGGAGCGCGCGATCTTGCCCGCGGACACCTTGCCCGGCTCCTTCGAACCCGACTTCAGGCCGGCGGCCTGCTTGATGAGGAAGGTCGCCGGCGGCGTCTTCGTCTCGAAGCTGAACGAACGGTCGGCATAGACGGTGATCTTGGTGGGGATCGGCGTCCCCTTGGCGATATCCGTCGTCGACGCGTTGAACGCCTTGCAGAATTCCATGATGTTCACGCCGCGCTGACCCAGCGCCGGCCCGATCGGCGGGGCGGGCTTCGCATCGCCGGCAGGAACCTGCAGGTTGATGTAACCTGTGATCTTCTTTGCCATTGTCTCTCTGTTCCAAGTTTAGCGGTTCGAACGGACGCGAACGTCCTCCCGCGAGGCTATCCGGTGCAGATGCACGGGAAGGGGGCGCGCTTAGACGAAAGCGCGGTGGGGGGCAAGGTGGAGCGCCGGCGGCCGCGCCGCGGCAAAGCCGCGTCGTGACGTCGGACGGAACCGCTTTCGCGGCCCGCCGGCCGGCGTTCGCAAATAAGGCTTCAGCCTTACTTGCTCCGCTCGACCTGCTCGAAATTCAGTTCCACCGGGGTGGCGCGGCCGAAGATCGACACGCTGACCGATACCTTCGACTTGTCGAAGTCGAGCGATTCCACGGTGCCGTTGAAGCTGGCGAAGGGGCCTTCCAGCACCTTGACCGCGTCGCCGATCTCGTAATCCACCTTGACCTTGGTCTTCGGCGCGGCGGCGGCCTCTTCCTTGGAATTCAGCATCCGCGTCGCTTCGGATTCGCTGATCGCCTGGGGCTTGCCCATCGAACCGAGGAAGCCGGTCACCTTCGGCGTGTTCTTGACCAGGTGGTAGACCTGATCGGTCATGTCGAGCTTGGCGAGGACGTAGCCGGGCATGAACTTGCGTTCGACCGCGATCTTCTTGCCGCGACGGGCCTCGGTCACGGTTTCGGTCGGCACCTCGATCTGCTCGACGAGACGGTCGAGCCCGAGCCGGGTCGCTTCCGCCATGATCGCGTCGCGGACCTTGCCCTCGAAGCCCGAATAGGCGTGGATGATGTACCAGCGCGCCATCGTGCGTTGTTCCTTACTGCGCGAGCTTGAGCAGGGCGTTGACCACCGCGTTGAAGAACGAGTCGACACCCAGGAAGAACAGGGCGAGGATCGTGGTCATGATGACGACCATCAGGCCGGTCATCCACGTTTCCTTCCAGGTCGGCCAGGTGACCTTGCGGGTCTCCGTCTTGACCTGGTTGATGAACTCCATGGGGGTCGTCTTCGCCACGTACCGTCACGCCCGCTAATCTGTTTGGTCGATCGGGAGACATGAACCCAGCCGCCGTTTCCCTTGTCAGGGGAACCGGCGCGGGGGATCATCCTCGCTGTCGGATACGCCGCCACTTAATCCCCTCGCGCCCGATGCGCAAGGGTGCGGGCATCGTCACGCGATGCCGAGATCGGCGGGGCCGAAGGCGTGGGGCAGCAGGTCGGACAGCCGATAGCTGGTCACCACATCACCCTCCGCCGCGCCACAATGCACGGGCAGGTCGCGGCCGCCGAGCTGTGCCGCCTCGTTCAGCACCTGACGGCAGCGGCCGCATGGGCTGACCGGCACGGTGCCGGTGGGGCGGCCGGCATCGTCCATCGCGCCGCCGATCACCGCCACCGCCGCCACGTCGCGCAGGCGACCCGCGGCGGCGGCGGTGGCGATCGCGACCGTCTCCGCGCAGAGCGACAGGCCGTAGCTGGCATTCTCGACATTGGCGCCGGTGATGACGCTGCCGTCGGTCATCAGCAACGCCGCACCGACCGCGAAGCGCGAATAGGGGGCATGGGCATTCAGCGCCGCGACGCGGGCGGCCTGCACCAGCGCGGGAACGGCGTAGTCGGAAGCGATAAGATCGGTCATGATGTCGGTTGAGGTTCCGGTTGGCGAATGTCGGCGGCGATCAGCCGCGCAGATAGAGGACGCAGATCAGCGTGAACAGGCGGCGGGCGGTGTCGAAATCGACCTCGATCTTGCCCTCCAGCCGTTCGCGCAGCATTTCGGCCGCCTCGTTGTGGACGCCGCGACGAGCCATGTCGACGGTTTCGATCTGCTGCGGGGTGGCGCGGCGGATCGCCTGGTAATAGCTGTCGCAGATCGCGAAATAGTCCTTGATCGGCCGGCGGAACCGCCCGAGCGCCAGGACCAGCGTTTCCAGATGCGCCCCGTCCTCGCGGTGGATGTGAATGCCGAGACGGCCTTCCTCGGTCTGCAGCTTGATCCGGTACGGGCCGGCATAGCCATCGGCATGGACCCGCTGCGGCGCGAAATGATTCTGCTCGATCAGGTCGAAGATCGCGATGCGGCGTTCCTGATCGACATCGGCCGAGCGCCAGCCGATGCTGCCCTCGTCCAGTTCGACGGCGATGATGCGCGGATCGGCCATGCCCCCGGATAGCGGCGTGTCCGCAAACTGTCACTGATCGTCACATGCCCTTTGAAGCGATGGAGTCGCGGGGGTATGGGCCGGGCATGGCAACCCTTGCATTCCCCGCGCCCGCGACTCCGCCCGCGCCCCAGCTTCCCCGCAACGTCGAGGCGGAGGCCGCGATGCTCGGCGCGATGATGATCGACAACCGGCTGGCCGACGATCTGGTCGACCGGCTGGAACCGGTGCATTTCTTCGAACCCGTCCACGGCCGCGTGTTCGCCGCGATCAAGACGCTGCGCGCCGCCGACATGCTGGCGACACCCGTCACGCTGCGCCCGATGTTCGAGGCGGACGAGGGGATGCGCGAACTGGGTGGTCCCGCCTATCTGGCGGGGCTGACCGGATCGGGCGCGGGGCTGATCGGCGCGCGGCAGTTCGCGCAGCAGATCTACGATTTGGCGATGCTGCGCGCGCTGGTGACGGTGGGGCGGACGCTGGTCGACCGGGCGATGGACACGTCCGAGGCGGTGAACCCGCGCGCGCAGATCGAGGCGGCGGAGGAGGAGCTGTACAAGGTGGCCGGCGACGGCGGCGCGGAGAACGCGACCAAGACCTTCGCACAGGCCACGACGATGGCGGTCAAGATGGCGGAGCGCGCGCTGAATTCGGGCGGCAACCTGTCGGGCGTGACGACCGGGCTCGATTCGATCAACGCCAAGATCGGCGGCATGCACCACAGCGATCTGATGATCCTGGCCGGGCGACCGGGTATGGGCAAGACCTCGCTCGCCACCAACATCGCGTTCAACGCGGCGCGGCGCTGGATGCGCGACATGGCGGACGGGATCGCCCCGGCCGATTCGGTGGGCGCCAAGGTCGCGTTCTTCAGCCTGGAAATGAGCGCGGACCAGCTGGCGACGCGTATCCTGGCGGAACAGTCGCAGATCAGTTCCGAATCGCTGCGCATGGGCAAGATCAGCCGCACGGAATTCGGGCAACTGGCGGCGGCGGCGGCGGAACTGGAGAACCTGCCGCTGTTCATCGACGACACCGGCGGCCTGAGCATCAGCGCGCTGCATACCCGCGTGCGGCGCCTGCAACGGCGGCACAACAACGAAATCGGGCTGGTGGTGGTCGACTATCTCCAGCTGCTGACCTCAGGCACCAAGAGCGACAACCGCGTGCAGGAAATCTCCGAAATCTCGCGCGGGCTGAAGACGCTGGCCAAGGACATGAACGTGCCGGTGCTGGCGCTGTCGCAGTTGAGCCGCGCGGTGGAAAGCCGCGAGGACAAGCGGCCGATGCTGTCCGATCTGCGTGAATCGGGATCGATCGAGCAGGACGCCGACATGGTCTGGTTCGTCTATCGCGACGATTACTATCTGGCGATGAGCGAGCCGGAGATGCCGACCGCGGGCAGCAGCGCCGACGTGCAGACCAAGCACGCGATGTGGAGCGAACGCTATCAGGCCGCCGCCGGCCTGGCCGAGCTGATCGTCGCCAAGCAGCGCCACGGCGCGACCGGCAAGGTGACGATGAAGTTCGATCCCACCATCACCCGCTTCTCGGATTATGCCGGATACTGAACGGACGGGATACGCGCCGGCCGGTCAGGTGCATCTCGGCGTGGAACACCCGTTTCGGTTGGAAAGACAGGATTTTTCTTCGACGCCATACCTCATTTGGGGGATGTGACGTCCCGCCGGCCCGAGGCACGGAGATGCCGTCGGGGGATGCAGGGGAGGGGCTCGTGCATTGCCCGGATGTGATGGCCGTGGCGGACGCCCGGCCTACGGGAGGTATGCATGACCATATTGCGGGGGGCCGGCATCATGCTGGCGACGATGACGACGATGGCCGCCGGATCGGCCATGGCGCAGGATGCGGTACAGGGACCGGCCGATGGCGGTTCGACGATATTGGTGGCGGTGACGGCGGGAACGCTGGGGATCGGACCGGAAGCGGGCTGGCGCTTTTCGGACCATGTCGGCATCCGGGGTAACGCCACGTTTCTGGGTTTCGGCCGTGACCTGACGGTGGACGACAACGACTATAATGCGGAATTGAAGCTGAAGTCGTTCGGCGCGATGGTCGACGTCCATCCGTTCGGGGGCAGCTTCCGCGTATCGGGTGGCGCACGGATCAACCGCAACCGGGCCGGATTGTCGGGCGATTTCTCCCGGCAAGGCTCTGTCGAAATCGACGATGTCTCCTATTCCGGCGCGCAGGTCGGCATCCTGACCGGTCGCGCCCGGGTGAAGAAGGTCGCACCGGCCCTGACGCTGGGCTGGGCGGGGTCGAACCGGCGCGGCTTCACGTTCGGGTTCGAAGTGGGTGCCCTGTTCCAGGGCGCGGTGCGCATCCAGGAGTTCACGGCATCGGGATCGCTGCGCAACGACCCGACGTTTCAGGCCCGTCTTCGCAACGAACGCCAGAACGTGCAGGACGACGTGAACGACTACAAGGTCTATCCGATCATCCAGTCCTCGATCGGCTGGCGCTTCTGATCTGAGAGTTTGTTTGGAAACCCGCGAAAGAGCGAGTTTCGAAGGCGGTGCCGGCCCGCTCCCCCTCCCGGCCACCCATTCAGGATACGCTGTGG
>NZ_JACYUG010000036.1 GCF_014841615.1 Sphingomonas sp. CFBP 8760 | reverse complement strand
GAACCGTGTCACGCTGAGCAAATGCCTCTCCACTTAAGCGGGGCAAGTCCAGAAGTGTAACCCGGTGAGGCGACCGAATCGGTCCAGCAGCGACTGCGATTGAGCAGAAAGCCGTACTAGGCGCCTTTGGCCGGGGCAGCCCAGTGCAGTCGACAGGTCGCAGCATGGTGAGGTCTCCGCGGGTACCCTCGAGTGGGTCGACTGGTTCAACCATCGCCAGCTGCTCGAACCCATCGGCAACATCCCGCCTGCCGAAGCCGAAGAGCTGTATTATGCTGCCGCGGACAACATCGATATGGCAGCGTGACTCACAACCCAACGCCTCCGGCAAACCCGGGGCGGTTCAAAACGCCCGCCTTGGTGTAGGCGTAGCCGTCCCGCCAGGCGCGCCCTGCCGCCCGGCGTGCCGCCGCGATCAGTTCGAAACTGTCGTTGGTCATCGGATGCAGCGTCACCGTTGTGCCGGCCATCAGCGGTACGATCGCCGGGTCGCCACACACGTCCGCATTCCAACCGATGAACGGGGCTAACGCTCCGGGACCGCGCATTGTCAAAGCTAATGTAGTGGCCTTTGCCTATCTGGTTAGGGGTACGTATAAAGCTCCTCAATTGCCAACGCGCTACCAGTTTGATCTATATCTGTTCTCACGTGACTTTGAGGCTCATACGGCCCAAGAAGCCTAAACGAACCAGTTTCTGGTTAGTTATTAGTATCCATCCGGGGTCTTTGAAAGTGGTAGTTCGGCGCCGCGGAACCAGCGTTCGTGTTTGGTGAACGCTTGGCATACCCCATCGACATGATAGACGTCACAATCCAAGCAAGAGCTTGCGGGACGAACTCGACGCCTGGTTGCACAGCGAGCGCCTGAAGATCGAGAGCGTTCTCGATAACGAGTCCACCACGATCGATGCCATTCACGCCACCGAACCGACAACGACGCCGGAGCTGCCGCCCGCCGCAAGCACGGCCACCGCTTTGCCTCGCCGCTGGCGGTGGGTGGCGGCCGTGATCGCGCATTCACCGGCCTCATACTGCTGACGTTCGTCGCAATCCGCGACCGGGCACCTCCAACCGCTGTCGTGCTCGGACCAGTGCAGCAGGCGAAGCTGCTTCAGGCACGCGACGACATCGCGTCGCGCTCCGCCGAGCGCCTGAACACCGCGATCGCGACGTTGCAGACGCCGCGCGCGCAGGTACCCGCCGACCCAGACGTGCGGGAGGCGCTCGCGGAAGGTTATCTCCTTTCGCGCGAGTTCGGGTCGCTGCCCGATGCCCTAGCGATGGGTAATGCACGTCGCGAGGCAATGGCGGCGCTGCGATGGGGACCGCGCTCCGCAACGGCGCTGCGCGTGCTGGGTGTGGTGGCATACTGGTGGGATCGCGACCCCGCAGCGGCGGGGCGGCTATTTCACCGGGCGATAGACGCTGCTCTGAACGATGCGCTGGTGCGCCAATGTTATGCTAATATACTCGCCGACAACGGCGAGCATGCCGCCGCGATCCGGGAGTTCGATGCTGCAAGGCGTCTGGCACCGGGGGCGACCTATCTCATCGCCGATTATGCCTGGGGATTATGGTCGGCCGGACGTGAAGAGGAAGCGCGGGCGCTGCTCAACGATCTCGTCCGGCAGGAACCGATGTTGGCGAGCGCGCACGACTGCCTTAGTGTCATTGCCTTCGCTGCAGACGACCTGCCTGGCTACGCCCACTATCTGCACCTGCGTGCCAAATCACGTGCAGCGCCGGAGCTTGCTGCCTATAGCGGCATGATCAAACAGGAGGTCGTTTGCGGCGACCGTGCAGCGGTGTACCGGGCGATGTTCAGCCGGGCGCTTTCTCAGGCGAAGGCGACATCGCAATCCGATCATTCCTGGGCCGCGTTCATCGCGAGCAGCTTCGGCGATCGCACGCAATTGATAGATGTATTGCGTCGCTCACAACAGCGTTCCGAGCGTTGGGGCGCGTCGGGATACAAGCGTCGGATCGGCAAACGGTGGTCCGCCGACGAGACGATCCAGCAACTGCTCGCTTCTCTCAACCAGTCCCGCATCGAACCTCCACCATCCGATTCGACCATTTGACACGATATGCGACGGGCCGACCATCGTCGCGTTGCCCTAGATGGTCCCGGTCGGCTCCACTCGCGTGATGAGCCAGAATTGGAGGGGGAATGTACCATCAGAGGGCGGCGATCTGCCGGACGGGTCGGTGGCAAGCCGGTAAGGCGATGTCGACGACGCCTCTCCCGGTGGGAGGCGACCGGCTTCGACCGTCGACGTATCTAAGGGCCGGCGATCCGTTCGTCTGCCCGGATCACGGCGATGTGGCAGTGGTTCAGGAAGGTGCGCTCGTTATCGAGCTGGTAACCGGACATCGTGCCGTGTTTCAATTGGTCCGGTTGCAGCCGGGGGATATAGCACTACCGCTGGATGCGCTGAGCACCCCTGCAGCGGCACCTACCTATCGTGCCATCACGGTAACGCGGATCGCCTGGACCGGGCGCGATGCTCCCGGTATGCCTGAACGGATCGAACAGGCGCGAGACATGCTACTTGCCGCAACGATGCGTCAGCTCACGCAACTGGGCTGCCTGCCCGCCAGCCACCGGCTGTACGTCGAGCTACTGCGCCAAGGCACGGCCCAGTTGCCAAGCCACGGCGAAATCGCCGCACGTACGTCTACGTCCCGAGAAACGATCTCGCGAGAGATGTCGCTGCTGCGTCGAGAAGGGGTCATTTCGAGCGGCAGAAGCGGATACGTCCTTGCTCCGTCCGAACTGATCCGCCGCATCGCACGCGCGCTCGGCGTTAGCAGTGAGACTGAAGCTTGGGAGAGCATCGGCTTATCCCGCTTTGCCGACGAGCTGCCACACCTTTCTGCGACGACTATCTCGTAGTGCAAATCAATGCACAAGATGTCGGCTGCGCGATATTCAACATGCTGACAGCCGGGTAGAATCTCCGCACGCTGAGCAAAACCGGCGTCAGAGCCTCCACAAGCTGCACGCCGCTTTCGACGAACTGGCGGTCCCGAGGTTCAGGATCGAACATGGTGTAAGAACGGATTAGCCGCGCAGCCGACCTGCCGTGATGGTGCGGTTGTTCGGTACGCCGGGTCGTCGGCCACATTCCGACGCGATCGACCTGCACGGCCGCGACACCCTTGAGCGTCGGGTGGTTCAGTGCATCGCCTCCCACACTATACCGAAATTCGCCACCGTCTGTCCCCTTCAAAGCTCAGACGATCGAATTGGCTGCGCAGGATAGATGGGTAGTCACCTGCCCCGAAACTTTCGAAATGACGGGAACTCGTTGCCGGATCGGATCGGACCAAAGTCCCCTCGTGCATCGGCCGCCGATCGCGCAAGGCCGAGGCGCCAGTCTCCGGGCATGTTCCGTCGCCGACGCATCACGACGCTCCGCGTCGATGTGACGTAAATCACATTCCTTGTGTGACAGCCGTCACAGCGCCTCCGCAGAAAAGCGTGGAAAACGGGCGAAGAACATCACCGGCGTCCGATCGTGTCGATCGGCGGCGGTAAGGTGTGGCGCGAATGCGAAAGAAATAGGGGGATTGTATGCGCTTCTCGACTAAGGCCCGGCTCTTCGTCGGCACTGCCACCACGATCTGCGCCGCGGCGCTGAGCTCATCGCCCGCCACCGCGCAGTGCACGGCGACCGCCGCCACGGTTACATGCACCGGTACGACGACGGTGGCCCCGGCGAACGCCGCGATCAACTCCGCCACCCCGCCGTCGGTGACGATCAATGTGCAGACCGGCGCCACGATCACGTCGGACGGCGCGACGACGCTGCAGCCTTCTGGAACGCTGTTCAACGGTGCGGTTGCGCTCAACAACGCCGGAACGCTCGG
The DNA here is from genome assembly GCF_014841615.1 of Sphingomonas sp. CFBP 8760. Taxonomy (GTDB): domain Bacteria; phylum Pseudomonadota; class Alphaproteobacteria; order Sphingomonadales; family Sphingomonadaceae; genus Sphingomonas. The sequence continues at coordinate 6,501 of NZ_JACYUG010000036.1, read as the reverse complement.
CGTGCTCGCGACCGGGACGACCGCCGCGGCACCGGTGAATTTCTTCTATTCGGGAACGCCGGCAGCGACGACGAACAGCTTTGCGCTGACCAACAGCGGCGTGATCTCCGGGGTCGTCAACGCCAGCGGCGTCGGCGGCGCGATCACCGCGAGCAACACGGGCACGATCGCGGGCGGGCTGGTGCTGACCGGATCGGGGCCGATCACGCTGACCAGCAGCGGCCCGGTCTACGTGGCTAACGGAGGAAGCGGCTCGACCGCCGTCAATCTCCAGTCGTTCCGCAGCGTCCAGGCCACCACCGGCACGCCGAGCGTCGACGGGCTGACCACCACGACCGTCACCGGCGGGCTGGTCACGGCGACGATCACCGCTCCCGTTGCGATTCCTGCCGTCGGCACGACGGCGGCAGTGCCGCAGGGCGTATCGCTGTTCGGCATCGGCGGCGCGCAGCTCAGCCTCAATGCGCTGGCGGGTGCGGTGAACGTGGCGACCGGCTCCAGCAGCTCGAGCTTCATTCCGGGCGGCAGCAACATCGCTACGGCCGGCGGGGTGACCACCGCGACCAACAGCAATACGACCACGGCGGTCGGCGGCGCGGCGAACGCCACGATCGGCGCCGACGCGCAGATCGCCGGCCTGAACGTGTCGACTGGTCCTTCGGCCGCCTCCGCCTCACTCGCGGGTGCGGTCGGCACCTCCACCGCCGGCGGCAACGTGACGGTCAACTCGCAGCAGAACGACAGCAGCTTCTCCAACACGGCAACGTCGTCGGCGACTGGATCGACGTTCGCGTCGACCAGCCGCACGACGCCGGTGGGCGGCGCGGTGACGATCGACCAGGCCTCCACCGGACGCGTGTTCGGCAGTGTCTCCGCGGCGTCGAACCGGGGTCCCGCCGCAGTCACCATCGCCGGCAACGTCGGCGCGGGCAACGGCACCACGATCGCGACGCTGGGCAACGTCAACGCAACCAGCGTCGGCACCGGCACCGTTACGCAGCAGAATAACAACACGATGCTGGCCACTGGCGACTTCGCCAACATCACCACCACGAACCGTACGGCGACCGGGGCGACCTCCGCGGTGACGATCGCGAGCACCGGCAACGTCTTCGGTTCGGTGAGCGCGACGGCTAGCGGCGGCACGAGCCTGGACAATGCCGGCCGCGTCCGCAACGGCGCGACGGTGACCAGCAGCCGCACGGTGCAGACGCTGAGCAACACGCGCAACTCGCAGACCACCACCGCGAGCAGCGGCGGCGCGCAGACCATCGCCACCGCGAACAGCAGCGCGACCACGAATACGGCGATCGGCGGCGCCGCCACCCTCGTCAATCGGGCGGGCAGCGTGATCGGTGATCTGGACAATACCGATACGGTCAACGTGTCCGGTCTGGCCGGCGCCACGCTGACCAATGCGGGCGCGATCTTCGGCAACGTCAACCTGACCTCGTCGGGCAGCACGACGACGTTGACGACTAACGGCACCACCTTCGCGCCGAACGTCACCACCACGACCACCCCGGCCGCCGCCGGCGGCAACACCGTGGTCACCGTCCAGAGCAGCGCGAGCACGTCGAGTGCGATCGCGGCCGGCGGCATCGCCACCGGCGATTACAGCGGCACCGTCGGCGCAGCGCAGGGCTCGACGCTGGCGACGTCGCGCTCGGTCAGCCAGTTCGGCGACGCGGGCAGCACGGCCACGATCGGCGGCGTACTTTACGCCAACTTCTCGGGCCAGGCCGGCACGACGAACTCGACGGGCAGCGCGACCAGCACCACGACCACCACGACCCAGCCGTTCACCGCTCCGGCGACGCCGGCCAGCGAGACGGTGACGAGCACCCAGAACCGCAACGCCGCGACGCAGACCGCCGGTAACAGCGCGGCCACCGTCACCGGTGCGCTACGCAACAACGGCACGGGCACCGGCAGCCTGTCGCTGTTCGCCGCCAACGGCGCCGTGACCGCAACGGTCACCGGCGGGACGGTCGACGGCGGCATCACCGTGAACGGCGGCTTCGCTTCCAATACGACGTCGGGCTCCGACACCGCCAGCCGCAGCACGATCGCCGCGACCACCGCGGGTCCGGTGCCGACCGAAGTCGCGCAATCGGCCACCAGCACCAGCTTCAGCACCAACCAGGGCGCGGCAGGCAGCGGTGCGGTGACGCTGACGCGGGCCACCGTAGGCGGCAGCGTGGGTGTGTTCGGCCGTGGTACCGGCGCGGGCAGCACCGCCGCCTCGCTCACCATGTCGAGCGACAGCACGGTCGCGGGGACGGTGCAGGTGGTATCGAGCTCGCCGGGCGACTCGCGCACCGACAACAGTACGATTGACGCCCGCACCGCCGCCAACGCGATCAACCGGGTCGTCACCGCCGCCACGACGCAGACGCTGCCGACCAGCTACGGCAACGTCACCGCGACGCTCGCGGGCCGGACCGGCGCGGCAACCGTATTTAGCTCGTTCGGCACCGCCTCGGCGACGCTCGCCGGGCAGGTTGTCGGCGGGGTGAGCGTCACCACCGGGCAGACGCTCAACAACTCGTCAAGCCAGACCAACTCGAGCGGCACCAGCACGACGGCGTTCGTCTTTCCGACGCCGACCGGCTCTACCTCTTCGAGCAGCTCGACGTGGAGCGGCGGCGCGGCCTCGCTCGCGATCAATACGGCCGCCGCGCTGCAGGCGACGAATACCTCGGCGACGTCCGGCACCATCAACGTCGCCGGCGTCGGTGGCTCGACGCTGACCATCGCGGTGGGCTCGCGGGTCAATGCGGGCAACACCGGGTCGGTCTTCGTAGGGTCGAACTTCTTCAACTCGACCAACCAGCAAGCGAACACCTTCACCGCGGGCACGCAGACCGGGCAGACGAATACCAACACGAGAACGGTGGTCGGCGGCGCGGCCAGCCTGACCAACGCAGGCGTGATCGGCACCTCGACGGGGTATTTGGGCTCGCCGCTCACCGTGGCGGTCCAGAGCGTCGGCGGCGCGAGCGCGACCAACTCGGGAACGATCTACGGCTCGCTGAATGCCAACGCACTCGGGCTGAATTCGACCGGCACGACGACCTCCATCGCGCTGAACGACTCGGTTCAGCGGCGTGACGTGACCACCACGACCAACACCGGCGCCGGCGGCACCGCTGCCGTCACCAACAGCGGCGTCGTGTCCGGTGCCGTGTCGGTCGCCGGTGCGACGGGAACGGTGACCAACACCGGTGTGCTCCGCAACGGCATTGCGCTGGGTCAGGCGGTCAGCCAGTTCTCCCGCACCGACACCCAGACCGCGACATCCGCAACGGTCGCGGCGACCGTGCCCGCTACCCGCTTCGCGCAGACCTACACGGTCAACCAGAGCGGGCTGCTGTTCGGCGGCATCAACGTGACGGGCGCGGTGATCGGCGACCCGTCGACCGGCGCGGCCGCCAACGCCACGCTCCGTACCAGCGACATCACCACCACCTTGAACCTCAACGCGGGATCGATCACCACCGGCAACGTGACGGCACAGGTCGTGTCGGCAACGGACAACACCCGGCTCACCAACACGACGCTGCGGCTGAACGACAACGGCTTCCTCGGGGTCGGCACCAGCGACACGCCATCCTCGACGGTGGGTTTCGGAGCGGCGACGCCCCGCTTCGTCAACACGCCGAACTTCGGCACCTATCTGGTGACCGATCCGGCGCTGGGAACGCTGTCCGGCACCACGTTCGATCCGAGCGTCTTCGTGAGCAGCGGCGTGCGGGTCACCGGGGTCACGCTGGTCGAGAAGACCGGCGCGGGGGTCTTTACCGTCGTGGGCGCCAGCTACGTCGCCCCGACCGCGGCCAACTCGTTCGCGACCTACACCATGGACGTGGGCACGTTCCGCAACGGCGCGGGCGAGCTGCAGCTGGGCGTGATCGACTCGGGTACTAGCGCCGGCGTGTTCGGCATCCGCGGGAATATGGAGAACAACGCGCAGCTGACGCTTGGCCGGCGGGTGACCGACGGCTCCAGCACCGTTCTGCAGGGATTGGCGGTCAGGGTCGACGGCAACTACACCCAGAGCGCCACCGGCACGCTGTCGGTGGCAGCAACGCCGGCGCTGGTCCGCTCATTCGGAACGAGCACCGAGCCGGCCACCGCGAACGGCTCGCTGGGCTTCGCCAATTACGGCATCTCACTGAGCCCATTCGTCGCCTACGACCCGACCAACACCAATTCGCTCCGCTCCACGCCGTCGACGATGCTTGTCAACGGCAATGCCACGCTGGCAGGCGCGGTGACGGTCAACACCACGCCGGGCGCGATCTACACCGCGGGTCGCGTCGCGGACGTGATCACGGTGACGGGGACCTACTCGGCTACCGGGCTGAGGATGAACTCGGGCATCTCCTCGCCGTTCATCACCTTCGCCCTCTCGCCACGGACGGTGGGAAGCACGACGGTGGTGTCGCTCGACGTGACCCGCAACGCCTATAGCAGCGTCGCGACCAACACGAACGTGGCGGCGGCGGCGGCGGGGCTCCAGGCCACCATCCCGAACGTCATCAGCCGCATCACCGCAATCCGCAATCCGACCGCGGTGACCGACGTTCAGAGCTATGGGCAGCTGCAGGACCTCGCGACCGTCATCGCCGGGCTGGACACCCAGCTCAGCGCGGCGGATGCGGCCACCGCGTTCAACCAGCTCGGTTCCGCCTCCTTCTACGGCTCGCTGCAGGCGGTTTCGACGACCGCGCCGTTCGGCGAGGCAGTGGATCAGCTGCCTGCCACGGCGGGCTCCGGCATCGGGCTGTGGTTCCGCCCCACCGGCCAGTTTGCCCGGATAGACGGCGACGCCAACACTGGCGCTCAGAAGCTGCGGGCCGACAATTACGGCGGCTCGGCGGGCTTCGCGGTCTCGACCGGCAACGGCAGCTCCTTCGGGATCGGCGGCGGCTACGGTCGGATCAAGGCTCGGCCGGTGGGCTATCCCGCCCTTGCCACCGCCGACACCTACATGATCGGCGCTTACGGCGGGGTCCGGGTGGCCGGCGTCAACCTGGGCGCGCAGGCGGTGTTCGGCTGGAGCAACTGGGATGCGACGCGATCGCTGCCAATCTTCGCCCGCACGGCGGCGGCCAGCTTCGACAGCAAAGAGTTCCGCTTCACGGCGCGCGCCAGCTACGACTTCGACCTGGCGCAGGCGCTCGTCTCGCCCTTTGCGAAGATCGACGCCCGACGCTACTCGTTCAACAGCTTCGAAGAGGGTGACGCTGGCGGGATCGGCCTAGCCGTCGCGAAGCGGACGGACACCGTATGGAACCCGGAACTGGGCGTGCGGCTCAGCGGATCGTTCAACGGTATCCAGCCTTTCGCGGAAGGCTCCTACGTCTTCCAGGGCAATGTGAAGGGCTACCGGACGGTCAGCTACCTGGGCGACACGACGAACAGCTTCCGCCTGGAGGGCGTCGACCCCGATGGCTTCGTCAAGCTGGGCGTGGGCGTGCAGGCCGATGTCTACGGCGCAACGCTGTACCTGCGTGGCAACTATCTCACCAGCGGCGGCGTGAGCACAGGCGAGGCGCAGGGAGGGCTCGTCATCCGCTTCTGACGGCGCAGCCAATCGGTCGATACGTGAGGAGGGAAGGGCGGCTTGCCCTTCCCTTTTTCGTCCTGCGCCGGCGCGACCCGCCGATCTCGACGCACGTGAGCCCGATGGAAAGTGCCTGAGCAGCCAAACTTGCCTGAAGGCGACCGCGGAGAAATCGCGGCGGGTTCTGGCCGATCTACTCGCTAAACGGTGCTGTCAGTCTTTCACCTGCGATGTGATCCGCGTTCACGACGGTGACGGTCCGTTGTGGTGCAAGTCGGGTGAGAAGATCCGTGTCGTCGGGGTGCAGGCACCTGACTTTGAGAGTGCAGCACCGTATCGCCGGTCCAATGCCCAGCGGTTGAACTATACGTGCGATGATCGAGCCGCCGAACGAGCCCAGCGCATCATGTCCTGCCTAACCATGGGCAAGCGTCTGTCCTGTGAACCGACCGGCAAGAGCTACAAACGTATGGTTGCCCGCTGCACCTTGCCGGACGGCCGGTCGCTGTCTTGCGCCGCCATCGCCGGCGGGGCAGCGATCAGGTGGGATCGCTACTGGCGGCAATACCGGATGGGGGGATGCAACTAGCGGTGTCGGTGCCGGATGGCTTGCCGACACCGCTGATCGCCGCTCGTCTTGCCAGATTTTACAGTTCAGGCCCCACGTCAGGCATGATCGCTTCGTCGAGCGGCATCGTAATCACCCAGCCAAATCCCATCTGATACTCGCCGATGCCAGCTACCTCACCAAGCAATGCCTTACGCACATCGGCATGCCGGTCCTTCGGAATATGCTTTCGCCAGGCGGGATAGATAGAGAACTGGCTAGTCACCTGAATCCGAAGTTCGTCTCATTGTTTTCTGGCAGAAGCGTCTGACCGAGGCGAGGATGTCGTCGGCGGACTTGACCCATTTGTAGGGTTTGGGTT
>NZ_JACYUG010000035.1 GCF_014841615.1 Sphingomonas sp. CFBP 8760 | reverse complement strand
GCCAACTACTTCAGCTCCTGCGGCTATGATCCGGACTGAATGGAATCCGCTCTAGCGTTCGCTTGCTGGCGATCGCGCCGATCGCGATCGGCAAAACAAATTTTGACGGTTGCGGGCATAAGCGAATGCTGATCAAAACTGGCAATGCGACATGTCCTAGCCGCCATTTTAATCAGTATCCCGCTGGTAGGCTGCTATCCTGGCGAGCCTATCGTACATGTAGCATATCAGCGGGATTTTCGTAAAAAGATCGATTTTAGCTGCATAGATGAGGCGTTAGGTGCGGTTGCATCAGAAGTACGTCGACAGACGTATCAATCCGGCGGCGATGGACCACAGGGATTTGCACGTGGAACAGTAGTTACTTATTTTACTTATAAGGACCCATCTCGCGTTGGAGACTATTCGCTCTATGTGGCGGTTCAGCCTAGCGGGACAACCCATTACTGGCACCAATGGGGTAAGACTGGTAGGCGCGTAGATGCAGCGGAACAAGACGCTGCGCTTCCCCTTCTGACGTTGGCAGACCAATCCGTTGCAAGATTTTGTGGTTTATCGTTCTCCGAGGCCACTCCGCTAGTTGGCAGAGGCTAGATATCTTCACAATTTTATAACAGACGATAGATTAATGTTATATATGTATGTGTTTATTATGATAAGCCAACGATATATCTATATATAATGTGGCATGATTAAATCAGATAGGCTTTATAACGGTAAAGCAATCATGTTTTAGAATTGGATAATCTATCTACCTAACCAAGAAACCTGAAACCACGGCACGGGTTTTGCAGGCTTACCCTCTCCTATCAACGTTATCCATTGATGTACCGTGTGGATTTCCGGGGTAATATCGATGCCACCTATGCGTAGCGGGAGAGTGGCGAGCACGGTATGACGCTGGCCGTCATAGACGATGATCTTGGACCGCTCCGTCACTCCTTCTGCGTTCCACACGCCGAGCCAGGCATAGCCACCAACATGTACTTCCTTAGCCGTTATAAAACGGTAACCTGGTATGTCCGGCCAATAGGCAGGTTCGTGTTCGACATATGAACTATTGAAAATTGCCTCACCAATGCGGCCATTCACTGATTTGGTAGGGCTATAAGCAACTTGCATGTCCCATCTGAACCAGCAACCGCTTGATTCCGAATAAACCTGGCCACGATGATACCGCAGATGGACAAAGCGGCTATTATCTGACCGCAGCATGACGCCCCAGTGGTACCTGAGTTGTCCTACGAATGGATAAGTTTCGCTTGTGGACTCTGAACCACCAAGTTTTTCTACTGGCAGTGGGGTCGAGGTGATTGCGACTGGATCACCAACAGGGGCAGGACACAAGGGTGATGTGGTTGCCGCCGCAAGAAGCACCGCAACTGTTATCATGTGATATAGCCTTACAAAGCATGATTTTTCGCTCAATCATATGCGCAAAGGTAATATAATTGCCGAATTTTGTCGCAATAGTGAATGCGTTCGCCAACCAAATTGACCATGCTTGATTGCGGTAGTCGATCAGGTCGCAAAAGGTCTGTGCGGATAATTGCCAAGCCACCACCTGGAATTCCTTCCCTGAATGGAAGCACGGAATATCCTTTAACGGTACTTCCGCGAAATTCGTCATGATGAGAATGGAGGTACAGATATGCGGATGTATACCTGCTGATAAACGCCGCAGGACCGCATAGGATGACGGCTATCGCGAGCAGGCAAGGTGCTATCAGACCAGCACGCCACCGGATCAATCCAGTATATGACCGAGCCCATATGGCACCAAATATCGAGAGCAGGATCAATATGAGGATTGCAATGCAGCCAATGCCGATCGGTATCAGCTTTGCAAATCCATCAGCTAATCCGAGCCACAGCGCTGCACACATGACGGCTGCAAAGGAAATAAACGAGGCTTTTTCGTTTGGAAGCGTCGAATGCCAGAAACCCCTCATTCGCGGACTCCGCATAATCTCGTTTTGATTGGATGAAGCTAATCTATCATTTACTTAGGCGATTGTTCGATGCCGACTGTAGCGGAATGGACGCGAAAGCCATAGCCGTTCTCTTTGGTCCAGATGATCGTCACTGGCGCTTGAAAGCGGCGATTTTCGACGTATCGAAAGACTGTAGCTTCCATCCGTACTCGGTCTGCCGTCTCGCCGACGAAGCGCTTTGGAGAAATTAAAGCTTTTTCCAGCCTGCTCGACCAAAGCTTTGCAGCTGCTTCGGATCCCTCCGCAATCGTTCCCGCCCAGTCGAGGCGGACCTGATCGAAAAACAGATGGCGGATGCCATATTCGGTTCGGTCGCCGCGGGTGCTACTGAACCAGTCGCTTTCGAAAACATTCCGTGCGAGCGCGGCGGCAGCCCGGTCGCCTTGCAGTATCGTGCATCCGGCAAGTCGGATGACGTCATTGCGGTACTGCTTGGCCTCGAGCAACGCGCAGCTGGGAAGCGCAGCAACCGCCTCGCGGGCCAACTGAAACGCAAGAGGCATAACCAGCCCATCATTACAGCCCGATTGGGTGCCGGTACGTACGGCAGCGGGGCGGCCGGGTCGCGCGCGATCGACTGCCTCCATTGATACCGACCAGGGATGCAGACAAAACGACAGACCCTGAGCGGCAGCGACAGGTGTCAACGTCCGGTCAAACAAAGCGGAGGCGGTGTGGACCCGTTCCCATGTAGCCAGCGGCACGATCGTCGCCAGCGTTTGACCACCAGCTGTACGAAACTCCACCTGCGGCTCCTCGCCCGGGCGGCGTATGAATATGACAGTACCTGCCTGATTACCGTAGCCATCGACGAACGACGCACGGATGGACTCGCCTTTGTCGACTACGACGCTTTGCGGTGATGGCATGCGACGAGGTTCGGGCCTGGGTGGGCTTGTCTGGGCAGCAAACATGAGCGCGATGGCGGCGGCAAAGGCATTGGTCATCGGCGGTTCTCCTAGCTGCGCTATCCCTTCTGGCCTTTCTACGCGGTCACGTCATTACTCCACCACGCCTCGCAATGCTGTCGCGAGCAGCTGCCGCACGGCCTCGGGGCGCGACACGTCGCCAGCCTGACGGTTGATCCACGCATCGAGTGTGGCGAGCTGATCCGGCTGAAGGCGGACAAGAATTGGCTGGCCAGTCTGGGGCGGCCGCTTACGTTTCGTGATATCGCCAATTGCGGTCATGGTGTACTCGTGATATCACCAGTACGAGCCGAGCGGAAGGTACGAACTTCCACCCGGCTCTGACCACAACGATCGAGGAAGGATCGAGATGGCTGTTCACGCCCTTATCACGGGAGCGCCGACGCGCGCGCCCATTCTTGACACCGTGCTGACTCAGATTGGAGCATGTGGTGCCTTCCCGGCCACCCCGCTTCACCTTTCCTCCGCCACTCGTGAGTGGCTGGGCGACATGGTCGAGACGCTGCTCGCCATCCTCGACCACGCCGATGGTGATGCCGACTTGGAAGACGGTGACCTCGACCGCTGCTCTGCCGGCGAGGACGGGCCGAAGGTCGATGCTGCGTTCGATCTTCTGTGGAAGGATGCAGCATGACGGGGCACGAGAGCCGGATCTCACCGGTATCCGTCGCAGCCGCACCGGGTGCCGAGCGAGAAAAGCTGTTGCAGCGTTTCGCCGAGCTGGACGCCCGCAACCAGTCCCGCGTTCTGGAAATGACGCTGACGCTGATCCACCAGCAGCAGGACGAGCTGCTTCCCCAGCGCGATCGGTCGATCAAGCACCACACGGCAACGGTCGATCGGCTGCTGGAACTGATTGAGACGCAGGGACACGCAGACGTCATCCAGACCCGGATGTGGTGGTCGATGCTAGCCGACCATCAACAGCGGCTGATCGAACTGGATGTCGACTATTTTGGCATTCCTGACCGATCTAGCCCATTTCTGCCGAGCGGCTTTGCATGACTGATTCAGGCAGGGCATCGCGTCAGTACGCGGACTGGTTCACTGTCCTGCGCGGCGAGATCGCAGAAGCAGGTACGGTCTCGCTACTGGTCGCGTCTCCCCATCACCATTTTCATGCTTGTTTGATGACTAAACATCATCTAGTGATGATGACTTATAGTCAGAAAGAAGGTCCGTGCCGTCGCAGTCCCCGGTGTCGAGCACCGAAATCATGAAACGAGCTGGCATCGCCCGGGACGTGCTGACGTTCTGGCTGCGAAACGGCTTGCTTCAGCCGATGGAGGCGGCGGCTGGCAGGGGTAAGCACCTGCGGTTCGAGTGGTACGAAGCTAACATCGCTGCCGTCATGAACCAACTTCGCATCCTTGGGATGAAAATCGAAAGCATGTTGTCGATAGTCGGCACCTTTCGGGAAGCGATCTCTTGGGCGGAGAGCTACGGCATCCAGCCAAGCGATTTACCTGCGCTTGATACCATTTTTACTCTTCATAAAAAACGTATCAATCGTCTTTATGATGATGCCGGGCTCGTGAAAATGATAGAGCAATTCAGTGATGAGAAATACGCTGAAGCGCGCATTACTGATCGCATTAAGAAAATTTATTATAAGATGCCAAAGGACGAGTTTTACCAGCACCGCGATCCGTTCATGATTATTACTGAACAACCTGAAGCAAGCGACGTACGACAGGCCGTTTATCAATATGGTAAGTTGACTTATTTTTGGCGTTCTGGGGAAGGCGAAAAATATATTTTCGCATGGGGTGAAGCAGCCGAATTCAGGTCAATGTGTGAGGGATCAGTTTCATCGATCGCTCTCGACATTCCTACCATTCTCTGGCGCGTATGGAATAATCCCGAGGATGGTATTGGCGGCTTGCTCGCGTGGATGAAAGCGGGGGACGACGAGGAAGCCAAGCCCGAGGTCGAGGTTTGATGATCCCGGCACGCTCTTCCGAGCCCTACGTTCTCTTGGAACCAGTGCCGTTGCCGCGCCCGATCAGCGTCGTGATCAACGGCCTGCTGATGCGCTGGCGGCTAATGATGCTGTTCGATGCCTATCGCGCAGTCAGTAAGCCGCGTCTGCGTCCTCCCAAGGCCCCCTAGGCTCCATTCTACTGTCATCGCCATTCTGTTGCCCGGACCCTGCTTCCGGGAGCGCTCCCCCTTTACCTGAAGCTTTCCGCCGTGCTCGCTGCCTTGGAACCACTGCTGCTTCACATCACGCCGCATGTCGGCAGTGATGAAGCTCGTCCCGATGTCGGGATGATGGCTGGCATCCTGGTGATCACCGGGCAGGGCATGTGCCGCGTCGATTGCTTTCCAACCCCGTTTCAGATTGCGCGAAGCGAACGCCGGATCCCGGCATCCACTTCGCGCACCTCACCCAGGCCGCCGGTGGCTGAACAGCACCACACCGATGCCATCGGCAGCCCAACCGAATGGGAGGCCGTCATGATCTAGCCTGTGTAGCGCAAAGGGCTAGGGGGCGGCGTCAGAGACGCAAAACCCTGCCGCGGCGATCGCTGACTGTCGGTCGGCGCGCCACGCCCCCTGCCTGCCCAGCCGGCACACAGCCCCGGCATTCCATTTCCGCATGAGGCACGGCGACCCACCCGGTTCGCCAGCGCCGTTCGTGCGCCCCGCAATCGAGCTCCCGAGCATGGAGACCGACATGATAGCTGGCACCCTGTCGATCCGACGTTCTTCCGTCATCCCGCTGCTGCGCGCACCGCCCCGTCCCGGCCCGTCCGCCGCAGCCGCAGCGATCATGGCCTCGCCCACTGCGCGGGCGAAGCGCATGCGTGCGCCCGCCCCCCGGCCGGCATCACCGGTGCTGCCGGCGTCGATCGCCGGGGCGGTGCGCGACAGCGTGCCGTCACAGTCGTTCGTCGACACCTTCGACGCCCTGCTCGACCGGCAGGATCCGCACGACCCGAGCCCGGTCATCCGCGCGCTCGACCGGACGGTGCTGCGCTTCCTGCTCACCTATCGCTGGTGTGCGACCAGGCCGACCCCGGCCGAGATCGCCGAGCGTCTCGGCCGGCCGGTCACCGGCATCCGCGCATCGCTGGCGCGGCTGCGCCGCTGCGCCCTGCTTCCCCATGGAGATATCTTGTGACCGCACTCGCGATCGGCACTGCTGCCGCGACCATTCTTGCCCGCATTGGCAGCGGCCATCGGCGTCCGACGCGATCGGGCGCGACCAACCGCACCGGCGCCCCCGTGCGCCGCGACAGTCTCGAGGCAGGCACGTTCGAGGACCTGTTCTTCGTGCTGCCGGCGAAGGGAGAGACCGACCGGATGCTGACCGCGGCGCGCAAGATCCTCGATGAGGGACGCAAGCTGCAGCGCAAGGCGCGGGCCACCGGTGAGAAGCTGTCCGTATCCGAGCGCGCCGTCGCGGCGCTGACCGCAGGCGCGGTCCGGGTCTACGAGGAGATATGCACGATTGCGCGATTGTGTGCGGGGCGGGTATTCCCCTCCTACGATCATCTGGCCGACGCGACCGGGCTGAGCCGTAACACCGTGGCGCGGGCGATCCCGGTGCTGGGTCGCCTCGGCCTGCTGGTGAAGCAGCGCCGGTTCAAACGGGTCGAGGTCGAAGGCGACCAGGACGCCGGCAAGCCCCGCTATCGCCAGTTCTCCAACGCCTACCGGCCGATGCTGCCCAAAAGCCTCATCCGCTACCTCCCCCGGTGCATGCGCCCGGCACCACCCCCGGCGGATGCCGTACAGCGGGAGGCGGACAGGCAGGAGGATCAGCAGCGCATGCTGAGCCAGCTGTCCTGTCGCGAGCTGGCGCGGGCCACCATGAGTGGGCCGATGGGCGCAGCGCTGGCCTCGCTTGGCGCCCGGCTCGATGCCGATGACGCCGCCAGCGCCGCAGGCAAGACTGCGAGTGCCATAACGGTGCTGAACCGCTGACGAAGTTTTATGAACAGGGATGATGAGGAGTCGCTACGCGACGTGCCGTTCGATGTCTCACCCAGCCTGACGGTCAACCGACCCTCATCCGATCACCTGGCACCGGCGGTTGGACGAAGCGGCTGTGCCGCTTCGGTGCTCTCCGGCGAGAGCAGGCGGGATCGTCGCGTCCGGGTTGCCGACCTCGCCCTTGCGGCCAACGTGGCGCAGGCGGCGCGTGGGGCGGCCGTCAGGGCCTCACCCGGGGCGGCAGCGACCCCGACTCCCCGGCTGCCCCAAGCAGAGTTGCGACCCCGAATTGCGCGCTTCACACCCCACCTCACCCGCGTACTTTTTATGTCCCGCACGGTGCACTCACCAACCGCCGGAAAACCGGCCCAGGTCCTGGGCCGCGCCGCCAAAAAAAGCGGCACCCGACCGGTGCGATCTGGTGCACTTTCGGCACCCGCCGGTGCACGCTCGAGGGGCAGCGTGACCGGCCGCCAAATTGAGGCCAGCCGGCCGCGATCGCGTCTGACCAGCTACACGCGTTCGGGCGCTGTTCCCGAACGGGAACAAGGGACATCGATGTGACGACGCACAGCCAGGACGGCGGGGCAGGCCCGTTCAAACCCCATGACGCCGCGCAGCTGCTCAGCAAACTCGCGCCGATCAGGCGCGACGTCGCGACTGGCATGTCGAGTATGGCGATCCGGCATCGCCTCACCGTGCAGACCCTGCAGCTCCGCACCTTCGTCGACCAGCTCGGCGCGGCCGAGCTGCTGGGCGAAACCGCGCAGGCGATCCACGCGGCGATCGGCGCGCGTGACATGGCCGCAGGCATTGCCGCCTGCGCCGAGTTCGAGCGGATCGTTGCCGGCGCGCCGCTGCCCGAACCGATCGTGGCCGCGGCAGTGGCGGAGCCAGCGCCTGCCCCGATCGAGCCACCGGCCGTGCCGGTCGCGCCCGCCAACGACAACGACCATGATTCCGTTCGCGCGCATTCTGTTCCCGTACCGGCGCAGGATGTCCCCGTACGGGATCAGCCGAGCGACGCGACCTGTTCCCGAAATGAGGAACAGCCGATGCCCATCGGCCTGCCGGCCGGCTTCTTCGCCAACCGTGAACCGACGCCGGCGGGGTACAGCCCGCTCGGCAGCGCCGACGAGCTGGGCGAGACGTTGCGGGCGGCGCGGATCCGCAAGGGCATGAGCCAGCAGGAGGTGGCGCTGGCGGCCGGGGTCGGCCGGCGGTTCGTCAGCCAGCTGGAGGGCGGCAAGGCGACTGCGGAGATCGGCCGCGTGTTCGCCGTCTGCCGGGTGGTGGGACTGGCGATCGTCGCCGTCCCGCGCTGACCGGATCCACGCGGGTGAGGGGATCCGATCCGGTGTTTCACCACCCCTGCTGCAAACACTCCTCCAGCTGCACCGAAACGCACCCGTGACCGCTAATTCTTTCCTGCCCTCGAGCAGCTTCCCTCGCAAATCACTGAAAACCGCAGAGCCTATATTTCAGAGTTAGAAATATTATTTTGATGCTATAATTTTGAATAGTATTATTTCACCTACATTTTAAGAAGTTAGTGTTCAGTTTCGGCACCTATTACCAATGTTAGGGTTTTCCTGCATCGTCCTCAAAGCGACGGGAGTCACGAGTGACTCCCGTCGTGGCGCGATCGAAGCGCCGCAACCGGTAAGACCGGTCTTTTAGGGTTCAGATTATCGTGAGCGCAGGTGCGCGCACACGTACTCCAGTCGGCCGAAGCGGACGCGAGTATACGCACGGACAAAGACCATGTTGGTCCTCCATCGTCGTTGTGGGGTTGATCCAAACGACGGGTCGTGCGAGCCTTGTTGTGCAGACAGAGGCTTCGGACGGTCCGCCGTTCGGGTTTTCGGGGAGGCCGGCCGAAAGGTCGGCCTTTTCCGTTTCGGGCTAAGTTCCCGATGCTTGCATTATGCCATTACTCGTGACCTCCTTCCATACGGACAGCTGTCAGTGCAGCTCTATCTGGCAGCACATCAAAATGGGTCTGCTCCCGGTCCTTACCCCCAATGATTGTGGCAGACCGGCCGATCAGGCAAGCGCCATCAACGGCCGATCCGGCAACTTTTAGCGCGAACCACGAACTGACGGGCAACGACGCGTGGAAGGCTGCGGACTTCAGGAATGGCAAGCGTGGAATTGCCGCGCTAAAATATTTCGTCATGGCCCGCTTTGGCGTTTAACAAGTGCTTGTCGAAGTCGGTCGATAAGGTCCTGCGTGATAGGTGAAACGTATCGTCTAGATTGCGTATTTAAGGGATGCAGATTGCACCGATGCGAAGATGCTGTTCGGTGATGATGCTATAGCCGGAAAATCTTCAAATCTGATTTGTTGATTGGGTTGCGCTGCACGGGACGCAAAGAGCGGGGGCACAGAAGGGTATGAAGTGCGAAATTTGGGGACGCAGCAGCCGTGCCGTTCTTTTCACCACGGATGCCTTTCCGGCGCATCCAGGTGCACCGAAACGCACCCGCGATCGGAATAATTCATCAGTCCTTAGAGAGGGGGTTTCCTCTAGGGGCGGATGTGTCGTGCGACTGCACCGAAAGCGACCAAAGAAGCTCGCGGGCGAGGCGGGGGGATAAGCGCGCAATTCGGGGTCGCAACTTTAAAAGGTTGGAGCCCACGGTCGTGCCACGCCCCTGCAGCCCTCATAAAGCGCGGGACAGCGCGACCACAGTGATCAGCAAGATCGTGCAGGGAGGAGTGCAAAATAATCCCATTGCAGCCATCTCAGCCACATTAAGCGTTTGATGAATGCCGAGCCAAGCTCACCGAGTGGGTGATAAAGCGGATGATAAGTCCTGCGGTCAAAACGTTGCCTAGATTACCATTGTATCAAAATGGGACAAAAAAACTAAGTGCTTTTCAAGCAATATTGATGTGATCTAGCTGTCTGACGGGTTTTGCATGTTGGCTATATTAGCCATCATGAATCGTACAGCGGGGGCTGATTATCGTGGCTTACAATCAATATGCTGCCAATGTCGGCATAAACCCTTATTATAAAGAACGCGATGCCCTTCCAGCCGCTAGCCCTGACGCCTATCCCGTTAAATTCATTGCTTATTATCTCCCGCAATATCACAAAATCGCTGAGAACGATACGTGGTGGGGTGAAGGTTTTACAGAATGGACTAACGTCGCAAAGGCGCTGCCTCGTTATCGCGGACATTATCAGCCAAGAATGCCAGGCGCGCTTGGATTTTACGACCTGAGCAATCCGAATACTATTCGTGCACAGGCAAAGTTGGCTGCACAGGGCGGGGTATATGGATTTTGCATCCATGATTACTGGTTTGACGGAAAGCAGGTGCTGGAGACGCCCCTAGAGATCATCCTTGCCAATAAAGACATTGATATTCGCTTCTGTATTAATTGGGCAAATGAAAATTGGACGCGGACGTGGGATGGATTGGAAAAGGATGTACTGCTTCAACAGCGTTATTCTGACGAGGGCGACATCGCCTATGCCCATCATCTAATAAAACTTGTCAGAGATCATCGGTATATCCGGATCGAGGGGCGACCGCTTATTATGGTCTACCGCCCTAGTTTATTGCCTGACGCAGCCGCCACTTTTAAACGGTGGAAGGAGGTCTTCCGATCCGAAGGTGAATCAGAGCCATTTTTGGTAATGCCGCAGGCGTTCGGAAATGATGACCCACGACAGTTCGGTATGGACGCCGCCGCTGGATTTCCGCCGCATCGCTGCGGCGCATTGGTACCTAATCGTGCGTCATCGCTCCCACTGCTAGATTCCACCTTTCGCGGTGAAGCGCGCGCATACGACAAGTTGGTAGAGGCGGAGCGGTCGTTAAGGCCGAATGACTATACACTATTTCCTGGTGTCTGCCCAAATTGGGATAATGAGGCACGCAAGCCTGGGCGTGGTGCAGGCTTTTACGGCTCTACTCCACAACTCTACGGGGATTGGCTGCATGACGCCGCGACCTATCGTATAGGCTACGACGATCAGGATCGTGCCATCGTATTCATCAATGCGTGGAACGAGTGGGGCGAAGGTGCTTATCTAGAACCGGACAGGCATTATGGCTATGCTTACCTTGCGGAGACTCGCCACGTGCTAGACGGACTCGCGTCCGGTATTGCAAAACGGTCCGCCGGTTTGACTGATCATGCTAATAAATCAGTCAAGCCAAGTCAGATTCGCCGCCTCGTGAACGTTGGTCGTCGGATAACCAGAAGCTCTTGGTACCGCATCGTGAAACAGAGGTAGGCCGTTACGATCAGCGAGGGCCCTTGGGTGCCCCCGGGGCCGAGGAAAGCAGCGTCGTTCTTTTCATCCCAGACGCGCCTGTAGTGCATCTAGAGCAGATTCCGTTCAGTACGCATCGTATCCGGCAGCGGCGAAGTAGTTGG
>NZ_JACYUG010000034.1 GCF_014841615.1 Sphingomonas sp. CFBP 8760 | reverse complement strand
TTCAGCCCCCTTGGGAATCCCCCAACGATTCACGCCGTTCGGATTATGCTCTAGTTGGCGTGGGTGCATGCGATTCAGCCGCGAAGGGACTGAGGGGGTCATTGCCGGCACGGTAGGCGGCTGCAACAGTTCAGCCTCAATGGCTCCACGACCGGTAGGCTTGTGGGTCGAGGTCATCGAACCACCCCGGCGCCCGCGAGCCATGTACGATGGACGCCGCATGCTGCCAGACGAACTGCGAGAGCCCCGCACCGAGGTACGAGAGCGCGGCGACCAGCTAGGGGAAGTTGTTGTTCGCAATGCCTTGGCGGTCGGAGAATTTGGCGGCGGCCATAAGCGGCATGCCGTCGAGGAATGGGTGGCCAAGCCGCCTGTTTCGTGACTCCGGTGGCGCTTTCGCCTATCCAATGTCCTGTCAAAGCCACGGAGAAGGTGATGCTCCGCATCTTGCTGTCGTTATCAGCGGCCATCGTCGCCTGTTCCCCATCGCCTCAGGATGCCGCCATGCACCGCCCCGGTCAGCCACAGTCCACGAACCGGGAAGCGGGGGACGCGATAGCATCTGTCCGACAGGCGGCTGACAGCAAGCCGGTGCCGCCGGAGGCCGATGACCGTGCTCATGCCGCACAAGGCCCGATCCTGGAGGCGGTGTCCGCGGCCGACACCCCCGTGATGGCGCCGATGCCGACGGTCGCCGCGGACCTGCCCGCTGAGGCCATCGGGCGACGGACCTTGTCCACCGCTTTCGTCATGATCGGTCCTGATCGACTACTGACGGTCGACTTGCGCGACGGACGCACGATCGTCTTGCGCGACGTGGTCATGCGCGCGAAGGATTATTGCGGCGTGCAGGTCTTGGGGGGTGTGACTAGCAAGCGATTTTGCGGTCGATATGACGATGTCGTGACCGCCCGGCCGGGCAATGCTGCCGCCGGTTCGCGCGGAGGAAACCCAGCGCTTTCTGACCCGACCGGCGCGGAGGCAAAGCCGGTCAAGCGCCCTTAAGCCCGGCTTCTAACGCGATATCTACGGTTCCGGATTGATGGCATCGCCGCCCCGTCGCCCGGCGATAACCGCCGCACGGGTCAACGTTCCCGCAGCGCCTGTTCGCTCAACCGGGTAAAGGGCGTCAGGATATAAGCCATGACGGATCGCTTGTCGCCAATCAGATTGACGTCGGCGGTCATACCGGGGCCGATCGCGAGCCGTCGGCCCTCGGGGTCGCGGAAATTCTGCGCATCGGCGCGCACGCGCACCATGTAATGGCTCTCACCCGTTCGTTCGTCGATGGTGGCGTCCGGCGAGATGGTGACGACGCGGCCTTCCATGCCGCCGTAGATGCCAGTTTCATAGGCGGTGATGTCAACCCGCGCGCGCTGGCCGATCCGCACCGCGGCGATATCCTTGGGGTTGACCAGTGCCTCCACCGTCAGCGCGTCCGCGCTCGGCACCACCTCCACGATCGGTTGCCCCGCCCCGATGCTGCCGCCCACCGTCGCGACGAGGACGCGATTGACCCGGCCGTCCACGGGCGAAACGACCGTTGCTCGTCCCACCTTCGCGGCAAGCGCAGGGATCGCGCGGCGACGCGCGGCCATTTCCGATTGCGCCGCCGCAAGCTCGGTGCCGGCCTGGGCGCGCCATGCCCCCCTAACCTGCGCTAAGCTGGCGCGCGCCTCGACGACGCCGGATTGGGCGCGGGCAACGGCCGCCAGTGCTTGAGCGGCATCGGTGGCGGCGACCGCGGCGCTGCTTTCCAGCTGGATCAGCGTCAGCTGCGGCTCAATCCCGCGTTGGACCAGCGGCCGCATCAGGTCGAGTTGGCGTTTGGCGGCATCGCGCGCGGCGACGCGCGATTCATAGGCCGACCGTGCTTCCGCGACCGCGCGTTGCGCCTGTGTCTCACGCGCAGCCGCGGCCGCACTCAGGCTGGCCAGATCGCTCATCCGCGCGGCGTGAAGCGACCGTTCGATCCCGATCTGCTCGGCGACTTCGGGGGAAGCGGCGGCGGGATAGACCGGATTTCGGCCGGCAATTTCCGCTTCCAGTCGAGCGATCTTGGCAGTGAGCGCACTGAGCGTTATCTCGCTACTGCCGAATTCCGCCCCGGCTTGGGTCTGGTCGAGGCGCACCATCGGCTGGCCACGCTTCACGACATCGCCAGCACGCACGAGGATCGCAGAGACGATCCCGCCTTCCAGATTGCTGAGCACCTGCAGGCGGCTGCTCGGCACCACGCGGCCGGGCGCATGCACGGTCCGATCGAGTTTCACGACGGTCGCCCAGATGACGAAGACGACGACGAAGCCGACGATCAGCCACAGCAGCAGGTTCGACACCGCCTTGGGGCGGATGCGATCGGTCAGGTCTTCAAGATGTGTGTCGGTCATCTGAAAATACTCAAGCCGCCGCCCGTGGACGTTGCAGCGATTGCAGGACAGCATCGCGCGGTCCGTCTTGAACCACCTTGCCCCCTTCGACGATCACGATGCGCTCGACCAGGCGGACCAGTGCCGGGCGATGCGTGATGAGTACGAAGGTGCGTCCCTTCAACTCTGCCTCCAGCCGGTCGATCAGCTGGGCTTCGGTGATCTGATCCATTGAACTGGTGGGTTCGTCGAAGACCAGCACCGGCGGCTTCCCGGCGAGCGCGCGGGCCAGGCTGATCGACTGGCGCTGGCCACCCGACAGCCCCTCGCCACGATCGGCGAGCTTGAGGTCGTAGCCGTTGGCGAGCCTGCCCATGAACCCATGGGTGCCCGACAGATCGGCAACGCGCAGCATCTCCGCCTCGTCAACCTGGGGGCGGTCGAGCACGATGTTCTCGCGCACCGAACCGCTCAACAGCACCGGTTCCTGCAACGCGGTGCCGATCAACCCCCGCATGGCCTGGGGATCATATTGCCGGATGTCGGTGCCGTCGATCATCACCAGCCCTTCCTGCGGCGGATACAGGCCGAGGATCAGCCGTGCGATCGTCGACTTGCCCGATCCGACCTTGCCCAGCAGCGCGACCCGCTGCCCGGCCGGGATGACCAGGTTAAGGCCGTCCAACGTCTTTTCAGCCGCACCAGGATAGCGGAACTCGACGCCGCGCAGCTCGATGCGACCATCGAAACGGGTCGGCCGGAGCGCGGTCCCGGCCGGTTCCTCCGACGCGGTTTCCATCATTGTGTTGATTTGCCGGTAGGCAGTGCGCGTTGCCGACAGACGCGCCAGCAGCGTCGCGATCGTGGCCAGCGGCTGCACCGCACGCCCCGACAGGATGGAGCAGGCGACCAGCGCACCGGTGGTCAACCGCTGATCGGCGATCAGGAACACGCCCGCAACGACGGTGCCCGCATAGGCCAGCGTGTTGGCCGACACCGATACCGTGGTGGCGATGGTGGAGACGAGCCGCTGGCGCATCGAGCTGTCGGAATGCTGTTCATTCGCCTTCTTCCAGCGCTGACGCAGCAGATGGCCGGCCCCGCTGGTCTTCACCATCTCCAGCGCCCCGACCGTCTCCACCAGGATGCTCTGCTTGGTCAGTCCCTCACTCATCGAGCGCGCCGATAAACGGTCGAGCGCGGGGCGGGTCAACCAGCCCGCCCCGACCACGATCGGGATCGCCGCCAGCGGCACCCAGACCAGCACCCCGCCCAGCAGCGCGATGACGATCAGCGTGACGACGATGAACGGCACGTCGACCAGCGCGGTCATGGTGGCGGAGGCGAAGAAATCGCGCAGCGTCTCCAGTTCGCGCATCATCCCGGTCAACGCGCCGGTCGACCCCTTCTTCTGGTCGAGCCGGATCGCCATCAGCCGGCGGAACACGCGCCCACCCACGTCGTGGTCGATGTCGGCCCCGGCCAGATCGGTGAAATAGGCGCGCAGCACGCGCAGCAGGAAGTCGAAGATGACGACGATCAGCAGCCCGATCGACAGCGCGACCAGCGACGAAAACGCGTTGTTCGGCACCACCCGGTCGTAAACGGTCATGGTGAACAGCGAGGTGATGAGGCCGAAGATGTTTATCATAGCCGCGGCCAGCGCGACCTTCAGATAGGTGTCCTTGTTGCGCAGCATCGGCTCGATCAGCCACGGCGCGAAACGCGGGCGAGGATGCTCGACCATGTCCTGGCCGGATGGGGGGGCGTTGGCCGTCATCGTGGCTCCAGCGTGGCGGATTTGATGCTGAGCATCGGCAGCAGGCGGCCGGTGCGGGCAAGAAGGGAATAGCGGGCGATGTCGAGTTCGATCATCGTCTGGACGAACCGGGTCGCGACACCAAAATAATTGCTATTGGTGGCAAGCAGGTCGAACAACGTACCGCGGGAGACGCGGAACCGCTCAGCAAGCAGGTCGCGGGATCGGCGGCTGGCCAGGTAATTGCTTTCGATCGCCGTCTGCGCCTCCCTGAGCGCAGTCACGTCCGCCAGTGCGATCTCCGCATCGCGCTGCGCCTCTATCCGGGTGCGGCGCAGACGGGCATCGGCCCCGTCCGCCCGAGCCTCGGCCTGATCGATACGCTGGCTCGCGCCGCCACCGAGACGCAGGCTGAGCGTCACGCTGCCGCGCAGGTCGTAATCGCGGGCGGTCTCGATGATGCCGTAACGCCCCGCATCGATCCCTGCGGACAACTGGGGCAGACGATCCGATTTCAATGCCCGGACATCGGCCCGTGCCGCCGCGACGCCCAGCCGGGCGGCGCGCACCACCGGCAACCCGTCGGTATCGTTCGCCAGCATCGCGGCACCGACATCTGCAAGCACCGGCACCGGCGCGCGGGCGAGATCGGAGGAAGGCGCCGCCCCGACGATGGCGGCATATTGCGCCTCGGCACCGGCCAGCTGGCGCCGGAAATCGGCAAGCTGCGCACCGGAGGAGGCGATATAGCTGTCCACCTGTGCGATGTCGGCCGGGGCGGCGGCCCCCTGACGGATGCGCTGCTCGATATCGCCGCGAAGTTCGCGCTGGCTGGCGGTGAACGTCTCGCCCAGTCGCACCAGTACGCGGTAACCATAGACATTGTACCAAGCCGCGACTGCCTGCAACGCGATGCGCGTGCCGGTGTCCTCCACCATCGATCGCGCTGCGTCCAGTCGCGCCTGCCCGGCGCGGATGCGTGCCAGACCCGCGCCGAAATCGATGATCGGCTGCTGGACCCGGATAAGCCCGTCGGTGCGGTTGCGAGGCCGGGATCGTTCGAGCACATTGTTAGGATCGTTGGAAAATTGACGGTCGATCACCTGGAAGGTGGAGATGGACAGGTCCGCGACCGGCAGCACGCGGGCCTTCGCCTCCTGCCGTGCCGCCTCGGCTTCGTCCACCTGTGCGATCCCCTCGTCCAGCGCGGGGTTACGTGCCACCGCGGCGGCGATCGCCTGCTGGAACAACGGCATCGGCGCCTCGGTGTGCGCCAGCCGAAGGATGGGGTCACTAGCCGGATCGATGTTCAGCGGATCGCCGCCCGGCACCGGCAGACCGCCCGGCTCGGCCGGCCGTGATGGCGTGCGGGCATCGTAACGGGGGGCGTCACGCACCGATGTCGGCGATAAGGGCGCGATGACCAGCGACGGGACCGATCTGTCGATCGCCGGCGTGGCGGGCATCGTCATCGGCGGGCTGCCCGGGGTCCGGGGCAAGGACGGGGAGGGCGGCAACGGCCGCGGTGTCGCGCCCTGTTGCGGGTCGACGATCAGGGAGCCTTGCGGCAACGTCGGCGATTGCCGAGCGGCGGCCGGAGTGGCGGCCAGCGCGGATACCACCGCCAGCAGGACATGGGGCCCGGCGGCCTTTCCCCTCGCGCCAATGGCGGTCGTCTCGGCCACCGTCCTGGCACCGCGCGACACGACGCAAGTGCCGCCATGGGCGATCGCCTTGTCCCTTGTCATGCCCGTGTCACCCGCCCCCAACTTGCCGCCACATGCATCTTGATCGACAGCGCGGCGTATCGACCGGGTCCCCATCCGGTGATCCGGGACCCGATGATCCGGCAAACCGTTGTCTACGGCCATTTGCGGGGGCCACCGCGTCTGTCACAACGCGGTTACGAAAACTGGCCTGTCGCGTCCACACGAATCGGATACGCCGGGTCAGGGCGGCGCGAATACACAGGCGACATCATCAATATCGGCCTTTCAATCCGACTATTTCAATAAATCGCATTTTTCTGGACCGGCTCTATTGACCGATTGCAATGCGTTACGGATACATGAAACATAGTTAACGTGTGCGGCCGGAGAGGGCCGTAAATAATGCGTCGCGTGGCGCCCACCATGGGACGCCATGACCAGGGGGATCACTGATGAGCGTTTCTGACCTCGGCAACACCGTGTCCACCGACGATGTGGTGATCGGCATCCGCGATCCATTGTCAGAATTCCATCCAACGCTCGTCGATGAAGTGGTCGTGGCGTCCCCCATTGTGCCCGTCAATTTCAATCACGCGCCTGATGGCGATATGGGGCCCGGTACGCTGGATACGCTGGAGGTCGTCCACACGACGATCACGGCAGGATGCGGGTGCGCGGCGTGCCAGGGGATGTTGGCGGTCAAGGGCGGCGCACGTGGCGATCAGCCCCCTGGCGTCGATCCCACCGGCGCGAACCCGGAAGGGCAGAATATTGGCCAGTTGTTGCCGCTTGGCACCAATCCGGATGGCAGCCGGTTCTTCACGGGCAACCGCAATGTCGATGCTACGCTGATCGGGTCGAAATGGGGTTCGCAGAACCTGACCTACAGCTTCCCGACCTCAGGCTCGAACTATAACGGCAAGGGTTACGATACCAACGGCGTCAGCCTGTATCATATCGATCTGGGGACGCAGCAGCAGGCGGCGGCACGCGCCTCCTTCGCCCAGATCTCGGCCGTATCCGGGCTGACGTTCACCGAGATCACCGAAACGGACACGGTCCACGCCAATATCCGTATCTCGCAGTCCGCGGATCAGGACGTTACCTCGGCCTTTGGCGGTTTCCCGTCGGATACGCGCGGCGTCGCGGGCGATATCTGGTTCGGCCGGACGAACCAGCCCTATTACGATCTCCAGTTCAAGGGCACATGGGGCTATGCCACGATGATGCACGAGATCGGCCACACCATGGGGCTGAAGCACGGACATCAGGATTACACGAACAGCGATCTGTCGTTCTATTTCGGCACCGCGCCGCGGTTCGGTAGTCAGTCGCTGACCCCTGATCGCGACGGCCAGGCATGGTCGCTGATGACCTATACTCCTGCGCCTTTCACCAACAGCAACTTCGCTGGCGAAAAGATCAATCAGCCGCAGACGTACATGCAGTATGATCTGGCAGCATTGCAGTATATGTACGGCGCCAACTATACCACCAATGCCGGCGACAGCGTCTACACTTTCAGCCAACCGACCGGTGAGATGTTCATCAACGGCGTCGGTCAGGGTGCGCCGTCGGGCAACAAGATATTCCTCACCGTCTGGGACGGGGGCGGCAACGACACGATCGATGCCAGCAACTATGCCGGCGGCGTCACCATCGATCTGCGTCCTGGTGAATTCTCCACGGTCGATCAGGCGCAGCTGGCCAACAATCTGGCCTATCAGAACCTGGTCAACCTGGCGCCCGGCAACATCGCCATGTCGCTGCTGTTCAACAACGACACCCGCTCGCTGATCGAGAATGCGACGGGCGGCGCAGGCAACGACGTGCTGGTGGGCAACACCGCCAACAACGTGCTCGATGGCGGTACCGGCAGCGACACGGTGGTCTTCACCAATACCACTGGCGTGACGGTAACGCTGAACGACACGGGCGCGGACGTGATCGTCAGCCATGACGGCGAAGCCGACACGCTGCGCAGCATCGAGAACATCACCGGAACCACCGGCAATGATTCGTTGACCGGCAACAGCCTGAACAACACTTTCATCGGCTTGGGCGGTGCCGACACGCTCTCAGGCGGTGGCGGCGATGACCGGCTGATCGGTGGGGGCTTCACCGTCACGACGAGCTTCGTCGTGACGTCCGATGTTGCCCCGTCGAAGCCGGACATCTTGAAGCCGGCAGCCACCGACAATGGCAACATCGCCACCGCGATCAACACCGCGGGTGCCTTTGACATCGACTCCAACACGAACATCGCCAGTTCGACAACGATTCCGCATGCGACGATCAACGCCACCGCCGCTGGCGGCTCGCTGGAATATTACCGCGTTGATGTGACGGCGGCCGGCGCACGCGCGATCTTCGACATCGATGGCACCGGGTCGCTCACCGACAGCATCATCGAACTGGTCGATGGTGCGGGCAATCTGCTGGCGACCAACGATACCGGTCCCGGCGATACCGGCACGACGACGGGCGACGACGCCTACATCACCTACACCTTCGCGGCGGCGGGTACCTATTACATCCGCGTTGGCCGCTACACCAGTTCGGCAGTGGCACAGCCGATGCTGGCGGGGCAGACGTACCAGCTGAACATCTCGCTGGAAGGCGCTGCCGGGTCGACTGTATTCACGGTCAACAACACCAGCAGCATCGTGGCGAACGGTGGCGAGGGTAACGATTTCCTGCAGGGCACCTATGCCAACGACGTGCTGGCTGGCGGTGCAGGCAACGACACCGCATCGTTCGTTACCGCGTACAGCACCACCGCGATGGGTGTGACGGTCGACCTGAACCAGCAGGGCACGGCGCAGAACACCGGCGCCGCGGGCACCGACACGCTGACCGGCATCGAGAACCTGATCGGATCTCAGTATAATGATACGCTGACGGGCGATGCCGGGGCGAACGTCATCGAAGGCGGCCTGGGCAACGACGCCCTGGTGGGTGGGGCCGGAGACGACACAGCTTCCTATGCCGGTGCCGGCGCAGGGGTGACGGTAAGCCTCGCGCTGCAGGGAACCGCGCAGAATACCGGTGTCACCGGAATCGACATACTGACCGGATTCCAGAATCTGCTGGGGTCGGCGTTCGGCGACAGCCTGACCGGCGACGCTGCCGAGAACGTTCTGACGGGCGGCGCGGGTGACGATACGCTGAACCCCGGCGCCAACGCAGCGGGCACTGTCGACCTACTGGACGGCGGCAACGGATCGGACACCGCCTCCTTCGCGGGTTACACCGCGGATGTCGCCGCGACGCTGCGCGGCACGGTGGACGGCGTCGCCACCACCGCCGGCGCAGCGATCGCGTCGCTGAGGAGCGTCGAGAACCTGACCGGCGGCATGGGCAACGACACCCTTGCGGGAGACGCCAATGCCAACGTCATCGAAGGCGGGCTGGGGAACGACGTGCTCGACGGCGGCGCCGGCATCGATACCGTGGCGTTCAGCGGTTCGACCGGCGTGACGGTCAACCTGTCCGTTCTCACCGCGCAGAACACCGGCGTCGGCAGCGATACCGTCACCGGGTTCGAGAATGTCCGCACCGGTTCCGGGGTCGACACGGTCACGGGCGATGCCAACGACAACATCTTCTTCGATGGCGGCGGCAACGACAGCTATAACGGCGCGGCGGGGTCCGACACGGTCGACTATTCCGGCTCATCCTCGTCTGTCACGATCAACCTGAATACGACGGCCGCCCAGACGGTCGGGGCCTTTGGTGGCACCGACACGCTCGCCAATATCGAGAACGTGATCGGTGCGACCGCCGCCATCAACAATCTGACCGGCGGCAACACGACGTCGAACCGAATGATCGGCGGCTTGGCGGCCGACTTCGTCATCGGCGGCGGCCTTGCCGACACGCTGATCGGCGGCGCGGGCAACGACGTGATCTTCGGCGACTATGTCAACACCTTCAACACCGCGGCGACGACCGCCGACGGCAACGACGTGCTGGAAGGCGGCGCGGGGAACGATCTGCTGGTCGGCGGCATGGCCGAGGATATCCTGCGTGGCGGCGACGGCGACGACACGCTGGTCGGCGGGATCGCCAATGCCACCTCCGCCGGGTTGAGCGCAGTGTACACCAACGACGGCGGGAACGACGTTTTCGACGGTGGCGACGGCACCGATCTTGCCTATGCCTATTACACGGGGCGTGCGGGCGGGGTGCGCTTCGATCTCGGCAATCTGGCGGGCGACAGTGCGATTACGGTCGATGGCATCGCCAGCGGTTCGTTCACCAGCATCGAGCGGGTGGTATTCCGTGGCGGTCTC
This sequence comes from Sphingomonas sp. CFBP 8760, assembly GCF_014841615.1. Lineage (GTDB taxonomy): Bacteria > Pseudomonadota > Alphaproteobacteria > Sphingomonadales > Sphingomonadaceae > Sphingomonas. Next base: position 3,096 of record NZ_JACYUG010000034.1, on the reverse strand, counting down.
GGCAACGATGTCGTGCGCGGCGGCGGCACGCTGGATACGCTGGTGGGCAATGAGGGCGACGATGTCCTCGACGGCTGGTACGGCAACGACATGCTGTCCGGCGGTCTCGGCAACGACACCCTGATCGGCGGTGAGGGGCTGGACACCGCCACCTATGTCAATTCGACCGCGGCAGTGAACGTCGATCTGCGTATTCAGGGTGTGGCACAGGATACCGGCGGCGAGGGAAGCGATACCCTGACCGGCATCGAATATCTGACCGGCTCCGCGTTCGGTGATACGCTGCGCGGCAATGACGAGTTCAACCTCATTATCGACAATGCGGTTGCCGCCACCACCGCCCGCAGCCAGACGGACGCGCTGTACGGCTATGGCGGCAACGACAGCATCCTGGCGACGCGCGTCGGCGGAACGGTGGCGACGACCATCGCAATGGATGGCGGCGACGGCGACGATTTCCTCGAACTGCGCAGCGGTTCGCTGTCGACGGCGCTGGCGACCAACACCGCCGGTCTGTCGAGCAGCACTTATCTGGCGCTGGGCGCGACTTCCAACGATCGCAACGTGGATGTCGTCACCGTTGATGGCGGCGCGGGCAACGACCGCATCGTCCTGACCGGCGTGGCCAGTGCCGCGGTAAGGGCGGGCACGGGCAACGACGTTGTCAGCATCAGCATGCGCGGTGCTGCCGGCCTCAACAACTATACCCTCACCCTCGGTCAAGGCGCCGACATCATCCAACTGGGTGTGGGGGCCAGTGCCGCGACCTCCACCGAAGTAGCGACGACGGCACGTGGCAACCGCGTGCGGGATTTCGAGCGCGGCAATACCGGCGACAAGTTTGAACTGAGCGAGTTCCTCAATCGCGGGCTGACCGGCTACACGGCGAACAGCAACGCGTTCGCGAGCGGTCACCTGCGGCTGCTGCAATCAGGGACTGACGTCCTCCTCCAGGTCGATCGCGACGGCGTCGGAACGACGAACGGCTTCGTCACCATTTTCGCGATCAGCAACGGCTTCACCGGCGGATTCACAGCGTATAATTTCGACGGGTTCATCGGCGATCTGACGCTGACCGGGTTCGGCGGCGACGATACGATCACCGGCGCCACGGGCAATGACGTACTTGGCGGGCAGGAGGGCAACGACGTGTTGTTCGGTCTGGCCGGCAACGATGTCCTGAACGGCGGCGACGGTGACGATGTGCTGGATGGCGGCCTGGGCGCGGACGTCATGACCGGCGGCGCGGGCGACGACCGGTACGTCGTCGACAATGCCGGCGACGTGATCGTCGAGACCGCCGGCAGCGGTGTCGATACCGTGTCGTCCAGCATTACCTACGCACTGGGCATCGATCTGGAGAACCTGATCCTGACCGGCTCCGCCGCGATCGACGGAACCGGTAACGACGGGAACAACACCATCGTCGGCAATGCTGGACGCAACCTCCTGTCGGGTGGCGCGGGCAACGACATCATCGTCGCAGGCGGCGATGCCGGGCAGGCGCCGGCCGGTGGCTTCGACCGGGTTGACGGCGGCAGCGGCAGCGACACGCTGATCTTGGGTGGCGTGCAGTCCGACTATCATCTGCTTGTCGCCGGAGAGCGCACGTTCCTGGTAACGGAATATGGCGCGACCGAAGTAGCAGGGATCGAGCAGGGCGCCATCGGCGGCACGGCCACGGGGTCCTGGTCCAGCCTGATGCAGGGTACGGCCAGCTTCGACGGTCTCGCCTATATCGCCGGATACAGCGATCTGCGTGCTGCCTTCGGTGCAGATGCCGCGGCGGGCGAGCGTCATTTCCTCAACTATGGGTTCGCCGAGGGCCGGGTGCTGGCATTCAACGCACTCGATTATCTCGCCTCCTACAGCGATCTGCGCGCTGCCTTCGGGACGGATGAAGCCGCCGCCGCCGGGCACTTCATCTCTTATGGCGCTGCCGAGGGGCGCGCCACCACGTTCGATGGCTGGGCGTACCTCGCCGCGAACCCCGATCTGATCGACGTGTTCGGCGCCGATGAGGCCGCGGCGGCTCGTCATTACATCCAGTATGGCGCGACAGAGGGGCGGGCGACGACGTTCGATGCAGCTGCCTATGCCTTGGCCAACCCGGACGTGGCAGCGATCGTCGGCACCGGCGAGGAAGCGCTTGCCCGTGCCTACGTCACACATCTTGCGGGCGATGTCGGGGCGCAGGCAGTGGACAATGTGGCGATCGCGGCGGCATTCGTCGATGATACGGGTCATGCCGCCCTCTTCGTCGATCAGGTCTGGCACCAGCCTGCCGTCAATCAGATCGCGCCGGATATGCTCATCATCGCGTAACACTCATGGTCGGGTTCACGGAAGGTTGAATTGCCTCAGTGAACCCGACCCGATTTTGTCATTTTGATACAGGCGAATAGACAAAATTCTATCGCTTCTCAAAGAATAGCCTCAGGGTAGGCCAAAGGGGAATTTACATGAAAAAAATGTCCTTGCTCTTCTCGGCGGCCACGCTGCTTCTGTCGACGGCGATGCCGGCATCCGCCGCCACGCTACTCTATAGTTTTGTGCCGACCTCCGGTGGCGTGCAACGGTTCACGTTCAACGTCGACAGCAATCCCATGGTGTCGACTGCTGCCGATTTTGCTTTCACAACGGCGGTGCAGAACCTGACCATTGGCGGCGTGGCGCGCAGCGGCACCTTTGACTTCACGTTCCAGTCCGGTCTCGACGGTGGATTCGACAGCACCGTCGTCGGAGGCTATCTCGGCCCACAGCTGTTTACCGGATCGAACAGCGCACCGACCCTGCGGACGGGGGCATTCGCGCTCACCGACGGACCGAATAACGCCACCGGAACGCTGACGGTGACCACCGTCGCTGCGATCCCCGAACCGGCGACCTGGGCGATGATGGTGATCGGCTTCGGTCTGGCGGGATCGGCGATGCGCCGCCGCAGGATCACGACGCGGGTTTCCTACGCCGCCAGCCATTCCTGAGGTCAGGCGGTCGCCGGCTAGTCACCTGGAACTGAAGTAAGCTGCATTGTATGCTCTCTGGCGCAGGCGGGAGGCATGGATGGTTGGTCGTCAGGCGGACGTGCTGGTATTG
>NZ_JACYUG010000033.1 GCF_014841615.1 Sphingomonas sp. CFBP 8760 | reverse complement strand
TGTCAGATCGGCAATCCACTTATCCCCGCTGTGCAGATTCCCCGAACCATCTGTGACAGTCCAGACGCTTATGCTGGCTGACGCAAAACACATGATTATCGTCGTCCGACGGCAGCACCAAAGCGACCGCTGGTCGCCCATCGCAGCACTCGCACGACAATCCCTGTCGGATAGCCAGCATGTACGGCAATGGGCCTGCATGGATTTTCCGACAAGCCAAGCCCAGTTTCATGCCCGTTCTATGTCCACGCCCCCTTGCTGGACAGCGTCCTGCCAAGGTGTATTGTTAATGCATAACACCTACGCAGGGTTCACAGATGCTGACAGCAGTTCTCGCAGCGATCACCGCCACCGTAACGCCCCCGCCTCAGCCGGCACCGATCCAGGTGATGGTGCTCGGCACCTACCATTTTGGTAACCCGGGCCTGGACAAGGTGAACGTGCGCGTCGACGACGTCACGGTGCCTCGTCGGCAGCGGGAGCTGGAAGCGCTGGCGGAGGCCATCAAGGAGTTCAAGCCGACCCGGGTCATGGTGGAGGCACAGCGCCCCGGCCCGAGCTACGACGTGACCGACTATGCAAGCTTCTCCCCCACAACCCTCCTCACCGATCGCGACGAGGGAACGCAGATCGGCTACCGCATTGCCACCAGGGCTGGCCTCAAGACCGTGCAGGGTATCGACGAACAGCCCGGCAAAGGCGAGCCCAACTACTTCCCGATCAATGCCGTGGAGGCCTACGCCAAGAAGCATGGCGAGCAGGCATATCTCGCTGCTGCGTTCGCAACGGTGAAGGCGTCCGCCCAGCAGTTCGAGGCGGAGCAGGCGACCACCAGCATCCCCCAAATGCTGATCCGCTACAATGATCCCTCCACGCCGATGGCAGGACAGGACATCTACTACTCGATGCTGCGCTTCGGGGATGGTGAGGACCAGCCTGGCGCCGACCTCAACGCGATGTGGTACCTGCGCAACGCCAAGATCTTTGCCAAGCTGATCAACGTGGCGCGCCCCGGCGATCGCGTCTTGATTGTCTACGGGGCGGGACACGGTTTTTGGCTTCGGCACTTCGCGGCCACGACGCCAGGCTATGTGTCGGTTGATGTGATACCGTACCTCAGAAAGGCAGCTACAAAGATACGCTGAGCACCGGGTAGTTGGTCAGCTGCCCCATCGGCCGTCTCCAGACATAGAAGATAGCGCGTGCAGGATGCCCGTAATTCTCGGACGTATGGGATGCCTTCACTTTTGCCACGAGGCGATGTCCGGTGTCACCCAGCTGACGACAACGGCGACAGCGAGTTTGCGCGGATGGCACATATAACTTCTTCGACATGTCCCAAACCGGGAACCTCCGGCTCCTGTAAGAAGAATCGGTCGTGGGGTGGCATATAGGGTGTTAGCGGTCACCCGAGGCAACGCGACCGGTCGCGAGCCGTGGGGGATCATTCTATGTTGAAGTTCGCTTTTGCGTTGATGGCAACGGTGGTGACCGCAGGGTGGTCCACCACCTCAAATGCAGCAACCACGGTAATCGGTTTCTCGGGGACGTTCTCTAACGGACAAGCCTTGAGCGGTCAGCTCACGCAAACTCTTCCCGGTTTTGCTGATTTTAAGAATGTCGCACTGCTTGTAGGTGGCCAGACATTTTCGGGGCCTAATAGTGGTGAACAGAACTTCATAACTGGCTTTCTCAGCCTAACTTTTATAAACTCTCTTGGAGAGTCTCTGACACTCGAAACGAACAATAGCGTAAGGGATTTTAGCTTCTTACCAAGCGGCGGCACCCTTCTGACAACTTCCAACTACGTTTCAGGGGGCCAGCGAATTTTTCTCACGTCTGGCAGTTTTGCTGAGATCAGCACAGCTGTCCCGGAGCCTGCGACGTGGGCAATGATGCTTGTAGGCTTCGGGATGGTTGCTGGCGCGGCTCGCTACCGTCGCCGCAGCACAGCAGCCACCTACGCCTGACATACTTCCCGTTCGTCAGTTTGAGTGAGAGCCGCTGGTTGAAGGACTGGCGGCTTCTCCATATCCCGCCTGTAAGCTGACGTTCGGCTTTCCACCACATTCAGACATAACGTCGTCGCGCATATCCTAAGTTTCGCGACAGCGTCTCCAACAGTTGTGTTCTCTCGTGTGCTGATGTCGCAAAAGTCGGTTGCAGAACTTTAGAGTTCTGGTACAGTTTTGCGACATGCTGATCGGCTACGCCCGTGTGTCCACTGACGACCAGGATCTCCGGCTGCAACGCGCTGCGTTGAAAGAGGCCGGATGCAAGCGGACGTTTGAGGAGAAGGTCTCCGGGACGAAGCGTGACCGGCCCGAGCTGGCCAAGATGATCGAGCAGCTGCGCGACGATGACACGGTGGTGGTGACGCGGCTCGATCGACTGGCACGATCCACCCGCGACCTGCTCGACCTCGCCGAAAAGCTGAAGGAGGCCGGGGCGGGGCTGCGGTCGCTGGCCGAGCCTTGGGCGGATACGACCTCGCCGGCGGGGCGCATGGTACTGACGGTGTTTGCTGGGATCGCCGAGTTCGAGCGCGAACTGATCCACCAACGTACCAGCAGCGGGCGGGTAGCGGCCAAGGCGAGGGGGGTCCGGTTCGGCCGCCCACCCAAGCTCACCCGCGATCAGATCGCGCTCGGCGAACGGTTGGTGAGCGAGGGCACATCGGTGCGCGAAGCTGCCAAGCTGCTCAAGTGCCACCATGCTACGCTCTATCGGGCACTAACCGCCGCGGCGCTGGCTCCCGTGATGCCGGATGCTCCACAATCTGGTGTTTCGGAAGGGGAGGCCTGATGCCGATCCGACCCGAGCACATGTTCCTGTACCCGATCGACTGGCCGCAGCTCTCGCATCATGTGCGCTTCGTGCGGGCAGGGGGCGCTTGCGAGCATTGCGGGCGTCCTCATGGGCAGCGGGTATTCCATATGCGGGACGGGCGATGGTGGGACCGCAAGAGACATTGCTGGCGCAACGGGCAGGGTCGGCGCGTGCGGCGGCCGACAGAGAACATGCTGACACACGGTGCTTGGACGCCCGTGGTGCTGGCCTGCGCGCACCTCAACCATGATCCCAGCGATAGCACGCTCCACCGGCTGGCAGCGCTGTGCCAGCGCTGCCATATGCTCCACGATGGCCCGGAGCATAGGCGCCGGCGTTGGATGAATGCGCACTACCGGCGGGCGCTCGGCGACCTGTTCTACGGTCCTTACCCGATGCTGGGCGCCGACTGGATCACACCCACCCCGATCAGCATGCTTGACGATCGCCGCATCGGAACGTTCTCCCGTTGACGGCTGTTTCACTTATTGCGTTTATACACCGCACTCGCTAGATGGCGTCCGCCTTGGGGAGACAAAACATGGCTGCCGTAGCCTTCAACATCGACGAGGCCTACGAGCCCACCGCGCATGAGATCGAGGCGGCCGGTAACGCCGCGCGCGCGCTGTCGCGAGTGGATTCCAGCCGTCCTATTCACCTGACGGTGGAAGGTGCGGGCGAGGACGTCATCAGTCTGCCGTCCGGTGTGTTCAACAGCATCGTCAAAATGCTGGTCGAGATCGGCAACGGCCATGCCGTCACCGTCGTGCCGGTGCAGGCAGAGCTTACCACCAGCCAGGCCGCCGACCTGCTTAACATGTCGCGTCCGCACCTCATCAAGCTCTTAGAGCGTGGCAATCTGCCGTTCCGGATGGTGGGTACGCATCGTAAACTGCTCGGCCGCGATGTGCTGACCTACCGGAGCCGCATGGATGCGGCTCGGCATGATGCCTTGCAGCGAATGGCGAACCTGGATCAGGAAGCTGGCCTCTTCGACGATCACGCGACCCTCGATCGTCCCTGATGCTGGTCCGCCGCTACACCGTCCTACTCGATGCCAACGTCATGCACCCCGCCATCGTGCGGGGTGCGCTCTTATGGTTGCCGGCACCGACGCCTATGTGCATCCGCGCCGTCGAAGACAGCGGACCGAGCGCGTGTTCGGCCACCTGAAACGCAATCTGGGCTACGAACGCTCAAGCTGCGGGGCCTGTCAGGAGCAGCCGAAGAGTTCACCATGGCTGCCGCGGCATACAACCTCCAGTTGCTTGCCCGGCAGGCCGCGCCGGCCTGATCTGTGGCGCATCCTCCGGTGCCCAACGTCACCAGCCATCCGGCGCATCGATCCCACGCAGGCCTTTTTCAACGGTCTCGGACGGTTGTGACGCTTCAGGCGGGTCAGCACCCTCCAACCGCTTACCGGTGTCAGAACCCTCGTTCAGAACAGCTCAGCGAGTGGTTGCAGGCGGTGGCTCGCCTGGACCAAGCCGCTTTTCCGAAAGCGGTCGAGGTAATCTTCGGCGGTGACGGCGGGGTTGCGAAACTGGCGGCGTTGACTGCCGATCGCGGTTAGCTCCTTGGCTGTATCGAGGTCGATGACATTGACGATAAAGTCATCTGGGTGCTTCACCTCGATGCCGTGGCGGGCGGCCACGTCGACCGGGAAATCCTTGAGGTTGTAGGTGACGATCGCGTCGGCCCTGCCGTGGATCGCTGCCGCAAGAACATGGACGTCCTTAGGGTCAGGCAGCGCAAGGGCGGGCATCAGCGGTTGGTAGCCCTCCACCAACGCCTCTCCGAAGCTGTTCATGTAGGCCCGTTCCTCCGGCACACGTCGACGCTGTCGATCGGCAGGTTATCCCATGGCGCTCCGAGACCCCCGCGATCCCGCCTGCCGGGCAGGACAACCTTGTCGATGGAGCCGGGGCGATTGTCGGGGAGAGGACCGACCGACTATCGAACGTCGAATTCCAAGTCGTTCAGATCGCGCTGCGAGATCATTGGCTGACTGTCGAATCACGTCACCCGGTCATCCGGGTCTTCCAGCGGATCCGAGGAATCCGGGGCCGACTGGCCAATCCGCGGCTGGAGATGCTACGGTGCCATCTGGTGCTGTATCGCTACGGTCACCGCGACCTCGCCTCCGAGAGGGGGCTCATCGCCGCTGGTCTCACGATGGCCCAGCTCCGTGCCGCCGAGGCATTGATCGCCCGGGCAGCCCCGGCACCACGGTCCCTCTGGCTGGACCTGACGCGCAACAGTGGAAAGCAATCCTTGAGGTGAACGGCGAGCTCCAGCCGGTTCACGTCGGGAATCGGCGAGGATGGCGAGGATGGCGAGTTTGCGGATGACGGTCGGGTTGCCGGGCTCCTTATCGCACACAGATGGCGTGCCGAAACGTTCAGCGGCAACGTCATCGGCTGTGAGCCGCGAGCATGTGCGTCGCCTGAAGCTTGCGACTAGGCGACCGTCACAGACTTGGCGCCGGCCCTTGGCGGTAATTTCCGCCCCCAGATGACAAGGGCGTCGATGAGGGGTTGCAACCGCATCCCCACCTCGCTGAGCGAATACTCGACCTTCGGGGGAACCTGAGCGTAGACCGTCCGGTGGACGATGCCATCGGCTTCCATCTCCCGCAGCTGAGCGGTCAGCATCTGCTGTGTGACGCCCGGAATAGCGCGGTGAAGTTCGCCGAAGCGCATCACATCGAGCATCAGATGATACACGATATGCAGCTTCCACTTGCCGCCAAGCGCTCCCACCGCGCGCACGACGGGACAATCCTCACCAAGCGGAACGCACCTGTCCGCCCCAGCCGAATCCCCCCGATCCTCCATCGTATGATTTACCATAGTATCTATGCCTTTTATGAGTACTTATGATAATCGATGCAGCGTCTATATCCTACTCCAGCTCGAAATGGAGAAGATATGATGAACAATATCCTGGTGATCGGGGCGACCGGCCCGCAGGGACGTGCGGTTGCCGAGCAGTTGATCGATAAAGGCGTCAGGGTCCGGGTCCTGGCGCGCGAGCCGGCCAAGGCAGACGATCTGGCTGCGTTGGGTGCAGAGGTCGTGCAAGGGGACCTCGATGATCCGGCCAGCGTCGCGGCTGCGCTCGAAGGACAGAACGGCGTCTTTCTTACGGTAGCGTTCTTTACCGGATCGCACACCCAGGCCAGGAACGTCATCGAGGCGGCGGCAAAGGCCGGGATCCAGCGCATCGTGTGGAACGTCGCCGGCCGTATCCCGGAGCAGGACATCGGCAACCCGGCCATGGACAAGTGGCGGCCGATCCTGGCGGACATGAAGGCCAGCGGCGTCCCCTACACCATTCTCCAGCCGACCGTTTACATGGAGAATTTCCTGAACCCCGCGATCACCCAGGAAGTGAGAGACCACGACGTGCTTGCCTATCCCATGCCGGACGAAGCCCACACGCAGTGGATCACCCATCAGGATACGGCAGCCTATACCGTAGCCGCCTTCGAGCATCCCGGCGACGACAGCATGATTGTCGATGTCTGCGGGCCGGAGGATCTGACAGGCGGCCAGATTGCCGAGCGGTTCAGCCGGGCGCTCGGCCGATCGATAACCTTCCGTCCCATGCCTCCCGAAGAGTTCGCAGACACGTTTCCCGCCGGCATGGATCCCGAGCCGATCGTACGCCATTACAAGAACGTCTTCGCCAACCCGGACATGATGACATCCAACGTCGATCATCAGCAAGCACTGGACATTCTCGCGATCGAACCCCTCACATTCGAGGACTGGGTGCGGAAATACCGGGACGCCTTCACCCGGGCATGACCCCGATCACGGTGGCGTCCCCGCGACGCCACCGTTCCAGCGACCTGCCGGTTCGATCGACGCGAGCGCCATACCGGCAAGTACGCTCCGTCGATCGCACCTGCCCGTTTACAGACTTGGGAGAGCGACGTTGGCCGATCCGTATCGCATGTTCGTCAGGCCGGAGGGCGACCCCGGCGAACGGGGCGCGGACCTTATGGAACGGCATGGTGGCCCCATGGCGCGACAAGCGATCGAGGCGTTGCGGCTTCGTCCCTCGGATAGCGTACTGGAGATTGGCTTCGGGCCGGGTATCGCTCTCCAACTCCTGACCGAGATACTGATGGCTGGTCACGTCGCGGGCGTCGATCCTTCAACGGTGATGCATCGTCGCGCCACCAGACGCAACGCCGGCGCGATGGCCGCGGGGCGGCTCGACCTTCTCGAAGCGACGGTCGAGGCACTTCCGTTCGAGGATCGCTCCTTCGATGCGGCACTTGCCATCGACAACCTGCACTTCTGGAAGCCGGCCGCTGCCGGGCTGCGCGAGATACACCGCGTGCTTCGACCCGGCTCGATCTTTCTGTGTGCCTTCACCCCGCCATCGGGCGGCCATACCGCGGGCCTTCCTGAACTACTCACCCGAACCGGGTTCGAGGACGTCATGACGTCCGCAGCCGACGTGGGATCATTGGTAACGGCCCGCAAGCCGAGCGGTCAGCTCATCGGTCAGCTTCGGCACATCCGGTCTGACACTCCCGCTGAAGTGCCGTGACCCCGGCGTTCGATACAGACGACCGAGACTGTTGAAAAACGCATGCTTGCGACGGCGATGGAGGCGTGATTCACTCCTGGCAGACGGCTAGGGATCACGAAAATGATGGGACGGCAGGTGGCGCAAGGCGCACTGTTTTACGGTTTCCGGCTCGACGATCATGTGCCGGCTGACCACCTGCTCCGGCGTATCGACGGTCTGCTCGACTTCGGCTTCGTTCGTAAGGCGCTGGCGGCAAGCTATAGCGCAAGCGGACGGCCTTCGATCGATCCGGAGTTGATGCTCAGGATGCTGCTGGTCGGCTACTTGTCGGCATTCGCTCGGAACGGCGCCTATGCGAGGAGGTGCACCTCAACCTCGCCTATCGCTGGTTCTGTCGACTTGATCCGGCCGACCGTGTGCCCGACCACTCCACCTTCTCGAAGAACCGGCATGGTCGGTTTCGCACCTGCGACCTGCATCGCCTGCTGTTCGAGCAGGTGGTCGCACGATGCGCCGTGGCGGGCTGGTGGCGGGGCGCGACGTGGCGGTGGACGGCAGCACGATCATGGTCAACGCCAGCCGAGAGAAGAAGCTGAAGGGCACCGACGCAGCCAACGAACTTCGTGCAAGGGACATCGTATCGCGCCCCGTCGCTGAGTATCTGGCGGCGCTTGATGCCGCATTGCCTCCAAGTCCCGACGAACGGGCCCCGTCGATCCGACCAGCATTTCGCCGACCGATCCGCAGGCGGCGCTCACCTGCAAGCACGGCCCGGCACGCTACGCCTACGCCATCAATCCACTGCTCGACCTGGACACTGACTGCATCCTCGACGTGGAAGCGACGCCCGCCCGCTTTGCAGCTGAGGTGGCGGCAACCAAGACGCTGGTGTTACGCGCCGGCACCAAGCTGGGCATCGCGCCCGCGAGCCTGTCGGCCGACAAGGCGTATGGCAGCGGCCCGCTGCTCGGCTGGCTGATCGACCGGAAAATCACACCGTACATTCCGGTCATCGACCGCGGCCACCAGCGCGACGCCTTCTTCACCCGCGATGCCTTTCGCTACGACCGCGAGGCCGACACCTATCGCTGCCCGGCGGACAAGCCGCTCGGCTATTGCGGCACCAACCGGGCCAGTCAGGTGCGCGTGTGCCGAAGCCGTTCGGCCGATTGCGCCGCCTGCGAACTGAAGCCGCAATGCACCATCGGCAAAAAGCGCGGTGTCACCCGCCTTGTGAGCGAGGATGCCCGCGATACCGTCCGCGCCCTTGCCGGCACCGACGCCTACGTGCGGGCGAGGCGTCGAAGACAGCGGATCGAGCGCGTATTCGGCCACCTGAAACGCAACCTCGGACTACCAACGCTCAAGTTACAAGGTCTTCCGGAGCAGCCGAGGAATTCACCATGGCTGCCGCGGCATACAACTTTCAGCTGCTCGCCCGGCAGGCCGCATCGGCCTGATAGGTGGCCCATCTTCCCCATGACCGGCGTCAACAGCCAGCTGCTTCGCGGCTCCCACGCGGCGATTTTTCAACAGTCTCGACCGGTTGTGACACCGCCGCCTAGTGAGTGACTTCCCTCGCCGTCCCGACTAGGACCGCCCAGTGGCTGCGCTTCGTCATCACCTCTTGCGTCATCGCCTGCTCGCCGCCTGCTTGGTCGCGGCGGCGATGCTGATGAAGGTGTTCGTGCCGGCGGGCTATATGGCATCCGTTTCGGCCGGCTCGATCACGATCGAACTCTGCTCGGGCTACGGCCCTCAAAAAATGGTCGTGGCAATGCCGGGCATGATGCATCATCCCGGCCAGAAGGGAGAGGATGGCAAGGCGGAAATGCCCTGTGCCTTCTCTGGCCTGTCCGCTCCTTCGCTTGCGGGGGCGGACCCGCTCCTGCTCGCTGTTGCCATCGCTTTCGTCATTCTCACGGTATTCCGGATCGCGGCCCGGCCCGCTTCGCCTGGCGCACCGTTCTATCTGCGCCCGCCTTTGCGAGGCCCGCCCACCCACGCCTGACCGGAAACGCACGTCGCCCGATCGCGCCTGCACGGTGCGGCCGATCGCCTGTTGACGTTCTTGGCGGCTGATAGCCGCGTCATTTCAGAACATTACCGCGCTGGCGCTCCTGAGCGCACGGCTGCAATCCTGACAGGGGGGCCATCATGTCCACGTCTCATATCGCTATTGCGATCTCTTCGATCGCGCTCGCCACTTCGGCGGCTTCAGCACAATTCTCGCCCGATACCCGCCGTGCCGAGCTGCTGCGTCAACGCGCTGCGATCGACGCCGAACTGCACGCGCTCGAGGCTGGTCCGGCCCCCGCGCGACAGTCGTCGGCTACGCCGCAAGTCGCGATGACCGAACGCCCCGAGGACAGCGCCGATATCATCGTTACCGGCAAGGCGCTTTCGCTCACCCAGGTCACGGGTCAGACTGTCACCACCATCGTCAACCGCGCGTTCCGCAACACGCCCGCCACCACGATCGCCGATATCGTCAAGCTTTCCCCCGGGGTCGCGGTGATCGCCGGCAACGGCCCGCGTGATGTGGGCGTGTCGATCCGCGGATCGAACGCCCGCAACAGCTTCGGCGCGCGCAACATCCAGGTGTTCGAGGATGATTTTCCCGTCACCCAGCCTGACGGGCTGGCGCGCTTCGACCTGACCGATCCGCACGCCTATGGCGCGGTCGATGTGGTGCGCGGGCCGTCGTCGGCCCGCTATGGCAATTATGCGATCGGGGGGGCGGTGAACTTCCGCACCCGGCGCGGTCGCGACATCGACGGGGCCGAGTTCGGGATAGATGGCGGCAGCGACGGCCATGCCAATGTCTACGGCGCGATCGGCGATGCCGGGCCAAAATACGAATATGCCGTGTTCGGCAGCTTCGTCCGTGCAGACGGGGCAACCGGACATACGCACTACGAGACAGGCACGTTCAACGCGCTCGCCACCTATGCGTTCTCCGATCGCGATCGGGTGACGGCCAAGGTGATCTACAATGAAGGCGAGTTCCAGCTTTCGACCCGGCTTTCGCTGAACCAATATGCGCTCAATCCCTATCAGCAGGGTTGCGAAGCCGCCGCTACGGCCGCGCCGGGTTGCGGGACGATTTCGGTACTGGTCAACGGCGTCAACGGCGCGCGGATCGCACAGACCGCGAACGAGGGAGATTTGGCCCGCAACGATCGTCGCACCATCGTCGGTGTCCGCTACGAGCATGATTTTTCCGCCAATACGACGTGGCGGACGCAGGCGACCTTCGATAGCCGGGTGGTCAATCAGCCGACCGGTGCAAACCCGTTCAAGGGCACGCTCGACAGCTACAATATCAGCTCGGACGTGACGAACCGGGGCACGATCCTCGGCATGGCCGCGACCAGCTTCGTCGGCGTATTCTACAATTATCTCGATAATCAGAGCTTCACGTTCAACAAGACGCCCTCCGGCCGCAACGGAATCGGCGCACCGACCCAGACGGTGTTCGGCGACGTGCGGAACATGGGGATTCGGGCGCGAGAGGAGCTGAACCTCACCGACGATCTGCAACTGATCGCCGGCATCGGGGGAGAGCGGTCGATCATCAACGTCCGCCAGACCGCTTACACCTACCCGGTGAATGCAAGTCCCGTCCTGAGGTTGATTCCGGCCGAACGCCACTTCTGGAACGTCGCGCCCGAAGCCGCGCTGTTCTGGCAGGCGACGGATGCGGTACGTCTCCATGCCCGCGTCGGGACAGGCTATGGCACCCCGCAAAGCGGTAGCCTGTTCGTCACCTCCACCGGCGTCCCCGGCAATAACACCGGCCTCAAGACCCAGAAAAATACCGGCGTCGATCTGGGTGCCGAGCTGACGATTGGGGACAACCTGCGGGCCGAAGTGACCGGCTATTACGAGTGGTTCCGCAACGAACAGGTCAGCCAGTCGGCCGGGGTCAACCTGCTCACATACACCACTAACGCACCGCGCTCGGTACATCGCGGCGTGGAGGTCGGACTGGGGTGGAAGCCGCTGCCGTCGTTCCTGCCGGGTGTCCACCTCGATGCCAGCTACAGCTATAACGACCAACGCTATTCCGAGTTTGTCGAACGGCTGACTTCGGGCGCGGTATCGACCGCGTTCGATCGCGACGGCAACCGCATCCCCGGCGTCATTCCGACCTTCGTCAACGGCCGCGCCGCCTACGATCAGCCGGATGGCGCGCTGGCGGGGCTGGGCGGGTTCGTCGAACTGACCTACCGCGCCAGCTACTATATCGACAACGGCAACCTGCTGAAGGTGCCGGCTTACACGCTCACCAACCTCAACCTGCACTATGATCCGCCGAAAGGTAACGGCTGGTGGTCGCGGCTGAGCTTTTTCGCCTCGGTCCAGAACCTGTTCGACAAGACCTATGTCGGCTCGGCCTCGATCGTCTCCAACAGCCTCAACGCCGCGACCGGGCAACAGAATCTGGCTTCCGTACTGATGAACACGACTGGCTCGATCTATGCCGGGCAGCCGCGCACGATCTATGCCGGCGTGAAGTCGCGGTTCTGATGGCGCCGGCACAATGAAGGACACCACCACGCGCCGCTGGCCGGGCTACAATGCGATCTGGCGCTGGCATTTCTACGCCGGACTGTTCTGCATCCCGTTTGTGCTGTGGCTCGCCTGCACCGGCTCGATCTACCTGTTCCGCCCACAAATCGAGGCTCTGATCGACCGGCCTTACACGCGTCTCGCCTTGAATGGACCGCGCGCCTCGGTCGCAGCACAAGCGGGGGCGGCGGTCCGCGCGGTGCCGGGTTCGGTCCTGCACCGCTATCAGCTTCCCACTCGGCCTGACGATGCCGTTCAAGTGATCGTCGGCGAAGGCGCGCGCGAAACTCGCGTGTACGTCCATCCACAAACGCTCGCTGTCCTCAAGAAGATCGATGAAGACGATCGCCTGATGCGGGTGATCTTCCGACTGCACGGCGAACTGCTGATGGGGAACAAGGGCTCCTATCTGGTCGAGCTGGCGGCTTCCTGGGCGATTGTAATGATCCTGACGGGACTGTTCCTCTGGTGGCCGCGCGGGGGCGGACTTGGCGGCGTCCTCTATCCCCGTCTCCGATCAGGCGGACGGCGGTTCTGGCGCGACATTCACGGCGTTACCGGGTTCTGGGTGTCGTTCTTCGCCCTTTTCCTACTGCTGTCTGGCCTGCCCTGGACCAAGAGCTGGGGTAGCTATCTCAAAGCGGTACGAACGGTCGCGACGGGCAACGTTGTGAAGCAGGACTGGTCGACCGGGCACGCCGACGAACTGAAAGCGCGCGCCTCGATCGACGCCGGTACACGCGCGATGACGAACGAACACGCCGAACATGGCGGGATGACGATGCCGCATCCCGCGACATCGCTTGCCCCGCTCGATAGGCTGATAACGACGTTGCGGCCTTTGCAACTGGCCGCACCGGTGCTGATCGCGCCGCCTAGCGCGGTGGGTCAGCCCTGGACGGCTAAATCGGACGCCGCCAACCGGCCACTGCGAACCGACCTGACGCTCGATGGTGCGACAGGCGCAGTGCTGACGCGCAAGGACTTTGCCGAACAACGCCTGATCGACCGTATCGTGGGTTATGGCGTTGCCGCGCACGAAGGACAGTTGTTCGGGATCGCTAACCAGCTCATCGGCCTGTTCACCGCGATCGGGCTGATGCTGCTTTCGGTCAGCAGCGTCGTGTTGTGGTGGCGGCGAAAGCCGGCCGACGTGCTTGGCGCACCCCCGGCGCTCGCCATGCAGCCGATCGCGGTTGGGTTCATCGCGGTGCTGGTAGCTTTGGGACTGTTCCTGCCGCTGCTCGGCGTGTCGATGCTAATGGTGCTGGCGGTGGAATGGCTGCTGCTACGTCGTCTTCCCGGCGTGCGGCGATGGCTGGGACTTCGTGCGGTTCAATTACCGATACCGTCTACTTCATAGGAGCGGGCACGTAATGCGCATAGGTGTCAAAACCGACCGGTTCTGACACCACTGCCAGTGCTCACGTCAGCCAGACGCCAGAGCCCAATGTCCTCATTCTTCACGATTGCCAGCTGATCAGCCCCTTCGAACTGGCATCCTCGATAATCGCATTCGGTACGGCAGACTTATTGATCATCACCGCGTACTGATACCGCGCACGAGTCACTACGAGATACATCTCCCTTAGCGTCTGCTGCTCCACCGCTGCCGCCAGCGTAATGTTATCAACGATACGTGGAGGGACCACGCCTTGCTCCAGACCGACTGAGAGCACAGCGTCGAACTCTTGGCCTCCCACGAACGCCGGCCGGCTAAGCACGACCAATGGCTCATCAGGTGCGACCTTCTCGCCTCTTTGCTCGATCACATGGAGCGGCAATCGGGATGCTGCGAATTGTTCTAGGAGGTCATGCCAGTATGTCTCCGCATGGCAAACCACTGCTATCTGCCTGACATTTCCTGCCCGCATCTTCTGAACCTGCTTCACTACAAATCGTCCGAAGCTTGGCTGATCATCGTTGCAGCGGACCATCACCGGCGGATGGGCTAACGGATGGTTAGATGGCACCATACCTTTCTCGATTTTCTCAAAGTCCGGGAAGTCGGAAGAAAATAGGTCTGTTGTCTGCTGAATGATTTGGAATGCTAAATCTACTATCTCCCGGGTTGATCGATGATTTGATGGGAGGCTTTTATTTTCTACATCTGCTATTCCAAGAGTAGCCAGTCCTGCCGATGAGAATGCAAATATATCCTGCGCCTCATCCAAAGCGAGAGCAATCGGTACATGGGCGGTTTTTCCGTCGGAAAGATAGGCAAATACTCTCCGCTCATTCTCGTTGAATAGCTGAGCCTCGTCTACAAATATGAAATCAAAGCCATCACGCTTTCTTCTAAGCTGCCATAGCGGCGTTCTGAGCCTACCTACCAATGAAATTGCAACGTCATCGGAGTCTAGCATCTCGTATTCTTCAAATATCGTCGTATGGTAGCGCCGAAAGCAGTCGTAGACCACGGCCCTCTCCGGAGTGGACAACACACCATGAAGCCGGCTGAGAGCCGTCTCGGATTTTACATACCTCCGCTCATCATCGAATAGCCCACGACCTTTGATGGCGTTAGATATCTCTGCAACAACGAGCGTAGAGAATACCATGAAAAGGTCTTCGTTATCTCGGACTTGGCACAGTAGCGTGCTACCTTCTACTTTCTCTGGACTCTCAGCAAGCGCAGACCGGAGAGACTGCCTAACTTGGTTAAGCTGGAATAGCTTTGTCTCATGGGCATCTTTATCGATTACCATGTCTTCGCTCAAGCCTGTTACTTGGCGACCGTACTCGGATAATGTTGTAATGCGCAGATGCTGGTCTGGGCTTGTCAGAAATTCCTCGCCGCCCAGAACACGGAACCGATCAGACACCATCACTGCCATTGGCGCATTGTGCACTACATAGAGCACCTTTACTTCTTTACCTGATCCTTGTGCGGCCTGCAGATGCCGCATAGCAAGCAACTGCATCAATAGGGTCTTTCCAGAGCCAGCCGGACCAATTACTCGAACTGGGTGCCCTATGAGCACATCAGATTCCAATACTCGGCGTTGAGATTCGTTAAGAGCGTCGCTTCCAATCCATTTGTCGTAGCTCCAATGGGCCGTTTCATAGGCAGACGTCCCGCCTTGGCTCGAATGGTAACCCGCCGTCAGATTAATTTTGTCGAACTGCAAGTCGACCTGCTTCGGCGAAACCAGTGCTGTGCGCAGAGAACTAAAGCTTGGGGCGTCCAGCAACGGACGCCGTTTTAGATCGACAACACCATCGGCTAGAGCAGCAAGCGGTGCCAACTGAGCCATCTCAGGAGCAATAGCCTCCTGTAGCTTCTCAAAATCGTTGGATGGGCCAATCGACAGGATTGCGCGAGCATGCAGTCCAGCGTAGCCTGGATTTCCCTCGAAATAGCAGATAGAGAACTGTCGAGCTTCCGTACCTCGCCCTGCCAAACAGCTTTGTGACCCATTTTCCCAAGCTCGGTGATAGAACTCACTATCTACAATCAGGCTTTGTAGGCGCTGACTGAATAGATATATTTCTCTCTCAAAAACCTGCGGACTTATCTCCGGAGCTTCGGCTAGGCCCATATGGCCTGTTAGCTTCAGAACTCCCCATGACTCGTGACCGGTGCCGCTTAAATATTCTCGGTTCCAGGCAGCAATCAAACGCCCGTTTAAAGAGGCGGCCATGCGGAAAGCGCCGCCCGCAAACTCCGCCTTTACTAAGGAAGACAGGTCCTCCTCTACGAGGCCTTTATGAAGTGCCGTTAATGTAGAGGGATGAGCGAGGAGCCAGGAACATGTCTGCTGGGTAATTGCAAAATACTCAGGGATCATATGATCTCTCCTACATACTTTTCGATCGCGGCGCTGGAAAAGTCTGGTGAGCCGATTCTGGAAAATAGAGCTGTAAACCTGCTCAGAAGGTCAGACATGTAATCACTTTTTAATGACAATACTTTTATCGGCGACTTTTTAAAGTGCTCTGATGCCGCATAAACCTGTGTATATGACGCCATATACTGACTCCAGGCGCTGGCAGGCACTGAATGCGCAGCCGTCAGTATTTCAGATGGAACAGAAATGGGGTATCGAAACAAAACTACAGAATGCTCTACTATCCCGTATTATTCTATGCTTTGCTGGTCACTCGGTAAGAAGTGGATATCTGGACGATACGCGTTTTTCACAATATCCTTCTTAATCGAATTCCATTGCTTTCCAAACAATATCTCATAGTCGTTTATATTGCCTTGGCAGGTGAGTGCGGACCGGCAGATAGCTGTAATTCTGAGTCCAGCGGCTGCTCGCTCAACGTGCGCTTTGTCACCACTCGATAATCTTGGCATAGCTAGGACTTGATTTATCCGTAAAATCTCAGCGTTTAGGCTATTTTCAGATGGGGGTTCGTAGCCTTTATCTGGCCAGTCGATCGACCAAGCGAGCTTTGCTGACTTATATCGTTCGAACACCTCCCGTCGAACAATTGGCAAAAATGCCACGGTCGCAAGATATGTAGTAATCGATATAACTGGTAAGTAGGTTAATGTCTCGGCCTTGAAGTTTGAGACGTCACACGCTGGCGTCACGACAATCCCTGTTACGGTGTCATGCGCCGATAGTAGTCCCATAGAGGGAAGGTTGGCCCAGATATCGCCACATTCATGAGAGGCAGATGGAAGATAATCGTAGTACGACCGTGCATTAACTGGTGTGAATACCGCCACGCCGCTTCCCTCCCGATCGCCTAGACGTTTTTGCCTACGGCGCATCCTACGTTCCTGATCCACCTCAGCAACCGCATAGCGCGAATGCAAGTGTAGCAGCCCTTTGAGACCTCGTCTAAGGTGAGAGCGTAGCTGCAACGAGCAATCTGTTTATTGGCCTGAATGACAGACGCGAGCGGTCCCGCACCGGCAGGTGTCAAAACCGAGGGGTTTTGACCATTTGGGTAGTCTCGATCATGCGCTGAAGGGGCCTAACGCCGAAAACGCGGCCCTGATGGAAAGGTAGAATATTAACTTATATAAAGCATGATATTACCGGCTTTGCCTAAATCCATTCATTAAATTACCGTCATTATCAGCTTGTAAACCCAATTCGGGTCTTTCCCGTCTCGAACGACAAT
>NZ_JACYUG010000032.1 GCF_014841615.1 Sphingomonas sp. CFBP 8760 | reverse complement strand
CGGCAGTCCACTTATCCAAGCCGCGAGCCTGTGCAGACAAACCGAACCATCTGTCCGGCGCAGATGCCGGGGCGTTACAACGCTATCCATTCCGGCACCCCGTGGATGGATCAGCGTGGCCTGCCGGTCAGTGCGCACGGTGGCGGGATCGTAAAGGTCGGTGATACCTATTACCTGTTCGGCGAAGCGCATCGGGACATGACCAACGCGTTCGCCGGCTTCAATTGCTACTCCTCCAACGACCTGATCAACTGGCGCTTCGAGAGCGTGGCCCTGCCCGTGCAGCGATCCGGTCCGCTGGGGCCCGAGACGGTGGGGGAGCGACCGAAGGTCATGCGTTCGCCGACGACGGGCGAGTTCGTGATGTTCATGCACGTCGATTCGATAGACTACCGCGCGCAGTACGTCGGCTATGCGACCGCCAGGACTGTTACCGGACCATACACCTTCCAGGGTCCACTACTGTTCGACGGAAAGCCGATCAGAAAGTGGGACATGGGCGCCTTCAAGGACAAGGACGGAGCCGGCTACGTTCTGCTCCACGGTGGTGACATCTATCGACTGGCAAACGACTATCGGAGCGTCCGCGACCATACCAACAAGGCGATGACCGATGGGTTCGAATCGCCCGCCCTGTTCCGCAAGGGAGACCTCTACTACTTTCTTGGATCGAACCTGACGGGGTGGGAACGCAACGACAACTATTACTTCACCGCCACGTCCCTGAGCGGCCCGTGGACTCGGCGAGGATCCATCGCGCCGGAAGGCACGTTGACCTGGAACTCGCAGACGACCTTCGTCCTGCCAGTCGAAGGCGACCGCGGAACCACTTACATGTTCATGGGCGACCGGTGGTCGTATCCGCGTCAGGCGAGTGCCGCGACCTATGTATGGCAGCCGCTCGTCGTGGAGGGCGACAAGCTGGCGATGCCGGTCTACCGGGACGCTTGGCGGATCGATCTCGTGCGCGGCACAGTCGCGCCGACGTCGATGGCCGCCGGGACGATCACCGGCAAAGACCGACGGGTGCGTTTCACCGGCTCCTGGCGGCACGAGATGGCAGGCCGGTCGGCCCATCATGTGTCCGACGACAGGCGTGCGTCCTTTTCGGTGACGTTCAGCGGTACTCAGGCCACGCTATACAGCGCGCTGCGTCCTGACGGTGGGTATGCGCACATCACCGTGCGCGACCGACGGGGCGCGAGCATGGTCTCGTCGACGGTCGACATGTACTCGAAGAACCCCGTCGCGGGCGTGACGTTCGTCACGCCCGTCTTGCCGCGAGGAACCTACACCATCACAGCGTCGGTCGTAGGAGACGGCTGGTATTGGCTGAACAAGAAGGGCGAGAGGTCGGGCAGCGCCGGTCATGCCATATCGTTCGAGCGCCTGGACGTACGCCGATAGGCCATGCCTCCCGCGCCGATGCGACCCGCAAGCGGAACGGGCTGCGTCTCATGGCGGACCGGGCTGTTTCGCGACGGCCATTCCTGATCACAGGCCAGTGTTTCCGAGGCGCGCCCCAATCCGGCCCCGGCATCGGTTC
This sequence comes from Sphingomonas sp. CFBP 8760, assembly GCF_014841615.1. Taxonomy (GTDB): domain Bacteria; phylum Pseudomonadota; class Alphaproteobacteria; order Sphingomonadales; family Sphingomonadaceae; genus Sphingomonas. The sequence continues at coordinate 20,633 of NZ_JACYUG010000032.1, read as the reverse complement.
ATTGCGATCGCGGGCGTGTCCCGGGTTCGACGCACCACGCGCCCCACGTCGCAACGGCGGACCGACCCCAATGAGGAGGTTCAGTCCGGAAGCTGATAGATGCGGTCCATCTCCACCCATTTGACGCCGGCATCGGCGAACGGCAGGCGTCGCTGGAATTCGTCCATGCGTTTCTCCCAGTCCTGCACGGCGGGGTCTTCGGCATCGGCCTCCGCGCGGGTGATCGGGTCGAAGCCTTCTCCCGGCCATAGAAGCAGGACGAGCCGGTTTCCGCACAGGAAGATCTCCATGGCGTCGACCCCCGCCGCACGGATCGACCGGGTGACGGCGGGCGGCACGGCGCCCGGTGCATGCCAGGCGCGATAGCGTTCGATCAGGACGGGATCGTCGTGGAGGTCGAGCGCATAGACCAGCGGCCGCTGTCCGTTCACCATGTCGCGATCGCCTTCAGCACCGAACCCTGCCCGGCGATCAGTCGGGGAAAATACGCTGCAGCCTCGACCAATGGAAAGCTCTGGGTATGCATCGCCGAGGTGGGGATGTGCCCGGCCCGGATGCTGGCGATGACGTGCCGGAAATCTTCCGCGGTGGCGTTGCGCGATCCCATCAGAGTCATTTCGCGTTTGTGGAATTCCGGATCGGAAAAGGCGATCTGCGCCTTGACGATGCTGACCAGCACATAGGTGCCGCCATGCGCCACATACGCGAAGCCCGTCTCGATCGCCCGTGCGTTGCCGGTCGCATCGAACACCACATCGAAGAATTCGCCGTCCGTCCGGCTGGCCAGAACGTCGGCTATGGCATCGTCCACCAACACCGTGTCGGCGATGTCCGTCAGCCTGCGGGCCTGGCCCAAGCGATCCGCATCGGTATCGGCGAGCGTCACCCGCGCGCCCTCGTGCCGGGCGAACAGTGCCGTTGCCACGCCGATCGGACCCGCTCCGACCACCAGTGTCCTGGCATCCGCCATCACCCCGGCGCGGCGGACCGCATGGGCGCCGATCGCCAGGAACTCGACCATCGCCGCCTGATCCAGCGACAGATCGTTTACCGGGATGACGGCCGCGCGCGGTACGGAGAAATACTCGGCCATGCCGCCGTCCCGGTGAACGCCCAATACCTCAAGGCGTGTACAGCAATTGGGCTTTCCCCGTTGGCAGGCAACGCACTTGCCGCACGACAGATAGGGTAGGATGGTGACCACGTCGCCCGGCACCAGCGCGGCGTCCGCGTCCGCCTCTTCCACCGTTCCGGCCAGTTCGTGACCCATCACGCGCGGGTAGTTGAGATAGGGCTGATTGCCACCGAAAATGTGGTAATCGGTGCCGCAGACGCCCACCCGGCGGATGCGGACAAGCACTTCGCCCGGACCGCGCAGCGGCATGGGGCGGTCATGGACGGCCAAATGGAGCGGCTGTTCGCACACGATGGTCTTCATGGCGTATATCCTCAATGCGCGGTGATCTGGTCGATGGGCAGACCTGCATCCCGCGACCGCAAGGCGAAGATCAGAACGACCACGAACGACAGGGCCGGCAGGAGTATCGCCGCGTTTATCCCCCTCAGGTCCGACAGGACGCCCATGCCACCGGTTAGAACGGCGCCACCGATGATCGCCATGATGATGAGCGAGGCGCCGGCCCGACGCAGCGAGCCCAGCCCGTCCATGCCCAGCGCGAAGATCGTCGGAAACTGGATGGACATGAAGAAGCTGGCGGCGACCAGGGCATACAGGCCGGTCGTGCCGCCGATCAGACCGGCGATGGTCGCCAGCATCAGGCTGACCACCGCGAACCCCGCGAGAAGCCGGGGCGGGGAGATCATGCCCATCATCGCGGTGCCGGCGAAGCGGCCGATGCCGAACAGCACGAGGCTGACGAACAGATAGTCGGCGGCGGCGCGCTCGTTCAGACCGGGTACGTTGGTCTGCGCATACCGGATCGTGTAGCTCCAGATGCCCACCTGAGCGCCGACGTAGAAGAACTGGGCGACGGCCGCGAGAAGGAGGTGGGGCCGGCGGAACACCTCGATGAAGCGTGGCGCTGTGCCGATGTCGTCGTCATCGGCATGACGATCGGGGAAGCGGATGACCATCGCCGCCACGGCGAAAGCCAGCACGACCAGCCCAATGATGAGATAGGGCGTCTGGACCGCCACGATCTCGCTTCGGTAGAAGGCGGTGCGCCGTGCCGGTGCCATCGCCGCCAGCGTCGCTTCGTCATAGGCGACGTCGGACAGGATGAGATATTTTCCGATCAGCACGCCGGCGATCGTCCCGACCGGATTGGCGGCCTGAGCCCAGTTCAGCCGCCGGGCCGCCGACCGGGGATCGCCCAGTTCCGTCATCAGCGGATTGGCGGACGTCTCAAGAAAGGCGAGGCCGCAGGCGATGACGAACAGCGCCGCCAGGAAGTAGTAGTACTGACCAAAATGTGCTGCCGGATAGAACAGCAGTGCGCCGGCCGCATAGAGCAGAAGGCCGATCACGATCGCGGTCTTGTAGCCTCTGGCGCGCCCGATCAGCGCGGCCGGCACCGCCAGCAGGAAATAGCCGAGATAGAACGCCTGCTGCACGAAGCTGGTCTGGAAATCGGAAAGGATGAACGCCTTCTTGAAATGGGCGATCAGGATGTCGTTGAGGTTGTTCGCCATTCCCCAGAGGAAGAACAGTGAGACCGTCAGGATCATCGCGGGCAGATACTGCCGATTTGTCGTTGCAGGCATCGTCAGCTGTCCTTGCGATGTCAATCTAGCGCGCGGTCGAGGTGCGTGTAGCCCCCATCGACGAAATGCCACTGGCCCGTGACGTGGCTGGCCCGCGCGGACAGCAGGAAGACGACCGTATCGGCGATCTCTGCCGGCTGGGTCATTCGCTGCCCCAGGGGAATGCGCCGCACGATGGCGGCCCGCCGGGCATCCGGATCGTCGGACCGCGCCAGCCAAGCGTCATATGCCTCCGTTTTCACTTCCGCCGGCACCACGGCGTTCACGCGGATGCCATCGCCGCGCAGCGACACCGCCCACTCGCGGGTCAGCGCCAGCAGGCCGCCCTTGGATGCGGTGTAGCCGCTGGTGTCCCCCTGTCCGGTCACGGCGGTCTTCGAGGCGATGTTGACGATCGCACCGCGCGCGCGTCGAAGGGCCGGCAGCAGATAATGGGTCATGGCATATGCATGCACCAGGTTTCGCTCCAGCGAAGCGCGGAAGGCTTCGACCCCTGCAGCCAGTCCGACTCCGTCGTTGATACCGGCGTTGTTGACCAGTCCATGGACCGCACCGTAGCGATTGATCACGGCGGTCGCCGCGTCCCGGCATTGCATGTTGTCGGTCAACTCTGAAGGAAGAAAGGATGCGTCCGGCTGGCGCGCCTGCAGCGCAGCGAACCAGTCGGGTGCAGGGGCGTCTCGCGCGATGATGACCGGAATGGCGCCTTCGGTGGCCAACGCCATCGATATGGCTGCGCCGATGCCCATCGCACCCCCGGTCACGACGACGACGGCGCGATCCAGTTCAAGGTTCATGGCGTATGCCCGATCGCATCCTTCAATCTACATCCTCTCGCCATGCCCTCGTCGACCTTTGGAGCGTCGATCACTGACTGGTTCTTCGTCGTTGTCTGCAGACTATCGTGAACTTGTCAGACAGGTCAAGCTAATGCTTTCGTCAATACCGCTGGCGACTAGTTCCGATCGTGATAGACGTCGGGCATGAGGAGCATCATCGATCATGCCGCCAATGAGGCAGGCAACGGGCGGAAGCCGGCGAAGCCGGCGACGATACGACCAGTGGGGCAGCCCGGCGGCGGAGCGGTCAAACTCTACCGGCACGTCATCAACACGCTGCGGCAGGAAATCGCATCCGGCGTCTTCGAAGCGGGCGCACGGTTACCGTCCGAGCGGGTCCTGGTTGATCGCTTCGCGGTCAGTCGGCTCACCATTCGCGAAGCCCTCATCGGCATGGAGATACTGGGCCTGATCGAGGCGAGACAGGGTTCCGGATTCTTTGTGACCGGCGCTGCGGGGCCGCCGCAGGTCAACCCCGACGCGCTGGACATCGGTGCGTTCGAGCTGACGGAAGCGCGGCGCATCGTAGAGGTGCAGGCGGCGGCGCTGGCGGCGCTGGCGGCCACTGACGAGCAGATCGTGGCGATGCGCGAGATCCTCGAGCAGATGGACGTCGAGAACCGCAGCGCTCGGCAGGACGAGTGGTCTGCGGATCGGCAGTTCCATCTGATGATCGCCCAGGCCAGCCAGAACAGTGCCGTGGCGCTGATGGTCGAGACGCTGTGGGACGTCCGCACCCGGTCGCCCTTGTGCCACGCCATGCTGCAGCGGATTACGGATGCGGGCGAGACGCCGCGGATGACGGATCATCGTCTGATCCTGGACGCCATCGAGGGCAGGGATCCGGCCGGCGCCCGGAATGCGATGCTGAAGCATCTCGATCGGGTGCTGGCCAACCTCATAAACTTCACCGAAAGCGATGCGATCGAGCAGTTGGCGGTGGAGAACGCGCGTAGACGCGAGGTGGCTAAACGACGACTGAAGGTTTGATTGCGGATATTGATCAGACAGCCCAGAAGTAATTGTCTAACAATACCGCTTGACTCATCTGACCTATTTTGACAGTTCCTGCATCCACAGCGGTCGATAAGCCGCGTGGAGGAGAGAGATCATGGCAAAAGCGGTCAATTCACGGTTCGGGCGTGTGCTGGGGGTCTCCTTTCTCCTCACGACCGGCGCCTGGCATGCTGCCGCGATCGCGCAGACCACGGCTGCTTCACCGACCTCCACCGACCAGACGACAGTCGAGCAGACGTCGATCGACGCGCCCGTGGATGCCGCAGGATCGGAAGAGATCGTCGTGACCGGCTTCCGGCGCTCCCTGCAGCTCGCGAACGAGAAGAAGCGCAGCGCGGACGTCGTCAGCGACGGCATCTCGGCCGAGGACATCGGCAAGTTCCCCGATCAGAATCTGGCTGAGTCGCTACAGCGGATCACCGGCGTTCAGATAACCCGCAGCCGCGGCGAAGGGTCGTCGGTAAGCATCCGAGGCCTGGCACCGGACTTCGCCAGGACGCAGTACAATGGTCGAACGCTGGGCAGCGGCGGCAGCCGGTCATTCGACTTCACCGCGTTGTCCGCAGAGTTCGTGAGCGCAGTCGAGGTGGCCAAGTCTCCTTCCGCGGACATGATCGAAGGTGGTCTGGCCGGCACCATCAACGTCAGGACCGCGCGTCCGCTCGACATCGGCAAGAGCAGCTTCAACGGCACCGTCGAGGGTGTGTACGAGGACAACCCCAAGAAGCTCTCGCCGCGCGTCGCCGGTCTCGCCAACTACGTGAACTCATCGAAGACCTTCGGCATCAATGTCGGTGTCGCCTACGAACAGCGGAAGTATCTGGCCGTGTCCTATGAGGGCTATGGCGCGGAGACCGGGGTCGAGGCGCAGCGGAACCCGCCGATCGACTACAACCGCGATGGCGATTTCGGCGACACCTACACGTTCAACCACGCGCAGGCCTATCAGGCGTTTCCCGGCAGCCGCAAGCGCTTCTCCGTCGTTGGCGCGGTCCAGTACAAGCCGACCGACAACGTCAACGTGTTCGCCGACTACTTCCATTCCGACTTTCGCGACAAGGGGCGGTGGTACGAGAATGCGACGCGTTTCACCAACATCGCCCCGGCGTTGCCGGGCCAGTTGTACGGCGTGACCGCGAGCACCATCGACACGACCCTGGTGCCGCAGCTGCTGTCCGGATCGCAGGGCTTCGTGACGGCGATGACGGCCACCGGACTGGACCATCGCGCCTCGACCTTCAGTCAGGACAGCCGCAAGATTCTTAACTCCTACGCCGGCGGCTTCGACGTCACCGACGGCAACATGAAGGTCAGCGGGCAGGCGAGCTACTTCAAATCGACCACCAGGAGCCTGAACAACGGCTTCGCGACCATCTCCCGCGCGATCGGCACCATCAGGCACCCGGACGGCCTAGGCAGCCCCCCGCAGGTCACGTACGGTGCCGGCTACGACCCGCTGGACCCATCGACGTTCTTTCTGCTGTCGCAGGACTTCTTCGGCGGTCGCAATTCGGATCGCAACTACGAGGGCCGGCTCGACGCCGAATACACGATCGAAGACGGCTTCCTCAAATCACTGAAGGCGGGCCTGTACTACGGCGATCGGCGCAACACCTCGGTCGATACCCGCTCCAGCGCCAATGCCGCGACGCTCGCACGCCTGTCGGGCGGCAAGTTAGTCTTCGCCCCCGGTGTCGAGGGGGCGGTCGGGGCGGTGCGTGCGACCAACATTCTGAAGCCGATCTCGTTCGACACCAAGATACCCTATTATCCGGCGAGCTATCTCGTGACGGACCTCGATGCCTATTACGGGATCATCCCCTATGCGACGGTGATCGGCGCCGTGCCGCCGCGAGATGTCTCCGGCAGCGGCTATGACGTCGGGGAGCAGACGATGGCGGCCTATGTCCAGGCGGGCTTTGGATCCGCCGATGGGCGCCTAGGCGGAAACCTGGGGGTCCGGTTCGTCAATACGCAGACGGTATCGAACGGTCTGGTTCCCGATCTTAACGGCATCATCATCGAGCCGGGCGGCGTCTTCACCACCGTCCCTACCGGCGTGCCGACCAAGGTGAAGGGCGATTACGACTACTTCCTGCCGAGCTTGAACGTGAAGTACGAACTGGCGAACGACCTGCTGGTGCGCGGCGCGCTGGCGCGCGTGCTTGGGCGCCCCGGTCTTGGCAGCCTGTCGGCGGGCACCAGCGTGAACGCCAATGTGCGCAGCATAAATTCCGGCAACCCGTCGCTGCAGCCCTATCTATCGGATCAGGCCGATCTGTCGCTGGAATACTACCTGCCCAAACAGGGCCTGCTGTCGGCCGCCGTGTTCTACAAGCATCTGACTAACTACATCATCAACGGCCAGGTGACGCAGACGCTGACGGCGCAGCTGCGCGGCGGGGGTACGCAGACCCTGGTCTTCCGACGCAACCAGCCGTTGAACCTGGCATCGGCGGACATCAAGGGTGCGGAGGTCGCCGCGCAGATCCCGCTGGCTTATCTCGGCGGCACGTTCGATGGCTTCGGTGTGTTCGGCAGCTTCACCTACATCGATGCACCCAAGATTCCACAGTTTCAGGGCGGACCCAACATTCCGCTGAATGGCGTTTCGAAGTACAACTACAACGTCGGCGGCTACTTCGAGAAGTATGGCATCGGTCTGCGGGGAAGCTACACCTATCGCAGCGAGTACTCGTCGGGTGACGGAAACTACTTCGGGGACGGTACGTTCGTACCCGCCTATGGACAGCTTGACGGCTCTGTGAGCTATCAGCTTACGCCGGCGATTTCGTTGAGTGCCGACGTCACCAATCTGCTCGATGCGCTGCAGAAGACGGAGAACTCCTTCGGACTTGCCCGCATCCAGTCGCAGATCGGACGCCGGATCACGGCCGGAGTGCACTTCCGCTTCTGATTTCCATTTCTCCCTCTGTAGACCGGGAGGGAGCCAGGACAACGAATGACAGGATGAACGCAATGAACATCAACCGTCGAGACGCGCTATCGACCCTCGGGCTGGCGGGAGGACTTGCAGGCCTCGGTGCTGGCGTTTCGGCTGCGGCGGCGGTTCAACCCCGCAGTGCCTCCGGGCCCTTCACGCCGGACTGGCCTTCACTGGTCGCGGGCTATCGTGCCCCCGACTGGTTCCGCGACGCCAAGTTCGGGATGTGGGCGCACTGGAGTGCGCAGTGCGTGCCGGAGGAGGGCGACTGGTATGCCCGCGAGATGTATCTCCAGGGCTCGCGTGCCAACAAGGCCCATGTCGCGAAGTACGGCCACCCCGCGGACGTCGGCTTCATGGAGGTCGTGGGCAAGTGGAAGGGAGAGCGGTGGGATCCGGCTCGTCTGCTCGATCTCTACAAGAAAGCGGGGGCGCGATATTTCGTCGCGCTGGCCAATCACCACGACAACGTCGACACCTATGCGTCCAGCCACAATCCGTGGAACACCACACGCGTCGGGCCACGCAAGGACATCGTTGGCACATGGGCCAAGTTGGCACGGGAGCGGGGATTGCGCTTCGGCGTTTCCAATCACAGCGCCCACGCGTGGCACTGGTTCCAGACGGCCTATGGTTATGACCCGGAGGGACCGCGCGCCGGCGAACGGTATGACGCGCATCGTCTGACCAAAGCCGATGGTCGCGGCAAATGGTGGGACGGGCTCGATCCGCAGGCGTTGTACACCGGCCGCACGATCCCGCTGCCCGACGGCATCGGCACGATCCAGGAGGCGAACGCCGTCCATGAACGGACGGACCGGATCTGGACGGAATGGGCGCCGCCCGCCGTTGCCGCCTTCGTCCGCAACTGGGCGCTGCGCTGCCACGAGCTGATCGACAAGTATCGCCCCGACCTGATCTACCTCGACAATTTCGACCTGCCGTTCCAGCAGGTCGGGCTGGAGATGGCCGCCCACTACTACAACGCCAGCCGGGCATGGAATGGCGGGCGGCTGGAAGCGGTGCTGAACGTCAAGACGGTCCCGGCGGAACGGCGTATGGGTCTGGTCGAGGACGTCGAGCGCGGCGGCAAGTCCTACATCGAAACCTATCCGTGGCAGACCGACACCTGCATCGGCAACTGGCACTACGACCGCGCCCTCTACGAACGGGACGGGTACAAGAGCGCTGCCACGGTCCTCCATACGCTGTGCGACGTCGTCTCGAAGAACGGCAATCTCCTGCTCAGCATCCCGGTGCGTGGGGACGGATCGATCGACGAGAAGGAGGAGCGGATCGTCGAGGAGATCGCTGCCTGGATGCAGCAGTACGGCTCCGCCATCTATGGCACGCGCCCCTGGAGGCTGCATGGCGAAGGCCCCACGCGCCCGGCGTCGGGCATGTTCGCCGAAGGCGGACCGAAATCGCCCTATACGCCGCGAGACATCCGCTACGTGCGAAAGGGCGAGGCGGTACATGCGCTGGTCATGGGCTGGCCAGAGGACGGCAAGGTCCGACTGACCCATCTCGGCACCGGCACGCCGGTCGGTCGGGGGGAGGTCAGTCGTGTCACGCTGCCAGGCGATGCCGCACCGCTGCGCTTTCGAAGGACGGCGCAGGCACTGGAGATCGATCTTCCGGCCGCGCGGCGCAATCCGATCGGTGTCGCGCTGGTGATTGACGGCAGCGGCCTCACGAGCGGCAGCCTGCTCGATCTGGCTTGACGGCAACGGCCGATGGTACGGTGTTGAAAGTTATCTGATGCCATTGTCAGGCCTATCTGATACCAATAATGGATGCGAAACCGCCGCTGTCTCTGGCGGCATCGAGGGGGCGAGATGAGGGTTGCAGGCAAGACGGCGATCGTGACCGCGGCGGGACAGGGCATCGGGCGCGCGACCGCCGAACGGCTCCGGGACGAGGGTGCCCGCGTGTGGGCGCTGGACCGGGACGCGGACGCGCTGGCGATGATCGATGGCGTCGAGCGCATCGCCGTCGATCTGACGGACCGCTCGGCGATCGCCGCTCTGCCGGGTCGCATCGGTACGGTCGACGTCCTCGCCAACGTCGCGGGCTTCGTCGGAGCCGGCGACATCATGGAATGCAGCGATGCGGACTGGGCGCTGTCGTTCGACCTGAACGTGCACGCCATGCACTGGATGATGCGCGCGTTCATCCCGGGCATGCTGACCGGCACGGGCGGCTCGATCGTGAACATGAGCTCGATCGCCTCCAGCGTGAAGGGCATCCCCAATCGCTATGCCTATGGGGCGTCGAAGGCGGCCGTGATCGGCCTGACCAAGGCGGTGGCGGCCGACTTCGCGGGTCGCGGCATCCGCTGCAACTGCGTGTGTCCCGGGACCATCGAGACGCCGAGCCTGCAACAGCGCGTGGTCGAGCAGGCGAGCGCCCAGGGCATATCCGTCGAGGCGGCGCAGAAGGCGTTCGTCGCCAGGCAGCCGATGGGCAGGCTGGGACGGGCCGAGGAGATCGCCGCCCTCTTCCTGTATCTGGCGAGTGACGAGGCACGGTTCACCACCGGCGCGGTCCACGTCATCGACGGCGGCTGGGTCAACTGATGACGACGATCACCGGACTGCGCACGATCGACCTTCGCTTCCCGACGAGCACCGCGCTCGACGGATCGGACGCGATGAACCCGGATCCGGACTATTCGGCCGCGTACGTCGTCCTCGATACGGATGTGGCGGGACTGTCGGGCCATGGACTGACCTTCACGATCGGCCGGGGCAACGACGTCTGCGTGGCCGCCATCGAGGCGATGCGTCACCTGGTGATCGGTCTCGACCTCGACTGGATCATCGAGAACCCGGGCCGGATGTGGCGTCATCTGACCGGCGACAGCCAACTGCGATGGATCGGACCCGACAAGGGAGCGATCCATCTGGCGACCGGCGCGGTCGTCAACGCGATCTGGGATCTGTGGGCGAAGGCGGTGGGCAAGCCGCTCTGGCGTCTGGTCGCGGACATGGCCCCAGAGGAGCTGATCCGTGCGATCGACTTCCGCTATCTGACCGACGCCATCACTCCCGATCAGGGACTGGCGCTTTTGACGGCGCGCGCTGCCGGCAAGAACGGGCGGATCGATACGCTGATGGCGGGGGGGTATCCCTGCTACACCACGTCGGCGGGATGGCTCGGCTATTCTGACGAGAAGCTCCGCCGCCTGACGCAGGCCGCGGTCGATGCCGGGTTCGATCACGTCAAGCTGAAGGTCGGCCGGGATCTGGACGACGACATCCGACGGGTCCGGATCGCACGCGATGTGCTTGGACCCGATCGCAGGCTGATGATCGACGCCAATCAGATGTGGGAAGTGGATCAGGCGATCGAATGGGTCAACGCGTTGGCGTTCGCGAATCCGTGGTTCATCGAGGAGCCGACCAGCCCCGACGACGTGCTGGGTCATGCCGCCATCCGTCGTGGCATCGGCGACGTCCGCGTCGCGACCGGCGAAATGTGCCAGAACCGCATCCTGTTCAAGCAGTTCATGGCGGCCGGCGCCGTGGACATCGTCCAGATCGATGCCTGTCGGCTCGGCGGGGTAAACGAGGTTCTGGCGGTGTTGCTGCTGGCCGCACGGTACGACCTGCCGGTCTGTCCGCATGCCGGTGGGGTAGGGCTGTGTGAATATGTCCAGCATCTGTCGATGATCGACTATCTATGCTTCTCCGGCACGATGGAGGACCGGGTGATCGAGTACGTCGATCATCTGCACGAGCATTTTGTCGATCCGTGCGTCATCCGCGACGCCGCCTACATGCCGCCGTCGCGACCGGGCTATTCGATCGAGATGAAACCGGAAACACTGGTGGCATTTCGCTACAGCGATTGAACGTGATCGTCGGCGGGCGGCTGTTCCGCAGACCACAGCATTCGTTCATGGCATCCCGTCATGTACGGCGTCGACATGGAGAATGCGGGGATTCTGACAGCGTCCTCAGGCCGTACGCCGGCTGGGGCGTCGACGTCGTCAGGTTGGATGACATGAACCGCCCCTATGGCCCGCACAGGCGGTAACGGTCGATCGGAGTATAGCCCGTGCGATGGCGCGCCCACCCAGCGGAATTTGTTGTCGGAAACAGCGATGGTCGATCCCAAGCACGGAAAGAAGCCCGCTCAGTCCCCGGGGCGGCGATTGTGCGGCGCGGTGGCCCATACGCTGGGGCGGGCGATCCTCGCGGGCGATTATGTACCGGGCGACGCGTTACCGGGCGAACTCGGCTTCGCCGGATCGCTCGGGGTGTCTCGCGGCGCATATCGCGAGGCGGTGCAGGCGCTGATCGCGAAGGGACTGGTCGAAAGCCGGCCCAAGTCCGGCACCCGCGTCCTGCCGCGCCATCGGTGGAACCTGCTCGATTCGGATGTGCTCGCCTAGGCCTTTGCGGATGAACCCGACATGCGGCTGCTGCGCAGCCTGTTCGAATTGCGTGCGGTGATCGAACCGGCCGCCGCGGCCTTTGCGGCCGAGCGCCGCGACCGTGACGACCTGAGGACGCTGAAGGAGGCGCTGGGCAGGATGCGGCGCCACACGCTGTCGAATGACGCGGGGCGAGCGGCCGACCGCGAGTTCCATGCCGCCATCCTGACGGCATCGCGCAACGACGCGCTGATAACACTCAGAGCTGCCATCACCGCTGCGGTCGAATGGACGACCCGGCTTAAGCAGCGTGACCGCGCCCTGCCGTGTGATCCGATGCCCGGACATGTGGCCGTATACGACGCGATCCTCGGTGCCGATCGCCAAGCCGCCGCGGAGGCAATGCGCAAGCTCGTCGATCTCGCGCTGGCAGACGCCCAGGCCGCGCTCGACGGGCAAATCGGCTGATCAATCGTGATATGGTGTCGGCAGGACCTGCCATCGACACCTGAATAGGGCGGCGGCCTGCATTCTCTTCGGCAGACGAAGGCCGCAACGTGAGATCAGGCGAAGGCTCGGCGTAGCGTCGATAATTATGCGATGGATGAAACTGCCCGTTGACGAAGCCCGAGCCGCTACAGTTGTTACGGGAGCCTGTTCTCCTGACTTGCGCTGCACACTGGTACCGATGCAACGGGACCAAACCAGCAATGCGGCTGAGATTCCGCCAACGGCAAACGACCAACACGTCGATGTTCGTCGGACGGTTCGTCGTCATCGCATCTCCACCCGGGAGGGGCGAGCACCCGCCTTGCGGAAGGTGCTCGCGGGCTATGACGGTCGTTCAGAACTTCTTGTTCAGTCCGATGAAGAAGGACCGTCCGTAGATCTCGTACACTCCAGGGGCCGTGTTCAGCCCCCAAGTCGAAGCACCCGATCCCAGCAGCGGGGGGGCCTTGTCGAATACGTTCGTGACACCCGCCGAGATCCTGAACCTTTCCGGGAGACTGACGATCATCGAGAGGTCGAAGTAATTGTATGCCTTGATCCGCTGTGCCGTGACGTCGGTCTTCGCGGGCGGGGTCATTCCGTTGCGCTGGGGGAGCAGATAGTTGTCGCGGACGACGGGCCCGGTATAGCGATGGCTGATCGAGAACGTGAACAGATCGTCGTTGAACACGACCCGCGATAGCGCCTTCCACCGCGGAATGGGAGCACCGCAGGTCGCGCCGTAGCCGCCCACGCATTCGTTTCGGATCGCAGGCAGCTCCTGGACGGGTACCAGCGTGTACTCGTCGACGTAGCCAACGTCGCTGATCAGCGAGAGTCGGCCGCTCTCGGACAGCCAAGGGGCGTCAAAGCGGTAGCTGGTGCTGATGTCGATCCCAGACGTCCGGATCCCGCCGGTGTTGGCAAGGAACTGCTGGACGAAATAGGGATCGTTGTTGATCGTCGCCGTGAGCTCGCCCGTGGACGGATCGCGAACGATCGCCCGGCACGCCTGACTGCTGGCGTCCTTCAGAACGAGATAGCACAGGTCGAACGTGTTCTGGATCGTGCCGCCGAGGTTGGAGATCGCACCGTCAAGACGGATGCGATAGGCGTCGAGACTCAAGGAGAAGTTCCGAAGGAAGTCGGGCGTGAAGCTGGCGCCCAGCGTCAGCGTCCGAGCCTTCTCCGGCGCGAGGTTCGGGTTCCCTCCCGTTAGCGTGCCGACCTGCGCGTTGGGCTGGACGATGGATGCAAAGACGTTGGACGCCGGCACGCCGGTCGCAATGCACAATGCCCTGACGTCGGCGGTCTGCTGGGTGCTGGACGCCCGGCTGGAGCAGGGATCGTTGGCTCCGGGCGTGCCCGGGTTCTGGGGCGCGAAGAGCTCGTCGACGCCAGGTGCACGGATGGCGCGCTGCAGCTGGGCCCGAACCGTCAGATCGCGCACCGGCTGGTACTGTCCGCCGATGGAATAGGTCCATACGCCACCTACGCCGGGCGTGCTGTAGTCGGAATAGCGGGCCGCGCCGTTCAGTTCGAGCCGGCGGATCAGGGGAACGTCGGCGAGGATGGGAACGCGTATCTCGCCATATCCCTCCCTCACCGTCGCATTGCCTGCGATGGCGATGGGGAAGCCGTTCGCGGAGGCGACGTCCCCCGTCAACCCGAAGGCGTCCGGCTGGAGCGTGATGGCGTTCTTCCGCCATTCGAAGCCGATGTTCGCGTCGACCGGACCGGCGGGGAGCTTGAACAGCGATCCCGTCAGGTTGCCGGCGACGACCTGCTGGGTGGTGGTCGTATAGTTGTCCGACCGGGTCGTTATGCGGGCGAGGGCGCCGGGATCGAGATTGGGGCCGAACGGATTGAGGGCGGGCGCCGCACCGTTCTGTGAGAGTATCGCGGCCTGGAAGGCGCTTCGCGATACGTTACCGAACTGGCTTTCCCGCAGGGACGTCCGCGCATAGGAATAGTAGAGATCGTAGTCGAAGTCGCCGATGATGCGACCGCGCGCTCCAGTGAGGACGCGGTAGGTGTTGCGTTCCGACGTTGCCCGGGACTCGCCGCCCTCCACGATGCGTCGATTGCTTCCCAGGACTGCCAGTCCATCGCCCGGGGTGGTGGTGTACGACCGGTTGCCGGCCCCGACCGTCGTAGTGCCGCGCTCAGCCAGGTCGAGTTGCCGAAGGACCTCGCGATCCGCGACGGATACATAGGGGTTGCCGACGTTCACCAGGATGTTGCCGGATAGCGCGAGCGGCGCGATCTGCACGTCGGTGGTGTAGTTCGAATAGTGCCCTTCGGTATAGAGATCGACCGCCTCGGACACCTTGAAGTGTGCGAAGGCGTTGATCATCCTGCGCTCGAGCGGCGACTGGAAGACGTTCAGGGGCGAGTTGTTGTAACGGTCGCCCGGGTCGCTAGCTGCCCGCGCCGCATTGCTGTTCGGATCGAAGGTGAAGCCGAACGACGTGAGATTCCGCAGGCCAGCGGCGAGGAGCGCCGTGTTGAGGCCCGGCGTCGAACCTGACGAACCGAAGAGCGGTAGACCGGTGAAACGCCCGCCGGGGATCACGGACGAGAACCCGGTGACAAGACCCGCTCGGCCGCCCGCCTGGGTACAGGTCTGTCCCGCGGGGACGGCGAGTGGAACTCCACGACCACCCGTCTGGTCGTACGAAGCGGCGGTCACGCAGCCGTCGTTGTACCCTACGGCAGAGAAGGGGACCTGTCCTCGAACGATGCTGTCGCGCTTGTAGTAGTCGAGCGAGACGACCGCGTTCCCCCGCTTGTCGGCGAAGTTGCCACCGAGGGTGAGGTCGATGGACCGGGTCGGCGTGGACGTGCGCTCATCCAGCCTGTTGTCGAAATTGACCTCCGCACCGGAGAAGTCGTCGCGGAGGACGAAGTTGACGACGCCCGCAAGGGCGTCGGATCCATAGACGGCCGACGATCCCCCCGTCACGACCTCGACCCGCTTCACGAGCGCGTTCGGGATGGTGTTCAGGTCGGTGAGGCTGTTGATGCCGGTGACCGTGAAGCGCCGACCGTTGACCAGGGTCAGACTGCGCCGTTCGCCCAGACCGCGCAGATTGAGTGCGGCGACGCCCTGGTTCGCACCGTTTCCGGAGGCATTGAACGAGTTTCCGACGAACTGGGGCGTCTGAACGAGAAGCTCCTCGACGGTCTGGGCTCCCGACAGCTCGAACTTCTCGGCATCGGTGACGGTGACCGGTGAGGACGTCTCGTTACCACGCGACCGGAGACGGCTTCCGGTTACCACGATGTCGGGCTGATCCGTCTCGGCTCCATCGGGAGCGACGCTCGCGTTTGCCGCTGGGGCCACCTGGGCCCGGGCGGAGACGCCAAGGGAAGCCAGCACCATCGCACCGATGCCGGCAGTGTATCGTAATCTCGAGTTCCTCATCGCTTCATCCCCTCTTCGCATTGATCCGTCTCTTGCGGATTGTTTCTGCCGCTTGGACGCTGGCGCAGGCGTTCATCACCAACGGCATCCCTCCACGGCGGTGCTGCTGGTCGGCAGGGCCATGATCGGACCTGCCCCCGCATGATGACGTCATGCGGGGGCAGGTCCGGGAAACCGAGGCTCATGATACGGATCGCCAACGATCCTACTAACATTGCACTGATTAGCATGTTAGAATTAGCCAGTGCAATATCTATATGTGGGCCTGTTCAAAATTTGTCGTTACTGGCAAGGCCATCGGTTCTGCGTTGAGCGGGAAATGCATATCAATCATAGACGGGTTGCTGCGCGTTATGATCGATGCAGCTATGTCTGGCTGTCGTCCGACGCTCGGTTGTATGGGGAGTCGGTGGCGGGTCCGACGCGGATGGGAGATGGATGCGCGGCGAACTACGGACAGGCTCGGGAGCGCGGCCATTGAAGAACGAAAAACTCTATCGCGTCGTAATCGACGGAATACTCGAGCAGATTGCAGCCGGTCGATACGTGGTCGGAGACAAGTTGCCCACCGAGCGGATGGTTGCGGAGTCGTTCAGCGTCGCCCGTACTACCGTCCGTGAAGCCATGGTGGCGTTGGAGATGCTCGGCATCATCGACATGAGGCGAGGCTCGGGCGTCTACGTCGTCGGACTGCCGGATGAGAACACGTCGACAGCGGACTTGGACATCGGCGCCTTCGAGCTGATCGAGGCGCGTCGGATCGTCGAAGGGGAGATCGCCGCACTGGCGGCGAGATACGTGACGGATGCGCAGCTCGCTCGATTGGAAGCCCTCGTCGCCGACATGGAGCATCCCGACGTGCAGAAAGCCGAGGCGGCCGACCGGGCCTTTCACATCGTCGTCGCGGAAGCGAGCGGGAATGGAGCGTTGCGAGCCGCGAGCGAGTATCTCTGGGACATGCGGGAGCGAGCGCCGCTGGCGCAGACCATTCTGCACCGAGCCCGCGGCCCCGGTTACGATGCGCGCATCAAGGAACACATCGATATCGTCGCCGCGCTACGGACGGGCGATCCCGTCCGGTCGAGAGCGGCGATGCGGACACATCTCGACCGGGTCATCAACCATCTCCTGGTCATCACCGAAAGCGACGAGATAGAGGCCGTCCTGAATCGGACAAAGGCCAACCGCGGTCGCCTCACGATCGGCGACTGATCGCCGCGCTACGGCTAAGCGGATGGATGCCGCCTCGCATCTTGCAGGGGCAGTCATGTCCCCACGCCCCTGCCACCCTTCACCTCGGAGACAAACGTAACACGACGGCGAGGTTCTGTCGGGAGGCCAATACTGAAGACTTTGAACACCGGAGAAGAAAGTCCTGATCGTCGAGGAGACGTATCTGGCGAGCATGAGCGTGCCGTTATCCGCCCGCCCGCACGGCATCACGGGTAGCCATGTCTTCATATGGCGAAGGCTGATGTACCAGGGCGCGCTGACCGCCGCGGCGGCCAGCGAGGAGGTGGTGCCAGCTTCCGGGAACCGGATGATCTGGGCGATGATGGCCAGCGACGAGCGCTATTGCGAGCTGCAGGTCGCGTAACAGGATACGGTGCGGGCGACCGCACCCGACTGGGTTGGGAAGGGCGGATGGGAGCTAATGCAACAAGCCAGTTGAACCGCCGGATCGGGAACACCAGCAATGACCTAGTAAGCGTGGCCGGCAGACCGCCTTGCTATTGGGCGCGGCTTTTCTGGTAGGCGAGTTTGCCGGCGTGACGGCGGATAGCGATGGCGGCGATGGCGCGGCGGGTGAAACGTTCGTCGATATCGTCGGCGTTGTAGGGGCCACCGTACCATTCGTGCAGGTGGTCGTGTTCTTCGTGGTTGGGGTCGGCCATGGCATCGAGGAACATCTCGAAGCCGGGCAAGCCGCCGACATCTTCGGGCGGGCAGCGTCGTTCGCCCTCGATGAAGCGCGGATATTTGACGTCGGGTTCACCGGCGCCGACCGTCTCGACAGTGATGGTGTGCCGCCAGTCGTCACCCATGTCGTAGGTGTAGACGAGTTCCCGCACGCCCCGGTCGATGAGGGTCGCGAGCTTTACGTTCCTGGCCGCGGCCATGCCGCTCTCCGGCCACATCGGGTCCGGGATACCGTAGCGCCGGTCGCCGGCCTCGAAATGCCACAAGTGGCAATTCTCCCAGCCCATCGCGGCCTGAACGATATCGTGGAGCATCTTGAGGCTGGCGGTGACCGGCACATCGATGCGGCGCCAGATGGCGGGTTCGATGTCGTCCAGGACGATATGCAGGCGGGCGATGGTGTCGGCGCTCATGCCGCCAGTCTGGCAGGTTCGGGGGACCAGTTCCACGGCATGAGTTCGTCCCAGCGGCTGGCGGGCCAGTCGCCGGCGACCCTGGCGATAACATCGGCGATATAGGCGTGCGGGTCGATGCGGTTCGCCTTGCAGGTCTGAATGACGGTGTAGATGGCCGCGGCACGTTCGCCACCTGCGCGAGAGCCGGCGAACAGCCAGTTGCGGCGCCCGACGTCGATGCCGCGTAGCGCGCGCTCCGCGATGTTGTTGTCGATCTCGAGGCGGCCATCGTCGAGGAAGCGCGACAGCGCCGGCCAGCGCTTGGTGCCATAGGCGATGGCCTTCGCCATGTCGGACCTGGGCGACAGGTGACGCAGCGCGGCATCGAGCACCTTGCGCAAGGCGTCGACCAGCGGTTTACTCCGTTCCTGCCTGACGCAACACCGTACATCGGGCGGCAGGCCGCGGACCCCGGCCTCGACAGCGTAAAGCGCGCCGATCCGCTCGAGGATATCAGTGGTCAGCGGCGTGGGCGAGCGCTCGTGCAGATCGAAGACCTTGCGCCGGAAATGCGCCCAGCAGGCAACCTCGGTGACGCCGCTGCGGTAGAGGCCGTCGTATCCGGCATAGGCATCGGCCTGGAGGAAACCGCGGAACCCGGCGAGATGGGACGTTGGGTGCGCGGCGGTGCGGTCTGGCGTGAAGCGATACCAGGTCGCGCGCGGCGCCGTGCTGCCGGATGCCTGGTCGTCGGCCGCGTACACCCACAACCGTCCGGTCGCGGTCCTGCCCCGGCCGGGGTCGAGCACCGGCACGGGCGTGTCGTCGGCATGGATCTTGTCGGCCTTGAGCACCGCGTCACGGATGCGCGTGACGATGGGGTCGAGGAGCGCCGCGGCCTGTCCGGTCCAGCCCGCCAGCGTCGAACGGTCGATGTCGAGCCCTTGCGCGGCCATCATCTCGGCTTGGCGGTAGAGCGGCAGATGGTGGTCGAACTTCGAGACGACGACGTGCGCCAGTGTGGCGAAGGTCGCCTTGCCGCGTGCCACGGCGCTGACCGGTGCTGGAGCCTGGACGATCTTCTCGCACACCCGGCAGCTGTATTTGGGGCGGACGTTGCGCACGACGCGCCAGCGCACCGGCACGATGTCGAGCATCTCGTGCGCGTCTGACCCAAGCGGGCGCAACGCACCGCCACAGTCCGGGCAGGTGCAGGCACCCGACGCCGGCTCATGGACGACCTCCTCGCGCGGCAGATGCCCCGGCAGACTGCGGACGGGCACCGGTCGCGCTGCTACGCCGGGGTCCGCCTCCTCGGGCACAGGCGCATCACGCTCCGTCTCCAGTTCCTCCAGCGCCAGTTCGAGCTGCTCGATCTCGCGGCCGAGCTTTTCGGACGAGGCGCCGAACTGCATCCGCCGCAGCCGGGCGATCTGCGCGCGCAGTGTCTCGATGAGCAGGTCGCGGGCGACGAGTGCGGCATTGGCCCGGGCGAGCGACGCCTCCAGCGCGGCGATCCGCGCAGTGGCATCAGCAGGGGAAACGGGCGCTTCCGACACCCTGTTTCCATAGCAGATTGGATGTCGGCAAGCGAGGGAAAGTGACGCAAAACCGCCGTTCCTACCCCGCCAGCGTTGGCGCGAACGTCCGCTCGGGACGCCGCCAATCAATGCCTTCCAGCAGCATCGACAATTGCGCCGGCGTCAGCGTTATCGTGCCGGTCGCGGTCACCGGCCAGACGAAGCGGCCACGGTCCAGGCGCTTGGAAAACAGGCACAGGCCCTGGCCATCGAACCACAGCAGCTTGACCAGATGTCCCCGCTTGCCGCGAAACGCAAACAGCGCCCCCGAATGCGGGTTCTGCGCCAGCACCTGCTGCACCAGCACCGCCAGACCGTCAAACCCCTTGCGCATGTCGGTCACACCGCACGCCAGGAAAACCCGCGTTGGTAATGGCGTTGGGTTCACCGCAGCACCGACAGCACCCGTGTCAGCGCGCCTGCATCCACGCCCGCGTCGACGCTCACCCGTACCCCACCCGGTAGTTCGATATGGATGAACCCCGGTAGACATGGTGCCGGCTGCGGTGTCGGCGCAACCGGGTCAACAACCTGTACCTCGGCAAACACCGACAACGAAGCCACGACGCCCGCCAGCTTGCCTTCGCGCAGTTGCTTGCGCCACGTGTAGATCAGGCTACTCGACACCTCACGCCGGGCGATGACGTCGCAGACCCGCACCCCCGGCCGGAACGCTTCGCCCAAGATCTCCAGCTTCTCCGCGTCAGACCATCGCCGTCGACCCGACACACGGCCAACCACATCCATCCGACCAGTCATACGAGTGCTTGTATGACTGGTCGTCGAACCGAAAACTTCCTGCACCGCTTGCGCCCTCGTCAAAGGCGACAAGCATCCTGACTGCCAGCGCTACCGCAAGGCGGTCTGGACTTGCCCCGGAAAAGTGGAGAGTTCCCCTGAGGTGAAAGGCGAACTCG
>NZ_JACYUG010000031.1 GCF_014841615.1 Sphingomonas sp. CFBP 8760 | reverse complement strand
TCAGCACGCCCGTGTGAATCCCCTTCGACTCAGGTCGGCCGGAAAACGCTCTAGAGCCGGATGGCATCAGGTTGAACCGGATGTTCGTCGTTGCGAGCGGAGCGAAGCAATCCAGGGCGTCTTGGTCCGGCGCTGGATTGCTTCGCTACGCTTGCCATGACGGATTGGGTCAGACCAATGTCATCCCGCTCTAAAACGGGCGCCTGTCCCTGCTCGACTTTAGGTATCGCCGGGGAAACGGGAAGGAGTTGACGGACGGCCGCGCCCGGCTGCCGATACGGGGGATCGGATAGCGGCGATGTTCCCCGCCTGCGATCCAGCCGCTATGGGCGGCGTCGGCTGGAGGTGCCCGATGGTTGACGATTATGCCCATGGCCGACGCGATGGCCTGCGGCTGGCCCTGTCCGTGCTGGCGGCGGAGGAGGCGAAGTGGGCGGCGTTGCTGGGCGAAAGCCCGTCATGGCGGACCAACGCCATCCGCGAGGTGCGGCACAAGACGTTGCAGGTCGCCCAGAAGCGCGTGCAGACGGTGCTGGGCCGGCTGACGCCCAAGGACGATCCCGCCGCCGATGCGGAGATCGCCCGGGCGCTGGCGGAAGCCGGCCTCTGACCCCTTCGGTCAGCTGATATGCACCGTCTTGGTGACGAGATGGGCGGCGATCCCCTCCGGCCCGTCCTCGGACCCGTGACCGCTTTCCTTGATGCCGCCGAACGGGCTGTCGGGATAGCTGAGGCGGACGTTGTTGATCGCGATCATCCCCGCCTCGATCGTATCGCCCAGCATGTTCTGCCGACGGCCGTTCTCGGTGAAGCAATAGGCGGCGAGGCCGAAGGGCAGGCGGTTCGCCTCCGCGATCGCATCCTCGTCGGTCGCGAAGCGGCTGAGGAGCGCGATCGGCCCGAACGGCTCCTCGTTCATCGCCCGCGCGGCGGTGGGCACGTCGGACAGGACGGTCGGCTGGAAGAAGAAGCCGGCATCGCCATCCCGGTCGCCGCCCGCGAGCAGACGCGCGCCCTGCGCGGTCGCATCGCCGACGAACTCCGCGATCGCGTCCGGGCGGCGGGCATTGGCCATCGGCCCCATCTGGCTGGCCGCATCCATGCCGTCACCGACCCGCAGCGCGCGGGTCCGTTCCGCGAAACCGGCGGCGAAGCGATCGTAGATGCCGTCCTGCACCTGAAAACGGGTCGGCGCGACGCAGACCTGACCGGCGTTGCGAAACTTGTGCGCGACCAGCGTGTCGAGCGTCCGGTCCAGGTCGCAGTCGTCGAACACCAGCACCGGGCCGTGGCCGCCCAGTTCCATCGTGGTGCGCATCATCGTGTCCGCCGCCAGCTTCATCAGCGCCTTGCCGACCGGCACCGATCCGGTGAAGCTGAGCTTGCGGGTGATCGGCGAGGCGAGCAGGTGGCGCGACACCATGTCGGGCGCGCCGAACACGCACTGGGCGACGTCGCCGGGCAGTCCGGCATCCTGGAAGCAGCGCATCACCTCCACCGCGCTGCCCGCCGTCTCCTCCGACGGCTTGATGATGATCGAGCAGCCCGCCGCCAGTGCCGGTGCCAGCTTGCGCACGACGTTCATGATCGGGAAGTTCCACGCACAGAAGGCGGCGACCGGGCCGACCGGCTGGTGCAGGACCATCGAGTGCGAGCCGGCAGGACGCGGCAGCACCCGGCCATAGACGCGCTGACATTCGGCGGCGTGGAAATCGAGCAGCCCGGCGGCAAAGGCGACCTCGCCCTTCGCCTCCGCCTGGATCTTGCCCTGTTCCAGCGTGGCGACGCGGGCGAGGTGATCGACACGCTCGCGCAGCAATTGCGCCGTCCGCGTCAGTACCGCCGCGCGCTCGGCCGGCGGGGTCGCTCGCCATGCGTCGAAGCCCCGCTGGCTGGCCGCCAGCGCACGATCGAGATCGTCCTCGGTCGCGAGCGGCAAGGCGGCCTGCCCGGCACCCGTCGCCGGGTTCAGCACGTCACGCGTGTCGCGCCCCGCCGCACCCAGCCATTCGCCCGCGATATAGAGCCCCAGCCTGGCATCATAGGTGGCATTCATCGCCCGTCTCCGTCTGTTGTGGTCTGTACGTGATCCCGTCGCGTCAGGCCGCCGGCATCGTGCCGGGGCGCAGACAGCCGAACAGATGGGCGACGTAATCCGCCTTGCCCAGCTCGACGCCCTGCGCGCGCAGGATCGCGTAGGCGGTCATCACGTGGAAGTAGAATTGGGGGATCACCCAGTCGCGGACATATTGTCCGGCGGTGAAATCGAATATCATGCCCTGCGGCAGGCTGTGGGCGATCGGGGCGGCCGGATCGATATCCGGCATGGTCGCGGCGGCGGCTTCCAGCGCCGCCAGCGTCTCGGCGATCCGGGCCTGCGCGTCGGCGATCGACCCGGGATGTCCGGCGGCGTTGCGCCCTTCGTCGATCAGCACCGCGATCGCCGCCGGGAACGCCTCGCCGCGCAGGCGCGCCACGCCCTCCAGCGCCTGGACGCAGGCAAAGCGGACCTGCGTCGACAGGGGGAACATGTCGGGTGCGAGCCGGGTGGACAGCAGCGCCGCCCCGTCAGCCGCCCCGTCACCGGTATCCCGCGCCGCCGCCTTGCCCAGCCAGGCCGACAGCGTGCCGAGCATCTGCGTGCAGGTAGGTAGCAGAAGGTCCGGCAGGGTCATGATGCGCTGTCCTTAACGGGGGACGGCCGGATCGGCCATGGCCGCCCGTCTACGCCCGCAGCGGGGGCGATGCCATAGCCGTGCATGACCGACGCGGAACCGTCGCCGTGCTGACATAACACCGTCATGACAGATGCTTAACGCGTCGTTCATAATGATGGGAGACACTCAGATGCGTGCCGTTTCGATGCTTGCCGCCGCTGCCGCTGCGGCGCTTGGTTGTTCCGCCGCCAGTGCGGCCACGCTGGTGGGTTACGCGCAATTGCCCGCCGCGACCTTTATTCCCGGTCCGACATCGGGCCAGTTCGGGATCGGCGGCAGTGGCTATACGGGGCCGTTCGTGGGGCAGCAGCCGGTACAGGGTTTTTCCTCAATCATCGCCAATGGTCGTGGCGGCTACACGGCACTGTCCGACAACGGGTTCGGCACGAAGGCGAATTCGGCCGATGCGTTGCTGCTCGTCCATGACCTGGACATCGATTTCCGGACCGCGACGGGTGGCACCGGCACCGTGACCCGCAACGCCAGCAGCGCGCTGAGCGATCCCAACCGGCAGCTGGGCCTGCCGATCCAGGCGGACGGGGCGACCTATTATGGCGGCGCGATCCCGGTCGACCCGGCGATCCGCGACGGGCGGTTGCTGACCGGGGCCGATCTGGATGTCGAAAGCTTTCGCCGGGTGGCCGACGGGTCTTACTATTTCGGTGACGAATTCGGGCCGTTCCTGATCCACACCGATGCCGATTTCAAGGTGATCGGCTCCGCGATCTCGCTGCCGGGGGTGCAGTCCCCCGACAGTCCGCTGTCGACCGGTACGTCGAACCTGCCCCGCAGCGGCGGGTTCGAGGGCATGGCGCTGACCCCGGACGGCGACACGCTGTACACGCTGCTGGAGCAGACGGTCGCCGGCGATCCCGCGCGGACGCTGCGGATCAACGCGTTCGACGTGGCGGCGGGCGGCTTCACCGACGAACGCTATACCTACGAACTGACCGGCGGCACCAATATCGGCGAGATGACGGCGATCGACGATCGTCGCTTCCTGGTCATCGAACGCGATGGCCGCAGCGGTGCCGCCGCCGCTTTCAAGGGCGTGTTCATGGTCGATTTCGATCAGGTCGACGCGAACGGGCGGCTCATCAAGCGCAACGTGCTCGACCTGCTCGACATCGCCGACCCGAACGACCTGAACGGCGACGGCAGCAATGCCTTCCGCTTTCCGTTCGTCACGATCGAAAGCGTCATGGCGGTCGATGACCAGACGCTGATGCTGGTCAACGACAACAATTTCCCCGGGGGTGGCGGCCGTGGCACCGGGGTGGCGGACAATAACGAGTTCATCCTCGTCCGCCTCGACGCGCCGTTGATCGGGGCGGTGCCGGAACCCGCGACCTGGGCGCTGATGCTGGTCGGGTTCGGGCTGGTCGGCGGCACGCTGCGCGCGCGGCGACGCTCGACATTGCCGGAGGTTGCCGCAGCCTGATCGCGGATTGCGGGGGGTCGGCAGCAGGGGTAGATGCGCGGCCATGCTGCGCATCACCGAACTGAAGCTGCCGATCAACCATCCCGAGGAGGCACTGGCCGCCGCGATCCGCAACCGGCTGCGGATCACGCCGCGCGATCTGGTGCGCTATGCGGTGGCGCGGCGGGCGCACGATGCGCGCGACAAGATGGACATCCAGTTCGTCTATTCGATCGACGTGACGGTGAAGAACGAGGCGCCGGTGCTGGCACGGTGCCGGCGCGACCGCCACGTCAACCCGACGCCCGATACCGGTTACCGCTTTCCGGTGAAGGCGCCCGCCGGCTATGCCGGGCCGCGTCCGGTGGTGGTGGGCGCGGGGCCGTGCGGATTGTTCGCGGGGCTGATCCTGGCGCAGATGGGGTTCCGCCCGATCATCCTCGATCGCGGCAAGGTGGTACGGGAACGCACCAAGGACACCTGGGGCCTGTGGCGCCGCAGCGAGCTGAACCCCGAATCCAACGTCCAGTTCGGCGAGGGCGGGGCGGGCACGTTTTCGGACGGCAAGCTGTGGAGTCAGATCAAGGACCCCCGCCATCTCGGCCGCAAGGTGCTGACCGAGTTCGTCAAGGCGGGCGCTCCGCCGGAAATCCTGACCGAGGCGCATCCGCATATCGGCACGTTCCGTCTGGTCACGATGGTGGAAAGCATGAGGGCGACGGTCGAGGCGCTGGGTGGCGAATATCGCTTCGGCTCGCGCGTGGACGATCTGGATATCGTGGTGGAGGCGGATGGCGGGCGGCGGTTGCGCGGCCTGCGGCTCCAGACCGGCGAGACGATCGACACCGGACCGGTGGTGATGGCGGTGGGGCACAGCGCGCGCGACACCTTCGCGATGCTGCACGAACGCGGTGTGCAACTGGAGGCCAAGCCGTTTTCGATCGGGGTGCGGATCGAGCATCCGCAAAGCTGGATCGACCGTGCCCGCTTCGGTCCGTGCGCGGGGCATCCCGATCTGGGGGCGGCCGCGTACAGCCTGTCGCACCACTGCACGAACGGGCGCACCGTCTACAGCTTCTGCATGTGCCCGGGCGGCACGGTGGTGGCGGCGACATCGGAGCCGGGGCGGGTCGCGACCAACGGCATGAGCCAGTATTCGCGTAACGAGCGCAACGCCAATTCCGGGATCGTCGTCGGCATCGATCCCGCCCGCGATTATCCGGGGCATCCGCTGGCGGGGATCGACCTGCAACGCCACTGGGAAAGCCGCGCGTTCGAGGTGGGTGGGCGAAATTACCATGCGCCGGCCCAGCGGCTGGGCGACTTTCTGGCGGGGCGGCCCTCCACGACCCTGGGCAGCGTGATCCCGTCCTATCGCCCGGGGGTGCGGCCGACCGATCTGGCCGACTGTTTGCCCGATTTCGTGGTGACCGCGATGCGCGAGGCGCTGGTCGCGTTCGGGCGCGAGATACCCGGATACGACCATCCGGACGCGGTGCTGACGGGCGTGGAGACGCGGACCTCGTCACCGGTGCGGGTGCCGCGCGGCGAGAATCTGCAGAGCGTGAACACCGCCGGCCTGTATCCGGCGGGCGAGGGGGCGGGCTATGCCGGCGGTATCCTGTCCGCCGCGGTCGACGGGATCAAGATCGCGGAGGCGGTGGCGCGCGATCTGGTCGGCATGGGCGTGGTGGCGGACGCGGCCTGACCGCCTGATCCCGTTACCGCCGGCCGCCGCGACGGGAGCGGCCGCTGGTCATCGGATCGGGCCTGGGGGGCGGCGTCCATCCGGGGGGTGGAGCGACGCGGGGCTGGCCGGTGCCAAGGCCCATCGCGCCTGCACGCTGGCGGGTGAGGCCAGCGGTGTCGGCCGTCGCGGCATCGGCATCGGCATCGGGGGTGCCGCCGCGCAACAGGTTGATCCGGTCGCGTAGGATACGCGCCTCCTCGAAATCCATCGCGGCGGCGGCGGCCTCCATCCGTTCGCGGAGTTGGTCGATCGTCTCGGTCATGACGACATAACGCACGGAAAGGGCTGGCGGACCGCGCCGTCGTGGCGACGGTCGAGCGCGATGCCGGCGAGGTTGCGGGATCGGCGGACATAGCGGACGTGCAGCGGCATCGTGGCGGTCAGCGCGTGGAACGCTGCCAGATGATCGAGCGCCGGCCCCCGCGCCTTCGCGGCACCGGTGGCCTGCGCGATGACCGCGCGGGAATCGCCGAGGAAGACGGGATCGGCCACGCCCTGTGCCTGGGCCAGCCGCACGGCGGCGATCAGGGCGTGCCATTCGGCATCCATGCTGTCGCCCGGCCCCAGATCGTCGGCGATATAGGCCACGCCACGCAGCACGACGGCGGTTTCCATGCCGGCCGGGCGGCAACCGCCGTCGAAGTAGAGCCGGGGGCGCGATGGCATGGGCGGGGTCGTCCTGTTCCGGGAATGGCGAACCGTCTATGGCCACCGCATGACCGGTTTTCAAACCGGACGGCGGATGCGGAGGAATGCGGGTGGTGATCCGGGTGGGCCTGATCGGTTATGGCTATGCGGCGCGGACCTTCCACGCGCCCCTGCTGGCGAGTGTGCCGGGCATGGCGCTGACGCTGGTGGCGTCGAGCGATGCGGCCAAGGTCCATGCCGACCTGCCGAGCGTGACGGTGGCGGCCGATCCGGTGGCGGTGGCGACGTCGGATGCGATCGATCTGGTGGTGATCGCCAGCCCCAATGCCAGCCATGCGCCGTTGGCGACGGCGGCGTTGCGGGCGGGGCGGCACGTCGTGGTCGACAAGCCGTTCACGCTCGATACCGCCGAGGCGCGCGACCTGATCGGGCTGGCGACCGCGCGGGACCGGTTGCTGTCGGTGTTCCATAACCGGCGCTGGGACAGTGACTGGCTGACGGTAAACCGGGCCATTCGGGACGGCGTGGTGGGGCGGCCGGTGCATCTGGAATCGCATATCGACCGGTTTCGCCCCGCCGTCCGGGCGCGTTGGCGAGAGGATGGCTCACCGGGCAGCGGGATATGGTATGATCTGGGGCCACATCTCGTCGATCAGGCGATCCTGCTGTTCGGCCTGCCCGAGCGGGTGCAGGCATCGATGGCGCGGCAACGCGAGGGCGCCCTGGCGGACGACTGGGCGCATGTCGTGCTCGACCATGGCGATGGGCGGCGGGCGGTGCTGCATGCCGCGATGCTGGTCGCGGGCGGCTCGCCGCGTTTCGTGGTCCATGGTGACGGCGGCAGTATCGTGAAGCACCGTCCCGACCGGCAGGAGGCGCAGCTGCTGGATGGTATCCGGCCGGGAGCGGACGGGTGGGGCGTGGACGACGACCCGCTGCGCCTGTTCGATCGTGAGGGCAATGTGACCACCCGGCCCGCCGATGCCGGTGACCAGCGATGCTATTACGCCGCCATCGCCGCCGCGCTGCGCGGGGAGGGGGCCAATCCGGTGCCCCCGGTGCAGGCGCTGGCGGTGATGGCGGTGGTGGAGGCCGCCGCTATCGCCGCCGCGACCGGGCAGGCGGCCGTGCCCGACCTGACCGATCGGGAACGGGTGGGCCTGATCGCATCATATCGCGCCTGAAAAGGTATCGCATTGGGCCGGGTCGCCGGTTTCCAGACCGCGTCGCAGCCAGCGCATCCGCTGTTCGGAACTGCCGTGCGTGAAGCTGTCGGGCACGACGCGGCCCTGACCTTCGCGCTGGAGCGTATCGTCGCCGATCGCGCGGGCGGCGGTCATCCCCTCCTCGAGATCCCCAGGTTCGAGCTGGTTGCGGTTTGCGGCGGCCCAGACGCCGGCATAGCAATCCGCCTGAAGTTCGAGGCGGACCGAGGCGGCGTTGCCCTCCCGCTCGCCGGCGGTGCGCTGGATGCGCTGCACCTGATCGGAGGTGCCGAGCAGGTTCTGGATATGGTGGCCGAATTCATGCGCGATCACGTAATATTGCGCGAAATCGCCCTTGGCACCGAAGCGGTTGGCCAGTTCGTTGAAGAAGCTGGTGTCGAGATAGATGCCCCGGTCGGTGGGGCAATAGAACGGCCCCATCGCCGCCTGTGCCGCGCCACACCCGGATTTGCCCGATCCACCATAGAATTGCAGGGTCGGCTTCGCGAATTCCTGGTTGCTCTTGGCGAACAGCGCCACCCAGGTTCTTTGCGCCGAATTGAATGCCTGGCAGGATGCGCGACTTTCCGGATTGACCGCGCAGGCGGTCGCGGCTTCGTTTTCGCCGGCCGGGGCGGAGCGGGTGACCTGCGTCGAATTGGAACCGCCACCGCCGCCGAGCAGCGACAGCGGATTTAGGCCCATCACCGCCAAGATGATGAGCACGACGACGATGCCGCCGCAGCCGAAGCGGCTGCCGATCATCGGCAACAGGCCCAGCAGCAGGCCGCCACCCCCGCCCCCGAAGCCACCGCCGCCGCCGCCTTCGCCACGCTGGTCGCCGACATTGATGTCGTTGGGATCGTAATCGTCGAGCCGCATGGAAAATTCGCCTGATCGTTGCGATAGTGAAATGCACGAAGCGGATAGCGGTTGCGGCACCGTCGCCCGATTGCGGCGTTGTCGAACTAACATGGGATAAGAGGCGGCAGCGATGGCGAACGGTTTTCTGCACGGCAAGACGGCGGTGGTGACGGGATCGACGTCGGGGATCGGGCTGGCCTTTGCCCGCGCCTTCGCCGCCGAGGGTGCGAACGTGGTGCTGAACGGGTTCGGCGAGGCGGAGGCGATCGAGCGTGCGCGCAGCGAACTGGCGGCGACCAGCGGCGCGGCGGCGCTCTACGATCCGGCCGACATGACGAAGCCGGAACAGATCGCCGCGATGATCGAGCGTGCGGTGGCGGAGACGGGCGGGTGCGACATCGTGGTCGCCAATGCCGGTATCCAGCATGTCTCGCCCGTCGCGGATTTTCCGCCGGAGAAATGGGATGCGGTGATCGCGATCAACCTGACGTCCGTGTTCCACCTGATGCGCGCCGCGATCCCGGCGATGCGGGCGAAAGGATGGGGGCGGATCATCTCCACCGCCTCCGCCCATTCGCTGGTAGCCAGCCCCAACAAGGCGGCGTACGTCGCGGCCAAGCACGGCGTGGCGGGACTGACGAAGGCGGTGGCGCTGGAGGTGGCGCGCGACGGGATCACCGCCAACTGCATCTCCCCCGGCTATGTCTGGACGCCGCTGGTCGAGAACCAGATTCCCGATACGATGAAGGCGCGCGGCATGACCCGCGATCAGGTGATGAACGACGTGCTGCTCGCCGCGCAGCCGACCAAGGAATTCGTGACGCCCGAACAGGTTGCGGCGTTCGGTCTGTTCCTGTGCCGGGACGAGGCAAAGGCCATCACCGGCGCGAACCTGACGATGGATGGCGGCTGGACCGCCGCGTGAAGAGATGCCTTGTCGGCCTCGTCTTGCTCGCGACGATGTCGGCGAACGGCGCCACCGCGCAGCGCATGGACGGCGTCGACTGGCGGCGGCTGGCGACCGCGCCCGATCGGTCGCGGTTGCGGGCGTGGCGATCCGCCTGGACCGAGGCACTGGGTGAGGCCCGCACCGATCGCGCCGCGGCGGCGGCGATCATGCGCGACCCGGCCCTGTTCGATCCCGACCGGACGCTGGCGGGCGCGATGCCGCCCGCGGGCGAGTATGACTGCCGGATGGTCAAGCTGGGGCGGCGTGGCAGCGTGGGGGCGGTCTATGCGGCGCAGGACTGGTCACGATGCCGGATCGCCGCCGGTGACCCATCCGACGACGCGGCGGCGCGGCGGCTGACCGGACTGGACGGCCGGCAGCGCCCGATCGGATCGCTTTACCCGGATACCGATGCGCGCGCGGTGTTCCTGGGATCGATGACATTGGCGGACGAACGCCCCCTCGATTACGGCCGCGATGCGGGGCGCGATATGGTGGGGATGGTCGAGCGGATCGCGCCGGCGCGATGGCGGCTGGTGCTGCCGCGCCCGGCCTATCAGTCGATCCTCGATCTGCTGGAGCTGCGCCCGGCCGGTCAGCGCGTAGGAGCGGGCAAGGCCGGCAACGTGGCCAGATAGGCGCGGCCCGGCAGGTTCAGCACGACGACGCGACCCGGATTGGCCGCCGCCACCGCCTTCAGGAACGAACGTGGTTTCTTCATCAGGCCGGGATGGTCGAGGCCGGTCAATCCGGCCAGCCGGGCGGCTTCCCGCACGAAATGGACGCAGTTGCGGCGGTTGAGATTGTAGCGGCTGTCGCCGTTCTTGCCGCTCCATGCCGCCACCAGCGCGAGCAGGTCCGCATATTGCCGATCGGTGAGGATCACCGAGAACCGGGCGTCGCTGCCCGCCATGTAGAACGGCTTGGCGATATCCAGCTTCCCCGCGACCGTGCCGAACAGGATCGCGGGACTGAGCGTGCGGGCGGTGAAGCCGTAATTGACGTCTACCGGCGGTCCGCCGGCATCGGGCACGCCCCGCAGGGTGAAGAAGGCATGGGGAAAGCTGTTGCCGAGTTCATGGCTCCAGAACGTCACCGTCACGGCGGCCTGGGCGGCCATCGCGGTCAGCAGCCAGACGACGGCGGCGACGGCGGCGAGCAGGGGGCGGGGCAGGATCATGACGAAGCCGGTGATATCATACACTTCGCCATGATCGCCATGCCGGTCAGACGCCGGCGTTGGTCAACCGGTCCAATTGGTCCCGATCAAGTTCGAGGGTCATCGCCGGCAACAGATCGGCCAGCTGTGCCACGCTGGTCGCGCTGGCGACCGGTGCGGCGACGCCGGGCTGGGCGATCAGCCATGCGAGGGCGATCTGCGGCAGCGTCGCGCCGGTTTCGGCTGCGACCTCGTCCATCGCCGCCAGCACGGCCGCGCCGCGCCCGGCCAGCAGATCGGCCATCGAGCCGCCCCGCACGCTTTTGCCGAGATCGGCGGTGCTGCGGTATTTGCCGGTCAGGAAACCGCTGGCCAGCCCGTAATAGGGCAGGACCGCGACGTTCTCCTGCACGCAGTAATCCTGTAACTCACCCTCGAACTTGTGGCGGCTGACGAGGTTGTATTCGGGCTGGAGGACATGGACGCGGGGCAGATCGGTGCCGCGTGACACGTCGATCGCCGACTTCAGACGGCGACCGGTGAAATTGGATACGCCCAGCACGCGGACCTTGCCGGCGGCGATCAGCGAACCGAAGGCGGCGAGCACCTCCTCTTGCGGGACGGCGTCATCGTCCTGATGCGCGTAATAGACGTCGATCCGGTCGGTGCCGAGGCGGCGCAGCGAGGCTTCGCAGGCAGCGATGATGCGCGCGGGCGCCAGTTTCTCGCCCCCGTCGCCGGGGAGCATCCCCACCTTGGTCGCGATCAGCACGTCGTCGCGCCGGCCGCTGGCCTTCAGCCATTCGCCGATCATGGTTTCCGACTCCCCGCCCCGGTGGCCATCGACCCAGGCCGAATAGACGTCGGCGGTGTCGATCATCGTGCCGCCGCCCGCGACGAACGCGTCCAGCACCGCGAAGCTGGCCGAACGATCCGCCGTCCATCCGAAGACGTTGCCGCCCAGGACGAGGGGGGACAGATGAAGGTCGGTCGAGCCGAGGCGCTTGTTCATGACGGTTCCTGTGGGAAGACGTGCCGGGCGACGCGATCGTCGCCCGGCAAACCGATCGGTCAGTCGCGGATGCGCTTGCCAGTGTTCTCCAGCGCGCGGCCGGTGGCGTCGGCGGCACGGTCACCGGCGGCGGCGGCATCGTCGGCCGCGTTGTCCACGGCCGCACCGGTCTTGTCGGCGGCACGATCGATCGCGACGCCGGCATTGTCGATGCTGCGCTCGGCCGAGTTCAGCGCGCGATCGGTCGCGGCGTCGACGTCGGCGGTCGCGTTCTCGGTGGTGGCGGCGGTATCGGCGGCGATCGCGTTGGCGGCCTCCGACGTCTCGTTCTGCGCGTTCTGACTGCAGGCGGCGAGCATGGCGACAGCGGCCAGGGCCGGCACGACGAACTTCTTCATTGCGTTTCTCCCGTTGCGGCGACCCCAAGGGGGGATCATCGCGAACCGTAACGCTACCGAAAGCAATCGGGTCCAGCCAACCAGTTCGATTGACCGCATATAAAGATTTCTTTATATGATGATCCATGATCGATCCGCTCGACATCTTCGGCGCGCTGGGCGACGCCAGCCGGCTGCGAATCCTGGCGCTGTTGCGGCGGATGGAGTTGTCGGTCGGCGAACTGGCCCAGGTATTGGGGCAGAGCCAGCCACGCGTATCGCGGCACGTGAAGATCCTGTGCGATGCCGGTCTGGCGGAGCGGCGCAAGGAAGGCAGCTGGGTGTTCGTCGCGCTGGGCCGGCCGGAGGTGGTGGGGCCGATCGCCGCCGCGCTAGACGGCTGGAGCGCGGGGCAGGCGGATCACTGGGCGGTGGCGGACGCGGCGCGGCTGGCGGCGGTGCGCGCCGATCGGGCGGCGTCGGCGGCGGCGTGGTTCGAGGCGCATGCCGGCGAATGGGACGCGATCCGATCGCTCCATGTCGCCGAGAGCGAGGTCGAGGCGGCGATGGCGGCGGTGCTGGGCCCTGCGCCGCTGGGCACGTTGATCGATATCGGCACGGGCACCGGCCGGATGCTGGAGCTGTTCGGCGCGCGGGCGGACGCGGCACTGGGGATCGATCGATCCTCGGAGATGCTGCGGCTGGCGCGCGCCAAGCTGGCCGGCGCCGCGAACACGGAATTACGGCAGGCGGACCTTTATGCGCTGCCGATGACGGACGGGGCCGCCGATGTGGCGATCATTCATAACGTGCTGCATTTCGCGCAGCAGCCCGGCGCCGCGATCGCGGAGGCGGCGCGGGTGCTGGCCGGCGGGGGGCGGTTGCTGATCGTCGATTTCGCCGCTCACGATCGCGAGGAACTGCGCACGCAGGACGCGCATGTCCGGCTGGGCTTCGCCGACGAACAGGTCGCGGGCTGGGCGGAGGCGGCGGGGCTGCGGATCGCGCGGGTGGAAACGCTGGGCGGCGGCGAACTGACGGTGAAATTGTGGCTGGCGCGGAAGTTTGCGCCCGCCCTGCACGAGGTGAAGGCGGCATGACGATTTCGGTGGACCAGCTGGCGGAGGCGCGATGCGCGCTGGAATCGCCCCTTTACGCCGATGTCGACGGCGATCTGGACGTGAGTTTCGAGTTCTTTCCGCCCAAGAACGAGAAGATGGACGAGCAATTGTGGGATGCGGTGCGGACATTGGAGCCGCTCGGCCCCCGGTTCGTCTCGGTCACCTATGGCGCGGGCGGCACGACGCGGGAACGGACGCACGCCACGGTCGCGCGCATCCAGCGCGAGACGTCGCTGGCGGCGGCGGCACACCTGACCTGCGTCGAGGCGACCCGCGCGGAGATCGATCAGGTCGCCGAGGAATATTGGGCGGCAGGCGTCCGCCACATCGTCGCGCTGCGTGGCGATTCGCCCAGCGGCGGTGGCAAATTCGTCAGCCATCCCGGCGGGTACGAGAATGCGGCGGCGCTGGTCGCGGGACTGAAGCGGCTGCATCCGTTCGAGATTTCGGTCGCGGCCTATCCGGAATCGCACCCCGATTCGATGGATGCCGCCGCCGATCTCGATAACCTGCGCCGCAAGCTGGATGCGGGCGCGACGCGCGCAATCACCCAGTTCTTCTTCGAGCCGGAGACGTTCTTCCGCTACCGCGACCAGGTGGCAGCGGCCGGGATCGATGCGGAGATCGTGCCGGGGATCATGCCGGTGATGAACTTCGCCAGCGTCCGTCGCATGTCCGCGATGTGCGGCACCGCGGTGCCGGCGTGGATGGAGCGGCTGTTCGACGGGCTGGACGCGCATCCCGCCGCACGCCAGCTGGTGGCGGCGACGGTGGCGGCGGAACTGTCGCGCCGGCTGTATGCGGGGGGGTGCAAGCAGTTGCACTTCTACACGCTCAACCGGGCCGAACTGGCCTATGCGATCTGTCATCTGCTGGGGGTTCGGCCAAAGGCCGGGGCCGAGGCGGTGGCGGCGTGAGCGGCGAGGGACGGGACATGACGGCACGCGAGAAGCTGCAGGCCGAGGCGGCGAAGCGCATCCTCATCACCGATGGTGCTTTCGGCACCGAAATCCAGAACTGGAAACTGTCGGAGGCGGACTATGCCGGCGATCTGGGACTGGACCACGACCAGAAGGGCAATAACGACATCCTGGCGCTGACCAAGCCCGAGGTGCCGGAATCGATCCACCGCGCCTATTTTGCGGCGGGGGCGGATATCGCGGAGACCAACACCTTCTCCGCCAACCGGATCAGCCAGGCCGATTATGGTGCCGAGCATCTGGTGCGCGAGATCAACGTCCAGAGCGCGCGGATGGCGCGCCGCGTCGCCGACGAGTTCGCGGCGAAGGATGGCCGACCGCGCTTCATCGCCGGCGCGATCGGGCCGACCAACAAGACGCTGTCGCTGAGCCCGGACGTCAACGACCCCGGTTATCGCGAGATCGATTTCGATTACCTAAAAAGCGTGTACCGCGAACAGATCGACGCATTGGTCGAGGGCGGGGTGGATTTCATCCTGATCGAGACGATCTTCGACACGCTGAACGCGAAGGCGGGGATCATGGCGACGCTGGACGCGGCGCACGATCTGGGCCGCGACCTGCCGCTGATGCTGTCGATGACGCTGACCGACCTGTCGGGTCGCAACCTGTCCGGGCATACGGTGGAGGCGTTCTGGCACGCGGTGCGCCATGCCAAGCCGGTGACGATCGGGCTGAACTGCTCGTTCGGCGCGGAACAGCTGCGCCCGCATGTGAAGACGCTGAGCGAGACGTGCGACACGCTCATCATGATCTATCCCAATGCCGGCCTGCCCAACGAACTGGGCGCGTATGACGAGGAACCGGCTACCACCGCCGGACTGGTCGGCGAATGGGCGGTCGCGGGGCAGGTCAACGTGCTGGGCGGCTGCTGCGGATCGACGCCCGCGCACATCGCGGCGATGGCGCAGAAGGTGCGCGGCCTGTCGCCGCGCGCGGTGCCGGTGCCGCCGGTGCGGACGCGGCTGGCCGGGCTCGAACCCTTCACGATGGCGGCATGACCCCCTTCCAGATCATCGCCCGGCTGAACGCGGCGCGTATCCACCATTCGATCACCAGCATCCGCGACGATGCGATCATGATCGATGCCGCCCCGCCGGGCGAACGCTGGGAAATCGAGGTGTTCGAAGACGGGCATGTCGAGATCGAACGTTACCGCTCGAATGGCGAGATCGCCGACGAAGCGGCGCTTGCCGAACTTTTTGCTGGTTTCCCGGACGCCTCATGACCACCACATCCTCCGCCACCCAGTTCGTCAATATCGGCGAGCGCACCAATGTCACCGGATCGGCGGCATTCAAGAAGATGGTGATGGCGGGCGACTATGCCCGCGCGGTCGAGGTCGCGCGCCAGCAGGTCGAGAACGGCGCGCAGGTGGTCGACATCAACATGGACGAGGGGCTGCTCGATGCGCACCACGCCATGACGACCTTCCTGAAGCTGATCGCCGCCGAACCCGATATCGCGCGCGTGCCGTTCATGATCGACAGTTCCAAATGGAGCGTGATCGAGGCGGGGCTGAAATGCGTGTCGGGCAAGCCGATCGTCAATTCGATCAGCATGAAGGAGGGCGAGGAGCAATTCCTCGACCATGCCCGCAAGTGCATGAACTACGGCGCCGCCGTGGTGGTGATGGCGTTCGACGAGGTGGGGCAGGCGGACACGCAGGCGCGCAAGGTCGAGATCTGCGCCCGCGCCTACGACCTGCTGATGGGGATCGGCTTTCCACCCGAGGACATCATCTTCGATCCCAACATCTTCGCGGTGGCGACGGGGATCGAGGAGCATAACAACTATGCGGTCGATTTCATCGAGGCGGTGAAGGAGATCAAGGTCCGCTGTCCGCACGTCCATATCTCGGGCGGGCTGTCCAACCTGTCCTTCTCGTTCCGCGGCAACGAGCCGGTGCGCCGGGCGATGCATTCGATCTTCCTCTACCATGCGATCCCGGCGGGAATGGACATGGGGATCGTGAACGCCGGCCAGCTCGACGTGTACGACGCGATCGATCCCGAACTGCGCACCGCGTGCGAGGACGTGATCCTGAACCGCGATCCCGAGGCGGGGGACCGGCTGGTCGCGCTGGCCGAGAAATATCGCGGCACCGACGCCGTCGCCGAGAAACAGGCGGCGGAATGGCGCAGCCTGCCGGTGAACAAACGGCTGGAATATGCGCTGGTCAAGGGCATCGACCTGCACGTCGTCGAGGATACGGAGGAATGCCGCCAGCTGTTCCCCCGCCCGATCGAGGTGATCGAGGGGCCGTTGATGGACGGGATGAACGTGGTCGGCGACCTGTTCGGATCGGGCAAGATGTTCCTGCCGCAGGTGGTGAAATCGGCGCGGGTGATGAAGAAGGCGGTGGCGCACCTGCTGCCCTTCATCGAGGCGTCGAAGGAGCCGGGTGCCAAGGGCAAGGGCAAGATCATCATGGCGACCGTGAAGGGCGACGTGCATGATATCGGCAAGAACATCGTCGGCGTCGTGCTCCAGTGCAACGGCTTCGACGTGGTCGACCTGGGCGTGATGGTGCCATGGTCCAAGATCATCGCGGCCGCGAACGAGAATGATGCGGACATGATCGGCCTGTCGGGTCTCATCACGCCGTCGCTGGACGAGATGGTGACCGTCGCCGAGGAGATGAAGCGTGCCGGCATGACGATGCCGCTGCTGATCGGCGGCGCGACGACATCGAAGGTGCACACCGCGCTGCGCATCTCGCCGGCCTATGACGGCCCGATCGTCCATGTCCTCGACGCCAGCCGCGCGGTGGGCGTCGCGACGACGCTGGTCAGCGATACGCAGCGCGACGCCTATGTCGCCAGCGTCGCGGAGGATTACGAGAAGGTGCGGATCGCGCGGGCCAGCAAGGGACAGAACGACCTGTTGCCGCTGGCCGAGGCGCGCGCGCGCGGGTTGACCGTCGACATGGCGCTGAAGGCACCGCCGGTCGCACGGCCGGGCGTTCACCGGTTCGACGACTGGGACCTTGCCGACCTGCGCGGCTATATCGACTGGACGCCGTTCTTCCGCGCCTGGGAACTCGCCGGCAATTTCCCAGCGATCCTGACCGACGAGGTCGTCGGCGACAGCGCGACCGGGCTGTACGAAGACGCGCAGGCGATGCTCGACCGGATCATCGCCGAGAAGTGGCTGACCGCCAGGGGCGTCGCCGGACTATGGCCGTGCCATCGGCATGACGACGACGTCTGGGTCTATACCCAGCACCGCGAGGCGCATCGCAGCCCCGACGGCGCGAGTATCCCCGAGGGGTTTCACATCCCCAACCTCGACCGGACGCAGGAAGCGACGGTGCGGTTGCCGTTTCTGCGCCAGCAGATCGCCAAGCGCGAAGGTCGCGCGAACATGTGCCTCGCCGATTTCATCGATCCCGCCGGCGACTGGATGGGTGGCTTCGCGGTCGGCATCCATGGCATCGACGCGCATATCGCGCGATTCAAGGCGGACAACGACGATTACAACGACATCCTGCTGAAGGCGCTGGCGGACCGTCTGGCGGAGGCATTCGCGGAGCGGCTGCACGCGCATGTCCGCACCGACCTGTGGGGCTATGCACCGGGCGAGCAACTGACCAACGAGGCGATGGTTCGCGAGCAGTATCGCGGGATCCGGCCGGCGCCCGGTTATCCGGCGTGCCCGGAACATTCGCTCAAGCGAACGCTGTTCGACATGCTGGATGCCGAGGCGAACACGGGACTGGAACTGACCGACAGTTTCGCCATGCTGCCCACCGCGGCGGTATCGGGCTTCTATTTCGGTCATGCCCAGGCGGAGTATTTCGGCGTCGCGCGGATCGGGCAGGATCAGGTCGAGGACTATGCCACCCGCCGCGGGGTGGACATGGCGACGGCGACGCGGTGGCTGCGGCCCAATCTGGACTGACCGGCGCCGGTTCCGGTTCCGGCTACAATCCCTCGCCGATCCAGTGGCTGTTCGACAGACGGCGCGACAGATCGGCGCATTGCCGGCGGATGTCGGGCACCGCCACGATTTCCCAGAAGCTGCCGCGGGTCATCGGCCCGACGCAGTAGAGATCGGGTTGGGCCTGACCGTCGCGATCGATCACGCGCGAACCGTCGTCGACGTCGATCCCCAGCCGCAGGGCATCGGGCCTGACCATGCCGCCCGCCACAAGCTGGCGCAGCAATGGCTCGGTGGTGCGCAGCACGTCTCCCTGCGGGCCGGTGCAGTTGACGATGCGACGGGCGATGGTGTCGCACGCATCGTCATCGCCGCGTGGTCGCCAGCGGATCAGCGCCCCCTGCGGGTGGGGGGCGACCGTGGCGATCTTGCCGGCGGCGAACCGCAGGCGGCCATCCGCCACCATCGCGTCGATCCGCTCCGCCACCGCCGGGGCCAGCCGGTGGCGGTGAACATCCCAGAACGGGCGGCAATGCCGCAGGAAACGGCCGCGCATGACCGCATCGGCGCGCGCCCACCAGCGCTGCGTCACCGGGCGCAGCGTATCGACCGCCGCCCGCCAGCCGAGCGTCGCGGCATCGGCGCGCAGCCGGCCGACCAGCGCGGACAGCGGCATGTCGGGCGTCTCCGTCCAGCCGGGGGCGGGCGGGGTGCCATCGACATGACGGCGCGGCGCGAGACCTCGGCGGGACAGGGCGAGGATAGGGCCTTCGAACCCGACCGCATCGAGCCGCAGCGCGATATCGATCGCGGTCAGACCGGAGCCGACCAGCACGACCTGGTCCCGGCTCGACAGGCCCGCCGCCGACTCCTGCGCCCAGGGGTCGTCGATATAGACGCCTGCGGGCAGGGCGGCGGGGTCGATCCCGGGTGGTGCGTGCGGCGGCAGATTGCCGAGCGTGAGGACGACGGCATCCGCCGCCAGCGTATCGCCTCCCGCCAGTGTGATGCGCATGGTGCCAGCAAGGCGGTCGATCGCATGGACCTCGCCCGACAGGATCGTCAGTCGATCACCCGCGGCGTCCCGCACGGCGGCCAGGGTCTCGCGCAGATAGGCGCCGTAGGTTTCGCGCGCGACGAAATCCGCCGGGGCGGCACCGGCCCGGTCGCGACACCAGCGGGCGAAGTGATCGGGATCGTCGGGAAACGCGCTCATCGCCGCGGCCCTCACGTTGAGCAACTGGCCGGGATGGGCGGCGCCATAGGCGATACCGCGACCGAGCCGTTCCGGTGCCCGTTCGACCAGCGTCGTGCGGGGGCCGCCGAAACGGAACAGGTTGATCGCCATCAGGGCGCCGCTGAAGCCGCCGCCGACGATCACGACATGGCTGTTCGCGTCCAGCCAGCCATGCCCGCCCTGGCGGGCGGCACGATCAGAGCCGGGCAATGCGCGCGCGTGCCCGGTTCACGTCCTGCTCGACGATCTGGCCCGTCAGTCGCAGGAACAGTTGCTGCGCCTGCCGCCACGCGACCGGGCGATCCGCGCGTCGCCGCTCGCGCCCGTTGACGATGAGGCGGCTACCCCAGTGGTCCGCCGCCGCGCCGACCGTCGCGCCGTCCGGCTGGATCACGAGCGAGGGGAAGGGCAGGCGTGTCCGTGGCGAATCGAACAGGGCGGCATGGTCGCCGCGCCCCGGATCGAGCAGGATCGCGCCGGCGATCCGCGCCACATAGTCGCTGGGCGACAGCCGCGCCCACCATGCGCTCGCCGCGCAGCCGAGCCCGTCGGCCACCAGCAATACCGCCCGGTCCGCGCCGCGCACGGCATCGTCCAGCTTCGCCGCCCAGCGGGTGCGATCCGCCACCGATCGCACGTCGAGCGGGACGGCATCGCCGCCGCTCGCCGGCCAGCCGAACATCGCCTGCCATGCGGGTGCCGGCGTCGCCGCGCCGAACACCGTCACGACCGAGAAGCGATCGGTGTCCACGCCGTCCATCAAGGTGCCATTTATCGCGACCAGTGCCGTCATCATGATCCCCCGTGCAGAGCCACAGGGTAACGCACGGCCCGGTCCCGGGTCCAGCGCCGCCCTCGGCAATACGATGGCCGGTGGCGTTCGCGAGGCGGAGCCATGTCGCAGCCGATCTATCCCGATCGACAGCTTTTCTTTCAATCCCTATCAAATTGATAGGATATGATGGCCGTTATGGGACGACGCCGAAAGGCCCGGACCCGCCGGATCATCAACAAGGGATATATTCATGAAGCCGATCGTCGCCGCCACTCTCACCCTCGCCGCCGCCTTGTCGCTGGGCGCCTGCTCCAAGCCGGAGCCGACGACCACGGCCGCGGACAACGAACTGACGTTGAACGAGGGCGATTTCCCGGCCGAGGGCAATCTTGGCGAGGTCGAGGGCAATTCGACGCTGGGCTTCGACAATTCGCTGGGTAACGCCGATGCGGGCCTCGTGAACGAGGCGATCGCGAACGAGGGTGCGCTGCTCAACGGCAACTGACGATCTTGCCGCCGCCTTCCGGGGCGGCGGCCACGTGACGCGCCAGGTTGCTCCCTAGGCGTCAACCTCGAACCCGGCAGTCCGCTGCCGGGTTATTTTTTGCGTTCGACGGGCGGGGAATGGCACATGGAAGCGCCTGAACACGGGATATGTCGTTTTTCAAACCAAGCTGCTCAGCCATCTATCTGTCAACCAGACTTTTTTTCAAAACCAGCAGACGGGTTCTTTTCAAGCAACCTGCTCATATCGCCGTTAATTTCATTTCCACCTGCGCAGCGTCGCATGCTCCAGGGGCGTGGGGCGTGGGGCGTGGGGCGTGGGGCGTGGGGCGCATCGCCCTCATGCCGATGATGCGTCGGAGATGATCGCTGGAGATGCTGCATTGCACCA
Source organism: Sphingomonas sp. CFBP 8760 (assembly GCF_014841615.1). Taxonomy (GTDB): domain Bacteria; phylum Pseudomonadota; class Alphaproteobacteria; order Sphingomonadales; family Sphingomonadaceae; genus Sphingomonas. The sequence goes on along the minus strand of NZ_JACYUG010000031.1, from coordinate 2,108 downwards.
TGCAACGAAGTGTTCTGCGGATTGCCGGTGTTGACGAACGCCCACCAGCGCCCGACCGCGCGGGCTCGGTCAACACAGCGGCGGCGGGCGGCGGAAGCCAGCGCCCAAGCGCCGGCGCTTGATCTGTGAGTGGCATGACGGGGGATCAGTCGATGGCGCTCATCACCGTACAGGTCGTGCCGCTGTGGGCTATGTTCGGATAGCCATCGCTCAGTCCATCCGGTTCCCCAGATCGTCCGGGCGCGTTCGCAGCGCGGGCCGGGTGGGCCACGGCACGCAAATTATTGGCCGATCGACTTGGCCGATTACCCGCCGCGTCGCGATGAAGGGAATACGATCCGGGTTGGCAATAATTATCCGTCGCCCCGCAGTCCCCACGTTTCATCATTGTTTGAATCGGGATGGATCGACGTGTTCGGGTCTCTGGACCCGCCTTCCCCCAACACGTGGACGATCAGAGGCAGCAGGTCGCGCGACCACGCTCCAGCAATCTTCACCTCATCGAAGAGGCCGCATCGGACGATCGCCTCATGGACGGACGCGAGATCCCGGCCTAGGATTGCGGCGATCTCCGGCAGGACGACGATCTCGCCGGCCCGTCGCACGACGTCCCCGATGCGGTACATCTTGGGGTTGATCCCGGTGTTCGCGAGCCCGGCGAGGAGGTTGGCGCCGTCCTGGGGCGCGTTGAGCACCTCAAGGGCGTCGCGCTGGATCATCATGGCACCAGAAGCGTCACCATTGTCCACGCCCGGACCCGATGCCAGCACGTCGATCGCTTCGCGGGCGGCCGCGGGGACCACGATCCTGTCGATGAGTCGGCCGTCGCCGACGAGCGCGTACGGGATGTCGCCTGACAGGAGCGCCCCGATCACCCGCCCCCACGCCTTGAGCCTGCCGCCGGCGCGGCGCATCAACTGCCGGAGGGAGACGGGATCGGCCATCGGACGCTGGCCGTCGGATAGCGCCTTCAAGAAGGCGTCGACTCGTCCAGGCGTGAAGAACGAGCCGGTGCCGGGCAATGAGACCGCGTCCGCGATCAACGTCCCCGAGGCGGCAAGCTGCTCTAGACCGTACAGCGGCAGTCCGAGTTCGTACGCCAGGGCCGCGGGCTCGCGCCTCGACCGCCATGCATCGCCGAGAGCCGTCAGTTCCGCGGGGTCGTAGGCCGGCAGCAGCCGGGCGCCGTGCACCCGCCGATGGCGGGTCACGAGCCCGTGCTCCCACGCGGTGGTTAACACCTCGGGCGACAACCTCGCGATCTCCGTGGCCGGACGGATGCCGACCGGCTTCGTCGCGGACGCCCCGTCGGACCGCGCAGAGACCGCGGCACGGGTGCGTGGTACCCCTCCAGCGCGGGCGAGAGGCGCGAGCCCGTGCCAGGCGACGCGCAGTCGTTCGGTCGTGATCTTGCTGACGTCGGGATCGAGTTCGACATCGGTCAGGCCGTCGGGCCAGCGGACCAGCGCATCGCATGCGGAGTGGAGCGCCGCCAGACGGGTTTCCGCTTCCTCGAACGGGCGTTCGGACGATCCCGGATCGATCGCCCGGGCCAGCGACAGGACGATGTCGAGGACCGGGCCGCGGTCGACCGTCCGCAACGGTTCGGGCAGCACCGCGCCGACGTCGAGCCCGGCCATGAGCCGTTCCGGGAACAGCGTCGCCAGTATGCCCAGCGACTGCCGCATCCGCTCGGGCACGGGGACCGGATCGATCCATGCGAGCGGATCGCCGCACCTGTCGCACTCCTCCACCCGCGTAGCGGTCCGCGTCCAGCGCTGGACGACGCCCCCGATCTCGCAGCCGCATCCGTCCTGCAGCATGTCCCACCCTTCCAGGCAGAACGGGATGTCGGACAGTTCCCACATCGCCCGGTGGTAGTGCGGCAGGCCGGTTTCGTCGGCACGCAGGGCGGCCGGCGAGAAACGTCGCGTCCGCGTCGCGATGCGGCGATGGTTCACGCCGAAGCCGAAGAACGAGACGCGGCCCGGGCCGAGCGGCTCGTACCTGCGGCTACGGACCTCGTCCTCGGCCACGCGGATGGCGAAGGCGAGTTGGACTTGCCCCGGAAAAGTGGAGAGTTCCCCTGAGGTGAAAGGCGAACTCGA
>NZ_JACYUG010000030.1 GCF_014841615.1 Sphingomonas sp. CFBP 8760 | reverse complement strand
CGAGTTCGCCTTTCACCTCAGGGGAACTCTCCACTTTTCCGGGGCAAGTCCAGTGCAGCGCTGATCGAGTCAGGTACGGGGGCGAAGGCTGCAAGGCGTAGAGGCAGTCGTCCAACGGTAACAGCGTGTGCCGGCGGAACGCCACAACCACTGCCTCCTCGGCTTCATTCAGGGTCGTTGAATGAGAGGCCTTCGGCCCGGTCTTCAAATCCTCGACTGTCGCCCTCTTGCGCCACTTCGCGACCGTTTTCGGGTTGATCCCGAGTTCCCGGCTCAGCGTCGCGAGCGAAGCCTGCGATCGCTGTATTGCTGCTCAGACGGCGTGCGTGGTCGTGGCGCACCCATGACGTACCTGTCCCATACGGCTTCATTCCATTCCAACGAAAGGATCGCACCATCAAACCATGGGATCAAACATGTAGTGGCGGATCGGTCTATGACCCCTGACCGGCATTCGGAGCGGGTGCCTGGATGGCAGCGGCTGCGGCAAGAACAAACAAAGCGGAAGCCATTGGCAACTCCGTCAAAAGGCACGGCAATCAGATGACGGCCTCTGCCAAAAACCCGGCGATACACGACGGCATAATAATGACCCCTTTCTTCAAATTCCACAATATGAAATCAGAATAGAATATTTGAACTTGATCTTTGGCCGGATAGGTACGATAAATTCGTCTGACATCGCATCGATGGTCGTGCGCAACCGCCGCACCGACAGTCTGAATAGCGAGGGGGAGGATAAGATATGGCGCGAAACGTAGCCGGGCTGATGAAACGGCATCTCGGTGTATCGTCGATGGCGATCGCCATGACGCTGGTGGCCGCGCCGGTGGCGGCGCAATCGACGCCGGGCGACCAGTCGACCACGCAACAGACCGTGCCGATCAACGAAGAGACGCCAGCCGCCACCCAGCAGCCTGCGGACGCGGACCAGCCTGACATCGTCGTGACCGGCTTCCGCGCGTCGCTCAGCAGCGCCCTCAACCTGAAGCGCAACGAAACTGCGGCGGTCGACAGCATCGTCGCGGAGGATCTCGGCAAGTTTCCCGATTCGAACCTTGCCGAATCGATGCAGCGCATCCCCGGTATCGCGCTGGCCCGCGGCGACGGCGGCGAAGGCCGCAACATCTCGGTCCGCGGCCTCGGCGCCGCCTTCACGCGTGTCCGCATCAATGGCCTGGAGGGCACCTCGCAGACGGGCGGATCGGATATCTACGGGGCCGGCAACAACGGCCGCTCGTTCGACTTCAACGTTTTCCCTACCGAAATCTTTTCGGCGCTGGCCGTGCGCAAGACGCCGTCCGCCGATCTGGAAGAGGGGTCACTGGGCGCGACCGTCGACCTGTCGGCTCCCAAGCCGATGGCGCAGCGGCAGGAGTTCGTATTGAGTGCGACGGCACGCGGCGTTTATAGCGAGCTTGCCAAGAAGATGGACCCGCGAGCGTCGCTGCTGGTGTCCAAGAAGTTCGGTGACAGCGGCTTCGGCGTGCTGGGCTCGATCGCGTATCAAAAGCGGCATCTGCGTGAGGTCGGCTATTCCGCGGTCGATATCCTGCCCAGCGAAATCAATGGCGGTTTCTGTTCGCCGGTCGGCGTAACGCCGCTGAACCCCGCTCTGAACGCGGCCAAGGGCACCACGGCCGCGAATTGCTCGACGAACAATCCGCGCACGGGCAGCGTCGCGGCCTACAACACCATTCAGGCTCTGCGCCGGACCAATTCGTCAGGTACGCAATTGGGCGCAGGCACCGGCGCCTTCTTTCCCCGCCTGCCGCGTTACCTGAATTCCGAACAGAAGCAGGAGCGGATCGGCGGAACCGCCACGTTCCAGTACAGCCCGGACGGCAACACCGACATTTCCCTCGATCTGCTCTACTCACGGTTCCACGTTACGCGGCGCGACAACTACATTGCGATGGTGTCGTTCGCACGCTCTGCCGGCAATAACGGCCAGCCTATGACGTCGGTGCGCGATGCTCAGTTCGATCAAAACGGGTCGCTGGTATATGGCCTGTTTGACGGCGTCGATGTTCGCTCTGAAGGACTGGTCGATGATTTCGTATCGACGTTCAAACAAGCCAACATCAATCTGAAGCGCCGACTGACCGACAAGCTGGAACTGACGATGCTGGTCGGCCTCAACCAGTCGGTGTGGGACGGGCGCAAGCGTCTCCAGACGTTCATGGACGTGATCGACGCCGACGGGGTCTCGATCGATTTCCGCAACAATGGCAGCACCCCGTTGCTGGGCTTCGGGTTCGACGTCGCCAATCCCGCCAACTACAATTATAGTCCGACCCAGGCAGACGGCACGGTACTCGGAGGGTTCAGCTTTCAAGGGCGGCCTCAGAAGAACACCACCGACAATTTCACCGGTGAGGTCAATCTGTCATGGGATGTCGCGCCCAGCCTGACCGTGAAGGCAGGCGGTCAGTATCGCGAAAGTAATTTCGTCTCGACCGCGCTTCGGGCGTTCAATGCCGATCTGGTCGTGCGGTCGCTGCCGGCAGGGACCACCCTGTCCGGTATCACCACCCAGATCACCGACGTGGGAAATCTCTGGGGCAATGGCGCGCCCAATGCGTGGGCTGCGATTGATCCGGACAAATGGGCAGACGCCTTCGGTTTCGATCAGGTTCGCTATTGCGGGGTAGAGTGCGGTGGCGGGCGCTCGGTCGTCAAGGAATCGGTCAAGGGCGCTTATCTCATGGGCGTCTTCAACCTGGCGGACACTGTCGGGTTCGGCATACGCGGCGACGCCGGGGTGCGCTATGTACGCACCGATGTCAGCACCTCGGGCGTCAATGCCATCGCGCCGCCGGCCGGCACGACGTCGCCGACCAACCTGATCGGGCAATACACCAACGTCCTGAACACCTATGAAGACTGGCTGCCCTCGGCTAATCTGGTGGTGGAGCCTTTCGACAATCTCCTGCTGCGCTTCTCCGGCGCCAAGGTTCTGTCCCGCCCGGAACTGGGTCAACTGGCGCCCGTCACCTCGGTCAATGCGATCAGCCGCAACGGTAGCCGCTCCAGTCCGCTGCTCGACCCGATCCGGGCGAACACGTTCGATGCGGCAATCGAATGGTATTTCCGCCCTGGGTCCCTGCTGTCGGCCGCCTTCTTCTACAAAGACATCAAAAGCTTCATCCAGAACGTCAACAGCCTGATCCCGTTCAACGAACTTGGCCTTCCGAACGCGTTGCTCGACAATACCGCGACCCGCCCGGACGAACTGTTCAACATCTCGCAGCCGTTCAACACGCCTGGCGGACCCTTGAAGGGTATCGAGCTGAATGCGCAGATACCGTTCGATTTCGTAGGTGGATTCATCGGGAAATTCGGTGTTCTGGCGAACTACACGCATGTCACGTCGCGGATCAATTACATCCTCGCCAGCGCGAACGGCGTGCCGACAGTGACGACCACGGCCGATCTGGTTGGCCTCTCGCGCAACACGGCGTCAGGTACCCTGTATTACGAGGATAGCCGCTTCTCGATCCGCGGCACCGCGAACTGGCGGGACCGTTTCATCCGCGGCATCCCTGCCTCGACCGGTAGCGATCTGCTCGGTAACGCCCCGACGCTGTATGTCGACGCTTCCGCCTCGTACAACATCACCGACAGCGTCAAGCTGATCCTGGAAGCGACAAACCTGACCGACGAGCAGAACCGCCTCTATGTCGATAGTGTCCGCCAGGATACGCTGTTCGAAACGCGGATCGGGCGTACCGTCAACGTGGGGGTGAACGTCCAGTTCTGATAGTTGCGCAATGCGCCAATTTGCGGCAATTAACGGGATATCATTCCGTGATAGCGAGGCCGTAGCCTCTAGGTCGTTCAACAACAGTCACGGGTTTTCACCAAACGGTAACCGCTTTAGCAGTTACCGGGTCCCGGTGGGGTTTCGATCCTTTCGAGCAAGCCAGCATGATCATGGAGATGTTTCCGTCACCTGTACGGAACGGCAGTTTGGTCTTGTTCATGGCGCTCGCATAGTTGGCATTGGCACGAATGCCGCGGCGGTACGAGCCCATCTACTCCGGAACGTCGTGGATTGATCAACGTGGCCTGCCGGTCAGCGCACATCACCGTGCGTGATCGCCGGGGCGTGAGCATGATCCCGTCGACGGCGGGCAGGTATTTGAAAAATCCCGTCACCGACGTAACGTTTGGCATGCCTCCGTTGCTGCGGGGGACCTACATTGTCAGCGCCGTGGTTGGGCGACGGCTGGTACTGGTTAAATAAGAAGGGCGAGAGGTTTGGCAGTGTTGGTCATGCCATATCGTTCGAGCAGGTCGACGTACGCAAATAAGCTCGGTCTTTCGGCCGCATGCATCCTGCAGGCGGATAAAACCTACCCCTGTGTCAAGCGACCTCGCCTGCGGCCCGATCCCTCTTTGGCCTTGGCGGTTCAGTGCCGCAGGAGGCGTCGTATACTACCTCATGCTTGGTTCGGTTTTGATCTGCGCTCCCTCGACTAGGCCATTCATTTAGGCCACTGGCGCATCCCGAAGCGCAGTGGCCGCTTAACTTCCGGGGAGAGGTTCAGTCTGGAAGATAATATATGCGGTCCATTGGCACCCATTTGACGCTCGCATCAGCGAACGGCAGCCGTTGCTGAAACTCATCCATTCGCTTCTCCCAATCCTGCACGGCGGGATCGGCAGCATCGGCCACGGCGCGGGCGATCGGGTCGAACTCCTCCCCGGGCCACAGAAGCAAGACGAGGCGGTTGCCGCACAGGAATATCTCCATGGCATCAATCCCTGCCGCACGGATCGAGCGCGTGACGGTAGGAGGAACGGCACCCGGCGCATGCCAGGCTCGATAGCGTTCGATCAGGACGGGATCGTCATGGAGATCGAGTGCATACACCAGCGGCCGCTGCACTTTCACCATGTCGCGATCGCCTTCAACACCGAACCCTGCCCGGCGATCAGTTGAGGGAAGTACTCGGCAGCCTCGACCAACGGAAAGCTCTGGGTATGCATCGCCGCGGTGGGGATGAGCCCGGCCCGGATGCTCGCGATGACGTGCCGAAAATCGGCCGACGTGGCGTTCCGCGACCCCATCAGCGTCGTTTCGCGTTTATGGAATTCCGGATCCGAGAAGGCGATCTGCGCCTTGACGATGCTGACCAGCACATAGGTGCCGCCATGCGCCACGTAGCCGAAGCCCGCTTCGATGGCCCGTGCGCTGCCGGTCGCATCGAACACCACGTCGAAGAATTCGCCGTCCGTCCGGCTGGCCAGAACGCAGGCTATGACATCGTCCACCAACACCGTGTCGGCGATACCTGTCAGCCTGCGGGCTTGGTCCAGGCGATCCGCGTCGGTATCAGCGAGCGTCACGCGCGCGCCATCCTGCCGGGCGAACAGCGCCGTGGCCACACCGATCGGACCTGCTCCGACGACGAGTATCCTGGCATCTGCTATCACGCCAGCGCGGCGGACCGCATGGGCGCCGATCGCCAGGAACTCCACCATCGCAGCTTGGTCCAGCGACAGGTCCTGCACTGGAACGACGGCCGCGCGCGGTACGGAGAGGTACTCGGCCATGCCGCCGTCGCGGTGGACGCCCAGCACCTGAAGGTGCGTGCAGCAGTTGGGCTTTCCCCGTCGACAGGCGATGCATTCATCGCACGCGAGATAGGGAAGGATGGTGATTACGTCGCCCGGTGCCAGATCGGCGTCGGCGTCCGCCTCCTCAACCGTTGCGGCCAGTTCGTGGCCCATGACGCGCGGGTAGTCGAGATAGGGCTGGTTCCCACCGAAAATGTGGTAGTCGGTGCCGCATATCCCCACCCGGCGGATGCGAACGAGGACTTCGCCCGGACCACGCAGCGGGATGGGGCGCTCATGGACGGCCAGATGGAGCGGCCGTTCGCACACGATGGTCTTCATGGCGTATGTCCTCAATGCGCAGTCGTCTGGTCGATGGGCAGACCTGCATCCCGCGACCGCAAGGCGAAAATCAAAACGACCACGAATGACAGGGCTGGCAGGAGTATCGCCGCATTTATCCCTCTCAGGTCCGACAGGACGCCCATGCCACCGGTCAGAACGGCGCCACCGATGATCGCCATGATGATGAGCGAGGCGCCAGCCCGACGCAGCGATCCCAACCCGTCCATGCCCAGTGCGAAGATCGTCGGAAACTGGATGGACATGAAGAAGCTGGCGGCGACCAGGGCATACAGGCCGGGCTTGCCGCCGATCAGGCCGGCGATGGTCGCAAGCACCAGGCTGACGACCGCGAATCCCGCGAGGAGCCGGGGCGGGGATATCATCCCCATCATCGCGGTACCTGCGAAGCGGCCGATGCCGAACAGCACAAGGCTGACGAACAGATAGTCGGCCGCGGCGCGCTCGCTCAGACCGGGTACGTTGGTCTGTGCATACCGGATCGTGTAGCTCCAGATGCCCACCTGAGCGCCGACGTAGAAGAACTGGGCGACGGCTGCGAAAAGCAGGTGGGGACGTCGGAACACCTCGGTGAAGCGCGGCGTGCCACCGCCCTCTTCGTCATCGGCCTGTCGATCGGGAAAGCGGATGGCCATCGCCGCGACGGCGAATGCCAGCACGACAAGCCCGATGACGAGATAGGGGGTCTGGACCGCCATGATCTCGCTCCGGTAGAACGCGGTGCGCCGTGCCGGTGCCATCGCCGCCAGGGTTGCGTCGTCATGCGCCACGTCGGACAGGATGAGGTACTTGCCGATCAGCACGCCGGCCACCGTCCCAACCGGATTTGCAGCCTGCGCCCAGTTCAAACGCCGGGCCGCCGACCGGGGGTCTCCCAGCTCCGTCATGAGGGGATTGGCGGACGTCTCGAGGAAGGCGAGGCCGCAGGCAATGACAAACAATGCGGCGAGGAAATAGTGATACTGACCGAAATGCGCGGCCGGATAGAACAGCAGTGCTCCGAACGCATAGAGGACGAGACCGATCACGATCGCGGCCTTGTAGCCCTTGGCACGCCCAACCAGCGCGGCCGGCACCGCCAACGCGAAATAACCGAGGTAGAAAGCCTGCTGCACGAAGCTGGTCTGAAAATCGGAGAGTATGAACGCCTTCTTGAAATGGGCGATCAAGATGTCATTGAGGTTGTTGGCCATCCCCCAGAGAAAGAACAGCGAGACCGTGAGGATCATCGCGGGCAGATACTGCCGATTTGTCGTTGCGGGCATTGTCAGCTATCCTTGCGATATCAATCAAGCGCGCGATCGAGGTGCGTGTAGCCACCATCGACGAAATGCCACTGGCCCGTGACGTGGCTGGCTCGGGCAGACAGGAGGAACGCTACCGTATCAGCGATCTCCTCCGGCTCGGTCATTCGCTGCCCTAGGGGAATGCGTCGCTCGATGGCGGCACGCCGGGCCGCCGGATCTTCGGACTGCGCCAGCCATGCTCCATAGGCCTGCGTCGCCACTTCCGCCGGCACGACCGCATTCACCCGGATACCGTCTTTGCGGAGCGATACCGCCCACTCGCGGGTCAATGCCAGCAGGGCCCCCTTGGATGCGGTGTAGCCACTGGTGTCCCCCTGTCCGGTGACGGCAGTCTTCGATGCGATGTTGACGATCGCACCGCTGGCGCGTCGCAGGGCCGGTAGCAGGTGATGGGTCATGGCGTACGCGTGGACCAGATTCCGTTCTAGCGAGGCCCGGAAGGCATCGACTCCTGCATCCAATCCGACGCCGTCGTTCACGCCGGCGTTGTTGACCAGCCCGTGTACTGAGCCATGGCGCGCCATCACCGACGCTGCGGCGCCACGGCATAGTGCATCGTCGGTCAGCTCGGCCTGAAAGAAGGAGGCATCTGGTTGCCGCACCTGCAGGGCGGCGAACCAGTCTGGTGCCGGAGCGTCGCGCGCGACGATGGCAGGAATGGCGCCTTCGCCGGCCAATGCCATCGACACAGCCGCCCCGATGCCCGTCGCACCCCCAGTCACGACGACGACGGCGCGATCCAGTTCGAGATTCATGGCGTACGCCCCATCAGATCTTCCAATCTACATCCTCTCGGCGTGGCCGCACCGATTTCTGATCGGTCAAGCCGGCATCGCTCGTCGTCTTTGTACACAGACTAAAGCTAAGTCATCAGATAGGTCAAGCGGATCTCCAAATGCGCTGGCGACCCGTTCGGATCATGGTAGACATCGCAAAATGAGCAACATAATCGATCATGGCCTCAAGGCGCGTGATACGGGGCGGAAGGCGGTCAAGTCGCAGTCCATCCGACAGGATGGCCAGCCTAGTGGTGGGGCGGTCAAGCTGTACCGGCATGTAATAGATACGCTGCAGCAGGAGATCGCGTCAGGCGTCTTCGAGGCAGGCACCCGGCTGCCATCCGAACGGATGCTCGTCGACCGCTTTGCGGTCAGCCGTCTCACCATCCGCGAAGCACTCATCGGCATGGAGATACTGGGCCTGATCGAGGCGCGGCAAGGTTCCGGGTTCTTCGTAACCGATACCGTAGATCGCCCACAGGCCAATCCGGACACGCTGGATATCGGTGCGTTCGAGCTAACCGAGGCGCGACGCATCGTGGAAGTGCAGGCGGCAGCATTGGCGGCGCTGGCGGCCACCGACGACGAAATCGCGACGATGCGCCAGATCCTAGAGCAGATGGACGTCGAGAACCACGGCGCACGTCAGGACGAATGGTCGGCGGATCGGCAATTTCATCTGATGATAGCCAAGGCCACTCAGAACAGTGCCGTTGCGTTGATGGTCGAGACGTTGTGGGACGTCCGCACACGCTCCCCCCTGTGCCATGCCATGCTGCAACGCATCACGGCCGCGGGCGAGAAGCCGAGAATGACGGATCATCGTCAGATACTGGATGCCATCGAAGATCGGGATCCAGAACGCGCACGGAGAGCGATGCTGAAGCATCTCGACCGCGTGCTGGCCAACCTCATAACCTTCACCGAGAGCGACGCGCTTGCACAGGTTGCAGCGGAGAACACGCGAAAGCGTGAAGCGGCAAAGCGGCGGCTCAAACTCTGAGAAGCCTCATTGATCAGATCACTATCATGATTTGTCCAACAAGAAGCCTTGACTCATCAGACCAATCCCGTCAGTTTTCCTCGTAGCGGACCATAAGCCGCATGGAGGAGAGAGATCGTGGCGAAGGCTGTCAAATTCCGAGCGGGGCGCTTTTTGGGAGCCTCCATCCTCCTTGCGACCAGTGGCTGGCATGCTGTGGCGACCGCACAGACCGCACAGACCGCACAGACCGCACAGACCGCTCCAGCTACTCCGGCATCCGTCGAACAGGAGGCTGCCGTGACGCCTCAGGATGCGGCGGGATCGGAAGAGATAGTCGTGACCGGATTCCGGCGCTCACTGCAGCTTGCGAACGAACAGAAGCGCAGCGCAGACGTCGTCAGCGACGGCATTTCGGCCGAGGACATCGGCAAGTTCCCCGATCAGAACCTGGCAGAGTCGCTGCAGCGGATCACGGGTGTCCAGATCACGCGCGACCGGGGCGAGGGTTCGTCGGTCAGCATTCGTGGTCTCGCGCCGGATTTCGCTAGGACGCAGTACAATGGCCGTACGCTCGGCAGCGGCGGCAGTCGGTCGTTCGACTTCACCTCCCTCTCGGCGGAGTTCGTCAGCGCGGTCGAAGTGGCGAAGTCACCGTCGGCGGACATGATCGAGGGGGGGCTGGCCGGCACGATCAACATCAGGACCGCGCATCCGCTCGACATCGGCCAGACCGCGTTCAACGGCACGGTGGAGGGCGTGTACGAGGACAATCCGAAGAAGCTGACCCCACGGGTCGCCGGCCTCGCCAACTACGTCAATGCCTCCAAGACCTTCGGCATCAATCTGGGTGTGGCCTACGAGGAGCGCAAATATCTCTCGTTGTCATACCAGGGGTATGGTGCGGAGACGGGCGTGGAAGCCCAGCGCAATCCGAACATCGACTACAACCGCGACGGTGATTTCGGCGACACCTACACCTTCAATCACGCTCAGGCGTATCAGGCGTATCCCGGCGCCCGCAAGCGGTTGTCGATCATTGGTACGGTGCAGTACAAACCCACCGACGACATCAACGTGTACGCCGACTATTTCCATTCCGACTTCCGCAACAGGAACCGCTGGTACGAGAACGCGACTCGCTTCACCAACATCGCGCCAGCACTGCCCGGGCAGCCCTTCGGTGTGACGGCCAGCACGATCGACACCGGCATCGTGCCGCAGCTCCTGCCGGGCTCACAGGGCTTTCTGACGTCGGTCAGCGCCGTCGGCCTCGATCATCGCGCGTCGACGTTCAGTCAGAACAGTCGCAAGATCGTGAATTCCTATGCTGCCGGCTTCGACATCACCGACGACCGGATGAAGGTCAGCGGACAAGGAAGCTACTACAAGGCGACCACCGATTCCCTCAACAACGGTTTCACGACGATATCGCGGGCGATCGGCACGATCACGCATCCCGATGGGCTCGGCAGCCCTCCTCTCGTCACTTACGGCGGGGGGTACGATCCGCTGGACCCGTCCACGTTCAACCTACTGTCGCAGGACTTCTTCGGTGGGCGGAATGCGGATCGCAACTACGAGGGCCGGCTGGACGCCGAGTACAGCGTCGGCGACGGGTTCCTGAAGTCGATCAAGGGCGGTCTCTACTATGGCGACCGGCGCAACACGGCCGTCGATGTCCGCTCCAGCGCCAACGCGGCCACGCTGGCGCGCCTTTCGGGCGGCAAGTTGACCTTCGTCCCCAATGCCGAGGGGGCGAGCGGCGCGGTGCGAGCGACTGGCATACTCACGCCGATATCGTTCAAGACCAGTATCCCGAACTATCCCGCCAGCTATCTGGTGACCGATCTCGACGCATATTACTCGATTATCCCCTATTCGACGGTAATCGGGGCGGCTCCCCCGACCGTAGCGGCGGGCAGCGGATATGACGTGAGCGAACGCACGATGGCGGCCTATGTCCAAGCCAATTTCGGTTCGACCGACGGACGGCTTGGCGGCAATCTGGGCGTCAGGTTCGTGAACACGCAGACCGGTTCGAACGGTCTGTCGCCTGACCTGAACGGCCTGATCATCGAACCCGGTGGCGTGTTCACGACGGTGCCGACGGGCGTGCCGACCACGGTGAAGGGGGACTACCACTACTTTCTTCCGAGCTTCAACCTGAAGTATGAACTGGCCGACGATCTGATCGTGCGAGGCGCCCTTGCCCGCGTGCTCGGCCGTCCCGGACTCGGCAGCCTGTCGGCAGGCACCACCGTGGATGCGAATGTGCGCACCATCAATTCCGGCAATCCGTCGTTGCAGCCCTATCTGTCCGATCAGGCGGATCTATCGCTGGAATACTATCTGCCCAAGCAAGGTCTGTTGTCGGTCGCCGTCTTCTACAAGCACCTGACGAACTACATCATCAACGGCCAGGTGACGCAGACGCTGACGGCGCAACTGCGCGGGGGCGGCACGCAGACGATCGTCTTCCGCCGCAACCAGCCGCTCAACCTCTCGTCGGCGAATATCAAGGGTGCCGAGGTCGCCGCCCAGATTCCGCTAGCTTACATTGGCGGAGCATTTGACGGCTTCGGTATGTTCGGCAGCTTCACCTATATTGATCCGCCGCAGATCCCCCAGTTCCAGGGCGGGCCAAACATTCCTCTGAACGACGTCTCAAAATACAACTACAATGTGGGTGGGTATTTTGAGAAATACGGTATCGGCATTCGTGGCAGCTACACCTATCGCAGTCGCTACTCGGGAGGTGACGGCAATTACTTCGGCGATGGTGCGTTCACCCCGGCATACGGGCAGCTCGATGCTTCGGCCAGCTATCAGCTCACCCCCGCGATATCGCTAAGCGCCGACGTCACGAATTTGCTGGATGCCGAGCAGCAGACCAAGAACAACTTTGGATTGACCCGCATCTATTCTCAGATCGGCCGGAGGATCACGGCCGGTGTGCATTTCCGGCTCTGACGGTAGCCGCCCGTCCGGCGGTCGGCCGTGCGGGGCAAGGGCCATCCATATGAACGACGAGGACGAGTGATGACGATGAATCGACGTGACGCACTGTCCGCCATCGGTCTGGCGGGGGGATTGACTGGTGTCGCCGGAGCCCTGCCCATGCCTGCGCTGGCGCAGAAAAGAGCAGGCGCATTCACCCCGGATTGGCCGTCGCTCGTCGAGGGGTACCGTGCGCCCGACTGGTTCCGTGATGCCAAGTTCGGAATGTGGGCGCACTGGAGCGCTCAGTGCGTGCCGGAGGAAGGCGACTGGTATGCCCGCGAAATGTACCTGCAGGGATCACGCGCCAACAAGGCGCACATCGCCAAGTACGGACATCCCGCCGACGTCGGCTTCATGGAGATCGTGGGGAAGTGGAAGGGCGAGCGGTGGGATCCGGCTCGTCTGCTGGACCTCTACAAGAAGGCGGGAGCCCAGTACTTCGTCGCGCTGGCCAATCATCACGACAACGTCGACACCTATGCCTCCAGCCATAATCCGTGGAACACGACTCGGATCGGTCCCCGCAAGGACATCATCGGCACCTGGGCCAAGCTGGCGCGGGAGCGGGGATTGCGCTTCGGCGTCTCCAACCACAGTGCCCATGCCTGGCATTGGTATCAGACGGCCTATGGCTACGACCCGGAGGGACCGCGCGCCGGTGAGCGGTACGACGCGTACCGTCTGACGAAGGGTGATGGCCGGGGTAAATGGTGGGATGGTCTCGACCCGCAGTCGTTGTACACCGGCCGCACGATCCCGTTGCCGGATGGCATCCGAACGATTGCGGAGGCGAACGCGGTTCATGAGCGGACCGATCGGATATGGACCGAATGGGCACCGCCGGCGGCAGCCGCCTTCGTCCGTAACTGGGCGCTCCGCTGTCACGAACTGATCGACAAGTATCGCCCGGACCTGATCTACCTCGATAATTTCGACCTCCCGTTCCAGCAGGTTGGGCTCGAGATGGCTGCTCACTACTACAACGCCAGCCGGTCATGGAATAACGGTCGGCTGGAAGCGGTTCTGAACGTCAAGACGGTGCCCGCGGAACGCCGCATGGGGCTGGTCGAGGATGTCGAGCGGGGGGGCAAGTCCTACATCGAGACCTATCCGTGGCAGACCGATACCTGCATCGGCAACTGGCACTACGATCGTGCCCTGTACGAGCGGGACGGTTACAAGAGCGCCGCTACGGTCCTCCACACACTGTGCGACGTTGTCTCCAAGAACGGCAACCTCCTCCTCAGCATCCCGGTCCGTGGCGACGGATCGATCGACGAGAAGGAGGAGCGCATCGTCGAAGAGATCGCCGCATGGATGCAGCAATATGGTTCGGCCATCTACGGCACCCGTCCCTGGCGGCTGCACGGTGGAGGTCCCACGCGGCCGGCGTCCGGGATGTTCGCCGAAGGCGGGCCGAAATCGCCCTACACGCCGCAGGACATCCGCTATGTCCGCAGGAACGGCGCGGTACACGCACTGGTCATGGGCTGGCCTGACGATGGCAAGGTCCGGTTGACGCATCTCGGCACCGGCACGCCGATCGGCCGGGGGGAAGTTAGTCGGGTCACCCTTCCGGGGGACTCCGGACCGTTGCGCTTTCGGCGGACCGCGCAGGCGCTGGAGATCGATCTTCCAGCCGCGCGTCGCAATCCGATCGGAGTTGCGCTGGTGATCAACGGCAGTGGCCTGACGGATGGCAGTCTCGCCGATCTGGTGTGATCGCGCTAGCTCACTTCAGGTTCCGTAAGTTATCAGATGGCATCGGCTATCCCATCTGATATCGGTGACTGGCATGGAATAAGCCGCGGTGTCGGTGGAATCGAGGAGGCGAGATGAGGGTTGAGGGCAAGACGGCGATCGTGACGGCAGCAGGCCAGGGCATCGGGCGAGCGACCGCGCAACGACTTCGCGATGAAGGCGCCCGCGTGTGGGCTCTGGACAGGGACGCCGATGCCTTGGCGACGATCGACGGTGTCGAGCGCATCATCGTTGACCTGACGGATCGTTCCGCAATCGCCGCTCTGCCGGATCGCATCGGTCCCATCGATGTCCTGGCCAACGTCGCAGGCTTCGTCGGAGCGGGCGACGTTCTCGAATGCAGCGACGCGGACTGGATGCTTTCATTCGACCTGAACGTCCATGCCATGCACTGGATGATGCGCGCCTTCATTCCGGGGATGCTGGCCGGCAAGGGAGGAGCGATCGTGAACATGAGTTCGATAGCCTCCAGCGTGAAGGGCATCCCCAATCGTTATGCCTATGGTGCATCGAAGGCGGCCGTGGTCGGCCTGACCAAGGCGGTGGCGGCCGACTTTGCAGGACGTGGCATCCGTTGCAACTGCGTGTGCCCCGGCACTATCGAGACGCCAAGTCTTCAGCAGCGGGTGGTGGAGCAGGCTGGTACCCAAGGCGTATCAGTCGAGGCGGCCCAGCAAGCGTTCGTCGCGCGTCAGCCGATGGGCCGGCTGGGGCGCGCGGAAGAGATTGCCGCCCTTTTTCTCTATCTCGCGAGTGACGAGGCCCGGTTCACCACCGGCGCGGTCCACGTCATCGATGGCGGCTGGGTCAACTGATGACTACGATCACCGGACTGCGCACGATCGATCTGCGCTTCCCGACGAGCACCGCGCTTGACGGATCGGATGCGATGAATCCTGATCCGGACTACTCGGCTGCGTACGTCATTCTCGATACCAACGTTGCAGAACTCTCAGGTCATGGACTGACCTTCACGATCGGCCGGGGCAACGACATCTGCGTCGCCGCCATCGAGGCGATGCGCCATCTGGTGATCGGACTGGACCTGGATTGGATCATCGAGGACCCCGGGCGCATGTGGCGTCATCTGACCGGTGACAGCCAACTGCGATGGATCGGTCCTGACAAGGGTGCCATCCATCTGGCGACCGGCGCGGTCGTAAACGCGATCTGGGATCTGTGGGCGAAGGCAGCCGGCAAGCCGGTCTGGCGGCTGGTCGCGGACATGACCCCAGAGGAACTCATCCGGGCGATCGACTTTCGCTACCTGACTGATGCCATCACTCCCGAACAGGGCCTAGTGCTCCTGACGGCTCGAGCGGCCGGCAAGAGCGACCGCATCGATGCGCTGATGGCGGACGGATATCCCTGCTACACCACGTCGGCCGGTTGGCTCGGCTACTCGGACCAGAAGTTGCGACGTCTGGCTCAGGCCGCGGTGGATGCGGGGTTCGATCACATCAAGCTGAAGGTCGGCAGGGACCTCGACGACGACATCCGGCGCGTCCGGATCGCACGCGAGGTACTGGGCCCCGACCGCAAGCTTATGATCGATGCCAATCAGGTTTGGGAAGTGGATCAGGCCATTGCCTGGGTCAATGCGTTGGCGTTCGCAGATCCCTGGTTCATCGAGGAACCGACCAGCCCCGACGATGTGATGGGGCACGCCGCCATCCGTCGTGGGATCGGCAACGTACGTATTGCCACCGGTGAGATGTGTCAGAACCGCATTATGTTCAAACAGTTCATGGCGGCCGGTGCGGTGGACATTGTCCAGATAGATGCCTGTCGATTGGGCGGCGTCAACGAAGTACTAGCCGTCCTTTTGCTGGCGGCTCGATATGATCTGCCAGTATGTCCGCATGCGGGCGGCGTAGGACTCTGCGAATATGTTCAGCATCTCTCGATGATAGATTATCTTTGTTTTTCCGGAACCACCGAGGGGCGGGTGATCGAATACGTCGATCATCTGCACGAGCATTTCGTGGACCCATGCGTCATCAGCGACGCTGCTTACATGCCGCCATCACGGCCTGGTTACTCTATTGAGGTGAAACCCGAGACCCTCATGGCTTATCGCTTTGGTAGTTGAGTGACCATCCGGGCAGACAAGGCGTCTAAGGCAGCGGGACCCGTCGATATGCCCACGGCTTCTTTTGTTTAATTAGGAGGCGGCTCGAGCCGCCGATGCCCTGATGCACATAATCCACACCGACTATAGCCAATACACTTGTCATGTGGTGATTGACCGGACCAGGCCATGACCGTCATGGTCGAGGAGCGGCTGATGGTGTGTGATGCCCATGTGCATCTGTGGTCGATCGTCTCGCCATTTCACCAATGGCCGGATGCAGAAACACCCACGATCCACCGGGATTTCGGAAGGGTTGAATTTGCCGCCCTGTCGCCACCTTTGACCAAGGCGATACTGGTACAGGCGCAGCCGGACTGCCGCGAAACTGATTGGCTGCTTGAAATCGCTGTGCACGAAAAGCGCATCGCCGGGGTCGTCGGTTGGGCGGCGCTGGACGCAGCAGACGCTCCGGCGGTCATCGCGAACCTAGCCGTGCGACCAAAACTCGTCGGGTTGCGTCCCATGTTGCAGGATATGCATGACTCTTGTTGGATATTGAGACCCGAGCTTGACGCTGGGATCAATGCGATGATGACGCATGGCCTGCGGTTCGATGCTCTCGTCCGGCCAAGACACCTGCCAGCCATATTGAAATTGGCACGACGTTGGCCTGATATGCCGATCGTGATTGACCACGCTGGCAAACCTGACTTTTCCAGAGAGGGCTTCTGTCGCTGGCGGGACGACATGTCGGCTTTGGCAGAGATGTCGAACGTTTCGTGTAAGCTCTCCGGACTGCTTACCGAGTTACCGGCGGGAGGCGTGCCATCACTTATGGAATCACATATCAGACACGTATTAGACGTATTTATTGATAGGGTGATGTGGGGAAGTGACTGGCCGGTATTACTGCTTAGTGGGTGGAGCTACGATGAATGGCTTAGCTACGCTATAACAGTGATACGCAAAATATCCGCACGCCAGTTAGATAGCATATTTTATGAAAGTTCAACAAAATTCTATGGTAGATAATGGTTATTTTAACTCTAATATAGAGTTTGTGGTTTTTGTCAAGATATATTGCTAGTTTTAATTATCCAAATGATGCTAATTTTAACGGATAAGTAATTTGGAATGTCTCTTCGCGTTGCCTTAATGCGAGACGCGAGAAAGGCTGGATGCTTACCGCGAATTATGCAGGCGCTGCCGCTGCAACCCTTCACTGTTCCCCATAACCACTTGCTTGAACAAGGCGCTTCGTCCAGCCAGCAGGCTGATGCTATTTCAGCGGTGGCCAACATGTAAAGTCGGCAACGTTCGGTGAGGGCAGCTGATCGAGCCGGCGCTGGGTCTGGGGTGGATGGCCAAAACTGCGCAGGAATGCGCATCGCATGCGCTCTGCATCTGCGAACCCGACGAGTCGCGCGATGGTACCGACAGGATCATTGCTGTCGCGGAGGCGTATGCGAGCAGCTTCGCAGCGCAACCGTTCGACCGCGCGCGCCGGGGTTTCCCCGGTCTCCTTTCGGAATAGGCGGGCAAATTGGCGAACGCTCAGGCAAGCGGCATTGGCGAGCCGATCGATCGGCAACGGTTCCGCAAGATGGTCGCGTGCATGGGTTAACGCCCTGCGGATGCGATCGGTCTGCGGCTCCATCTGCGAAATAGCGGCATACTGCGATTGTCCGCCCGGTCGCCGGTGATAGACCACAAGTTCGTGGGAAACAGCTTTGGCCACTTCTGCGCCATGATCGACCTCAATTCGCGCCAGCATGAGGTCAATACCGGCGGTCATGCCAGCCGACGTCCAGATCGCGCCATCGTTGATGAAGATCCGGTCTGCATCGACCATCACCTTTGGGTATAAGTCCCGCAATCTCTGCGCGAACTGCCAGTGGGTTGTCGCCCGTTTTCCGTCTAGGTAGCCCGCAGCGGCCAGCAGAAATGCCCCGGTGCAGATGCTCGCGATGCTTGAGGCTCCGCCCGATGCCAGCCGGAATCCTGCGATGTTGTCGACTTCGGCCATCGGCTCGATACGGCCGCCAACCACAACGATCGTCTCGGCTGCGAACGATCCTGCCAGGTTCGTCGTCAGTCCTAATCCTGCGTCACCTAGGACCATACCTCCGCGATTGGAGACGAGTTTGATCCGGTAGTGTTCGAATCCGAGCAGGCGGTTTGCCGCGGTCAGAGCCGCCGTTGGCCCAGCCAAATCCAATAGTTGAAAGCCTTCGCAAAGATAGAAGGCGAACGACGCTGACATGGCACTCCCTCCTCAGTTTAGGCAAATTCCATCTTAGGCGGGCTGCAACCGAACGCTTCAGCAAAATCGGCTCATGGCCGAAATCAAGGGATTAATGCCCTACAGCTGCGGACAGGGGGAGGCGTAGAGCATAGAAGACCATGACCCAGCCATTGCCAGGGACCCATCCATGAAAATCACCTCTTATGATGGCATGCTTGCCGCTTTGGCGCCCGAGGGTGTCGCTCCATTCCATGTTGGCATCCTTGTCGGACCCGGCTTTGTACCGATGGACATCGTTGGTATTCAGACAGTGCTGGCTATGATGCCCGGCTCGCAAATTCACTTTATATGGAAAAACCGCGATGTGGTGGAAGGCTTCCGGTCGTGGCCGACGGTGCCAACCACCACGTTCGAGACATGCCCGCCGCTGGACGTTTTCGCAGTAGGCATGAACCCGCCCGAAGTTCAGAACGATCCGGAGGTCGTCGCCTTTACCTGGAAGGCGGCACACAGCGCGCGCTACGTGATCGGTATCTGTAACGGTGTCGCGCTGCTGGGGTTGGCCGGGCTGATCGAAGGGCGAACAGTGGCCAGCAACTTTGCAGCGGAAGAGTTGCTGGCGGAACTAGGTGCCGCCCAGGTACTCACCTCCGGTACCGGAGTCGCCGTCGACGGAAATCTGTACACGGCCGGCCCGGGCATCGGAAGTTTCGAGGCGGCGCTGCTGGTCGCGGCGGACGCTTTCGGACGTGAGGCTGGCGAGTTGGCGGAGTTCGCGATCGAATATGATCCGCATCCACCATTTCGCACCGGCACGGTTGAGACTGCCTCACCCCAATTGGTGGAAGCCGGCCGGGGCATGATTGGCCCCATCATCGCCCAGTACAGGCGTTGATCTAACATGCTCGTTCAGGCGGGGAATTGCACAACGCACCTGCCACCCAGGGATACGGAGATTCCATGCGCACGTTCCTGCTTTCGGCCATTCTTGGTTTCGCCGCACCCCTGCCGCAGCCCGTCAACGCGCAGAACGCCAGCTTCTTCGACTGTCAGAACGAGCGTCTTCGGATCACGATTGCGCCGATGAGGCTCGACAAGGCACTTGCCCAGTTCACCAACATCACCCGCTGCCCGGTCTCCATCGATACGGATCGGGTGAAGGGCCGTCCCACTCGGAACATGAAGACCGCGTTGATCAAAGGGCATCTGACACCTAGGCAGGCATTAGTGCGAATGTTGCGAGGTACGCCCCTGAAAAGCGCGCCCATCCATGGTGGCTTTTCGGTGAGCAAGTAGCAATGGTTGGCGTCCCATCTGGCGGCACGGCAACGTTCGCAATGCCGGTGGTCGAACGGAACATCACGCGTTTTTCACTTACGTTGCGTCTGCTCCACTGGATCCGTGCCATGCTAGTCATCGAGACGCTGGTTGCGGGCTGGGTGATGACCATCCTCGACGATGCGGAACCGTGGAAATACGGGGCTCTCTATCCAACTCACAAATCATTCGGGCTGTTGATTTTTGGCGTGGTCGTCGTCCAGGTTGCGATCCGCTTGGGGACCAGACTGCCGCCTTCCGCCCCGGCTATCTCTCGTTGGGAAAGGAACCTGTCAAAGCTGGTTCACGCCATGATGTACGTTTTGCTCATGGCGGTTCCCTTGATGGGATATGCCATGTCGAGCAGCTACAATCGGAGTGACGGCATCACCCTCTTCGGCATCCCGGTTGTCGAACTCCTGCCCAAAGACGATGCGCGCTTCGCGGTGTTCCGGTCGACGCACAAGATCATGGCCTACACCCTGCTGGCTATGATCGTCCTGCACATTGCGGGCGTGGTGAAGCACCGGTATTTCGACAGATGCCCCGGCAGTGACGTCCTGCCACGGATGCTATAAGATCTGTCGCGTTGGGAGAATGCTGATCTTTCGGCATTCTCCCCATAACCATTCACCTTGCCCGTCAGATCGGGACACGCTCTCCATCGGCCGGGATGAGCAGGCGTTGCGCGAACCCTTCCTTCTTAGCGAAAGCAGCGAGGTCGGCGCGACTAAGGACGCAGTGGTTGATGGCTTCCATGTGCGTTGCGATCAATTGCGCCGCGGGGGCGGCGCGGTGCACGGACAGTACGCCCTGAGGACCCATCAGGATCGGGCCCAGATCAATCAACTGCGCATAGCCTGCGTTGATGACGATCACCTCCGGCCGATACGTCGCGATCGCCTGCGCGACTTCCGAGTTCCAAACGGTGTCGCCGACTATGTAGACCGATTTGTGCGCGACATGACGGAACAGCACGCCCATTACCGGGTCGAGGATCGGGACGGCTCGTACAAGCTCTCCGCTGCCGTGATGTCCCCCCGTCCGTGAGAGCTGGACTCCCTTGAACCGCGAATTTGCGGTCAGGATTCTTACGTCTGTGAATCCTTGGCCGCGAATCGTGGTGGCGTCGTCCATGTTCTGGACGAAAATCGGCATCGCCTTGGGCAGCATCTTCTGCGCAGCCTCGTCCCAGTGGTCGAGATGGGTGTGGGTCACGATCACCGCGTCCGCCGCGGCCAGGTCAGCGATCGATACCGGCAGCGGCACCAGCGGGTTGCGCAGATGGCTCATCGCCGATCCGGGGAAGCCGGGATATGCTCCCCGCTCGGCAAACATCGGGTCGATCAGGAACCGAACGCCCGCATAGTCTAAGAGGGTTGTGGCATTGCGGACCTGTGTAAACGCATTTGCCGAGCCGACGGCAGGCATCGCGGCGGCGTTGAGCGAGGCCGCCATCCCAAGGATGGCGGCACCAGCGCTGGCCGTCAGTAGCCGACGACGCGAAAGACTGGGCAATGTATCGGATGACATGACAGTTCTTCCGCTTCAGGCGGGCAACAGGTCGGCGGTGGACACCACCGAGCCGTAGGCGAAGGCGAGCGCAGCCATAAACGCCGCATGGACCTGCGATGCAGGCACATCGACGCCGGCGTGCGACAATGCCATCGTCGCACACGCATCGCCGACCACCGTCACGCCGTAGCCGAAATCAAACGCAGCGCGCGCGGTCGCGTCGATGCACATATGACTCATCGCGCCGACGATCACGACATTCTCGACGCCAGCCTCGTCCAGCAGCGCTTTTAGTCCAGTGTCTCGGAACGAGTTCGGATAATGCTTTGTCATCACCGTCTCACCGTCGATGGGCACAACGGCTTCAATGATACGGGTACCATTCGTCCCGATCGCAAACGGCGCGTCGTTAGAATCTGGGGTTTCATGTCGGAAATGTACGACCGTATCCCCGGCGCCGCGCGCTGAGGCGATCACGCGCTTCGCGTTCACGACAGCCTGATTCAAATTTTCCAGCGGCAGCTTACCGCCAGCTTCATATTCATTCTGTAGATCGACAACGATCAATGCCCGCTTCGTCATTCCTGCCTCCATGTTGAATGAGCACTGTTTATCAGCCGACGGCCCACCAAATCAGTGGCAGTAGTGACAAATTCCGGGTCTATTACGACATGTTTGAGATTGCCATTCTGATGTATGATGGGGCCCAGCAGGCGGCAGTGCTAGGCATGACTGATCTGCTGGTCGCCGCCGATCGCGCCGCCCAAGCGATGCCAGGCGATGCGGGCTCACCTGCGCTGGTCGTGAGCCACTGGGCTTCGGTAGGCCGGGGAGGAGAACTTGCGCGGGTTCACGCATCGGAGCCTTGCACCGTGACGCCTTCGATCTGCATCTTGCCCCCCGCGCTTGGCGGACCGCTTGATGAAGTGGATCCGAGGGTGACGCGCTGGCTGCTGGACCGGCATGCCGCTGGCGCAGTACTGGCGTCGATCTGCTCCGGGGCCTTCGTGCTAGGCGCAACGGGGCTTTTTGACGATCGGACTGTCACAACCCACTGGGCGTACGAGGATCGCCTTCGCAGCCGATTTCCTCGGACAACCGTTCATACCGACCGGATCATTATCGACGACGGTGACCTCATCACCGCCGGCGGGGTGATGGCGTGGACTGATCTGTGTCTGATGATCATCCAGAGGTTCCTGGGTCATGCGATAATGATGGAGGTCGCGAGCGGTTTCCTGATCGATCCGCCGGGGCGGGAACAGAGTTACTACAGTGGGTTTACTCCACATTTCGGGCACAGGGACGACGCGATCTCAAAATCACAGCATTTCCTGCACGATACCGAGGGCAAGATCATAGAAGTCTCGACCCTGGCCGCCAAGGCCGGCCTAGAAGACCGAACGTTCCTCCGACGCTTCCAAAAAGCAACCGGCCACACCACCACAGAATACTGGCAGCGGCTGCGAATATTCAACGCCAAAGCTAAGCTGCGTGACACTGGGCTTTCCATCGATCAGGTCGGGTGGGAGGTCGGCTACACCGATCCAAGCGCCTTCCGGAAGGTCTTCCATCGCATCGTTGGCCTGTCCCCGTCCGATTACCGGCGACGGTTCTCGGCGAGGGGGACGATCATGGTTTGATTGCAAATCGGGTCACTTGATCTTGCCGGGGTATTCCATGAACAGAGCAACGTTGCGTGCGGCTTTCGGGCCATAGGTCTTTGCGATGTCAGTCAGCGCGATATCGAGGGCGCGTGTTGCCTCATGCGCCTCGAGCGGGGCTAGCATACGGCTGACGTTCGCAGCGCCGGTAACCATGTCAGGCAGTACGATGAGGCCGTGAGCCAGCCGCACTGGTGCCTTGCTCGACGCGATGGCGTAGCCAAAGGTATTACCCGTCCGGCTATAGGCCTCCGCTGTCAGCGCGAGTGCGATCTCGTCGTCGCCGGCCTTGACCGGAATACCTAGCGTGACGTCTGGTCGTGCATCGCGGGCAGGCATGTTTGCATTGCCTGGGTCCGACTGGAATGCATCGCTGTTGTGCCTCGAGTTCCAGTTATCGATGCCCACGTCGCGAGCAACCTGAGCGGCCTTGGCCGGACCTGCGATCGCCTCGACCAATGCGATCGACGTCGGCATCGATGCGCTGACCCCGGCGCTGGAAGCGACCTTGCCGTCGGCGACGTAGCGGATGTTCTTCTGCCACTTTACCTTGGGAAAGCGCTTCGCCCGGAACCCTTCATTGCTGTAATGGGACGTGGCCCGGTGGCCATCGAACAGGCCGGTATTGGCAACCGCCATTGCGCCGTAGCAGATGCTGATGACCGTGCAGCCCTTGGCGGCCTGCGCCTTGATCCAGCCCAGTAGCTCAGGATCGCTGTCATTCTCGACCGCTGGCACGAAGATGTAGTCGGCACCCTCGGGATGTCGCTTGTCGAACTCGTCGACTGTGGCTTGGAGCTGGAAGGTGAGCGGCTGCATCTTCACAGGGCCGGGCTTGATGGAAACCGACATGACATCGGCGACGCCGGAGCGTGCCATCACACCGAACGGGATGCAGAAATCACTGATGATCGTGCCCTCGTTCAGGCCGACGATCGCAACGAGAGGCTTGGTGCGGCCGAAGCGCGCCTGATAAGGTGGGATCTTCTCCACCCTGGCATTTTTCGAAGCGTCGAAAACGTCGGATATTGTCTCTGCCTGCCCGGCGCCAGCTCTGCTACCCAGTGCCATCCCGCCAAGCGTT
>NZ_JACYUG010000029.1 GCF_014841615.1 Sphingomonas sp. CFBP 8760 | reverse complement strand
CCAACTACTTCGCCGCTGCCGGATACGATGCGTACTGAACGGAATCTGCTCTAGGGTTCGCCGCACCATCAGGTCGGGTTGCCGGATGGCCGCCAAACACCACACCGACGAGATTTTTCACCGACATCCCGAACAGTTCGGCAGGCAAGGGAATGGTGCGGCAACCGGTATCCTGAACCACCCCATCGATGGTGACGGTCAACGTTCCGGGTGTCATGGCCCAGATGACCAACCGATCCTCGATCACCTCGATATCGGGCATGATGGCGTGCCCATTATCGGGCTGAGGGGTTAGCGACAGTTCGGATCGCGGGGGCAGGACCAGTTCGTCGCACCACGGTTCGATCCAGACCGTCAATGGCGCCGTCGTGCCGTTGCTGGTCTGGATGGAACTCATCGGGGGGTCAATCCCCGGTCAAATCCTGCGCCACCTTGGGCGCGCGGAGCAGCGCGTCGATGTGGCTGCCTTCGTCGAAACTCTGGTCGGGCAGGAATTTGAGCTTCGCGGCAAATCGGCTCTGCACGCGGGTCGCCACCTCGCGCTGGAGATAGGCGGTGTTGGTGCGCAGTGCCTTCAGCACGACCGCCTCGTCCTTGCCCAGCAACGGCTTCACGAAGGCCGTGGCATGACGCAGGTCGGGCGACATCCGCACCTCGGTGACGGATACCATGTGCGTCGCCAGTACCGGGTCGTGAACGTCGCCGCGTTGCAGGATTTCGGACAGGATATGGCGCACCTGTTCGCCGACGCGCAGCGTGCGGACGGATTTGTCGCCTGTATCGGTCGGGCGCGCCATGTCTTTGTCCTACCCCGTCTATCGTATCACTATAACAGCCGCCGGCGGCAGCGCGACGGCCAGCAGCACCAGTGGCAGGCAATGCCCGCCAAGGCAGCCGCCACATCCATCAGGCACCTCGGTCACCACGCCAACGGCGTCGCCCGCCAGATCGCCGGCATCCGCCAACCGGCGGCGCCACCAGGGGCGCCGCCGCGGTTTCGACTTCAGAGCGTCCGCTCGCGCATCTCGACCTCGAAGGTTTCCAGATAGTCGCCGGCACGGATGTCGACGAAGTTCTGCGTGAACGTCACGCCGCATTCCAGACCGGCGCGCACTTCGGGGACATCGTCCTTGAAGCGGCGGAGGCTGGCGATCTCACCCTGATAAATGATGACATCGTTGCGGGTAATGCGGGCCTTGAGCGCCTTGCGGATCGCGCCTTCGACCACCAGCAGACCGGCGGCCTTGCCATGCTTGCCGGCCGAGAAGACATCGCGGATTTCGGCGCGGCCGACGACCGTTTCGAACGCCTCGGGGCCAAGCTCGCCCGCCATGCCGGCGCGGATCTCGTCGATCAGGTCGTAGATGACGTCGTAATATTTCAACGCCACCTTCTGCCGCTCGGCGATCTCGCGCGCCTTGGAATTGGCGCGGACGTTGAAGCCGATGATCGGCGCGCCCGATGCACCCGCCAGCGTCACGTCGCTCTCGGTGATGCCACCCACGCCCGAGTGCAGCACCCGCGCCTTGATGAGATCGGTCGAGATCTTGTTGATCGACGCGACGATCGCCTCGACCGTCCCTTGCGTGTCGGCCTTGACGACGAGCGGATACTCGATCGCCGCATTGGCCTTCAGCGCGGAGAACATGCTCTCCAGGCTCGCCGGGGCGGTGGTGGTGCGCTTCTGCGTCAGCACGCTCTGGCGATATTCTGCGACCTCACGGGCGCGGGCCTCGTTCTCGACGACCTGCAGCGGGTCGCCCGCCGACGGCACGCCCGACAGACCCAGCACCTCGACCGGCATCGACGGCCCGGCTTCCTTCAGCTGGCGACCCTTGTCGTCGACCAGCGCCCGGACCTTGCCGCTCTCGGCGCCGACGACGAAGATGTCGCCGATCTTCAGCGTGCCGCGATTGACCAGCACCGTCGCGACGGGACCACGGCCCTTGTCCAGCTTCGCCTCGATCACCGTGCCTTCGGCGGGGCGATCGGGGTTGGCGGCCAGTTCGAGGATTTCGGCCTGGAGCTGGATCTTCTCGATCAGCGTCTCCAGCCCGGTCTTCTTCAGGGCCGACACTTCGACGTCCTGGACGTCGCCGCCCATTTCCTCGACCACGACTTCCTCGCTCAACAGGCGCTCGCGCACCTTCTGGGCATTGGCCTCGTGCTTGTCGATCTTGTTGATCGCCACGATCATCGGCACGCCGGCCGCCTTGGTGTGGTTGATCGCCTCGATCGTCTGCGGCATCAGCCCGTCATCGGCCGCGACCACCAGCACGACGATGTCGGTGATGTCCGCACCGCGCGCGCGCATCTGCGTGAACGCCTCGTGGCCCGGCGTGTCGAGGAAGGTGATCTTCGACTTGTCCTTCAGCGTGACCTGATAGGCGCCGATATGCTGGGTGATGCCACCCGCCTCGCCGCGCACCACGTCGGTGCCGCGCAGCGCGTCGAGCAGGCTGGTCTTGCCGTGATCGACATGGCCCATGATCGTGACCACCGGCGGCCGCGGCTTGAGCGATTCGACCGCGTCCTCGGTCGTGTCGAGCGCCAGATCGATATCCGAATCGCTGACGCGCACGATGTTGTGGCCGAATTCGGTCACCAGCAGTTCGGCCGTATCCTGGTCGATCGTCTGCGTCATCGTGACGGGCATGCCGAGCTTGAACAGCGTCTTGACGAGGTCCGCGCCCTTTTCCGCCATACGGTTGGCGAGTTCCTGCACGGTGATCGCATCGGGGACCTGCACGTCGCGGACCTGCTTGGCCTGCGCCTCGCGCGGGCCGCCGAAGCCACGCTTCTCCTTCTCGCGCGCCCGCTTCAGCGCGGCGAGCGACCGCGAGCGGGCGCCATCGTCGCCCAGCGCGCGATTGACGGTCAGCTTGCCGCCACGACGCTCGTCGCCCTTGCGGTCGCGCTGCTGCGGACGGCCCGGGGGTGTGTTGCGCGGCGTCGCGACGCCGGCGGGCAGCGGACGCTGCGCACCGCCGGATGCGGCCCCGGCATTGCCGGCGCTGGGCGCGGAAGCGGCGACCGGCTGCTCGACCGGCTTGGGTGCCGGCGGCGGGGGGCGTTCGGGCCGGGCGACCGGCGAGAACCGGCGCGGTGCCGGCATCGACGGATCGCGGCTCAACCCCAGCGTGGGCGCCGGTGCCGGCGCGGGCGGTGCCGCCCGTACCGGTGCGGGTGCAGCGACCGGTGCCGGAGTCGGCGCAGGCGCGGGGGTCGGAGCCGGTGCGGCGACGGGCGCCGCCACGACCGGTGCGGGTTCCGGCGCCGGTGCGGGCGGCGGTACCGCGCGCTCGACCGGGCGGAAGCCACGGCCGGCCGGCGTCGGCACGGTGACCGTCGGGGCCGGGGTCGGCGCCGGGGCGGGAGCCGGTGCGGCTACCGTTGGGGCCGGCGTCGGCGCGGGTGCCGGGGCAGGCGTGGGCTCCACTACCGGCGGGGGCGGCGGCGGGGCGGCGGCGGCCTTCGCACGCTCGGCCGCGCGGACACGCTCTTCCTCGGCCAGGCGGGTGCGATCGGCGTCTTCACGACGACGCGCATCCTCCAGCGCATGCATGCGCTGATCCTCGGCCTCGCGCAGCATCCGGGCCTGCCGCTCCTGCGGGGTCTCGTTGCTGGGCACCGGGCGCGGGGCGGGGGCAGGCGCCGGTGCGGCGACCTGCTGGACGGGGGCGGCCGGCGCCTCGACGGCGGCGGTCGCTTCGGGTGCAGGGGCGGGATCGCCCGGGCGACGCAGGACGCGCGCCTTCTTCGTCTCCACGATCACCGTGTTCGAACGGCCGTGGCTGAAGCTCTGCTTCACCTTGCCGGTCTCGACCGTGCGGCGCAGCCCCAGTGGTGCGCGCATGCCGAGCTTCGGCTTGTCGTTGTCGGTGTCGCTCACTCAAATTCCTCGTGCGTAGTCGCGGCCGGTGACGCCTCGGTTCCGTCTTGGACGGAGCGGTGCGCCGATGCGCCTTGCGAGGCCGTTTCGCAAGGGGCCGATGAGGGGCCGCGCAAATCATCGCTTTGCGGCGCGCCCGTTGGGGTGTCAGGTCCGATGAAATGCAGCCAGCGGTCGAGCGCATCGCTCACCCGTTTCGCCGCAGCGCGGTCGGTCAGCGCGATGTGTACCACATTCTCGCGGCCCAGCGCCAACGACAATATGGGGCGGGGCAACGGCAACGCCAAGCCCCGAAGATCGGAACCTTCGCGATCGGTGCCGACCCGCCACGCCTGCGCCAGTTTGCGCATCCCGTCCTCGCCCGCGTCGCCGGCATGATAGAGCGCGTGAAGCTGGCCCGATCGGGCGGCGGTGTCGATCTTGTCGGTGCCGGTCAGCAACATGCCCGACTTCGCCTCCAGCCCCAGCCGGTCGAGCGCGTTGCGCTCCAATGCGGCGGCGATCCGGGCGGGTAGTTCGTCCGACAGGGTGAATTCCCCCGTCTTGAACGCCCGCGCCAGCGCGCCGCGCAGCCGGCCCTTGGCATAGGCCGCCTCCAGCTCGGCGCGGTTGACGCCGATCCACGCGCCGCGACCCGGCGCCTTGGCGCGCACGTCGGGCAGGACCTCGCCGTCCGGCGACAACGCGAGTCGCACCAGATGGGCGCGGGCGTCGCGGTCCTGCGACAGGATGCATTTGCGCACCGGACCTTCGCCCGCCGCCCGGGTAGCGGCGGCGTGCGTCGGGGGGGCGGATGACGTTGCGCGCTTCATACGACCCTCCCGTCATGCCGGGCTTGTCCAGGCATCCACCGTGCCGCAGGCTTTGCGGCATGGGGGAAAGGCAGCCTTGCACGTACCTGTTGGCCAGCGGGCCGAACGGCACGCTTTACACCGGCGTGACGTCGAACCTCATTGGTCGCGTCATCCAGCACCGCGACGGGACATTCGACGGCTTCACGAAGCGATACCATGTCAAAAGACTGGTCTGGTTTGCCATGGCCGACACGATGGACGCGGCGATCCTGACGGAAAAGCGCATCAAGCGCTGGCCGCGACAATTCAAGGCGAACCTCATCGAACGCGACAACCCGCACTGGGATGATCTCGCGACCGGATTGGGATTGCCGCCATTGCCCCGGGACCATGGACCGCAAGGTCGATGGACGGGTGGACCCCGGGACAAGCCCGGGGTGACGGTGGTAAGCGCGAGGCGCCGTTAGCGTATCATTGCGAGGGTTCCGCATGTGCGTCCTCCCCATCGGTATCGGCCGGGCCGTCGGCGGCATCGACGGTGCCGGTTTCCCCGGCCGCATCGGTCGCCGCCACGGGCGCATCCTCGTCCTCGAACCAGTGCGCGCGGGCGGCCATGATGATCTCGTTGCCCTGTTCGTCGCTCAGGCCATATTCCGACAGGATACCGCCCTTGGGCTCCGGCCGCTTGGGCGCGTCGTCGTTGCGGCGGCGGGGTTCGGCGCGCTTCTTCTCGACCAGTTCGTCGGTGGCGAGATCGGCGAGGTCGTCGAGCGTCTTGATGCCCGCCTTGCCCAGCGTGACCAGCATCGCCTCGGTCAGGTACGGCAGTTCGGCCAGCGCGTCCTCGACGCCCAGCGCGGTCCGCTCGTCGCGGTTCGCCTGTTCACGACGGTCGAGCGCTTCCTGCGCCCGGCTCTGCAGCTCGGCACCGAGGTCCTCGTCGAAGCCCTCGATCGCGGCGATCTCGTCCAGTTCAACATAGGCGACCTCCTCCAGGCTGCTGAAGCCCTCGGCCACCAGCAGCTGTGCCAGCGTCTCGTCCACGTCCAGTTCGTTCTGGAACAGGTCGGAATTGGCGACGAATTCCTTCTGGCGCTTCTCGCTGGCATCGGCCTCGGTCAGGATGTCGATCGCCTTGCCGGTCAACTGGCTGGCAAGGCGGACGTTCTGGCCGCGACGGCCGATCGCGAGCGACAGCTGATCGTCGGGCACCACCACCTCGATCCGCTCCTCGTCCTCGTCGATCACGACGCGGCTGACGGAGGCGGGCTGGAGCGCGTTGACGACGAAGGTGGCGATATCGGACGACCAGGGGATGATGTCGATCTTCTCGCCCTGCATCTCCTGCACCACCGCCTGCACGCGGCTGCCCTTCATGCCGACGCACGCACCGACCGGATCGATCGACGAATCGCGGCTGATGACGCCGATCTTGGCGCGCGAGCCGGGGTCGCGGGCGGCGGCCTGGATCGTGATGATGCCGTCGTAGATTTCGGGCACTTCCTGCGCGAACAGCTTCTTCATGAAGTCGGGATGCGCGCGGGACAGGAAGATCTGCGGCCCGCGATTCTCGCGCACCACCTTCAGGATCAGGCTGCGGATGCGGTCGTTGACGCGCACCACCTCGCGCGGGATCTGCGCGTCGCGACGGATCACGCCCTCGGCCCGGCCCAGATCGACGACGATGTGACCGAACTCGACGCGCTTGACGACGCCGGTGATGATCTCGCCCTGCCGGTCCTTGAATTCCTCGTACTGGCGCTCGCGCTCGGCATCGCGGACCTTCTGGAAGATGACCTGCTTCGATGCCTGCGCCTGGATGCGGCCGAATTCGATCGGCGGCAGCGGATCGACCAGGAAGTCGCCGACGACCGCGCCCTTCTGCAGCTTCTGCGCGTCCTTTTCGGATACCTGCTTGTAGAGATCGTCGACCAGTTCGACCACCTCGACCACGCGCCACAGGCGCAGGTCGCCGGTGTTGGCGTCCAGCTTGGCGCGGATGTCCATCTCCTGCCCGTAACGGGTACGGGCGGCGCGCTGGATCGCGTCCTCCATCGCCTCGATCACGATCGCGCGATCGATCATCTTCTCCGTCGCGACCGAATTGGCGATCGCGATCAGTTCGGCGCGGTTGGCGGTGGCCGTGGCCATCAGTGGTTATCCTCTGCTGATGCCCGGACGCTGTCTGCGTCGTCGGGCGCGTCTTCGAATTCGTCGGCGCCTTCGGTCGAAAGCGGCGCGGTGGCGGCGATCAGCCGGTCGGTCATCACCAGCTTGGCACTGGCGATGTCGGCGAAGGCGATCGTGGCGGTGCCGTGGTTGCCCAGGTCGACCGCGATCCGGTCGTCCGTCACGCCGGCCAGATTGCCGGTCAGCTGCTTGCGACCGTCCTGCGGCTCGACCAGGCGGATGCGGGCCTCGTGCCCGGTCCAGTCGGCATAGTCCGACAGGCGGGTCAGCGGGCGGTCGATGCCGGGGCTCGACACCTCCAGCCGGTACGCCTCGGCGATCGGGTCGCGCCCCTCCGCCTCCAGCGCGTCGAGCACGTCGGAGATGCGGTGCGACAGCGCGGAACAGTCGTCGATCGTCAGCTGGCGGGTGTCGGGGCGTTCGGCCATCACCTGCAAGGTCGGGTCCGACTTGCCGCCCGTCATCTTCACGCGCACGAGGTCGAAGCCGAGCGCCGTGGCTTCGGGTTCGATCAGGGCGGTCAGTACGGCGATATCGGCCAAGCGGTTGCTCCGGTGTTGAAGACCTATGGGTGGTTGCCGCCGCGGAGCCCGGCCCCGCAGCCCCTGCATCCGGCGATGTAGAGAAAGCGTCGCCAGTATATGGCCGGACGGCCGCCGACACAAGCCTTGGCATCCTATGATCGGTCCGGGCGTTCAAGGCGACTACGTGAGAGGATATCGATGGACCTGAAGCTGCTCGCCGCCCTGCCTTGCGCGCTGATCGCCTGCACCGGCAACGCCCCCGCGGACGCGACGGCGCAGGATGCCGCGCCGGCCGCGACCAGGCCCTTCACCGAAACCGTGGTCGCCGATTTCGATTCGCCCTGGGCGCTGGCATTCCTGCCCGATGGCCGGATGCTGGTGACCGAGAAGAAGGGCGAGATGCTGCTCGTCGCCGCCGACGGAAAGCGGAAACAGGTCGTCGCCACGATCCCGGTCGATTCGGCCGGGCAGGGCGCGTTGATGGACGTGGTGCCCGCCCCGGATTTCGCGCGCAGCCAGCGGGTGTATTTCAGCTATTCGGCGGCGGGCGAGGGCGGCAAGGGCGTGTTCCTGGCGCGCGGTCGCCTGCGTGCCGACGGCGGTGACGGCGAGCGGCTGGGCGAGATCGAAACCCTCTTCCGCGCCACGCCGTTCGTGGAGGGCAACGGCCATTATTCGGGCCGCATCGCCTTTTCGCCCGATGGCCGGTATCTGTTCTTCACCAATGGCGATCGCCAGAAATTCACCCCCGCGCAGGACCCGAAGGCGACGCTGGGCAAGGTGTTGCGCCTGACCCTCGACGGCCAGCCGGCACCGGGCAATCCGCTCGCCGCCAAGGGGTTCCGGTCGGAAATCTGGTCCTACGGCCATCGCAACCTGCTCGGCATCGCGTTCGACGCGCGCGGCAATCTGTGGGAGCAGGAGATGGGGCCGAAGGGCGGGGACGAGGTCAACCTGATCCGGCCGGGTCTGAACTACGGCTGGCCGAACGCGTCGAACGGATCGCATTATGATGGCCGGGACATTCCCGATCACCGCGCGGGCGACGGGTACGAACCGCCCAAGGTGTCCTGGAACCCGGTGATCTCGCCGGGCGGGCTGATGATCTATTCCGGCCGGATGTTCCCGCAATGGCGGGGCGACGCCTTTATCGGCGGCCTGTCCAGCCAGTCGCTGGTCCGCGTCGATATCGATGGCACGGAAGCGCGAAAGGGCGACCAATGGCCGATGAACGCACGCATCCGCGACGTGGAACAGGGGCCGGACGGCGCGATCTGGGTGATCGAGGATGGCGACGACGGGTCGCAGGGGCGGCTCATCAAGCTGACCGCCCAATAACCGGGGCGGCAACCGGGGCGGCAACCGGGGCAATAACCGGGCGCACGCGATCGCTGCGCCCGATGGTGCTGGCGCTGACGGGGTGCGGCGGCGAAGGTGCCGCCGCGCGGCCGACCCGGCTCGATCCCGCCCGATCGTCAGGAGGGCCGGTCGAGCCGCCAGTTCGTCCGCGCGGTGGCGATCGGGCGGGCCGGATCGTCCTGCCACGCGGTCGCGTCGACATGCGCGATGCGGGTGCCGAGCCGGGTGACGATACCCGTTGCCAGCGTCGGCGCGTCGCGCCCGCCGCGCCGGTAGTCGACCGTGATGGTCAGCGGGATCACGCCCGCGTCGTCGGTGCCCAGCGCATGGCGCAGCGCGGCGATCGCCGCGATCTCCAGCAGCCCCGCGATCGCGCCGCCATGCAGGAAACCGGGGCGGCCGAGCACGCCGTCCGCGAACGGCATCGTCAGCACCGGCACGCCACGATCGTCGGCGGTCCTCGTCAGGCCCAGCAGGGCCGCATAGGGGGGCAGCGCGATCATGCCGCGTCGGTCGTCATGAACGTGCCGACGATCTGTGCGACCGGATCGGCGGGATCGCCGTCATGCGCCTGTCCCCTGACATAGGCGACCGGCCCGGCGATCCGGTAACATTCG
Organism: Sphingomonas sp. CFBP 8760; assembly: GCF_014841615.1. Taxonomy (GTDB): domain Bacteria; phylum Pseudomonadota; class Alphaproteobacteria; order Sphingomonadales; family Sphingomonadaceae; genus Sphingomonas. The sequence goes on along the minus strand of NZ_JACYUG010000029.1, from coordinate 20,924 downwards.
CCGCGCCCGATCAGCGTCCGCCCCGCCACCACCGGGCGGAGATGGTCGAGCCGCAAGTCGAGCGTCGCATGGGGCACGAACCGTCCGCGCCGCGCCCAGATCGCGATCGAGGCCGCCATGTCCATCAGCGTGACGATCGGTCCCGCCGCCATCGCGCCGGTCGCGGTGTCGCCGACCAGCGCATCGGCGGGGGGCAGGGCCAGTTCCACCCAGCCGTCCTCGCCGTCCGCATGGCCGTGATAGCGGATACCCAGCCGCCCGCCATGACCCCGGTCGAGAAGCTTGGCGAAGCGGGGCACATCGAAACCGGTCATCGCCGCAGGGTCTACACGCCGTGCCGCCGCGCGCAACCGGGTTGCCCGGCGCGCCCGGCGGGCATAGCCATGGTCGCAGAGGAGAAGGATGATGGACGACCGGGTGCGGATGACCGTCGATGGCGGGATCGCGGACGTGCGACTGGCGCGACCGGCGCAGATCAACGCGATCGACCCGGCGATGTTCGCGGGCCTGGCGGCGGCGATCGCGGCGTTGCAGGACCGGCGCGACGTGCGCTGCATCGTGCTGTCGGGCGAGGGACGCGGCTTTTGCGCGGGGCTGGACATGGTGGCGATGGCCGGTGGCGGATCGGGGTTGCTGACCGAAACGCCGACGCACGGCGTCGCCAATCTGGTCCAGCAGGTCGCCTGGGGCTGGCGGACGCTGTCGCAGCCGGTGATCGCGGCGGTCCACGGCGTGGCGTTCGGCGGCGGGCTGCAGATCGTGGCGGGCGCCGATATCCGGCTGGCGAGCGCGGATGCGCGGCTGTCGATCCGGGAGATGCACTGGGGGATCGTGCCCGACATGGCGGGCTATGCGCTGTGGCGCGGCACGGTGCGCGACGATGTGCTGCGCGAGCTGGTCTACACCGCGCGCGAGGTCGACGGGGTCGAGGGGGCGGCGCTGGGGCTGGTGACGCGGGTGGTGGACGATCCACGCGCGGCGGCGCTGGCGCTGGCGCAGCAGATCGCGGGCCGGCACCCGGCGGCGGTACGCGCCGCCAAACGGCTGTTCGCGGTCGCGGCGGACGGCGACGCGGCGACGATATTGACGGCGGAACGGGCCGAGCAGGCGGCGCTGCTGGGCACGGCGGACCAGCGCGAGCAGGTGATGGCGAACATGGAGAAGCGGCCGGCAGTGTTCGGGGACTGATCGCTCCGTGACGGGTTTGCGGAAGCGTTCCGTCCCATCCCCGACCAGTCTCGCGAGAGGAATGGCAACCCCGCCCACTATACCTCCCCGGCGAAGGCCGGGGTCCAGTTGGGCGGAGGGCCGTGATGAATTACCGCCGCCTTCCCACCTAGGCCCCGGCCTCCGCCGGGGAGAGGCAAGGTCGATGGATTCTTTGGCCAGCATTGCCCTACGGCACGACCTTAGAGCTGGATGACATTGGCCTGACCCAACCCGTCATTGCGAGCATAGCGAAGCAATTCAGCGCCGGATCAGGACGCCCTGGATTGCTTCGCTCCGCTCGCAACGACGAACATCCGGTTCAACCTGATGTCATCCGGCCATAGGCGGCACGACGTCCTTCAGCTTTGTGAAAGTCCGCGCAACACCCCCGGATACCTCCCCGGCGGAGGCCGGGGTCCAGTTGGGCGGAGCGCCGTGATGACTTGCTGCCGCCTTGCCATCTGGGCCCCGGCCTCCGCCGGGGAGAGGCAAGGTCGATGGATTTTTTGGCCAGCATTGCCCTACGGCACGACCTTAGAGCTGNAGGCGGCACGACGCCCTTCAGCTTGGTAAAAGGCCGCGCAATACCCCCGGATACCTCCCCGGCGAAGGCCGGGGTCCAGTTGGGCGGAGCATCGTGATGACTTGCTGCCGCCTTCCCACCTGGGCCCCGGCCTCCGCCGGGGAGGAAGGAAGGTTTCCCGGCGGCACTCCGGAGTGGCGACGCTCACTCTTTACAGCAAGACCTTGGGCGGCACGGCGCCCTTCAGCCCGGCGAGGATCATGCTCTCCCACACCGCGACGTCGCCCGCCGCCGCCATCGCGCGATCGGGTTCGCGCAGCGTCTTCAGCACGGCGATCGCGTGGGGAAGGTAATCCTGCCAGTGCGCATCGACCTGCGCACTGGCGGATGCCTGATCGCCGGCGGCGTTCGCGCTCAAGTGCTCGGCAGCAAGGACGCGGGCGATCCGCTCGGCGATCGGGGTGGTGGATACGTCCATGGCGGTTCTCCTCGCGGGTTTTATCGATCAACCCGCGAGAAGGCCGGGGTATCCCCTCAGCGGCCGGCGGTCGGCCCGCCGGCGCTGCGGCCGCTGCCGCCACGACCCTGACCACCGCCCTGGCCGCCACCCTGACCACCGCCGCTGCGACCCTGGCCGCCACGACCCTGACCGCCACCGCCGCCGCCGCCGCCACCGCCGCCGGCCGGGCGCGCGCCGCGACCGCTGGCATTGGCATAGCTGCGGCCGGTGGTGCCGGTCGCCTGCGGCGAATGGGTGGCGCGGGGGCGCGGCAACGGACGGCCGCCACGGGGACGATCCTCACGCGGCGCGGGATCGGCGCCGATCGCGTTCACGCGCTGCGACTTGATCTTGTTCGCCTTGTTGGCGAAGTCCTCGGGCAGGGCCTGCACCGGCACCTTCTGGCGCGTGGTCTTCTCGATGTCGCGCAGGTACGCCTTCTCGTCGTCGGCGCAGAACGAGATGGCGATGCCCGATGCGCCGGCGCGCGCGGTGCGGCCGATGCGGTGGACATACTGCTCGGGAACGTTGGGCAGTTCGAAGTTGATGACGTGGCTGACGCCCGACACGTCGATGCCGCGCGCGGCGATGTCGGTCGCGACGAGGATCTTGGTCTTGCCGTCCTTGAACTCGCCCAGCGCGCGCTCGCGCTGGCCCTGGCTCTTGTTGCCGTGGATCGCGTTGGCGCCGATGCCGTTACCGGCCAGCAGCTTCACGACGCGGTCGGCGCCGTGCTTGGTGCGGGTGAACACCAGCGCGCGGTCGATCGCCGGATCGGCGAGCAGCAGCGTCAGCAGCGCCTGCTTCTCCGCCTGGTTGACGAAGGTGACATACTGGTCGACCCGCTCCGCCGTGGTCGAGGCGGGCTTGACCGAGACGGTCGCCGGCTCGTGCAGGAACTGGCTGGCCAGCTCGCGGATCGAGGTGGGCATGGTGGCCGAGAAGAACAGCGTCTGGCGCTTGCGCGGCACCATCTTCACGATCCGCTTCAGCGCGTGGATGAAGCCCAGGTCGAGCATCTGGTCCGCCTCGTCGAGGACGAGGATCTCGATCATCGACAGGTTGACGAAGCCCTGCTCGACCAGATCGATCAGGCGGCCCGGCGTGGCGACCAGGATGTCGACGCCGCGGCTCATGTCCTGACGGTTCTTGTTGATGCTGGTGCCGCCGAACACGGTGGTCACCGACATCTTGGAGAATTTGCCGTATTCGCGCGCCGAATCGGCGATCTGGCTGGCCAGTTCGCGGGTCGGGGCGAGGACGAGCATCCGGCAATGCGTCGGCAGCACGCGCTTGGGCGCCGCGACCATGCGCTGGATCGAGGGGAGGACGAACGCCGCGGTCTTGCCGGTGCCGGTCTGCGCGATGCCGAGCAGGTCGCCGCCTTCCAGCAGCTGCGGGATCGACTGCGCCTGGATCGGGGTGGGGGTGGTGTAGCCCTTGGCTTCGAGCGCACGGACGAGCGGCTCGGCAAGGCCGAGATCGGAAAAGGACATGGGTAAACCTTGTATGCGTGCCGATCCACGACGCACGAAAGGCGGAGTGGTGGCGGGTGTGAAATGACACCCCGCGTGATTAGGGAAGCCTGAGCTTGACCGAAGCGGAGCCCGGACCACCGGCTTTCCGGCACGTCCGATCACGCTGCATAACGCTTCGATGCCCGGCCCGATACAGGCCGATCCTGGAAGTGTCAAGATGGATGGCCAAGCCATGGACCACCCGTTTGCGGGCGGCGACGGGGCATGGCGACCACCGGGTCTGCCCCGGCCTTAAATCCGCCTGACGGGCCCGAAAGGGTGAAGTCCATTCTATTAAGAATGTGCTGACTGATATCTTCAAGGACCTGGCCGTCATGTTCGTAGCTAATATTCCGTCGGTTGACGACGCCAGGGTTGCCGACCTCGCCGCTGCGGAGGCGGCGGACCAGGTCGTGAACCTCATGCTCAGCGTCCTGTCCGACCGCCTCGACCATCCCGAACTGTGGTCGATCATCCCCGATTTCGTTGCCGCCCACCCGATGTTGCTGGATGCTATCGAGTATCGGCTGGCGCAAATCCCGGACCATATAGAAATGGTGCCGCTCAAATTGCTGCTGTGCATGTGTGCCGCCGCCTTGGGTGAAGTGCAGCCTGTCATCGATGCGTTGACGCCGCTGGCTACTGATAACAGCATATCCCCCCTTGTTCAGGGCGCACTCTTTCATCTTCAGGGTCTGGCCGATCCCGGTAATCCAAAGTACAAGTTGACCGGCAAGATCTGCAAAAAGCCGTTCGTGCAGATGGATGTGCTGGACGGCTCGACCCATCTTTGCTGTGCAAGCTGGCTTGCGACATCGGCGGGTAATCTTCAGGCCGACAGCTGGCAGGACGTGTGGAACAGCGAGACGGCGCAAGCCATCCGCGCCAGTATCCATGATGGTTCCTACCGCTACTGCAACAAGGGCGCCTGTCCGGCTATCCAGGCGAACCTGTTGATCCCGGCAGAGAATCTGGCCACGCGGTCCGCCTATTGGCAGGAGGTGCTGGAAACCAGCGCGGTGAAGCTGGCGAATGGCCCCCGCATAGTCAATCTGGCCTATGATCTGACCTGCAACCTGTCGTGCCCCAGCTGTCGTGTAGCGAAGATCGCGGCTGACGGCGCGACGCGTGATCGCTTCGCGGTGATGCAGGAACGCGCGATCCTGCCCATGCTCGTCAATGCGAAAACGGTATACCTAAGCGGTGCGGGCGATCCATTCGCGAGCAAGAACTTTCGCCAGCTGATCGCCGATCTGACGCCGGAGGCGTATCCTGACCTCAAGTTCCTGATCCTTACCAATGGTATGCTGTTCACGCGCCGGCAGTGGGAAAGCTTTCCCACGCTTCACGGTCGGGTGAAGAATCTGCGGGTCAGCATCGACGCCGCGACCGGTCCGACCCACGAACTGCTTCGGCGTGGTGCGCGCTGGCCCGTCATGCTCGAAAACCTGGCCTTTGCCGGCGAACTCGTCCGCGACGGCCTGGTGGAAAGCTTCGACCTGCCCTTCATCGTCCAGCGCGACAATTATCGGGAAATGGGCGACGCGGTCGATCTGGCCCACCGTGTCGGCGCCACCCGTATCAGTTTCTTCCGCATGACGAACTGGGGCACCTTTTCCAACGACCAGTTTCGCGACCGGGCTGTCTTCAATGCGGATCATCCCGACCATGCCGATTTCCTGGCCCGGATGAAGGATCCACGCTTGCTCGACCCCATCGTCTGGCTGGCGGACCTGCAGGAATTTGCAACTGGCCTTGATGGTTCGATCAAGGTGAACGTCCCGAATGCCTATGAGGACGAGGCTGGCGGCCAGTAACCCGCCGTCCCGAAGGTCGCCGCGCCATATCGGGCGCTGATGTCGGCCGGGCGCCATCATCGCCATGGTCCGAACCTGCCGGCTATCCGCACAAGCGCTTGCGGTGGGTGGGGGTGCGGTTCTAGTCCTGTCACCGACTGGCATAGAACCGGAGAGGAATCGCGATGAAACTGGCAAGCCTGAAACAGGGCCGCGACGGCAGGCTCGTGGTCGTGTCGACCGATCTCGCCTGGTATGCCGATGCCGGCCATATCGTCCCGACCCTGCAGGCCGCGCTGGACGACTGGGACCGGATCGCACCCGCGCTGGAGAACCTGTCGACCGATCTCGATCACGCGGTGATCCCGCGCGAACGGTTCCACGAGCATGACGCGGCGGCGCCCCTGCCGCGCGCCTATCAATGGGCGGACGGCTCCGCCTATGTGAACCATGTCGCGCTCGTCCGGCAGGCGCGCGGGGCGGCGATGCCCGATACGTTCTGGCACGATCCGCTGATGTATCAGGGCGGGTCGGACGGGTTCCTGGGGCCGCGCGATCCGATTCCCCTCGCCGACGAGGCGTGGGGCTGCGATCTGGAGGCGGAGGTCGTGGTCGTCACCGGCGACGTGCCGCAGGGCGCGGACCGCGACGCGGCGCTGGCGGCGGTCCGGCTGGTCGGGCTGACCAACGACGTGTCGCTGCGTCACCTGATCCCGGACGAACTGGCCAAGGGCTTCGGCTTCTTCCAATCCAAGCCCGCCAGCGCGTTCTCCCCCGTGTTCGTCACCCCCGACGCGCTGGGCGACTGGTGGCGGGACGGCAAGCTGCACCGCCGGCTGATGGTCGACCTGAACGGCAAGCCGCTGGGCCGGGTCGAGGCGGGGGAGGACATGACCTTCGATTTCGGCACGCTGATCGCCCATGCCGCCAGGACGCGGGCGCTGGGCGCGGGCACGATCGTCGGGTCGGGCACCGTGTCCAATCGCGGCACCGACGGCGGGCCGGGCAAGCCGGTGGCGGACGGCGGCGTCGGCTATTCCTGCCTTGCCGAGGCGCGGACGGTGGAGACGCTGGCCGGCGGCACCGCGACCACGCCGTTCCTGACCAAGGGCGATACGGTGCGGATCTGGGCGGAGAACGATCGCCACCACCCGATCTTTGGCGTGATCGAGCAGGTGGTGGGCGGCTGACCGCCCCGGTCAGCGCCCCAGCGCGATGCGCCCCGCATAATCGATCGCGGACAGCAGCGCGCGGGGCGCCCCCGGCAGCGCGCGGACGCCGGTCAGCGCCCCTGCCACCAGCGTATGCCCGACCAGCCACGGCACCATCACCACCGTGGCCAGCGCCAGCACCGGTACGCCCACGACGAAGCGCGATGCCGCGCCGGACGATGGCCGTGGCGGCGTGCGGACGATGGAGAAGCCCGCCGGCGGCGCGGTGGTTTCGGCAGCGACGATCGGACCCATGTACATGGTGCGGTATCCCTTGTTGATACCGGCGACCCTGCGACGAAAGCGGTTAACGACGGGTTAGGTCGGCCGCCGCCCGCACAGAAGTCGCTTGAAATTTTATAACAACGTCGCGAAAGGTGGCGCGGCGTACGGGAACAACCCGATGCCGATCCGTGGAGAGAGTCTTGGCTGAACAGCCTCGCACCAATTTGCCGCCCCTGTCGCTGCATGTCCCCGAACCCCGGTTCCGGCCGGGCGATCCGGTCGACTTCGCGGTGGTGGAGGTGCCGCCCGCCGGCGCCGCCCGCCGCCCCGACACCGCCGAGCCGGCCCGCGACTTCACCGATCTGTCCTACGGCCTGGTCCGCGTCCTCGACGACGATCACCGCGCGGTCGGGGCATGGGACCCACGGCTGTCGCCCGATCGCCTGCGCCGGATGCTGCGCCACATGGCGTTGCTGCGCGCGTTCGACGAGCGGATGTTCCGCGCGCAGCGTCAGGGCAAGACCAGCTTCTACATGAAGGCGACGGGTGAGGAGGCGGTGTCGGTCGCCGCCGCGCACGCGCTGGATTACGAGGATATGTGCTTCCCCTCCTATCGCCAGCAGGGGCTGTTGATCGCGCGCGACTGGTCGCTGGTCGACATGATGAACCAGATCTATTCGAACAAGGGCGACCGGTTGCAGGGCAAGCAGCTGCCGATCATGTATTCGGCGCGCGAGGCGGGGTTCTTCTCGATCTCCGGCAACCTGACGACGCAATATCCGCAGGCGGTGGGCTGGGCGATGGCCTCCGCCGCCAAGGGCGATACGCGGATCGCGGCGGTGTGGTGCGGCGAAGGCTCCACCGCGGAGGGGGATTTCCATTCCGCCTGCACCTTCGCCGCCGTCTACCGCGCCCCGGTCATCATGAACGTCGTCAACAACCAGTGGGCGATCAGCAGCTTTTCCGGCTTCGCGGGCGCCGAATCGACCACCTTCGCGGCACGCGCGGTGGGCTATGGCATCGCCGGCCTGCGCGTCGACGGCAACGATGCGCTGGCGGTCTATGCCGCCACGCAATGGGCGGCGGAGCGGGCGCGGACCAATCAGGGGCCGACCCTGATCGAGCATTTCACCTATCGCGCCGAAGGCCATTCCACCTCGGACGATCCGACCCAGTACCGATCGGCGGGGGAGCCCAACGCCTGGCCGCTGGGCGATCCGGTCGCGCGGCTGAAGGCGCATCTGATCGCGATCGGCGAGTGGGACGAGGAACGCCACGCCGCGCAGGACCGCGAACTGGCCGAACAGGTGAAGGCCGCGCAGAAGGAGGCGGAGAAGAACGGCATCCTCGGCCACGGCCTGCACCAGCCGCTCGACACGCTGTTCGACGGCGTGTTCGAGGAGATGCCGTGGCACCTGCGCGAGCAGCAGGCGCAGATGATGGCGGAAGAAACCGCGAGTGGCCGGCCATGGGATCGCAAGTGATGACGACGGAGCTGGACGTGGTGAGCGACACGGTAGGCGACGGCGGGGCCGAACCCACCACCCGCATGACGATGATCCAGGCGATCAACTCCGCGCTCGACGTGGTGATGGCGCGCGACCCGGACGTGGTCGTGATGGGCGAGGATGTCGGCTATTTCGGCGGCGTGTTCCGCGCGACCGCGGGGTTGCAGGCGAAATACGGCAAGACGCGGGTGTTCGACACGCCGATCACCGAATGCGGGATCATCGGCGTCGCGGTCGGGATGGGCGCCTACGGCCTGCGGCCGGTGCCGGAAATCCAGTTCGCCGATTACATCTATCCCGCGCTCGACCAGCTCGTCAGCGAGGCGGCGCGGCTGCGCTATCGCTCGGCCGGAGAGTTCATCGCGCCGATGACGGTGCGTTCGCCGTTCGGCGGCGGTATCTTCGGCGGGCAGACGCACAGCCAGAGCCCGGAGGGCATCTTCACCCATGTCTCGGGCGTGAAGACGGTGATCCCGTCCACCCCCTATGACGCCAAGGGGCTGCTGATCGCGGCGATCGAGGATAACGATCCGACGATCTTCTTCGAGCCCAAGCGCATCTACAACGGCCCGTTCAACGGCTATTGGGACAAACCGGCCGAGAACTGGTCGAAGCATCCCGGCGGCGCGGTGCCGGAGGGGTACTACAAGATCGAACTGGGCAAGGCGAAGGTGGTCCGCGCGGGCGAGGCGCTGACGATCCTCGCCTACGGCACGATGGTGCATGTCTGCACCGCCGTGGTCGCCGAACACGGCGTGGATGCCGAGATCATCGATCTGCGCACGCTGGTGCCGCTCGACATCGAGACGATCGAGGCGTCGGTGAAGAAGACCGGCCGCTGCATGATCGTCCACGAGGCGACGCGGACGAGCGGCTTCGGCGCCGAACTGTCGGCGCTGGTGCAGGAGCGGTGCTTCTATCATCTGGAAGCCCCGATCGAGCGGGTGACCGGGTTCGACACGCCCTATCCGCACAGCCTGGAATGGGCATATTTCCCGGGACCGGTCCGGATCGGACAGGCCCTCAAGAAGATCATGAAGGACTCTTGAGCGATGGCGCGTTTCACCTTCCGCCTGCCCGATATCGGTGAAGGCATTGCCGAGGCCGAGATCGTCGCATGGCATGTCGCGGTCGGCGACCGGGTCGAGGAAGACCAGAACATCGCCGACATGATGACCGACAAGGCCACCGTCGAGATGGAATCGCCCGTATCGGGCACCGTCGTCGAACTGGCGGGCGCGGTCGGCGATCAGGTCGCGATCGGCGCGGCGCTGGTGGTGATCGAGACCGACGCCGATGCCGGCACCGATCAGGTGACCGCCGCCCCGCCGAGTGCGGAGCAGGCGGAGGTCGCCGAACAATACGAAGCCGAGAACCCCGGGGTGGAGGAAGTGGTCGAGACGCCGCGTCCGCTCGATCCGCCCGCGGCCCCCGCTGCCCCCGCGACCGCCGACACCCGGCCGGCGGATGCCGCCAGCGAAGGGCCGCGCCCGGCCGCCGGCGATGGCGCGACGGGACGGCCGTCATCCGCCAGCGGTCGTGTGGCCCATGTCCTCGCCTCGCCCGCCGTCCGCGCGCGCGCCGCCGATCTGGGCGTCGACCTCGCCGCGGTGAAGACCGATGGCGACCGGGTGCGCCATGCCGATCTCGACGCCTATCTGCGCTACGGCAGCGGGCAGGGCTATGCCGCGCCGGGCGCGTCGCGCGCGCGGGCGGACGAAGAGGTCCGCGTGATCGGGATGCGTCGCCGCATCGCGGAGAACATGGCCGCGTCCAAGCGCGCGATCCCGCACTTCACCTATGTCGAGGAGATCGACGTCACCGCGCTGGAGGACCTGCGCGCTGACCTGAACGCGCAGCGGGGCGAGCGGCCCAAGCTGACGATGCTGCCGCTGATGATCGTCGCGATCTGCCGCACCCTGCCCGCCTTCCCGATGCTGAACGCGCGCTACGACGACGAGGCGGGGGTGGTGACGCGCCACGGCCGCGTGCATCTGGGCATGGCAACGCAGACCGATGCCGGGCTGACCGTACCGGTGATCCGTGACGCGCAGGACCACAACGTCTGGCAACTGGCGACCGAGATCGGCCGGCTGGCGGCGGCGGCGCGCGCCAACCGGCTGAAGCCCGACGAGATGGGCGGCGGCACGATCACGCTCACCTCGCTGGGGCCGCTCGGCGGGATCGCGACGACCCCGGTCATCAACCGGCCGGAAGTCGCGATCATCGGCCCCAACCGCATCGTCGAACGTCCAGTGTTCCGGCCAGATGGAAGGGGGGGCGACGCCATCGTGCGCGCCAGGCTGATGAACCTGTCGATCAGCTGCGACCACCGCGTCGTCGACGGCTTCGACGCGGCCAGCTACGTGCAGGCGCTGAAGCGGATGCTGGAGACGCCGGTCCTGCTCTTCGCGGACTGACTCGCGATGACGTGAAGCCCCTTCATCCGTCATCGCGAGCGTAGCGAAGCGATCCAGAGCGTCACGCACCGGGCCCTGGATTGCTTCGCTGCGCTCGCAATGACGGATGAGGGCAGGCCGATGTCATCCCGCTCCGGCTACGCAGGTCCGGCAATCATCGCCCTCCGCCGCCGCTGTCCTACACCGCGCCGATAGGATACCCATCCCCCGATGCTCCCTCCATCGAAGGAGCGGCGGGCGAGGGGGGATGTATGGGAAACAGGGCATCGCGGCCGCCTCGGAGCATGATGACGTGAAACCCACCCACCTCCGTCATTGCGAGCGCAGCGAAGCAATCCAGAGCGCCACGAACCAGGCTCTGGATTGCTTCGCTGCGCTCGCAATGACGGCTGGATCAGGCCAATCTGATATTCCCCCGGTTCACGCCGCGCATAGCTGTAGGATGCGACTTTCGTGACTTTCCGGTGTGACTTTCCGACCTCGGGAGCACCCCACTCCCGCCCGATCCCCCACCCCCTGACAGTCCTTCATTGCGGTGCGGCGTGGATTGGCCGATGGCGCGCGGCATGAACCGGGGATTATGGCTGGGCGCCGGCGCCTATATCCTGTGGGGGCTGCTGCCCCTGTACCTCAAGCTGCTGACGGGCGTGCCCGCGGTGCAGGTGCTGGCGCATCGGGTGGTGTGGTCGCTGCTGCTGCTCGCCATCGTGGTCGTGGTGCTGGGCCGGTTGCGGACGGTGCGGGCCGCGGCGCGCGGGCGGACGCTGGCGTTGCTGGGGGCCAGCGCGACGCTGATCGCGATCAACTGGCTGACCTATATCTGGGCGGTGCAGCACGCGCATGTGCTGGAGGCGAGTCTCGGCTATTTCATCAACCCGCTGGTCAACGTCGCGCTGGGCGTCGCGGTGCTGGGCGAACGGGTGTCGCGCGTGCAGCGGGTCGCGGTGGGCATCGCGGCGGCGGGGGTGGCGGTGATGGCACTGTCGGGCGGCGGCGCGATCTGGATATCGCTGGTGCTGGCGGTCAGCTTCGGGCTGTACGGCCTGATCCGCAAGGTGGCGGCGATCGACGCGCTGGGCGGCCTGACGATCGAGACGCTGCTGCTCGCGCCCCTGTCGCTGGTGGTGCTGGGCTGGGCCGGTGCGGCGGGCAACGCCGCCTTCGGGCAGGAGCGGTCGGTCGATCTGCTGCTGATCCTCGCCGGGCCGGTCACCGCGGCGCCCTTGCTGCTGTTCGCGGCGGCGGCGCGGCGGCTGACGCTGGCGACGCTGGGGTTGCTGCAATATCTGGGGCCGACCCTGCAATTCGCCGAGGCCGTGCTGATCTTCGGCGAGCCGCTGCGCCCCGTCCACATGGTCACCTTCGCCGCGATCTGGACGGGGTGCGCGCTTTATGCGTGGGATGCGTGGCGGCAGTCGCGCATGGTGGTGGCGGTCGCGTAAGGGCTGCGACGCGTCGAAGCCGCGCCGTCGGTCGGGCTCGGCAGGGCCGACCCGCCGGCCGGGTCGGGCGATCGGACGGTGCCCGACCAGCGCGGGGCTTGCCCCGCGCCTTCGCCCTTACCGCATCAGCACCAGCTCTTCCGCCATCGACGGATGCAGAGCGACGGTGGCGTCGAAATCGGCCTTGGTCAGCCCGGCCTTCACCGCCACCGCACACGCCTGGATGATTTCCGGCACGTCGGGGCCGATCATGTGGATGCCGACGACGCGGTCGGTCTCCGCGTCGCAGATCATCTTGTAGAGCGCGCGTTCGTTGCGCCCCGCCAGCACGTTCTTCATCGGCCGGAAATCCGACGAATACACCCTGATCGATCCCAGCTTCTCGCGCGCCTGCGCCTCGGTCAGGCCGACGCCGGCGAGCGGCGGATGGCTGAAGACGGCAGCGGGGACGCAGTCGTAATCCACCGTCGTCGGCTTGTTGCCATAAACGGTGTCGGCGAACGCCTGTCCCTCGCGGATGGCGACCGGGGTCAGCTGGATGCGGTTGGTGACGTCGCCGATCGCGTAGATCGACGGGCAGGTCGACTGGTTCCGCGCATCGACCTTCACCGCGCCCAGTTCGTCCAGTTCGACCCCGGCGGATTCCAGCCCCAGCCCGGTGGTATTGGGCCGGCGGCCGGTGGCGAACAGCACGCAGTCGACCACGACGGGTTCGTGGTCGGCCAGATGCACGGTCAGGCAGCCGTCCTCCCCCTTGTCGATCCCCCGGAACGCCGCGTTGAAGCGGAACTCGATCCCCTTCATCGTCGCGATCTGAAGCAACCGGTCGCGGATCTGCGCATCATAGCCGCGCAGCAGTTCCTGACTGCGGTTGGCGAGGATCACATGGCTGCCGAACTGGTGGAAGATGCCGGCGAATTCGTTGGCGATGTAGCCACCCCCCGCGATCAGGATGCGCTTGGGCAGTTCGGGCAAGTGGAACACCTCGTTGGAGGTGATGCCGTGTTCGTGGCCGGGGCATTCCGGGATCGCGGGATGCGCGCCGACCGCGATCAGGATGCGCTCGGCGGTCTTCTCGCTGCCGTCGTCCAGTCGCACGCTGTGCGGGCCGGTGACGACCGCGCGGGCATGGATGATCTCGACGCCGTTATTGTCGAGGGTCTGGGTATAGGCGCCGTTGATTCGGTCGACCTCCGCCATCACGTTGTCGCGCAGCGTCGGCCACGAAAAGCTGCACGGCGAGGGCACGTCCCAGCCGAAATGCTTCGCGTCGCGCAGGTCCTCGGCGAAGTGCGCGCCGTAGACGAGCAGTTTCTTGGGCACGCAGCCACGGATCACGCAGGTGCCGCCGACCCGGTATTCCTCCGCCACCGCGACCCGCGCGCCATGCGCCGCCGCGACCCGGCTGGCGCGGGTACCGCCTGAACCGGCCCCCAGGACGAAGAGGTCGTAGTCGTACTGGGGCATTCGTGATCCTTCCGCTGCGCCTCGCGAGATGGCGCGCGGCGGGCGCGGGGGCAAGGGGGCAGGGCGCTGATGCCATCGACGTGCCCGGTGCGTTGTGGACCGCGATGACCCACAGCAAGCCGCACCTGCCGACCAAGATCTGCATCGTCTGCCAACGCCCGTTCGCCTGGCGCAAGAAATGGGGGCGCGACTGGGAATCGGTGCGGTATTGTTCCGAACGCTGCCGCCGCGCCGGCCCGCCGGATACGGCATAGCCGCAAAAAGGGGCGCCTGCCGGCCGGCAGACGCCCCCCTTGATGGTTCGCGTGGAACCCGTCGATCAGCCGAAGGCGACCGTAGTGTTGCGGCGGCGATAGCGCGTCGCGGCGCCCACCATCGCGAAGCCGACCAGCATCATCGCCCACGTCGCCGGCTCCGGCACCGTGCCGGTCAGTTCGCGGTAGAGCACCGCGGTGCTCTTGCGGTAGCTGGAATTCGCCAGCGTATCGAAGCTGACGTCCCAGCCGATCGCGTCATAGGCGGACAGGTCGAGCGCGGTGACTTCCTGCATCTGGCCACGGCCCGAGGTGGGGTCGAGGATACCCAGCTGCTCGCGACCCGAAGGCGCATCCTTCCAGTGCGACGCCTGCTGACCGTCACCGTTGGCGCGACCCGTGGAGAACAGCGAGGAGCCGAACAACTGCGTCTCGCCGCCATCGATCGAGAAATACTTGTTCGACGGGCTGGTGGACCAGTCGAGTGCGCCATCGCCGCTATAGCGGAACAGATCGAGCGAGTTCATCACCACGAAGTTTTCCAGCAGGCCCGAGGTGATCGTGCCCGCCGCATTGGTGCGGCCATCATAGCTGTCGACGCCCGACACGAAACCAAGCGCATGGCCGATCTCGTGGATCGCCACGCCGACGAAATCGAACGCCGTCGAGGTGATGCCGTCGCGCGGGTCGAAGTCGAACGCGAAGGCGTTGCTGAACGTGATGCTGCCATCGACCGATGCGTAGTTGATCGCATTGCCGTTGACGTCGGTCGTCACGCCGAGCGCCTTCGCGCTTGCCTTGGTCACCGCCAAGGTGGAGTTGTTGACGCCGCCGTCGTTGTCGATCCGCGTGACATTGTCGACATAGCCGTTGTTGGTCCGGTTGATCCCGTTGGTGATCGCCGTGACGGCCCCGGCACCGGGAATGGCGGTGCTGAGCGAGCGGGGTGCCAGATTGTTGACCGCGCTGACATCGAGGGCGCTGGTCATGTCCGTCGCAAGGGCGGCATAGCCCTGGTTCATCGACAGGAGGGAACGGGCGCTGCCGGTCGAACCCAGGACGCCGGTGCCAAGCGTCCGAAATCCGATTTCCAGATTGATCGTCACATCGTCGGTGAATACCGACGACCAGTAGGCGGTGGCGATCTCGAAACCGATCCGGGCCTGCGTGCCGGCGGCGGTGCCACCGGTATCGATCAGATTGAAGCTGACGGCCTGTGCCGGCGATGCCGTCAGTGCCGTGGCACCCAGAGCAAGCCCGAGCAACGTCTGCATGGTCTTCGAACGCATCGCCAAACCCCTGTATTAGGACATCCGCGTTCATCGCGGTTAACCTGTTGTTAATCAGGGTAGGGGGCGCGGTGGTGTCGTCAATCTGAAATATTGCAGTGCGGTACGTTCGACACGGCAGTTTTATTTATCAGAAAACCAGTGACTTGCGGGAACCAAATCAGCCGGACTGCGTGACAGGCCACGCTGGATTTTGTTCCCGCAGTTCACACGATTGTCGTACTTAATTCAGCCCGGCACGACGGATCAGATCGGTCGTCGAGGGATCGAATTCCTGCCCGCCCTGATCGGCGGCCTTGGCCATTTCCTTGCCCAGCTCGACCCCGAATTGGTCGAAACTGTTGATGCCCAGCAGGATGCCGTTCACGAACACCCGCTGTTCGTAGAAGGCGATCAGCGCGCCCAGCGTGCGGGCGTCGAGCACGTCGAGCAGGATCGTCGATGACGGACGATCGCCCGAATAGCTGCGCGCAGGATCGTCCACCTGCTTGCCCTTCATCAGCGCCGCGCCCTGCGCGAACGCGTTGAGCAGCAACTGGCGGTGATGATCCTCGGCCAGCGTGTCCCCTGCCTCAATCACCGCGATGAATTCGACGGGGACCAGATGCGTGCCCTGATGCAGCAACTGGAACACCGCATGCTGCGCATCGGTGCCGACCCCGCCCCAGGTGATCGCGGCGGTCGGGCGACCCACCGGCTGGCCGTCGGCCGTCACCGACTTGCCGTTCGATTCCATCTCCAGCTGCTGGAGATAGGAGGGCAGCAGCCGCAGCCGCTGGTCATAGGCGAACGGCGCGCGCGTTTCGGCGTGGCGGACCTGCGTGTAATAAAGGTCGGCGAAGGCGGCGAGGGCGGGGGCGTTTTCGTGCAGGGCGGCAAGCCGGAAATGGCGGTCCATCTCGGCGGCGCCTTCCAGCAGTTCCTCGAACCGGTCCCAGCCCAGCGCCAGCGCGGCGGGGAAGCCGATCGACGACCAGAGCGAGTAACGTCCGCCGACCCCTTCGGAAAAGGGCAGGACGCGGGTTTCATCGACACCCCATTCCACCGCCTTGTCGGGCGATGCGGTCAGCGCGACGACGCGGCCGTAGGGGTCGTCGACATTGTGTTCGTTCATCCAGGCGATCGCCGAGTTGGCGTTCAGCATCGTCTCGGTCGTGGTGAAGGTCTTCGACGCGATGACGAGCAGGGTGGCGGCGGGGTCGAACCGCTCGAACGCATCCTCCAGCGCGACGCCGTCGACGTTGGAGACGATCGCCACGTCGTAGCGATCGGCCTCACGCCCCAGCGCGTCAACGATCAGGTCGGGGCCCAGGGCGGAGCCGCCGATGCCGACGTGCAGGATGTGGCGGACCGGGCCGAACGCATCCGCCTCGATCGCGTCGATCAGCGCGCGCATCCGCGCCTGGTAGTGGCGGGCACGGGACACGCTTTCCGGATTGCCCTCGCCGCGTTCGGCGGTGTGTTCGACCGGGCGATCCTCGGTCACGTTGACATGCTCGCCCGCGAACATCGCGTCGCGCCGGCCGGCAAGGTCCTTCGCCTTGGCCAGCGCGGCGAACGCGGCCACCGCCTCCCGCGTCAGGTGCGTCTTCGACCAGTCGAAATGCAGGCCGGCGACGTCGAGGCTGAACGTGTCCAGCCGGGCGGGGTCCGCCTCGAACAATTCGGTGAGGCGGG
The DNA here is from genome assembly GCF_014841615.1 of Sphingomonas sp. CFBP 8760. Lineage (GTDB taxonomy): Bacteria > Pseudomonadota > Alphaproteobacteria > Sphingomonadales > Sphingomonadaceae > Sphingomonas. The sequence continues at coordinate 3,887 of NZ_JACYUG010000029.1, read as the reverse complement.
GGGAGGGCAGTGCCTCGATTGCGGTCCAGTCGCTCATGCTCGCATCCTGACAAGAGGGTAATCGTATCGATCCGGTCGTATCCGTCATCCGCCCTATCGCCGCAGGCGGACGGGACAAGTCCCCCGTCCGCACATTTCGTGGATACGGGTGGCTACTCAGGACGCGCGAGCGCGGTTATGGGTCCCTTTGTCATGACACCATCCGATCCCGCGCCCGAAACCGTCCCCGCAACCGCCGCCGCCACCCCCGCCCGGTCGGAGACGGGCGAGACGCTGCGTTTCCTGCTGAAGCTGGCGCTGGTCGTGCTGATCTTCCGCAGCTTTATCCTCGCGCCGTTCTCGATCCCGTCCGAATCGATGCTGCCGCGGCTGTTGATCGGCGACTACCTGTTCGTGTCGAAATGGAACTACGGCTATTCGCGCTGGTCGCTGCCGGGCGGCGTGCCGCTGATCCCCGGGCGCATCTTCGGATCGACCCCGACGCGCGGCGACGTGGTGGTGTTCCGGTCGCCCGGGCCGGAGGATCACGACGTCATCAAGCGGGTGATCGGCCTGCCCGGCGACACCGTCCAGATGCGCGGCGGCCAGCTGGTGCTGAACGGCAAGGCGATCCCGAAACAGCGGATCGCCGATTTCGTGCTGCCGCTGACCCCGAACTTCGACGATCGTCACTGTGATTCCGATTTCCGCGACGTCGCGGCGGGTGTGCCGGTCTGCCGCTATCGCCGGTATCGCGAGACGTTGCCGGGTGGCAAAAGCTATGCCGTGCTCGACCAGCGCGACATTCCCGAAGCCGACGATACCGGCGTCTATACCGTGCCCGCCGGCAACGTGTTCCTGATGGGTGACAATCGCGACGACAGCGCCGACAGCCGCTTCGCCTCGCCGATCGGCATGGGGTATATCCCGATGGAACGGATCGAGGGACGCGCGTTGGTGACGTTCTTCTCGACCGATGGATCGGCGGAATGGCTGAAGCCATGGACCTGGGTGTCGGCCGCCCGGTTCGACCGGATCGGAGAGGGCTTCTGACGACCGTCCGCAGCGCGGGGCTGTCCGACTGGCTGTGCGCGGTATTCGGCACGGTGCCGGATGACATCGCCCCGTTCGAACGGGCGCTGACCCATGGCAGTTCGGCGACCGCGAACTACGAGCGGCTCGAATTTCTGGGCGACCGGGTGCTGGGCCTGCTGGTGGCGGAATGGTTGTGGGAATCCTTCCCGGCTGAACCCGAGGGGCAGTTGTCGAAGCGGTTCAACGCGCTGGTCACCGGCGCGGTCTGCGCGCAGGTGGCGCGCGAGATCGGGGTGCGCGATCACCTGCGCCTCGGCAAGCAGGCGCGCGATGATGGCGCGATCGATAGCGACAATGTGCTGGGCGACGTGATGGAGGCGCTGATCGGCGCCTGGTATCGCGCCGCCGGGCTGGAGGCGGCGCGCATCTTCGTGCGGCGGGTATGGGGTGACCGGGTGCGCCGCGAGGCGAAGGCGCCGCAGCATCCCAAGTCGGCCTTGCAGGAATGGGCGGCGGCGGCGGGGCGACGCGCCCCCGAATATACCGTGATCGACCGGTCCGGCCCCGGCCATGCGCCCCGCTTCACCGTGAAGGTGGCCATCGGCAGCTACGCCTCCGCCGAGGCGAGCGGTAGCAGCAAACAGGAAGCGGAGACCGCTGCGGCGCGGACCCTGCTGGAAAAGGTAAGCAAGTGAGTGATGACATGACCCCGCAGCATTGCGGGCTGATCGCCGTGGTCGGCGCGCCCAATGCGGGCAAATCGACGCTGGTCAACGCGCTGGTCGGGCAGAAGGTGGCGATCGTCAGCCCCAAGGCGCAGACGACGCGGGCGCGCCTGCTGGGCGTGGCGATCGAGGGGGATACGCAGTTGCTGCTGGTCGACACCCCCGGCATCTTCGAACCGCGCCGCCGGTTCGACCGGGCGATGGTGTCGGCCGCCTGGGGGGGGACCGAGGGGGCGGATCTGCTCGCGCTGGTGGTCGACGCCAAGGGCGGGCTGGGCGCCAAGGTGACCGACATCGCCGAAGCGCTGAAGGACCGGACGGAGCCGAAGTACCTGATCCTCAACAAGGTCGACCTCGCCGACAAGGCGAAGCTGTTGCTCCACGCCGAACGGCTGAACGCGCTGGTGCCGTTCGCCGAGACGTGGTTCGTCAGTGCCGCGACCGGCGACGGTCTGCCCGAACTGAAGCGCGCGCTGGCGGCGGCAATGCCGGCGGGGCCGTGGCATTATCCGGAAGATCAGGTGTCCGACGCCACCGAACGCGCGCTGGCCGCGGAGGTGACGCGCGAGCAGATCTACCTCCAGCTACATGCCGAACTGCCCTATGCCAGCGCGGTCGAGACGGAGAAGTTCGAGGAGCGCGCGGACGGATCGGTCGAGATCCACCAGCAGGTGCTGGTCGAACGCCCCACCCAGCGTGCGATCGTGCTGGGCAAGGGCGGCGCGCGCATCAAGGAGATCGGCGCGCGCGCGCGGGCGGAACTGGCGACCGTCCTCGACCGGCCGGTGCATCTGTACCTGCACGTGAAGGTGAAGCCCGGCTGGGACGAGGATCGGCAACTTTACCGCGATATCGGACTCGATTGGGTGGAGTGATTACGTCGTCGCGATCTTGTCCCGAAGGGCGCGCTCCGCCGAATAAGCGGTTTCTGCAAAGGCGCGTGCATCCGCCTCGGTGACGGAGTCCTCACCCAGTCTGCGGATGCTGTTGCGGGCACGTTGCGACGACCGGATGGCGCCGAACAGACCACCGTCGATCACCTTCTTCGCCAGCAGCCATTCGATGTTATCCTTGACGTATCGCTGGTCTATCCACCCGTCATGCTGCGCAGCCAGTTCCACCAGCGCTTCCGCCATGCCGGAATAGGCCTTCATCACCACCTCATAGGGAGTAAGATTTCCGGAAACGTGATCCTGCGACGGCAAGGCGTATTCCGGCGTGGCCAGCGGTACGTCGGCGGTGACGATGGCTTCCTGCCCGGCGTCGATTTCGCCGGAGATCGTGAACTCACCGTATTTCAGCGTGCCGCCGCGCGGGATGATCTTGGCGACGATGCCGCCCTTTATCTCCTTCAGCAGAACGAACATGATGACCAGCGCGGCCAGCGGCCAGGCCACCTGACCACCAAGTTGAAGATAAGGTGCCATCAAGCGTCCATCGTTTGTGAAGGTGCCTGCTATGGCGTCGTCTGCCGGCTCGACAACAAGGTGTTGATCCATTCCGGCACCAATGTGCTGGCCAGGCCCAGTCGGGTCTCGTCGAACAGCCCGCTGCCCGCCGAATGTTCCAGATTCAGTTCCAGCGTCGTCGCGCCGTAATGCGCGGCCAGTTGCACGAACCCCGCCGCCGGATACACCGCGCCGGACGTACCGATCGATACGAACAGGTCGGCCGCCGCCAGCGCCGCCTCGATCCGGGCCATCTGGTACGGCATCTCGCCGAAGAACACGATGTCGGGGCGCAGCGTGCGGGCGCCGCACGCGGGGCAGGGCGTGGCCGGCGGCAGGTCGCCGTCATGCGGCGTGCGGTGTCCACAGGCGGCGCACAACGCCGACCGCAACTCCCCATGCATGTGCAACAGCCGACGCGAGCCGGCCCGCTCGTGCAGGTCGTCGACATTCTGCGTGACGACCAGCAGGTCGCCCGGCCACGCCGCATCCAGCCGCGCCAGCGCGTGGTGCGCGATATTAGGCTCGACCGTCGCCAACGCCGCCCGCCGCGCGTCGTAGAAACGGTGGACCAGCACCGGATCGTCTGCCAGCGCCTGTGGGGTGCAGACCTGTTCAACTGTGTGTTTTTTCGGAACAAGATCAATTTGGACTTGCCCCGCTTAAGTGGAGAGGCATTTGCTCAGCGTGACACGGTTCG
>NZ_JACYUG010000028.1 GCF_014841615.1 Sphingomonas sp. CFBP 8760 | reverse complement strand
AACCGTGTCACGCTGAGCAAATGCCTCTCCACTTAAGCGGGGCAAGTCCAGTCTACCCACCACGCTTACATGACCTAAGCATATTGGGTGCGTTTTCGTGAGTGGGAAGCGGGGCGTGCGAATGGCATTATGGCCACCGGCACTATGTGTCGCGATGAAAGGTCGGACACATGGCCGCACCAACCAGCATAGCAAGGCGATTGTTCAAGCTTGCCAACGGAGGGCCCCCACACATGGGTCATCGTCGCGCAATATCATTCGCCCGTTACCGATCGAACACCAGCCTGATGTGCGCCAATGCCGGCTAGTACACCGGCGGCTGACGCAAGGGTGGCATTGTGCATGGGAGTAGCGGCGTCACCTGCTGCCCATATGCCGGACACCGAGGTAGCACCCCATGAGTCTATCTTTACGTAAGGTCCGGTCGGACCGTCCTCGTGCTCACAGCCTAGAAGCTCAGCTAACGGTGACGCCGGCTTTGTCCGGGGGGCAGTGAACAATGCCGCGACTTGGACAATACGTCCGTCAGCCAGACGGACACCGTCCAGCGCCGGTGCGTCACCCAACAACTCGACGACCGGTGTCCGCTCCACCGTCACGCCACGCGCCTCGAAAGCGAGCAACTCTGTGGGCTCGGGATCATACTCGCCTTGCGTAAAGTACGTCGTCGGTCCCCAATCAGGGATAAGCAGCGCCTGATGCGGTGACATGGGATGGGCTGCAAGTACCCCAAGCGGCTGATCGCGAACCTCGTAGCCGTGACAATAAGGGCAGTGGAGCACGGTTGAACCCCAGCGTTCTCGCACGCCTGGAACGGTCGGCAGTTCGTCAGCCACACCGGTAGCCAGGATAAGCCGCCGCGCAGGACGCTCGCCACCACCTGCAAGGCGGAGGCTGAAGCCTCCAGCGACAGCCTGCGCACCTAGAACTTGGCCAGACAGGATCTCGGCAGTGGGATAGCGGCACAGTTGATGTCGAGCGTCGCGCATGATTGCTGCAGGCGCACGTCCATCCTGCCCCAAGAAACCATGGGCTTCATCCGCAAACCGGTTTCGTGGCAGCCCGGCGTCAATCACCAGCACGTTCTGCCTTGCACGTGCCAGCTGTAGGGCGGCCGACAGGCCTGCGAAGCTGCCCCCGATTACAATTGCATCGAACACGTCATTACCTTTCAGAGAACTTTACGTGTTACATGACTAGATAACGGGCCTTTTGCAACAGCAAAAGTGGCGTGATACGGTCGAGAGGACGGTATGGAGGTCGGATCCTTGGACGCGCGCTTATCGAGAATGCTGCACCTGCTGATCCACATGGCGCGAGCGGAGGGACCGCTAACGTCAGAAGCAGCTGCGGCCATGCTGAATACCAATCCGGTGGTGGTCCGACGGACAATGGCCGGTTTGCGTGAGGCCGGCTATGTCAGTTCAGTCAAAGGCCACGGAGGGGGCTGGTCGCTGACGCGAGAGCTTGAGAGCATCACGATGCTGGATGTTCACCGGGCGCTTGGCGAAAATCGAATCTTTGCGCTTGGCCCTGCCAATCCCGCGCCTGATTGCCTTGTGGAACAAGCAGTCAACGGATCGCTGGAGGATGCACTACGGCAGGCGGAGGCTGTGTTGCTGCAGCGTCTAACCGCGGTAACGCTAGCCGACATTGCAGCGGATTTTGAACGTCGGATGGCAGGATTGTCTTCCGAGGAGATCGCGGAACGAAGACGCTCCCATCTGCAACGCCCTGCCTGAACCAACGTCCGGTGTAAGGATGCGAACAAGGGGCAGCTGAATGACAATTATGGGTCTTCACGGATGTAGAACGAAAGCCTTGAGCAGCTGCTGTTCCAGAGGTGGTGTTGGCCTGCTGGTATGCCTGGACACTACTCCGATTCACAGTGTCAGGCTTGCGCGTACGAAGACAGATCGGCCGTTGAAGCCGAACGGCGAGATTGCATTGTACGGCTGGGTTCCGGCGTTGTCCGACCCGTTCGTACCAGCAGCCACGCTCGCGACGGTGGAGGCGAGGTTTTCGTCCGGATAGACATCGAACAGGTTCTGGGCGCCTGCGCTCAGCCGTACAGCGCTCGTCGCCTGCCAGGATAGCTCGACATCAGTCAGCATCTTTGCCCCGAATGTCTGAATGATGTCTGAGTTCGCGGTGCCGGGTGGCGTCACTGTTCGCGTTTCGTATCCGGTGACCAGTGCCGCCACCTGTGCAGGCGTCCGGTTCTGGATCGCGATCGTAGAAACCTCGCCGTAGCGCGTGTTGGTGACCGACAAGGTCACGGGACCCCGCGTGTAGTTTAGGTCGAGGGTCACCTTGTCGCGTGGCTGGCTGTCGGAGAAGCGTAGCTGCTGCGTGACGTCGAACAGCGGCGTGGTGATGCCAAGCGCTGCGATCGGGGCAGGGGTCGGCGCAATCCGGTCGAACTCCGTCCGGTTGTAGTTGCCCGCCAGCGTACCGGTAAACCGGCTGCCATCGCTGAAGGTGCGGCGATAGTTCATGACGAGATCGACGCCCCGGGTTCGGGTATCTACTGCGTTGGTGAGGAACGACAATGCCGCGAAGCCGGACTGGCCGTTGGCTGCAAGAAAGTTGGCGAGGCGCGCATCCTGAAAGGTTGACGAGATCGCGATCCGGTCCCGCACCTTGATCTGATAGGCATCGAGGGTGACGGTAAGCCCGGCAACGTCGAACACGGTGCCAGCCGAGATGTTGTTCGATCGCTCGGGCTTGAGGTCATTGGCCCCGGCAAGACGCGCAGCCGGCGTATCGACTGCGGCCACGCGCACGATCGCCTGGGTGCCGTTCAGGATCAGCGTGTTGGAAGCATTGTAGCCGGACTGTGCCAGTGCCGGCGCACGGAAGCCGGTGTTATAGGATCCACGCAGTGCCCAGCTGCCGATCAGGCCAAGCCGGCTGGCGACCTTGAAGTTGGTGGTGTCGCCGAAATCGGAATAACGCTCGTGTCGCACTGCACCGGACACCAGCAGTCGGTCGAACAGGTCTTTCTCGACCTCGCCATACAGCGCATAGCTATGCCGGTTCAGGGATGCGCGGTCATCAGGACCGTTGCTTGGCCCGGGCTGCGAACCGATAATTGCGGGCTTGCCGGCGTTCGGACCGTCCAGGATCGGCACGCCGCCATTGCGGTAGCCATCCGGTGACCCGGAAAAGAGCCGGTAGGTCTCCTCACGATATTCGAGTCCGAGGGCTAGCTTCAGAGGGCTGCTGTCGCCGACCGGGATTTCGCGGGTGAGGTCGAGATTGCTGGTCCACTGATAGAAGTCACTTCCGTTCCGGTAGAAGCGGCTCGGTGACGCTGCGCCTAACGAGACATTGACGCTGTTGACGTAGGTCAGATCCTGCGTGCTGACGCCGTAAACGCTCGACAGATCCCAGCCAAACCCCAGTAGGTCACTACCGCGCAGACCGACTGCGGTGGAGAAGTTCTCGATCCGGGTGTCGAGTCCGGGGCTGTACCCATCCGGGTAGATCGCCCGGACCGTTTCGTCCTGCCCGGCACGACGGAACAGGTAGCGGATGTCGCCGTCGACCCGGTTGTAACCGCCAAACGAGTAAATCTCCACGTCACCGGGGGCCGCGGCGACGAGGTTGTAGAAAATCTGCTTGTTGGTGTTCGGTTGATCGCCTTGCTGGAACACGTTGCGATCGAAGCCCGCTTCCCGTGGATCCAGCGTACCAGCGGGTGCCGTCAGCCCTGTGCCCGATCCAAAGTTGCCGGACGGCAGCACAGGGCGCCCGGCAGCATTGGTGCCGAAATACTGCTGACGGGTATCGGGCCGGGCGCGGTTGGTGCCACCGCGATCCTGGTAGGCGGCAGTCAAGCGGAACACACCGTTTGCGCCAACCGGCACACCCACGGAGGCACTGGCCTCGTAAGTGTCCCCATCACCTTCCGTGGTGGTCAGGTACGTCGTCTGCGCGCGCGCACCGACCGAGCGATCCAGGAACAAGCTGATGACGCCTGAGATAGCGTCCGAGCCATATTGAGCCGCTGCGCCATCGCGTAGCACTTCGATCCGCGACAAAGCCAAGGTGGGGATGGCGTTGAAGTCGATCGATACGTCGCCCCGGCCGATACCGTTGCTGGAGTTGAGATCCGATGCGGTATGGCGGCGCTTACCATTGACCAGAACCAGCAGCTCGCCTGGCCCCAAACCGCGCAAGGATGGTGGCTGCAGGAAGTCCCCGACACCTGAGGCCAGAGGACGCGGTGAGCTGAAGCTCGGCACCTGGACCTTGAGCATCTGGATCAGATCGACCCGACCGCTCTGCTGAAGCTCTTCCTGCGATATCGCATCGACTGGTGTCGCAGACCCAATACGCGTGCGGCCACCAAACCTGCTGCCGGTGATCACGATGTCGTTATCGCCGCTCGGCTCTACGGCCGCCTCAGCAGCCGCTATGTCCTGCTCGGTGTCTTGCGCCAACGCGGGGGGTGGCAGGGTGCAGGCAGCCGACAGCAGGATCGCGAGCGATTTCATTATTACCCCTTATCTTGTTATGATATTATGTCTCGTGACGTAGCCAAGTCGTTGGCCGGGATCAAGGAAGGAGGTTGTATGAACGATCGTCGGGTTTTTCTGGGTGGAGCGGCCGCTGCGATCGTTGGTGCGGCGAGCCCCGGAAGGCACGAGCAGACGGCACGAACTTCGCAGAACGCTATGATGTTGAGCGCAGCATCACGAACCTTGGTGCCGCGTGTTACGGTGCAATGACGAGGAACTCTGCGGCGGTGTACCGTGCCCATGGCGAGTGGGTGAACCGCAACAATGCGCTGTTTCTGCGCAGCGCCTTGCCGGCGCCGACCAGAGACGAACGGCTACAGCCTGCAACGGACGCTGTCCCTTCCCTGATTGGCGCTCGGGCAGACGAGGTTGCACTGTGCGGAGGCGGAACCGAGGCGTTGTACGGGCTGATCGTCAACTATTGGCGCCTGTCGGCAAGAGATGCCGTCCTGATGGCTGACGTCGACTACGACGAGATGCAGCACGTCATAGCATACCCGGATGGATCACGCGGCGTTCGACCTGTTCGAATGACTGTGCCTGAGCCTTCGACGAAGGCCAATATTCTTGGTGCCTACGAGGCTGCGCTGAAGCAAAATCCAAGGATCAAGCTGATCATGCTCACCCAAGTCTCCAATCGCAACGGCCTTGTGATGCCGGGACGCGAGATCGCAGACATGGCACGTCGGCACGGTGCCGACGTGATCCTCGACAGTGCCAAGGCGGTTGGCTTGCTGCCAGTCGATAGCAGACGGGAAATTCGATTTCGCGATTGTCACTGCCGACTATACGGTTAGCCTGTCTGACCGACTGGAGGCCCGCGTGCGACGATTGATCTTCTGCTTTGATGGTTCGTGGAACAAGCTCGACACCAAGTCGTATCCCACCAACGTAGTTCTGCTCGCCGAAAGCGTACCGCCGGTCGATCATAAGGGCGTCCAGCAGATCGTCTATTACGACGAGGGCGTGGGTACCGCCTCTGATGAGACCATCCGCGGCGGTGCATTCGGCAAGGGCCTGGTCCAGAACATCCGCGAGGCCTACCGGTTCCTCATCTTCAACCATCTCGCAGGCGATGAGATATTCGTTTTCGGGTTCAGCCGCGGCGCTTTCACCGCTCGCTCATTCATCGGGTTCATTCGCGCCATCGGCATCCTGAAGGTCAACGATGCCAATCAAATCAACGAGGCCTGGGCGTTGTATCAGAAGCACGCCGTTCGCAATAGCGACACGGACGATCTTCTGAAATTCCGCGCTCGCTACTGCCCGGATCTGTGCGTGAACGAGGCCGAACGCGATTGGCGGCGAGCCAACGACGGCGTGGTCGGAACGAGCGAGTGGCCCGTCCTAAGAATTCGCTATTGCGGCGTCTGGGACACGGTCGGCACGCTGGGGTGGAAGGCCGTCTCGGCGGTCGTCGATCGGCGAAAGGACAAGACGTACGACAATCACGACACGGACCTTAGCGATACGGTCGATGCCGCCCGCCATGCCGTCGCGCTCGATGAACGGCGGATACATTTTCTGCCGACGTTGTGGCGAAATGTCACCGAACTGAATGCTCGGGTCGGAAAGGCCGACGCGGACGCAGACTCGCCTTATCAGCAGAAGTGGTTCGCTGGCGACCACGGTTCTGTGGGGGGTGGCGGACCTGAGCGCGGGCTATCCAACGCGGCTCTCCACTGGGTGCTGCGTGGTGCGATTACGCAAGGTCTCTCTATCAATCTCGCGGGCCGGTCGCAACTCGATGATATCCGCTACAATGCGCGAGCTGCGCTTCACAACACGCCGCAGGTCGGCCTGGGGCCCGGCCGAATTGGCATCGGCGCTTTTCGCTCGATCGTCGGCTGGGTGAAGGATGCTGCACTGACCGCGGTTCGGTCCGGTCCTACGGCAATGGTGGACATTCATCCGTCTGTCCTGCGGCGGTGGTTTACCAAACCGGAGGAGCTGCCGGAACGACGGCCGTATCGTCCGGCGGCGCTCCGAGGGTTAATTGACCGGATCCAGAGTGAACGATCTGTATTTGCGGCTCCGATCGATGAAACGATCTATCCTCGGCACATCGTGACGGAGGGAGAAAACCTTTCGGTGATCGCGCGAGACCGTCTTGGTCATGGAGGGCGGTGGCAGGAGATATTCGAGATCAACCGCGACGTGCTCGATATCGAGCACGACATCTTCCCGGGCGACGAGTTGCGGCTGCCTCCGGACGCTCGACCATCGGCGGTGAAGAATGCTCCATCGGCGAAATCGGATGCCGATCCCTCATCGTGATCTGATCATGATCCTTTTCGACGCGCGTCCGGACCGACGTACACGTACGTTTATTGCGGCGGCTGAATGCGGCATGATGTCGACACCGGGGAGGGCGGGGGTAATTTCTCTCTATGTGGGCAGCGACAGGTCAGCAAGCGTGGCCGGTAGGCCGCCTTGCGGGGCCTTGGCCTTCGGGGATGCTTGTCACCTTTAACAAGGGCGCATGCGGTGCGGGAGATCTTCGCTTCTACAACCAGTCATACGAGTTGTCGTATGACTGGTCAGATGGAGGTGGTCGGCCGGGTGTCTGGCCAGCGCCGATGGTCGGACGCGGAGAAGATTGAGATCCTGACCGAGGCATTCCGGCCGGGAGTGCGGGGCTACTATGGCATCGCGCATCGCGAGGTATCGAGCAGCCTGATCTACACGTGGCACAAGCAGTTGCGCGAAGGCCAGCTGGCAAGCGTGGGGCCTTCGTTGCCGGTTTTCGCTGCGGAGCCCGTCACGCCGACATCGCAGTGTGCGCCATGCTGCTCGGGCTTCATCCAGATCGAGCTGCCGGACGTCGTGCGGGTGAGTGTCGATGCGCATGCGGATGCAGCCGCGCTGACACGGGTGTTGTCGGTGCTGCGGTGAGTGAACCACCCTGGGTTCGCCGGAGGCGTGCTCTTGAATTTCCGACAGCCGGCGCAGCTTAGGAAGAAAAATGGTGCTTATTACGTCGATCACGAAGGACGTCATCATAAACTCGGTCATACTGTAACGCTAACCGGGCAGATGGGTGGTTGGCGGTCAAACGCGTTCGCACGGCGGAGGGGGGTGCCGTCGGCATGCCGTGACTTTGCTGTTTTCGCGGTCATGTGACATCCGCTCCATCAATCAATGAAATAGCCCGGGCGTTTCGGCCTATCAGCTAACGGCCGCCTTCCGGATCGCGCCGTTCCAACGTCACCTCACCGACCGGATCGCCTGAAAGCCCACCACCACCTATCGACTGGAAAAGTTGATCTTCCCATCGCCCCTATAACATGGGGGTGGACGCCTACCGACGGCATCGATGTGCCGGAGTGGCGGTGTCGAAGCACCACTGGATGAGGCGTTCGGGAGCGATGCCAGTCTGGTCGGTATTGATCTAACGTCAGCTTCCGAAGATGCTGAACGGAACGCCGATGAATATCCCGATGCTGAGGTCGTCGGTCCTGCCGCCCGTTGGATCCGGCCTGTCTGTGTATATCGCCCGAAGACCGCCGCGCAGCTGTCCGGCGTCGTCGCGCGCGATGTAGACCGGCACGTCGAGACTCAGGATGTCGTTGCTGGTGTCGTAGCTCACCCGTGGCGACACGGCGAAGCGGGTGTAGTTGAGGAGACTCGATGGGAACGCCTGCCTGAGGTCGAACGCGATGATGCTCGCATTCCTCCGAACCGGTGCGCCATCGGCACCCGTCAGGCATTGCGTGGAAGAGATGTCTGTTGATTTGCACTGAGAGTTGACCCGGCGTTTTCATCGAGAAGTGACCCGGGTCGTGAAGCTAATGTCATGCCCGCAGGGTTGCGGGTCAAGTTGCGGCCTTCTCCTTTTTTGGCTTGCCGGCCTCTGACCGGACGCGGAAGCGGAAGCTGTCGTTGCCGGTCTCGACAATGTGGCAATGGTGGGTAAGGCGGTCGAGGAGCGCGGTGGTCATCTTGGCGTCGCCGAAGACGCCAGCCCACTCGCTGAAGCTGAGGTTCGTGGTGATGATGACGCTGGTCTGTTCGTAGAGCTTGCTGAGCAGGTGGAAGAGCATGGCGCCGCCCGAGGGACTGAACGGCAGGTAGCCCAGCTCGTCGAGGACGACGAGATCGAGGCGGAGCAGGCGTTCGGCGAGCTGCCCGGCCTTGTTCATGGCTTTTTCTTGCTCGAGCGCATTGACCAGGTCGACGGTGGCAAAGAAGCGCGCCTTCCTGCGCCGATGCTCGATGGCCTGCACAGCAAGCGCGGTGGCGATGTGCGTTTTGCCGGTGCCGGGGCCACCAATCAGAACGACGTTGTCGGCACCGTCGATGAAATCGCCCTGGTGGAGCTGACGGACCATGGCCTCGTCGATCTCGGCGGAGGCGAAATCGAAGCCGGTCAGATCCTTGTACGCCGGCAGCCTAGCAGCCTTGATCTGGTAGGAGATGGATCTGACCTCACGCTCCGCCATCTCGGCCTTGAGCAACTGGGACAGGATGGGAACGGCCGCATCAAAGGCAGGGGCGCCCTGTTCGATGAGGTCGCCGACGGCCTGGGCCATGCCATACATGCGCAGATCGCGCAGCATGACGACCACTGCGGCACTGGCAGGGTCATGACGCATGGCGCACCTCCTTCATCAGCGTGTCGTAGCGACCAACATCGGCTTGTGGTTCGCGGCGCAGGACCAGCGCCTGGGGCGCATCGATGGGCGTGACGCTGGCGGTCTTGCCGTCGACCAGCCGGTGCAGGATGTTGAGGATATGAGTTTTGGTCGCGACGCCCGCTTCGAGGGCAAGTTCGACCGCGCACAGCACGGCCTGCTCGTCGTGCTGGAGCACCAGCGCCAGAATATCGACCATCTCCCGGTCGCCGCCCGCACGCCTGAGCAGTTGCTGTCGCAATTGCCGGAATGCGTCGGGCAACTCGGTAAAGGGCGCACCATTCCGCATGGCGCCAGGCTTGCGCTGGACCACCGCCAGATAGTGCCGCCAGTCGTAGATGGTCCGCCCCGGCGAGCTGTGCGCCCGGTCAATGACCCGGGTGTGCTCGCACACCCTCTGCCCCTCGGCGACCACGACGATGCGGTCGGGATAGATCCGCAGGCTCACCGGCCGGTTCGCGAAGGAGGCCGGGACACTGTAGCGGTTGCGGTCGAAATGGACGAGGCAGGTCGGCGACACCCGTTTGGTATGCTCGACGAAGCCGTCAAATGGCCGGCCCGGTTGCATCAGATCGGTAACTTCACGTGCCCATATCTCGGCGACGGTGCCGGGCAGGTTCCCGTGCGAGATCTGCGCCCACTCGGCGATGCATTGCCCCTCGAGCCATAGGTTGAGCGCGTCGATGTCGGGAAATGCGGGCAGCTGCTGCCACAGGCGGCGACGCGCATCCTGGACATTCTTCTCGATCTGGCCCTTTTCCCAGCCCGATGCCGGATTGCAGAATTCGGGCTCGAACAGATAGTGGCTCGCCATCGCCGCGAAGCGCGCGTTGACCTGTCGCGCCTTGCCCGTGCCGATACGGTCGACCGCGGTCTTCATGTTGTCGTAGATCCCGCGCCGCGGCACCCCGCCCAGCACCCGGAAGGCATGCTGGTGCGCATCGAACAGCATCTCGTGCGTCTGGAGCGGATATGCCCGTACGATGAACGCCCGGCTGTGCGACAGCTTGGTATGGGCCGCCTGCAGCTTCACCCGCTCGCCACCCAGAACGGCCCAGTCCTCGCTCCAGTCAAATTGGAAGGCTTCGCCGGACTCGAACACCAGCGGCACGAACGTGCCCCGGCCCGTCGTCTGCTCCTGGACCTGACGGTCCGCTTTCCACGCCCGGATGAAAGCCGCTACCCGACTGTAGGACCCGTCATAGCCCAGCACGATCAGGTCGGCGTGGATCTGCTTGGCCGTGCGCCGCTGTTTTCGGGACTTCGCCGTCTCCGTCTTCAACCAGCCCGATAACCGGTCGGCATATGGGTCCAGCCTGCTCGGCCGGATGACTGTCTCAAATTTAGGCTCCACCGCGTCCGACCGCAGGTATTTGCGGATCGTGTTACGCGACAGTCCCGTGCGGCGGGTTATCTCCCGGATCGACATCCCATCCCGGAATGCCCAGCGCCGGATGACGCTCAGTAACGCCATGTCTATCACTCCTTGATCCCCCGACAGCCAGCCGGGGTGAGGTTGAGACACGGGTCACTTCTCGGTGGAAATCTATGCCTTCGCCGGGTCAGCTCTCAGTGGAAATCAACACAAAGGCCTCATCATCTGAGAAGTTGGTCCGAGGCAGTCTATCCGTGATACAAAGAACACCGATCGCATATCCAGCCCGATCCAAAATAGCGGCACCCGCAAAGAATTTTATAACCCCATTATCGACAAATGGATTACCAGCAAATCGCGGATCGTTTGGCGCATCTAAGATGAAAAACACCTGATCAGGGTCGTGAATCACATAGCTGCATAAGGAGGTGGAACGACGGTATATGCCCATCATACCGCCAGACGACGCTATCACATACTGCGTTTCCTCGATCATCAACGTTATCGCACACCAGTGCGAGCGAAGCGCGTGGCAGGCGTCATCGACAATATGGAACAGGGTAGGATCGCCAACCCGGTTTAATAAACCAGATGATCTTGCCGCCTCGCTTCGTTCCCGTTCATTTCGTGGCAACGGTGCCGGGGTGAATATGGTTATTCCCATAATGTATCCTCGACACAGCGCTGTGCCGTAATGTTAACGCGTATTTTCATCAATTTACTAGCGGCATCAAACCCGTTTCGACTTAGATAGCATTTACAATTTGTCGTTATGCAAGGCCGCGAATTCGCAGCCCTATGATGACTGCCGTTATCAAAATACCGGCTTCACGGCGACAGCAAGCGCGCCCTTCTCGCTATCAACGATGCGGGCCAGAACCGATTGTCCGGGCTCGACCGCCACAAGCCCACCGCGCCGCAGGGTTTCCATATGGACGAACACGTTGGCGCCATCGCGGTCGCGGACCAGAAAGCCATATCCGCTCACCCGGTTAAACCATTTCACGCTGGCTGGCTCGAATGGCCCGGCGCTGTCGATCATGCTTAGCGGATCGGTCCGGTCTTTCCGTGGAGGGGGTAACGCCTCAACCACCGTCTGTGGCAGGTCGATCGTCATGATCCGGCGGACCTGCAGGCCCCGGCTGCCTTGAACAGCCAAAGCCTCTATCCGGGCGCCGGTGGGCAAACTACGCCGGCCATGGGCTTTCAGCACGCTGAAATGGATTAGGACATCATCTAGCGCCGGATCGTCTGCCACGACAAAGCCAAAGCCCCGGGGGACGTCGAACCATTTGACCACACCGGCGATCGATATGACCGCATCGTCCGTGTCGCCTGTAGGCTGTAACCCCTCTGGCATTAGCTATCCCTCACGGCGCCCAGCTAGCATGGTTGCGTATGTCGACATATGCCTCGGGCAGAGGACCCAACGCCGTGATGACTTGATGCGGTTGCTGGAGACAAGCGCGATGAGCGCAAACCAGGGTCAGCGCCCGACTTGCGGGTTGGCATGCTTTCCATCTCGCCATAGATGACGGCCTCGCCGACTTCGTCTTGGCCACCGGAAGTACCACCACCATGCAGATCATCGTTCGCGATAACAATGTCGATCAGGCGCTCCGTGCCCTCAAGAAGAAGTTGCAGCGCGAAGGCGTCTACCGCGAGATGAAGCTCCGCCGGCATTACGAGAAGCCCTCCGAGAAGCGCGCCCGCCAACACGCTGCTGCGATCAGTCGCGCGCGTAAGGCGGACCGCAAGCGTGCTGAACGCGATCAGTAATCGACAGGGCGCCAGCCTGCGCCAGCCTGCGCCATTCATCGCAGGAATGATTCAACCTGACTCATAGCAATTGCGCCTGAGCGGGTGTGCGGCATCGTCAGGGCATGGAACAGCTGATCACGCATGCCTGCGGTCACGAGCAGGCCCATTATCTGGCCGGCTATGCCAGCCAGCAGGAACGCAAGGCACGCTGGCTACAGACCACCAGCTGCCGGGCCTGCTTCATTGCTGGCAAAAAGGCAGCGCAAGCCGAGGCGGCGACGCGTGACGGGGCGGCGGTCGCCCATCTTGATCTACCTAGGCTCGCCGGCAGCGACCGGCAGGTGGCCTGGGCCACGACGATCCGTGCCAGCCGGCTGGCGACCATGATTGCCGATCATGAGACGACCCTTGGCTGGCAAGCCTGTCTCGCTGCGACCGACGCCAAATGGTGGATCGATCACCGGGAACTGCCGAACGCCGATCTGTTGGCCATGGCTGCCACTGCCTCGGCGAGAGTAGGTAGCTTGGTGGCCGCCACTCCGGACCCGGCCGCCCGACAGGCAGCCTGAGATCAAGCCCCGACACCGTTAAGAACGCCTTTGCCTGCTTTTCAGCGGTTGCGCTTCCAGCGTTTGTGGGATGGCGCCCCGCAGACGCCATCCCGGTAATACGCTTGGGTTCGATGATTAAAGATCATCGCGCTCGACGTCACTCCTCGTCGGCATCATCCTTCTCGAGCAGTTCGTCGATGGTTTCGCCGAGCAGATCGAGCTGCTCCAGCGTGGCGGATATCTCCATCGTCTCGCCGTCCTCGTCCTCGATCAGCAGCAGATAATCCTCGCCCTTGGGCTCGATCGTGAAGCGCGAAAGTGTCTTGGCCATGATGATTGTCCTCTTGGTGAGTTTGATGACGGAGTGACGGTGTGCCTGCTTCTTATTCCTCTTCGGCCGCTTCCGCCTCGGCCTTGGTCTTGTGACTGACCCCCTGATCTTCTGCAGGTGGGGAATAGACGGTGAAAAGCTTTAGCGGCTCGTCACCCTGGTTGATGATGTTGTGCTTGGCGCCCTTTGGGATGATAACCATGCGGTTGGCGACGATCTTGGTTCGGCTGCCATCGACGACGGCCTGCCCCTCACCGGCAACAATGAACGTCGTCTGATCCGCATCATGGGTTTCCTCGCCGATATCCTCACCCGGCTCGATGCTCATCAGGACGACCTGGCAATTTTCATCGTAATAGACCTCCTTCTGGAAGTTCTTGTTCTTGGTTGCGAGGTCGATCATGTCCTTGTTGAACACCGCCATGCTGCATTCTCCGAAATCAAAGGATAGCCGGCCAAAGCCGCGCAGACGCGAACGAGTCATGCTGCCGTTGGCTCCGGCATAAGGTATAGGAAGAGGCTAATCTGGATCAGTTTTTCAACCTGGGCTGGGATTGTGGCGCCTCCCGCAGTTGGGGTGCCAGGAACAAGTCCATGGAACTGCCGTCAAAGCGTCGCAGATACGCCATCGGCAAACTCGCGAAGCAGCAAGGCGTCGCCATGGGTGAATTCAGCATGTGCGATTTTGTCAGTGACGCACAGCACGCCAATCGCAACGCCAGCGCCGTCCCGGATAGCCGTGCCGGCGTAGAAGCGGATCAGGCCGTCGGATATGAAGGGGTTGCCAGCGAAGCGTTCGTCGATTGACGCATCCAGGATGACGAAGGGCTCATTCGGCGCGGCGATCACATAGCTGCTCAACGACGTCGAACGGCGATACATGCCGATCATACCGCCGGATGAGGCAATGACGTGCTGCATCTCGCCAACCATGACGGTTACCCCGCACCAGGCCGAGCACAGGACCCGTCGAGCATCTTTCGCGATCCGGGTCAGGGCTGGATCAGCGACACGATCGAGTAGTCCGGACTGGCTGGCTGCTTCGCTGCGCCGGGCCTCATCACGAGGCATAGGCGCAGGGGTAAAGACCGTTATACCCATCCCTAGTCTTGCCACCCCATTCGACGTCGCGAGCCGACGGACCGCGGTCATTATCCCGACAACGACAGCAAGAATGACCGAAGCGTACTCAATCGGCAAGGCCGGTTTCGTCAGTGATCGCCACCTGCCATCTGCTTCGCGGTGATCACCGCAGCCATGCACCATACACCATGCAAAAAACCTGGTCATTGCTGGCGATGTGGGAACAATCAGAACAATGCTTCCGCCGGCCCTCGGGGGAATGAAGACCGGCGGAAGCGCAGAAGGGGCGGATTCATCCACCTCTGCTGTGGCCTTGATATGGGAGAAATGGTTGATCAACCGTGTCGCGCTTTATCATCGCGCTGGAGTTTTTCGCTGTGCGGAGCCGACTGGCGTTTGATCCCACTGACATGAGATCAGCCCTCGCCTGTGGCAGACGCGTGTATCGGCTACCGATCCTGACCTATCTCCGATAGGTACCGTTCAAGCATTTGCCGACCGCTATCACTGAGGAACACCTCGATCCGTCGTCTGTCGACCATGTCGGCATTGCGGGTCACAAGGCCCAGCTTGGCAAGGTGATCGATCCAGCGCTGGCAGGTGGTAAGCGGAGCCTTGGTGGAGCCGGCAAGCGATTTGACGTTGATCACTCGATTGTCGTGCCAGCATACATAGAGCGTCAGCAGCATATCCCATGCTGGTTCGTGAAAAAGCTCGGCCGGCAAAAACCGATGCCGAAGCTGCCTCCCTTCGATCAGCTCCCTGACCGCAGCGATCTTTGAGCCTTGCTCCGGTTTGCCCGGCTGGTCTGCGAGTGGCGCAGCATCAGATACGACGTCAGCTCGTTCACTGAACTCGTCGGCTATCGCCGATAATCTGACGGTAAAATCCTTCACCAGATCAGCTACATATCCCGCGTCCATTTCGTCCCCCTGCTCCGCAGAGATTGGAAAATAAGCCAGCTTGCACGCCAGCCTTGGTCGGCTAGCCGACACATTGTTGACCATTGCGTATCTATCATGGCGTGGGCTACCACATCAAGCTAGAATAGCGCATGACAATCAACGCGGATGGCACAAATGCTTCGTTGGATGCCGCCTCTCTAGCGACCGGGGGTAATACCTTGCTAGCAATGATGACGGTGGCTGATCGCGAGCTGATCAGCCCCTTCTGCACCCGGCAAAAATTTCTGCGGGGCGCCGTACTTGCCGAAGCGAATGAGCTACCCGACGCGCTTTATTTCATCGAACACGGCGTTGCATCGGTCGTTACTCTCTATCCTGACGCCCAGCGCACCGAGATCGCCCTGATCGGGCCGGAAACATTCGTCGGAGCGCCAGTCGTGATTGGAGATGGCCGCTGGCCTTACCGGACCTTTGTCCAGGTTGATCAGATAAGTGCGGTTCGCCTGCCGCTGGCTCATGCTCTGACCGCCCTTCAACAGAGCCGTGACTTGGAACGGCTGCTGACCCAGGCAGTCTACGCGCAGTTGGTTCAAATTGCGGAAGGGTTGGTCAGTGCGGCATGGCAGCGTCTCGATGCACGACTGGCGCGTTGGCTGCTCATGTACCGGGACCGCCTGCAATCCGACCGCCTGGATGTGACGCACGAGTTCATGGCCATGATGATCGGGGCACAACGTACTGGCGTAACCGAGGCCCTTCACGATCTGGAAGGGGCCGGATTGATCACCGCCCAGCGCGGCTTGGTCATCATCCGGGATACAGACGGTCTGCGTCAGTTGGCCGATTATGGATACGGCGTTTCGGAAGCTGAATATGGCCGGTTGTTTTCACGTGATCGTAGCCCATCCCAATAATCGACATCGACGATCTTGATATATCGACTGCGATCATACCTTTGAATTACATGTTGGACGTCACCGTCGATGACGAATCTGATCGCTCGGCAAGGAAAAGGGCATGCGCTATGGCCGCGGCAAGAAGGCAATTGTCAGCATCATCCGCAAGCGCAAGCGCTGCCTCCAAATGTCGCGTCACCGATGATATATCACGCTGGTTATTCATATTACCTCCGCAATCGTCATAGCCCGACGCCGACATATCAGCTCAACCTGATTTGGCATCACTTCGATCAGCCAACATTAATATAAATTATATACTACGCTTTTTGTTAAATTAATTAAAACTTCAATGCCGACATTCACTCCGTCAGAACGTTGATTTAGCGGCATGAATAAGACAAGCTGCTGCCGCAGCTGATGCTGTGATCAATTATGGCCAAGCGTGGTATGATCACAATTCAAGCAGCCTACGCAACGAGATGCATGCTACATTGACCATTTCTTGGATCATCTACAACTAATAAAGGTATATTTGTTACGTTTTAACTAAAAGGGTTGCTCACCTATGTAGTTGCCAGCTTCGGTATAGCGACATACCATAATCTCGTCTCGCATTTCGACAGCACGGGCGCATCCCACCTTTCGAGTCGCCCGCCACATCATCTGAGTATAATGTTGAATATCTCTACCATTACCGGTAGTACTATTGTTTGGAAATTTACCCGGTTTAAAAAACCGCTTCTGTCGCAGCCAGCTGCCAACCATTGCTTCAATCGAATAACGATTTTTGGAGCCAGCCCAAAGATTCTCCCCTTCGGGTTTGCCTGGCTGCTCAGGCGCATGTTTGAAATTACCGGTAACGGCGAGACGATTGGCCCACCTTTGCGCCGATGCAGCCAAAGCTGGATCCCAACGCAATGGCGCAATGCCTAGCTCCGCACGCCCGCGATTATGAGCGGCAAGCACTCGGTNAGTGGAAATCAACACTCCTGCCTCCGTCACCAGGTCGCAGTCCAGCATCGCCTGGTCCATGTTCTTCAGGAACGCGACGAAGATGGCCTTCTCGTCGTCGTCGTACCATTCGAGCGCCTTCAGTACGACGGGCGCCTTCATCCGATCCTTGAGGGCAGGAACCCGGTTGAAAACCTTGTTCGCCTCGGTGGTGCCTAGGAAGGCGACGGCGGCCTCGCCGTCAAGCAGCATGTCCATGAGGTCTCCGCCGATCACCTCGCCCATCGAGGGCCTGCGCGCGGCGCGGTTCGTCTCATCGAAGATCACGAGCTGGACGTCGTGCTCGCGGAGCGCGCGGTGGGCGCGCTCCCAAGCGACCGCGGGCTTCATGGCATGGTTCGGATTCGGCTTCTTCAGGGCGCGCAGAATGGCCTGCGGAACGGAGATCTGCATCCCCGTGGTGTCCAGCGTCGCGATGATCACCGGGCGTCGCGCATCGTCGGGATCGGTGGGGCGGTGACGCTCCTCCAGCCGCTCCGCCCCGATGGTCTTGCCGACGCCCAGTTCGGCGATCGTCCGGACTACTGGCATGGCTATCCGACGACCGGTCTCGGCCCGGGCGGCGCGGATCGCGAGCGCCTGCATGCGGAAGCCGTCCAGCCCCCCCACCAGCGCGTTCTGCGGCCCATGCCTGACCCTGATCGCGTTGAACCTGCCCGTGGCCTCCGCGGCACGCGCCATGCGGGCGGCCGGGCTTTCCTGATCTGACATCATGCTGCTCCTGCTAGTATTCGCCGATGGTCTTGCGGGACGAGCCGCTGCGTCGCGGCGACGTCGCCTCGGTCTGGGACTGCCCACGAGGCGGCTGGCCACCGCGGCGGCGGTCCCGGGCCGGGATGCGCTGAGGCTTGTCCGACCCCTCGCTGGCGACGTCCTTGCGAGGCGCGCGCACCTCGTCGTCGATCGACCGGATCGCTGCGACGTCGTGATGGATGAAGTCGTCCAGCGTCACCGCTTCGGCCGGCTCGATACTGAGATCGAGAATATTACCGACCAGCTGATGGATCCGGGGGATCTCGTTGAGCTTGGCGAGCTCCGCCTTCTGCTCGCGACTGGCGGTGACGTCGATCGAGCGGATCGCACGTATGCGCCGGGCACGCTCAGCCAGCCACTGCTCCTCGCTGTTGAACTCGTCCGCCTCGGCCTTCGCCTGGTCCCGGATCTGCTTGTGCAGCTCGAGCGGCATGCCTTCCGAGTAGTTCGAGTACTCGCAGACCAGCAACACGTATCGGCGCGTCTTGCCGTTCCAGACGAGGATACGACCGATGTTCATCCGGTCGAACTTCAGCTTCGTGCGCGCGCTGGCGTCGTCGCGTCGCTGTCGCCGGGGCTCGATGGGTACGAGATCGTCCAGCAGGTCCGAGACCGCACCGGGATCGTCTGGAGGGCTCGTGTATCTGAGGCCCCAGCGGGTGACGCCGGCCTTGTCGACCTGTACGTTGAAGCGGACCTCCATGATCTCGTTCATGAACCGATCGATCTCGTGACAGATCTCGATATGGCCGCCCGTGCCCTTCTGGAACACGAGTGCGGGCTGCCGCCCGAGGAGCCCTTCGTGCGGCTCCGTGTGGTACTCCGCCATGCACTGGTTCATCAGCGCCTCGAGGTCCTCGAGGATGACGCATGCCTTGATCCTGGCATCGTACTCTCGCTTGCTTGCGCGTGCGATGGGAATGGTCACGCCGGGGAGGCGGCTTGTCAGCTTGCCCTTGATCGTCCTGAAGAGTCTTTCGATCACCGCCTTGTAGGTCGGACGCTTGATTGGCGCGAAACGGATGGAGAAGCCGGCTCCCGCGACCGCGTCCTCGAGACCGTGACCACGAAATTCGCGGCCGTTGTCGACGATGATGATGTCGGAACGGCCGCAGAGCCGACGCAGGATCGGATGCTTCTTCGCCATTCCTGGTGGCGGCCGCTTCTGTCGGTTCGCTCTCCGGATGACTTCGGCCACCGTCCAGAGCGATGGCGGGAAGGCGGTGATCACCCAGCCGAGTACCGCTCGCGAGTAGACGTCGACGAGCACCGTCAGCCAGATCTCGTTGAAGACGATGTCGTTGTCGAGATCGATGACCACCGACATCGGCAACCGGGTATGGTCGATCATGGCAAGCTGCAGCGGATGCTTCGCCTTCAGCGACCGGCCCGATCCCTTCCATTCGGATCGCATCACTGCCGCGCCCTCCATGGTCGCCGCCGTGTAGGCGTTCTCGAGTTCGCGCCACGACCGGTAGACCTTCGACTGGCTGGGGATAGGGTAGGGTACCGTTGGCTTCTCGTGATCGGGATGCTTGCCGGCGTTGATCTCATGGACGAGCGTCGCCACCTCGGCCGCGATCTCCTCGATCGTGCCAGGCTCCGTCTTGACGCGCAGGCAGACCTTGTAGATGATCCCATCGATCAGGCCGTCGCTGTAGCCACCGCGCGGGACGCGTCCCCACATGCGCACGAAGTCGGTGAGCCGGCGGTCGCCTGGGGTTCCCCGTTCGCTCCGCCAGCGCCTGATGGTCGGCGGACTGTCGAACGCGCCGAATTTCTCCTCGAGCTCGCCGGGCCAGTGCTTCTCGAGCGTACGTCGGATCGAGAGGTTGCCGCTCTTTGCCCCGTGCTCGTCGCAGCATAGGACCTGGGCCAGCATCTTGGCCGCACCAGGCTCGAGGGGCAGCGCCTCGCCGGCGACCGGGGGTGCCGGATTGCCCTCGGCATCCCGGTTTCCGAGTATGGCACGATAGTCCCAGTCGGTCATCCGCGCGATCAGGCGCGCCGAGATCAGAGGCGGAGGCTCGACGACGCGCAGTTCGCCGTCGATGGTCATGTCGTCCCAGCCCTGCTTCGTGAGAAGGCCGACCTCGCCCCGCTCGTCCTTGCGCAGATAGGGCATGCCGGTCTTCATGTGCATCAGGTAGATGCGTCTGCCGGGCAGCAGGCCGTTGTGCTTGTACGGCTCGATGCCGATCATGATGATCGCGGACCGCGAGATGACGAACTCCGGCTCGCTGTCGGGGCCGAGCCATTCGTCGCCGGGACTGGGATTGGCTGGGGTCATCGGGCTTTCTCCCGGCTGCGTGGTGTCGCGCCCCGTCGGAACGGTCGCGGCTCAAGGATGGAAGGAACGACCGCCTCCTCAGAGAATCCGGACAGGGCTGTTCGGGTGGACGCGACGGGTGAGGTCCATGCTCACTCGCCGCTGGATGAAGAGGGCCTGCAGGACTGCCTCGCCGGCTTCGATGCACCGGGGCGACAGCACCTTCGAGACATCCCAGTAGGTGGCTTCAGGTCCATGCTTCGTCGCGAAGGCCTCCAGTCGTGCGACATGCTGACGGCTGACGTGCGCGAAGCGCCGCATGGCGAAGCGCTCGGCGTTCTCGCGGTGATGACGGCCGACGAAGATTTCGTCCGCCAGGACGATGCGGAAGATCCAGCCGCATCGACGGCATATCTCCGCGACCGCAGCGAGCTTCAGCAGATATTCGGGCTTGCGCAGGTCCCGCTCGGTACGCTTGATCTCGACGACGTGGCGCCTGCCATCGATCCGCATGTCCGCATCCGCCGTGTACCCGAACCGCTTGCGGTCCAGGGAGAATCGAAAGCCGATGCCTTCGCTCTGGATCCAGTCGACCGTCTGGTCGCACTCGGCGGCGATCAGGTGATCGAAGGCCGGCATGCCTTCCCAGTGCTGGATCCGGCGGGACTTCCATCCGGGCCACCAGCCGCAGACGTGAGGCAGGCCTCCCGAGAAGGTGCGCAGGCTGCCGCCGGATTCCTCGGTGATCACCGTGCCCATCGAGCATAGGTCGTCGGAGGCGATGCCCGGGTGTCGGTCCGGCGTGATGCCGAGATCGCGGAGGCGGATGCTGGACGCCTCGTAGGCCGGGTCGAGAAGCATCGCGCCGATCTCCTTCGCCCGGGCGATGGAGGCGGAAAGCGGCGTGGCCACCTTGACCGTGCGGGTGCCTTGGAGATCGTCGTCGACGTCCTCCTGGGTCGACGTGCACGCCTTCGTCATGCGGACTGTCGGAGCGAATGGGCCGCGCGGCCTGAAGCCTCGTCCAGATTCATCCTGCGCAGCCGGGCGTCGATCGCCCGCCGACAGACGCGGTTCATTCGGCTTGCCGCGACGTCCGGCAGGGCGGCAGTGTCACCTTTCGTAATGCCGCCTGGAACGGGGGAGAGACGTGCGTCGCCGTCTTCCTTCCGGATGCCGCCTGCCATGCGCACCGAGATCGGCTGACGAAGGGGCAGGCCGCGGGCGATCGAAGCGGCGTGCGCCGTACCGTGCCTCATGTCCGCGACGCGTCCACGTACCCCACTTGCACGCGTGCTGGCGGATCCGGCGCCCGAGCCGTCATGATCGGCAGGTGCCGGGACTCGGAGGCGCTGGGGATCGATGGGATCGTGCTGCATCATGGCGAGGGGTCCTTGCGGGTGGTGGGAGCGTCGGAAGCCGGCGTGACGGGAGAAGATCGAGGTGGTGGGCCGTGTCAGGCAGCCCGCGGCATGCGCAGCCTGTCGAAGAGCCCGGGCAGGCGCACCGGTACTGGCGGGGTGGGGGAGATCAGACTGTCGCGACCCAGGACCGTCTCCATGTCCACGGACACAAAGCGGCCGATCACGAGGCCGAAGGCGATCGTGAAGCCGTTCGACGGGTGCGGATGGAGGGCGTCCGCCAGATCGCCCAGCGTCAGGCCGGACCGGCTGGCGAGCATGCGCTGGGCGATCGCCTGTTGGGAATGCGTCGGCACGATCGTACGATAGATCGCAAGGCGCTCGAGGTTCGCCCGGAAGATCGACGATCCGATGGCATCCCTCGTCTCGACGACGTGTCTGGCGCCGAGCGCCGCCGCGGCAAGGCCATGATGTATCATGTCTCGTCGCACGGCGTCTCCGGCACACGCCGATCCATCCATACGAGGATCGACGATATCCCAGATCCCGTCGGCATGCTGGCGGGCACGGCCAGGCCGGGAGATGGCGACGGTGTCCGGCGTCAGGACGGTCAGGCGGAACGGGTACGCCAGCGTCTTTACGATGTCGGGCCTGACGACGTCCGCAAGCATGACCGAGTCGATCGGACGTCTGTCTGCGTCCATGTCCGACGCCCCGCAGCCCGTCTCGATCCGCATCACGGCGTCACCGTCCGCGAGCACTACGGGGATATCGAACGCGACCCCCGCCCAACGCGGCCTAGCGGTCCAAGGCCTGCCCGAACGCTGTGGCCGCCCGCCCACCTGTTCGAAACGATAGCTCCTCGAAGGGCTGCGGGAGGATGTGTCGATGGGCATCTTAGACCTTTCTGCCATGATAGTACCCTTGATGTAGCCCTCATGTCTGCGAGTTCAACTGGTTTTATCCGCCATGATAGGATGGCGAAGGATTCGTTTCTTCTGCTAGGATATCGACGGTGTCGCGCCGGCGACGTGTGATACGTGGCTGGAATGGACCAACGGATGTGCGGGGAACACGAAGGCGGGAAGACCGCCGACCGTAATGAGACGGGCAGGATGGAACACCCCGAAGCGGAACGTCCGAACTTGGAGCAGCTCCTCGATGAGCTGGGCTATCAGCCGCGCCATGCCGACTGGCTCTTCATGCGGTCCCTCGGCTCGGCGCACCAGCAAAAGCTGCTCGCGAGGCTGGCCGGTCTCTTGGAGATCCGGCGTGGCAAGACGGTGGAGAAGGCGAGCGAGACCGCCGGCGTCAGCGTCCCCACCATGTATCGGCTGAAGAAGCTGTGGCAGAACGAGGACGGGCGGACGCTGGAATCGCTGGCCTCCTTCGTCGTGCGACGCGTGCGAGGCCCGGGCAGGAAGGACCGGCTTCAGGCAGCACGCGAAGTGGCCCGTCGCCTGGCCGGTCGAGGCGGGATGGTGGACGATCTGTCGACCAAGGCCTTCGCGCATCTCGTGCAGGAACGGTCGCCCGACCGGATATCGATGACGGCCGCTCTAGCGATAGCCAGAGACGCGCGCCGGCGGGGAAAGCTCACGGCCGGACGTCTCGCGACCGATTATGGAAGAACCATCGTTCTCGACTCCTGTGCGGTATCGCTGACGCTAGCTCCGTCAGCTGGCCATCCGTCCACCATCGCTATACTGGCGCTGGTCGTCGAAGCCGGCGCAGGGCTGATCCTGGCTGCGAACGTTTCGGACGAGCGGGAGGCGGCAAGGAGCCAGGAAAAGGCGCTCGAGCAGGCTCGCCAGTTCATAGCTGCGGAAGGCATCGACGTCGCCGAAGGGAAGCCAGCCGACCTACACGTCGTCGTCGGTCCTGATGGAGACGTCTTCTCCGCGATGTTCAGGCTGGCGATGGTCCGACGGCTGGGTTCGGATAGCGTCACGGCGCGAGGAGTGAGACGGTTCGGCCGCGCGGCGATCGACGTGATCGGTCCCGATCTCGGCCGTCTCAGGCTGCTTCCTGCAGCCACCCAGGGCGGCAGCGTCTCGGCGGCGGCGATCAGGACCCTAGGGCGGAATCCCGTGCCCCTGGAGGTGGCGCAGTCCGTCGTCGATCGCACCGTCAAAGCTCACAACGCCCCGATCCTGAAGAAGCTCAGGTCACTGGCGATCCTCGCGCCGGGGGGAGAGGGCGGCATCATGGAAGCAGCCCTGGCGAACGCGCTGCATCGCCCCCCGCCGCCGCGTACCACCAGGATAATCCTGTAGCCCGGAAACTGGGAGAACGCTGAGGCGAAGGCCGGCGGGGCCACGGCGGCGACCATGTCGCCCCCTCCGGTCCGGCATGGCGTGAACGCGTCGGCCATCATGCCCGATCCGTGCCCGACTAAAGGCCGATCGACTTCCATACCGTCGCGATGCTTTCGATCCGACGTCCAGGCGGACAGGTCGTCCCGCTCGGCGCCGTGCTTCCGCGGCGCCGTCGATAGGGCATGACCGCCCCCCGGGGCGGAAAGTCGTTCGGCCCGGCGTCGGCTGAAACGACCGCGGAACTTCGCGACGTCGCCGATCCGGCAGACCGGCCCCGCGAGCCTCGTCCCGACCGATTCGGCGATCCCATGTCCGCACCGTCGGCGACGAATGCCTCGCCGTCTGGCTGTCCACGCCCGCGCGTGGATGACGACACGCGCGTCCCGTTCCCGCCGCTGCACACCCCCCAGCCGGCCGCTGAACACCCCCCGGCCGGCCCCCACGGCGCCCAGGCGTCCACTCGCACCAATCAGCACGCAAGGGAGAACTAGCATGTCCAAGGAAGTACCTGGCCTCGTCGGGGTGGGGCCACACCGCCAGGCGGAGACGCTAAGAAGGGTGGCGCTGGTCACGGACTACGTGGCCGGACGGATGTCGAGTAGAGACGCCATCGCCAGGCTCGGCGTCTCCGAACCGACGTTCTGGCGCCTCGTCAGGGCATGGCGACAGGCGGGACGGGCCGAGGCCTTGCCGGGCGCCGGCTCCCGGAAGAGGCCTTCCTTTCCAGTCAGTCGCGAACAGGCGGCAATCGTCGCCGAGGCGGAGGCCGCCATGCCTGCCGTGCCCATCAGCAGGGTCGTCCAGCTGGCCCTGGACCTGGGTCGCGCTCGGGGCGTCGCGATGCCCGGCGTGACGAACGTGCGGAACTGCGTGACGGCCGCACGTCGTGGGCGCGGGCTGCGACCGGCAGGCTTCGCCGAACTGGTGCTGGGCTTCTGCGCCGTCGGACTTCCCGTCTTCCATCCCGATCACGGAATCGTCATGCCGACGATGTGCCTGCTTCTCGACGTTCGCATCTCGGCGATACCCCTCGGGCTTTCGCTGTCGCTGCGACCGCCGGAAGCCGGGGACGCCGCGCGGGCGTTTCTGGATGCCATCGCGCGTGCCGATACCCATGACGAGGTCATTGCCGATCGTCTGACCGTGCCGATCGGGGAGGGCGCGAGATGGGCGCATCTGACGGCGTCGCTCGAAGGCGCCGGGCTTGCCGTTGCCGCCCATCCGCTGCGCCCTCGCTCCGGACGGGTGCTGTCGAGACTGCTGGGCTTACGGCCTGCCGGCATCGCCCTGCATGCGGACATGACCGATCGTGCCATCGGGTCGAGACCCTATAGAATGCGCGAGGGCGAGCCGTTGTCCCTGGACGACGCCGAGGACGTGATGCGCCACCGGCTTTCGGACGCCCTTCCAGGACCACGGCGGGTTCTCGTGCCGGACGCCGGGCGTCGCGGGACACTTTCGGCGGCGATGCTTGGGATCGCTGCGGAACCCGCCGCCGCCGCATAGCCAGACCACGAAGCCGCTCGTCCGCCCGCATCCCTCGGAGCGCGCAGCCGAACCGCTTCCGTGACGTCAGACCAGGTGCCGCCCTGCCGTTAGGTGCCGGTGGTCCGGCATGTGGCGGAGATCGATCGTCTCCGACGTCTGCGATCACCCAGCAGACCACGCCGGCCTGCCTGACACGCGCCCGATATCCCTACCGGTCAGCCTCCGCCGTCCGCCCACATGCCGCGGACGGTCGATCCAGTGGCGGCCTCCTGTCTCGACCGTCCAGGTCTCGGCGTCGTCCCGCGCGACGTCGACGCCTTTCGAATGTCCATCCCAGCCCCAACCAGAAGGACGTACAATGACCACAGACGTCGACCTCACGTTCGTACAGCCCGATCGTCGGCCCGAAGTCCTTCGAAGGATACTGCTGGCCGAACGCTTTCTTCGCGAACCCGGCCGTCGGAGTGCCGAACGGTTCGCTGCCGAACTGGGGATCGGCGTCGCCCAGTTCTACAACGTCGTGCGGTCCTGGCGGGATACGGCTCGGCCCGAACTGCTTCCCGGGGCCGCCGAGACCCGCAGCCGGGCCACCTCGATGTCGACGACCCAGCTCGAGATCGTCGACCGGATTGTCGCCGACAACCCCTCCATGTTCGCCGCCGACATGTTTCCGCTGATCGTCGTCATGGCGCAGACCAGCGGCGTGCCGCTTCCGCATCGGGACACGGTGGTCGCCCACGTGCGGAACTCGCGTCCTTCGTTTCTTCCCCCGGGGGAGTGGTCCGACGCCGACGTCGTGGTGGATCACGCGGTGCTCGACCTGCCGGTCGTTCACGACGGAACGTCGACACGCCCTCTCGCGACGATGGCGATCGATCCCGTGGCAGGTGCCGTAACCGGCATCGTCCTGTCGATCGGGACGCCGGATGCGGCCACCACCGCTCGAGCCCTGCTGCGATCCCTGATGTTCCCGTCCGAGGTCGGCCATGCCATGTCGCGCCGACATGCACGCGTCGTGGTCGTGGCCCGGGCGCTGGAGGAGACGAACGCCCTGATTCGGCCTCTCGCGGCCGCGGGCGTACGGCTCGTCCCCGCTCTGGTCGGGGCTCACGGAGCCGGGAGGCATGTCGAGGCCCTGCTTGGCGACCGGCCGTCCGGGATCAGGCTTCGTCCCCGACTGGTCTGGGCCACCGGTGACCGGCGTTCGACGGTGGGAATGAGGGGAGGCGGTCGTCCCATGAGCCGGGCCGACGCGGAAGGGCTGGTCGCTGCCCGACTGGTAGGACCGGTGGTCGAGCGAAGGGGCTGCCAGCAGGACCAGGACCACTCGTCGACGCTCATCGCAGGTCTGACCGCCATCGTTCAGGCCGCCGGAACGGGCATGTAGCATGACCGCATTGCAGCCTCGATCGTTCCGATCGCGCCGGACAGACGTCCATCGGCCTGTCCGTCGCCATCGTACATACCGATGTTCCTCAGCGTCTGCAGCCCTGCCTCGTTGTGCCTCTGCACCTCCTTCGACCACAATGCCCTGGCCTGATCGAGCGGCAGGCGATGGAGAATCCGTGTCCGGGACAGGTGATCCATGTCCACGGAATCCATCTTTCTGGGATGGATGACCATCCGCCCCACCTTCGGGCCGATGATCTGAAGAACCTGTCGCCCGGTCCCGTAGCCGCCCGCACCGCCGACGAAGACGTCCGAGAAGTGCGGCCTGAGCATCCCATCGAGTTCGGCCGTCGCGAAGTCGGAGCCGACGACCAGGGAGAGGTCGATGTCCGGCGCCGTTGATGGCGGGAGATCGGCCCGATGCAGGCGGATCGTGGCGGCGGCTGCTTCCAGCGCTGCAAGCTGCAGAGCGCTACGATCGGCAAGGAGGCCGAGCGACGTTCCCAGCACGACCCCGCTGGCCTCCTCCATCACGATGGCCACCACCGCGAGGTTCGTGGGGTCCTCGTCCGCTATGATCGAGACGGCGACCAGATCGATGCCGAGGGCTCGCCCATAGGCTTCCCTGACGAAGTCCTGATCGCCTGCGAGCACGCGGCGCTCGCGCTGAACGAAGCGTTCCGCGAGCTGCAGCGCCGCCAGATAGGCGTGGTGTTCGCCTCGCTCCGACGGCGGCTTGGACGTCTCCAACATCAGCTTGGCTACGTCGACGTTGCGTAGTCTCGGATGGGACCGCAGTATCGCATTGGCCAGCGCTTCGCGGGGATCCTTTTCGGGCGCCGCCGGTCGGCGGCGTGACGATCGCGTCTCGTTCGGGATGATGCCGGCGAGGGAATGACGACGCCATGCTCTCCGCAGATTGAAGAAGGCAGCGCGCTGCAGACCGATCGAGTTCGCCAACGGGCCGAGGGGCTCGCCCTGCTCGGCGCGCCATACGGCGTTCAGTCGGCACAGTATCGGGATGCGGTCCTTCGGCGAAAGCGCGTCGAGCAGGATGCGATCCCGGTCCGGCATTCCGTCAGGCCAGATGCGGGCGAGAAAGTCCGGCGACGTGACGTCGGCCAGATGGCATTCGTCGGGGGCATTCTCCATGCGTGACGTTAACCATTCCGAGAGCCGTCGTCTACGCGAAACCACTTACCTCCTTGTCCTAAGGGCTCATCGTCCTTATCTGTCTAGTGCAAAGCACTTACCTCTTGGCGTAAGATGCATGGATGGGATGCAAGGCATGATCGACGTCGTCCTAGGCTCAGGCCATTTCGAAACGCCCTCGTCGGTGGCGATCATCGTGGAGCGGGTGCCCTATGGGGACGGTCCGGAAGACGATGTCCTTCTACTGCAGGTGCTTCCCCGCGATGGATCGCCGGCAGCCCGGAGCTTCACCACCGTGGAGGTCCTGTCGCTCTCCCTCGATACCGGCTCGTGGTGGGCACGCGAGGGCGACGAGGCGATGGCCCTGAAAGCTCCGAGGCAGCGGCGGCGCCTCCCCGTAGACCACATGATCGACAGGGCTTGCCGATGGACCCCGTCGAGATCGGTTGCGCAGCAATAGGTCAGGCGCCGGAGACGACACATGACGGGATTTCGCCTCCATGACGATCGATGCACGTCCATTTCGATCGTGACGGTCGGTCGGACGTCGTTGGGACGATGGAGCATGGCGGACGACGGCTGCGCGGGTGCCCACCCGCTCCGTCATCTGGTCGCATTCCTTCGCCGCCTCGCCGGCGCGCGACGACTTCTTCGGCTGGCTCGCCGACCGCGTGGATCGCTGGGACGACTGGGCCCGCCTCGCCTACGAGAGGTGAGCCGCAGCGCTGACGCAGCATCTGGTCACTCTCGTGCTGGAGGGTGGGGGCTGGCCGCCGTGACTAACGAGATGGCGAGTTATAATCTCCGATTGTGGACCGCACGATCGTTTGCACCCACCAGCACGCCAGCTGGGTCACAAGGGGACCGGAAATCGGGCGCTTGGGCGTCCCCGTGATGGTCTGAGCATCAGGCCTCGCCTGACCGTATGCGGACCGGGCAGCCCCGTCGCTTGCCACCTCGCTGTCCGTCATCGCGGTGACGTGCCACAGGTACCCGCACTGATCGCCTGAGCGGCAGCCGAGGTCGTGCTACCCCGTGGCGCCTACGACGCGCACCAGTTCTGCAGGCCCATCGCCGGCATGCGGGGCTATCACCGTGATCTCCGGCACGCTCGAGCCTGCCAGCGGATATCCCGTCAATTAGCAGCTCCGTCGCAACCGCCACCGAGTCGAATGATGTTCCAAACTCGGGCATTTTCGCCGCGACGCCACCCGATCCGAAAACACACCACGGGACTACCTCGCCGTCGTCACCCTGGCTGCGACTATCGTACGGCTCCAGGTAGCTGTTCACGCCTTTTGGGTCCTGCCGACGGTGAGGGTCGAAGCTACCTACCCCCTATCGAAAGGGAGGAAACCGCAATGCAGACTTGTCCTTCGTCCCAGCTGGACCTGCCCTTCGCGAAATCTTCACCAGCGTAAGACCGACACTGCCAGCCTATCGCCGAAGGGTGGCGTTGATGCGATCCACAGAGTCGATGATCCGGTGGTGTCCGACGCCGAAAGTCAGGGCGGTCTGACGACGGCATCATGGTCGAGGTCTCCACATCCCACAGGATTGGCCTGACCTCAACACCGCAGGTGGCGCTTACCTCGCGTCTCCACCTTTCTAACCCCGCTGGCCAATGTAATCCCGGCCGCCTTATGAAAAATAGGTGCAGGCTTAATGACAAAGGACAGATTTGTGGTCGGGGAGACAGGATTCGAACCTGCGACCCCCTGGTCCCAAACCAGGTGCGCTACCAGCCTGCGCCACTCCCCGACTGCGATTTCCCTTAGCGGTCGCCCTTGTAGAAAGGCAAGCGCCATCATCGTCAGTGGCAGGGAATGGCAGCGATTGGCAGGACATTCCGGGAGAAGTCCCGGAATAGTCCCGGACGATGTTCGCACGGTGTTCCGTCGATGAGGCCAGGCAAGCGCCCAAGTCAAAAAACGCTGACCCCTAGGCAAAATGCCCTCGCCGCAGGGAGCAATTTCTACATTACGCCTTCAAAGAGCGCCGATGACATCCTCACTATGACGCCGCCAGCTGGGATGCTGTTGACCTTCAATGAGCTTCAAGTGGGGCGCAGCTATCGCGCCGAGAAAGAAATACGATTTTGAAAATTGAGCCACGAAGCCAAAGATCGTAGCATCTGGATCAACGCCCCACTTGTAGGTGAACTGATCGCCAATGTCGGTGTTTCGCCGGTTTGTTACCCGGAGTTCTGGGAAGAAGCCAATTGCGTTCGCCACGCCGTCACCCACGCTAGAGCATAATCCGAACGGCGTGAATCGTTGAGGGATTCCCAAGGGGACTGAAGTCTGATTCATGCTTGTCACCGGTGACGGGAGGCCGGTCAGATGGGCAAGCCGTTATCGATGGACCTGCGGGAGCGGGTTGTTAGTGCCATTTCGGGAGGCATGTCCCGCCGGGCGGCTGCAGCGCGGTTCGGAGTAAGCGCGGCGAGCGCGGTGAGGTGTTCTGGACTTGCCCCGGAAAAGTGGAGAGTTCCCCTGAGGTGAAAGGCGAACTCG
>NZ_JACYUG010000027.1 GCF_014841615.1 Sphingomonas sp. CFBP 8760 | reverse complement strand
CAGCACGCCCGTGTGAATCCCCTTCGACTCAGGTCGGCCGGAAAACGCTCTAAGTCAGCAATCAGAAACCGAATGCCGCAATCTTCCCACGAACGACCGCCACCCTGACCGGGGTGTTTTTGGTCCCGCCCTTATCAGCCAAGCACGACATTATTGCTTCAACCCACCTGCCGTCTCCGGTTTTGACAGAATCCAGGCCGAGCATGGTCGAGTCGACCAGCTCAGATGACAGCACAGGCTTTCCAACCGAGCATTTCCGCTGCGAAAGCCTCAGCAGCACGGTTTCCGCTTCAGCCATCGGACCCGCAATATCCCCGGCGCCAAAAACCGCATCCGGGGTACGCAAAGCGCGGATGGCGACGACATCGCCATCAGTAAGGGCTTTGAGAAAAGCAGTTGCCACGGCAACCGGTTCGGTCTGCGCTGCTGCTGACGCTGCCCATATCAGGCCGGTGATCATAGCGGCTGCTCGAAAGTGCATGTGTTCCTCACCCCATGACAGGCCGCAGCCCAACTTTAGAGGCCTGCCTTGGCTGCCACTCATAGCCTATGGGTGTCCTACTCCCACCTGCATTTCAGCCAGCCGACGAACTCCAAGCCGCGGTCGTTCATAACCCAATACCGATATCCCGTGTCCGGGTCATACCGAGGCGGTCGATCTCAAGGTGACGCTCCGGGATCCGCTGCTCCAACGCCCGTGCCAGCCTTGGCTGCTGCTCCATGCGCTCGGCCAGCCGTTCCCGCTTACGCTCCGCCCGCCAGCTGCCGTCTTCGTCGCCTGCTCTGGCACGCTCCGCCGAGGCGGCACGCCAGTCGGCGACGAAGCGCGCGGCATAGTCTGCCCCCCTGCCCGCCCGCACCTGCCCTTCATCGACCCAGGCCCGCCACGCCGCCTCAGTCCGACCGCTGGCGATGTCACGGCCGAGCTCAGGCATTCGATCGAGCACCGTCCGGACATCCTCGGCACCGCCCGGCCGCAACTGGTCGAGCCGATCGGCACTGGCATGCATGGCGCGAACATCGTCGCGCTCCGGCCACTCGCGGCGCTGGTGCGCGGTCTCCACCGCGATGAAGGCACGGGCATAGTCCCGGATCGCCGCCATCTCAGCGGCACGCGGGTCAGGCAGCTGGATCAGCGCCTCGTCGGCGGGAGCGGCCGCCACGATGCCCTGCCCGACGACATCACTCGCCGCGGTCTTCTCACCGCTCTGCTTGCTGGCGACCTTCTCGAGCCGCTTCCCGTCATCGACGACCAATGTCACGCCCTCGCGCATGCGGGTGGCAAGCACGCGCAGCAAGCTGGTAGTGATGAGCCTGCCCTCGCGACTGTCGGCGACGACGATGCCGAGATCGCTAGTCGCACCCTGGGCGGCATGAGTGCTGGTGGCATAGGCAAGGTCGAGCCGCTTGAGCATCGGATCACCCCGCTCGAGCCGCAGCTCGCGGCCGTCCGCGGTCGCGACGGTGAGCGCATCGGGCGCGACCCGGGTCAGGCGGGCGGTGTCGGCATTGACCAGGCCACGATCATGGTCGGTGGCGGTCCAGCGCAGCGGGTCACCGGCATAAAGGGTAATGCCCTGACGCTCGTACACCCGCACGAAGTCGTCGACCCGGTTGGCGGCAAGCCTGCCCGGCCGGAACTGCTCCTGGCGGCCGCCAGGCCGGCGCAGGGTGACGACGGCGCCGGTCACGCCCACCACCACCGCAAAGCCAGGGCGAATGCCTTGGGTCGGCACGCCGCGGCTGAACTCGACGATGCGGTCACGCGGGTAGTGCTCAGGCGCACGCTGCTCCTCGCGGGTGAGATGCACCGGCGACAGCACCTCGAAGCGGGCAGCCGTGCCCTGCAGCTCGCCCGCGGCCAGACGCCGGCGCTGGACCTCGTCGTTGATCTCGGCACGCAGCTGCCGGCCCGATGCATAGATGCCGGTGCGGGCCCGATCTGCCGGCGACAGCGCCATCCAGCGGTCGGCGACGACCGCCGCGGCGGTACCAGGTGCCGCGATGGTGTCGGGCTGCAGCAGCCGCATCAGCTCAGGGACATGACCAGCTTGCGCCGCGGCATGGATGGCGCGCATCCCGGGCGTGGTGGCACGGACATTCTCGTCCATGACCGCAGTGCGGCTGCCGGCGCGCAGGATGACGTCGAACGGCTTGCCCGCCTGGACGGCGCCGAGCTGCTTGCGGTCACCGACCAGCACCAGCCGGCCGACGCCGTGCGCCTGGGCGACGTCGACCAACCGCTCCATCGTGCGGTTGTCGATCATCGAAGCCTCGTCGACGACCAGCATCGCGCCGCGCAGCGAGGTCCCCGGCCGGTACTCATGCTCGCGCAGGAACGACGTGATCGTCCGAGCCGCAACGCTGGTGTCGGCGCCAAGCCGGCGGGCGACGCTGTTCTGGATGGCAAGACCGATCACCTGCCGCCCTTCGGCCCTGGCGATCGCAACGACGGGCTTCAGCATCGACGACTTGCCCGCCCCGGCCACGCCCTGCACCGCGACGACGCGATCACGGGCGGTGAGGATGGTGGTGGCGGCCGCCAGCTGGCCGGTGTTGAGCTTACGGTTCATCGCCGCGAGTGCCGCTTGCTGGATGCGCACGCCGGCGTCGCCGGCGGCGATGATCGCGGGCACGGCATCGCGACCGGCACGGACACCAGCGACGATGTTGCGCTCGATGGCGACCGCCTGCTCGGTGGTCATCATCAGGCCGGCGTTATCGGCGATGAGCAGCCCGCGCGTCGCCAGCAGGGCGATACGCTGCTCGACCGCGGCAACCGCGACCGGTGCGCCCAGATCAAGCGCCGCCTTGAGCACGTCGCGCGCCGGAAACGCCGCCTCGCGTTCACCGAGATGACGGATAGCGGATGCCACCGCATGCGCGGCGACAAACGCATCGGGCCGCAGCCGCCCGGCCCGCTCAGGGACCAGCGGATCCGGCGCAGGGCCGATGCGGATGCCGAGCCGCTCCGCCAGCACGATCCCTTGCGCGGCAATACCACCTGCCCCCGCCACCAGCCGCTGCCACGTCGTCGGCGAACTGACCGCCCTCGCCTGCGCCGCTACCACCATCGCCGGCAGATCGACCCCCGCGCCCCGTGCCTGCTCAGCCCACTCCCCGCGCAGCACGTCACGGTCGAGCGCGGCCGGCTTGGCCGCCCGGGTGCTGAGCGTCACCGCCGAGCGTGCCTCAGGCGTGTGATGCGTCATCGCCGCCATGCCGGCATCGATCTCGGCGGAGCGGGTCGAGAACAGCGCGATGGTATCGCGGGGAATGCCGGCGATCTCGAACTGGCCATGTTTGGCAACGCGCTCGGTGACATAACCGAGCTGCTCGACCGCGGCGCGCAGCGTCGCGTTGTAGACCGAGGCAGCCGCGGTGTAGCCCGCCCACAGGGCATCATTGTGGAGCGCGTGCCAGCTGCCGTCAGGCGCCCTGGTCGCATTGGCGATGATCGCATGGATATGCGCCTGCGGATCGAGGGCGCGGCTGGTGTCGTGCTGGAACAGCGCGACGACGAGATTGCCGCTCCTTACCGCCTCTTGGCGGCCGTCGCGGCTGACCCGGGTCTCGGCGAGGTTGGCCTCCATCCACCCGATCGTCGTCCTGACCGCGGCCATATGCGCATCCAGCAGACGGACGTCACCACCGACATAGGCGAGCAGCGACAGCGATTTCGGCGCGGAGAAGGTGAAGTCGAGCCCGGCGCGGTGCTTGCCGTTGGCGCCGGCCGCGATGGTGTCGCCGCCCGGCAGCCTGCCGGCCAGCACCGCCTCGAAGGCCTGCTGCCCGACCTTACCCTCCAGTCCGAGCACTTCAGCTCCCTGCCCCATCCACAGGCTCGCCTCGGTGGCCTGACCGTCGGTGTAGTAATTGTCGGTGGCATAGTAGCTGGCGGCGCCTGCGGCGGAGCGGACGACGGCCGGGGTCAGCATCAGTCGACGATGCCCTGCCCGACCTCGATCGCACGCTTGCGGCTGGAGACGAGGATCTCGCAGCGGGTGAGCCGGCGGTAGTCGGCGAAGCGGTCGGCACGGTCCGCGCAGGCCTTCACCCGGCCATCGTTTTCGGCGAGCCGGTTGGTCGCATCCCAGTGGCGCAGCGGTCCCGCCCGCTGGCTGTAGCGCTCGAACAGCAGGTTGGAGGCGGCAACGCCGTTGCCCGGCTGCCCGAGTGCCACCTTGCTGATCGCAGCTGCGCCTGCACCGTTGCCGGGGACCAGCATCACCGCCAGCATGGCCGACAGCAGCCCCACAGAGGCCCAGCGTGCCTTGTCCGACCCCACCGGAGGCTCACTGGCTGGCGTCGGCGTCCACCAGCGTTGTGGCGCTGTCCTGAACCGATAGGCAGGATGACCGCCGGTCACTGTTGGTTCGTCGACGGTAAGCAGCGCCGGCGCCGGCGGCCTTACCGCCACGGCTGCAGGCGCCACCGGCACGATGTCGGTCGAGGTGGAGGGCACAGTGCTTGGGGTGGCTGCCGGCAGCAATGGCACCGGCGGCTCGTCCGTCACGGCGGCACCATCGCGCACCACGATCCCGCCCGCCTCGGCTTGGCGTTGATGCTTGAGACCCAGCTTCGCTAGCCGGATGATGGCGCCGCTGAACGTCTCGTCGGTGCGCTTGGACTCCTCCCGGATCAGCGCGTTTTCGTCCGCGCCGATCGAGATCGTGATCCGTTCGCGTTCACTCATGTCGCTGCTCCCGGTCGCGCCGCTCTGCCCCCCAATGGGCCTGCGTCCATGCGCTGCGGACCCACAGGAAGACCGCTGCGCCACGAAGCGCAAGCACCGTTTTCGCGTCATACCGGCATCATACCGGGTATGACATCATACGAACTGAGCTTACTGCCGTATGACGGCATCATACTCCAACAATATCAGCTACTTACCTGTGCTGGACACAGCGTGATGTGTGCTTCCTGAGCCCTGAGATTCCCAGTTTTGACGTGTTGATATTTGATGTATCCCGGAACCCGTTCTTGGCTTTCCACCGGGACCTTGGGCCGGCGTGATAGCCGGCCAGCAGACCGTGTTTCGGTCACGGCTTCCAATGCTTATCCGATTGATGCCGATAATATCTTTCGTCACTGCGTAGCTCGATCACCATACGGTCAAGGAGTAGGTCCGCATTGATTTAGCTTCTGTATGGTGAAGTGCCCCATGCTCGTGCGACAAGCCGACAAAAGGGCTTCAGCTCATCGGTTCATGTTCAAGCCACTGATACCTGTTTTTATGCATTACCGGTTGGAGCATATTGCCCTTTCTGAGCTTCCAGCCTGTTCAGAGATTCTATTTCTTTAATTTCAGTAGATTCGCGTGACGTAACCCATTGATATTAAATGCCTTTATGCCTCGTAACGTGACGTTTCGGGGGTTTAACGTGACGGATGGGGGGCGCAAGTAGTGACGAATCGGGGGGGCTATCGTGACGGATTGGGGGGGCTATCGTGACGGATTGGATCGCTCTTTCTGCTACCGCACGATCGATTTTCACAATCTGCATAAAAACAGGTTATTTCAGAGGGTTAGATAGACATGGGCCACCAGTCTTACGCATCGCCTTCTGTCGTATATCGTGACAAATTGGGGGGCCCTTTTAATGCCATATCGTGTCGTGACAGATTGACCTTTGTCACGTCACGATAGACAATAGGATATGGGACGAACTATCCGCCAGCGGCATTCCGCCGAAGGAATCGTGAAGCCTGGCGAACTGATCGACATTCGCCAAAGTGCTGCGCTTACCTTACATGATCGGCGTGTCCTCAACCTATTGATCGAGCATGCCGGACCAGACATCGCCTCCGATCGGCATCACCGTATGCCTATGGCACGCCTGCGCGGACCGGCTCATCGGGGCGGCGAGCGGGTACGGGACTCTATCGAAAACTTGATGAAGACCCTGATCCTGATCCCAACGCGTGACAGCAAGGGCAATAAGGCGACGACGCGAGTTCAGCTTCTCGCTAGCACTACAACCACCGATGACGAAGATAATCCCAATGGAGAAGTCGCCTATTCTTTTCACAAAGAAGTTCGCGATATTATATCTCGCTCGGACTATTGGGGACGCATCAAAGCGAGCGTTATGTTCGCGTTTTCATCGAAGTACGCACTTGCACTTTACGAAGCCATCTGCTTGCGAATAAATCTTAAGCACAACAACCAATTTTTTAAACCGGATGACTTTCGGGAATTGCTCAGCGTCGACCGCGATCTCCTGACCCGCTTCCCTGATTTCAAGCGGCGTGTGCTTGATCCGGCCCTAACGGAAGTGAACGCCCTTTCGGACTGCAATGTCGAAGTTGAAGTGATCCGCGAAGGAGGTCCACGTAGCGCGGTTGCCGGTTATCGGCTCCGCTGGGCTGGCAAAAGTTCAGAAGAATGGCAGGCGGCGATGGATGAACTGCTGCGTCCCAAAGTCGGCCGCAAGGCTCGTATCGATGGAAAGATCGAGATCACGAATTTTATGGACACCGGACCTCGCCTGATAGCCTCACGCAAGTAGGATATGCGGCTATTTGCGTTGCGCTTCCCGTTCAAGCGCCGCGACCGCTAATTCGAAAGCCTCGCCCAACACCCAGCCATTAGCGTCTGCGAGGGCATAAAAGCGACTCACGGTCGCTTCTGTCGCCTTTATATTTAGTTGGCGGTTGCGCCCCGTTGTGTGACGGCGGCGCTGGCGCGGGGCCGGGTCG
Organism: Sphingomonas sp. CFBP 8760; assembly: GCF_014841615.1. GTDB lineage: Bacteria > Pseudomonadota > Alphaproteobacteria > Sphingomonadales > Sphingomonadaceae > Sphingomonas. The sequence continues at coordinate 23,988 of NZ_JACYUG010000027.1, read as the reverse complement.
GCCGCCGCCTTCCCTTGCCCTTCTGGTTCGCGGCTTTGGAAGCCTCGGCTCTCCGCAACTTCACGAATAGCCTCCTTATCGGTCGTCCCCGCCTTTGCACGAGGCTTCGGAGCGAAGCCTGAAACATCTAGGTCTTCATCAAATATCGAAGCGCGTTCCGTTGTCATCAGGCTACCTCTGCCGCTGTACCGGCCTTCTTCGCCGCCGGTTTGAGCAGCGATAGCACCTCGCCTGCGAAAGCGCGGGCGTTCAAGATGGCCTTTTCAAGATTTCCGACGCCAGCTGGGTCCAGGTTTTCCAAAGCGCCGCCGAATGAAAACATAGCGCGAAAGGCTTCTCGCTCATTGAGCTGCGTCTCCAGCATTCTCACTCCATGCTCGGTAAGCTGGTCCTGAACATGCCCAAGGGTGCGCGGCCGAATGGCAGGGCTAGTGCGTGTCAGCAGGACCACGTTAATGATTTTCCGCCGCGCCTGCTTCTCTGCGTTCTTCACGAGACCAAGCGCCCGCGCTGCTTGCCTCGCATCAAGCTGCGAGCCCTGAGTCGGCACGATCACCAAATCAGATGCTCCGATCGCATAGGCCACGGTCAGCGAGGCCGTGCCCTCGCAATCGACAATGACGAACGGAGCTTGAGCCGCTGCTTCGTCAATTCGATCGATGATGTTTTCCTGATTGGCGTCAGCGATGATAGTCAGCCGGTCCGGCTTTCCCGCCATCTTTGCCCATGTGTCGATTGGCCGGTTCGGATCAGCGTCGATCACAATAACATCTGCACCTCGGGCAAGTTGCGTTGCGAGAAGGGTGGCGGCGGTCGTTTTGCCAACGCCCCCTTTGGGCGAAATGAAGGATATAACGGGCATGAAAATCTCGATGCAGAACACTCTTTCTGGGATAGTATCGGATAGCTATCCCTAAGCCAATAGCTACCCATCTCTAACTAGTATCTGTTAGCTATCTAGTACTATGGTAGCTACGTGCTATCGTAGTAGCTATCTGTTAGATGGTAGCTATCCAGTATCACATGCTGTGGCATCTTGCTGCGTAAATCAGTTATGACCGCTTTCGCCCACAAGCGGACGAAGCTGCGGCGGAGGAGGTATCCTCCGCCGTCAGCACGCATTTCCGCCATTTTTAAGCCTGATGTTCCCCTGTACGGTACAAGAGAACACGCTGCCACCAGCCGACGTCATGCCAGCTATCGAATTTGCGGCCTACCTCCCGACAGATGCCCAACGGAGAGAAGCCCATGCTTTCATGCAGGGCGACGCTGCCAACGTTCGGGAGTGCGATGCCAGCAAAGGCGGCGTGGAAGCCGCGGTCGGTCAGTTCAGGGATGAGCCTTGAGTAGAGGGCGCGTCCCACCCCCGTTCGGTGGGCCTGATCGGCGATGTAGACCGTGACATCGACAGACCACCGGTAGGCGGCGCGAGCCCTATGCTGGCTGGCATAGGCGTATCCAATGACCTCGCCTTGTCGTTCGGCGACAAGGTACGGGTAATCTTCCAGGGTCGTGGCGATCCGCTCCTCCATTTCAGCGACCGAGGGCGGGACCTCTTCAAAGGAGATGGCAGTGCCCTCCACGATGGGCGCATAGATCGCCTGAATGGCAGCCGCATCCGAAAAATTCGCCATGCGAATGGTCGGGGCGACTGTCATGCGCTTTGGCCTTGTGGTGCAATGGCGATGCTGGACAAATCTGTTGCTGCGTCAACCGGTATGCCAGCCTCTTTTCGTTCGGAATAGCGATCTACGAGTTGAACGGCGTGCGGGCGCAGTAGCACTGTGAAGCGCACTAGCTCCTCCATCACGTCTACGATCCGATCGTAATAGCTCGACGGCTTCATGCGACCGGCATCATCAAATTCCTCGAAAGCCTTGGCAACCGATGACTGGTTAGGAATCGTCACCATCCGCATCCAGCGGCCGAGAACGCGTAAGGTATTTACGCTGTTGAACGACTGCGACCCCGCTGACACCTGCATGACGGCGAGGGTGCGGCCCTGCGTCGGCCGCATCCCGCCCATCGACAGCGGCAAGTGATCGATCTGCAGCTTCATGATGCCGGTGATTTGGCCGTGCCGTTCAGGGCTGCACCACACATGCCCCTCTGACCACATTGACAGCTCGCGCAGTTCGTGGACGGCCGGATGGTCGTCGCCAGCTACTTGATCTGGCAGCGGCAGGGTCGACGGGTCGAAGATGCGTATCTCCGCGCCAAAGAACCGTAGCAGGCGCGCCGCCTCTTCCACGCACAGCCGGGAATACGAGCGCTCCCGCAGGGAGCCGTAGAGTAATAGGATGCGCGGTGGCGGGTCCCCTGCGCCCAATCCGACAGCCGGCCGAACTATTGCGTAGCGTCGATCAAGCGCAGGCAGATAATCCGGGTTGGACAGTATGCGCAGACAAGACATGATGGACTTTCTTTAATTGGTGAGGGTAGGGCGCCTCTATCTAAGATGTTTGATGACGCACTGCCCCGTCACCATAGATTTAGTGAGAAATAACGTTCAGCAGGTCCGCCCACTCGATAGTCAGCGGATGGTCGAAGCCTAGTTCCTGCTGCATCATTGCCAATTTTTGAGCAGCGAGAGCGTGCAGTTCGACGGTCCATTCATGGGTGCCTCGATTGCGACAGTAAGGCCCAAGCTGCCTATCGATTGTCTCCTCTACCAGCTCTAACGCGGTCTCCACTGTTGCGGCACGACGCTTGGCCTCACCGCGCTTTATCGCCGCTAGCATCTCTTGCATCGCTCGATCGTGCTTCTCGGTCAGGCAGCATTGATCCGAAGGGCAAGCGCGGTGAGTGTCACCAGCAGCACCGGTACGGTCAGGGTCGCGCCGATCCTGAAGTAGTAGCCCCAGCCGATCCGGATGCCCTTCTGCCCGAGGACGTGCAGCCATAGCAGCGTCGCGAGCGAGCCGATCGGCGTGATCTTGGGGCCGAGGTCGCAGCCGATCACGTTGGCGTAGATCATGGCTTCCTTGACCGCGCCCGTGGTGTGGGTCGCGTCGATCGACAGCGCGCCGACTAGGACCGTCGGCATGTTGTTCATCACCGACGACAGCAGCGCGGCGATGATGCCGGTGCCGAACGCCGCGCCCCAGACGCCGCCCTGGGCGGCGTGATCGAGGAGACCGGCGAGGTGGTCGGTCAGGCCGGCGTTCCGGAGGCCGTAAACCACCAGATACATGCCGAGCGAGAAGACGACGACCTGCCAGGGCGCGCCCCTCAGCACCTTGCGGGTCTCGATGACGTGGCCGCGTGCGGCGACGATGAGCAGGAGGACCGCGCCAGCAGCGGCGACCGCACTGACCGGGACGCCGATGGGTTCGAGCAGGAAGAAGCCGGCCAGGAGGGCGGCGAGGACGACCCAGCCGGCCCGGAACGTGGCCCGATCGCGGATCGCGTCGGCCGGTGCGCGCAGCTGTGCCACGTCGTAGCTGGTCGGCACGTCACGACGGAAGAACAGCAGCAGCACGACCAGCGTCGCGGCGATCGACGCGAGGTCCACCGGCACCATCACGGACGCGTAGTCGGCGAAGCCGATGCGAAAGAAGTCGGCCGACACGATGTTGACCAGGTTGGAGACGATCAGCGGCAGGCTGGCCGTGTCGGCCACGAATCCGGCCGCCATGACGAACGCGAGCGTCGCCCTGTCGCGGTAGCCGAGCGCCCGCAGCATCGCGATGACGATCGGCGTCAGGATCAGCGCCGCGCCGTCGTTGGCGAACAGCGCCGACACGACCGCACCGAGGAGGACGATCAGGGNAACAGCGCCGACACGGCCGCTCCGAGGAGGACGATCAGGACGAACAGCCGTCGACCGTGCCCGCCGCCCCAGCGGGCGACGTGCAGCGCTGCCCATTCGAAGAACCCGGCTTCGTCCAGCAGCAGGCTGACGATGATGATCGCGACGAATGTCGCGGTCGCGTTCCAGACGATGCCCCACACCACCGGGACGTCGGAGAGCGAGACCACCCCGACAAGCAGTGCCACGGCCGCGCCGCCCATCGCGCTCCACCCGATGCCGAGCCCACGAGGCTGCCAGATGACCAGCGCGATGGTAACGACGAAGATGGCGAAGGCGAGGAGCATCAGGCGATGCGCTGCCCGGAAGCATCCACCACCTGTTCGCCGTCCTCCTTGGCGAACGCGCCCCGCTGCGGCTCGGGTAGCAGATCGAGGACAGCCTCGGACGGGCGGCACAGCCGCACACCGAGCGGCGAGACGACCAGCGGCCGGTTGATGAGGACCGGGTGCGCGATCATGGCGTCGAGCAGCGCATCGTCGGTCAGTGTGATGTCGTCTAAGCCAAGTTCGGCATAAGGCGTGCCCTTCTCGCGCAACAGTTCGCGGGGCATGATGCCAGCGCGGTCGATCATCTCGACCAGCAGGGCGCGGGACGGAGGGGTCTTCAGATACTCGACAACGTGCGGCTCGATGCCGGCGTTGCGGATCATCGCCAGCGTGTTGCGCGACGTGCCGCAGGCGGGGTTGTGGTAGATCACGACGGCGACGGCCATGGCGCGTCCTTTCAGCAGCAGGGGGAGAGTTCAGCGAGGAGGGGCGCGCACAACTCGGGCGAGCCGTCGCAGCAGTCCTTGACCAGAAACAGCGTCAGCGCCCGCAAGCCGTCGAGGTCGGCGCGGTAGATGATTGATCGGCTGTGCCGCTCGGATCGGACGATGCCCGCACGGGCTAGGATTCCGAGATGCGCGGACATGGTGTTTTGCGGCACGTCGAGTTGGCGGGCAATCTCGCCTGCCGCCATGCCGTCCGGTTCGCGNCGAGACCACCCCGACGAGCAGCGCCACGGCCGCGCCGCCCAGCGCACTCCACCCGATGCCGAGGCCTCGGGGCTGCCAGATGACGAGCGCGATCGTGACGGCGAAGATGGCAAGGGCGAGAAGCATCAGGCGATGCGCTGCCCGGAGGCGTCCACCACCTGTTCGCCGTCCTCTTTGGCGAACGCGGCCCGCTGCGGCTCGGGCAGCAAATCCAGGACCGCCTCGGACGGACGGCAGAGCCTGACGCCGAGCGGCGAGACGACCAGCGGCCGGTTGATCAGAACCGGGTGCGCGATCATGGCGTCGAGCAGCGCGTCGTCGGTCAGCGAGACGTCGGCGAGACCGAGCTCGGCGTAGGGCGTACCCTTCTCGCGTAGCAGATCCCGGGGCGTGATGCCGGCGCGATCGATCAGCTCGACCAGCAGGGCGCGGGCTGGCGGGGTCTTCAGATACTCCACGACATGCGGCTCGATGCCGGCGTTGCGGATCATCGCCAGCGTGTTGCGCGACGTGCCGCAGGCGGGGTTGTGGTAGATCACGACGTCGACGGCCATGGCGCGTCCTTTCAGCAGCAGGGGGTGAGTTCGGCGAGGAGGGGCGCGCACAGCTCCGGAGAGCCGGCGCAGCAGTCCTTGACCAGGAACAGCGTCAGCGCCCGCAGGCCATCGAGGTCGGCGCGGTAGATGACTGACCGGCTGTGCCGCTCGGATCGGACGATGCCTGCTCGGGCGAGGATTCCGAGATGCGCGGACATGGTGTTCTGCGGCACGTCGAGCTGACGGGCGATCTCGCCCGCCGCCAAGCCGTCCGGTTCGTGCCGGACTAGGAGGCGGAACACGTCTAGGCGGGTGCCCTGCGCGAGCGCCCCTAGGGCAGCGATGGCCGAATCATTATCCATATATCCGGCATAGACGATATCTGGCGTGCGGTGGGCTAAAGTTTTGCAATGGCAGCTATAACCGCTCGCGCTTCCGAAAGCGGCCAGGCCCCTCACCGCTACAATCCGACATGACGGAGGAGATACCCTCCGCCGTCAGCGCGCATTTCCGCCATTTTTGAATCCGACGTTCCCCTAAAACGGGAGCGATGTTCCCCTGTGCGGTACTTCCGCTAACCACCACATTCAGACATAACGTAGTCGCGCATATCCTGAGTTTCGCGACACGGAATGACCGGTTGTGATGGAGGCACGAACCCGCTGCGCGGGATGGGCGTGCGGGGCACGGTTGAGATGACATCGCGGGTGTTGCGCGCCGGTTGAGCGCTGCGGGCGGCAGGGACATGGCGCCGGGGTACCCCCGGCGCTCATACCGGGGCGGGCGTCCGTTACTGTTTGACCTGCCGTTGAACGACATTGCCTAAGGCGTCCGGCTGACCGGACGCGATCACCAGATAGCGACGCGATCCTGCGGGGGCGGCCTGCGTGATAATCTGCCGCAGCGGTCCAATCGCGTTGACGATCGCACCGCCGGCGGGGTTGGTCATGAACTTGGCAAGCGGTTCGACCGGGCCGTTACCGTCAGGATTCGAAGACAGGCCTAGTACGAAGGGCATCTTGGGCGGCAGTCCGGCCACGGCGGCCTGCAATATCTGCACCTGCCCCTGATCGAACAATGTCACCTGGCTTCGTCCAGTGCCGGAGAGCATCAGCTGAACCTTTTCCCCTGCCTTGGCGAGCGGCTGGAGATTGGCCATGCCATCGCCTGACGGCGTCGCGCCCGGGACATAGGCGACCCCTTGCGGGCCTTGCCCGATCGGAATGGTGGCAATTACCTTGTTCGTCGCGGTGTCGATCGCGGCAACCGCATCGGCATTCTCGAGGCCGACATAGATGCGGCTCCCGTCACCCGAGGGCCACAGGCCATGCGGTAGCGCTCCGACCGGGATCGTCGAGACCTGGCTGAAATTGTCGGTGCGGAACACCTTCACGACATTTTCGGTGCCGACCGTCACATAGGCGAACTGGCCGCGCGGCGTCTTGGCGATGTTGACGTGGTTGGTGATTGCGCCCGTTGCGAAGCTCTTCAGCACCGCAAATGGCGGCTTGGCATCGAACACCATGACCTTGCCGATGTCCTTCAGCGTCAGCCACACCTGCTTGCCGTCGGGCGTCGCGGCGATGTCGGGGCAGAAGGGGCTTTCCTGCTTCACCCGGCCGACGATCTGCTTCGACGCTGTATCGATCACCACGGTCTCGGGCGAGAAGCTGGAGCAGACATAGCCGTACTTCCCGTCCGGCGAGAAGATCGTCATGCCGGGACCGTTCGGAACCGGGATGCGCCCCGTCTCCTTGTAGGTCGTACCATCGAGAACGGCGATATAGTCCTCGCCGCGCACGCTGACCCAGACCTCTCGGCCATCGGGGCGGAAGAACGCTTCGTGCGGGCTGCGGCCGACGTAGGTCGTGTGACGAACGCTATTGGTCGTGGTGTCGATAAAGCTGACCGCATTCGATCCGATCGACACGACGGCCAGCGTCCGCCGGTCGGGCGAGAAGCCCATGCCATGGACCAGCAACTGCCCGCGATAGAGCGGGCTGAGGTTCATCGGTATCGGGTCACCGAGCTTGATGACGCCGAGCAGCCGGTTGGTCGACGGATCAATGACCGACACGGTGTTGGAAAATTGGTCCGAGGTGTAGAACCGATCGGCCGACGACACGGGCATGTCGGGCTTCGCGTTTGGCACCTGCTGCGCAATCGCCGCGACGGGTGCGAGCATGGCGCCAACAAAAGCTGAGAGGATCAGATGCTTCACCGATGGGTTCCTTCCGGGTGGTGGGCTTGGGGAGCGACGGGAGTGCCCCCCTTTTCGTTGAGGATGGCCTGCATCACCGCGATCTCTTGCCGCTGCTCGACGATGATGCCTTGCGCCAGACGGCGCAGCCGCTCATCCTTGCCGAAGCGGAGTTCCGCTTCGGCCATGTCGATGGCGCCCTGATGATGGGGGATCATCATCGCGGCGAAGTCGCGGTCGGGATCGCCGGTCGACGGGACTGCCATCGCCTGATGCATCCGTTGCATCGCACCGGCCATCACGGTGGCGAAGTCGCTGGTTTGAGCCAGCGCCGCTCCACTGAATAGAACGGCAGCGGTGATCACTGTCTTGAATGGCATTTCCACGATATCGGCAACTCCAGGCAGGTGAACGGTCGGACGGGATGGTCGATGCGTCTGCGTCAACATGGACAGATGATATTCAATTCGTTTTGTGCGGGACCGACCATCAGACGATGTGCAACAGGGCGAGCAGGGTCAGGCTGATGGCGCCAAGGCCTAGCAGCGACAGTATGACGGCCGCCGTGACCCGCCCGCCCGCCTTGGCGACGGTGCGAACATCCACGCCCAGCCCCAATGCGGCCATCGACACCACGGTCAGCAGCGTCGCTACCCGACCGATCGGCGCGATCGCAGCGGTCGGCACCAGCCCCATCGACCGACAGGCGACCATCATGAGAAAGCCGATGATGAACCAAGGGATCAGGTGGGCGAGGTCGAACGTCTTTGCCCGCGCGGTGCCCGCCACGACGTCTCCCACAGGCACCTCCTGCGGGGCGAGGCGCGGCGCGATCAGCGACAGGACGAGGCACACGGGCCCAAGCATCAACACGCGGACCAGCTTGACCAGCGTTCCCATCTGCACGGCCGCAGCCCCCAGCGGCGAGGCGGCCGCGATCACCTGCGGCACCGCATAAACGGTCAGCCCGGCAAGCGCGCCAAAAGCGATGCCGTTCATGCCAAGCGCGATCCCGAGCAGCGGCAGGCCGAGCACGACGATCACGCCCAGCACGGCGGTGAACGCGATGGAGGCGGCGACATCGTCGCTATCGGCATCGATCACCGGTGCCACGGCTGCGATGGCCGAGTTGCCACAGATCGAGTTTCCGCACGCGACCAGCAACGCCATGCGGGTAGGCAGGCCGAGCAGGCGACCGATGCCGAAGCTGAGCAGGATCGCACTTGCCACCACACCGGCAATTCCAACAAGCAGCGGTACGCCAGCGGCCAGAATGGTGGCGGCGCTGACAGAGGCCCCGAGCAGGACGACCGCGACTTCCAGCAGGTATTTGGCGCTGAACGCGATGCCGTCGTGCCATGTGTCGTCGGGCGTCCACAGGCTGCGGATCGCCGTGCCAATCAGGATGGCGAGCACCAACGCCTCCAGCCATGCCTTTCCAGCCATTACCCGCTCGCCTGCCTCCAACGCATAGGCCATGCCGGTCACGACCAGGCACAGACCGATACCCGGCAGGAGTTTGAGCAGTCTGTCAGACGGGCCGATCGAAGCGGCATTGTGAGGTTCGGCAACGGTGGTCACGGGGATGTTCCTTCCGCTGAGTCATGTATGCCGCGATTACCGATCGATCCAACGCATCTATATTGTCGTTCCAATCGTCAAATATGATTGATCGCGCTATGGGTCCGACATGACGCTGGAGCAGCTTCGCATTTTCGTCGCCGTGGCCGAGCGCGAGCATATGACCGCGGCCGCCCGTGCCCTGAACGTTACCCAGTCGGCGGCCTCCGCGGCCATTGCTGCGCTGGAGGAACGGCATGCGATCAAGCTGTTCCACCGCGTCGGGCGCGGTATCGCACTGACCGAAGCCGGGCGGCTGTTCCTGACCGAGGCGCGCGGAGTCCTCGCACGGGCGGAAACGGCCGAGACGGTGCTACGCGAACTGGGCGGGCTGGAGCGCGGTACGCTACGGGTCGTCGCCAGCCAGACCATCGCGGCCTATTGGCTGCCGCCTTTCCTCGCGACTTTCCACACGCGCCATCCCGCAATCGCTATCGATCTTGCGATCGGCAACAGCGAACAGGCAGCCGCGCGCGTCCATGACGGCGAGGCGGACCTGGGCATTATCGAAGGGCAGATCGACGATCCGGCGCTGGCGCACTGGCCGATTGGCGAGGATCGATTGCTACTGGTCGGTGCCAAGCCGTTCGGGGACATGCCGATCGACGCCGCATGGCTGCGTCAGGCCCGTTGGGTACTGCGCGAACCAGGGTCCGGCACACGATCGACGTTCGACAGCCACTTGCGTCGACTATGCGTTGATCCAGCCATGCTCGATGTAGCGCTGATCATGCCCTCCAATGAGAGCGTCCGGACGGCTGTGGAGGCGGGGGCAGGCGTTGCCGTCCTGTCGGCGCTGGTAGTCGGACCGGCCATCGAAGCAGGCACATTGCACGTCGCCCCGATCGCGTTCGAGCCTCGCCCCTTCTTCGGATTACACCATAAGGAGCGCTACCGCACGAAAGCTGCAGACGCTTTGTTGAACGTGATCGCCTCGCGATAGACTTTTCTCGATTTTAAGGTCTTTGACGGGTTTTAGGAAAGATATCTGTTTCCCGATATTGGATCACTCGGGGAAGCTGGCAGTCCTACGAGAGGCAGCTATCCGCTTCGGTGCTCCTGATAGCTGACGGGCGGAAAAGTCCCCAATGTCGGCCACTGCGATTCACATGAACGAACGACCGGTTCAGGGCAGGCGTCGGTTCCCGCTAAATGACGAAGATTGGGCGGGAGCCGAACGGCAGCTTTTCGGTAAACAGTGCAGTCCGAACGCCTACGCTGGCTGTCGGAAAACACATGATTGTCGACACCCCGGACCGGCACTCCCGCCGGTACCCGTCCTCCTAGAGCAGTAACGTTCGACAAACCCTGTCGCTTTGATAGAGTGTGCGGAAACATGCTGCCGGGGGTTTGTCGCACATGCTGGTCGGATATATGCGGGTGTCGTCGACCGACGATCGCCAGACGGTCGATCTGCAGCGCGATGCGCTGGTTGCAGCCGGCGTCGATCACCGTCATCTCCATACCGACAAGGCATCCGGGGCGCGCGACGATCGGCCAGGGCTGAAAGCCTGTCTCGACTATCTGAACGCGGGCGACACGCTGGTCGTGTGGAAGCTCGACCGGCTCGGACGCTCGCTACCCCACCTGCTGACGATCATTACCGACCTGAAGGCTCGGGGCATCGCGTTCCGGTCACTGACGGAAGCGATGGATACGACCACCCCACATGGCGAGCTGCTGTTCTCCTTGTTCGGTGCCTTGGCCCAATATGAGCGTGCGCTGACGCATGAACGAGTGATGGCGGGGCTGGCCGCAGCGAAACGCCGGGGCCGCCAAGGTGGCCGACCACCGATGATCGACGCGGAAACGCTCGAGCGGATCACCACCGCGCTCGATGGCGGCGCCAGCAAGGCATCTGTCTGCCGGACTTTCAAGGTACCGCGCTCGACCCTCCTTGGCACGCTGGCGCGGATCGGCTGGACCGCACCGGCAAAGTGAACCGCCCCGAGTTTGCCGGATGCTCCAACTCCTGAGAGCCCAACTGATAATTAACACACCTCATATCATTGATTTATCTTCCGCCACCGATTGGAAGACCACGGTGGGATTGGGATACACGACCCATGTCGCTAATATCACTGGGCAAACTAGGTCGAGCTGCGCAGCAGCCATGCGTGCCGACATCAATGCCCGGCATATGAACACATGATATCAGCGGGCCATAATTCCCGTTTGGGCTCTGAGAAGGTGGAGCCAGTATGTGCAAGACAACCTATAGCCAGACGTTTCAGCGTGTTCGCCTTCTTCTTGGAAACGGTCGCCCGTTCACCCAGTCAATTGCACACCGGAGATATCGCCACGGTGTCTTTGAACGCGGCTGCATCAGAATGCGCACGGTGTTCGCGGAGATACGCATGCGGTAGCGCTATTCCATGAAACGTACGCTCGATCAGCTCTTGACCACCATCGACGTCGACCCGCACGCTTTCTCGGTGTGCCGAATCCAGACTGGATGGAGGATGACCTTTCCCGCGTTCGCGGCGGTGACCGTACACTTCGTTCTGCGGGGGTCCGGACATCTCCAGGTCGGTGCCTCACCACCAATCCCGTTCTCGCCATCGAGCGTGCTAATCGTGCCTACCTCGGAGCAGCATTGGGTCGGCGAAGTTGGCGATAATGCAGAGGTCAGCGAAGCCGCTAATCGTTGCGCGTTACTCGGAGACGGCTTGGTCGAGTTCACCGCTGGAAGCGGCGCCCACGATACACTGATGCTGTGCGGAGCCTTGTCGGCGCCCTACCAAGGCGGCCTAGGCTTTTTCGACCTGCTGCGAGTACCAACTGCCGGTGACATGGCCGCGGGCATCATCCCCGCGGGCGTGTTTGATGCGATGGCCGACGAGATCACTCACGCTGGGTTCGGCACTCAAGCGATGTGCCAGGCTTTGATGAAGCAAGGGCTCATTGCACTGCTGCGCGATCGACGGGAACGGCAGACGGAGCTCTCCGGAGGAGCGATGTCCCATCCTCGCCTCTCCAAAGCGCTCGCTGCCATCATTGGCGATCCAGCGGCTCCTCACACAGTCGACAGCCTGGCCTCGCTCTCCGGCATGAGCCGTGCCTCGTTCTCGGACCACTTCTCCAAGACCTTCGGTCAGGGCCCGATCGACTTCGTGCAGAAGGCCAGGCTCCGCATCGCGGCACGGCTGCTGCGAACGACCGACCTGCCAATCAAGGTGATCGCGCAGGCGGCAGGATACGCCGGTCCGAGGCCGTTCTCCCGAGCCTTCCAGGCTGCATATGACTGCGGACCTGCGGACTATCGAGCACGTCCGGACAGCGAAAACATCAGGGCCCTGTCCTAGGTCGTATCACCGTAGGTCTCCGATCATCCAGATCGGTGACACTGATCGTCCAGATTAGGTGCTTGCGTGAGCCCGAACCTGCCGGAGCGCGGTTTCTCATTGAAGCCCATGCTCGCAGAAGGTCCAGTTCATGTCCGATGATCTCCACCGCTCGCCCGTCGCCTTCACACCAAACGTTGAGGTGCGCGCCGACGACGAAGCCGAGACCATCCAGGGGCTGAACGAGCAGCTCCGCCTCATTCAGGAGACGACCGCCAAGGATTATGGCACCGCCGTTCGCGGCGTCCACGCGAAGGGTCACGCGATCGTGAAGGGCAAGCTTGAGGTGCTCTCCGGCATCGCGCCGTCTCTCGCCCAGGGTCTGTTCTCGGCACCCGGCAATTATGATGCGCTGCTGCGCTTCTCGACACTGCCCGGGGACATCCTCGACGACAGCGTCAGTGTGCCGCGCGGGCTCGCCGTCAAGCTGTTCGGCGTTCCTGGCGACCGCCTACCGGGTTCAGAGGCCGACACTACGCAGGACTTCATCCTGGTCAACGGCCCGGCGTTCGCAGCCCCTACGCCCAAGGCTTTTCTCGCTAACCTCAAGATGCTCGCCAAAACCACCGACTCCGGCGAGGGGCTGAAGAAGGGCTTGTCCGCGCTTCTACAGACAGTCGACGCAGCACTTGAGACGGTCGGCATTCAGAGTCCGACGATCCAGACGCTGGGCGGCGCGCCTAATACCCACCCCCTCGGCGAGACATACTACACCCAGGTGCCGATGCGGCACGGCGACTACATCGCCAAGATTTCAGTCGCGCCGGTGTCGCCCAACCTCACCGAGCTCGTTGGCAGCAAGGTCGACACCTCCGGCCGCCCCGACGCGCTGCGCGAGGACATGGGACAGGTGTTGATCGAGCAGGACAGCGTCTGGGAACTACGCGTGCAGCTCTGCACCGATCTGGAGAAGATGCCAGTCGAAGACTCCTCGGTCGTCTGGGACGAGCAGGCAAGCCCGTACGTGGCGGTCGCCCGCCTTACCGTGCCCGCGCAGCTCGGCTGGCAGCACGGACTCAGCGAGCAGCAGGAACAGGCGGTGTCGTTCAGTCCGTGGCACGGGCTCATTGCCCATCAGCCGATTGGCGGCGTCAACCGCGCCCGCAAACCGACGTACGAGATGTCGACGCAGTTCCGGGGCCAACACAATGGCTGCCCCGTGCATGAGCTTCGCTCTATCGCCGACCTTCCGACGCAGGGCATGACAATCGAATAGGCTTGGCGGCCGCGCTTAATACAGGGCTTTTAATGGGAGGGTGGATCAGGCCGCAGGAGATTGGCCGACCGACCGCGTCCTGTGTCCTCCTGAACACGTATTTAAGCGTCATGAGGAGGCGCTGCTTTGAACGATGGCCGACACCGCGCCCGATTTAGGCATTGTCTCACTGTTCTGAGCGGTGCCTTGCTGCCCGGAGTTGCCCAAGCACACGTGAAATGGTTCTGCGGCCCTATCGACGCGTCAATTCCGCCAGCGGCGCTGCGGCAGGTCCTTTCCCCACTATTCTTCGCCTGCCTGGCCGGGTTTACGGCCTTGGTAGCGGTTGGTGGGGGCTGCGACGCGCTCCTTGCGCGGGTCGTGCCCGCATCGCGCGAAGGCGAGCGACGAAGCGTCGTTGTGGATCTGGTCGTTCGGCTCGGCCTGGCTGTCTACGCGGTGTGCCTCTGGCGCAATCTAGCGGTCGTGCTTTGGGCTGATGACGCGACGGGATCGGTCCTGACGCCTGAGATGGTGAACCGGGCTCACTGGATCGGCCTGCTCCAGCTTGCGATCGCGGGCATGGTCTTGGTGCCGCGGCTGTCCCTGCCAGCGGCCGCCGGGCTGCTAACCCTGTTCGCGATCGGCGTGGCGCGGTTCGGCCCGTTTTACATGATCGACTATATGTTCTTCGTGGGCCTGGCGATCTACGTCGCGCTAGGCCAGCCGGCGTTGCGGCACCAATACCGTCTCGCGTCGTGGCGGGTTTCGATCCTCACTGGCGGCCTCAGCCTCAGCCTGATGTGGACGGCGGTCGAGAAGTTTCTGTTCCCGCAATGGACCATCGCCGTCCTGCTGCATCATCCAGGTATCACGGCGGGGTTCCCGTTTCCCTTCGTTGCCACCATCGCCGGCTTTGTCGAGTTCAGCCTGTCATTCTACCTGCTGGTCGGTCGTGCGGTTCTCGTCCGCGTCGCCGCGGTCCTGCTTGCCGGCGTTTTCGTCATGGCAATGCCGGAGTTCGGGATGGTCGATGTCGTTGGCCACATCCCGGTGCTCATCATCCTCGTTGCCACCCTGCTGCAGGGCGAAACCCGCCTTCAGCAGACCTTGCGCGGCCGGGCAGCAGGCCCATGGGCATCGAGCGGAGCAGTGCTAATCCGCTACCTTGCGGTTTTGGCCATCCTGATGCTCCTTTACTACGGCTTGCATGCCTTGTCGGTCTGGGCGGAGGGTAAAGCAGTCCCGTTGAACCAGTTCTCACTGGCCAGCGTACGGCCTTCAAGATCTTAGCGCTGGCGAACGCATGATGGCCTTTTCAGATGCTCTATGCTGACCCGCTAACGCGATGACCCACAAGCAGACGTTCGCGCGCCATTCCCCATTGCCCAACTTCCGCCGCTCATCCATCTCCACGTCATAGCCTCTTTTGGCACCTGACTCTGCGGTCTCGAATGTCGTGGAAACCGGACATTCGCGGAATCGTATGATCGAGATCTGCTAAGGTCGGAAGCGGACCCGTACCGGACGGATCAGGCAGGAAAATGAATTCCGCACAGTTTGTTACCGTCGGGGTCACGAAAATAGGCCAGTTCGATAGTGCCCATGGAGGCAGTTTCGCGCGGTCCGGGCGGAGCTTCGATTGAGGTTCCGCCAGCGGCAACGGCGGTGTCGTGAAGCTGCTTCACCTGCTCGGGCGAGTTGCAGGAAAAGGCGACGGTGCTGCCGTTGGCGACGCTTGCCGGTTCGTCGTTGATCGGCTGGCTGACGATGAAGTTGGTCCCGTTGCCATTATTGTAGATCAGACGTGTATGGCCGCTATCGGCAATGTTCCGCGTCCCTTCCCCTGCACCCAAGGTACCGAGCACCGTGTCGTAGAAGCGCTTGGACCGTTCGATGTCGTTCGATCCGACCATGGTGTGAAAAAGCACGCATACTCTCCTGAAGCCTGATCGACTGCCGATCGTCATTAGCGGTCTTACCTAACCAGCACATAACCCGCAGTCACCCCTAGACCCTCGGAATGTCCGCTACTGGGCGACTGCCGACGTAGCTGGGTAGGCGAGATTCTGAGTTTCGCGACAGCAGCTAGACCAACGCATTTCCGCGCTTCCCTACGTCGCACAAGTCGGTTGCTTAAGTCCGTCGTTCCGATGCATATTCGCGACATGCTGACCGGTTATGCCCGCGTATCGACCGATGACCAGGATCTGCGGCTGCAGCGCGGCCTGCTGACCGAAGCCGGCTGTCGTCGCATCTTCGAGGAGAAGGGCTCGGGCGCCCGTCGCGACCGGCCCGAGCTGGCGCGGTTGCTCGACCAGATCCGGGCGGACGACGTGGTGGTGGTGACCCGGCTCGACCGGCTGGCACGCTCGACCAGGGACCTGCTCGACATCGCCGAGACGCTGAACGACGTCGGCGCCGGCCTGCGCTCGCTGGGTGAGCCATGGGCGGACACGACCTCGCCGGCGGGGCGGATGGTGTTGACCGTGTTCGCCGGCATCGCCGAGTTCGAGCGTGCGCTGATCCACCAGCGCACCAGCAGCGGCCGGGTGGCGGCCAGGGCGCGGGGCGTGCGGTTCGGGCGGCCGCCCAAGCTGACCGCCGATCAGATCGCGCTGGGCCTGCGGCTGGTCGGCGAGGGCACCTCGGTCCGCGAGGCGGCCAAGCTGCTCGATTGCCACCATGCCACGCTCTACCGGGCGCTGACCGCGGCGTCGCTCAGGCCATGATCGCGGTGCGTTCGCGGTGCATCATGCCGGGGTCGCGCCGCTGATGCCGATCCGTCCCGAACATGTCTTCCTCTACCCGATCGACTGGCCGCAGCTGTCCCATCATGTCCGCTTCGTGCGCGCCGGCGGGCGCTGCGAGCATTGCGGCCGCCCGCACGGGGAACGCGTCTTCCACCTCGGCGACGGCCGCTGGTGGGATCGGGGCCGGCTGTGCTGGCGCAACGGCCAGGGCCGCCGGGTGAAGCGGCCGACCGGCGACATCCTGACCGAGGGCGCCTGGACGCCGGTGGTGCTGGCCTGTGCCCACCTCAACCACGACCCCAGCGACAGCGCGCTCCACCAGCTCGCCGCGCTCTGCCAGCGCTGCCACATGATCCATGACGGCCCCGAGCATCGGCGCCGGCGATGGATGAACGCGCATTACCGCCGCGCGCTGGGTGACCTCTTTTACGGCCCCTACCCCGAGCGTGGTGCCGACTGGATCGGCCCCACTCCCCTCAGCATGCTCGATGACAGCCGGTCGCTTTATGCGAACTATCGATAGCGGGGACTGCTGACCGTAAGCCGGGGCTGAAAGGCGGGTGGCCGCTTGCCCCTGCAACCTTTCTTCTGTACATACATTATCGTCAATACAGGAGATGACGTGGCGTTCGAATGGGACGATCGAAAGGCGGCATCCAACCTGGCCAAGCACGGCGTGTCATTCGAGCTGGCCAGGGAGGTGTGGAACGACCCCCTTCACGTCATCATCCCCGATCGCATCGAAGGCGCCGAACATCGCTGGCACGCGCTCGGCCTGGTCGGAGCGGTTGTCGTGCTGGTCGTGGTCCATAGCTACCCCGATGCCGGTGACGAGGATCGGATACGCATCATCAGCGCCCGCAAGGCGACAAAGCAGGAAAGGCATCGCTATGAGCAAGAAGGCGCTTAGCCCCGAGTTGCAGGACCAACTCAACAAGCTCGCCGCACTGCCGGACGACCAGATCGATACGGTCGACATCCCGGAAGCGCCGGCCGAGGCCTGGCTGCAGGCCCGCCAGCCCGGTCTATACCGGCCGATCAAGAAGCCGGTCACGCTTCGCCTCGATGCCGACGTGGTCGCCTGGTTCAAGGAACACGCGCAGGACCGGGGATACCAGACCGAGATCAATCGCGTGCTGCGCCGCTATGTGCTGGATGCACAGGCCTGACGCAGGGTTTTGACACCCTGCGTCCCCCGGGCACGCATGACTTGATCAACCACGTCGAAACCGTCCGGTTGTGACACCTAGATGTCGGAAGCTGATGGTCTGATAGACGATTGCTTCAGCGGGTAAAGTGGGAGCAGTTACCGCTCGCCTAGCCGTCACGCCTTTCTAATGCCCCCGCATCCAATGCACTCTTGAGAATGACGCTTGGTCCCCTGGCTTGGACGCCAAGAATAGCGACTTGGTATCGCGCGCGCGTGACGGCGACGTATAGCTTGTTGTGAGCCGCGAATGTCAGATAGGCCTTGCTTTGGGAGTGCTGGCTATGAGGGGACGGCGGCACCCTTCCATCGTCGACGCCTACAAGAACCACGCCGTCGAACTCGAGGCCACCTACGTAGTCTGGGAGAGATATGACAAAGCGGCCAGCGCTCCTCGCCCGCCTAACCACCTCTGGATCGCCACGGTGCTTCAAAATCTCTACCGGCCGGTTATCTTCAATCGATTTTTTTTCAAGTTCGTGGAACAGGCTTTCATCAAACACAACGATCGCAACGTCCCCCTTGGTCGCGCTCATCGAAATACGCATCTCTTCGGCAACCGATAGCGCCGCGTCCATCATAGCTGCATCAGTTGAATAACTGATGTAACAGGGTCGTTTCGCTTTCTTCTCCTCTTCAAAGGTCATGTTGCTGTGAGCAAGCACCATTGGATCCTGGAAGTTCGTGAAGAGGCTCGCGCCCGACGACGTTATGCTGAAAGCAAGGTTTACGATGTCAGGAGAACAACGGAAAATGCCCTTTACGTTGATCGTTGTGCTCGACGAACGCTCCTCTGGTGAGGGCATCAGCGAGGTTACGTCAATATCGTCGGCCCACCCCCGATCGCCAATAGCCTGAGAGCGATCTACAGCGAAGGCAATCGGAAATAATTTCTCCGATCGAGTTAGATGATGGAAGACCGATAATTCATTCATATTGAAGAGATGCGTTTCGTCGACGAAGATAGCATCGAAGCCATCGCGTGCACGCCTACGACGCCAGATCGGCGTGGATAATTGGCTAAGTGCTGAAAGGACGACATCATCTGTGTCAAACTGCCCGCCCGCAACGAGTTGCTCACGGTAGCGCTCGTAAATCCGCCATACAAAAGCCTTGTCCCCTTCGCTGCTCACTGGTAGCGCAGAAGGAATGGGCGGTATTCTCTTGTAGGTATCCAAATTTTCTTTGGCTCGCCCTTTAATTACAACAGATATCTCGTGCTGTATTAGCGATATCTTATATTCGTCGGCCTCATCTTCCATATAGGCCTTAAACTCTGGTGACATGAACCTAGCATAGGATGAAAATTCATCGCGAACCTGTCGCAGAGCCTCGTCAACATACATCAACTGCAACTGTTTTGCATCATACGCATCGGTGTCGACAAACTCGGTCTCGGAAATTTCTTGCCTAAGCAAGCCGCTACAGTAGCTTTGCAGCGTTTCAACGCGCAAACGCCGGATCGAAGATTGTGCAGGCATAAACTCTTCGCCACCCATTGCCTCAAGAACGGTCGCAATACTGCGGCGACTCGCCTCGCTGTGAGTGATGAAGACAGCCTGATACTCTCGGTCGTCACTAGCCGCCTGCCGCATCGAATGAATCGCAGCGAGCGACAACGATGCCGTTTTTCCGGTGCCCGCCGGACCATCAATTCGGACGGGATGCGACAAGGGGTTCATTATGAACTTTTTTTGATCCTCGGTGAGCAGCCGCAGCCAAGTTTCATAGCCCTGATGAATATCAACCTTTGATGTAAGCATTCCTAGAGAAGTACTAGAAAAATTTGTCTCCCATGCGGGAGCTATTTCCTCTACAGACGCCTCAAGCTTTGCACCAAGCCCGTCAAGGTCATCCAAGAACTTACGGAACGTCGCGACACTTGCCGTCTCTTGAGGTCCTTCCCCTTGATCGGTTCCGATCTTATAGGCGAGCAGATAACGCCCAGACCTACCGCGCTTCGCTAGCCTTTCTACGTCCGGGTTGAGGTCAAGCGCGATCCGTACTCCCGTCTTTTGGCTCATCGGATATGGAAATACTGCCGCCGTCGTCGCGCTCAACACCTTCTCAGCCGGGGTTAATACGCCCTTGTCCCAGAACTTGATGGCAAACCGTAGAACACGCTGAAGGTAGAGAATGGCTTGGTCGTTCGTCGCGTTAGAGAAGATGTGGCTTTGTTGAAGGTCAAAGACTACATATCTATGCTCGGCGGCGTTTCTCCCGTAGGCGACCATTCCGTGCCTCGTCTTCGAGGTTGAGATCCTCGGTCCAACGTCGTCGATCGATCCCGACCGCAGATGAAGTGCGAGCTTTTTGCCTTCGGGGTAATCCGTCGACTGCAGAACGCGTTCCGCTATGATGTCCTCGGCCGCGTCTCGTCTGATTGCGAGAAACATCACGAAGCGTCTCCCAGTTTAAATGGTACAATCGCACGCAGCGACTTCATCCGGTCGGGTGAGATGTCGGTAACGCCAATCCTAGCGTATAGATTCGTAAAGCGCTGCATAAAGAGCTCAATAAATGGTGATTGTAAAACGCCAACAGGCATCGCGTACTGCTCCTCGTCGGCTATGTTCAATTTATCGGTATACCTCGGCTGTTCGTGACAGAGTTCCACGAAACGCTGAAAATCGATGCCGCCCCTGAGTTCCTTCGCTAAGGCAGCGGGAAGATATCTTATCTCACGCAGTAGCGCCACGTAGCCCTCGCAATTCTCACTAGGCTCAGAGTTCTCGATAAAGTGGTAGTCGGAAATACCATTTGACAGCAGCTCTTGGAGAATTTTCTGATACTCTTTTAGCTGAGCATCGAACAAGTCTGCTGCGATCTTTGCACCCGGTGCGACTATAAGCGCTGCCTCGGCCGCCTCCTTTTGTGCCTCAGCGTTAGCGTACCGCTTCGCAGCGTTCTGCTGAGCCTTATCGGTCAACTCTGCTAAATGCTCGCGAACGCTTTGTGTAGAGAGAGTATCGAGCATTGAATCGGCCAGCCCAACGTCACGGAGCGCAGATTTCATAGCTCCCCGACTGGCAGCGCAAATGCGCGTAGCCAAAAGCCTCAGGCCGTCGCGAAACAGCCACGCCCGAAACCCGATCAGCGGCACGTAGCTGATTACCGGAGCCTTGCCGTGCGCGACATCGCAGCGTGCGGTAATCACCAGTCCACGGGGTGCTGTGTCAGAATAATCTTCGGATGACGCACAAGTGAAAATGGTGCCTTGGGTTAGTTCGCTCGTTGACGGAAAGCCAATCATGTCCACGGCGTCGTTTCTCCCCCCGCATTACCGCTTCCTTTGCCCCTGCTTAGCAAGCGTCCAGTCCCGTTCAAGGGACAGATCATTCGTAAATGGTGTTCTTTTTGAAGGTATTCATAGCACCAGCGATGATGCAGGGATCGTAGCAGATCAAATCGACCTTGCATGCGCGCATAGGTGTCACAACCGCGGGGTTTAGACGCGCTTGGGCGCTGGTCTGCTTATCCCCGCCCGGCGCCGATCATCGACCCGATCGGAAGGTCATTCGGAGCGGCACGAAGCGCGTCACGCATCGCCTGGGGGCCGCAGCCATAATAGACGTTGAGGTGCTGCCGACCTCCGCTCAGCTCGGTCCACACGACATCGACGCTTGGCATGTCGCTGGGCGCATTCCCGCAGTTCGGGGTACCGGGCTGATACAGCATCTCGTTCTCGGTTGGACGATACGGCGCCAGTCTGGCGGCAAATGCGCGATAGGCCGCGGGTGTCGCCTGAAACGTTCTGATGCCGGTGACGGCGGTATGGCCCTTGCCCTCGAACGTACCCTTGCCATCAGGTGTGATCGTGACGGCATAGACCGGGCAGGTGCCGTAACACGGGGCGGTCTCGTAGCGGATCGTCTCGCTCTCCAGTGCGACCGGCTGGCCCCCCTGAGGCGCATCGACCGTTGCACAGGCCGATAGCCCGGAACCTGCCACCATCATCATGGCCAGTCCCGCGATCATTGCCCTGCCCATATCGTTGTCCCTCTTGGTCTGTTCATGACGTTCACTCGTGCCTTCCCGGACATAACGCCCTCATCCTGAACGCCATCATGCGAATGAGCCAAAGCCAGATAGCCGAACTGGACGGTGTACGGCCGCCATGCGATCAACACTGATGGATCCAGTCAACCGCCCTGCCAGGCCAGCCGACGCTCGACGTGGCAAAGCGTCTCCGCTCGTTCTGACGTTCTGGGCAATGGTGGTGGTGAACCTGATTTTGGCGCATTTCGCTTTTGGGGGATACTCACCGTCAGTGGGTGGTGATGCTGCCGGCAATGCCATGAGTACCGCTTTCGAGAAGCTGTTCATGATCGCGGCGCTGGGGTTGCTCGGGCTGCTCTCGGTCCTGTTCCTGCTGATCCGCAGACAGGGGTTCCGCATTGGCCTCATTGTTGTGCTGGCGTTGAACAGCTTTCTGCTCCTGACGATCCTTTCGCTACAATTCTGAAGCCGGACGCAGGTGACCAAGCCGCAGCCAATCGTCTCGGTCATGGTCTCCTTACAGTTCATGAAGCGGTCAATCCCCACCGACTACAGATCGCCAGCGCAACTGGCTGTCTGTCTCATGCGTCTGAACGCATCACCGGCTAATAGCTGACGTTGGCGTATTCCACGATGGCGGCATGTTTGTTGATGATCCCGTTATGCAGGTTGTGCATGGAACATTGGCATCACGGATAGTGATGCACGCCAATCAGGCCCGCAACCATCACCGTCAATGTATCCGTGCACTAATATTCCCGCAACGGATCAGTATTCCATCTTCTGACTGTTGACAGCTAAATTGCCCTACCTATGTGACGTAAGGACGCCCGACATGAGCAAATGCAACGGGTCTGCCGCATCAGTTCAGGATTTCCATGACCACCGAAACCAACACCATCGAGCTTGCCACCGAACTCACCATTGCCTGGCTGAGCAACCCCAATACCCGCACCTCCGCGGACGATGTACCGGCGTTCCTGCAGTCGATGCATCTCGCCGTCGAGAAGCTCAGCGGATCCGCAGTCGAAGCACCTGCTGAAGAAGCGCCGACGGAATACACGCCGGCAGTGACCGTACGGAAGTCGTTGGCCAGCAAGGACCACATCATCAGCCTGATCGACGGCAAGCCCTACCGGACGCTGCGCCGCCATCTGACCAGCAACGGCCTGACGCCGGAGGAATACCGCGCGCGCTATAACCTGAAGGCCGACTATCCGATGGTCGCCGAGACCTACAGCGAGGCACGTCGCGCGATGGCCAAAACGATCGGCCTGGGCCGCAAGCCCGGCCATAAGGTAGAAGGTGCCGAGAAGTCTGCACCCAAGGCAAAGCGTGGCGGCAAGGCCGCCCTCGATGCCGCCAAGGAAACACTCGGCACCGCCGAGTAACGTGTCCTGGGGTGGCCAGATGGCCACCCCACTACCGGTACTGATACTGGCGTCATACCGGGCATAGGCGACCGCTGTGCAGGGCCGTTCGATACCAAATGACGAGTGATGGCCCTGCCGCCCCGGTGGCCGAATCCGCTCACAAAAAAAGGGGCCGGCAAAGCCGACCCGATAGGTTCTTTGGAGAGGATGCCTGAAAGGCACCGCCAAGCTCTACTGATTGCGCTACCAGCGCAAGCCTTATTGTGCGTCGCAGCAGGATTTTTACGCGGTGGTTCGTGCTATCGAGGATGAATAGGCGGTACGCCCCTGTCGTTCCTCGGCCGCGGCCTGGGTGCGTTCAGACCGGCTTGCCAGTTTCTCCCACTGCGCTGCGGAATGCAGCGCCCTGTTCTTCACATTGGGCAGGGTCGCACCGGCCGCGATCGCTCGCTCGGCCTCTGCCCGTTCCCGGTACAGTTTCGCCTCGTCTGCCATTGTGTTTGTCCACCAGCATTAGGGAATGATCGGTGGGGCATCTGATCGCCAACCCGGTGGGCCCGCGTCAAGCGCTACGCTCGATACGGGTGATCAGCATTGCAGGAAATGACCGGGTATAGATGGAGCTGTTGCGCTCGGTCGGGCAGTGGCCAAGGTACCGCAGACGGCACGCAGGGCGGCCATCAGGTGCTCGATCGCGGGTGCGTTTCGGTATACCTAGAGCAAAATCCGAACAGCGTGAATCGATGGGGGATTCCCAAGGGGACTGAAGTCTGATTCATGCTTGTCACCGGCGACGGGAGGCCGGTCAGATGGGCAAGCCGTTATCGATGGACCTGCGCGAGCGGGTTGTTGGTGCCATTTCGGGAGGTATGTCACGCCGGGCGGCTGCAGCGCGGTTCGGGGTTAGCGCAGCCAGTGCGGTGAGGTGGGCGGCACTTCAACGCGATCAGGGCAAGCCAGCGGCCAAGCCA
>NZ_JACYUG010000026.1 GCF_014841615.1 Sphingomonas sp. CFBP 8760 | reverse complement strand
CCTCCGGTTCCGAAAACACCTTATCTTGGTGTCCACGAAACCGGCAGCAGCTCAATTCTCACGCTTCACAGTCCACGCCGCTGCAACGCGCACAGCTTTCTTCCGGCTTTCGGTGTGCGATCCGAAAGCGGTTATAAGGATGGTCATGAGGCCACCCATGTCCGTGTCGAGCATGTCGCGCGTGATCATCTGGCCAGTCGAAACCACGGCGATTGTCAGGCCGCGACGCACCAGCGGAGACAGCCACGAAAGCATGATGTCGGCGGGTTGGCGCGAAAGCCTGTCCAACTCCTCTACCACCAGCACCAGCCCAACCGGATCGCGCTGGCCACGCATGATGCTTTCGCCAAATTTGCCAAGCTCACCCGTCTCGATGTTCGCTCCGGTGTAGGCCGATTTGCCACGGTCGATCAGCGGCGAATCGCTCGTGAGCGTCCACCCGCGTTCAGCAATAAGCTCGCCCGTCCGTTCGATCTGGCGGGCAAGGGTTGAGCCGGTGGATTGCTCCATGGATGACCACCGCGCATACTGAATAGCTAACATGATCGCCCTCATAGCGACTTGAAAAGCGTTATCCTACTGGACCGGATCGACCTGCACGTCGACGTCGCGGCGGTGACCGCGGCGGAACTGGTGCTGCCGCCGCCCGCCGAGGGATCGGCCGAGGTGGCGGCGCGGGTCGCGGCGGCCCGCGCGATCCAGACCGCCCGGTACCGCGATCATGCCGCCCGCACCAATGCGGAGGCGGAGGGGCCGCTGCTCGACGCGGTCGCCACCCCCGACGAGTCCGGCCGGCAATTGCTGGCACAGGCGGCGGTCGCGATGAAACTGACCGCGCGTGGCTATACCCGTATCCTGCGGGTGGCGCGGACGATCGCCGATCTGGCCGGCCACGACACGATCGGCCGCGTCCATCTTGCCGAAGCCCTCAGCTATCGCCGCCAGCCGCCGCGCAACTGACGGCGCAACCCGCTTGCGATCCGCGCGCGCCTCGTCTAGCGACGCACCCTCGCTGCCCCTGTGGCGAAATTGGTAGACGCATTCGACTCAAAATCGAACGCCGCAAGGCATGCTGGTTCAAGTCCGGCCAGGGGCACCATATTTTTGATCCGGCCGTCGCGCCGGTCGCCGCCGTGATCCGCAGCCGGGATATGCCGGCGCGCCGGCAGGAAAAATATCCGAAATGAACGATACCGCGCATTGCGCTTGACGAGCGATGCGCTGCTGCCCTCAATCAGCAAAACGAGGGGCGCGCATGATCGGTTGGCGGGATGGCGATGGCGGGTTGCACCGGGATTCGCTGTTCGGCGTCTTCGCCGCCTTGGCGCGGGGCGATGCCTGGAGTTTTGCCGCCCTCAGGCCACATCAGCGCGAACCCTGGCATGCCTTCACGGTGCAGGTCGCGGCGCTGGCGTTGATCCGGGCGGGGCGGGACGACCTGCCCGGTGACGAGGCGACGTGGCGCGACCTGCTGATCGCGCTCACCCCCGGTCAGCCGGATGGCGAGGCATGGGCGCTGGTGGTGGACGACTGGTCGAGGCCGGCGCTGCTGCAACCGCCATTGGTCGGGGATGCGAACCGCGCCGACTACAAAAGTCGGCTGGCGACGCCCGATGCGCTGGATATGCTCGTAACCTCCCGAAATCACGACGTAAAACAGGAAAGGATGGCAGCGGCAGGGGAGGAGGAATGGCTCTTCGCGCTGGTCACCCTCCAGACCACCGAGGGGTTTCTGGGCGCCGGCAATTACGGCATCTCCCGGATGAACGGCGGGTTCGCGACGCGCATGAGCCTGGGTGTCCGCCCCTCCGGTGGGGGCGCGGCGGGGGCGTTCCGTCGCGACGTCCGCCGCCTCGTCGCCGATGCCCGCCACCGGCCCGATCGCCGCACCGGGATCGGCCTGGTGTGGGTCGAGCCGTGGGACGGCACCCGCTCGCTGGCGTTCGACGATCTCGACGAACTCTATGTCGAGATCTGCCGCCGCGTCCGCCTGCGGCACGTTGCCGAAGGGGTGGAGGGGCTGGCGGCGGGCTCGAAGGTCGCGCGGGTCGCGGGCGATGCGCTGGGGGGCAATACGGGCGATCCCTGGGCGCCCACCGTCATCGACACCAAGAAGGGCCGCGACACCTTCGGCAAGCCGATCAGCGTCTCCCCCGGTGCCAATGGCTTCGGCTATCGGCAGATGGCGCGGCTGCTGGACCCCCGCAAGGTGACGGCCCCCCTGTTGGCGCATCTGCATGAAGATGACGATGTTAGCGGCCTTGCCTTCGTCGCCTCGGCACTGGTCCGGGGTCAGGGAAAGACGGAAGGGCTGCACCGTCGCCGCATCCTCGACAGCCGGACCGAAGGCGGCGGGCAGTTCGATCCGGTCAAGGTGCTGGACGTGATCGGTCACGTCGCCAGCGTCCGTGCCGACGATGGGTACGAGGCGGGTCGCCGGCTGCGGCGGGCGCTGATCCTGATGATGCAGGGCGGCCCCGATCAGGCGCGGCTCGACGACGATTCGGCGGGGCGCAAGGTCGATCCCTGGGTGAAGCGGTTCGACGCCATTATCGACCGGCGCTTCTTCGGGGATGACTTCTGGACAGCCGTGGCGGCGACCGGTGAGGACGAATCCGGGGTCCCCGATGACCACCGGCTGGCATGGCGGCAGCGGCTGCGCGCGCTGGCGGGCGATGTCTTCACCGAGGCGGCGGCGGCGGCACCGCGGACGGCAATGCGGCGCGTCCGGGCGATCGCGCGCGGCCGCTCGATGCTCGACGGACAGATGACGAACTGGTTGAAGGAGGTGGCGGCATGACGGATGCGCCGGATGACAAGCCGAAGGACGTGGTCGCCTCGATCGCCGCGCAGATCGCGAAGATCTCCACCGGCGACCGGGCCGCGCTGCGCCGGCTCTACCTGACCGAATCGCATGAGGCGGACGGCGTGGTGATCGGGCTGCTCTACCGTGCCGGCTTCACCATGCCGTTGTCGGCGGAGACGATCGCGCCGTGGCGGCTGCTGGCCCATGTCGCCGCGCTGCTGTCGGGCACTGGCGGCGGGCACGCGCACGCCCCCGCCCGGCGGGTCGGCAGCGCGTTGCAGGCGATCGGCTTTTCAGAGAACCGGTTGCTGCGGCTCACCGCCGCGCGCGGGGCGGCATTGCACGGCCAGATCGTCCGGGCTGCGCGGATGCTGGCGCAGCGGGGCGAGGCATCGATCAACCTGTGGACCCTCTTCCACCTTGCCGGCCGCGATCCGGTCAGGGTGGAGGAAGCCCGCATTCGCATCGCCCAGGACTATTACGCCGCCGCCGCGCGGTCAGAGGGGGACTCCCAGTGACGTTCGTGACGCCCAAGTTCATCCAGATCCATTTCCTCGCCGCCTGGCCGGGCGCCTTGCTCAACCGCGACGATGCTGGACTTGCCAAGCGGCTGCCGTTCGGTGGCGCGACGCGCACCCGCATCTCGTCGCAATGCCTGAAGCGCCATTGGCGCAAGGCGGACGACCCGCGCGCGCTGCATGTACTGGCCACCGAAAAGGGGGTCGAGGGTGTGCGATCGAAGATCACCATCGAGCGCACGGTGACGGGGCCACTGCGCACGCGCTTCGACAAGGAGGCGGTGGATGCGGTGGAACTGGCGTTCCTGACCAAATTCTACGGCAAGAACGCCAAGGACAAGCAGCAACGCCAGGCGCTGCTGTTCGGCCGGCCGGAAATCGACTGGATGCGCGGCGAGGCGGAGCGATTGCTGGCCGAAGGTGGCAGTGCCGCCGCGGCCAAGGCGGCGGCGGATATCTGGATCAAGGAAGACAAGAACAATCTCAACCAGCTGCGCGATCAGGCCGCACTCAGCGCCAGTCTGGAGGCGGCGCTGTTCGGCCGCATGGTGACCAGCGATCCGCGTGCCAATACCGATGCCGCGATCCATGTCGCCCATGCCTTCACCGTGCATGAGGAGCAGCCGGAACTCGACTATTTCACCGTCGTCGACGATCTGAGCGATCGGTCGCTGGGTGACGATGCGGGCGCAGCCGGCGTGTTCGACACCGAACTGACATCCGGCCTCTATTACGGCTATGTCGTGGTCGACGTGCCGCTGCTGGTGTCGAATCTGACGGGATGCGCGCGGCGCGACTGGACGGGGGATCATGACCGCGATCTGGCGGCGCGGGTCGTCGAGAACCTTGTTCATCTCGTCGCGGAAATCTCACCGGGGGCCAAGAAGGGTTCGACCGCACCCTATAGCCGCGCCGAGCTGGTGCTGGTGGAGGTCGGCGACCGTCAGCCGCGCACGCTGGCCAATGCGTTTCGGGATCCGGTGCTGCTGACCGATCCCGCCTCGAACCGTGGGTTGGGGTTCCGCACCGCCGAGGCGCTGCTCGGACATCTGTCGGCGATGGACGACGTCTATGCGACCGGAGAGGCGCGCCGCCACATGGCGCTGCCCGACCTGCGTCTGACCGGGGTCGATCATGCCAATCTGGCGGACCTTGCCGCATGGGCCGGCGGTGTCGTTCGCTCGGCCTCAACCGGCGCGGATCAGGGCGAGCCTGCGTGAGGCATCTGCTGCTGGACCTTGATGCGCCGCTGATGAGCTTCGGCGGCGACATGGTCGATGCCTATGGCGTGGTGCGCGACTTTCCGGCCAAGTCGATGGTGGCGGGGCTGCTTGCCAACGCACTGGGCTGGGAACGGCATGACGCGGATGCCCATGCCCGTTTGCAGGAGCGACTGGTGATGGGGTCCGCGCGTGCCGGGGAGGGGCGGCGCGTCCGCGACTTTCAGACCGCGCAACTGGGCGGCGGCGACCGGGGCTGGACGACGCGCGGCCGGGTCGAGGGCCGGACGGGCGGGGCGGCCACCTATCTGTCCCCCCATATCCGTTATCGCGATGCCGATGCCGACGCGCGCGTGCTGGTCGCGCTGCATCTTGAGCATGGCGGAGAAGAACTGACGCTCGATACGCTCGCCGATGCACTGGACCGGCCGGAGCGACCGCTGTTCCTCGGCCGCAAGCCTTTCCTGCCGTCGCGGCCGGTACGGCTGGGCTTCGTGGATAGTGGCACGATCCGCGAGGCGTTGATCGCGGGACTGGCGCTGCTGACGGACATGCCCGACGACGACGGGCCGGTGCGCGCGCAATGGCCGCGCGCGGAGGGGTTGGCCGGCAATGCCCGCGAAGAGGAACTGACCGATGAGCGTCACTGGCCCGCCGGCGTTCATGCCGGGCTGCGCCGCGTGGCGGAAGGCGACATCACCCGGCCGGGGGCGGCGGCGTGACGCTTCATCTTGTGCGGCTGCCGATCGACCTGCAGGCGCTGGCAACCTTTGCGGTCGCGAACGGCGCTAGCGACGACGATGGTGGCTATGCGCTTCACCTTGCGCTGCGTCGGCGGTTCGGAGAGGCGGGACCGCAGCCCTTCCGCCTGTTCGCCGACGGGCCCGAGCCGGCCTATCTATTGGGTTACGCCAGCGATCCCGTGGCGCTGACCGAGATGGCCGATATTCCCGCCGTCGAGCCGATACTCGATGCCGTCTTCACTGCCGCGCCGCAATGGCGCGCGATGCCGGCGACATGGCGCGCGGGTGCGCGATACGGCTTTTCCGTGCGTACCCGCCCGGTCGTTCGGTTCGGTGCCCGTCGCAAGGCGGAGCGCGCCGACACCGATGCGGCGAAGGCGGGGGAGAACTGGTGGGCACGCGCGGGCGAGGTGGATGCGTGGATCGCCGCCCGCACCCGGCCGGACGGCGATCCCGATCTGACCCGCGATGCCGCCTATGCCGCATGGCTGGCGACAAGGCTGTCGGGGTCGGCGACGCTGGAGGCGGGGGTGGAACTCGTTCAGTTCCGCCGGGTTCGCGCCCGCCGTTCGGCGCACGGCCGACCGGGACGCAGCCGGGTGGATGGGCCGGAGGCACTGCTTACCGGCACATTGATCGTCGCGGATGCACAGGCGTTCGCGCATCTGCTGGCCCGTGGGGTGGGGCGGCATGCCGCATTCGGCTATGGCATGCTGCTGCTGTCACCACCGGCGCGGGGCGGCTAGGATGCTCTCCGGCCGGCTTGGACTGGAGCGGGCGCGTATCCCGCACGCGGACCGGCAGGGACTGGTATGGCTCGATCGCGGCCGGCTGGAGGTCGAGAACGGGTGCCTGCGGTTCGTCACCGCCGGGGGCGGGCAACTGGCGGCGGGCGATTACCAAATCCCGCATCAGGCGATCTCGATCATCCTGCTGGGGCCGGGGTCGAGCGTGACGCACGACGCGCTGCGGCTGCTCGCCCGCCATGGCTGCGCGCTGGCGGCGATCGGGGAGGGGGCGGTGCGCTTCTACACCGCGCCGCCGCTGATGCCCGACAGTTCGGCGCTGGCGCGGGCGCAGGTAACACGCTGGGCCGATCCCAAGCTCAGGATGGAGACGGCACGGGCAATGTATGCGATGCGGTTCGGCGAGATCGTGCGCACCCGCGACATCGCGGTTCTGCGCGGGCAGGAGGGTGCGCGGATCAAGCGGGCCTATCTGGCGGCGGCCGAACGGCATGGGGTTCAATGGTCCGGCCGGCGCTACGATCGCGACAATCCGGAAGGCAGCGATCTGGCGAACCAGGCCATCAACCATGCCGGATCGGCGATGACCGCCGCGGCGTCCGTCGCGGTCGCCGCGACCGGCGCGATCCCGCAACTGGGTTTCGTCCACGAGGATTCGGGGCAGAGCTTCGTGCTCGACATCGCCGATCTGTACCGGCACGACGTGCTGCTCGACATCGCGTTCGGTGCCGTGAAGGAGGCGCGGGGCCGTGGCGCCGCGCCGATCGAGCGGCTGGTCCGGCGGCGTGCCGCGTTGCTGTTCCGCCAGCGCGCGGTCATTCCGGGAATGATCGACCGGATCAAGACGCTGCTGATGCCGGGCACGGCCGCCGCTCCCGATCCGCGCTGATGCCGCTGACCGTGCTCATCACCCGTGACGTGGAGGATCGGTATCGGGGCTTCCTCGGCTCCGCGATGCTCGAACTGGCCCCCGGCGTCTATGCGCAACCCCGGATGAGCGCGGGGGTGCGGGGGCGAATCTGGACGGTGATGGAGGAATGGTACGCCCGCCTGCATCGGGGCAGCATCGTGATGTGCTGGGCCGACGCGACCGCCGCCGGCGGCCTGGGCCTTGTCACGCTGGGCGAACCGCCCAAGGATGTGGTGACGCATGACGGCGTGCTCTTGGTGCGGCGTATCCTGCCGACCGTGGCGGAGGAAACCGACGTGGTTTGACAGACGGTCTTTGATATTGTGAAAAGAAACAACCCCTTGCATGGCAGAGGTTCCCCCGCACCCGCGGGGATAGGCCCTGCTCCTGGTTCAACCAGATGGACATCATGAAGGTTCCCCCGCACCCGCGGGGATAGGCCCCTCGTGGAGGAAGGACATGTGGACGACGTTCGGGTTCCCCCGCACCCGCGGGGATAGGCCCGACTGCGGAGACGCCCTCCTTGCCGTCGAACAGGTTCCCCCGCACCCGCGGGGATAGGCCCGAGGAGATCGAGTTCGCCAGTATGGTCCCGGAGGTTCCCCCGCACCCGCGGGGATAGGCCCCACGTACAAACGCGGATCGCCACCCTGGAAGCGGTTCCCCCGCACCCGCGGGGATAGGCCCCGCATCCGCCGGGAATACCCCGATAGCTGGGGGGTTCCCCCGCACCCGCGGGGATAGGCCCGAGGCGGGGGCGATTGCGGAGTTTGAGATGGAGGTTCCCCCGCACCCGCGGGGATAGGCCCTTGACGGTATAGGCGCCGACCGTGTCGGCGCGGGTTCCCCCGCACCCGCGGGGATAGGCCCCGACGACAGGACGGCCGCAGAGCCTTCCTTCAGGTTCCCCCGCACCCGCGGGGATAGGCCCTGGACGGCGAGTTCTATCACAACACGTTGATGGGTTCCCCCGCACCCGCGGGGATAGGCCCTATATCCCCGGTTCGCCGACCGACGTGCTGATGGTTCCCCCGCACCCGCGGGGATAGGCCCTATTCGAGCCTGCGGGCGGCGATGCTGGGTCAGGTTCCCCCGCACCCGCGGGGATAGGCCCATGACCATTCTCCCGAACACCGGGCTTAAGCCGGTTCCCCCGCACCCGCGGGGATAGGCCCGTCTCGCTATCGGTGGCCGCCTGGAATTGCGCGGTTCCCCCGCACCCGCGGGGATAGGCCCTGGAACAAGATGGTCGCGGCCGGGCAGAAGCTGGTTCCCCCGCACCCGCGGGGATAGGCCCCGTCGATCTGCTTATGGGCATCCACGGCCGCCGGTTCCCCCGCACCCGCGGGGATAGGCCCCGGATGGTCACCGGTGCCCTCCGCTATCTGACGGTTCCCCCGCACCCGCGGGGATAGGCCGACGTAATAGGCGAGGGGGAAGAGGTCATGCCGGGTTCCCCCGCACCCGCGGGGATAGGCCCCATGCCGCCCTCGATACCCAGGCACGGGTAGGGGCCCCCCGCACCCGCGGGGATAGGCCCTGCCCAGCATCAGCGCCTTATCGAAGCCAGACGGTTCCCCCGCACCCGCGGGGATAGGCCCACTCTCAACGCGCAGGGGGTCGTCATCCTCAAGGTTCCCCCGCACCCGCGGGGATAGGCCCGACGGCATCACCGGCGTGTTCCCGTCTTCGTGGATTCCCTCGCACCCGCGAAACCATCCCCGGACCGACACCCCCGCTCTATCCGCGCATTCCACCGTAATGGATCGAATGTCGATGCTCGCATCCACTATGGTGGGGTTATGCGGCGTCGTCCGCCCGATGAGCATGTACCCGATGGATGACCGGTCAGCCGGCCTGAGCCCCCGACAATTGCAGTGTCTCCGCCTCGTCGCGCGGGGATGGGAGGCAAAGGAAATCGGCCGCGAACTCGGCATTTCCGATCTTACGGTGAAGAATCACCTGTCCGCCGCGCGTGCCGCACTGGGGGTGGCGCGATCGATCGATGCGGCGCGGCTGGTGGCGGCGCGCGATGCGGCACTGGCGCGGGAGGAAGATCCGGCACTGTCTGGTGCTTCGGGCACTAGTACACCGGGCAGGATAGGGGATCGGTCGTATCTTGGTGTGGAGTCCGTAGGCCAGCCGGGAATGGCGGCGGATACCGGCCTTGCCGATGCGGGCGACCTGTCGTTCGATCGCGAGGCGCGGATGCCGCTGCCGTTCCCGACGCGAAGGGGGCAGCGGAACGATCTGGGGATCGCGGCGCGGCTCGCCCTGATGGTGATGCTGACCGTGCTGCTGATCGCGGCGGTCGGCTTCTTCGTCGAGGCGAGCCGGGGGCTGAAGTTCTGATGCGCCGGTATACCTCATCGGCCCCGTCCTTCGCTGGCGCCGCATCGGAGATTTTCACGCATGACGACCGCCATGACCATCGCGCCTGCCGCCGCCTTCAAGATCGCGACGCGACTGACCAGCCTGGAGCAGGAGATCGACCTCGCCGCCCGGTCGAGCGCCCGGCTCCCCGCCGATCTGCTCGACGAACTGGCCCGTGCCGGTGCCTCGCCGATCGCGGCGCAGCGGGTGCTGGATGCGGCGGCGGCGACGTTCACCGCGCTGGTCGATGCGCGCGGCAAGGTGGCACGGGCACACGGCCTGCTGCTCGCCTATGCCAAGGAGCAGGGGCTGACCCTGGCCTATGGCGATCAGTTCGAATGCCACGATTTCGTCAAGGGACTGGGCGATCAGGCCGCCTCGGACGTAGTCCGGCTGGTAGCCGTCGCCTGATGGGGTCGGCCGACGCTCGGTGGGTCGATCGTCGGCCGTGATCCACATCCTTTTCTTCTATGGCCTGCTCGGCACCGCCTGCCTCTATGCGGCATGGCGGGGCGGGGGGCCGGAACGCATGACCGCCGCCGCGCTGATCGTCGCGACCGTCGCCACCTGGGTGGTGGCGATCGGTTTCGGCGGCAGCAGGGCGGGGCGGTTCATCGGAGTCGAATATGGCGTGCTCGTCATCGATGGCCTGCTTGTGGCCGCGCTCATGGCCATCGCACTATGCGCGGATCGGTTCTGGCCGTTATGGATGACGGCGCTGCACGCCTTTGGCATCGTCGGCCATCTGGCGAAGGCGATCGCGCCGGATATCCTGCCCAATGTGTATCAGGCGGCGCATCTCTTCTCGGCTTATCCGGGGCTGATCCTGTTGATGCTGGCGACGCACTGGCATCGGATGCGGCTGCGGCGGGACGGGCACGATCCGTCCTGGTCGAACTTCTGGCGCTGGTCGATCCTGCGGCCGCGACGGATTGGGCATATCGGTTGATAGCGGCGTTCGGTGGCATCGCGCCGACGATGGCGGCGACGCCTGCCCGGCTGCTGCCGTTGGTATGGGGTAACGACCGGGCGGTGGCACTGATCGTGGCGCATCGGCAAGCGGCGCTGGCGGCCCTGCGCGAGCGGGCGGTGCGGCGGCCGATCGTGGCGACGCGTTACGATCTGCTGCGCTATCTGCACCAATGCATGGCGTTCGATGGCGAGGAAGCGCTGCGGGTCTTCTTCGTCAACGCCCGGCGCGAACTGATTGCGGAGGAGGTGGTGGCGCGTGGCGGCCCGGCGGCGATCGCCGTGGAGCCCCGGGTGGTGATCGTGCGGGCACTGGCGCTGGCGGCGGCGGGGATCGTGCTGGTCCACAACCATCCCGGCGGCGACCCGACCCCAAGTGCCGCCGACCGACGCTTCACCCGCCGGCTGACGCTGGCGGCGGAATGTCTGGGTATCGAAGTGCATGACCATCTGATCGTCGCGCGTGACGGCCATCACCGGATCGACGTCGCCATGGTTGATTGATCCATTTCGGAGGATTCGTGTCGTTTCGTCCCGTTACGGGCCGACCGTCGACGATCGTCACCGAACCGTCATTTCATTGTCACCGATCAGTCGCGAAAGTCGCATCCAACCGTCATGAACCGCGCCTAACCGGCGTTG
This sequence comes from Sphingomonas sp. CFBP 8760, assembly GCF_014841615.1. Lineage (GTDB taxonomy): Bacteria > Pseudomonadota > Alphaproteobacteria > Sphingomonadales > Sphingomonadaceae > Sphingomonas. The sequence continues at coordinate 27,216 of NZ_JACYUG010000026.1, read as the reverse complement.
CGAGATCGGCGGCTGTTCCAGGTCGATCCCGGGCACACGCCCAGCCAAATCAACGATCGACAGGGAGTTCATTCGATGGCCAGCTTCAAGGCGAGCCGTATCCTGATGGCGGGCACCGCCTGCATGTTGCTCGCATCGTGCGACGGCGCCGACAGCGTCGCCTCGCCGGGCGAGGGGACTTTTCCTGTCGTGCCCGTACCTACGCCGACCGGCAGCCCCACCGCCACGCCGACGGCACCGGGCACGCCCGCAGCTTCCTGCCCGACCGGGTTGGCCGATGGCGGGGTCGTGGGGGCATTCCGCGCCTGTCGCCTGCCGCGCGTCATTTCGTCGGATCTGACCCTGCGCAAGCTGACCGGCGTCGCCTATGAAATCAACGGTCAGGTCGATGTCGGTATCGACGTCGGCGGCAACGGCCAGCGTCAGGGCGGCACCGCCGCGACGCTGACGGTCGAGCCAGGCGTCATCGTCTATGCCAACACCGACAACGCCAGCAACGACTTCCTGGTCGTCAACCGCGGCTCGAAGATGAACGCGGTCGGCACCGCGACCCAGCCCATCATCTTCACGGCGCAAGGCAATCTGACCGGCACCGTAACGGACGAGTCGCAGGGTCTGTGGGGCGGGATCATCATGGCCGGCCGTGCACCGATCTCGAACTGCAACCAGACGGTCGCCGGCGGATCGGCGGGTTGCGAGAACATCGTGGAAGGCACCACGACCGCCCTGTACGGTGGTGCGACCGCCGACGACAATTCGGGTGCCGTCAGCTACGTCCAGATCCGCTATTCGGGTACGGTCATCAGCGCGAACAACGAGCTGCAGGGTCTGACGCTGGGTGGTACCGGTTCGGGTACGACGATCGATCACGTGCAGATTCACAATTCGTCGGACGACGGCATCGAAATCTTCGGTGGCCGCACGAACCTGAAGTATCTGGCGATGACCGGCGCGGACGACGACGCGTTCGACACGGATGTGGGTTGGCAGGGTTATGCCCAGTTCGTGTTGGCCGTGCAAAAGCCGAACAGCACCCAGACCGACAATTATGCGACCGAGATCGATTCGAACAACAACGAAGATGCGCTGCCCCGCCAGCGGTACAACATCTCCAACTTCACCTTCGTATCGACGACCGGCGCCACCAATGCCGTGATCCGCCTGCGTGGCGGTGCTGACGCACGCTTCATCAACGGCATCGTCACCGGCCCGACCGCCTGCCTGAACATCATCGCTGGTCTGGACAGCCAGGGCAAATCAACGATCCGGCCGGCGAACACGGCACTCGACGATCTCGGTGCCCCGGTCTTCAATTCGGTGGTCATGAGCTGTGCCAATCCGTTCGCGGCCACGACGGTCAACGACGTGACGGTGACGGTCGCCGAGCAGGAGGCGATCTTCAACGCCGGCACCAACAACGTGGCGCGGGCGACGGGCGTCCTTACCAGCGGCTATCTGCCGGCTGGTGTCGCCCTGACGACGACGGCGTTCGCAGCGGCGACGATCAATCCGTTCTTCGTCAACACGACCTTCATCGGGGCGGTCAGTGGGCCGAGCGACACGGCGTTCTCCGGCTGGACCTGCAATTCCAACCGCGCGAGCTTCGGTTCGGCCAGCGGCAGCTGCACCGCGCTGCCGACCGGCTGATATCCTTGCCGTGACGATCAGCGGGCGGCCGGGGGAGGCCGCCCGCCCCTCATTCTTCCTGCCGGGGCAGCCATGACCAAGACCTTCACCACCATCCTGCTCGGCACGACGATGCTGATGCCCGCGGCCGTCGCGGCCCAGTCGGCGCCGGCCGGTTCGCCGCCATCGGGCGGCGTCGTGTCGCCACAGGCAGGCAAGCCGGTCGACGACGCCGACCTGCGCAGTGCCACCCCCGGCGGCAATAACACACCGCCGATCGAGATATCGACGCCCGGCGGCGCGGACAGTGAAGACATCGTCGTCGTCGGCCGCAACATACCCGACATCGTCCGGGCCACGCCGGATGTGGTCAACGTGCTGTCGACCGCCGATATCGCGCGAACGGGAGAGGGGGACATCGCCGGTGCGCTGGCCCGCGTGCCGGGCCTGTCGGTGGTGGGCAACGGCTTCGTCTATGTTCGCGGACTGGGTGATCGTTATTCCTCGTCCCTCCTGAACGGTTCGCCGCTGCCCTCGCCGGAGCCGCTGCGTCGGGTCGTCCCCCTCGACATCTTCCCGACCAACGTCGTCGCCTCGGCGCTGGTGCAGAAGAGCTATTCGGTCAATTACAGCGGTGAATTCGGTGGCGGTGTCATCAATCTCACCACGCGCGCGGTTCCCAAGGAAACGTTCTTCCAAGTCGGCGGCTCGTTGGCGGCGGACACGGTGACCACGTCCGAACTCGGTTATGTCTATGACGGCGGCAGCCGCGACTGGACCGGGTTCGACAGCGGCGTTCGCAAGGTTCCCGGCTTCATCCGTCAGGCGGGTATCAACGGCACTTCGCCGTCCTCCTCGCAGATCACCGGGCTTAACAATGCGCAGACGACGCTGCTCCAGCAGAACAACCAGCTGCCGGCCAACTGGTCGGCGGAAGCAAGCTTCGGCACCTCCGCCGATTTGGGCAGCGTGCGCGTCGGTGTGATCGCCGCCGCAGCGATGAGCAATAGCTGGCGCACCCGCGATATCCGCCAGCAGCTGAGCGACGACGTCGATGGTGGCCTGGTCAGCGACTTTCAGACGGTGCTGACCGATAACCGGGCGATCGTGAACGGTTTGTTGGGGTTCGGGGCGGAATGGGGCGAGAACAAGATCCGCTGGACCAACCTGTATCTGCACGACACCGTCAAGCAGGGACGTCTGTCTGCCGGCAACCTCGCCAATTTCGGCATTCCCGGTCCCAGTGGCGTGCCGGAGATCATGCGGCAGAACACCAGCTGGTTCGAACGTGAGCTGTTCGACACGCAGCTGGTCGGTGAATTCAAGCTGTCCGACCAGTTCGCGCTCGACGCGCGCGGGGCCTATGCGAAGACGCGTCGCGACTCCCCCTATGAGCGCGGCTTCACCTACCAGTATTCGCCGACCGTCAGCGACTACGTCAACAATCTCGGCGGCAATCCGCAGACCGCCGATATCGCCTTCAGCGAACTGGACGAGCGACAGCTGTCGGGGCAGGCCAACCTGACCTGGAACGCCGATTTCGACCGGCCCTTCGCCCTGTCGATCGGCTATGCCTATACCGACACCACCCGTGATTCGAGCCGGTATACGTTCCGTTTCGTCGGACCGAACAACGGTGCGTTGAGTGGTCCGGCGATCCAGTTGCGCCCGGACTATCTGCTTTCCGATTTCGCGATCCAGACCTACGGGATCACGTTGCAGAACACGTCGACCGCGCAGGGTGCGGCCGCCTATGATGCCAGCCTGCGGGTCCATGGCGCCTATGCACAGGTCGAAGGCGAGATCGTCGACGGGTTGCGCGCCACGACCGGCATTCGTTGGGAAAAGGCGAACGAGCGGGTCCAATCGGTGGGGGCGCTTGGCTCGACCCGTTTGAACAACACCTACTGGCTGCCCGCGGTCACGATCACCTGGAACTTCGCGGCTGACATGCAGCTCCGGGGGCACATGTCAAAGACACTGGCTCGCCCGCAATTTCGCGAACTGGCGCCACAGCTCTATCAGGATTTCGAGAGCGACCGGATGTTCTTCGGCAATCCATTCCTGAAAGACTCCCAGCTCTATAACGGCGAGTTGCGCTACGAATGGTATTTCGCCAAGGATCAGCGCTTCAATCTGGCCGGCTTCTACAAGCGGATCGACGATCCGATCGAGGCGGTCGCGTTCTTCCCGGCCGGCGGCAGCACGCTTCAGACCGGATTCGCCAACGCGCCCCGTGCCAATCTGTATGGCGGTGAGGTAGAGTTCCTGAAATACGTACCGCTCGACACGTTCGGCGGTGATTTCTTCGCGACCCGACGCCTCGTCGCGATCGTCAATTATACCTACACGCATTCGGAAATCAGCGCGAACGACCAGTCGGTTGCCAGCCCGCTGTCGAGCGCGCTCAGCCCCGTCCTGCTGCCATCCAACCTGTTGTTCCGCGATGGAGCGCCATTGACCGGGCAATCGGATCACCTCGTCAATCTGCAACTGGGGATCGAGGACAAGGAAAGCCTGAGCCAGCTGACCCTGTTGTTCAACTATGCCTCGAACCGGGTCACCAACCGGGGGCCGGTCGCTGGCGGCGGCGGCATCCGTCAGCCGGATCTGATCGAACGGCCGGGCATCCGGCTGGATCTGGTTGCGCGGCAGGGGATCGCGATCGGGAACCGGCAGGTCGAACTGAAGGCGGAGGCACGGAACCTGACCGGAACCGGTTACCGCGAATTCCAGTCCTTCGACGGGGTGCAGGTCGACATCAATCGCTACCGTCTGGGTCGGGTGTTCAGCCTGGGCGCCAGCATCCAGTTCTAGGTACCGGCATCGCGTTCGCCTCGTTGCGCCGTCCGTGTCGCGGGCAAGTGTCTTTTTTGTCGGCATGGTGCATGTTCGCTGCTAGATACACGGTTAATGGCGAGCGGGTGGGCAGCAGGGTGATCGAGCAATGCGATTGAAGCTCGATGCGCGCGCGCGGCGGCTGTTGCGCCGCCTGCCCGTGGTGAATGTCTATTCGGTGGTAGAACTGGCGCTGATGGCCGGGCTGGCGGTGCAGTCCGCCCGGCTGTTGTGGGTGCTGGCGACCCCGGTCGGCCCGCTGGGTGACTGGCGGCCGGCGGGGGTGACGGTCCCGGGATCGCCGATCGCGCTGCTGACCAGTTTCGATCCCTTTTTCCGCCTGCAACAGACTGCAACCGGGCCAGCGACCGTCACCGCACTGCAACTGACGCTGTTCGGTATCCGGCTGGACGAAGCGACGGGGCGTGGTTCCGCGATCGTCGCCGGGCCAGACGGCGTGCAGCAGAGCGTCGCAGTCGGCGACGAGATCCAACCGGGCGTCCGCCTGAAGGCGGTGGCGTTCGATCATATCACCCTCGACCGGGGTGGCGCCGAAGAAGACCTGTTTCTCGACCAGTCCGGCCCGACATCATCCGCGTCGTCGGATACCGGGTCGCCTGCCGGCAGCGGACCGCCGGCGGGGCGTCCGTCGATGCCGGGGCGGGGGAGGGAAGGCCCGCCGCCGCCACCCGGCGCAGGCGCGCGGAGCGTACCGGTCGCGCAGCTTCGTCAGGAGATCGGCTTCATCCCGCGACTGGACGGCGGTCGGATCAGCGGGCTGACCGTCCGGTCGCAGGGTAGCGGGCAATTGTTTCGACAGGCCGGCCTGCGCGATGGCGACGTCGTCACCTCGATCGCCGGGCGGCCCGTATCGGGGCCGGGCGATCTCGACCGGATCGCCTCCGATTTTTCCGGGGGCGGCAATATCCCCATCACCGTCGAGCGCGGCCAGAACACGCTGCCGCTCGCCATCACCATAGCGGCCCCATCTCGATGAAGTCTTTCTCGCTTGCTCCCGTCGCCCTGATCGCCGCGGCTGCTGCCCCGGTGGCGGCGCAGACCACGCTCAACGTCCGCGATGCGGATATCCGGGCGTTCATCGCCGATGCCGCGCGCGTCACCGGCCGCACCTTCATCATCGATGCCAGGGTGACGGGCAAGGTGACGGTGGTCACCGACCGGCCGTTGTCGCGCTCCGAATATTTCGAGGCGTTCCTGTCGACGCTGCGTGCCAACGGTCTCGTCGCGGTGCCGACGGGCAATGGCGCACTGCGCATCCAGCCGATCGATAACGCCGCCTCGCAACCCAGCCGGATCGGCGCGGCGGGTGCGGCGCGCAACAGCTTCGTGACCGAGATCGTCCGCCTGCGCTCGATCGATGCGGCGAGTGCGGTGGAGACGGTCCGGCCGCTGGTCAGCGCGCAGGGGTCGGTCACCGCCAATCGCGGCGGCAACAGCCTGGTCGTGGTCGATTTCGCCGACAATATCCGGCGCGTCCGCGAGGTATTGCGCCGGATCGATACCGACAGCGCGGCGACCCGCGTGGTCGCGTTGCGCAACGCCAGCGCGCGCGAGATCGCCACCGCGCTGCAATCGCTGGCGGGTGGTGGCACCGGCGCGGGCGGCGGGGGTGGCAATGCCCCCGCGGGCGGTGGCGGCGGCAACGTCTCGGTGGTGGCGATCGAGAGTTCGAACTCGGTCGCGCTGCGCGGCGATCCCAGCAGTGTCGGGCGGCTGGCGCAGGTGGCGATCGACCTCGACGGCAAGGCGCGCAACGGCACCGACATCCGTGTCGTCTTCCTCGAAAACGCCGATGCCGAGCAGCTTCTGCCGGTGCTCCAGCAGCTTGTCGGGCAAACGCCCGATCCGGTGCAGGAGACCACCCTGTCGCGCGGTAATTTCCAGCAAAGCAACAGCAGCGGCGGCAATGGCGGCTCCGGGTTCACCAGCCAGCGGTCGCAGCCGATCCAGCCACCGACGCAGGTATCGGGCGGCGGGGGTGGTGGCTCGACTACCGCGGGTGGGCAGCAGGCGCCGATTTCTTCCGCCGCCAGTCGGGTACAGGCGGTCGTCACGCGGTTCACGGGCGCCAACGCGATCGTCATCGCCGCACCCTCCGATATCCAGCGACAGCTGTCCGAGGTGGTTCGCCAACTCGATACCCGCCGCGAGCAGGTATTGATCGAAGCGATCATCGCCGAGGTATCCGACGCGACGGTCAAGCGGCTGGGCGCGCAGTTTCTAGTCGGCAGCCTGTCGGGCGGGGCGTTCGGGGCATCCACCTTCACCAACACCGCGCCCAACATCCTGTCGATCGCCGGTGCGATCGGATCGCGGAGCATCGGTGGCACCGAGACGACGGTGGTCGGCAGCGACGGCACGCGGACCACGACGCGCACGCCCGACCCGGCATCGGCGGCGTTGACCCAGTCGGCGATCAGTTCGATCCTGGGCGCCAGTGGCGGGTTCGCCGGCTGGGGTGGGCAGATCGGCGACACCATTTTCGGTGCGATCATCAATGCGGTGAAATCCGACAACACGTCGAACCTGTTGCAGGTGCCGCACATCATCACCCTCGACAACCAGCAGGCGCACAGCCTGGTGGGTCAGGAAATCCCGGTGACGACGGGCCAGGCATTGTCGAACAATTTCGACAATGCGTTCCGCACCGTGCAGCGCCAGAATGTCGGCATCCAGCTCGACGTGAAGCCACAGGTGAACGCGGGCGGCTCGCTGAAACTCTATGTGCGGCTGGAGGTGAGTTCGATCGCCGGCCCGGTGTCCAGCGACAACAGCGAACTTATCCTCAACAAGCGCGCGTTCGAGAACGTCTTTACCCCGGACGACGGGCAGATCACCGTGATCGGCGGGTTGCTGGACGACAACGAGCGGCGCACGATCGAGAAGATTCCGTTACTTGGGGACATTCCCGGAATCGGCGCGCTGTTCCGGTCGAAGGCGCGCAGCCGGACCAAGACCAACCTGATGGTCTTCATCCGCCCGACCATCCTGCGTACCGCCGCCGACAGCCGGCGCGTGACCGAACAGCGTTACGGCTATCTACGCGCGGTGCAGGGTTATGCGCAGCCGGGCGTGGAGCCTTCCATCGATCAACTGGTGCGCGATTACATGAATGCCGCGCCGCCGATCCCGTCGTCACCTATGCCCGGCAATATCGAGGACCCGAAGATCGCGGTGCCCATGCAGTCGCAATCCACCATGTCGATCCGGCCGGAACGGAAATGATTATCCGTCAGGGAAACGAACTGGAGCAGGTGGCGGCCGATCCCGTCTTGCCGGAAGCCGTTCTGGCGACTGCGACGGGGGCGAGCGATGTCGTCGTACCCCAACTGACGCTACCTTACGGGTTCGCGCGTAAATTCGGCGTGGTGGTCCAGTCCACCGGGCCGGAGGGGCCGCTGACGGTGGCGTTGCGACAGGGCGCCGATCCGAAGGCGCTGCTGGAGGCACGGCGCTATCTGGCGAGGTCCTTCGACGTGGTCACGGTCGAGGCGCCAGCGTTCGACCGGCTGCTGTCCGATGCCTATGCGATGGACGGGCAGGCGACCGCACTGGCGGCGGTCGGCATGGGCGACGAACTCGATCTGCTGGCGGGCGACCTGCCGACCGCGGAGGATCTGCTCGATACCGCCGACGATGCCCCCGCCATCCGCCTCATCAACGGCATCATCGCCGACGCGACGCGCAACGGCGTGTCCGACATCCATGTCGAACCGTATGAAAGCGGCCTGGTGGTGCGGATGCGGATCGACGGCGTGCTGCGCGAGACGATGCGGATGCCGCCGCACGTCGCCCCCGTGGTCGTCAGCCGTATCAAGGTGATGGCGCGCCTCGACATCGCCGAACGTCGCGTGCCCCAGGATGGGCGGATGGGCCTGACGCTGGGGGGCAAGCTGCTCGACGTGCGCGTTTCCACGCTGCCCAGCCGCGCGGGCGAGCGGGTGGTGCTGCGTATCCTCGACAAGGACAATGCCGGTATCGATCTCGATGCGCTGGGCATGCCGCCGGCGATGCTGGCGATCTGGCAGGAGGTGCTGGCCGAACCCAACGGCATCGTCCTCGTCACCGGGCCGACCGGTTCGGGCAAGACGACCAGCCTCTATGCCTCGCTTCGCCTGCTGAACGACGGCAGCCGCAATATCCTGACCGTGGAGGACCCGGTCGAATATGCGGTCGACGGCGTCGGCCAGACGCAGGTGAACCCCAAGGTCGGGCTGACCTTCGCCGCCGGGCTGCGTGCGATCCTGCGTCAGGACCCGGACGTGGTGATGGTCGGCGAAATCCGCGATCGCGAGACGGCGGAGATCGCGGTGCAGGCGTCGCTGACCGGGCATCTGGTGCTGTCGACCGTCCATACCAACGATGCGATCGGCGCGATCACCCGGATGCGCGACATGAAGGTGGAGCCGTTCCTGCTCGCCTCGACCCTCCGGGCAGTCGTCGCGCAGCGGCTGGTACGACGGCTGTGCCCGTCGTGTCGCAAGCCGGTGCCGGCGGCGGGTGGGGTCGCTTCGCTGCTGGGGATCGCACCGACCGATATCGTCTATGCACCCGTCGGATGCGACCAGTGCGGGCATAGCGGCTTCAAGGGCCGGATCGGGGTGTACGAGGCGGTTCGGGTGGACGATACGATCCGCCGGCTCATCAATGAAGGCGGCGATGAACACGCGATCGCGACGCACGCGTTCCGCCGCAACCCGGACCTCGCCACCGCCGCGCGCGACCTTGTCCGCGCCGGGCTGACCACCCCCGAGGAAGCGGTGCGGGTTTCGCGGCGTGACGCGACCGATGTCGAGCCGCTGCCGTTGCCCGAACCGACGATGGTATCCGAGGCCTGACCATGGCCGATTTCGATTACATTGCGATCGATACACGCGGCGCGGAAAAGCGTGGCCACGTCGCGGCGATGGATATCGATGCGGCGCGTACCGCGCTGGACCGGCAGAAGCTGTACGTCGTTCGGATCGAACCGGGGTCGCCGCCGGTAGCGCGTGGACGGCCGCTATTCGGTCTGCAAATCGGTCGTGCGAAGATGAACGTGAAGCAGCTGACGCTGTTCACCCGCCAGCTTGCGACGCTCAACCGCGTGTCGCCGCTGGAGGAATCGCTCCGCACGATCACCAAGCAGACCGAACAGGAAAGCGTCCGCGGCATCGTCGCGCTGGTCCATGCCGGAGTGGTCGAGGGTCGGCGCCTCGCCGATTCGATGGCGCGTGAGCCGAAGAGCTTTCCGGCGCTTTACCGCGCGATGGTCGCGGCGGGGGAAAGCTCGGGGACGTTGCCGACGATTCTCGACCGTCTGGCCGCGCTGCTGGAACGGCAGGCGGAGATTCGCGGCAAGCTCATCACCGCGCTCGCCTATCCCGCCATCCTCGCGGTGGTGGCGCTTGGCGTCGTCACCGCGCTGATGATGTTCGTCGTGCCGCAGGTGGTGGAGCAGTTCGATACGGTTGGGCAGGAGCTGCCGCTGTTGACGCGGATGGTGATTGCGTTGTCCGACTTCCTCGTCGGCTGGTGGTGGGTGATGCTGCTCGCGATCGTGCTCGCGGCGGTCGCGGCGTGGCGGTTGCTCAAGGAGCCGTCGATCCGGCTGTCGTTCGACACCCGGTTGCTGAAACTGCCGCTGGTCGGGCGGTTGCTGCGCGATCTTCATGCGGCACGGATGGCGCGTACGCTGGGGACGATGGTGGCGAGCCGCCTGCCATTGCTCGACGGGCTGACGCTGACCGCGGGGACGATTCACAACCGGCGGTTGCGTGTCGCCTCCGACGATATCGTCGATGCGATCCGAGGCGGTGGCAGCCTGTCCGCCGCGATGCGCCGCGCCGGGGTGTTTCCACCGCTGCTCACCTATCTGGCCGCTTCGGGCGAAGCGGCGGGGCGACTGGACGAGATGCTGGAACGCGCCGCCGATTACCTGGAACGCGAGTTCGACCGGTTCACCGCGACCGCGCTGTCGTTGCTGGAACCTGCAATTATCGTGGTGATGGGCGGCATCGTCGCGACGATCGTGCTATCCATCCTGTTGCCCATCCTTCAGCTGAACACGCTGGCCGGAGGTTGAAGAGGAAATTCATGCGTACCCATCACAAGAAACGGCCAATCCGCAACGGCTTCACGCTGGTGGAACTGATGGTCGTCATCGTCATCATCGGCCTGCTGGCGACGATCGTCGCGCTCAACGTCTTGCCCTCGGGCGACACCGCCCGCATCCAGAAGGCAAAGGCGGATATCGCGCAGATCGAGGGCGGACTGGAGTTGTTCAAGCTGCAGAACGTCAACTTCCCGACCACGACGCAGGGGTTGCAGGCGCTGGTCACCGCACCGTCGGGGCTCGCCGATCCGTCGCGTTATCAGCAGGGCGGTTACCTGAAGCGGCTACCCGACGACCCGTGGGGCCGACCATATCTTTATGCCTCGCCCGGCCAGCATGGTGAAGCCGATGTCTGGACTTACGGCGCCGACGGCAAGGAAGGCGGCGAGGGGATCAATGCCGATATCGGCAGCTGGCAATAGCCGGCATCCCTTAGCGACGGCTGGCTTCACGCTGGTCGAGCTGATGGTCGTCATCACGATCATCGGGCTGGCTTCCGCTGTGGTGGCCTTTGCGATGCCCGATCCGCGTGGGCGGGTGCTGGACGAGGGGCTGCGCTTCGCCGCTCGCGTCCGTGCCGCGCGCGACATCGCGATCGTCGAGGCGCGGCCGGTCAGCCTGTGGGTGACGGGTGGCGGCTATGGGTTCGATCGGCGGATCGGCGGGGCATGGACGCCGGTCGCGGACAAGCCTCTGCGCGTGGAGCGCTGGTCGGACCAGACACGTGCGGCCCTGCCCGATGCCGGCGGGCGGACACGGGTGACGTTCGACCCGACCGGCGTGGCCGATCGCAATGTCGATATCCGTCTGTCGCGGCGCGGCGCGGACGCGCTGGTCCGGATCGGCGCCGACGGCGAGGTGCGTGCCGATGCGCAATAGCGCGGAGAGGGGCTTCACCCTAATCGAGATCATGGTCGCGCTGGCGGTATTCAGTCTCGCGGTGCTGGCGCTCGTCCGGCTGGAAAGTGCGACGGTGCGTGGAGCCGGCCTGATCGACGAGACGACCGCCGCCCAGATGGTCGCCCGCAACGTGGCGCTCGATGCCCTGACCGAGGCCCAGCCGCCGGCGCCCGGCCGCAGTAACGGCAGCGAGGTGAACGGTGGCCGCACCTGGCAATGGACCCGGCAGATATCCTCCACCGGCGAGGCGACGGTGGTGCGGATCGATGTGGCGGTCGCCAACCGCCGTGGTCAGATCGTCGGTCGGGTGATGATGGTTCGGCCGCCCAGTGCCGCCACGATCGTCGGGGTGGCCTCGTGACCCGGCGACGTTCGGTCGGGCACGACGTGATACCCTCAGGGCGTCCCGGCGAACATGGCTTCACGCTGGTGGAGGTGATGGTCGCGCTGATGATCTTCGGCATGATCGCCGCGGCGGGCGTCGCGATCCTGTCGTTCAGCATCCGGGCGCAGGCTGCCACCGCGGCGCGGCTCGACGACGGATCGGCGCTGGCCCGGACGATATCGGCACTGTCGGCCGATCTTGCCCAGGCGATGCCGCGCGCCGCCCGTGACGAGGGCGGTACGCTGCGCCCCGCGTTTATCGGTGAGGCAGGCACGCTGATGCTGGTGCGTGGCGGCTGGACCAATATCGATGCCGCCCCGCGCGCGACCGAGCAGAAGGTCGGCTGGCAGATCGTCGACAACGCATTGGTCCGCAGCGGCTATCCCCAGATCGACGGGGCCGCGCCGCTGCCACCGGTGCCGATGCTGGGCGGCGTGCAGGCGCTTCGCCTGCGTTATCGTTATGCCGGCGCATGGAGCGACCGGTGGGACGGGGCGGGGGGCGTGCCGTTGCCACAGGCGGTGGAGATGACGATCGACCGCGCGAACGGTGTCAGCTGGCGCACGATGTTTTTGGTTGGAACAGGCTATGGCGCCACCCGGCTGCCCGATCCATCGCCGAGCGGTACCGCCACCCCCAGTCCGACGCCGACCGCCAATGCACGCTGATCGCGAACGCGGCGCGGCGTTGCTCACCGTCCTGATGCTGGTCGCGGTGATCGCGGTGATGGCGGGGACGGGGCTGGAGAAGCTGCGCCTGTCGACGCGCCTGGCCGGTAACGCCGCCGCCACCGAGCAGGCGCGTGCCTATGCGGTGGCGGCGGAGGCGATGGCGGCGGTAAAGATCGGCGGACTGCTGTCGGCCAGCCGCCAGCGCGTGACGCTGGCCGGCGGGTGGAGCGGGCGGCCGTTCGGCCTGCCCCTGCCTGGCGGCGGGATCGCCACCGCGCGCGTCAGCGATGGCGGCAACTGCTTCAACCTCAACGGGCTGGTCACGCAGGTAGCGCCCGGTGTCTATGCCAGCTACCCGACGCAGCGCGTCCAATTCGTCCGGCTGATGCAACTGACCGGTATCCCGCCGCAGGTGGCCGAACAGGTCGCCGCCGGCGCGTCCGACTGGATCGACAGCGATAGCGACCAGCAGGGCAACGGGGCGGAGGACGGTGCCTATACCGGGCAGCAGGTCGGGTACCGTACCTCCGGCACGCTGATGGCCGATCCCAGCGAACTGCGCGCCATCGCGGGGATGACACCCGATATCTATGCGCAGATCCGGCCCTGGGTCTGCACATTGCCGATCCCCCGACCCTCGACGATCAACGTCAATACGCTGCTGCCCGAACAGGCGCCGCTGCTGGCGATGATGGCCCCCGACACCCTGTCGGTCGATGGCGCCCGGCAACTGCTGCTGCGCCGGCCGCCTCAGGGATGGGGCAATCCTGCCCAATTGTGGCAGGGCGTGGCGCAACCGGCCGATGCCATCAGCCAGACGAGCAGCAGCACCAGCTGGTTTGCCCTGGCGATCGACGTGGATATTCCCGGCGCTCAACTGGAAGAACGTGCATTGATCGACGCAACCACTCTTCCCGTACGGCTCGTGGCACGGCAATGGGGGGAGGACACGTGACCACCTTGTTGTTCCTTCCCGCCGGTGATGCCGGTTTTCGCTGGATGCGCTTCGGTGACGCAGGATTGCTGGCGCGTGGTGAGGGGATTCCCGCCGGTGACGAGCCGGTGGTTGCGGTCGTACCCGGCGATGCCGTGACGCTGCACTGGGCCGATCTGCCCGCCCGCTCCACCGCCCAGGCTGCCGCCGCCGCGCGTATCCTGGCGGCGGAGGCCAGCGCAGCCCCGCCGGGCGAACTTCACGTCGCGGTCGGTGAGGCGGAAGGGCGTGGCGACGGCACCGACCGGGCGATCGCGGTGGTCGGCGCGGCGGCGATGCGCGACTGGATGGACATGTTGGCGCGGGCGGGGGTCGATCCCGTCGCGCTGCTACCCGCGCCGCTGTTGCTGCCCCGACCCGAAGAGGGGTTCGTCCAGGCCACCGTCGCGGGACAGGCGCTGGTGCGGGGACGGACCAGCGGGTTCGCCGACGAGGCGCCGTTGACCGAGCTGGTCACGCGGGGTGAACCGCTGACCCCGATCGAGCGTGAACCGCTGGATGCGGCACTGGCGGCGGCGGCGGCGTCACCGGCTCTCGATCTGCGACAGGGGCCATTCGCCCGGCGCCGGCGCTTCGCGATCGACTGGCGGTTGATCCGGCGGCTCGCGGTGCTGGGTGCCGCCATTCTGGGCGTGACGTTCGCGATCTCGCTGGTGCGGGTGGCGAAATACAGTTTTGCGGCGGACGCGCTCGAAGCACGCGCCGATGCCCTCGCCGCCACCGGCCTGCCTCGTGGTGAAACGGTGACCGACGCCGATCGTCAGCTGGGTGAACGCAGCGGCCGGGTGATCGGACCGGGACTGGGCTTCTCGACCACGGTCGCCGCTGCCTTCGCTGCCGTGCGCAGCGTGCCGGGGACCGAGGTGACCGCGATCGACTTCGCCGCCAATGGTGACCTGCGGCTGACCGTTTCGACCGAGCGAGAGGCGCTGGCGACCGACCTGAAGCGCGCGCTGGAAGCGGCAGGCTTTACCGTTCGTGCCAGCGTGTTCCAGTCCGCTGGCGGGCGTGTCAGCGGCGAATTGACGGTGAGCGTGCGATGATGGCCCTGCGAAACTGGTTCGGGGGACGATCCCCGCGTGAGAAGCGGTTACTGCTGGTGATGGCGGGACTGGCGATCGTCACGATCGTCTGGGGCCTTATCCTGCGACCGTTGGGCGATGCCATGGCCGGTGCGCGCCAACGCCACGCCGCGGCGGTCGTGCGGTACGGCGAGACGGCGGCGCGGGTGGAGGCATTGCGCGACGCACGGGCGGCACGCGTGCCGTTGCTGACCGGATCGCTGGCGGATGCCGTGCGGGCGCGGGCGGAGCAGGCGGGTTTCCCGCTCGCCAGCCTTGATCCCGCCGGCAATGACGGCGTCAGCGTATCGATCCAGTCCGCCCGCGGGGCGGCGCTGACGGCGTGGCTGGCCCGGCTGGAGCGGGCCGGGATCGTCGTCGAGGGTGCGACACTGACCGACAATGGCGACCGGACCGTCGCGGGCCGGATCATGCTGCGGCGGCGCGCAGCATGAGGCGGGTGCGGCTCGCCACCGGTCCGGCGGCGTTGTTCGGTGCGATGCTGCTGATCGCCCTCGTGGTATTCCTGCCGATGCGGCTGGTATTCGGCTGGGCGGGCGCGGGGGAAGCGGGGCTGTTGGCCCGCTCCGTCACCGGTACGATCTGGGGTTCCACCCTGCGCGAGGCGCGATTCGGCGATCTCGCGCTTGGCGACGTGTCGGCGCGTTTGTCGCCGTTGCCGCTTCTGGCGGGGCGCGCGGCGGTGGCGATGGCGGGTCCCGGTGGCGCCGGCGCGCCGCCGATGACGGGCACCGCGTTCGTCAGCCGCCATGGTTACGGCGTCGATGGAATGACCGCCCGGATCGCCACCGGTCGCGCATTTCAGCCATTGCCGGTCACCGCGCTCGATCTCGACGGGGTGACGGTGCGATTCGAGGATGACCGCTGTGTAGCGGCGGAGGGGCGCGTGCGGGCCGCGCTGGCCGGCGAAGTCGCGGGGATCGGCGTGCCCGCATCTGTATCCGGCGAAGCACGCTGCGATGCGGGTGCGCTGGTGGTGCCGCTGGCAAGCGCGGCAGGAACCGAAGCGATCGCGTTGCGGATCGGAGGGGACGGCCGTTACCGTGCCGACCTGTCCATCCGTCCGACGGACCCTGCCGTCGCGACCCGACTGGAAGCGTCGGGCTTCGTTCGCGGTGGTGACGGATATGTTCTTTCGGTCGATGGACGCTTCTGACCGCTTGACGTCGATGGGTCGCTACCGCTAGGGGCGCGTTTCTTCGTGGCGACCGTAGTTCAATTGGTTAGAGCGTCGGCTTGTGATGCCGGAAGTTGCGGGTTCAAGTCCCGTCGGTCGCCCCACCTTCTTCCCGGACATGCGCGATGACCACCGATTGGGGCTTTCCCGATTTCGACGACCATGAGGGCGTCCACCTGTTCACCGATCCGGTGTCGGGGCTGAGGGCGGTCATTGCGATCCACTCCACGAAGCTGGGGCCTGCCGCTGGCGGTGTCCGCTTCTGGCACTATGCCGACAGCGACCGCGCCATCACCGATGCGCTCCGCCTGTCGCGCGGCATGAGCTTCAAGAACGCGATGGCCGGGCTCGACCTGGGTGGCGGCAAGGGCGTCGTGCTGGCGGCCAACCCCGGCGATACCATCACCACCGAACAGCTCGAGGCATTCGGTCGCGTCGTCGAATCGCTCGGTGGCCGGTACGTCACGGCCGAGGATGTCGGCATGTCCGAAGACCGGATGAAGGTGATCGCGGGCCAGACCCGCTACGTCTCCGGCCTGCCTGTCGCCAGCGGCGCGGCGGGGGGTGATCCCGGCCCCTATACCGCCCACGGTGTCTATCTGGGGGTGAAGGCCGCCGCCGCGCGCGGACTGGGTGCCACCGATATGAAGGGCGTGCGCGTCGCCGTGCAGGGTCTCGGTTCCGTTGGCGGCGGTCTGGCTCGGCTGCTGGCGAAGGACGGCGCAGTGCTGACGCTGGCCGATGTCAACGAGATGCGGGCCGAATCGCTCGCCGCCGAACTGGGTGCGACTGCCGTTCCGGCCGAGGCGATCCTGATCCAGGACGTCGATCTGTTCAGCCCCAACGCGCTGGGGGCGATCCTGACCGAGCAGTCGATCGCCGAACTGCGCGCGAAGGTCATCGCGGGCGGGGCCAACAACCAGTTGGCTACCCGCGCCGATGGGCTGCGCGTGCATGAGCGCGGTATCCTCTATGCGCCCGATTACGTCATCAACGCCGGTGGTATCATCAACGTCGGCCTGGAATATCTCGGCCATGGCGACGAGGCGGAGGTGATGGCACGGATCGCCAAGATCCCCGCCCGCCTGAATCAGGTATGGGACGAGAGTGACCGCAACGGCCTGCCCGCTGCCGATGTCGCCGACCAGATCGCCAAGGGGCTGATCGGGCGCTGACATTCCCGGTTTTCGACGAAAGTGGGGCGTGACCCGGCGATGGTTTCACCATAATAGTAAACGCCGTCTCTTTTGTTGAATGTCTCGTTGCCCAACCTCCACGCCCTTGCCAATCCTGCGCGCTTCCTGAAGATCGCCCGGCCGCTGACGCCGGTGCTGTTCTGGACGGGCGTGCTGCTGATTGCGATCGGCTGCTGGGCCGGCCTGACGCAGACGCCGCCCGACTATCTGCAGGGCGAAACGGTGCGAATTCTCTATATCCACGTCCCCGCCGCCTGGCTGGGCATGGGCGGGTGGAGCGGGATCGCGCTATCGTCGATCGCGTTGCTGGTCTGGCGGCATCCGCTTGCGGCCGTCGCGGCCCGCGCGATCGCGCTGCCCGGGGCGGTGTTCGCCGCGCTGTGCCTCGTCACCGGATCGATCTGGGGGCGGCCGACCTGGGGAACGTGGTGGCAGTGGGACGGACGGCTGACCTCGATGCTGCTGCTGTTCTTCGTCTATTGCGCCTATATGGCCTTGGCCCGTGCGGATGCGGATCGCGGCGGGGATGGGCGGATTCCGGCGCTGTTCGGGCTGGCGGGCACGGTGTTGTTGCCGGTCATCCGTTATTCGGTGATCTGGTGGAATACGCTGCATCAGGGACCCAGCATCGGGCTGACCAGATCGACGATCGACGGCGCGATCCTCTGGCCGCTACCGATCATGGTGGCGGGGTTCAGTTTCCTGTTCGGCGCGATCGTGCTGATGCGGATGCGCGGCCTGCTGGCGGTGGCCAAGGCGGAGGCGCGGATGCGCCGGATGGCACGGATATGAATCCATGGCCTTTCGTCGCCGTCGCCTATGCGGTGATGCTGGGCGGTACCGCCGTGCTGGCGATCGTCAGCTATCTCGCGATGAAGCGGGCAGAGCGATGACGGCGAAGCGCCAGCGGCTGGTATTGGTGCTGCTCGCCCTGGGGGCGGTGGGCGTGGCGGCGCTGTTGGCGCTGTCCGCGTTGCGGGATCAGGCGGCATTCTTCTATGCGCCGTCCGACGTGGCGACACAGGGTCTGCCGCTCGGCCGCGCGGTACGGCTGGGGGGCATGGTCGAAGCCGGATCGGTGCGGCGCGCCGTGGATGGGGTGACCGTCCGCTTCATCGTCACCGATGGCCGTGCGACGACGCCCGTCACCTTCGCTGGAATCGTCCCCGACCTGTTCCGCGAGCGATCGGGCGTAGTGGCGGAAGGAGAGTTTCGACGCGACGGCAGTTTCGTCGCGTCCAACCTGCTCGCCAAGCATGACGAGAAATACATGCCCCCCGAACTGGCGGGCAAGATGCACGAAACGAAGACGCTTGCTCGCTGAGGCGGGTCTTGCCGCGCTATGGCTGGCCGCAGCGCTGGCCATGCTTCAGCTGCTGATGGCGGCCGTGGCGCTGCGTGGCGGCGACGATGCGCTGGTGGCGGTACGCCCGGTCGCGATCGTGCAGGGCGCGCTGGCGATCGCCGCGATGGCCATGCTGATCGCGGTTTTCTGGCGATCGGATATGAGCGTCGCGCTGGTCGCCGCGAACAGCCATTCCGCCAAGCCCTGGTTGTACAAGGTCGCAGGTGCGTGGGGCAACCACGAGGGGTCGATGCTGCTCTGGGTAACGATCCTGGGAATGGCGGGCGGTGCCGTCGCACTGTTCGAACGACGGCTGGCGGAACCGACGCTGGTCGCGACCCTGGGCGCACAGGCGCTGATCGCGCTGGGTTTCTATGCCTTCCTGCTGTTCGCTTCCAACCCGTTCGCCCGGCTCGATCCCGCGCCGCTGGACGGGGCGGGCCTGAACCCGCTGCTGCAGGACCCCGGCTTGGCCTTTCATCCGCCAACGCTCTATGCGGGCTATGTCGGATTGTCGGTGGCCTTTTCGTTCGCGGTGGGTGCGCTCGTCACCCGCGATGTCGGGCGCGATTTCGCGCGGGCGATGCGTCCCTGGGTGCTGGCGGCGTGGATATTCCTGACGCTGGGGATCACCGCGGGCAGCTACTGGGCTTATTACGAGCTGGGCTGGGGCGGCTGGTGGTTCTGGGACCCGGTCGAGAATGCTTCGCTGATGCCGTGGCTGGCGGCGACCGCGCTGCTGCATTCGGTGACGGTGTTGGCGACGCGCGATGGCCTGCGCGCCTGGACGGTGATGCTGGCGGTCGTCGCCTTCTCGATGTCGATGCTCGGCACCTTCCTCGTGCGATCGGGTATCCTGACGAGTGTCCATGCCTTTGCCGTCGATCCTCGCCGGGGCGCCTTCATCCTTGTCCTGCTCGCGCTCTATATCGGCGGGGCGCTGACGCTGTTCGCGGCGCGGGTGGGGACGGTGCGGCAGGGTACGATGTTCGATCCCGTCAGCCGCGAGGGCGGGCTGGTCGCCAACAATCTGCTGCTGTCGGTGATCCTCGGTATCGTGCTGATCGGCACGCTCTATCCGTTGGTCGCGGCCGGGTTCGGCGTGCAGCTTTCGGTCGGGCCGCCCTTCTTCAACAAGGCGGCAGGCCCGGTCGCGCTGGCGCTGGTGGTGGTGATGGCGGCGGGGCCGCTGCTGCGCTGGCGGCGGGACAATGTGCAGGCCGTGATCGTCCGCGCGACCTGGCCGATCGCCACCGCCGCCTTCGCCTTTGCCGCACTGATCGTGTTTGCCATGCCGATAGGGGTGCTGCCGCTGCTGGGCCTTAGCCTCGCCGCGGGTCTCGCGGTCGCCAGTGTCGCTCCGTTATGGGGGCGCAACCTGCGCCGTACGCCGCTGTTTACTTGGGGCATGGTCGTCGCGCATCTCGGCATCGCAGTGTCGATGGCGGGAATGGCATGCGATGCGGCCTTCACGACCGAGCGACTGATCGCGCTGCGCCCCGGTGAGGCGACGCGGGTGGGGCCATTCCGCGTGACGCTGGATGGGCTGTCACCACGGGTCGCGGACAACTGGTCGGCGGTGCAGGCGCGGCTGACGGTGGAACGCGACGGTACGAAACGCGAACTGTTCCCCCAATCGCGCACCTTCACCGACCCGCCGACGACGACCAGCGAATCGGCCATCGCGACGTTGATGGACGGACAACTCTATACGGTGCTGGGGGCGGCGGACGGGCAGGGGCGGTGGCAGTTGCGCCTTTGGTGGAAGCCGTTCGTAACGTTGATCTGGCTGGGTGGGGTGCTGGTGGCACTGGGCGGCGCGCTGTCGCTGATCGGTCGCCTCCGCCCGCGCCATCGTCCGGCGGTGGAGGCATGGACGTGAGCCGCCACCTCCTCTGGTTGCCATTGGTCGCATTCCTTGCGCTACTGGCGGTCGTCGCGGGGGGCCTCTGGCGTCCGGCTGATCCGACGGTACGGTCGGCACTGATCGGTCAGCCGCTGCCCGATTTCGTGCTGCCGCCACTGGTGCCCGGCAAGCCAGGCCTGACGAGCGCGACGATGCACGGGCAAGGGCCGCGACTGGTCAACATCTTCGCCAGCTGGTGCGTGCCCTGCATCGCGGAGGCGCCCCAGCTGATGCGGCTCCACGCCGCCGGCATCCCGATCGATGCGATCGCGATTCGCGATACCGCGCCGGCGGTGCAGTCGTTCCTGCGCCGGCTGGGTGATCCCTATGCCAGGATCGGAGACGACCAGGCCAGCGCGGTACAATTGTCGCTCGGCTCGTCGGGCGTGCCCGAGACCTTTCTGATCGACGGCGATGGTCGGGTCGTGCGCCAATATGTGGGCGATATCCGTGCCGATCAGGTCGATGCGATCATCGCCGAGGTCAGGGCACTGCGATGAAGGGGCTGGCGATCCCCCTGTTACTGCTGGCGACCACGGCTGCCGGACAGACGGTCGTGCCCGCCGCCCTTGCCGACACGCAACTGGCAAACCCCGCGCAGGAGGCATCGGCCAAGGCATTGATGGAAACGCTACGTTGCGTGGTCTGCCAGGGCCAGTCGATCGCCGATAGCGATGCGACGATGGCGGGCGACATGCGCGCGCTGGTCCGCCAGCGCATTCGTGCCGGCGAGACGCCGGAAGCGATCAAGGACTGGCTGATCGGCCGTTACGGCAACTATATCACCTACGATCCGCCCCTCGACGCGATGACATGGCCGTTATGGGCTGCTCCCGTCATCCTGCTCGCGCTCGGCGTCTGGATCGCCCGCAGCAGCTTCCGGCGGCGACGCTGATGGGCTGGCTGATGCTCATCCTGCTTGGAGTCGCCGCTTTCGTCGCGCTGGCGGTGCTGCGGGTGCCGCGTTCGCTGTGGTCGATGGTGGGAGCCGCCTTGATGCTGGGGGCGACGGGGTATGCCTTGCAGGGGCGGCCGATGCTGGTCGGTCTGCCTGCGACCGGCAAGCCCGAGACACAGATCGTCGATCCTGCGCTGGCCGATCTGCGGGCGCAGATGTTCGGGCGGTTCGGCGCCGAAAGTGCCTATCTGACCGCCGCCGATGCGCTGTCACGAATGGGGTCGCCACGATATGAGGTCGACAGCCTGCTGGGTGGTATTCGTGGTACGCCTGACAGTGTGCAGTTGTGGACGGCACTGGGCGATGCGCTGGCGCGGCACGATGGCGGTCGTTTGTCCCCTGCGGCGGTCCTCGCCTTCGATCGTGCCCACCGTCTCGAACCACGTCATCCGGGACCGTGGTTCTTTTTCGGCATCGCGCAATTACGGGCAGGCGATCCGGTTTCGGCAAAGCGATCATGGCGCAATGCGCTACGGTTGACGACGCCCGATGCACCTTATCGCGAAGAAATCGAAAAGCGCGTGAGGCTGCTCGATCGCCTGATCGATGCGATCGAGCAGCCCTGATTCGGCTAACGATCAGGAAGCGCCGCGTCCGGTCTTGGCCTGAAGAGCGTCGATCTTCTTCGATGCATCCGCCTTGCTGAGCGAATCATCGAACTCTTCATGAGCTTCCTCACTCAACGTCTTGAGGTAGCTGGCTTGTGCCCCGGTCATCGGTTCGTCGCCGGTGGTCCAGTCGTCCGGATCCTTCTCGGCGTTGGAGAAGGGCTCGGACTTGGGATTGGAAGTGTCGGTCATGGGAAAATCCTTTCCTCCCACCAACACTTCCGTTCCCATTGTGTTCCGGTCAGGCGGGCTCGAACGGCAGATCGAGCGCCTCGGCGACCGCGCGGTGGCGAATCTTGCCGGCCGAGACGTTGAGCCCCGCGGCCAGATGCGGATCGCCCTTCATCGCCGCTTCCGCACCCTGACCCGCTAGCTTGAGCGCAAACGGCAACGTCGCATTGTTGAGCGCGAAGGCGGAGGTCCGCGCGACGGCGCCGGGCATGTTGGCGACGCAATAGTGGATCACGCCATCCACCTCGAACACCGGGTCCTCATGCGTGGTCGCATGGCTGGTTTCGAAGCAGCCGCCCTGATCGATCGCGATATCGACCAGCACGCTGCCCCGCTTCATCGTCTTTAGCATCTCGCGCGTCACCAGCTTGGGGGCGGCGGCCCCCGGGACCAGGACGGCACCGATCACCAGATGCGCGTTCTTCACCGCTGCGGCGATCGCCGCCTTGCTGGCATAGGCAGTCTTGATCTGGCTGGAAAAGAACATGTCCAGTTCGGCAAGCCGACTCATGTTCAGGTCATAGATGGTCACGTCGGCGCGCATCCCGACCGCCATCTGCGCGGCGTTGATACCGGAGACGCCACCGCCCAGGATCGCGACCTTGGCCGGCGCCACGCCCGGCACGCCGCCCAGCAATACGCCACGGCCGCCCTGTTCCTTTTCCAGGTAATGCGCGCCGACCTGTACCGACATCCGCCCTGCGACTTCGCTCATCGGCTTCAACAGCGGCAGGCCGCCGCCGGGAGCCGTCACCGTCTCGTACGCGATGCACGTCGCGCCCGACGCCATCAGTCCTTCCGCCTGTGGTCTATCCGCCGCGAGGTGGAGATAGGTGAACAGCAGGTGGCGCGGTTCCAGCAGCGCGATCTCGCCCGCCTGCGGTTCCTTGACCTTCACGATCATCTCGGATGCGGCGAACACCGCCGGTGCGTCCGGCAGGATCGTCGCGCCTGCCGCGCGGTAAGCCTCGTCATCGAAGTCGATGCCGGCACCGGCGCCGGTTTCCACCGCGACCTCGTGCCCGGCGGCCACCAGTTCGGCGACCGATGGCGGGGTCAGGCCGACCCGGTATTCGTGATTCTTGATTTCCTTGGGAACGCCGACCTTCATGATGACCTCTCTTGGTGTTCTTATTCGGCTCCTATAACGCGCGGAGACGCCGCCTGTCCCGCACTGCATGTCATCGTTGCAGCCCGGCGGGGCGCATGCTACTCGCGCTGCCTCATGTCAGTGCTCGAAAGTACGTTGTTCATCATGGACGCGGCAGCAGCCATCGCGGATCGATCGATCCCCCGGTGAGCACCTCCACCAGCAAGACAGCCGCGGTCGCCGGAACGGTGGCGGACGGCTATCAACATCATCCCAAGCAGGGGCTTGCCCGGCTTGCGCTTGGTGCGATCGGTGTCGTCTATGGCGATATCGGCACCAGTCCGCTCTATGCGATGAAGGAGGTGTTCGTCGGCCATCACCCGCTGACGGTCGACCAGCTCCACATCTTCGGCGTCGTCAGCCTGATCTTCTGGTCGCTGCTGCTGATCGTGACGTTGAAATATGTCCTGGTCATCCTGCGGGCGGACAACAACGGCGAGGGCGGCAGTCTGGCGTTGCTCGCGCTGATCCAGCGGCGCACCGGCGGCGGGCGCTGGGGGCCCAGCCTCGTCATCCTTGGCGTGCTGGCCACCGCGTTGTTCTTCGGCGACTGCATGATCACGCCCGCCGTGTCGGTGCTGTCGGCGGTGGAGGGGCTGGCGACGGTCGAGCAGGGATTCGATTCGTTCGTCATTCCGATTGCGGTCGCGATCCTGATCGGGCTGTTCTACATCCAGTCGCGCGGGACGGGCAGCGTCGGCAAGCTGTTCGGCCCGATCATGCTGGTCTATTTCACCGTGCTGACGGTGCTAGGCGTCATCAACATCATGGGCCGGCCCGATGTGTTGCAGGCGATCGACCCGCGCTGGGCGGTCCGCTTCGTGATGACGGACGGGATGCTCGCTTTCCTCGCGCTCGGATCGGTCGTGCTGGCAGTGACGGGGGCGGAGGCGCTCTATGCGGACATGGGCCATTTCGGCCGTCGTCCGATCGAGGTCGCGTGGCTTTATCTCGTCTTCCCGGCGCTGATGATCAACTATCTGGGGCAGGGGGCGCTGCTGCTCGACCAGCCCGAGGCGGCGGCCAATCCGTTCTTCCTGATGGCGTCGGAGGACTGGCGCCTGCCACTGGTCATCCTGTCGACGATGGCGACCGTCATCGCCAGCCAGGCGGTGATCACCGGGGCATTCTCGGTCGTCCAGCAGGCGGTGCAACTGGGGTTGATGCCGCGTCTGCGGATCGAACATACCAGTGCGGCGGAGGCAGGTCAGATCTATATCCCGGTGGTAAACTGGGCGCTGATGATCATGGTTTTGCTGCTGATCTTCGGCTTTCGTGAATCATCCAACCTTGCCGCGGCATACGGGATCGCGGTGACGGGTACGATGTTCATCAGTACGTTCATGGTCGGGGTGCTGATCCGGCGGGTGTGGCAATGGCCGGTCTGGGCGTCGGGGCTGTTCGTCGGCCTGTTCCTGATGATCGACGGCGCCTATTTCTCGTCGAACCTGACCAAGGTGCCCGATGGCGGCTGGTTCCCGCTGCTGGTCGGCGCGGTCGTCTTCACCGCGCTGACGACCTGGTCCACGGGCCGCAAGCTGATGATCGACCGCCTGCGTGAGGCGGCGATGCCGATCAAGGTCTTCATCACCTCTGCCGCCACCTCGGCCAGCCGGGTGCCTGGCACCGCCGTATTCATGACGTCCACCGCAGAGGGTGTACCCCATGCGCTGCTCCACAACCTCAAGCACAACAAGGTGTTACACGACCGCATCATCCTGCTGACCGTGGCGATCGCCGATCAACCCTATTGGCCGCAGACGGAGCGGGTGAAGCACGAGGAACTGGGCCATGGGTTCCATCGGGTCGTCCTGCGTTTCGGTTTCATGGAGGAGCCGAATGTCCCCGCTGCGCTCAAGGCCGCCTACGGCCCCGGCAGCGAGGTGAGGATGATGGACACCAGCTTCTTCCTGTCGCGCCAGACGCTGATCGCGTCGGACAGGCCGGGGATGGCGCTGTGGCGCGAAAAGCTGTTCGCATGGATGCTGCGCAATGCCGAAAGCGCCATGGAATTCTTTCGCCTGCCGTCCAACCGGGTGGTCGAACTGGGCAGCCAGGTGGAGATTTGACCGACGCGGTATCCACGCCGACTCCGGCCCCCATCATCGTCACCGCCTTGTTCGGCCGGAACGACCAAGGCTGGTTCGATGCGCAACGGTCGGCGTTCTTCCCGCCCGAACGCAATGTCCTGTCGGCGCATTGCACGCTGTTCCATCATCTGCCGCCATCGGCGGCGGACGAACTGAAGCATCGGCTGGTGCAGGCGACGCGTGGCGTCCCCGCACCGGACGCTCGCGTGGCCAGCCTGATGTCGCTGGGCCGCGGCGTCGCCTATCGGATCGACTCGCCGGGCCTGACCGCTATTCGTGCCGATCTGGTCGCGGCGTTCGCGGGTCTCCTGACGCCGCAGGATGCCGGCGGTTGGCGCCCGCACGTGACGATCCAGAACAAAGTGACGCCGAACGTCGCCAAACTGCTGCTCGACCGGCTGGCGAGGGATTTCCGGCCACGTCCCGTCGAACTTACCGGACTGGCGACGTGGTGGTATCGTGGTGGGCCATGGGAATCGCTGTCACGGCACATGTTCGCTTGACCGGGTCCGCGACCCTTCCTATAGGCGCCGCTCGCGAGTGATAATACCTCTCGGGGCGAAGTAGCTCAGCTGGTTAGAGCACGGGAATCATAATCCTGGGGTCGGGGGTTCAAGTCCCTCCTTCGCTACCACCGCCATCGAGCGGTCAGAACCCTTCCGGGGCTTTGGATGTGTAGACGATCTGTTCGCGAATGAGCCAGGTTCCTCCAAGGAGCCCGGCTTTCGCGTTTCTAGTGGAATGATCGGGACGGAAGCATCCGTATAGGCTTCCTGGTATCGTCTTCGGGTGCGATGGTCGGGGGATGCATAGCGGGATCAGCATTGCCGTCACGGCATCGGACAGAGAGCGGCTCGAGGCGCTGGTGGTGGCGCGTGGTTCACCGCAGAAGCATGTGTGGCGGGCGCGGATCGTCCTGCTGAGCGAGGATGGTCTGGGCACGGTCGCGATCATGGCGGCGACGGGCAAGTCGAAGACCTGCGTGTGGCGCTGGCAAGAGCGGTTCATGGCCGAGGGCGTCGATGGCCTGCTGCGCGACAAGACGCGACCGCCGGGGATCGCGCCGCTCAAGCCCACGCTGGTCGACAGGGTCGTGGCGTTGACGCTGGAGCCGCCTGGGCACGAGGCGACGCACTGGACGGTGCGCGCCATGGCAAAGGCGGTTGGTATCGCGGCCTCCTCGGTGGTGAATATCTGGCACGACCATGGCCTGGCCCCGCACCGCTGGCGCAGTTTCAAGCTGTCCAACGACCGGGCGTTCGCCGAGAAGCTGCACGATGTGGTCGGCCTGTACGTCTCACCGCCTGCCCATGCGATCGTGCTGTCAGTGGACGAGAAGAGCCAGATCCAGGCGCTCGACCGCACGCAACCCGGGCTACCGCTCAAGCGCGGCCGGAGCGCGACCATGACCCACGACTACAAGCGTAACGGCACCACGACGCTGTTCGCCGCCCTGAACGTCCTCGATGGCTCGGTGATCGGGCGCAACATGCAGCGTCACCGCCATCAGGAGTTCATCCGCTTCCTCAACGCCGTCGAAGCCGAGCTGCCGCAGGACAAGGCCGTCCACGTCATTCTGGATAACTACGCGACATACAAACAGCCCAGGGTGCGCGCCTGGCTGGACCGCCATCCGCGCTGGACGTTTCACTTCGTGCCGACGTCATGTTCGTGGCTGAACGCGGTCGAGGGTTTCTTCGCCAAGCTGATCCGTCGCCGCCTGAAGAACGGGGTCTTCCACTCCGTCGTCGATCTCCAGGCCGCCATCAACCGCTTCATCAAGGAGCATAACCAGCAGCCCAGACCCTTCGTCTGGCGCGCCAATCCCGATGAAGTCAGCGCCGCAGTCAGGCGTGGGCACCAAACGTTGAAATCAATCCACTAGAGCAAATTCCGTTCAGTACGCATCGTATCCGGCAGCGGCGAAGTAGTTGGCGCACTCTG
>NZ_JACYUG010000025.1 GCF_014841615.1 Sphingomonas sp. CFBP 8760 | reverse complement strand
CCAACTACTTCAGCTCCTGCGGCTATGATCCGGACTGAATGGAATCCGCTCTAAGGTGATCGCGGCGTCCGCCCGACCGGCCACGCTGGCGATCGTCGATCGCGCCCCCATATCCGTCACGATGGACGGAACAGGACGAATGGCGGGCGGGCCGACCGATGCCGACCCGATGGATGGCGGCACCCCTGAACCCGATTTCGTCGTGATCGACGTCGAAACCGCCTGTGCGCGGGTCAGCAGCATCTGCCAGATCGGCATCGTCGGCTTCCGCGACGGCCGCGAGGTCTTTTCCTACGAGACGCTGCTCGATCCGTGCGACGAATTCCACGCCGTCAACACCCGCATCCACGGCATCGCCGCGCACCATGTCGTCGGCCAGCCCAACTTCGCGCAGGTCCATGCCATCGTCGACCGCCATCTCGCCAGCCGGATCACCGTCGCGCATTCGTATTTCGACAAGGGGGCGCTTCACGCCGCCTGCCTTGTCCATGATCGCCCGTCGATCGAGACGCGTTGGCTCGACAGTGTCCGCGTCGCCCGGCGGGCATGGCCCGATCTGGACAATCATCGTCTCGGCGGTCTCGCCCGTTACCTCGGCATCGCCCACCGCCATCACGACGCCTTGAGCGACGCGCGCGCCGCCGGCTGGGTCATCGTCAAGGCGATCGATCACACCGGACTGTCGCTGGCCGACTGGATGGCCCCGCCTCGGCAACCCGGGCCACCCCCGCCCGCCGCCGCCGACGGGCCGTTGCGGGGCGAACGGATCGCGATCCTCGGCGAGCCGCGCGACGGCCCGCTCGCGCATCAACTCGCCGCGCGGGGCGGCACGATCATGGCCGCCATGGGCCTGACGACGACGATGCTGGTGATCGCCGCCGCCGATCCCTTTCCATCGTCGGTGACGAACGCCACGGCCTATCGCCGGGCCATGAAGGCGATCGCCGCGGGCCGGTCGGTCACGATCGTATCGGCGGCGGCGCTGCGACGGGCGGGGTTCGACCCCCGCCCCTTTCGCCCGTCGGGTGCTGGCTGACGCCGTTCAGCGACCGCCCGCCAGCCATGCCTCTACCGCCGGGCGGATGCGGTCGGCCGCCGCCTTACGGACCGCGATCGTCGTCAGCGCCCGGCGCACGCCGCCCCGGTCGCTCTCCTTGATGTACTGGTCGGCATAACGCTGGATCTTCCCCGGCATCGCCGGGTCGTTCGATCCGGCGCCAAGCCCGACGATATAGCCCGACCGCGTGCTCTCTTCCAGGAACGCCTCGACCAGATCGCGGTTCGCCACCGCCCAGTCGAAGGCGAGATCGGGATTGCGGTTGGCGACCGCGCGCAGCAACGATGCCTTTTGCGGCGCGGTGATCGTGTCGGTGCGCAGCAGGTCCAGCGCCCGCTGGTTGAGCGCGGGATCGCGGGCGCCGCCCAGCAGGGCGACGAACCGGTTTTTCGCGACCGGATTGGTTTCCGCCTTCGTCAGCGCCAGCAGCGTCTCCCATTCCGCCGCGGTCGCGTTGGTCGCATAGGTGGACAGGATCGGCGCGCGGATCGCGGGCGGGATCGCGGTGGGGTTGCCGGCCAGTTGCGCCACGTAACGCCGCGCCCGTGCCGCCACGTCCGTATCGCCGTTCGCGCCCAGCCGGCCGACCAGCGTCTCGCGCAGGTTGGAGGTCGGTGCGGTTTCGCCGGCCTTCGGCTCATACCCCACCCGTGCCAGCACCGGGGATAGCCGCGCGATGGCGCGGGCACGAAGCGGCGCTTCCAGCGGCGTGCCGGAGAAGAAGCCGGTCAGCGTCCCCATCTCGCCCGCCACCGCCTGCCATTCCAGCGGATGCGCGCCGGTCTGTACCCGGTCCGCTGTCTCGAAGCTGCGCGCCAGATCCTGATAGCCCCCCATCGCCAGCGCGAAATCGTCGCCCAGCAGGCCCAGCCGGTCTTCCAGCGTCATGCGGGTGAAGTCGCGCACCAGCGCATCGTGCGCCGGCCGGTCGTAGAGGACGCGGGCATAGCTCTGCTTGCCCAGGTTGGCGACCAGCGTACCACAGCCGGTCAACGATACCGGCCGCGCCGCCGGCCCGCTGACGATCGCGTCGGTCCGCGCGCCGCCGGCCGTGCCGCCCACCATCCCGAACGTCACCGGCACCTGCCAGGTCTGCGCCGCCTTCGACGCCTCATCCAGCCCGAAACGCCCCTGCGACACGTTGGCGGTGGTCTTCCCCCCGGCGCAGCGGACATCGGCCACCGACACCAGCGGCACGCCACCCTGCAACGTGAAGCTGTGCGCGATCGCGGTCACCGGCTTGCCCGATGCCGCCTCCAGTTCGGTCCACAACTGATCGGTGACGGTGTTGCTGTATTTGTACTTCGCCATGTAGCGGCGCACACCCGCGCGGAAGGGCACCTCGCCCAGATACGCCTCCAGCATCCCGATCACCTGCTGGCCCTTGGCATAGGTGATGCCGTCGAACGCCTCGCCGATCTGCTCGACCGAGGCGATCTTGCGGATGATCGGATGCGTCGCGGCGGTGGCGTCGGTGCCCATCGCCCCCTCCCGCTCGCCGATGACCGCCGCCGCATGCGAATTCCAGCTGGGGTTGAACTTGTCGGATGCCTTGCCTTCCATCCACGAGGCGAAACCCTCGTTCAGCCACAGGTCGTCCCACCAGCGCATCGTGACCAGATTGCCGAACCACTGGTGCGCCATTTCATGCGCGACAACGGTATAGATGCGCTGCCGGTTGCTTTCGGTGGCGCGGGCGGGATCGAACAGCAGTTCGCTTTCGAAATAGAAGATCGCCCCCCAATTCTCCATCGCGCCGAAGAACTGGCTGGAACCCGGCCCGGCGATATGATCCATCTTGGGCATCGGATAGGGCTGGCCGAAATAATCGTTGTAATAGGGCAGCAGCTTCGCCGCCGCACCCAGCGCGTAATCGCCCTGCCCGACCACGCCCTTGCGGCTGATGATCCCCATCTCGACCGTCCCGGCGCGCTGCGCCTTCCGCTCCAGATCGCCCATGCCCAGGAACAGGAGATAGCTGGACATGACCGGCGTCTCCCCGAATCTGTACAGCTGCTTGCCCCCGGCGATCGACGTCACGCTGGTGGCCGGCATGTTGGAAAAGGCGAGCTGCCCCGCCGGCGCCTCCGCGCTCAGGCGGAACCGCGCCTTGAACGCCGGCTCGTCCCACATCGGCGCGAAGCGGCGCGCGTCCGGCGCCTCGAACTGGGTGGCGAGCATCCGCACCGGCGATCCGTCCGCCTTGGTGTAATCGATCGCGAACAGGCCGGAGGCGGAGCGGTTGATTTTGCCCGTCCACTGCATCGACAGGCTGTGGCGGCCCACCTTCGCGGCACGCGGCAGCCGGAGGGTGACGCGCTGCGCCTCCTTGTCGACGCTCACCCGCGCCGGGCGACCGTCGAACGTGGCGCCGATGATGTCGAGATCGGCGGCGTTCAGCGTGATCGTCCGGGTGGCGCGGCGCACCTGCACCGTCACCGTTTCCGAACCGGAGAACAGCAGCGTCTGCGCATCCGGCCGCACGTTGATGTCGTAGCTGATCGGGACGACGTCGGTCGGCAACTGTCCCTGCGCCAGTGCCGGCCCGGACGCGGTGACGGCAAGAAGGACGGCAAGCTTGTTCATCGATCACTCCGGCGAAAGGCGTTGGTCGCACCGGTACACCGTCCCGCCGTCGGGGCAAGAGGTGACGGACGGACGGATCGCTCGCGGGATTGGGGGCGCTTGGATGGGGATCGATCGTCCGCTCGCGGGGCGGGGCGGTGGCGCCACCCATCATGGGTGGCGCGAGTGACGGGGCTCGAACCCGCGACCTCCGGCGTGACAGGCCGGCGCTCTAACCAACTGAGCTACACCCGCAGACCCTGCAGACCGCGTCGGGGCGATCCACGATGGACTTCGGCTTCGATGGGTTGCTCCATTCCGGTCAGGGAATGGCGCGAGTGACGGGGCTCGAACCCGCGACCTCCGGCGTGACAGGCCGGCGCTCTAACCAACTGAGCTACACCCGCTTGGAAGCGAGGCCGGCCAACTAGGCGAGCCCCCCCGCCCTGTCAACGGGCGTTTTTCATGTATCGTCGCGTCCGTCGTCGCCGGCATCGTTGCGCTGCCGCTTCCGGTTGCCCCGTTGCTGCACCAGCGTGCCGTGTTCGAACAGGAACCCGGCGATGTCCGGCTTGCCCGCCGCCCCCAGCACGGTCTGGATGATGATGAGCAGCGGCACCGCCAGCAACGCCCCCAGCGTACCCCACACCCACCCCCAGAAACTCAGCGAGATCAGGATCAGCAGCGGGCTGATCGTCAGCCGGTGGCCGACCACGAACGGCGTGATCGCGTTCGCCTCGATCAGGTGGAATCCGTACATCATCGCCGGCGGCAGCATCGCCATCCAGATGTCGGAAAAGGTCATCAGGCCACCCAGCGCCAGCAGGAACGCCCCGATCACCGGCCCGAAATAGGGGATGTAGTTCAGCAGCGCGACGATCCCGCCCCACATCGCGGGATACGGCATCCCGATCGCCCACAGCGCCGCGCCCGTCACCACGCCCAGCGTCACGTTGATGACGGTGATCGTGCCCAGATAGGCGGACACGTCGTCGATCACGTCCTGGATCACCCGCGCGGTCGCCATCGCCCCGTCGAAACTGGTGCGGCCGGTGATGGTGCGCCGCCGCATCCGCGTCCAGCCGGACAGGAAGAAGAAGATGATGAGCACGCCGAACAGCACCTGCACGATCAGCGCGGGGGCCGAGGTCGCGGCCAGTTCCAGCACCGATCCGGGCGCCGCGACCGCCGTGGTGCTAGGCCGGCGGATCGGGGTGGAGGCGATCTGCCGCAGTGTCTTGTTCACATAGGCTTCGAGGTTGGAATACAGGTCGAACAGCGGCGCCAGATTATCCTGTATCCTCCCCAGCCGCGCGGGCAGCAGGCGAAAGAAATCGGTCGCCGGCACCACGATCGCCGCCAGTGCGATGTTGACGATGACGATGAAGCTCAACAGGCAGATCAGCGCCGCCAGCGTCGACGGCACCCGCCGCCGTTCCAGCCATTCCAGCACCGGCACCAGGGCCACCGCGATCACCAGCGCGGTCGTCAGGGGCAGGAAGAACTCGGCCCCCTCCTTCAGCGCGAACGGCAGCGCCACCGCCAGTCCGATGCCCGCGGTCAGCGTCAGCGCGGCGAGCAGCCGGTCGCGCCGCATCGCGATCCGCACCGCATCGTCCGCCCCCACGCCCACGGGCACGCCCAGCAGGTTGTCGGCGGGAGTATTGGGGGTCGACAGGCGGTCACGCTCGGGCATGACGCGATCCTAGGGCGGATCGGCGGCGGGCGCCACCGCGCAACCACCCCCGATATCGTCGAAAACAAGGCCGGCGAGCGGCCCTGCCGGTCGTCAGTTCCGCTCGATCGCCATCAGCAGCGTGCCGGCATAACGCGGTTCGGCCGGGTTATACAGATTGCTGCCCTGGAACCGGCGCGGCGTGATCCGCAAGGCGCCCAGCCCGGCGAGCTTGAACGCGCCGATCTTCTCTTCCTTGGGCGGGCGGCCGTCGCGCTCCAGCGTGACCGCATCGACGTACAGTTCGTCGTGGCGCGTGTAGATCGCGTGCGGCGCCAGTGTCACCTCGCCGCGGTTATAGGTCGCCGCGACCGCCAGTTGCTTGACGATCGCTTCGAAGATCACCGCCGGCGACGGCGGCGGGCCGGCATTGGGGCGCTCGACCTTGGCACTCATGTCGTTCATCCCGTTCCCTCTGCCCGGTTTACCGCAGTGCAGCAATAACGATATGGCGAATGGATCGTTTCATGGTGGAACGCGGCCAACACTCCGGACGGGGCGAAGGCGGAGCGGGCGGAGGCGGCGTCACCCCCGCCCGTTCCGGTCACTTGGCGGGACCCATCAGCTTCTGCGCGAAATAGGTCGTCTGCAACGCCTGCAACCGCGCCCCCTGTGCGATGTCGGCATCGCCGGAATGCCCGCCCGTGGTATCCTCGTAGAACAGATAGGGCAGGCCATATTCCTTCAGTCGGGCCGCGAACTTGCGGGCATGCTGCGGGCCGACGCGATCGTCCTTGGTGGTCGTCATGATGTACGGCTCGGGATAGGCCACGCCGCGCCGGATGTTGGCGTAGGGCGATATCTTCTCCAGGAACGCGCGCTCCTCCGGCACCGTCACCGATCCGTACTCGTCGACCCATGATGCGCCCGCCGCGATCTTCTCATAACGCACCATGTCCAGCAGCGGCACGCCGATCGCCACCGCGTTCCACAATTCGGGATGCTGGTTGAACTCCACCCCCATCAGCAGGCCGCCGTTCGATCCGCCATAGATGCCCAGCTTCTTCGCGCTGGTGATCCTGCGGGCGAACAGGTCGCGCGCCACCGACGCGAAATCGTCGTAGATCACCTGCCGCTTGGTCTTGCGGCCGGCATCGTGCCACGCCGGGCCGAACTCGCCGCCGCCGCGGATATTGGCCAGCACGAACGCGCCGCCATTCTCCAGCCACAGCTTGCCGGTCGATCCCAGATAGGTCGGCAAGCGCGAGATCTCGAACCCGCCATAGGCGGTCATGATCGTCGGCGTCGTGCCGTCCAGCGGCCGGTCGCGGCGGTGGACGACGAAATACGGCACCTTGGTCCCGTCGGTCGAGGTCGCCTCGAACTGTTCGACCACCTGTCCCGTCGCGTCGAACTTGGCCGGTAACGACTTCACGGTTCGCGGGGCGGCGCTGGTGCCGGCGTCGATCGACTGCAGCGTCGTCGGCGTCGTGAAGCCGGTGACGCTTAGATAGGCCAGATCGCTGCGATCGGTGGTGCTCGCCACCCCCACTGCCAGATTCTCCGCCACCGGCACTGCC
Organism: Sphingomonas sp. CFBP 8760; assembly: GCF_014841615.1. Classification (GTDB taxonomy): domain Bacteria; phylum Pseudomonadota; class Alphaproteobacteria; order Sphingomonadales; family Sphingomonadaceae; genus Sphingomonas. The sequence goes on along the minus strand of NZ_JACYUG010000025.1, from coordinate 35,992 downwards.
CGCGTCGACCAGCCATCCCCCGTCGGCGCCAGCACCGAGACGCGGCCACGCACATTGTCGGTATAGGCCACGATCACCCGGTCGCGCGTCGTCGCCACCTGCTGCACCGCCTGTCGCGGTGTCGGGGTGAACAGCGGGCGCGGGGTGGCCTTGCCCGCCTCGATCTCGGCCAGCGGCACCCAGGCCGCCGCACCGGCGGGGATCGCACCCCAGGGATCGCTCGTCTCGAAGATCACCCGGCCCGCTACCATCCCGACCGGGTGGGCCCGTGCCGGAATGTCCAGCTTGCGCGTCCCCTGCGGGGTCCACACCAGCGTATCGCCGCCGAAGAACTGCTGCCGCCGTCCGATCAGGACCAGCCGGTGCCCCGCCCCGTCGGTCATCACGCCGGCATAGGTGCCCAGCTGGTCGCCCGGCTCGCCGCGATACACCTCCGTCGCCGCGGCCAGCGGCTGGCCGCGCTTCACCATCTTCACCACGAACGGATAGCTCGACGTGGTCAGCGTCCCCGCCCCCCAGTCGCGGCTGACGAGCAGCGTATCCCGGTCGAGCCACGCCGCCCCCTGCTTGCTGGTCGGCAGATCGAACCCGCCGGGCACGAACTGCCCGGTCTGAAGGTCGAATTCGCGCAGGGTCACCGCGTCCTCGCCGCCCGCCGACAGGTTAACGAGGCAATAGCGATCCTCGGGCTGGAGGCAGGTCGCCCCCTTCCACACCCATTGCTTCCCCTCGGCCTTCGACAGCGCGTCGAGATCGAGCGCGGTCGTCCAGCGTGGCTGCGCGGCGGCGTAATCCGCCTCGCTCGTCCAGCGCCAGATGCCCTGCGGATGCTGCGCGTCGCGCCAGAAATTATAGATGCGGCCGAACCGCTGGTCCGGCATCGGAATCCGGTCCTCCGCACTGGCGATCGCCAGTGCCTGCGCATAAAAGGCCGCATAGCGCGGATCGTTCTGCAAGCGCGGCAGGGTGCGGGCATTCTCAGCCTCCACCCAGGCGAGCGGCTTGGCGCCGTCCTTGTCTTCCAGCCAGATATAGGGATCGTCGGTCATCGCCGTCGTCTGCGCCACCAGCGGCGATGCCGCAACCACGGCCGCTATCGCCAACGCACTGGCCGTTGCCACTGTCATGCCCCTTCGGGTCCGTTTCCGCATCGATGATCTCCCCAGCCACTGTCGCAAGGCACCGTATCCGGTCCTGCACCGGGGCCTTTTGCCGGGTGGCGCCGCCGCGATCAATGCGACGCTTGCCCGGTTCGCGAGTTTAGCCGCGATATGATCCACCCCGCCCCCGTCGACGGTCTGCGAACGCCGCAACGCTTCCTCGCCATCGCCGCGATTTCCGCCGGCACCGCGCTGGTCGTGATCGACGGCGCCATCGCCACCGTCGCGCTGCCGACGATCGCGCGCGACCTGAACGTCGCCCCCAGTTCGGCGGTCGCGGTCGTCACCGTCTATCAACTGGTGCTGGTGATGACGTTGCTGCCCTTTTCGGGGCTGGGCGACCGGATCGGCCTGAAACGCCTGTATCAATGGGGCCAGCTGGTGTTCGCGGTCGCGACATTGCTGTGCTTCTTCGCCAAGAGCCTGCCGTTCCTGCTGATCGTCCGCGCGGTACAGGCGCTGGGGGCGGCGGCGGCGCTCAGCGTCTCGTCGGCACTGTTGCGATCGATCTATCCGGCGCGGCAGCTGGGGCGGGGACTGGGGATCAACTCGGTCGTCGTGTCCTCCTCCGCCGCCTTCGCCCCCACGCTCGGCGGCCTGATCCTCGGCATCGCGCCCTGGCCCTGGGTGTTCGCCAGCGCGGTGCCCTTCGCCATCGTCAGCCTGCTGCTCGGCCGCGCCCTGCCCGCCCCCGCGCCGCGCGAGGAGCCGTTCGACGTGCTGGGCGCGGTGATGTGCGCGGGCATGTTCGGGCTGGTGATCGGCGGACTGGAGACGGCGGTGCATGGCGACAGCCCGGTCGTCTCCGCCGCGATCGTCGCGGCGGGCGTGCTGGTCGGCATCCTGTTCATCCGCCGCGAACGGGGGGAAGTCGCGCCGATCCTGCCCGTCGACCTGCTGTCGAAGCCGGTGCTGGCGCTGTCGACGCTAGGCGCGTTCACCGCCTTCGTCGCGAGCATGACGCTGCTGCTGTCGCTGCCCTTCCGGCTCCAGCACGGCTTCGGCTTCGCCCCGTCGGAGATCGGCGCGGCGATCGCGCCATGGCCGCTGACGACGATGATCGTCGCGCCGCTCGCGGGCTGGCTGTCCGATCGCTATCCCGCCGGGTTGCTGGGCGGGATCGGCATGGCGCTGGCGATCGCGGGGCTGACCGCACTCGCCTTCCTGCCCGCCGATCCGGATTATTGGGCGATCGCGTGGCGGATGGCGCTGACCGGGGCGGGGTTCGGGCTGTTCCTGTCGCCCAACGCCCGGCTCATCATCGGCTCCACCCCGCGCGAACGCGCCGCCGCCGCCGGTGGCCTCATCTCCACCACCCGCATGGTCGGGCAGACGACGGGCGCGACACTGGTCGCGGCGCTGCTGGCGATGGGACTGGGCACGGGCGGCGATCCCGCGCTGATCGCGGCGGCGCTGGCGCTGGTCGCGGGGCTGTGCAGCCTCGCCCGGTTGCGCCCGTCGCTGCGCAACCCGCGGCGCGACGAGGCCGCCGACGCCCAGCCCGGCACGCAGGTCCGGTAGCGGCCCGGCGGGGGAACGGGGCCAGCGACAAGGCGTTATCGCGACACATCAATCCACCCGGAGAATCCCCGATGCCCTATGTCAAAACCCGTGACGGCACCGACCTTTACGTCAAGGACTGGGGTTCGGGAAAGCCGGTCATCCTGCTCCACGGCTGGCCGCTCAACGCCGACAGCTGGGACGAACAGGCGATGGCGCTGGCCGACGCCGGTTTCCGCGCCATCGCCTATGACCGGCGCGGGTTCGGCCGGTCGGGCCAGCCATGGTCGGGCTATGACTACGACACGCTGTCCGACGATCTGGCCGACGTGATGAAGGAAGCCGGCGCCGATCAGGACGCGACGATCGTCGGCTTCTCGATGGGCGGTGGCGAGGTCGCGCGCTACATGAGCCGCCACGGGGGCAAGGGCGTCGTCGCCGCCGGCCTGATCTCGTCGGTCGTGCCCTATATGCTGAAGACCGACGACAATCCGGACGGCACGCCGCAGTCGACGTTCGACCAGATCGCCGATGGCATCAGGGAGGATCGGCCGAAGTTCTTCCGCCACACCTTCGTGCCGCAGTTCTACGGCGTCGGCTATATCAGCCATCCGGTCAGCGACGATGTCGTCCACTGGTCGACCGGCCTTGCCATGCAGGCGGGTCTGAAGCCGACATTGGCCTGCGCGCAGGCGTTCAGCCACACCGATTTCCGGCCCGATCTCGCCGCGTTCCGGGTGCCGACGCTGATCGTCCATGGCACCGGTGACAAGACCGTGCCGATCGACGCCTCGGCCCGCGCCGCCGCCGCCGGCATCACCAACAGCCAGCTGGTCGAATATGACGGCGCGCCGCATGGCCTGAACGTCACCCATGGCGATCGCCTGACGCAGGATTTGCTGACCTTCCTCGGCCGCTAACCGCGCCTATCGGGGGGCCGGTCCATGACGACCGGCCCTCCCCCTTACTTCAGCGGTACGATCACCTCGTCCGGGTGGGATACGTTCAGTTCCTTGCGGACCATCTCGTCGACCATATCCGGATTGGCATGGTCGGGATCAAGCAGCGCCACCCGGTTGCGCAGCACCTCGCGCTTATGGTCCAGCACCGCATACTCGCGCTCTTTCTTCGCAAGTTGCCGCTTGTAGTCGCCATAGGCGAGCGCGCCGTTCGGCCCCAGCACCGCATAGGCGCCGAAGAACGCCATTACCGCCAGCACCGCCGCCGGCATCGCCGCCCGCCGCAACGTCCGGCGCAGCGTCGACGGCTTGCGCGACTTGCCCGACGATTTGGAGCCAGCGCGCATCGCCTATCGCCCGATCAGCACGTCGCGGCCGGCATAGCGCGCCGCGTCGCCCAGTTCTTCCTCGATCCGGATCAGCTGGTTGTACTTCGCCAACCGGTCCGACCGGGCGAGGCTGCCCGTTTTGATCTGGCCGCAGTTGGTGGCGACCGCCAGATCGGCGATCGTCGCATCCTCCGTCTCGCCCGAGCGGTGGCTCATCACCGCGGTGTACTTCGCACGCTGCGCCATCGACACCGCCTCCAGCGTCTCGGTCAGCGTGCCGATCTGGTTCACCTTCACCAGCAGCGAATTGGCGAGGCCGTCCTTGATCCCCTGCCGCAACCGCTTCGGGTTGGTCACGAACAGGTCGTCGCCGACCAGCTGCACCTTGTCGCCGATCAGGTCGGTCAGCACCTTCCAGCCCTCGAAATCGTCCTCGGCCATGCCGTCCTCGATCGACAGGATCGGATAGCGCCGCGTCAGGTCGGCCAGATACTCGGCCATCTCGTGGCTGGACAGGATGCGGTTCTCGCCGCTGATGTCGTACTTGCCGTTCTTGAAGAACTCGGTCGCCGCGCAATCCAGCGCCAGCATCACGTCCTCGCCCGGCTTGTACCCCGCCGTCTCCACCGCGCGCATGATGAAATCGAGCGCATCGGTGGTGGACGCGATGTTCGGCGCGAAACCGCCCTCGTCGCCCACGCCGGTCGCCAGCCCCTTGTCGTGCAGCGCCTTCTTCAGCGTGTGGAAGATTTCCGAACCACACCGGACCGCCTCGACGATGCTCGACGCACCGACCGGCATAATCATGAATTCCTGGAAATCGATCGGGTTGTCGGCATGTTCGCCGCCGTTGATGATGTTCATCATCGGCACCGGAATCAGATGCGCCGCGACGCCACCGACATATTTATACAGCGGCATCCCGCGTGCTTCCGCCGCCGCCTTCGCCGCCGCCAGGCTGACGCCCAGGATCGCGTTGGCGCCCAGCCGGCCCTTGTTCTCGGTGCCGTCCAGCTCGATCATCGCGGTGTCGAGATCGGCCTGATCCTCGGCATCCATGCCGATCACCTTGTCGGCGATCTCGTCGTTCACGGCCTCGACCGCCTGGTCGACGCCCTTGCCGCCCCAGCGGCTCTTGTCGCCGTCGCGCCGCTCCACCGCCTCGTGCTTGCCGGTCGACGCGCCCGACGGCACGGCGGCCCGGCCGAAGCTGCCATCCTCCAGCAGCACGTCGACCTCGACGGTCGGATTGCCACGGCTGTCGAGGATCTGGCGGGCATGGATATCGATGATGGCGGTCAAGGCAGCGGCTCCCGGTGCGGTCTGTTCACATCGCTCCTATCGCGACGACGTGAAGCGGGCAATGATTGCCGTAGCGGTTGCAGGGAACCGTGACCGCAACCACTGGGTTGAACCTCGTAACGACTTGAAGGAACGGACCATGCCCGACGACGATCTGAAGCCCTTGACCGACGCCGACATCGCCCCCGCCGCCCCGGCAACCACCGCGACGACCGATTTCGATGTCGATCCGGCGCATCGCACCGGTACCTCTGGCGCTGACACCGGCACCGACACCGACGGCTCCAAGCCGAAGCTCGATGCGAAGCAGGCGATCCGCGAAGGCGCCAGCAAGGCCGCCGGTCAGGCGACCGAAAAACTGCGCGCCTACGCCGATGACGGCAAGGAACGGGCCGGTTCCGCTCTGGACCAGCTATCGCAGTTGCTTACCGATGCCGCCGCGCAGGTCGATGGCAAGCTCGGTGAGCAATATGGCCAATATGCCCGCTCCGCCGCCGATCAGGTGCAGGGCTTTGCTGATACGGTCCGCAACAAGGACGTCGATGCCCTGATCGACGATGCCCGCGGCTTCGTGAAGGCCAGCCCCGGCGTGGCGATCGGCATTGCCGCCGCGCTCGGCTTCGTGGTCGCCCGGCTCGTCCAGGCGGGTGTCGAAACCCGGGATCAGGGATGACGGCGATGCCCTCTGACGGCGCGATGCCCGCGCCGGATCACGGCACGGGCGAACCGGGACTGACGGCGCTGATCGGCCGGCTGATCGACGACAGTCGGTCGGTCGTGTCGGCCGAGGTTACGCTGTACAAGGCCAAGGCATCGGAACGCATCGCGGCCTATAAATCCGCGATCGTGTTCTTCGCTGCCGCCGGAATACTGGCACTGGCGGCGCTCGCCGCCCTGTTGGTGGGATTGATCGGGGCGCTCGCGACCCTGGTCGGCCCGCTGGCGGCGACGCTGATCGTCGTGGCAGTCGTCCTCGTCATCGCCGCCGTCTTGGCGGTGATCGGCCGCGGCAAGCTCGCCGCGCCGGAGGTGTCGCAATGAGCGGCCCCAAAACCGATCTCGCCATCGCCGAGGTGGAAGCGGCCGCTGCCCGGTTGCGTCTGTCGGGCACCGTGTCCGATATTCAGGCCCGTCTCGATCCGGCGGTGCTAGCCGAGGATGCCCGACAGGTTGGGCTCACCGCGGTCAGCGTCGGGGTGGACGGCGCCCGTCGCAATCCCGGCGTCGTTGCGGCTGCGGTCGCGGCCACCGGTCTGGTGCTGGCCCGGCATCGCATTGCCGGCATCTTCCGCCGCCGCCGTGTCCGCAAGCCCGTGCCCGCCGCCCCCCGATCCTCCGATTGAACCTTCGTCAAGGATGACCATCATGACCGATACCCACCGGCAAGACCCCAACCATCCCGATCACCGCTCCACCTACGATCAGGCCCGCGAATCGGCGTCGCGCGTCTATCACGATGCCCGTGACAAGGCGGCCGACGCCTATGACACCTCGGTGCAGGCGACCAAGGAAGTCGCCCATCGCGCCGCCGACGGCATCGAATCGAATCCGCTCGGCGTGCTGGCCGGTGGCCTCGTGGTGGGCGCGCTCGTCGGCTCGCTGCTGCCGCGTACGGCCAGGGAAAAGGAACTGCTCGCCCCGATCGGCCGCAAGCTGAGCGCGACGGTGCAGCAGGCCTTCGCCGCCGCCAAGGAAGCCGGCAAGCAGGAACTCGATCAGGCCGGCCTCACCCCCGGCGCGGCACGCGATCGGGGCCGCTCGCTGCTCGATGGCGTCGCCAAGGCGGTGTCGAGTGCCGGTTCGGCTGCGGCCAGCGCCGCCCGCAAGTCCGATACCGTCTGATTCCAATCGGTTGCGGCGCGATCCGGCCGGGTCGCGCCGCAGCGCAACACGAGCATTGCCGCCCCCCCGCGCATTGCCTAGAAGTGGCCGCCATGAGCAGCAAACTTCACCTCGTCTTCGGCGGCCGAGTCCGCGATCCGCAAACGCTCGATTTCATCGACCCGTCCGCTCTGGAGGTCGTCGGGGTCTTCCCGGATTATGCCAGCGCCGAAAAGGCTTGGCGCGCCGCTGCCCAGCGCACCGTCGACGATGCTGAAATGCGCTTCGTCGTCGTCCATCTGCACCGGCTGCTCGAACCCGATCTCGTCAAGCCTGCCTGATATACCGGCCTGCTGGCGATAGCGGCGTGGCTCAGGCCCGCCGGTATCGCCAGCCAAGCAACGGTCGCGCCAGCACCAGTCCGGCGACGAAGCCGCCGATGTGCGCACCGATCGCCACCGTCACGCCACCCATGCCCGCGAAGCCGATCAGCAACTGGATGCCGATCCACGCCGCCGCCAGCCAGACGATATGGATGATATGCGCCGGCACCGGCCCCATCCGCTTCGTCCGGCGCTTTCCGAACAGCACCGCATAGGCACCGACTACGGCGGAAATCGCCCCGCTCGCCCCGATCATCGGCAGGGCGGAGGCGGGCGAAAACACCCATTGCATCGCCGCCGCCGCATAGGCGCCGACGATATACAGGACCGCGATCCCGCCCGCGCCCACCGCGCGTTCGGTTTCCCGACCGCAAAACACGAACATCAGCAGATTGAAGGCCAGATGTGCCCAGCCGCCATGGATCAACGTCGCGGTCAGCGGCGTCAGCCATAGCGGCACTGCGACCGCCAGACCGGACGGCAACACCGCCCCGCCGACACGCAACGGGATGAAGCCCGCCCCGATCGCCGCCTGCGACAGCATTCCTGTCAGGATCAGCAGCGCGGACACCAGCACCGTCGCGGCGGCGATCACCACCGTCGCGCGTGACGATCCCGGCATGTCGGACGACGGTGTCAGATGAAGGCGATCTTGGAGACGACGTAGTAACGGTCGCCCGCCGGCACCGACACCTCGACCTCCTCGTCCACCTTGCGCCCGATCAGCGCCCGGCCCAGCGGCGAATTGTAGCTGATCCGCCCGGTCTTGGCGTTCGCCTCGGTCTGGCCGACGATCTGGTACGTCACCGGCTTGTCGTCATCGTCGAGCAGCGTCACCGTCGCGCCGAACACCACCTTGTCGCCCGACAGGTCGCGCGGATCGATGATCTGCGCGCGGCTCAGCTTGTCCTCGATATCCGAGATCGTGGCCTCGTTCTGGCCCTGCTGTTCCTTGGCGGCATGATATTCGGCATTTTCGGACAGGTCGCCATGCGCCCGCGCTTCCTCGATCGCATCGACGATGTGCGGCCGCTCGGCTTTCAGACGCCGCAATTCCGTGGTGAGCGTCTCATAGCCCTCCTGGAGCATCGGCATCTTTTCGACGGTCGCCATGTATATTCCCCAATTCCAGTTCGTCGCCCCGCCCATAGGCGGGCGGTTCGCGCATCAGCCGATCCGATCGACGTCAGTTGTGCGACTGCGAATAATAGGCTTGCAGCGGCCGTACTTCAAGCGTCCCGCCCGATGCGGCGATCGCATGGGCCGCCTGCACGCTGGCCGGCGCGGTGGTGAAATACGGAATCCGCGCCGCCAGCGCCGCCTGCCGGATCGGTTTCGAGTCCTTCAGCGACTGCCAGCCCTCGGTCGTGTTGAAGATCAGGGCGATGCCGCCGTCCGCGATCCGGTCGACGATATGCGGCCGGCCCTGCGCCACCTTGTTGATCCGCTCCACCGGCAATCCGGCGCGTTCCAGATATTCCGCCGTGCCGCTGGTCGCGACGATGGTGAAGCCCTGATCGACCAGCAGGCGGATCGCCGGCACGATCTGCGGCTTGTCGCCGTCCTTCAGGCTGACGAACACCGCGCCCTCGGTCGGCAGGACGGTGCCGGCCCCCAATTGCGACTTGGCGAAGGCGGTCGTGAAATCCGCTGCGATTCCCATCACTTCGCCGGTGGAGCGCATCTCCGGTGACAGCACCGGATCGACCCCGGGGAAGCGGTTGAACGGGAACACCGCCTCCTTCACCGCATAATAATCGATGTGCCGGTCGATCGGCGGCAGGTCGGCCAGCTTCTCGCCCGCCATCACCCGTGCCGCGATCTTGGCGATGGGCACGCCGATCGCCTTGGCGACGAACGGCACCGTCCGCGAGGCGCGGGGATTGACCTCGATCAGATAGACCTTGCCGTCCTTCACCGCGAACTGGATGTTCATCAGCCCGACGACGGACAGCCCCCGCGCCAGCGCCTCGGTCTGCCGTTCGATCTCGGCGATGATCTCCGCCGACAGCGAGTAGGGCGGGATCGAACAGGCGCTGTCGCCCGAATGGACCCCCGCCTCCTCGATATGCTGCAACACGCCCGCGACCACCACATCGGTGCCGTCGCAGATCGCATCCACATCCACCTCGATCGCATCGCGCAGATACTGGTCGATCAAAACCGGTGCGTCGCCAGACACCTGCACCGCGGTCTGGATATACTCCTCCAGCTGCGACGGCCCGTCGACGATCTCCATCGCCCGTCCGCCCAGCACGAAGCTGGGGCGCATCAGCACCGGGTAGCCGACCCGCTCGGCGACGATCAGCGCCTCTTCCCGGCTGCGCGCGATCCCGTTCGACGGTTGCAGCAGGCGCAACCGGTCGACCAGCGCCGCGAACTGTTCGCGATCCTCCGCCAGATCGATCGCCGCCGGGCTGGTGCCCAGGATCGGAATGCCCGCCGCCTCCAGCGCGCGCGCCAGATTGAGCGGCGTCTGCCCCCCGAACTGCACGATCACCCCGACCAGCTCGCCACGCGACCGCTCGACATCGAGGATCGCCAGCACGTCCTCGGCAGTCAGCGGCTCGAAATACAGCCGGTCCGACGTGTCGTAATCGGTGCTCACCGTCTCCGGGTTGCAGTTGACCATGATCGTCTCGTACCCGGCGTCCGCCAGCGCGAAACAGGCGTGGCAGCAGCAGTAATCGAACTCGATCCCCTGCCCGATCCGGTTCGGCCCGCCGCCCAGGATCACCACCTTGCGCCGGTCGCTCGGCTGGCTTTCGTCCTCCGGCTCGCCAAAGCTCGGCGCCTCGTAGGTCGAATACATATACGGCGTCTTCGCATCGAATTCCGCCGCACAGGTATCGATCCGCTTGAACACCGGCCGCACGCCCAGCTTCAGGCGATGCGCGCGCACCTCGTCCTCGGTCACGCCGCCGGTCATCGCCTTCACCACCTCGTGGATCAGGCCGCTGCCGCGCGCGATCCCGCGCGTCATGCCGCGCAGATTGGCGGATTGCAGCGCCAGCCACGCCAGCCGCTTGTCGCTGAAGCCCATCGCCTTCAACCGGCGCATCCCCGCCGCCTCGATCGGCAGGCCGTGATCCATCACTTCCGCTTCCGCCGCGACGATCTCAGCGATGCGTTCCAGGAACCACGGATCGTATTTCGCGATCGCATGGACCTCGGCGACGGTGAAGCCCTCGCGCAACGCCTGCGCCGCCACCAGCAGCCGGTCCGGCGTCGGCGAGGCCAGCGCCGCCTCGATTTCCGCGCGTGGCGCGCCGATCAGGTGGTCGACATGGTTGAACCCGGACAGCCCGGTTTCCAGCCCGCGCAAAGCCTTCTGCATCGATTCATGGATGTTGCGGCCGATCGCCATCACCTCGCCGACCGACTTCATCGCGGTGCCCAGCGTCGGCTCCGCGCCCTTGAACTTCTCGAAGGCGAAGCGCGGAATCTTGGTGACGACGTAATCGATCGTCGGCTCGAACGACGCCGGCGTCGCGCCGGTGATGTCGTTCTCGATCTCGTCGAGCGTATAGCCCACCGCCAGCTTCGCCGCGACCTTGGCGATCGGGAAGCCCGTGGCCTTCGACGCCAGCGCCGACGAACGCGACACGCGCGGGTTCATCTCGATCACGACCAGCCGGCCGTCCTTCGGATTCACCGCGAACTGTACGTTGGAACCGCCTGTTTCTACACCGATTTCACGCAACACCGCGATCGATGCGTTGCGCATGATCTGGTATTCCTTGTCGGTCAACGTCAGCGCCGGCGCGACGGTGATGGAATCGCCGGTATGGACGCCCATCGGATCGACATTCTCGATCGAGCAGATGATGATCGCGTTGTCCTTGCGGTCGCGCACCACCTCCATCTCATATTCCTTCCAACCGAGCAGCGACTCCTCGATCAGCACCTCGGTCGTCGGCGACAGGTCCAGCCCGTTGCGCACGATCGCGAGGAATTCGGCGCGGTTATAGGCGATGCCGCCGCCCGACCCGCCCATCGTGAAGCTGGGCCGGATGATGGCAGGAAGGCCAACCTTATCAAGACCTTCCAGCGCCTCCTTCTCAGTATGCGCGATGGCGGAGCGGGCGCTTTCCAGCCCGATCCGATCCATCGCGTCACGGAACTTCAGCCGGTCCTCCGCCATGTCGATCGCATCGGCATCCGCCCCGATCATCTGCACGCCGAACCTGTCGAGCGTCCCGTCGCGGAACAGCGCCAGCGCGGTGTTAAGCGCGGTCTGCCCGCCCATCGTCGGCAGCACCGCATCCGGCCGCTCCTTCTCGATGATCTTGGCGACCACCGCCGGCGTGATCGGCTCGACATAGGTGGCGTCGGCCAGTTCGGGATCGGTCATGATCGTGGCGGGATTGGAGTTGACGAGGACGATGCGATAGCCCTCCTCCTTCAACGCCTTGATCGCCTGCGTGCCCGAATAATCGAACTCGCACGCCTGCCCGATGACGATCGGCCCCGCGCCGATGACGAGGATGGAGGAGATGTCGGTGCGTTTTGGCATCAATTAGCTCTTTTCTTGCCGTTCACGTCGAGGCGGGTGGTGAGCCACTTCGCACGAGCGGCACGATAGGCCTCGTCACGCGCAACGAGTGCTGTCAGGAGGTTCGAAAAATTGCCGTCGAACGGATCGACGCTTGCGACTGCACATGCAGCCTGCAGATTGCTCACGGCGACCTTGATGGAACGAAAACGATCAATTTGTTCGGCAACGGGAAGTTCGATTGAAACATTAGCGCTCGTTTCAAGTCTGCTAATGCCATTCACACAGTTCGACACCGAAAAAACGAACCGGCTTTCCTCCTCGGTAAGCACCACTTGGGCAATCATCGACTCCCCGACATTCGCCATCATTTCGCGAGATGGTACGTCGGGTTCCCCTTTCTCAGGAACTGACGTCATGTCATGCGTCAGCAGAATGTTCCAGTTAACCGAAATGTGTTGAACCGGAGCCACCTGAAGCAGCAAAGTTGATATTAAGGCCGCTACGGCTGTCATGCGTCGAGCATTTCTACAAACCGCTCGAACAGATAGAAACTATCCTGCGGCCCCGGCGACGCTTCCGGGTGATACTGCACCGAAAACGCCCGCCCGCCCTCGATCTCCAGCCCCGCATTGGAGCCGTCGAACAGCGACACATGCGTTTCGGTCACGCCCTGCGGCAGGCTGTCACGTTCCACCGCGAAGCCGTGGTTCATGCTGGTGATCTCGACCGCCCCGTCGCTCAGCCGCTTCACCGGGTGGTTGGCGCCGCGATGCCCCTGGAACATCTTGGTCGTCCGCCCGCCCAGCGCCAGCGCCAGCAACTGGTGGCCCAGGCAGATGCCGAACAAGGGCTTGCCGGTGTCGAGCAACTGCCGGATCACCGGCACCGCATAGTCGCCGGTCGCGGCGGGATCGCCGGGGCCGTTGGACAGGAAGATGCCGTCCGGCCCCAGCGCCATCACTTCGTCGAAGGTTGCGGTCGCTGGCACCACCGATACCTTCGCTCCTGCCTGAGCAAGATTACGGAAGATATTGTGTTTGCTGCCATAATCGATCGCGACGACATGCGGGCGATCCGCTGCGCCGTCATCCGCGCCATAGCCGAAGCCCAGCCGCCAGATGCCGCCTTCCCAATTGCCGTGCGTCTCGCGCGTCACGGTTTTGGCGAGGTCCATCCCCTCCAGCCCCGGCCACCCGCGCGCCATCGCCAGCAGCGTATCGAGATCGAACCGACCGTCGGCAGAATGCGCGATCACGCCGTTCGGCGCGCCACCGCCCCGGATGCGCCGGGTCAGCGCGCGGGTATCGATCCCCGCCAGCCCGATCCGCGCATGGCGGCGCATCCAGCCATCCAGATTCTCCATCGCGCGGAAGCTGGACGGCGCGGTCGGCACCTCGCGCACGATCATGCCCAGCGCATGGGGGTTGTCCGCCTCCACATCGTCCGGGTTCGCGCCGACATTGCCGATATGCGGGAAGGTGAAGCAGATCATCTGGCCCGCGAAGGACGGGTCGGTCATGATCTCCTGATAGCCGGTCATCGCGGTGTGGAAGCACACCTCGCCGACCGCCTCCCCCTCGGCGCCGAAGCCATGGCCCCAGATCACGTCGCCGCTGGCGAGGACGAGAACGCCGGTGGCGCCCTCCGGCTGCGGGGGCGCGGATACGACGGGCGCGGCAAATGTCGTGGCGTCGGCCATGATGCGGCGGGCACTCCTTTGGATCAGCGATGTCGCTAAGCCCCGCCCGCTAAAGACGCCCACCTCTCCCGTCAATCTGCTATGGCCGCGCCACCATGATTCGAGACGACATCAAATCCGCCCAGCTCGCCGCCATGAAGGCCGGCGACAAGGAGGCGCGCGCCGCCATCTCCCTGATCCAGGCCGCGATCAAGAACCGCGACATCGAGGCGCGCGCGCCGCAGAGCCGCGAGGGCAAGGCCCCCGACGACGACGACGTTCTGGTCGTCGAGGTACTGCAGAAGATGGTGAAGCAGCGCCGCGAATCGATCGCGATGTACGAAACCGGCAACCGCCCCGAACTCGCCGCCGCCGAGGCGGCCGAGGTCGCGGTGATCGAACGCTTCCTACCGCAGCAGATGGACGAGGCCGAGACGAAGGCCGCGATCGAGGCGATCAAGACCGATCTGGGCGCCACCGGCATGAAGGACATGGGCCGGGTGATGGCCGAACTGAAATCTCGCCACGCCGCCACGCTCGACATGAGCAAGGCGAGCGGACTGGTGAAGGCGGCGCTCGCCTGATCTGCCTTACCTGATCTGTCCTACAGGCGGGGCCGGCGCTATACCGGCCCCGCTCTTTCTCCGTGTCGATCGCCCGGAAAGTCGCATATTGGCGCACGGCCCCCTGTAGGATGCGACTTTAGTGACTTTTCGCGGGGCTTCCCGCTTGCCGATCACGACGGATGCGGACATAGGCGTTATAAAGCGCGCATGAGCCTCTCACCCGCCTTTCTCGACGAACTGCGTACGCGCACGTCGCTGTCGGCGCTGATCGGCAAGACCACCAAATTGCAGAAGGCCGGCCGCGAGATGCGCGGCTGCTGCCCGTTCCATAACGAAAAGACGCCCAGCTTTTACGTCAATGACGACAAGGGCTTCTATCACTGCTTCGGCTGTTCGGCGCATGGCGATGCGATCCGCTGGATGACCGACCAGCGCGGCCTGCCCTTCATCGATGCGGTCAAGGAACTGGCGCAGACGGCGGGCATGGAGATGCCCGCGCAGGATCGCCAGTCCGCCGAGCGCGCGGAAAAGGCGAAGGGCCTGCACGAGGCGATGGCCGATGCCGCCGCCTGGTTCACCGAGCAGTTGCACGGGCTTGCCGGTAACGACGCGCGCCAGCTGCTCGACCGGCGCGGTATCGCGGCGGAAACGGCACGCACCTTCGGCATGGGGTTCGCCCCCGATTCGCGCGGCCGGCTGAAGGCGGCGCTGAAGGATTACGGCGATCCGATGCTGGTCGAATCCGGCATGTTGATCCAGGTCGAGGGTAAGGAGCCCTACGACCGGTTCCGGGGCCGCCTGATGATCCCGATCCGCGATGCGCGCGGCCGGACGATCGCCTTCGGTGGCCGCATCATCGGCGAGGGTGAGCCGAAGTATCTCAACTCCCCCGACACCCCCCTCTTCGACAAGGGCCGCACCCTTTACAACCTCGATCGCGCCGCGCCGGCCGCGCGCAAGGCGAACCGCGTGCTGGTGGTCGAGGGGTATATGGACGTGATCGCGCTGGCGCAGGCGGGGATCGCGGAGGCGGTCGCCCCGCTCGGCACCGCGCTGACCGAGCATCAGCTGGAACGGCTGTGGCGAATGGTCGACGTGCCGATCCTGTGCTTCGACGGCGATGCGGCCGGGCAGAAGGCTGCGTTGCGCGCCGCGCACCGCGCGTTGCCGCTGCTCCAGCCCGGTCGCAGCCTGTCGTTCGTCACCCTGCCCGAGGGGCAGGACCCCGACGATCTGGTCAAGGCGGGCGGCGCGGGCGCGATGGAGGCGTTGCTGCGCGAGCCGCAACCGCTGGTCGATCGGCTGTGGCGCAGCGAGGTCGCCGCCGAACCGCTCGACACGCCCGAACAGCGCGCCGGCCTGAAACGCCGTCTCGCCGAACTGGCCGGGGGCATCGCCGACGATTCGGTGCGCGCCGAATACCAGTCCGATTTCCGTCGTCGCTTCGACGCGCATTTCACGCCGCAGCGCAAACCGTTCGTGCCGTTCCAGCGTGGCCGCCAGCCATGGCGCCCCGGCCCCGCTTTGCCCACCGGCCCCGTGACCGAGGATGCCAAGGCGTTCCGCGCCGCCGGGATCGACCGGGTGCTGGCGAAGGCGGTGCTGGCCGGGCTGATCCGCCATCCGGTCGAGATCGCCCGCCATATGGAGGTGCTGGGCAGCCTGCGCCTCGCCGATGGGGCGCTGGGCCGGCTGTTCGAGGCGGTGGTCGATGTCGCGCTGGAGGACCGGCGCACCGGCGACGCGCTTGATAGTGCGCACCTCGTCACCATATTGCAGAAGTCCGGTTTCGGGGAGGTCGCCAGCGATCTCCTGCGGGCCGATGCCATGCCCTATTCGTTCACGCAGCCGTCCGGTAACGATCAGCGATCCCGCGAGGATCTGGACGAGGCGATCGCCATCCTGATCGCCCGGCCCGAGGTCGATGCGCAACTGGCGCAAGCGACGCAGGCGATGCAGACGCGCTTCACGGACGAGGCGTTCGAACGGCAGGTGGCACTGGTCAGGGAAAAACAGGCGTTGGAAATGCGACTTGCAAACCTATGTCAGTCGAACGAAGACGCCCGATCGTTGGGTTTCGAGGGTAATTGATGGCGAAGGCTAACATGGCGGCAGATACGACCGAGGCTCCGGAAACGGGTGATGCGCCGCTGATCGATCTCAACGATGCGTCGGTCAAGAAGATGCTCGCCCGTGCCAAGAAGCGCGGGTACATCACCTATGACCAGTTGAACGAGGCGTTGCCGCAGGATCAGCTGTCGTCCGACCAGCTCGAAGACGCGATGGCCGCGCTCAACGAGATGGGCATCAACATCGTCGAGAACGAGGAGGCCGGCGAGGACGGCGAGCCCGAGGAACGCGCCGACGATGCCGAGGAGCCGGAGGCCGCCGACGATGGCACCGCCGACACCGCGCTGCCGGAAAAGAAGAAAGAGACGATCGATCGCACCGACGATCCCGTCCGCATGTACCTGCGCGAGATGGGCGCGGTCGAACTGCTGTCGCGCGAGGGCGAGATCGCCATCGCCAAGCGGATCGAGGCGGGTCGCGACACGATGATCTTGGGGCTGTGCGAAAGTCCGATCACCTTCAACGCGATCATCGACTGGTCGACCGCGTTGAACGAAGGCACGATGCAGTTGCGCGAGATCCTCGATCTCGACGCGATGCTGTCCAAGGGCCCGAGCCCCGAGCAGGTCGAGGGCGCCGAGGAAGAAGGCGACGAGATCAGCGAGAAGACCGCGGGTGCCTCGTTCAAGGAAGAGGAAGAGCCCGAGGAACCCTCCGCCGACGAGGACGAGGACGGCGAGCGTCGCACCCCCCGCCCCTCCGACGACGAGGACGAGGACAACACCCTCTCGCTCGCGCAGATGGAGGAGCAGCTCAAGCCGATCGCGCTCGAACGCTTCGCCAACATCACCGCGCTCTACAAGAAATTCGCCAAGCTCCAGCAGACCCGGCTCGACTCGATGGGCGCAGGCGGCGAACTGTCGGCGGCGGACGAGCGCAAGTACCAGAAGCTGCGCGAGGATCTGACTGCCGAGGTCGAGAGCGTCCAGTTCCACAACGCCAAGATCGAATATCTGGTCGATCAGCTCTACGCCTTCAACCGTCGCCTGACCGCCTTGGGCGGTCAGATGCTGCGGCTGGCGGAGCGGCACAAGGTGCCGCGCAAGGACTTCCTCGACCGCTATATCGGCCATGAGCTGGACGACACGTGGCTGGTCACGGTCGGCAAGGTCGACAAGAAATGGACCGCCTTCGTCACCAACGAGGGTGAGGCAGTCGATCGCATCCGCACCGAGATCGGCGAGATTTCGCAGGCCACCGGCATGGCGCTCGCCGAGTTCCGTCGCATCGTCAACATGGTGCAGAAGGGCGAGCGCGAGGCGCGGATCGCCAAGAAGGAGATGGTCGAGGCGAACCTGCGCCTCGTGATCTCGATCGCCAAGAAATACACGAACCGCGGCCTGCAGTTCCTCGATCTCATTCAGGAGGGCAATATCGGCCTGATGAAGGCGGTCGACAAGTTCGAGTATCGTCGCGGCTACAAGTTCTCGACCTATGCGACCTGGTGGATCAGGCAGGCGATCACCCGCTCGATCGCCGATCAGGCGCGCACGATCCGCATCCCGGTCCACATGATCGAGACGATCAACAAGCTGGTCCGCACCAGCCGCCAGTTCCTGCACGAGCAGGGCCGCGAACCGACCCCGGAGGAGATGGCCGAGCGCCTTTCCATGCCGCTGGAAAAAGTGCGCAAGGTGATGAAGATCGCCAAGGAGCCGATCTCCCTCGAAACGCCGATCGGCGACGAGGAGGATTCGCATCTGGGCGACTTCATCGAGGACAAGAACGCGGTCATCCCGGTCGATGCCGCGATCCAGGCGAACCTGAAGGAAACCGTCACGCGCGTCCTCGCCAGCCTGACCCCGCGTGAGGAACGCGTGCTGCGCATGCGCTTCGGCATCGGCATGAACACCGATCACACGCTGGAAGAGGTCGGGCAGCAGTTCAGCGTGACGCGCGAACGAATCCGGCAGATCGAGGCGAAGGCGCTCCGCAAGCTGAAGCACCCCAGCCGCAGCCGCAAGATGCGCAGCTTCCTCGACCAGTAAGACCGCAGGGGTCGTGGTGTCCGCACCACGACCCCATCGATTTTCGGATACATCTCGGATCGAAGACCGCCCGCCGCCCGACGTCGCGGCGCGTGGCCCGCCTTATGAGGCGGGATGACGTCATCCTGATCCATCCCATCCCCATCCGTCTTGGCTAGGGCGGTTTCCGCGCTTTTTGAATCGTTGAGGATTCACACGGGCGCGGTTTTCTGATTCAGGCTCCGGGCCGGGTCAGGAGGCCGGCATGTATGCCACGAGTGCTGTCACAGGACCTTCGAGAGCGGGTGGTAGCCGCGGTTGACGGTGGGATGTCGTGCCGGGCCGCGGCAGCGCGGTTCGGTGTCAGCGCGGCACGCGCGATCCGCTGGCGGCAACTGGTCCTTCAGCACGGCACCCCCGCAGCCAAGCCGCAGGGCGGCGACCGTCGTGCGGGCAGGATCGACGCGCACGCGGCCTTCATCCTCGCCGCGATCGAGGCGAAGGACGACATCACGCTGGTCGAGTTGCAGGCGCTGCTCGCCGAACGCGGCATGCCGGTCGGGATCGGCACGCTGTGGCGGTTCTTCGACCGGCACCGGATCACGCGCAAAAAAAGACAGCGCATGCCACCGAGCAGGACCGCCCCGACGTCCTGAAACGCCGGGAGGAGTGGTTCGATGGCCAACTCGACCTTGATCCCGAGCGGCTGGTGTTCATCGACGAGACGTGGGCATCGACCAACATGGCACGACGCCATGGCCGTTGTCGGCGCGGCGAACGGCTGCGCTCAGGCGTGCCGCACGGACACTGGAAGACCACCACGCTTGTCGCCGGCCTGCGCCGCACCGGCATGGTCGCGCCGATGGTGCTCGACGGCCCGATCAACCGCGACGCCTTCGTTGCCTACGTGCGCCGGGTGCTCGTGCCCGACCTGAAGCCCGGCGACATCGTCATCATGGACAACCTGTCGAGCCATAAAACGCCTGCCGCCCGCGAGGCCATCGAAGCCGCTGGCGCAAAGCTGCTCTTCCTCCCGCCCTACAGCCCCGACTTCAACCCGATCGAGCAGGCCTTCTCGAAGCTGAAGGCCCACCTGCGCAAGGCTGCCGAGCGCACCATCCACGGCCTCTGGAACGCCATCGGCCGCATCCTCGATCTCTATCCGCCACAGGAATGCGCCAACTACTTCGCCAACGCCGGATACGATGCAGATTGATCGGAAAACGCCCTAGCGCAGCGAAGCAATCCAGGGCCGGACCAGAACGTCCTGAATTGCTTCGCTCCGCTCGCAACGACGAACATCCGGTTCAACCCGATGTCATCCGGCTTTAGGCGATGGGGCGCCCTTCCCCGCGGATCGCGACCGGAAACGGTGGACGAGCGCCAAAGCCCCGCCAGTCAAAAGCCAGCGGCTTCGCATGACGCCCGGGGCATCTGATGCCAATATCCAGAACCGGGCAAACCGTTCGAACGCCCCTGGCCGGGTGGTGCCGCCCACCGTCATGCCTGCCACAGGCGGCTGGACGATCCGATCCGCCATGCGGGCATCCCCGGCCGCCATCGCTCGCTATCCGCCAACAGCCGGGTCCCCGTCAGACGATGATATGCGGCACGAACCGGGCAAGATCGCGGGTGATGGCGACGTCGTCCTCGCGGATCGACATGGCGACCGCTTCGTCCCCGACGATCCACGATCCCACCACGGGACGGAACCCGTCATGGTCGGGCAGCGGCGCCAGTGCCTGGACGATATAGCCTTCCTCGCCATAACCGCCCGCCGGGCCGTGCTGGACCTCGCCGCCATCGACCAGTTCGATGTCCCAGCCCTCCCGCGAAAAGAACGGCTTCATAGCATAGCGCGGCCCGATAGCCGCCACCGCGGCCGGATCGTCGGCAAAGGCGGCGGGCAGCAGATTGGGGTGGCCGCGATGCCGCTCCCACAGCAGCGGCAGCATCGCCTTGTTCGACAGGATCGCCTTCCACGCCGGCTCCAGGAACAGCGCGCGGGCCGTGGTCAGGTGCGCGGCATAGGGCTCACGCAGCATGTCTTCCCACGGATACAGCTTGAAGATCGCGGCGATGATCGTGCCGGCCTCGTCGACGAAACGGCCATCGCCATCGACGCCGATGCGGTTCACCGCTACGAATTCCGGATCGAGCCCCGCCTGCCGCGCCACGTCCTCCAGATAACGGACCGTCTGCCGGTCTTCCGGATGGTCGGCATCGCTGGCGAAATGGAGCAGGCTGCCCGGCGTCAGGATCGCCCCCATCCGCGCGACCAGCGCCTCGTGCAGGCGATTATACTGATCGGCCTCGGCGGGCAGCGCGCCGGCCGCGATCATGTCCTCCAGCCATTGCCACTGGAACAGCGCGGTCTCGAAGATGCTGGTCGGCGTGTCCGCATTGTATTCCAGCATCTTCGCCGGCCCGGTGCCGTCATAGCTGAAATCGAACCGGCCGTAGAGCGAGGGCGCCCGCGCCGCCCAGCTGCGCGCGATCACGTCACGATGGTCGTCCGGAATGGCGAGGCGATGCATCAGCGCCTCGCTCCCCGCCGCCTCCGCCACCAGATCGAGGCACATGGCATGGAGCTCGCCGCTCGGCCCCTCGATCCGTTCCTCCACCTCGTCGAGCGTGAAGCGGTAATAGGCGCGCTCGTCCCAGTACCGCTCACCGCCGAGATGGTGGAAGGTGAAGCCCATCCGCTCGGCGGTCGCCTGCCAGTCGGGCCGCTCGGCGGCGGTGATGCGCTCCATCGCCTATTCGCGCGGCAGCGCGCGGATGCCGGTGTCGTTGGGCAGCCGCTTGGTATCGGCGCCGTCCGTCGATCCTCCCTGCGGGCCGGCCAGCCGCGCGAGGATGTCGTCGGCGCTGCTCGATCCCTCCAGCAACCCGGCATTGCGCAGCTTGGCATCGAGATCGGCGCCGGTGCGCATGTCTTCCAGTTCGGCGGAGGCGCGGAACTTCTCGTCGCGGATCGCCTGCTGTTCCTTGATCCGCTTCAGGCTGTCCGCCGCCGATCCCATCGACGACAGGGTGCCGCCATAGCTGGCCGCGACGCTGGCCTGTGCCTTCTGCACGCTTTCGTTGGCGCGGACGACCTCCACCTCGCGCGACAGCGCCTGGATCTTGCCGTCGGACTGCTTGATGATGCCGCGGATGCGATCCTCGGCGGTACGCATGTCGGCGATTTGCGGCGTCTTGGTCGCCTCCTCCGCCTCGATCGAGGCGAGCCGTTCGGCGACCTCGCGGGCCAGGTCCATGTCGCCGCGCTGCATCGCCGCGCGCGCAGAGCTTTCGTACTTGCCGCGCTGCGCGACCAGCCCTTCCAGTTCCTTCTCGATCAGCCGGCGGCGCGCGGTCAGCGTCGCGAGATCGTCGCGCGCCTTGCCCTGCGCGGCATGGGCATCGCGAATCTGCTGGTCGAGGATGACGAGCGCCCGCTTGTCGACGGCCGCCTGCCCCGCTTCGTGCGCGGTGCCACGGATCAGGGTGACGAGCTGTTTCCACATGGTACGATATCCTTCAGGCGGCGAACGCGGTACGCAGATCGTCCGCGGCGGAGATGGCGTTGTCGGCCAGCACCCGCAACTCCAGCACGATCATCTCGATCGGCGAGGCGGCGGCAAGTTCGCCGACCAGTTCGTAATAGTCGCGGCCATCCACCTCGGTGATCGCGAAGTTGGACAGCGGCACCACCTTCTGCGCCTTCAGGATAAAGCGGTTGAAGGCATCGGCATCCGCCTGCTCATCCACCGGCCACAACAGCGTCGAGGCGACGATCTGATCGCCCGCCGCGCTGAGGAACACCGCCAGATCGCCATGCTCGCGCATCGTGACGTGCAGCACCGGTTCGTCGCCCTCCAGCGGCTGGACCGCGAATTCGCCGTCATAGCCGCGCAGCGCCTCCGCCAGTGCGTCGATCGTCCAAGGCTCCGCCAAATCCCGTCCCTTTCCGTGGCTGTCGCTTGACACTCCAAGCACGACACCGCAGCACTTGCAACATGGGGAAGCGGGATGACGATGGCGGAACGTCGGAGCGTGACGGAGCAGCGCCGGACGGGTGGGCTGGCCGTCGTGCTGCGCCGATTGTATCTCGCCGCCAGCGAACTGCATCCCGGCATCCTGTTTGCGCTGCTGCTGGCGCATATGGCGACCAGTCATGTCGCGCTGCGGCTGGCCGGCGAGGCCGATCTGCGTTCCCCGATCGCGTTCATCTACTGGTATGCGACGACCGCCTCGACGGTGGGCTATGGCGATCTGTCGCCCAAGGGGGATGCCGGCCGGTTGCTCGCCGCCTTCTGGGTGATGCCGGGGGCGATCGCGCTGTTCACCACCGCGATCGCGCGCACCTTCGCCGGGCTGTCCCAACGCTGGCGTCGCCGCCGGCTCGGGCTGGGCGACTATAGGGCGATGCGGGGGCATGTCGTCCTGATCGGCCACGAACCGGCGCGCACCGTGCGGATGGTCGCCGAACTGGCCGCCGACGGGCGGCGCGACATCGTGCTGGTCGCGACCGAGGAACTGCCCGGCGACGATCCCGCCTTTCGCTATGTCCGCGCCGGTAGCCTGACCGCGCCCGCCGACCTGCACCGCGCCGGTGTCGCCACCGCCGCGCGCATCGTCGTCTACGCCACCACCGATGCCGAGACACTGGCCGCGACGCTGGCGGTGACCGCCCTGAACGACGATGCCCATATCGTCTGCTTCCTGCGCGACGCGGACACCGCCCGGCTGCTGCATGCGCATTGCCCGGCGGTGGAAGTGGTGCTGACCCCGACCGTGGAACTGGTGGTCAAGGCATTGAGCGACCCCGGATCGAGCCATCTGCTCGCCCAGCTGGCCAGCCACACCGATACCGGGGCGACGCTATATGCCTGTCGGGCGGATAGCGGGGGCGGCTATGACGAGGTCGCCGGACGGTTGCGCGAACGCGGCGCGGTGCTGGTCGCCAGTTGTCCGGCCGGCGCGAATACGCCGCGGTTCGACCTCGATCGACGGATCGTCGATGGCGATCGCCTGTTCTATGTCGCCAAGGAGCGGCTATCGTCATGATCTGGAAATCACTCTTCGGCCTCGACCAGCGTCCCGCCACGACCCGGCTGGCCGAGGTGCGCAACATCACCATCGGCCGCACAGTCCGGCTGGACGCGCTGGCGTGGCGGATGCTGGAGAATACCGGCTTCCGTCTGGAACGCGACACGCTGGAGATCACCGCGCAGGGCGTCATCAAGCTGGACGACGGCAGCCATGTCCACCGCTTCTACACCGACGACGAACTGATGCTGCAGGCGGTCAGCCAGCAGGCGGACGGTTCGGATGCGGACGATTTCACCCTGTTCCGCCCCTGGTCGAGCACCTACCCCGCCGGCCGCGCCGACAAGGAGGCGTTCCTTCAACGGATGGCAAAGGCGCATTGGAACGAGGACGGCCTGCCCCCGTTCCGCCGGTTCTGGTATGACGAGGACGACCGCGACCAGCCGCCGGTGCAGTTGTGGGAAGCGGTCTATTACGAACGCGACGCCGACCCGGTCCGCCACATCCGCCAGACCTGCATGCTCTATTCCCGCGACCTGCAACCGGCCGGCATGGAACTGCTGCTCGCACTGGCGATGGAGCCGGAGGGCGGCGATTACACGCACGAGATTATGGTCGGCCTGCCGCTCGGCCCGGCCGAATTCAGCGCCTGAGGGGGAAACATGGACTATCTGACGCACGGCTTTCTGGAGGGCGCGGGACATTTCGTCGTCGCCTTCGGCCTGGCCTGCCTGCTGCTGGCGGTGTTCAAGCGGCTGTACCAGATGTCGACGCCCTATGACGAGGCGAGCCTGATCGCGGCGGGCAATCTCGCTGCGGCCGTCGCGCTGGGGGGCGCGATCATCGGCTTCGCGCTGCCGCTCGCCTCGGCGCTCAGCGTGACGGCCGACCCGATCGAGTTCGCCTTGTGGGGGGTGCTTGCGGGGGCGGTGCAGATTCTCGCCTCGCTGATCGTGCGGCGTTTCGTCGTGCGCGACATGGCTGCCCGGATCGAGGCGGGGAACGTCGCCAGCGGCATCTATCTGGCGGCGACCTCGATCGGCGTCGGGTTGCTCAACGCCGCCAGCATGACCTATTGAGGGACGCGTGATGGATACTCCCTCCCGCCCGCCGGCCCGCCGGCGTATGCGCTCCGCCGCCGCCGGTCTGACCGCGATCGGATCGGTCGCGATGCTCACCGGGTGCGACCCCAGCCCCGAGGAAATGTCCCGGAAACAATTCGGTCCACCGACCGAGGTGGCGGCGTTCCAGTCCATCCGCGAATGCGTCGCCGCCGGCGACTATACGCAGGCGCAGTGCGAGGACGCACAGCGCACCGCCGCCAACGACGACAACCGCACCGCCCCCCGCTTCGCCGACAAGGGCGTGTGCGAAGAACAGTTCGGCAGCGGATCGTGCCAGCCGCGCAATGACGGCGGCCAAAGCTTCTTCGCCCCCCTGCTGACGGGCTTCCTGATCGGACAGATCGCGAACGGCGGCGGCTATCGCTACGGCGGGCTGTACCGCGATCGCCGCGACGACCGTTATTATACGGGGTCGGGGGCATGGTTGTACAATGGCGGCTATGGCGGGCGGGGCTATCGCTATCAGGTCGGTTCGCAGGCGATCAACGCCCCGGTCACGACCTCCCGTATCCAGACGCGCAGTTCGGTGGTGTCGCGGGGCGGTTTTGGCGGCCGGTCCAGTTCGCGCGGCGGCTGGGGCGGATAGGATCGTACCGGAAGGTCGCCGCGCAAGTAATTGATACGCGGCGGATCGGGCCGGCGTTGACGCTGGCGATGAAGAACCTAGGGTTCGCGCATCGTCACGCCGGAGGGTGCCATTCATGAACCGTCGCCATTTTCTTGCCGGGGGCACCGCCGCCGGCGTGGTCACCCTGTCGCCGCTGACCCGGCTGGCCGCCCAAACGCCTGCCGCCACGACCGGGCCGGGCGACGCGCGCCTGACCGCGACATTCGATGCCATCCTGGCCGAGACGATCAAGGAAGCCCCGGAATTCGCGACCGCACTCGGGTTCGACAAGGGGGCGAACGCCTCGCTCAAATACAAGCTGGGGGATGATTCCGCCGCCGCCCGGGCACGGTCGCTGGCACGGGCGAAGCGCAACGCGGCGCAGTTGCGCGCGATCCCCGCCGCCACCCTGTCGCCCGCCGCGAAGGTCGACCGCGATGTCGTGCTCTATTCGATCGACCAGCAGATGGTCGGCCCCGAACGCTTCGACATCGATACGCCGATCCGCCCGTACCGGATCACCCAGCAGGGCGGCGCCTATTTCTCGCTGCCCGATTTCCTGAATTCGTCGCACACCATCGCGACGGCGGACGACGCCGAAGCCTATTTGGCTCGGTTGGGGGCGATGGCCGGCGCGCTCGATACGGATAGCCGCGAACAAGAGGCGGAGGCGGCACGCGGCCTGCTCGCCCCCGGTTTCTCGCTCGATCTGGCGCTGGGCCAGATGGTCGCCTTGCGCAGCCCTGCCCCGGCCGACAGCAGTCTGGTCGGATCGCTGGTCCGTCGCGCCGCCGCCGCGAAGCTGACCGGCGATTACGGTCCCCGTGCCACGGCCATCGTGCACGACAAGGTCTATCCCGCACTCGATCGCCAGATCGCGCTGATCCGCCGCCTGCGTCCCTCCGCTCGCGACGTCGCCGGAGTCTGGGCGGTGCCGCAGGGCGATGCGATCTATGCCGCCGCGCTGGCCGGTGCGACGACGACCACCCTCTCCCCCGCCGACGTGCATCGGATGGGGCTGGAACAGGTCGCGGACCTGACCGCCCAACTGGATGCGATCCTGAGGGGCCAGGGGATGACGACCGGCAGCGTCGGCGCGCGGCTGACCGCCCTCAACGCCAGCGCCGCACAGCTTTATCCGGACACCGCCGCCGGTAGGGCCGATCTGATCGCGAGCCTCAACAGCGGCGTCCGCGCGATGCAGGCAAAGCTCCCACAGGCTTTCATCGATCCCGCCGACGCGCCGCTCGAAATCCGGGCGGTGCCGGTCGAGATACAGGACGGCGCCTCCAACGGTTACTATTCGCGTGCGACGCTCGACGGATCGCGGCCGGCGATCTACTGGATCAACCTGAAAAGCGTCGGCGACTGGCCGAAGTACACGCTGCCCAGCCTGACCTATCATGAAGGCGTGCCGGGCCATCACCTCCAGATCTCCACCGCGCAGGCCGCCGATACGCATGTGCTGCGCAAGATCAGCTTCTTCGGTGCCTATCTGGAAGGCTGGGCGCTCTATGCCGAGCAACTGGCGGACGAACTCGGCGGCTATGCGGGGCCGATCGAGCGTGCCGGTTATCTGCAATCCTTCCTGTTCCGCGCCGCGCGGCTGGTGGTCGACACCGGCATCCATACGCAGCGATGGAGCCGGGAGAAGGCGACCGATTACATGGTCGAGACCGTCGGCTTCGCGCGCGGCCGTTCGCTGCGGGAGATCGAGCGGTACTGCACGATGCCGGGCCAGGCGTGCAGCTATAAGATCGGCCATGCCAGCTGGCTCCGCGCACGCGCCAATGCGCAGCGTATCGCCGGTGACAAATTCGATCTGCGCCAGTTCCACGAGGTGTTGCGGAGCGGCGCGGTGCCGCTGGTGATGCTGGAGGCGATGGTCGAGGAACGGGCACGGGCGATGGCCGCCCGCGCCTGATCCTCGCCGTGTCGGTTGTAGGGTTGAGCGGAGGGATCATCGATTGCTCCCCGTCGATGATCTGCTAACGCCCTATTATAAGACAAATAGGATGTGGTGATGCAGGTAGGGCGGCGGGAATTCGTGGCGGGGGCGGGTACGCTCGCGGTACTGGGCGGCGGCCAGGTCGCGGTGGCGGCGGACGTATCGCCTGCCACGTCCCCCCGCCTGCGCGAGCGGCTGGCGACGTGGCGGTTCCACCTTGGCCACGCCGCCGATCAGGCTCGGGATTTCGACTTCGGCCGCAACCAGCGCACCTTCGCCAAGGCCGGCGCGGCGACCGCCGAGGCGGCGATGGCCGGCTTCGACGACAGCGGCTGGCGCATGGTGCGCGTGCCGCACGACTGGGCGGTCGAACTGCCCTTCGCCCCGCCCGCTGCCCCCGCGCCCAAGGACAGCGAGGACGCGGCCGCCGCGCACGGCTTCAAGGCGATCGGGCGGGCATTCCCGGCGAACAGCGTCGGCTGGTACCGGACCGCGATCGCCGTCTCGCCGCAGGATCGCGATCGCAGCATCTGGCTGGAATTCGACGGCGTGTTCCGCGACTGCATCGTGTTCGTGAACGGCTATGTCGTCGCCACCAACGAGAGCGGTTATGCGCCGTTCGCCGCATCGATCGGGGATTTCCTGAACTATGACGGCAAGCCCAATGTCGTGGCGGTGCGGGTCGACGCCTCGCTCGGCGAAGGCTGGTTCTACGAGGGCGCGGGCCTGTACCGCCATGTCGATCTGGTCCGCGCCGCGCCGGTGCACGTCCCGCAATGGGGCAGCGTCGTGCGCAGCGAGGTCACCGGTGACGGCGCCGCCGTTCATATAAAGCTGGAGGTGCGCAACGACGGCCCCGCCACGGTCGATGCCGTCGTTCGCCAGTCGATCGTCGCCCCCGACGGGCGCACGCGCACTCCCCTGCCCGACACCGGCCTGCGGATCGATCCCGGCGCGACCGTCACCGCCGACGCGAGCGCGGCATTGCGCGCGCCCGCGCTGTGGTCGACCGAAACGCCGCATCTGCACCGACTGGTCAGCGAGATCGTGGTGAACGGCGCGGTCGTCGACCGGTACGAGACGCCGTTCGGCATCCGCGCGATCCGGTTCGATGCGGCGCGCGGCTTCCTGCTCAACGGCCGGCCGACCAAGCTGCTGGGCACCTGCAACCATCAGGATCATGCGGGCGTCGGCACCGGCATTCCCGATGCGCTGCATGCGTGGCGGATCGATCAGGTGCAGGCGATGGGCTCCAACGCGTGGCGTAACGCGCACAATCCGCCCGCGACCGCGCTGCTCGATCTGGCCGATGAAAAGGGCCTGTTGATGATCGTCGAGGCGCGGCGCAACAGCAGCGATCCCGTGGCGATGGACGAACTCGACCGCATCGTGCGGCGTGACCGCAACCATCCGTGCATCATCGCCTGGTCGCTGGGCAACGAGGAGCCGCATCAGGGCACGGATCGCGGCGCGCGGATCACCACCGCGATGCAGGCGGCGGTACGCCAGCTGGACCCGACCCGCCCGACCACCTTCGCGCTGGACAACAGCTGGGACAAGGGCGTGGGCAAGGTCGTCGACGTGGTCGGCTTCAACTATCGCACCGACCAGATCGAGGCGTTCCACACCGCGCACCCCGACGTGCCCGTCTATGGATCGGAAACCGGCAGCACCGTGTCGACGCGCGGCGCCTATGCCAACGATCCCGCCGCGCATATCGTGCGCGCCTACGACACCGAACATCCGTGGTGGGCATCGACCGCGGAGGCATGGTGGACGATCGCGGCGACCCGGCCCCATATCGCCGGCGGCTTTATCTGGACCGGCTTCGACTATCGGGGCGAGCCGACGCCCTATGCCCAGTTCCCCAGCATTTCGAGCTACTTCGGCGTGCTCGACACCTGCGGCTTCCCCAAGGACAATTTCCATTATTACCGCGCATGGTGGCGGCCGACGGAGCCGATGGTCCACCTGCTGCCGCACTGGACATGGCCGGGGCGCGACGGACAGCCGATCGAGGTGTGGGTCCATGGCAATTGCGCCGAGGTGGAACTGCTGCTGAACGGTCGTTCGATCGGCCGCAAGCCGATGCCGCGCAACGGCCATCTCGCCTGGATGGTGCCCTATGCGCCCGGCCGGCTGGAGGCGCGCGGCTATGATCGCGGCCGCCGGGTGGCGCGCGACATCCGCGACACCGCCGGCCCCGCCGCGCGGGTCGAACTGGTCGCGGATCGCCGCCTGCTGGCGGCGACGGGCGACGATGTCGCGGTCGTGCGCGCGACGATCCTCGATGCACGGGGACGGCCGGTGCCCGATGCGGATCATCTGGTCCGGTTCGCGGTCATCGGTGATGCCGCGGTAATCGGGGTCGGCAACGGCAATCCGACCAGTCTGGAACCCGATCACGCCAGCGAACGCCGCGTCTTTCACGGGCTGGCGCAGGCGATCGTGCGCGCGGGGACGAAAGGTGGACCGATCGCGATCCGGGCAACGGCTGACGGTTTGGGGGAAGGCCGTATTTCGTTGCTTGCCAAACCGGCCTGAATCCCCTCTTAGGCCCGCAATCGATTTATCATATTTAATGGGGCGGCCGGCGCAGATCGGTCGTCAGGGGAGATTTCAAATGCATCGCAAGGCGTTCCTACTGGTCGCCGCCAGCATGGCGGCGATCATCGATGCCGCGTCGGCACAGGCGCAGACGCAGACCGCGCCGCAGACCGGGACACCGCAGAGCAGCCTGGGGGGCACGACCAGCGCATCGCCGACCGCCGGGTCCGCCAGCACACCCGACCAGACGCCCAGCGATCAGGCGCCGGTCGATCCGGCAGGGGTCAATCAGGCAGGGGTTGATCCGGCAGGGGTTGATCCGGCAGGAGTCGATCAGGGCGCCGGCGACGACATCGTCGTCACCGGCTTCCGCCAGTCGCTGCGCACCGCGATCAACCAGAAGCGCAATGCCGACCGGGTGCAGGAAGTGCTGTCGGCCGAAGACCTCGGCAAGCTGCCAGAGGCGAGCATCGCCGAATCGCTGGCCCGCCTGCCCGGCCTCGCCACCAACCGCGACCGTGGCAACGGCACGCAGATCTCGATCCGCGGCCTCGGCCCCGATCTGGTCAACACGCTGCTCAACGGTCGCGAGGTCGTCTCCGCCGAAGCCAACCGCAACATCCGGTATGAACAGTTTCCGGCCGAGATGCTGAGTGGCGCATCGGTCTTCAAATCGCCGACCGCGACGCAGGTCGAGGGCGCGATCGCCGGGCAGGTCGACCTGCGCTCGGTGCGCCCGCTCGATCTGCAGAAGGGCCGCATCGCGATCAACCTGCGCGGATCGTACAACGACGTGGCCGACGACATCGCCGATGCCAAGCCGTTCGGCTATATCGGCAGCATCTCCTATGTCGGGCAGTTCGCCGACGACACGCTGGGCATCGCACTCGGCTATTCCGGGCGGCGTCAGGCCAATGCGACGGTGCGCACCAACATCTTCCGCCCGACCAACAGCTTTGCCGACCTGAACGGCGACGGACAGGGCAACGACAACATCCCCTTCGGGTTCGAGGCGCTGGTACGCGGCGGTGACGACATTCGCCACGGCGGGGTCGCGGCGGTGCAATGGAAACCGGCGGGCGGCAATATCGAGGTCAATGGCGACTTCTTCTACAGCCACGTCAAATTCGACGAGACGCAACGGGGGGTACGGGCCGAGGGGCTGCCGTTCGGCAACAGCTTCGCCAACCCGACGCTGGTCGAGGGGTTCGTCACCGGCATCACCGCGACCAACAACAACGAGCCGTTCGGTCTCGACGTGCGCAACGTGAACGAGATGTTCCGGTTCACCGACGATCTCTATGCCGGTGGCCTGAACGCCAAGTGGAGCAACGACGGCTGGACCATCACCACCGATGCCGGTTACTCGACCACGCACCGCGACCAGCGGTTCGTGACGCTGCGCACCGAATATTCGGCGACCGCCAACGGCATTCCGTTTCAGGAGCGGGCGGGCATCAATGCGTCGTTCCTGACCAATCCGGGCGGCGTGCCGACCTATGCGTTCAACCGCGACCTGACCGACCCGTCGGTCAACCGCATCTCCGAATTCCAGATTCCGACCAATGGCGGCGGCGCGCCGCTCATCAACGACGAACTGTTCTCGTTGAAGAGCGACGTGACGCGTGAGGTCGGCGGGTTCATCGCCAACGTCTCGGCCGGCGCCCGCTTCACCGATCGCCGCAAGGACCTGACGCAGCGGACGCAGTTCGGTTTCATCGATGCCGCCGCCCGCGTCGCGGTGCCCGCCGACCTGATCGTCGGCACGGTCCGTTTCCCCGGCGCCTATGCCGATCTGCCCCCCACGCTGGCGATCGACATTCCGGGCGCATTGCAGCGGTTCTTCGGCACGATCGACCCGCAGGAATCGTTCTTCGACCAGTCGTCCAGCTGGGTGGTCAAGGAAAAGACCTGGGCCGGTTACGTGCAGGCGGATATCGACAGCATGGTCGGCGACATGCCGCTGACCGGAAACATCGGCGTCCGCGTGGTGCGGACCAGCGAACGGTCGAGCAGCACGGCGATCGACGGTCAGGGCGCCGTCGCCACCGCGACGCCGTTCAGCGTGAAGAACAGCTTCACCGACTGGCTGCCCAACCTCAACCTCACGCTGAAGCTGAACCCGGAGATGCAGGTTCGCGTCGGCGCCAGCAAGGCGCTCGCCCGCGCGCCGCTCGACAGCCTCAATGCCGGCTTTGGTGTGTTCACCAGCGGCGGCACCCCGTCGGCGACCGGCGGCAATCCCAATCTGGAGCCGTTCCGCGCCAAGCAGTTCGACCTGACCTGGGAATGGTATTTCGACCGGGACAGCGCGCTGACGGTATCGGGTTTCTACAAGGACCTCGACACCTACATCTTCAACTCGGTCACGCCCTATGTCGTCACCGATGCCGGCGGCAACCAGATCACCGGCACCTTCACGCAGCCGCGCAACGGCCAGGGCGGCAAGGTGAAGGGGGTCGAGGTGCTGTTCCAGAAGGCGCTGACCTTCCTGCCCGCACCGCTCGACGGGTTCGGCGTCTATCTCAACTACTCCTATACCGACAGCAAGATCACGGTGGCGGAGGCGGACAATGCGATCGGGTCGCTCGGCCTGCCCGGCCTGTCGAAGCATGTCGGCAATGCGACGCTCTACTACAGCAAGAGCGGGTTCGAGGCGCGCGTCGCCTATCGCTATCGCAGCGCCTATGTCACCGAACTGGGCGATACCGACCGGCTGCTCTACACCCGGCCAGAAGGCGTGCTGGATTTCCAGACCTCGTACAAATTCGGCGACACCTCGCGTCTTCGCGGCGTGGAACTGCTGCTGCAGGCGAACAATCTGACCGATGAGCCGTTCGAAACCTATTACGGGGACAAGCGCCTGCAGGGCCGGTACGAAAAGTTCGGCCGCCGCTTCATGGCCGGCGTCGGGTTCGGTTTCTGATGCCGGGCCTGTTCGCCACCCTCGCCCTGCTGCTGGCCGGTGCCGTGCCCGCCACGGCCTTGCCGTCGAAGCCGGCGGGCGGTCTCTATCTCGGGGCCGACCTGTCCTACGTCAACGAAATGGAGGATTGCGGCGCGGTCTATCGATCGGCGGGCAAGCCGGTCGATCCGTTCGCGCTGCTCGCGGGCAAGGGCGGCAACATCGTCCGCGTCCGCCTGTGGAACGACGCGACGTGGACCAAATACAGCGACCTGGCCGATGTGACGAAGACCATCCGTCGCGCGCGGGCGGCAGGAATGCAGGTGCTGCTCGACTTCCATTATTCCGACGACTGGGCCGATGGCGACAAGCAGATCGCGCCGGCCGCCTGGGCGAAGCTCGACACGCCGGGGCAGGCCAGGGCGCTCTACGAATACACCCGCGACGTGCTCGGCAAGCTTGATGCGCAGGGCCTGATGCCGGAGATGGTGCAGGTCGGCAACGAGACCAACCCGGAACTGATGGCCGGCCCGAAAAAGGCGATCGACTGGACGCGCAACGCGACGCTGCTGAATGCCGGGATCAAGGCGGTGCGCGACGCGGGCCGGACCGCCCGGATCAATCCGCGCATCATGCTCCACATCGCCCAGCCCGAGAATGTCGAGCCTTGGTTCGACGCCGCGACCGCGGCGGGGGTGATCGATTACGACGTGATCGGCATCAGCTATTACAAGAAATGGTCGACCCGCTCGATGGCGGAGATGGGGCAGACGATCGCACGGGCGCAGGATCGGTACAGGGCGGACGTGATCGTCGTCGAAACCGCCTATCCGTTCACCATCGACAATGCCGATACCTCGCCCAATCTGCTGGGGGCCGATACGCTGGTCGCCGGCTATCCGGCGACGCCAAAGGGGCAGCGCGATTACCTGATCGACCTGACCCGCACGGTGGCGGCGTCGGGGGGCATCGGCGTAGTCTATTGGGAGCCGAACTGGATCTCCACCCGCTGCGGCACCCGGTGGGGCAAGGGATCGAACTGGGAGAATGCCGCCTGGTTCGACTACAAGCGGCACGAGGCGTTGCCTGCCTTCGATTTCCTGCGACACGATTATCGCGGGAAACGCTGATCGACCGTCACGAAGTCGGATGACAGGACCGATCCGGGATGACATCGCAGGGGGATGGTCACACGATCCATCATGACCCATGCCCGGCCCCGCAGCGCCGCCGACGGCGGTGATGCCGGGCACAACCTGACCCGCACCATGCTCGATACGCTGGGCAAGGCGATCGTGACCGGCCGCTATGAAGACCGGCCTTTCCCGACCGAGGCGGAAATCGCCAAGGCGCACGGTGTCAGCCGGTCCGTCACGCGGGAGGCGGTGAAGATGCTGACCGCCAAGGGCATCGTCAGCGCCCGGCCGCGGCAGGGCACGACCGTACGCCCGGTCGCGCACTGGAACCTGTTCGATGTCGATGTCCTGCGGTGGATGCTGGACCGCAAGTTCTCGATCGACCTGCTCATCCATTTCAATCAGTTGCGGCTGGGGATCGAGCCGGAGGCGGCCGCGCTCGCCGCCCGCCTGCACGACGCGGCGCAGATGCAGGCGATCGATGCCGGCCTGCAACGGATGAAGGACGCCGAGGCGGGCGACGACGATCCCCTCGACGCTGACATCGCCTTCCACGTGGCCATCCTGCACGCGGCGCATAACCCGTTCTATGCGCAATTCGAGGAAGTCGTCGCCACCGCGCTGCGCACGTCGATCCGCTTCACGAACACGGCCAAGGGTCGCAGCGCCAACATCCCCGAACATGCCGCTGTCGCCCGCGCGATCGAACGCCGCGATGGCGACGGAGCCAGAACCGCAATGCGCCGGATCGTCGGGGACGTACTCGACCTGATCGACGTGGCTGGCCGACGCCCGCCCCCATCCGTCAGGGATGCAGCCATTTGATCCACTGGCCGTAGGGGTGGCAGGTGGCGAGGTGGTGGGTGGTGCCGTCCGGCCAGCAGGTGAGCATCAGGCGGACCTCGCGGCGGCATTCGGTCCACTCGAACCCGATCCAGGCGAGCGGCCGGCTCGGATCGGCACGGGTGCCGGCGCGGTGGATGGCGGCGACGATCGCGGCGCGCTGCCCGGCACCCAGATATTGCAGCACCATCGAATGGAAGACGACCCGGCACAGCCCGGCGGGTTGCGGCATCGCCAGTTGTCGCGGTAGCCAGCGGGTGAGGTCGCCCCGGTCGATCGCCGGCGGATGCGCCTGCGCCAGCGCGATCGCCTGGGTCAGCCGTCCGGCGCGGTGTGGATCGTCGGTCCAGGCGAAGGCGGACAGCCGCGCGCACGCGGCGGCATCGGTGACGTCGAGCGGCCGCAGGTCGACGCCGCGCGCGCCCGCGATCCGTACCGCGCCGGCGGGTGGCGGCGGCCCCTGCCAGACAGGGGCGACGAGGACGGGCGAGGCTTCCGGTCCCATCCGGCGACCGCCCAGATCGTAGCGGTAGCGGGCCAGGTTCAGGTTCAATCCCGCGCTCGAGCCCAGCTCGATCAGCGTGAAGGGCAGGTCGAACGTCGCGGCCACGACCGTCAGCGCCGCCATGATCGCCCCGGCGCGCACGACCTCGTTGGTCTGGGGCGGATCGCGCATCCAGCCAACGATGAAATCGTCGTGTCCGGCGATCACCGCACCCACCGCCGCATCGACATCGTCATGCTCGTGGCGGAGCAGCGCGGCGAGCGCGGTCCCTTCATCGGCGCGGGCCAGCGCATGCAGCGCGCCGTTGAAGCGCATCGCCAGNGCATCGAGCAGCGCGGCGACGAACGGCTGGCCCAGCGCGCGCAGCACCTCCGCCTGCCGCGCCAGTACCGCCCCCTCCCCGTCCGGGGACTGGCTGCCCGGCGCCGCTCCGTCCGGTGCCGCCTCGATCGCCGACAGGAAGATGTCTAGAACTCCTGCCAGTCGCCATCCGCGCGGACCAGCGCGGTGACGGCGGCGGCGGGCAGGTTGCGGACCGGGCCGGCGAAGCGCGCCGGCGCCATCTGCCGGGCTACCGGCCGGGCCGGGCCACGCCGGGCGGTGACGAAGCGCGCCGCCTGATCGGCGAGACTGCCGACCTCGGTGGACAGGTTGCGCGCGGCGGCCGAGGTTTGCTCGACCATCGCGGCGTTCTGCTGGGTCGACTGGTCCATCATCCCGATCGCCGCCGATATCTGCGTGATCGCCGCCGACTGCGCCTGATTGTCCGCCGCCATCGTCGCCAGCAGTTCGTGCACCTGCGCCACGTCGCCCGAGATGTTGGCGAGCGCGCCGTCGACCTTGGTGACGGCCTCGACCGCGGTGACGATATCGGTCTGCGTCACCGTCAACTGGTCGCGGGCCCGCTTGGCTTCCTCCTCGGCACGCATCGCCAGCGCCGACACCAGATCGGCCACCACCGCGAAGCCACGACCCGCGTCGCCCGCCCGGCCGGCTTCGACCGCGGCGTTCATCGCCAGCACCCGCGTCTGGAACGCGATCTTGTCG
>NZ_JACYUG010000024.1 GCF_014841615.1 Sphingomonas sp. CFBP 8760 | reverse complement strand
GGGCGTTCCCGAGGCGGACTGACGACCAAGATCCACATGCTCGCCGATACGTTCGGCCGCCCCTTGAGGTTTCGCATCACGCCGGGGCAAGCCAGCGACATCGCCTCCGCGTCCGATCTGCTCGAAGGTCAGCGAGCCGGGGCAGTGCTCGCCGACAAAGCCTATGACGGCAACGACTTACGCGACAGGATCGCCGCCATGAAGGCCAAGGCTGTCATCCCGTCAAAACGCAACCGCAAGGTCGTCATCCCGCACGACGCCGGCATTTACAGACATCGCAACCAGATCGAGCGATGCTTCGGCCGCCTCAAGCATTTCCGCCGCTTCGCCACTCGCTATGATCGTCGAACGGCACACTTCACCGGCTTCGTCCATCTCGCCGCCGCCATGATCTGGCTCCGCTGAATGTCGATCTGCTCTAAGTCCGCCAGCATACACCGACAAATGGGAATCAACGACAATTCAAGCTGGTTCCTTCAACTTGCCAAAGTAGTGCTAGTCACGATGACATTAGGCTGAACCCGATGTCCGTCATTGCGACCCCAGCGAAGCAATCCAGGGCCGGATCAGGACGCCCTGGATTGCTTCGCTGGGGTCGCAAGGGCGGATTGGGTCAGGCCCATGTCATCTCGCTATACCCCGCCATCCCCCATGGCGGGGTATAGCGATACCGGGGTGTGCAGATATTTCCGCCCCTTACGCGGCGAGGAACATCTCCGGTGGCAACGCCATCACCGCATCCGCGCCGCCCTCGATCTTGCGCCGCAACGCGCCCGCCTCGGGCAGGATGCGCTCCGCGAAGAAGCGCGCGGTCACCAGCTTGGCGTCGAGGAACGCGGCATCGCCCTCGCCGGCCGCTTTCAGCCGGGTCGCGGCCACCGCCATGCGCAGCCACATCAGCCCGGTCGCCACCAGTCCGGTCAGGTGCATATAGCTGACCGCACCCGCCCCGACATGGTCCGGGTTCTTCATGCCGTTGGCCATGAACCACATCGTCGCGGCCTGCTGCTCGCCCAGCGCCCTTTCCAGCCGCGCGGCCAGATCGGCGGTCGTGGCATCGGCCTTGGCCGCAGCGACCTCGGTCGCGACCAGCTTGAAGAACGCCTGGATCGCGCGGCCGCCGTTCTGGGCCAGCTTGCGTCCGACCAGGTCCATCGCCTGCACGCCGTTGGTGCCTTCATAGATCTGCGCGATCCGGGCATCGCGGACATATTGCTCCATCCCCCATTCGCGGATGTAGCCATGGCCGCCATAGACCTGCTGCGCGTTGGTCGCGATCTCATAGCCCTTGTCGGTGCCCACCCCCTTGATGACCGGGGTCAGCAGGCCGATCAGGTCGGCGGCCATCTGCCGATCCGCCTCGTCGACCGCACGGTGTTCCAGATCAACCTGCAACGCCCCCCACAGGCACAGCGCGCGCAGACCCTCGGTCCATGCCTTGCCTTCCATCAGCATCCGGCGGACATCGGGATGGACGAACAGCGTATCCGCCTTCTCGTCCGGTTCCGCCGGTCCGGCCAGCGCCCGGCCCTGCCGCCGGTCGCGGGCATAGTGGACCGCGTTTTGATACGCCGTCTCCGCGATACCCAGCCCCTGCAGGCCGACGCCGAGGCGTGCCGCGTTCATCATGATGAACATCGCGGCGAGGCCCTTCATCTCCTCGC
This sequence comes from Sphingomonas sp. CFBP 8760, assembly GCF_014841615.1. Taxonomy (GTDB): domain Bacteria; phylum Pseudomonadota; class Alphaproteobacteria; order Sphingomonadales; family Sphingomonadaceae; genus Sphingomonas. The sequence continues at coordinate 44,022 of NZ_JACYUG010000024.1, read as the reverse complement.
CGACCAGCCAGCCGGTCGCCCCGTCATAGTTCATCACGCAGGTCGAATTGCCGTGGATGCCCATCTTGTGCTCGATCGACCCGCACGACACCGCGTTGCGGGCGCCCAGCGTGCCGTCGTCGTTCACCATCACCTTGGGCACCACGAACAGCGAGATGCCCTTCGAACTGTCCGGCGCCCCCGGCGTCTTGGCGAGGACCAGATGGATGATGTTGTCGGTCAGGTCATGCTCGCCCGCCGAGATGAATATCTTGGTGCCGGTGATCGCGTAGCTGCCGTCGTCGTTCGGTACCGCCCGGGTGCGGATCAGGCCCAGATCGGTGCCGCATTGCGGCTCCGTCAGGTTCATCGTGCCGCCCCATTCGCCCGACACCATCCGCGGCAGGTATTTCTCCTGCTGCTCGGGCGATCCCTTCACCACCAGCGCGGCGATCGCGCCATGCGCCAGGCCGGGATACATCGCGAACGCCATGTTGGCGGAGATCATATATTCCTGGAACGCGGTCGACACGACGTGCGGCATGGCCTGCCCGCCGAACGCCTCGGGCGCGGACAGCGTGCCCCAGCCCGATTCGACGAACCGGCGATAGGCATCCTTGAAGCCGTCGGGCGTCGTCACCGATCCGTCGGCATGGCGGGTGCAGCCCTGCTCGTCACCGATCTGGTTGAGCGGGAACAGCACCTCCGCGACGAAACGGCCGCCCTCCTCCAGCACCGCCTCGACCGTGTCGGGGGTGGCGGCGCCGAAACCGGGGACGTTCGAATAGGCGGGCAGGCCCACGACATGCTCCAGCACGAAGCGGGTATCGCGGACGGGGGGCGTGTATTGCGGCATTACCGGGACATCCTCTGTTTTATCGTCGGTCGTTTTTATCGTTGGTCGTTTTATCGTTGGTCTGGGGCACCGACGGGTTCAACCAGCGCGACGAAGTCGGCGAGTTCGGCGATCGCGGCATCGATGTCGCGTCGTTGCGCCTCCAGCGCCGCGATCCGCGCACGGCAGCGCTCGATCGTCACCTGCCGCTGCACCCGCCGGCCGTCGTCCAGATCGTACAGGTCGATCATCTCGCGGATCTCGCCGAGCGAAAAGCCGACCCGCTTGCCGCGCAATATCCACGCCAGCCGGGCGCGATCGCGGTGCGAATAGACGCGGACGGTGCCGCGCCGGTCGGGGGCGATCAGCCCTTCGTCCTCGTAGAAACGCAGCGCCCGCGCGGTGACCGCGAACTCCTCGCACAGGTCGGAGATCGAATAATCGTCGCGGTCGTGACGCGGGGTGATCGCCGCATAGGAAGCTGCATCGGCCATGCCCCCCTATCGCATGACGTTTACGTCAACGTCAAGTCAACGGGATCAACCGATCGCCGTCGATCCGGCGATAGAAGCAGCTCCCGGCACCGGTGTGACAGGCCGGCCCCGCCGGATCGGCGATCACCCACAGCGCATCCTGATCGCAGTCGATCCGCATCTCCACCACGCGCAGGACGTTGCCGGACGTCTCGCCCTTCTTCCACAGGCGCTGCCGGCTGCGCGACCAGAAGGTCGCTTCCCCGGTGGCCTGCGTCGCCGCCAGCGCCTCGGCATTCATGTGCGCCACCATCAGCAGCGCGCCCGCCCGGTCGGTGACGACCGCGGTGACGAGGCCGGCGGCATCATAGGCGGGGTCGAGAGTCAGGCTGCGGTCGCGGGGTTCGGTCATGCCCCCTGCCTAGCGCGCCGCCACGGCCCCGTCACCGCCATGTCAGCCGCCATGTCAGCCGTGATCGCGGATCGCCTTGATTAGCGCGGCCTTGTCCATCTTCGACCGGCCGGCGATCCCCACCTTGCGCGCCTGTGCCAGCAGGTCGGTCTTGGTCCGGTCCTCCAGGTGGACGCTGTTGTGCGACAGCGTGCCGGCCGCCTTCGCATTGGCGATCCGCGCCGCCTTGCCGGGCGAATTGCCGTCCTCGACCAGCTTCTCGAACAGCGCGTCATCCTTGATCTGCGGGCCGTGGTCGCGTGCCATGATCTCGTCTCCTTGCCGCCGCCAAAACCATCGATGCGACGATCGGCTCCCGATTTTCGTGACAAACAGGCGACAAGCCGGACGACCCTATCTATAGGGCGCGCGACACCAAGAGAGCCCCGCTCCCATGCTGACCACCAATCCCTATGATGTTTCCTCCGACGACGGGGACACGCTGCGCGAAGAATGCGGCGTGTTCGGCGTCTCCGGCAGTTCCAGCGCCGCCGCGCTCGTGGCGCTCGGCCTCCACGCCCTCCAGCATCGCGGGCAGGAGGCGGCGGGCATCACCTCGTTCGACGGCACGCATTTCCACACCCATCGCGCGATGGGCCATGTCGCGGGCAATTTCGACCGCGACGACGTGATTCGCGCGCTGCCCGGCACCGTGGCGGCGGGGCATGTCCGCTATTCCACCTCGGGCGATACGGCGTTGCGCAACGTGCAGCCGCTCTATGCCGAACTGCAATCGGGCGGCTTCGCGGTCGCGCACAACGGCAACATCTCCAACGCGCTGAAACTGCGGCGCGAACTGGTGCGGCGCGGCTCGATCTTCCAGTCGACCAGCGATACCGAGACGATCATCCACCTCGTCGCCACGTCCAGCTACCGCACCCTGATCGACCGGTTCATCGATGCGCTGAAGCAGATCGAGGGCGCCTATTCGCTGGTGGTGATGACGCCGGAGGGGATGATCGCCTGCCGCGATCCGCTCGGCATCCGGCCGCTGGTGATGGGCCGGCTGGACGATGCGGTCATCTTCGCCTCCGAAACCGTCGCGCTCGACGTGTGCGGCGCGACGTTCGAACGGATCGTGGAGCCGGGCGAACTGGTGATCGTGCAGAATGGCGAGGTCCGCTCGGTCAAGCCGTTCGCCCCCGTCCCCGCGCGGCCCTGCATCTTCGAATGGGTGTATTTCTCGCGCCCCGATTCGATCGTCGACAGCCATTCGGTCTATTCGGTCCGCAAGGAGATCGGCGCGCAGCTGGCGGCCGAATCGCCGGTCGATGCCGATCTGGTCATCCCCGTCCCCGATTCGGGCGTGCCGGCCGCGATCGGCTATGCCCAGGCATCGGGCATCCCGTTCGAACTCGGCATCATCCGCTCGCACTATGTCGGGCGCACCTTCATCCAGCCGGGCGACAAGGTCCGCCATCTCGGCGTCAAGCTGAAGCACAACGCCAACCGCGCGCTGATTGAGGGCAAGCGGGTGATCCTGGTCGACGATTCGATCGTGCGTGGCACCACCAGCCTGAAGATCGTGCAGATGATGCGCGACGCGGGCGCGGCGGAGGTCCACCTGCGCATCGCCTCCCCGCCCACCCGGCACAGCTGCTTCTACGGCGTCGACACGCCGGAGCGGACCAAGCTGCTGGCGCACAAGCTGGATCTGGGCGGGATGACCGATTTCATCCATGCCGACACGCTCGCCTTCGTCTCGATCGACGGGCTGTACAAGGCACTGGGCGAGGCGAAGCGCGCCGATGTCCGCCCCAATTACTGCGACGCCTGCTTCACCGGCGATTATCCGACCACGCTGACCGATCATGACGACAGCGCACAGGTCGATCAGTTCGCGCTGCTCGCCGAACGCGTGATCTGACCATGGCTGATCTGCCACTCGAAGGCCGCCTCGCGCTCGTCACCGGCGCCAGCCGGGGGATCGGCGCCGCCACCGCGATCGCCCTGGCGGCGACGGGCGCGCACGTCGTCATCACCGCGCGCACCGCATCGGCGCTGGAGGAGGTGGAGGAGACGATCTTCGCCGCCGGCGGCTCTGCGACGATCGCGCCGCTCGACCTGACCGAAACCGATGCGATCGCCCGGCTGGCGGCGGCGGTCGGCGAACGCTGGCAGGCGCTCGACGTGATGGTGCTGAACGCCGGGATGCTCGGCAGCCTGTCGGCGGTACCCGCGATCGATCCCAAGGAATTCGCGCAGGTGCTGACGCTCAACGTCAGCGCGCAAGGGGCGATGATCGCCGCGTTCGATCCGCTGCTGCGTCGGGCCAAGGCGGGCAAGGTGATCGGCGTCACCAGCAGCGTCGGCCGCGATCCGCGCGCCTATTGGGGGGCCTATGGTGCGTCGAAGGCCGCGTTCGAAACGCTGCTGGGCGCCTATGGCGACGAGGTCGAACAGCTCGGTCGCACCCGCGTCGCGATCCTCGATCCCGGCGCCACCCGCACGAAGATGCGCGCCCGCGCCTATCCGGGTGAGGACCCGCAATCGGTGAAGGACCCCGCGATCGTGGCGGAATGCATCGTCAGGCTGGCGGTCGACGGCTTTCCGGCGGGGCATCGCGAACGGGTGGGATAGCGCAGGTCCCGTCATTGCTTCGCTATGCTCGCAATGACGGACTGCTCACCCCTTCACCAACGTCACCTGCGCCACGTCGATCCCGCCGCCGCGGAACCCGCCCTCGCAATACATCAGGTAATAGCGCCAGAGCCGCCGGAACCGCGTGTCCAGCCGTGCCGGCAGCCGCCCCTCGCGGTCGGCGGCGTCGAAACGCTGGCGCCATTGTCGCAGCGTCTCGGCATAATCCTGACCGAACCCCTGCCGGTCCTGCCAATCCAGCCCGCGCGCGGCCGCCAGCGCGCGAAACCGCGGTTCTGACAGCAGCATCCCGCCCGGAAACACGTGGCGCTGGATGAAATCGACGCTGGCGGCATAGGCGGGGAACACGTCGTCGGCGATCGCGATATACTGGATCGCGGCGCGCCCGCCCGGCTTCAGCGCGGCGGCGATCGCGTCGAGATAGGCGGGCCAGTATTCCTGCCCGACCGCTTCGACCATCTCGATGCTGGCGACCGCGTCGAACTGCCCGGCCACGTCGCGATAATCGGTCAGGGCCACGTCGACACCGGGCAGCGCCCGCGCATCCACCGCCGCCTTCTGTTCGGCGGACAGCGTCAGCGCATGGACGCGCCGGCCCTCGCCCGCCGCCAGCGCCGCGAACGATCCCCAGCCACACCCGATCTCCAGCACCGTGTCGCCGGGCTTGGTCGCGGTGCGGTCCAGTATGGCGTGCAGCTTGGCGGCCTGCGCCTCGGCCAGTGACTGGCCGAGGCGCTCGAAGATCGCGCTCGAATAGGTCAGGCTCTCGTCCAGCCATTCGCGGTAGAAATCATTGCCCAGATCGTAATGCGCGGCGATATTGCGCCGTGCACCGCCCCGGTCGTTGCGCCGCAACCGGTGCCATGCCCGCCCCGCCAGCCGCGCGACCGCCCCCGCGCGTGCCGCATCGCCCAGCGGCACGCGGTTGCGCATGAACAGGTCGAACAACGGCACCGCATCGGGGCTGGACCAGTCGCCCGCCTCCCATCCCTCGTACCAGCCGACCGAACCCGCGGTGGCCAGCCGCCACAGCGCGCGCCAGCGATGCACCGCGACGGTCGCGACCGGGCCGTCCGCCCGCCCGCCGATCAGCCGCGCGCTGCCGTCCGGCAGCGTCGCCTCGATCGCCCCGACCGCCAGTCCGCGATCGATCCGGTCGAGCAGCCGGTGGAACGGATGCGACAGCACCCGCACGGGCAACGACACGCGACGACGATGGATGGCCCCGGCTTTCATGCGCGGCCCCATGCACCCGCATCGTCGGCAGGGGAAGCCCGCTCGGTCGAGCGGCCTGGCTCGATGGATCGTCCGGGCGGGCGCGCGAAGAACGTCGGGAACGCCCCGTCAGATCGCCCGCGCCGCCGCCAGCGCCCGCTCGCGTGCCTCGCGGTGGCCGACGATCTTGGCGGGATAGTTCGCCGGTCGGCATCCCGCCGCGTCGGGATCGTGGATCGCCGCGTCGCCCACGTCCGCCAGTTCGGGCACCCAGCGGCGGATATAATCGCCCGCGTCGAATTTTTCCGACTGGCCGAGCGGCGCCATGATCCGCCCGAACATGTTGGCGTCGACCCCGGTGCCCGCGACCCATTGCCAGTTGACGGCATTGTTGCCGTAATCTGCATCGACCAAACAGTCCCAGAACCAGCGTTCGCCCTCGCGCCAGTCGATCAGCAGATGCTTCACCAGGAAGCTGGCGGTAATCATCCGCACCCGGTTGTGCATCCAGCCGGTGTTCCACAACTGGCGCATCCCGGCATCGACGATCGGATAGCCGGTATGCCCGGTCTGCCAGGCGCGCAGATCGGCCTTGGCCTCCGCGCCCTGCCGCCACTGCAACCGATCGTATTTCGCGCGGCCATTGGCATCGGCATAATCGGGCAGCGCCATCACGACGCCGCTGGTGAAATCCCGCCACGCCAGTTCCTTCAGGAAGGTGTGACCGGCATCGACGTCGGCCGCATGCCACACCGCCCGTGCCGAAATCTCGCCGAAATGGAGATGGGGCGACAATCGCGTCGTGCCCTCGGTCGCGGGCAGGTTGCGCGCCTCGTCATACTCGCCCAGCAGATCGGGGATGTCCGCCACCTTCGCCTGCGCGCACGCCTCGCCCGGCGTCCAGTCAGCATCGAACCCGCCCGACCAGTCGGGCGCGGTCGGCAGCAATTTCCAGTCGGCTGGATCGTCGCTCGCCGGCCATTGCTCTGGCGCGGTGATGCTGTCGGGGGCGGGATACGGTGCCTCGGGCGGCAGGAAGTTCTGCAACGCCTTCCAGAAAGACGAATACATCCGGAACGGCTGGCCACCGCCGGTGCGGACATCCTCGATCCGGGTCAGGTGGTTGCCGTCGTGCAGGTGCAGTCGGTCACCCAGTGCCGTCTCCGCCGCCCGCCACCACGGTTCGTAATGGCGCAAGGCGTGGACGCGCGCCGCCCCCGTCTCCTCGATCACCGCCGCCAGCACGGCCTCGGCCCGGCCGCGCCGCAGGATCAGGCGGCTGCCCTTCGCCTCCAGCGCCGTGGCGAGCGCCGCCAGGCTGTGGTGCAGCCACCAGCGCTGCGCACCGCCGATCCGCCAGTCGCCCGGTGTCTCGTCGTCGAGGATATAGAGCGGGATCACCGGCCCCTCGCCCGCCGCGGCGATCAGCGCGGGTTGATCGCAAAGGCGCAGGTCCTGACGGAACCAGAGGATGACGGGATCGGGCATGTCCCGCCTAACGGTCGCCCGCGCCAAACGCTCCCGCTTCCTGCCCGCCCAGCGCCTCGCCCAGCGTCAGGATCGCATCGACATGCCGCCGGGCGATCGCCATCACGTCGTCGCCATAGCCGCCGCCGACCGTGCAGGCGACCGGCACCCCCCGCTCCCGCGCCAGCCGCGCCACCAGCCGCTCACGCGCGACCAGCCCCGCCAGCGTCAGGTCCAGCCGCCCCAGCCGATCGCCGCCGAACGGATCGACCCCCGCCTGATACAGGATCAGTTGCGGCCTCATGTCGTCCAGTAGCGGCACCAATGTACGCTCCAGCGTGGCCAGATAATCGGCATCGCCGACCCTGTCGGGCAGCGGCACGTCGAGCGTCGATCGGGCCTTGCGGGCGGGAAAGTTCTTTTCGGCATGGATCGAATAGGTGGCGATCTCCGGCCGCCCCGCGGTCAGCACCGCGGTGCCGTCGCCCTGATGCACGTCGACATCGACGATCAGCACCCGATTGACCCGACCTTCCTCCACCAGCCTGATCGCTGCGACCGCCAGGTCGTTGAAAACGCAGTATCCGGCCCCGGTGTCGGGCAGGGCGTGGTGGCTGCCGCCGGCGGTGTTGGCGGCAAAGCCATGCGCCATCGCCAGCAGCGCGGCCAGATAGGTGCCGCCCGGCACCGCCGCCGCGCGGGTCGCGACGACCGGCTTCACCGGAAAGCCGATCCGGCGCTCCTTGGCAGGGGGCACCTGCGCGGTCAGCACCTCGGCGACATAATCGGGGTCGTGCGTCGCCTCCAGCCATGCGGGCGGCATCGGTTCGGGCAGGTGCCAGGCGATCCGTTCCCCTTCGGCGAGCAGCAGGTCGCGGATCGCCCCGTTCTTGCCCCAGCGATAGGTGGACCGGGCCGGCGCCTCGGTGACATAGGCCGGATGGTGGACGACATGGATCACGCCGATTAGGTAGGGTGCCGACCCCGACCCCGCCATCCCGACTTCAGCCCGGAGCCCGCATGACCGACCATTATGTCCGCCCCGATGTCCGCCAGTTCCTCGATTATCTCAATGCCCTGCCGGGGCCGCGCACCCACGAACTCGATCCCGTCGCCGCGCGGCAGATGTTCACCGCGACGAAGGACCTGACCGACCTGCCCGTGGGCGATCTGGCGACGATCCGGGATATCGTCATTCCCGGCCCCGACGGCCCGATCCCCGCCCGCCTGTTCGATGCGGCGGAAACGCGGGTGCCGGGGCCGGTGATGGTCTTCTATCACGGCGGCGGTTTCGTGTTCGGCGAGATCGAGACGCATGCCTCGCTGTGCGCGGAGATGGCGCGGGTGCTGGGGATGCCGGTGCTGTCGGTCGAATACCGGCTGGCGCCCGAACATCGCTGGCCCGCCGCGCCCGACGATGCGGAGGCGGCGGCGCGCTGGGTCGCGTCGAATCCGGCGGCGCTTGGCCGTACCGCGACCGGCCTCGTCCTGTCCGGCGACAGCGCCGGGGGGATGCTGGCGATCGTGACCGCGATGGCGCTGCGCGACCGGCCGGCGGCGGTGCCCGTCATCGCGCAGGCGCCGCTCTATCCCGTCACCGATCCCGCCGGCCGTTACCCGTCGTTCGAGGAGTTCGCCGAGGGGTATCTGCTGACCAAGGCGGCGATGCTGTGGTTCGGCGATGCCTATCAGGCGGATATCGCGCATATGCGCGGCTCGCCGATGCTGGCGCCGCTGGCCGGGATGCCCCCGGCGGTGATCGTCGCCGCCAGCCTTGATCCCCTGCGCGATCAGGGCCGCGCCTATGCCGCCCGCCTGATCGAGGCGGGGGTGCCGACCGTCTACCGCGAGGCGGTGGGGACGGTCCACGGCTTCGCGACGCTGCGCAAGGCGATCCCCTCCGCGGTCGGCGACATCGCCGGCTTCCTCGTCGCGCTGAAGGCCGTGGTGGCGGAGTCCGAGGCGGCCCGCGTGATGGCGCAGGCGGCCCGATGACCGACCTGCCCTATCGCCCGTGTGCGGGGATCATGCTGGTCGATCGCACCGGCCGCGTCTTCGTCGGCCAGCGCATGGATTCGACGCTGGAGGCATGGCAGATGCCGCAGGGAGGGATCGATCCCGGCGAGGAGCCGCTGAGCGCCGCTATGCGTGAGCTTGGTGAAGAAACCGGGATCGCGCCCGACAAGGTGGAACTGATCGAGGCGGCCGATGGCGACTTCGTCTACGATCTGCCCCCCGAACTGGTCGGCAAGGTGTGGAAGGGGCGCTGGCGCGGGCAGAGCCAGCGCTGGTTCCTGTTCCGTTTCCTGGGCGAGGATACCGATATCGACATCGCCACCGCGCATCAGGAGTTCCGGGCGTGGCGCTGGATCGAGCCGGACGATCTCCCCCGGCTGATCGTGCCGTTCAAGCGCGCGCTGTACGAGGCGGTACTCGCGGCATTCCGGCCCCGGCTCGACGCGGAGCGCGCGCGCTGACCGGTTGCAGCGCGGCATCGGTCGGGTAAGGAAGGTCGCGTGCCGTTCCCGATCCTCCTGCTGGCTGCCACCGCCCCCGCCGCCGTCACCCCGGTCGCGATCACGCCCGCCACCGATCCGCAGACCGCCGCCGGCGCGATGATCCCCGAATCGATTCGCGCGATGCTCGACGCCGCGATCCAGTCCGGGAACGACGGCGACGTATCGACCATCGTCAAATATGCCCGTTCCGCCGATCCGTTGAGCGGCGATGCGGTGCTGGCGATCGCGCAGAAATGGCGGAACGACCGGGCCGCCGCGCGCGAACAGGTGATCCGGCAGGCCAGTTTCCTGAACCTGTGGAAGGGGCGCGCCGAGGTCGGCGGATTCCTCACCACCGGCAATTCCGATACCGCCGGCGGCAGCGCGGTGCTCGCGGCGGAGCGTGAGGGGCTGCAATGGCGGCACAAGTTCCAGGTGCAGGCGGACTATCAGGAAAGCCTGAACGTCACGACGCGCGAGCATTACCTCGTCGCCTACGAACCCAACTACAAGATCGACGACCGCGCCTATATCTATGGCGCGGTGCAGTATGAAAGCGACCGGTTCCTCGGCTATACCGATCGTCTGTCGGCATCGAGCGGCGCCGGCTACAGCTTGCTGAAAAGGCCGCGGATGCAACTCGACCTCGAACTCGGGCCGGGTTTCCGTCATACCGAATTCACCGATGCGACCGTCCAGTCGAGCATCGCCGGGCGTGGATCGATGGATTTCCGGTGGCAGATACTGGGTGGCCTGACACTGCGCCACGTCGCCTCTGCGTATATCCAGCGGTTCAATTCGACGGTGAGCACGACGACGTCGGTCAACGCCAAGCTGCTGGGGCCGCTGTCCGCCCAGCTGTCGTACAACGTCCAGTACGAAAGCATGCCGCCGGAAGGGCGGGAAACGACCGACACGATCAGTCGCGCATCACTGGTCTATACTTTTTGACGGCGATCGATCCGATCGGGCGCGATGCGATCGCGGGGATCGACGCCGCCGCGATGCTGGCGCAGGTCGAACGCTGGGCCGCGATCAACAGCGGCACGCGCAACCTGCCCGGTCTGGCGACGATGGCGGGATTGCTGGCGGATGCCTGCGCCACCCTGCCCGGGGCGGTGCGGCTGGTCGATCCCGCCCCCGTCGACAGCGTCGGCGTGGACGGCCGGATCGAACCGATCGACCATGGCCGCCACCTCGTCGTGTCCGTGCGACCGGAGGCCGCACGACGGCTGTTGTTCGTAGGCCATATGGATACGGTGTACGGCGTCGATCACCCATTCCAGACGCTGGCCTGGCGCGACGACGGGGCGTTGGTCGGGCCGGGGGTAACGGACATGAAGGGCGGGCTAGCGGTGATGCTGGCCGCGCTCCACGCGGTGGAGGCGAGCGGCGCCGCCGCCGGGATCGGGTACGACGTGCTCATCAATTCCGACGAGGAAACCGGATCGCTGTCATCGGCCGCGCTGATCGCCGATCTCGCCCGCGGCAAGACGGCGGCGTTCGGCTACGAGCCTGCGCTGGCGGACGGGACGCTGGCGGGGGCGCGAGGTGGCACCGGCAATTTCTCGGTCGTGGTGCGGGGTCGCAGCGCCCATGCCGGCCGCAATCCGCGCGATGGCCGCAATGCCGTGGTCGCGGCGGGCGATCTGGCGCTGCGGCTCGCCCGGTCGGATCGGCCGGGCTTCGCGGTCAACCCCGCCCGGATCGACGGTGGCGGCCCGAACAACATGGTGCCCGATCTGGCGGTGCTACGCGTCAACTTCCGCCCGCGCGATCGCGACGCCATCGCGGCGGCCGATCAGGTATTGCGTGCCACCGCCGCCGCCATCGCCACCGATCATGAGGTGACCACGACGGTACATGGCGGCTTCACCCGCCCGCCCAAGCCGGTCGATCCGGCGGCGGCGCGGCTGTTCGGGCTGGTCGGACGGGCGGGCGCGACGCTTGGCCTTGCCATCGCGCGGTGCGATACCGGCGGGGTATGCGACGGCAACAACATCGCCGCGGCCGGTGTGCCGGTGGTCGATACGATGGGGGTGCGCGGCGGCGCGATCCATTCGGCGGACGAATATCTGCTGGTCGATAGCCTGGCGGAGCGGGCCGCCCTGTCGACGCTGGCGATCCTGCGGCTGGCCAAGGGTGACCTGACATGAGCTTCCGCATCCGTGCCGCGACCGATGGCGATCTGCAGCCTCTCTACGAGATGGCGAAGCTGACCGGCGGCGGCTTCACCAACCTGCCGCCCGATCGCCACGCCCTGAGGGCAAAGCTCGATCGCAGCCACGCCGCCTTCGCGCGGGCGGACGGCCCGGTCGAGGACGAGCTGTTCGTGCTGGTGCTGGAGAATGTCGCGACCGGCGAGGTGCGCGGCACCTGTCAGATCTTCACGCGGGTGGGCGATCGCCACCCCTTCTACAGCTATCGCATCGGCACGCTGACCCAGCACAGCCGCGAACTGGCGCGCACCTTCCGCGCCGAAATGCTGACGCTGACCACCGATCTGGAAGGATCGAGCGAGGTCGGCGGCCTGTTTCTCCATCCCGGCGAGCGGGCGGGCGGGCTGGGCCTGCTCCTCGCCCGGTCGCGCTATCTGTTCATTGCCGCCCACCGCGCCCGCTTCGCCGACCGCATCCTGGCGGAATTGCGCGGCGTGATCGACGAGGCGGGCGGATCGCCGTTCTGGGACGGCCTTGCCGGGCGGTTCTTCGGGATGAATTTTCAGGACGCCGACCAGTTCAATGCGATCAACGGCCACCAGTTCATCGCCGACCTGATGCCCAAGCATCCGGTCTACACCGCGATGCTGACCGACACCGCGCGCGCCGCGATCGGCCTGCCCCACCCGTCCGGCCGCGCCGCGATGCGGATGCTGGAGCATGAGGGGTTCCGGTACGAAGGCTATCTCGACATCTTCGACGGTGGCCCGACGATGACCGCACGAACCGATCACGTCCGCTCGATCGCCGAGGCGCGAAGCGATCCGATCGTGGCGGTGGCGGCGGGTGGCACGGAGGCGCTGGTGGCCACCGGCACGCTGGCCGGGTTCCGCTGCACCTTCGGCACGGTCGCGGCGGCGGATGGCGGCATCGCCCTGTCGCCGGCTGCCGCCGCGTCGCTGGGCGTCGCTGCCGGCGACCGCGTACGCCATGTGGGGCGCTGGTGATGACGGGCGTGGTGGAGATCAATTTCGACGGCATCGTCGGGCCGAGCCACAATTATGCCGGTCTCAGCCCCGGCAACCTTGCCGCCACCCGTAACGCCGGCGCGACCGCGCATCCGCGCGCGGCGGCGTTGCAGGGTATCGCAAAGATGCGCGCCAATCTGGCACTGGGACTGACGCAGGGCATCCTGCTGCCCCATCCGCGCCCCGATCGCGTCTGGCTGACCGACCTTGCCACCGACCCCCTTGCCGCCCCGCCGCATCTGCTGGCGCAGGCGATGTCCGCCTCCGCCATGTGGGCGGCCAACGCGGCGACGGTATCGCCCGCCATCGATACGGCCGATGGCCGTTGCCACCTGACGGTCGCCAATCTCGTCACCATGCCGCACCGCAGCCATGAATGGCAGGCGACGCTGGCGCAGTTACGGATCGCCTTCGCGCACCCCCACTTCACGGTCCACGGTCCAATCCCCGCCCCGTTCGGTGACGAGGGCGCGGCCAATCATATGCGGCTGTGCGACGGGCACGGTGCGGCGGGTGTTGAGGTCTTCGTCTACGGCCGCAGCGGCGGTGCCTTTCCCGCGCGCCAGTCCGAAGAGGCGAGCCGGGCGGTCGCGCGACGCCACCGGCTCGATCCCGTCCGCACGCTGTTCGTCGAACAATCCCCCGCCGCGATCGCGGCGGGCGCGTTCCACAACGATGTCGTCGCGGTGGCCAACGAACGCGTGCTGTTCGCGCACGAACACGCCTTTGCCGATCCGGTTGGTTTCCATGCCGAGCTGCGCGGGCGCTTTCCCGCAATCGAGATCGTCGAGGTGCCTGCGGCGGCGGTGCCGCTGGAGGAGGCGATCGCCGCCTATCTGTTCAACGCCCAACTGGTATCGACGCCGGCCGGCATGACGCTGGTGCTGCCCGGTGAGGCACGGGCGAGCGAACCCGTCTGGCGCTGGCTTCAGGCGCATGTCGCCGGGAACGGCCCGATTCGCCGGCTGGAGGTGGTCGACGTCCGCGAGTCGATGGCGAACGGCGGTGGCCCCGCCTGCCTGCGGCTGCGCGTGGTGGCCGATCCGGCGACGATCGACCCGCGCTTCCTGGTCGACGAGCACCGGCTTGCCCGGATCGCGGGGGTGATCGAGGCGAACTGGCCGGCGGAAATCGCCCCCACCGCGATCGGCGATCCGCAATTGATCGCCACGGTGGAGGCCGCCCGCCTCGCGCTGCTGGACGTGCTCGACCTGCGTGAACTGGCCTGACCTGTCGGGTTAATTGACGATCAACCATCTCCGTTAACCCAGAAACCGCGCTTTTCCGGCAATGGCCCGGTTCTTGCTGCATAATCGACATGCTCCACCGCTTTCTCCGCCTGTTCGTCATCAAAACCAAGTTCGAGGCGTTCCTGGTCATCTATGGACTGGCGCTCGGCGCGACGCAGCGCGGGGCCCAGTATCTCGATCAATATCCCGGCTATGCCGGCTGGCTGCTGTTCGCATGCTGCCCGGCGGCAGTGTTCATGGCGGGTGTTCGCATCCTCGATTCGCTGGAGCGCGAACAGGAGATGACGTGACCGGGCTTGGGGGCGTGACAGGATAAGTTGGTCGCACACCGCGGCGGCGTGACTATCTGCACCGTGACATGAGCACGCTCACCCATCTGCAACGCCTCGAAGCCGAGAGCATCCACATCATGCGCGACGTGGTCGCCGAAACCGAACGGCCGGTGATGCTGTATTCGGTCGGCAAGGACTCCGCCGTGATGCTGCATCTGGCCAAGAAGGCGTTCGCGCCGGGTCGCCCGCCCTTCCCGCTGCTGCACGTCGATACGACGTGGAAATTCCGCGCGATGTACGAATTGCGCGACCGTGCGGCGCAGGCGGCGGGCATGGACCTGATCGTTCATCGCAATCCCGATGCCGAGGCGGAAGGGATCAACCCGTTCGATCATGGCGGCCGCCATACCGATATGTGGAAGACCGAAGGGCTGAAGCAGGCGCTGACGCTCGGCGGTTTCGATGCCGCGTTCGGCGGCGCCCGCCGCGACGAGGAGAAGAGCCGCGCGAAGGAGCGCATCTTCTCGTTCCGCTCCGTCAGCCACGGCTGGGACCCCAAGGCGCAGCGCCCCGAACTCTGGCACCTGTACAATGCCCGTAAGAATCGGGGCGAGAGCATCCGGGTGTTTCCGCTGTCTAACTGGACCGAGCTCGACATCTGGCAATATATTTTGGCGGAGGGGATCGAGATCGTACCGCTGTATTTCGCCGCGCCGCGCCCCACCGTGGAGCGCGACGGGATGCTACTGATGGTCGATGACGACCGCTTCCGGTTTCTGCCGGGCGAAACGCCCGTCGAACGATCGATCCGTTTCCGCACGCTCGGCTGCTATCCGCTGACCGGCGCGGTCGAGAGCACGGCGGATACCCTGCCCGCGATCATCCAGGAAATGCTGTTGACCACCACCTCCGAACGGCAGGGGCGCGCGATCGACCACGATCAGTCGGGCAGCATGGAGAAGAAGAAACGCGAGGGGTATTTTTGATGACCGCCTATCGCCCCGATGCGCTCGTCGCCGAGGACATCGACGCCTATCTGGCGGGCCATGCCGCCAAGTCGATGCTGCGCTTCATCACCTGCGGGTCGGTGGACGACGGCAAGTCGACGCTGATCGGTCGCCTGCTGTACGACAGCCGCGCGGTGTTCGAGGACCAGCTCGCCGCGCTGGAGGCGGATTCGGCACGGGTCGGCACGCAAGGAGCCAATATCGATTTCGCGCTGCTGGTCGACGGGCTGTCCGCCGAGCGCGAACAGGGCATCACGATCGATGTCGCCTATCGGTTCTTCGCGACGGAAAAGCGCAAGTTCATCGTCGCCGATACGCCGGGGCACGAACAATATACCCGCAACATGGTGACCGGTGCATCGACCGCCGACTGCGCCGTGATCCTGATCGACGCGCGCAAGGGCGTGCTGACGCAGACGCGGCGGCACAGCTATCTGGCGCATCTGGTCGGCATCCGGCAGATCGTGCTGGCGGTGAACAAGATGGATCTGGTCGGGCACGACCGCGCGACCTTCCAGTCGATCGTCGCCGACTATACGGAATTCGCCGCCTCGATCGGGATCGGCGCCTTCACCGCGATCCCGCTGTCGGGGCTGACCGGTGCGAACGTGACCGAACCATCGGCCGACATGGGCTGGTATGACGGGCCGACCCTGCTCGCGCATCTGGAGGCGGTGCCCGTGGATGCGGATCGGGCCGGTCAGCGGCCGTTCCGCCTGCCGGTGCAATGGGTCAACCGTCCCGATCTCGACTTTCGCGGCTTTGCCGGCACCATCGCGGGCGGGCGGGTATCGGTCGGCGATCCGGTGCGGATCGTACCGTCCGGCCGCACCACCACGATCGCCCGCATCCTCGGCCCGGACGGTGAACGGACCCGCGCGATCGCGGGTGAGGCGGTGACCGTGACGCTGGCCGACGAAGTCGACTGTTCGCGCGGCGACGTGATCGCCGCATCGGATGATCCCCCCGCGATCGCCGACCAGTTCGCTGCGACTTTGGTCTGGCTGACGGACCAGCCGCTGACGCCGGGCCGCGGCTATTGGTTGAAACTGGGCACGCAGACGGTGAACGCCACCGTGCAGCCGCCCCGTCACGTGATCGACGTGAACACGCAGGCGCAACTGTCGGCCGCAACGCTGTCGCTCAACGATATCGGCGTGGCGGAGGTGTATTGCGACCGCCCGATCGTGTTCGAACCCTATACCGCCGGCGTCGAGCTGGGCGGATTCATCCTGATCGACCGGGCGACCAACGCCACCGTCGCCGCCGGCATGATCGACGGCGCGCTGCGCCGGGCGGAGAACGTCCATTGGCAGTCGATCCATGTCACGCGCGAGGCGCATGCCCTGCAAAAGGGCCAGACCCCGCGCGTGCTGTGGTTCACCGGCCTGTCGGGATCGGGCAAGTCGACCATCGCCAATCTGGTCGAGAAGAAGCTGCATGCGCTGGGCCGGCACAGCTTCATGCTCGACGGGGACAATATCCGCCACGGCCTCAACCGCGACCTCGACTTTTCCGAAAGCGGCCGGATCGAGAATATCCGCCGGGTCGGTGAGGTGGCGCGGCTGATGGCGGATGCCGGGCTGATCGTCCTCACCGCCTTCATCTCGCCGTTCCGGGCCGAGCGTGCGATGGTGCGCACCATGGTGCCGCCCGGGGAGTTCGTGGAAATCTTCATCGACACGCCACTGGCGACCGCGGAGGCGCGCGACGTGAAGGGGCTGTATGCCAAGGCGCGGGCCGGCGAGATCGCCGACTTCACCGGCATCTCCAGCCCGTATGAGGCACCCGAACGCCCCGAAATCCACATCGATACGCTGCGCGAGACGCCGGAAGCGGCGGCGGAGCGGATCGTCGAACATATCTTCGGCGTCTGGAGTCCCGACCTGTGACCGATCCCGTTCCGGACGATGATGCCGCACTCGCCGTGGTGATCGCGCAAGAGGCGGGGGCGCTGTTGCAGGCGATCCGTGCGGAGGGTCGGGAAACCGGCAAGGCGCTGGGCGACCGGGGCGACCGCGAGGCCAATATGCTGATCCTGGCACGGCTGGCGGCATCACGCCCCGACGACTTCATCCTGTCCGAGGAAAGCGTCGACGATCGCCGACGCTGTGCCGCGACGCGGGTATGGATCGTCGATCCGCTCGACGGCACCCGCGAATATGCGGATGGCCTGGACGACTGGGCGGTGCATATCGGCCTTGCCATCGCCGGCCGGCCTGCGGTGGGCGCGGTGGCGGTGCCGGGACTGTCGCGGACCTGGTCGACCGCCGACCTGCCGCCCGCCTTCCGCCCGCTGCCCGTCCGGCCCCGCGTGGTCGTCAGCCGTACCCGCTGCCCCGACATCGCCGTCCGGGTCGGGGAGGCACTGGGCGCCGATCTGATCGGCATGGGTTCGGCCGGCGCGAAGGCGATGGCGGTGATCGACGGGCGTGCCGATATCTACCTGCACGAAGGCGGCCAGTACGAATGGGACAATTGCGCCCCCGCCGCGGTCGCGCTGGCCGCCGGTCTCCACGCCTCGCGCATCGATGGCGCACCATTGGTCTACAACTGCCACGATCCGCTGCTGCCCGACCTCCTGATCTGTCGACCCGAACTGGCCGACCGGACCCTCGCCGCGATCGCCGCCACTCGCTGAAACCAATTATAGAAGATCGGGTATGTTTCGACTTGCCCGCACCACCGGACCTGATATGCCTTGGGCAAAACAGGATCGGAGTGGATCATGGACCTGCGCTTTACGCCTGAGGAAGAGCTTTTCCGGGAAGAGGTACGCGACTTCCTGCGCGATCACCTGCCCGAAAGACTGCGCCACAAGGTCAGGCACGACCTGACGATGACCAAGGCCGATATGGAGGAATGGCACGCCATCCTGCATGCGCGCGGCTGGCTGGCCAGCCACTGGCCCGAACAATATGGCGGCCCCGGCTGGACGGTGGTGCAGCGATCGATCTTCGAGGACGAGGCCGCCCGCGCCCACGCCCCCCGGATCGTGCCGTTCGGCGTCGGGATGCTCGGCCCCGTGCTCATCAAATATGGCAGCGAGGAACAGCGCCGCACCATCCTGCCGCGCATCCTCGACGGGCGCGACTGGTGGTGTCAGGGCTATTCCGAACCGGGCGCCGGCTCCGATCTCGCCAGCCTGAAGACCAGCGCGGTGCGGGACGGCGATCATTACGTCGTCAACGGCCAGAAGACCTGGACGACGCTGGGCCAGTTCGCCAACCGCATCTTCTGCCTCGTCCGCACCGATCCCACCGCCAAGGCACAGGAGGGCATCTCGTTTCTGCTGATCGACATGGATACGCCGGGCATCGAAGTGCGGCCGATCGTGCTGCTCGACGGGGACGCGGAGGTGAACGAGGTGTTCTTCACCGATGTCCGCGTGCCCGTCGCCAATCTGGTCGGCGAGGAGAACAAGGGCTGGACCTACGCCAAATATCTGCTGACCTATGAGCGCACCAACATCGCGGGCGTCGGGTCTTCGATGGCGGCGTTCGACCGGTTGCGTACGATCGCGGGCAAGCTGACGCGCGGCGGCCGGCCGCTGCGTGACGACCCGCTGTTCGCGGCACGGATGGCGCGGGTGGAGATCGACCTGGCCAATATGGCGACCACCAACATGCGCGTGATCGCGGCGGCGGCGGGCGGCGGCGCGCCGGGGGCGGAAAGCTCGATGCTGAAGATCAAGGGCACGGAGATCAGGCAGGCGATCACCGCCCTCACCCGCCGTGCCTATGGCCCCTATGCCCAACCCTTCATGCCGGAGGCGCTGGAGGACGGCTACAACGGCGAACCGGTAGGGCCGGAAGACGCGATCGCCGCCGCGCCCGCCTATTTCAACAACCGCAAGCTCTCGATCTTCGGCGGATCGAACGAGGTGCAGAAGAACATCATTTCCAAGATGATCGTGGGGCTCTGATGGATTTTCACCATGGCGAGGACCGTCAGATGCTCGGCGACACGGTGCGCCGGTTTCTGGCCGAAAAGGCCCCGGTCGAGGCGCGGAACCGGATCGCCTATGGCGATATCGGTTACAGCCCGGAGATATGGCGCGGGCTGGCCGAACTGGGCGTGATCGGCGCGTTGTTCGGCGAAGAGGTCGGCGGGTTCGGCGGTGGCGGGTTCGATATCATGGTGGTCTTCCATGAAATCGGCCGCGCGCTGGCGGTGGAGCCGTTTCTGGGTGCGCTGATGGTCGGACAGGCGCTGGCCGCGGCAGGGCGGGCCGATGTGATCGAGGGCATCATCGCGGGGACGACCATCGCCGCCTTCGCCCATGCCGAACCGCAGGACCGGGCCGCAGGCGATCCCCTGGCGACGCGGGCGCGGCGTGACGGCGCCGGTGAGAATGGCGCCGGTGAGAATGGGGGCTGGACGATCGACGGGGCCAAGGCGGTGGTGGCGCACGGCGAGGCGGCCGACGTCCTGCTCGTCTCCGCGCAGACCGATGCCGGCGTCGCGCTGTTCCTGGTCCCGCGCGACAGCGCCGGACTGGGCGTGCGCGGCTATGCCAATATCGATGGCGGCCGGTCCGCCGAGGTGACGTTGCGTGGCGTCACCGTGCCCGACGCGGCACTGATAACCGCGGACGGCGCCGCCGCCATCGCTGCGGCGGAGGCGGCCGGGCTGCTCGCACTCTGCGCGGAGGCGCTCGGCGCGATGGAGATCGCGCGCGATCACACGGTCGATTATGTCCGCACCCGCAAGCAGTTCGGTGTGCCGATCGGCAAGTTCCAGGCGCTGCAACACCGCATCGCGACCGTGCTGCTGGAAATCGAGCAGGCGCGATCGGCGGTCATCAACGCCGCCGATGCCTTTGGCAGCGATGCCGCCCCCCGCGCGCTGGCCGCCGCCAAATACACGATCGGCGCGACCGGGCAGTTGGTGGCCGAGGAGGCGATCCAGCTTCACGGCGGCATCGGCATGACATGGGAGTTGCCGCTGTCGCATTATGCCAAGCGGATCACGATGATTGACGGCCAGTTGGGCGATCAGGACGAGCATCTGCAACGCTACATCGCGCTCGGCCGCGCCGCCACCGCATAGACGCCAAGGGGCGTCAGACGGCGGGCGCCAGCCCCCAGCGGTCGTAGCGGAAGCTGCGACCGCCCAGCCGGAACCGCCAGCCGTCCCCGTCGCGCACCGCCGGGGATGGCTGTTCATTTAGCGCCACGTCACCGGCCATCCATGCCGGAATGCCGATCCGCGGCACCGGCTCCCCGAACGGTCCCTCCAACGGGACGGGCAGGTCGATCAGCAGGTCGCGCGCGCCCAACCGGGTGGCCACCGCCTCGGCGCGGTCGGGGAATTCCAGATCGCTGAACGGCACCGACCAGTCCAGCGACACCCTTCTCGCCGCCTCGATATCGCTCAGTATCGCCCCGCGCTGCGCGGCGGCATGATTGTGCCAGCCAGCATCGGCGTTCGCGGTGATGGCGGCCAGCGCCTGCGGGTGCAGCGCCTGTTCGACCAGCCGACGATTGTCCGCCGGGATCGTCACGACCAGGTTTGCCTCCAGCACGCGCAACGTCGCCTCCAACTGGACAATGTCGGGATAGGGACCACGCTTGCCCAGCCCCTGTGACGGACGCCCCGCCACCAGCAGCGGCGTCAGGTCGCGCATCGCCGGTCGCATGACGATGGCGCGGGCATCGGCAAAGGCACCACGATCGCGGCCGGCATGGCGATGCAGCCGCCCGATCCGCTGGAGCAGCACGTCGACCGGCGCCAGATCGGTGACGAGGAAGTCGGCATCGATATCGAGCGATTGTTCCAGCGTCTGCGTGCCGATCAGGATGCGGCCCATGGTCGACCGGGCCTTCCCGAATTGAGCCTCCACACCCGCATCCAGCAACCGGCGGTCGCTGGCCGCGAACCGGCCATGATGCACGGTCGCCGCGCCATCGATGCGAAAGGCGAGATCGGGGGCCAGCGTCTCGACCGTCTGCGCCACCGCTACGGCACCGGCGACGCTGTTGCGGATCACCAGCACCGATGCGCCGGCGCGTGCCGCCGCTATGGCCTGCGCGGCGATCGCAGCGGGATCGTCGATCGACCCGACCAATTCGATCGTCACACGCTTCTGATCCGGCGGCGGCGCGGCGATCGCCCGCACCGGCGCGGCGCTGCCCGACAGCGCGGGATAGGGCCGTGCCACCGCCTCGGCGAGGGTCGGCAAGGGCTGTTTCAACAACCGCGCGCGCGTCGCGGCACCGAGCGTCGCCGACAGCAGCAACGCCTGCCCGCCCGCGCCGACATGATTGCCCAGCAAGCGCTCGAGTAGCCCGCTCATATAGGCGTCGGAGGCATGAACCTCGTCCACCACCAGCAGGCTGCGCGCGAGCGCGGCGGCGCGGACGGGCGCGTGGCGGATGCCGATCGCCCCCGACAATGCCTGATCGATCGTGCCGACCGCCACCCGCGCGGCGAGATACTGGTTGGCATGTTCCGCCGCCCACCGCGCATCGACCGGCCGGCCGCTATCGGCGTCGTCATCCCAATGAACGCGACGGCCGGGGCTACGCGCGCCATCGGTATCGCCACGCAGATAGCCGGGCACCGCCAGCACCGCCTGCGGTGCATCTGCTCCCCATACCCGATTCAACATCCGGTTTACCCGTCCATGCAGCTGCACTGCCGCCGACCGGGTGGGGAGCGCGAAGTACAGCCCGTCGACCTCGCCGCGCCGCCGCAACGCCAGCCAGCGCCACAATGCCGCCTCGGTCTTCCCCGATCCGGTTTCCGCCTCGATCAGCGCGATCGACCCCAGATCGTCCGCCGCCGACTCAGGCTGGACGCCCCGTGCCACGAAGCCGAACGCCGCCGTGAAGTCGCTGGGCGGGGTGGCGATCGGCGCCAGCCCGCGTGCGACGACCGCATCCTGCGCGGCCACCTCCCGCATCGCCGCTCGCAGTGGACCATGCGGACCCGCGACCGGAAAGCGCCGCACGTCGGAGCCGATCCAGTCGGCCAGCACCAGCAACCCGGCGAACAGTGCGACGAAGCGCGACTCCTGCGGCAGACCCTCGCCTTCCGCCCAGGCCAGCGGATAGCGGGTACGGACCCGATCGACGAGATCGGCCGCGCTGGTGGCGGGATCGTGCCCGTCCATGGCCAGCCAGTGCCGGACATGCTGTTGCCAGGGACGGTTACCGCTGCGCTGCTGCCGCGCGAATTCGGCGCGCAGGCGGCCATGATGCGCCATCAACGCGGACACATAGGGCTCCGCCGACCATGACCGGATGATCCCATGCAAAGCCCTGCCCCCGGCGGACTCGCGCAGGCGGGTATCCATCAGCAGGGCGGCGACCTGTCCCTCATGCCCGATCGGCGGCTCCGTCTGGTCCGACCGCGCCTGAAAGCCACGATTGGCCTTGCCGATATCGTGCAACGCCGCCAGCGCGACGAGCCGCGACCGGTCCTGCTCCGTCAGCACCCGCCCGGCGCAGTGCGTCAGGGACCGGTCCCACGCGCCCGCGCGGAGCAGCCGTTCCAGCACCGTCGCCACGTCGAAGCCATGATCGGCAAGCGGCAGGGCGGCACGCACCCGCCCATCCGCGTCGTGCGTCAGCTTGGCCCAGATCGTGTCGAGCGATGCCTGCATGGGGCAATTCCCTTTACTGCCGATCGTTCATCGTGCCGCATCGTACCCGCCCGCGACAGCCGAAGCTGCACCTTCCCGCTTCCCCGAACCATCCGTTTCGGTGGGAAAAACCGCGCCATGCCGGATGCGACACCGGTTGCCCGAACCATCCGATCCGGTGTCGTGTCGATGCGATGTCAGCATCCCCCCAGCCCCGGATCGGCCAATTCGTATCGTTGCGGGGCAGGCTGTGGCTAGTCGAGGACGAACCGGCGGCATCCTATGACGGCCATCTGCTCGCCTGCATCGACGACGATGCCGGTGGCGAGACGGTGCGCGTGCTGTGGCCGGCGGAGATCGACGCGCGGCTGCGCGACGAGGAGGCATGGGATACGCTGGGTCTGGGCGGCGATGACGGGCCGGCGGCGTTCGCGGCCTATCTGCGCACCGTCCAGTGGCGCACCGCCACCGCGACCGAGCGCGATCTGTTCCAGGCGCCGTTCCGCGCCGGCATCCGGCTCGATCCCTATCAACTCCTGCCGCTGCGCAAGGCGTTGCGGCTGCCGCGCGTCAACCTGCTGATCGCCGACGATGTCGGACTGGGCAAGACGGTGGAGGCGGGGCTGGTCCTGCGCGAACTGCTGCTCCGGCGGCGGGTGGACTTCACCGTGGTGCTGGCGCCGCCAGCGATGACCGGTCAATGGCGCGACGAACTCCAGACCAAGTTCGGCCTGTCGTTCGAGATCGTTGATCGCCGCCATCTGGAGGACCTCCGCCGTCGCCGGGGGCATGGCGCCAATCCGTGGGCGGCGGGATCGCGCTTCATCCTGTCGCACCGTCTGCTGGGTGACGAAGCCTATGTCGCCGGCCTGCGCGACGTGCTGGAGGATTTCCGCGCCCGCTCGCTCCTGATCCTGGACGAGGCGCATCACGCCGCCCCCGCCGGCGGGGGGCGGTATGCGGTGGAGACGCAATTCACCCGCGAACTGCGCGATCTTGCCGGCCGGTTCGAGCATCGACTGTTCCTGACCGCGACGCCGCACAACGGCCATTCGAACAGCTTCGCGACCTTGCTCGAACTGCTCGACCCGCAACGGTTCACCCGTGGGCTGACCGTCCGGCCCGCCGATCTGGAACCGGTGATGGTGCGCCGGTTGAAAAGCGACCTGCGCCTGCTCGGCGAGCGGTTCCCGGAACGGGTGGTCGAACCCGTGGTGATCGACGGCCTCCCGGCTGATGCGCCCGAACTGAGGCTGGCGGCGATGCTGGCCGGATATCGCGACCTGCGTGATCGTCGGATCGGCGGGCTGGGCGGCGGCCGCGCGGCGCAGGCACGGCTCGCCTTTGTCGGGTTGCAGCAGCGATTGCTGTCATCCGTGCCCGCCTTCGCGCGCACGCTGCGGGTCCATATCGCCTCGCTCGACCGGCTGATCGCCGGACAGACATCTGTGCCGCCGGTGGTGGAGATCGACCCCGATATCGCCCCCGAACGGGCGGCCGACGAAGAGGCGGCGCTCGACCGGCTCGCGGCGGCAGACACCGCGCAGGTGGATGCTGCGGCGCTGGCCGGCGCATCGGGCGGAACCCGTGAACAGTTGGCGGCGGAACGCGCTCATGCCGCCGCGATGCTGGCGGTCGCGGATGCCGCCCGGCACCTGCCCGATGCCCGCGTCCGCTGGCTGCTCGACTGGATACGCACCCATCTGCTCGATGCCGGAGCGCGCTGGACCGGGCGGCGGTTGATCCTGTTCACCGAATATGAGGATACGCGCCGCTGGTTCCAGCGCCAGCTGTCCGTCCTGCTCGACCCCGCCGACCCGGACGAGGATCGGCGGATCGACAGCTTCACCGGCATCACCTCGACCGAGCGGCGCGACGCGATCAAGCGCGCCTTCAACGACCCCGATCATCCGATCCGCATCCTGCTGTGTACCGATGCCGCGCGCGAGGGGATCAACCTCCAGTCGCAATGCCATGACCTGATCCATGTCGACCTGCCGTGGAACCCGTCGCGGCTGGAACAGCGCAACGGCCGGATCGATCGCAAGCTGCAACCCGCCGACACCGTCACCTGTCGATACTTCGTCTATGCGCAGCGCCCCGAGGATGTGGTGCTCGACGCACTGGTGCGAAAGACCGAACTGATCCGGCGGCAACTGGGATCGGCCGGCCAGGTGCTGGGCGACCGGATCGCCGAGCGACTGGCCGCGCGCGGGATCGGCCGTGCCGAGGCGCCTGACGTGGCGGCCCGCATCCGCGATGCCGAGGCGGACGAGCGGGTCCGCACGGCGGTGTGCGACATGGACGATGGCGATACCGCCCGGCTCGCACGGCTGCGGCGGGAACAGGCGG
Organism: Sphingomonas sp. CFBP 8760; assembly: GCF_014841615.1. Classification (GTDB taxonomy): domain Bacteria; phylum Pseudomonadota; class Alphaproteobacteria; order Sphingomonadales; family Sphingomonadaceae; genus Sphingomonas. The sequence goes on along the minus strand of NZ_JACYUG010000024.1, from coordinate 18,847 downwards.
ACCTATCCGCCGCGTTGGAACAGGCCCGTGCGAAGGTGGGCGTCGATCCCGATGCGCTGCGATCGGTGGTCGCCCTGGCGATCGCCCGCACCGGCGCCAACGTCGATACCGCCTTGCCCCCGATATCGGTGGTGGAGGGCACGCCCGTCTTCGCGCTGCACGAAGCCGCCCCGGCGCTGGCCAACGATCCCGCCTGGCAACCGCTGTTCGACGAGCTGCGTTCCCGCAACCTGCGCCCCGGCGAAAAGCCCGGCCAGTGGCGGGCCAGCGCCGATGCCGGGTTTCGCCGGATCAGCTTCGCCCCCGCGATCCTCGCCGATGGCCGCGATGCGGATGTGGTGCAGCTTCATCTCGAACACCGCCTCGTCCGTCGTCTGCTCGGCCAGTTCCTCTCCGCCGGTTTCCGGCAGGGGCTGCAACGGACCTGCGTGATCGAAACCGGTGCGGCCCGTGTCGCGCGGGTCCTGTTGATCGGCCGGCTGGCGCTGTACGGCGAGGGCGCGGCCCGGCTGCACGAGGAGGTGTTGAGCGTCGCCGCCGATTGGCGCGATCCGGCCCGTGGCCCCGCCACCCTGCGCCCGCTCGCCCCTGGTCGGGAGGCGGAGGGGCGGGTGCTGGACGAACTGATCGCCGCGCTGGACGAGGCGCGGATGGCGACCCCCGCGATCGTCGCCACCGCCAGTGCGGGGGTAGCGGCCGATATTGCTGACCTGCGCCCCGTCCTCGAACGCCGCGCCGCCGAACAGGCCGCACGGGCCGCCACCGAACTGGCGCGACGGGCGGAGGCGGAGGCGACCGGACTGGAACGGCTGCTGCGCGAACGGATCGAGCGCATCCGCCGCGAACGCGGGCAGGACGACCGCCAGTTCGCCCTGCTGCTCGACGAGGCGGAGGCGCGGCAGCGGGCAGCCGACCGACGGTCGTGGGACCGTGCGGCGACCCGGCTGGACGACGAACTGGTGCGCGAGCCAGAGCGGCTGCGCGCCGCCAACCGCGTCCGCGCGACGCGGCTGGAACCGATCGGCATGGTGTACCTCTGGCCCAAGCAGGATCGACCGGCATGAGCGGCCGGATCGATGGCGGCCAGCACGACTGGATCGGGTATCTGCAACCGGTCGGGCTGGTGGTGGCGCCCGTGGTGCTCACCCGGCTAGGCCTGTGGCCGGAACCACAGGCGGCGGCGGACAACGAGGCGGTGGCCGCGGCACTGACCCGGCTGGCCGATGGCGATCGCTTCGCCTTGTTCCGGGACGTGCTGGGCTGGCCGGTGGCGCAGGTCGCGGGTGCGCCGGATGGCCCTGCCCTGCCCACCGCCCTCACCCGCTCGCTGCGCGATGGCGAGACGTTGCTCACGCCGACCTATGCGGTGCGGGCACCCACCGGCGACGACTTCCAGTTGCTGGTGCGGATTGAGGATGCCGGGATCGTGCTCGACCGGCGCGGCACGCTGGGGGGATGGGAGGCGACCGCGCATCAGCGCTTCGAACGGCTGCTCCGCGAAACGGGGGTCCTGGCCGGTGTCCTGATCGGCGAGGTGGAAACCGGTCGCAGCGACAGCCCGGTCGAACCGGTACTCCGCCTGGTGGTGGCGCCGCGTGGCGAGGCGGCGGGATGGATGTCATGGCCATTGCCTGCGCTGACGAAGGTATCCGGACGCGGGATGCTGGCGGGGCTGAAACTGCTGCTCGATGCCCATGCGCTGTTCACCGGCGCGCCGTCGCACCGGTTGCCGGTAGTGCTCGCGGAAAGCCGGGCGGCGCAGGCCGCGGTGTCGACCCGGCTGGCCGGCCAGGTGCTGGCCAGCCTCCACGAACTGCTGCGCGGTTTCGATGCCGCCGCACCCGATCTGATCCGCGATCTGGCGGTGCGGCGACCGCACCACCTGTACGAGGGGCTGCTCACCGTCCTGCTCCGCCTGATCTTCATCGCCTATGCCGAGGATCGCGACCTGATGCCGTCGGGTGGGGGGCGCGGCGCGACGCTGCTGTACGAACAGGGTTATTCGCTGGGCGGGTTGCATGTCCGCCTTGGCGACGATCGCGCGCTCAACCCCGATACGATGGACGAACGCTATGGCGCCTGGGGCCGCCTGCTCGCGCTGTTCCGGCTGGTGGAGCGTGGTGCCGGGGATTTCATGCAGGCGCGCGGCGGCAAGCTGTTCGGCGAGGCGGCCTTCCCGTTCCTGTTCGGCCGCACCGATCCCGACGATCCCGAACGGGTGCTGACCATCGGCGACGGGTGCATCGCCCGCGTGCTGGACGGCCTGCTGACGCTGGACGGCGAGCGGGTGTCCTATCGCGCGCTCGATGTCGAGAAGCTCGGCTCGGTGTACGAAACCGTGATGGGCTTCACAGTGGAATGTGCCGCCACCCCCATGCTGGCGATCCGCGCGGGCAAGGGAAACCGTACCCCGGTCTGGGTCGATCTCGCCGCGCTGGCCGCCGCCGGGGGTACCGAACGGGTCCGGCTGTTGAAAGAGTGGACCGGACGCGGGCTGTTTCCCGCCGCCGTGGCAAAGGAACTGCGCCGGGCGGGAGGCGTCGCCGGCCTGGAGGCGGCGCTGGCCGCGGTGGTCGATCCGCGTGCCGCCCCGCGCGGTGCAGCCGTGGCGGCGGGGACGCCGATCCTGCAACCGACCGACGAGCGGCGCCGGACCGGCAGCCATTATACCCCCCGCGCCATGACCGAGCCGATCGTGGGCCATGCCCTCGCCCCCGCGCTGGCGCGGATCGGTGCGGATGCGACCCCCGGCGACGTGCTCGACCTGAAGGTCTGCGATCCGGCGGTCGGATCGGGCGCGTTCCTGGTCGAGGCGTGCCGGCAACTGGGCGCGCGGCTGGTGGAGGCGTGGGAGCGCTGGCCGGCGCAACGGCCGACCATCCCGGCGGACGAGGACGATCTGCTCCATGCCAAGCGCCTCGTCGCGCAGCATTGCCTGCGCGGAGTCGATTGCAATCCGCTGGCGCTCGATCTCGCCAAGCTGTCCCTGTGGCTGGAGACGCTGGCGAGCCGGCACGAATTTACCTTCCTCGATCACGTCCTGCGCGCGGGCGACAGCCTGGTCGGGTTGCCCAATCCCAAGATCATGGCTGTCACCTGGGGTAAGATGTCGGGACAGCACACGTTCGTCGAGCAGATCGTCCGCGATGGCATCCGCGCCGCCGCCGATCTCGATCGGCTGATGCGCCACGAGGCCGAGATCGCCTCCTACGATACGCAGGAACGTCGCCACCACGAAGCGACGACCGCGAAGCATCACGCGCATCTGGTCGCCGATGCGGTACTGGAAAGCTTCTTCGCCGGCACGACCCATCGCGAGCGCGAACGCGGGCTGGCCGAGATGCAGCAATTCGCCCTGTCGCCCCGTGACGAGAACTGGGCAAAGCTGGCCGCACTACGCGATCGGTTGCGGGCCTCCCCGATCGGGATCACCAGCTTCCACTGGGAACTGGAGTTCAACGACGTCTTCGCGCGGCCCAACCCCGGCTTCGACGCGATCGTCGGCAACCCGCCCTTCGCGGGCAAAAACACGATCGCGTCCGGCCACCCGCTCGCCTATCCCGACTGGCTGAAGACGCTCCATCCCGGCGCGCACGGCAATGCCGATCTGGCCGCGCATTTCTTCCGCCGCGCCTACGGCCTGTTGCGCCAGGGGGGTGCGATGGGGCTGATCGCCACCAACACGATCCGCCAGGGCGACACCCGCGAAACCGGGCTGCGGCACATCGTCGGCGACGGCGGCGTCATCTACCGCGCGATCAGCCGCGCCCGCTGGGAGGGCGAGGCGGCAGTGGTCGTCGCGCAGGTGTTCGTGAGCAAAAGCGGCACCCCGCCATCGCCATCGCCATCGATCCTCGACGATCGCCCGGTACGGCGCATCTCGGCCTATCTGGTCGAGGGCGATCTGGATGGATCGCCGGCACGGTTACGGGCGAATGCGGGGAAATCGTTCGCCGGCTTCGAAATATACGGAATGGGTTTCACATTCGACGACGAGAATGCCGGCAAAGGCAAGTCTACACCGCTTGCAGAAATGCAACGATTGATATCAGTAGATCGGCGGAACACTGAGATCATACGCCCCTATCTCGGCGGCGAAGAAGTGAATAATTCATCTACACAAACATATCATCGATACACGATCGACTTCAGGGATTACCCTCTTTCTCGCAGCAATAGCGGCCGATCATGGAATTTTCTGAGCCAGGTTGAGCAGACCGACCAGATACGACGAGGGATCGTCGCGTTCGATTATCCGGGTGCCGTTGCCGCCGATTGGCCCGATCTGCTCGAAATCGTCCGCTTGCGTGTTTTGCCGGAACGACAAAAACAGGATCGTCAGCGACGCACCGACCTTTGGTGGCAATTCGGCGAGGTAGCACCCACTCTACGAAAGTCTCTCGATGCCATCGGCGATGGCTGTTGCCTTGTCACCAACCGGGGTGCCTCACCTCACTTATCATTCGCGATGGTGCCAGCCGGCATATGTCTGGCAAAGACCCTCGCCGTCTTCGCTCTCTCAACCCACGCCGCCTTCGCCACGCTGCAATCGCGCGTCCACGAAGTCTGGGCGCGGTTCTTCGCATCGACGCTGGAGGACCGGCTCCGCTACACCCCCTCGGACTGTTTCGAGACGTTCCCGCTCCCGCCCGGCTATGCCGATGCGCCCGCGCTGGAGGCGGCCGGGCGCGCGTATCACGATCACCGCGCGGCGTTGATGATCGCCCGCGATCAGGGGATGACGCCGACCTACAACCGCTTCCACGCCCGTGCCGACGACGCTGCCGACATCGTCACGTTGCGGGGGTTGCATCACGCGATGGATGACGCGGTGCTGCGGGCCTATGGCTGGGACGATCTGGCCGACCGCGCCGCCGCGCAGTTCCTCGACGAGCATAGCGAGGACGATCACCGCTATCAGGGACGGCTGTTCTGGCCGGCGCCCTTCCGGGACGCGCTGCTGGCGCGGCTGCTGCGATTGAACGAGGAACGCGCGATGGCGGAGACGATGCTGTGAGCGCGGCGGGTATCCGCGACGGGCTGGTGAGGCGGCTGCGCCGCAATCTCGTCGGCCCCAGCGAGCCGGAGGATGCCGATCTTGCGGCCGAGCGGTTGCCGGCGGGGGAAAGCCCGTCGCGATGGTATCTGACCGGCTTCATCGCGCCGTCCGGCGAACTCACCACCTCTGCCACGGCGGCAGCCGCCGATCCGGCGGAAGATGCCGGGTTCGACGAAGGCGACCTGTTCCTGCCCGATCTGGAAGGCTTCGGCGCAGGCGGCGCCGCCGGCGATCATGACGAGCCCGAACCGCCCGCGGCGCGCCGGCGCTTCCTGCCGAGTTCGATCGGCCTGTCGACCATGATCGACCCGGCCGTCACCACGCTGGACGTGACGGTGAGCTGGGGCGACTACGTGCCCGAGCCGCCGCTGCCACCGGAGGTGCTGGACAATGGGGTCGAACCCCGCGGCGAGCCGGTGACGTGGCGGCGCATCGCCCGATCGGCCACGCTGACACTGGCGATACCGGCCGAGAACGACGGGCTGGTCAAGACGCCGATCCCGGAATCGGCCGCCACCGCCCGGCCCGGCGGCGCACTGGAACTGGGCATCCGCGCCCGGCCGTTCCGGCTGGCGCTGGCGACCGGGGCGGTGCGCGAGGTGCGCGTGGTCACGATCTTCCTCGTCAACAAGCGCCGGGAACCCGCCTCGCGCTACCGCGATCTCGCTTATGCCTATCAGGTGCGGATCGACCTGCATTGCCCGGACGGGTTCGTCGCGCAGCATGATCTGTCACGGATCACGCGCGACGATTGGGACGAACAGCTTGCCGATCTTCATTACCGCGATGCCGCTGCCTATGCCGTCGGACTCGGCTGCGCGACCGGGCACGGGGCAGATGCCGATGGCGTGGTGCGCCGCGTCCACACTACCCACCTGCCGCGTGCGGCGGTCGAGCGCACCGTCACCGCCCCGGTTGCCGGCGTCGAGTTCGCGATGGACCGTCTCGCGATGCTGGGGGATCAGGACGGAGCGGCGGTCCATGCCGCGCTCGATCCACTGGTCGCCGCCTACGCCGCATGGGCGGAACGACAGCGGCAGGCGGCGAGCGCTGCCGACATCGCCGATGCCCCGCAACGCGCGCGGACCGCAGCGAAGCTGATCGAGGGACAGGCCGCCGCGTGTGCCCGGATCGCGGCCGGCATCGCGCTGCTGGCGGACGACCGGCGCGCCCGGACCGCCTTCGCCATCGCCAACCGTGCGGTCGCCGATGCCGGCCGTGCCCGTCGCCCGGGGGACCGCGCACCCGCATGGCGGCCGTTCCAGCTCGCCTTCATCCTGCTCAACCTCGCCGGCATGGCCGACAGGACCCATCGGGATCGCGAGATCGCCGACCTGCTGTTCTTCCCCACCGGCGGCGGCAAGACCGAGGCGTATCTGGGCCTTGCGGCCTTCACCATCGCCCTCCGGCGGCTGGGGGCGGACGGCCTGCTCGGCGCGGGCGTCAGCGTCGTGATGCGCTACACGCTGCGCCTGCTGACGCTGGACCAGCTCGGCCGTGCCGCCGGCATGGTCTGTGCGCTGGAACTGCTCCGGGTCGGGTCGGACTATCGCCGCGCGGACGACCGGCCGCTACTGGGCGACTGGCCGATCGAGATCGGGCTGTGGGTGGGATCGGACGCCAGCCCCAACTGGCTGGGCGGCAAGGGCGACAAGCGTGACGATACCGCGGTCAAGCGGGTGCGCGCCTATCGATCGGGGCGAGATCCCCGCGCGCCCGCGCCGATCAAGGCCTGTCCATGGTGCGGCACCGCCTTCACGGCGCAGAGCTTCCAGTGCGTGCCCCATGCCGACCAGCCGACCAATCTGGAGATACGCTGCGCCAACACCGGCTGCGCCTTCACCGGCGACCGGCCGTTGCCGATCGTCACGGTTGACGAGGCGATCTATCGCCGCCTGCCCGCCTTCCTGATCGCCACCGTCGACAAGTTCGCGGCGTTGCCATGGCGGGGTCAGGCGGGGGCGTTCTTCGGCCATGTCGACCGGGCGGATACGACCGGATTCTATGGCGCGGCGGAGCCCGGCCGCGGGCGACCGATCGATGGTGGCGACGGGCATGGCACCGCCCGGCTCGATCCGCCCGATCTGGTGATCCAGGACGAACTCCACCTCATCTCCGGGCCGCTCGGCACCGTCGCCGCGCTGTACGAGGCGGCGATCGACCGGCTGGCCAGCCGTGATATCGGCGGCGTCAGGGTACGGCCGAAGATCGTCGCCTCCACCGCCACGGTGCGGCGGGCACAGGGGCAGATCAGCGCGCTGTTCGACCGGCACGTCACGCATATCTTCCCCGCTCCCGGCCTCGACCGGCGCGACAGCTTTTTCGCCCGCACCCGCGCCGAGGGGCCGGACGATCCCGCGCGCTGGTATCTGGGGCTGGCGGCGGCCGGACGCGGCCCGAAGCTCGTCTTCCTCCAGGCACTCGTCACGCTGCTGGCCGGTGCGCAGGGCTGCGCGGAAGAGTCCGGCGACGATGCTGACGCCTATCTGACCGCGCTGTGTTACTTCAATGCGTTGCGCGAACTGGGCGGCGCGCGGCGGATCGTCGAGGATGAGGTGGCGACGCGGGCGCGGACCTATGGCACCGAACGCCGCCGGCTGGAGCCGCCTGACCATCCGTTCGGCAATCGGATAATCGGCGAGCCGGTGGAACTCACCTCGCGCGTATCGACCGATCAGGTCGCGGCGGCGAAACGCCGGCTGGAGACGGTCTTCGCCGGAGAGGGTGCCGAACCCGTCGACGTGGCGCTCGCCACCAACATGATCTCGGTCGGGCTCGATATCGACCGGCTCGGCCTGATGCTGGTGCAGGGCCAGCCCAAGACCGCGGCGGAATATATCCAGGCGACCAGCCGGGTCGGACGCAACCCGGCCCGGCCGGGGCTGGTCGTCGTCGTGCTCAACGTCCATCGGCCGCGCGACCGGATGCACTTCGAACAGTTCGGCCATTTCCACGACACCTTCTACCGCGCGGTGGAGGCGACCAGCGCGACGCCGTGGTCCGCCCGCGCGCTCGATCGCGCGCTGCCCGCCGTCGTCGTCGCCATCGCCCGGCATCTCGACCCGGCACTGACCCCGTCGGACGCGGTCGCGGCCCTCGCCGGATCGCCGCAGACGCGGACGGCGGTCGTCCGCCATCTCGTCGACCGGGCGCCCGACGACATCGGCGGTGGCAAGGAACGGCTTGCCGCCCTGATCGAAGGGCTGCTGGACGACTGGATCGCCGTCGCCGCCGTCCAGACCGCGCTCGGCACCGGTTTCAGCTACGAGGATCGCCCGCACCGGCTGCTGCATCCTCCGCTCGACCCGGCCCCGCCCGATGACCCCGCCCATCGCCGCTTCCATGCGGGGTGGAGCATGCGGGATGTCGAACCCGGCGTGCTCATCCGCCCGCGCGGCCCCGATGGCGAGACGGTGGCCGGCGCGAAGGACATCGAATGACGAGGGAAACGGTATGAGCGGGTCGAAACGCGTCACCCTGCGCGCGTCGCAGATCGTCACCGCGTTCGGACCGGGATCGATGGTCGACCTGCCCACCCGGTCGGTGGTGATCGGGGGGCTGGACCTGTGGCACATGCGCGAACGGGACAGCTGGCGGCCGATCCACGAACCCCGCGCGGTTCAGGTGCTGGAGGCGTTGCTGCGCGCGACCGGCCGGTTGGGTGACGGCATCGCCCTGTCGCTGCGCACCCCGCCGGTGGATGACGAGGGGCAGCAGGGACCGGGGCGGCCCGGTCGCCAGCCGCCGGGGATCGAGGCGCGTATCTTTCCCACGTGGTTCGTCGCACGCGATGCCGAACCGGTCGCCGCATCCGACGCCGGCCAGATCCGCCGCCGCCGGCTGGTACGCTGGCGCGATCTCGATCCGCGTGGCCGGACCGACTTCATCGATGACGACGGCCGCCGCCTCGGCGTCACCCCGATCCGCTTCGTCGCCGGCTGCAAGAAGGGGCATCTGCAGGATATCGACTGGGGCTATGCGGTGCATCCCGGCGCCACCGGGCGTTGCGGGCAGCCCCTGTGGCTGGAGGAGCGTGGCACCTCCGGCGATCCGCGTTCGACCCGGATCGTCTGCGCCTGTGGTGCGGCGCTGTCGCTGCACGACGCACAGGCGACCGGCCGGTTCGGGGACTGCCGTGGCCGCCGGCCGTGGCTGCCGACACCGGAGCCCGGCGGCTGTTCGGAGAAACTCCGCTTCCTCACCCGGACCGCGACCAACGGTTATTTCCCGCAGGTGCTGACCGTAATCTCGCTACCCGCCGCCGAGGACGAACTGACCCGCTTGGTCGAACAGCATATGGATGCGCTGGGCTGGGTCGAGTGCGAACGCGACAGCGCCGCCGCGCGCAAGTCGAACCCCGCGCTGCGGGCGGCGCTGGAGGGATGGAGCGACGCCGATGTGCTCGCGCGCATCGGCCAGTTGCGGCACGCGCAATATCAGGCAATCGAAAAGGCGCCGAAGGTGGCCGAGTTCGATCTGCTCGCCTCCGGGCTGGACGAGATCGGATCGGATACCGCGGATGCCAAGCTGCACGCCCGCACGCTGGCCCGCGCCGACTGGGACGGCGACCGCCCCCGCCTCGCCCCGATCGCGTCCGTCGTCGCGGTGCATCGCCTGCGCGAGGTGTCGTGCCTGTACGGCTTCACCCGGTTCGAAGCCGCCCCGACCGCGATCGACGGCGATCTGGAGGAACTGACCATCGCGGTGGAGGGCGCGGCGCTGGCGACCGATCTGGAATGGTTGCCGGCGGTCGAGCAGCTGGGCGAAGGCGTTTTCCTCCGCTTCGATCCGGCCGTGCTGGCGGCCTGGGCGGCACGACCGGCGGTGACGGTGCGCGGCGAAGCCCTGCACCGCGGCTGGAGCCGCTGGCGCGACGGACAGCCCTATGCCGACCGGCTGCGCTTCCCCCGCCTCGGCTATTACGCGATCCACGGCTTCTCGCATGCGCTGATGAACGAGATCGCGCTGGAATGCGGTTATCCCGCCACCGCGCTCAAGGAGCGGCTGTACGCGATCGTGGACGACCAGCCGCGCTTCGGGCTGATGATCTACACCGCCAGCACCGGCGCACAAGGGACGCTCGGCGGACTGCTGGCGGTGCTGCCCCGGCTGGGGGCGATCGCCGAACGGGCGCTGGATGCGCTCGCCTTGTGCTCGGGCGATCCGATCTGTGCCGAACACGATCCCGACGATCATGCCGACGAACGCTCGCTGAGCGGGGCGGCCTGCCACAGTTGCCTGCTCGTCGCGGAAACCAGTTGCGAGGCGCGTAACCTGTACCTCGACCGCGCGCTGGTATCCGCGACCATCTCGACCCCCGGCGCCGCCCTGTTCGCCGGATAGCGGCCGGGAGCGTTCGGCATTCCTTAAAGATCGCGAAGTATGCCAGCGGTCATGACCTTGATACGCCTCCTCTCCCGTCTGGTGCGACCGATGCTGGCCGACCGGCGTGGCGGCACGGCCGTCGAATACGGACTCATCATCGCGCTGGTCGTGCTGGCGATGATCGGGGCGCTGGGCAACTTCGGACGCGGCGCCACCAGCATGTGGGCCAATGTCAGCGACCGCGTGGTTAATGCCCGGTAATCAAAGCCAAATAACATCGACCTTAAACATTCTTCAACCTCCGTCCGGGTAATGAACAAGGGTCGATCCGGACTATCCGGCACGACCGGGTACTGAAGCTTCGCCAACGATGGAGACCGGAATGAAGACGATTCGCACCATTTTCAAGAATAACAAGGGTGCCACCGCGATCGAATACGGCCTGATCGCCGCGCTGATCGCCGTTGCCGCCATCGGCGCCATGACCAGCCTGGGCACCAAGCTCAACTCAACCTTCAACATGGTCGCCAACAACATGAAGTAATCGTCCCCGCAGGACGATTACCACGCGGGGGCGGCGGGCTTACGGGTCCGCCGCCCCTGTCATGTCCGGGATGATCGCTTTAAAGCCGGCCCATCTTCAGGAACTTGGCGCGGCGTTCGCTGCGCAGTTGCTGCGCGGACAGCGGCGTCAGGTCGGCCAGCGCCGCCTCGATCGCATCGCCCAGCGCGGCGATCGCGGTGACGGGCACGCGATGCGCGCCGCCCAGCGGCTCGGGAACGATCGTGTCGATCACCCCCAGCGATTTCAGGTCCTGCGCGGTCACCCGCATCGCCTCCGCCGCGTCGGGCGCCCGGTCAGCGGTACGCCACAGGATCGAGGCGCAGCCCTCCGGACTGATGACCGAATAGACCGCATGTTCGAACATGATGACGCGGTTGCCCGCCGCCAGCGCGATCGCGCCGCCGGAGCCACCCTCGCCCACCACCGCCGCGATCACCGGGACGCCCGCCGCCAGACATGCCTCGGTCGACCGCGCGATCGCCTCCGCCTGACCGCGTTCCTCCGCCTGGATACCGGGAAACGCGCCGGACGTATCGACCAGCGTCACCACCGGCAGGCCGAATCGGTCGGCCAGTTCGACCAGACGGATCGCCTTGCGGTACCCCTCCGGCTTGCCCATCCCGAAATTATGGCGAAGCCGGCTGGCGGTGTCGTCACCCTTTTCGTGGCCGATCACCAGGATCTTGCGCCCGCGGAAAGTCGCGAAACCGCCCAGGATCGCCTGGTCATCGGCGAAGGCCCGGTCCCCGGCCAGCGGCAGCCATTCGTCGAACAGCCCGGCGACATAATCGCGGAAATGCGGACGTTCCGGATGTCGGGCCACCTGCGTCTTCTGCCACGGCGTCAGCTTGGCGAAGGTATCGCGCAACAGCTTGTCGGATTTGGCCTGAAGCCGCTGCACATCGGCGGCGATATCGACATCGCCGTTGGCAGCGGTTTCGCGCAGTTCGTCGATCCGCCCCTGCAATTCGGCGATCGGCTTCTCGAAGTCGAGGAAACTTGGCATCGGCGGCGGTTAGGACCGGCGGCCGGGAAGGTCAACGAGCGGATGCCGCGTCGTCACCAGTTCGACCAGCCGCGACGCGTCGACATGCGTGTAGATTTCGGTCGTCGCGATGTCGGCATGGCCCAGCATCGTCTGCAATGCCCGGAGGTCCGCGCCCCCTGCCAGCAGATGGGTGGCGAAGGCATGACGCAGCACATGCGGGCTGACCCGGTCCGGCGGGATGCCGGCATCGGCCGCCAACGCCTTGATAAGCTGATACAGGCGGATGCGGGTCAGGTGACCGCGGCCCGACGGGAACAGATAGGCCCGCTCCGCCGGCACATGCACCCGCCACGCCGCCACCGCCGCCCGCGCACGATCGGATAGCGGGACCAGGCGTTCCTTGTCGCCCTTGCCCCGCACGATCAGATAAGGCCGGTCGGGTGCCACCGCATTGCGCGACAGGGAGACGAGTTCGGTCGCGCGCAGTCCCGATCCGTAGAGCAGCTCGACCAGCGCGGCGAGCCGCAGGTCGGCGGCGGCCGGATTCGCCGCCGCCACCCGCTCCGCGACGACCGCGAACAGTTGGTCGACATCGGCATGGCTCAGCGCCCTGGGCAGCGGCCGGGTGGCGCCGGGCCGGGGCAGCGCTACGCCCGGATCGTCGGCACGATGCCCCTCGTCGCGCAGGAAGGCGAAGAACCGCCGCAACGCCGCCGACTTGCGCGCGACGGTGGGGGTGGCCAGCGCGCGCCACTCGTCGGCGAGCCGCGCCAGCGCCTCCGCCTCCGCCCCCGCCAGTCCCCCGTCCAGCACCGCCGAGGCGAGCGACAGGTCGCTGCGATAGGCCGCGATCGTGTTCGCCGCGGCTCCCGCCTCCGCCGCCATCATTTCGAGGAATCGGTCGATCAGCGTCCGGTCGGAAGGGCCGGTCATGCGCGGGCGATCGCCTCGGCCGCGATCATCCGCGCCTCGCCCTCCAGGCCGACCGCGCGCAGCGCCGCGACGATGCGATAGAGCGCGGCGGGCGGCACGCCGCGCCACCCGGCCGCCTGCATACCCGTCGCCGCAAGCAGCGCGACCGTACCGGGCTGGCCATCGTCCACGGCCCGGTCCAGCGCGCGGGTCCAGCTGTCCCCGGTGCCGATCGGCACCCCCAGTTCCTGCGCCAGCGGCGTAACGTCGGCGGTGGCGATCCGCCCCAGCCCCGCCAGTCCGGCGAAGAACAGCCGCCGCTTCACGTCGCCGCCGCCATATCCCTGCACGTCGCCCGCCCCGAACCGGCGGCGGGCATCCGGATCGGCGAGCGCGATCATCGCCCATGCGTCGCTGCCCGCCGGGGCCATGCCGGCCCAGCGCGCGGCACTGCGATCGAGCCCGGCAGCCAGCATCGCCGCGACGAGCCGGTCGACCTCCTCCACCCCGCCGCGCACCGGCTGGCGCACGGCCGCGCGGGCGGTGAGGACAAGGCGCGCATAGTTCGGTTCACCGCCCCATAGCCGCCGCAGCGCCGCCAGCCGGACGGCGGCGTCGGCATCGGCATAGGCGGTGCGCAGATCCTCGGCGGTTGCCCTTGCCGTGGAGGCGGTATCGTCGTCCGCGGCCAGCACGCCATACAGGTCGACCAGCGCGACGTTGGACAACACGCCCTGCGCCGCCGCCGTCTCCGCCGCGGCCAGCCGGACGGCGGGCGACAGCATCGGCAGCAGCGCGCGCCAGCCGGTCACCTGCGGGCCGGCGGCAGCGACCAGCGCGTCGGGCATCGCCGCCCCGGTGGCGGCGGCCAGACCGAACCGCCAGATCGTCAACCGGTCGACCATGTCCCATTCGATCGTGACCGCCTGCCGCCCCTGCCCGCCGGCACCGATCACCTTCTGCGCCAGTCGCAGGTCGATATCGCTGGCGAAGCGGCGGCGGCGCACCGCGGCCAGCCCGGCGCGCGCCGCACGGCCATTGCCGGCCAGCGCCGCGCAGATCGGCTGGGCCAGCGCCCAGGCGCCCTCGCGCGTCGTGGCGAGACCGGCATCGGCAAGCGGACACAGACCGGCCGGGTCCCCCGTCGCCAGCATCGCGTTAAGCGCAACCTGATAGAGCTTGGGGGTGTAGTCGGCATTGTCGACGCGTTGCACCAGCGCCTGGGCCGCCACCGATTCGCCCATGCGCAGCAACAGCCACGCCCGCTCCGCGGCATAATCGGCGCCGTTCAGCCCGGCGGGCGTATCCAGTTCGGCCGTCAGCGTGCGCCGCAACAGGATCGACAGCCAGCGGGACGGCAACGGCGCGGCGGTGCGCCGCATCAGCGCCTCCAGATAGCCGCCATCGGCATCACCGAACGCGTCAGCCGCGACCTCGTCCGTCGCGCCGACGCGCGACAGCGATCGACGGGCGAACAGCGGCATCTCATAGGCAGCCAGCGCCGCCCGGTCGACCGGGGTAGGACTCGCCGTCGGGCTGGGCGACGGCGTGTCGAGCGGCAGCGGTTGCACCACCGCACCTGCGGGATCGTTTGTCGGCGCGACCGGCGTCGATGCCGGGGCGGGTCCGGTCGCCGTCGCCCGCGGAGCCGGCGTCGGCGTACCGCGCGGCGGTGCCGCCCGTGTTGCCGCGGGGCGCGGCGGTGGTGCCGGGTCGCCGAACCCCGGGGGCAGGATCGATTCGGGGCGGTCCTGCGCCGTCACCGCCACCGCGGTCGCGGCCAGCAGGGCGGCGGCCAGCGCCTTACTGGAGGTTCGCAAGCACGACCTGCTTTTCGACCTGGGTGACCGGCCGCTCGCCGCTGCGACCGGCCAGCAGGAACAACCCGCCCACCACCACGACGAGGATGACGGCGATGGAGACGATCAGGCGGGACATGGGCAAACCTCGGTACGGACGCGAACAGGCGAATAGATATAGATAGGGCTGCAACACGCGCTTTTGCGTGGACGCGTCCCGGCTGTATAGCGCGGCCAACGATGATGCAAAGCCACTCCCCCTGGACCGGCAGGCCGATCGTGCTCGTCGGGTTGATGGGCGTCGGCAAATCCACGGTCGGTCGTCGGCTGGCGGTGCGGCTGGCGGTACCGTTCGTCGATGCCGATCATGAAATCGAATCGGCCGCCGACATGTCGATCACCGAGATTTTCGCCGAATATGGCGAACCCTATTTCCGCGACGGCGAGCGCCGCGTGATCGCCCGGCTGATGGATGGCACGCCCAAGGTGATCGCCACCGGCGGCGGCGCGTTCGTGAACGACGAGACGCGCGCCCTGATCCTGGCGCAATCGACCGCGATCTGGCTGAACGCGCATCCCGACGTGCTGGCCGAGCGGGTCAAGCGGCGCGATACCCGCCCCCTGCTGCGCGGGCGCGACCCGCGCCGCGTGCTCGCCGACCTCGCCGAGCAGCGCGATCCGTTCTACGCGCAGGCGCACATTCATATCTCCAGCCAGCGCGGCCCCCACGAGGCGACCGTCGCGGCGATCCTGAAGGCGATCGGACGATGACCCTTTCCACAGATACCGCCGACACCGCGCTCGCCCCCCGCACGGTGATAGTGGAGCTGGGCGCGCGACGTTACCCGATCGTGATCGAGAACGGCCTGCTGGCGCGCGCGGCCGATCACCTCGCGCCACTGGCCCGGGGGCGCACGATGGCGATCGTCACCGACGAGCATCTGGGGACGCATCTGGCGACGCTGGCCGATGGCTTGTCGGCGGCCGGCGTGACGACCGAGGCGCTGGTCCTGCCGGCGGGGGAAGCCAGCAAGAGCTGGTCGACGCTGGAGCGGGTATGCGACTGGCTGTTGCGGCTGGGGGTGGAACGCGGCGATCATGTCGTCGCGCTCGGTGGCGGGGTGATCGGCGATCTGGTCGGCTTCGCCTGCGCCATCCTGAAGCGCGGCTGCGGCTTCGTGCAGATTCCCACCACCCTGCTGGCACAGGTCGATTCGTCGGTCGGCGGCAAGACCGCGATCAATACCGCCGCCGGCAAGAACCTGATCGGGGCGTTCCATCAGCCGGCGCTGGTACTGATCGACCCGACCGTGCTTGACACGCTGCCTTCACGCGAAGTGCGGGCCGGTTATGCGGAGGTCGTGAAATACGGTCTGATCGACGATGCGGATTTCTTCGCATGGTGCGAGGAACATGGGGCAGCACTGCTGGCCGGCGATCCCGCGGCCCGACTCCATGCCATCACCCATGCCGTCAGCGCCAAGGCGCGGATCGTCGCGGCCGACGAACACGAGACGGGCGGCATCCGCGCCCTGCTCAATCTGGGCCACACCTTCGGCCATGCGCTGGAGGCCGAAGCAGGGTTCGATGGCCGGCTGATCCATGGCGAGGGCGTGGCGGCGGGGATATCCCTGGCCTTTCGCTATTCGGCGGGTCGCGGCTTGTGCCCGGCCGCCGATTCGGACCGCGTCTCTGCCCATTTTCGTGCCGTCGGCCTGCCCGACGGACTCGCGGCCAGCGGCATCGCGGCGGACGGTGTGCAATTAGTGACACATATGCGGCATGATAAAAAAATGGCGGCGGGGACACTGCCGTTTCTGCTCGCCCGGGGCATCGGTGCGACCTATCTCGATCGAACCGTTGATCTCATTGATATCGAACAATTTTTGGATAACGAACCAAAAAGGGTCTAAAAAACGGCGGATATGCTGCCTATCGGTCGGGGCAAATAACAGCTACTGGAGTTTTTAACTCGATCTGGGTTAGTGTCAGCATGTGATAACGCTGATCCCACCCCCCGCCGATCTGTTCCTGCGTGAAGACGCCATCCGTGGCGGCATGGACCTGATGCTGTTCGCGCACAGCCGCCACCTGCGCAAAGCGGACGAGGAACTGGCTCGATGGGGTCTGGGGCGGGCTCATCACCGCGTTCTGTACTTCGTGGCGCGTCGCCCGGAGATGACGGTTGGCGAATTGCTGGCCATCCTGAGCATCGCGAAGCAGTCGTTCGCCCGCGTCGCCCGCCAGTTGACCGACAAGGGCCTGCTCAGCCAGCGGCCGGGCGATCGCGATCGGCGCCAGCGCCTGCTGAGCCTTACCGAGGCCGGGGCGGAACTCGAAATGGTGCTGTTCGCGGATATGCGGCACAACATGGCGCAGGCTTATGCCGCGGCGGGCGGGCCGGCGGTCGCCGGGTTCTGGATGGTGATGCAGAATCTGATGGGTGAAGAGGCGCGCGGGCATTTCGCGCGGCTGCATGGCATCGGCGGCGGCGGTGCTCGTTATCCGGCGATGGCATCCGCCAGCAGCCCGACCGACAACGCATAGAAATTCGAGCAGTTGTAATCCAGGATGACACGGTAGTTGCCGGTCAGGAGATAGGCGGTCGCCCCCTCGCCGTCCGGCTCCATCAGCGTCGCCTGAACGCTATCCGCCGGCCAGGCGCCACCCTGCGGCACCAGTCCCAGCGCGCGCCATTCCGCCATGCTCCGCCAGCCGCTGTGGCGCTGGAACACGCGGGGGCAGCGCGGGCTGACCAGCGTGTTGCGGATCGCCGCGCGATCGAACCCCGCCGGTACCGACACCGCCATCCCCCAGGGCTGACCACGCCGCCAGCCCGCATCGGTGAAATAGTTCGCGATCGAGGCGAGCGTGTCGGGCTGGCTGCTCCAGATGTCGGCGCGACCGTCACCATCGCCGTCCCGCGCGACGCGCAGATAGATCGAGGGCAGGAACTGCGGATTACCGGTGGCGCCCGCCCAGCTGCCCTTCAGTTGCGACCGCGGCGTGCCGCGATCGATCATCGTCAACGCGGCGATCAGTTCCCCCTCGAACAACGAGCGCCGCCGCCCGTCGAACGCCAGGCTGGCCAGCGACCGGACGAGATCGAAATTGCCGGTATAGGCGCCATAGTTCGTCTCATGCCCCCAGATCGCGACCATGATCGACTCGGGCACCCCCGTCTGCGCCTCGATCGCCGTCAGCCGGGGCCGCTGCGCCTGATAGACGCTGCGCCCGCGCCCGATCCGGGCCGCGTCGACATGCTGGACGCGATAGGGCGCGAACGGCGAGAAGCTGGTGCTCAGCACATTGCCCGGCTGGCCGCGATCGAGCTCGACGACACGGGGGTTGAGGGTCAGTCCGGCAAATTCGCGGTCGACCGTCGCCCCCGCCACCCCCTGCGCCACCGCGCGTGTCCGGACACCGGCCAGATAGGACTGGAACGGATCGTCCTGTGCGACGGCGGGCGTGGTGGCGACGAGGGCGACGGCGACCAGCACCGATTTTGTGAACGACATGGCTGCGGCTTGTCGCGGGGTATCGCCCGATCGGCAAGTCCCGGCCGTCGTTGGGGTTGCACGGATCGGCGCGGACGCTATCGAAGGGCTCGCATCCATCGCCCCCGCCGGCGGTCGATCCGGGAAGAGTGTCCGAGTGGTTTAAGGAACCGGTCTTGAAAACCGGCGAGCGGGCAACCGTTCCGTGGGTTCGAATCCCACCTCTTCCGCCAGAATTTATGCTATGCTGTTGTTTTTAAACGATTTTATTTTGGTTTAAACGAACCGACCAACAAGGCGACCAACATTTTTGAAATGATGAATAAAGAGCGCTGGACCGCCAAGCGCTTTGATTCGGTCTTGCTAGGACCATGAAAGCGCAGACCGACGCATGTAGGCCACTACACTCGTTGGCTTGACGAATATCTCATCATAATCATTATCTGCATAAATCTTCAGAAAAGTCCGATAGAAAACGATTTCCTAGACGACACCCTATGTGATACCTCTTCATAGATTTTGTCAATATTATCCAATAAAACTTTTGCTATCTTATACACACCACTGTTTTTTGCAAACAATATATCGATATTTGAAAGGTCAATTTTATAACTCTTCCTGACTAAATTTCCAGCTTCGTCTTCTTCGTTAGATGTTTGGTCCCGACGATTGATGGTGCGGGTTTGATATGAACCGGTCCAG
>NZ_JACYUG010000023.1 GCF_014841615.1 Sphingomonas sp. CFBP 8760 | reverse complement strand
CGGCAGTCCACTTATCCAAGCCGCGAGCCTGTGCAGACAAACCGAACCATCTGTGTCCTGCTTCCTGAAAAGCTGCCGTTCGGCTGCCGCCCAACAAAAGACGCTCGGATTGCCGATCCGCAACACCGAAAGCGGACATTTATTCATGTCGACGGCAAGAGCTATTTAGGGGGGGTGAGCTGACTAGCTCACTATCTGCATCCGCCGGGCGCATCCGGCATACTAGGGTGAACCGTACTCAGCTAGAAAACGTCGGCGACCTGCCTTCGCAGACTGCTCCCTCGATAAGCCAGGTTTCGCTGAAGTTGATCTCAAACGAAATATCAACACACCTCGCTGCTTCCGCAGGCTCTATATCAAAGACCCAATCTTTTTCATAACTCTTACCCATATAGTACAATGCTATAATCCGGGAGTCCAACTCAACTTTGTCGAAAAGCGCCCTGTTACCAAAAATCGGCTTGGAGTAGTAGAGATTTAGATCGCCAGGATACCCGGTACGTAAGTTCGCCAGCCGTCGCTCCGGATCACCGGAGCGACCTATTTTACAGACTCGCTGGATCAAATTCGCCATGACGTAGATATTAGAACGTTCGGCTCCGACCCTGCTTGGCCAAGGGGGCCTATTAGGGCAGATACTCGGATTACTACATTCGAGAAGACCAAGCGAATTACGGTACATGGCTTCGCCGCAGATCCGGCATGCTCCGACATAAACCATCCAGCTCTCCAGCACTTCAGCTCTCAAGGCATGCGCTGGTGTGATTGCGCACTTATAGACTTCAACTATCGCCGGCACTTCCTTGGAGAAGATCGACCAACCCAGGTAAGGTCATCCCACGGCTGACTGCCAGCTTCAAGCAGGCTGTGTGCGATCTGCCGCAGCGCGGGGCGAAAGCCCGCTAGGCCGCTACATGAACGAAGGGCCGATCAAGCCGGTCGCGGCCGAAAAGCGGTCAGGCCATTCTCCACCCACATTCAGACGTTCCGCCGGTAGGAAATCGTCGACATACCCCACGCCCAAACCTCCGCATTTTCGCGACAGGCAGCGCCAAACGTTACACCGCAATCGACGGCGCTGCTGTTCCCGCCTGCCGCTCGAACAGGCGGCGATAATGCCCGTCGTCCGCTCGCAGGAGAGCGTCGTGCATGCCGTCTTCAACAATCCGTCCATTCGCGAAGACGAGGATCCGATCCAGTGCCCGGACCGTCGATAGCCGGTGCGCGATGACGATCGCGGTGCGGTTCACCATCAGCCGCTCCATGGCCTGCTGGATCGCCGCCTCGGATACGGAATCGAGGCTGGAGGTGGCCTCGTCCAGGATCAGGATCGGTGCATCAGCGAGGAAGGCGCGGGCGATCGCAACGCGCTGACGCTCACCCCCCGACAGCTTCACCCCGCGCTCGCCAACCGGGGTGCGGTATCCCTTGGGCAGCGCCATGATGAAGTCGTGCGCGTTGGCTAGCCGCGCCGCTTCCTCGATCTCCGCCTGGGTCGCATCGGCTCGGCCATAGCCAATATTCTCGGCCAGCGTTCGGTGGAACAGCACCGGCTCCTGCGGCACGATGGCGACCTGCTTGCGGAGAGAAGCCTGCGTCGCGTGCGCTACGTCCTGCCCGTCGATCGTCACCCGGCCGGCATCCACGTCGTACAGGCGCTGGATAAGTTTGACGAAGCTGGTCTTGCCCGACCCCGACGGTCCCACCAGTCCGACGCGCTGACCGGCCGGGATGGTCACGGCCAGATGCTCGTAGAGCGGCCGGTCCTGTCCAGCATAGCGGAAGGTCACGTCCTCGAAACGGATCGCACCGGCTTTGATCGCGATTGGACGCGCATCGACGCGATCGGCGACGCCGAGTGGTTCGTCGTGGAGCGCGACCAGTTCCTCCATCTCGTTCACCGAGCGCTGGAGCTGGTGGACGTACTGGCCGATGTCGCGAAGATAGCCGTTCAGCACCAGATAGCTGGTCAGGACATAGGCCATGTCCCCGGCGCTCGCCCGCCCGCGTGACCACAGCCATAGCGCCACGCCGGTGGCAGCGATGCGGATCAGCCAGAGCAATGCGAGCTGCCCCGATCCCGCCCAGGTGAACGCCATCCAGGTCCGCCGCGTGCGCCGGTGCCACTTGGCGACGGTCCGGGCCAGCAGCGCTTCCTCGTTTGCCTCGCCACCGAAGGCCTTCACGACGGCGTTGGTGCCGATCGCATCGGCCAGCACGCCGCCCATCTTCGTATCCCACTGGTTCGACAGCCGCGCGATCGGTGCCAGCACGCGGGTCGCCAGCCCCACCGTCAGCACGATATAGGCGAGCGCGCCGATGCCCATCACCAGCCCGAGCAGCGGCCAGTGCGCCGCCAGCAGGATCACCGTCCCGACCAGTACGGTCAGCGATGGCAGCAGTGAGAGCAGCAGCACGTCGTTGAGCGTGTCGAGCGCCCACATGCCGCGCGTGATCCGCCGCACGGTCGAGCCGGAAAAGGCGTTGGCATGCCAGTCGGTCGACAGCCGCTGGACGCGTGCGAACGCCTCCTGCGTCACGTCGCGCATCATGCCGAGCGTCAGCGGCGTGATCGCCCACCAGCCGAGATGGCGCAGCACGACCATCGCACCGCCAAGCGACGCGATGGCCGCGAACGCGCGCCAGGCGGGTCCTGCATCGCCGCTGCCAACGGCATCGATCATCCGCCCGGCATAAAGCGGCACGAATACCTCGGTCAGGGTGCCGAGCAGCATTGCTGTAGCACAGGCGGCTGCCAGCACCGGCGCGCGTGCCCAAAGCCGGAAGGTGAAAGCCAACACCTTGCGCAGCACGGAGACGCGCGGAAACAGGTCTTCGTCGTCGTCCGTCATGGAAACATCACCACGCGACTTCGCGTGGCCCTCATATCAGCGATGATGGGTATCGGTCGTGTTCGTGACCGGAAGCGTCAGTGGCGCAGGAGGATGCCGCCGACCCAAATTACTCCACGAATGGGCGCGGTATGATCGGTCATCGTCGCCCTCCTTTCGTGAATCGCTGGACGGCATCGCCGATAGCCGATCGCCTCGGCGAAAACTACCGGCACCGCATGCACGGTGCTATCGTGCGCCATGACCGGCTTCCCGCGCGCAATCCTAGATTATTGGCACGAAGCATTCGACGGCCGCCGCGTCGATACGGAAGGCGATGTCACGCTGACGGTGGTACCGACCCTGAGCCCCAGGCGCCCGGCGATGATCCTGGAGGGGCAGGATGGTTCGACGCGCGCGGCCCTTACGCCCGAACTGGCCGAAGTGATCGGCATTGATGCAGCGGGAATGATGACGGTCGCGGGTTTGCGCGATCGATTGACCGGAGCGGGCGTCATTTTCCACGATCCCGATTTCCTGTTTTACCTTGCTGGCGACACGGCATCAGCAGCTGATCAGTCGAAGGCGTTACGTCAACTTACTGACGCTGACCGCGCGGCATTCGACGCCTTTCAGACGGAGGCGTCGGAGCAGGATCTGGAGGAGGCCTATGTCGAGCTCGATCACTGGGCTGTCTTCGGTTGCTTCGATGGCGATCGCCTGGTCAGCGCCGCCAGCGCGCTTCCATGGCAGAACAGCCGGATCGCGGACCTCGGGGTGCTGACGTTGTCTGATGTCAGGGGCAAGGGCTACGCGCGGGCCGTCGTGCAGGCGATCAATCGGCATTCACGGCAGCAGGGCTATGAGCCTCAGTATCGCTGCCAGATCGACAACCACGCTTCCGTCGCTTTGGCGAAGGCGTGCGACCTTACCCTGTTCGGTAAATGGGTAGTGGCCTCGGACGCTTCCTGAACACAGATAGGCAGCATGAGGGGCAGCTGTTTCCCCGGTGCCGGCTTTCCCATTTTGGCGTCACCACCCGACCATTTCGGGAAAAGCCAATCGGGAATAGATTTTGAGAAAATGGGTGCTCTGACCTTCCACGCCCGGCATCGGACACCCCCCCCTTGCCCCGCGCGCCGTTCCCAATCGGGAAGGCTCACGCCTTTTTGGATGCCCGCCGGTTTGCTAGAACCAGTGGGATATGATTGCCGCCATTCTACTCGCACTGGCCGTCCCTTTGGCCGATACGGCACCGCTGACGCAACATGGCGTCGAGCGCCCGGATGGAAGTCGGATCACCTACTGGCTGGGCGAAACCCGCCATCGTTCGTCGGGCGTCGTTCTGGTTATGCAGGGAACCGGATGCGAAGCCGTTTCAAGCAAGCCGAACCTGCGTCACGCCGCTGGCATACTTCGACCCGGAGACCGAGCCTTGCTGATCGACAAGGTGGGCGTGGGGAGCGACGACGGAACGCCGGTCGTCGATGGCTGCTCACAGCGATACTGGGATCAATATACGCTCAGCCTGCGTGTCCAGGATTGTTTGCGGGTCATCGCTGACCTGCGGAGACAGTCTTGGTGGAACAGGAGAATCGTGATTTTCGGCGGCTCGGAGGGCGGCGCGGTGGCGGCCCTGCTTGCCCCGTTGGTGCCGGAAGCAAAAGCCGTGATCGTTCTGTCGTCGGGAACCGGTGTTCCGGTTGGGGAGCTGATCCGCGCGGCGGTGCCGCCGGCGATGGCTGCCGAGGCGCCTGCCGTCTTCGCAGCAGCCCACGAACGTCCGACAGGACAAGGGCGGTGGGGAGGATTGAGCTATCGCTGGTGGGACGATGCCGTCGATATCGTACCCGCCAGAAGCCTAGTACAATCCACTGTGCCTGTTCTCCTGATCCACGGCGCTCGCGACCAATCGTCACCCGTGTCCACTGCGCGAGCGGGTTACGAAATGGCGCGCAACGCGGGCAAGACCAATGTCGAGTATCGTGAACTGGCCGAGCTGGATCACTTCATGCGCACGGCGGATGGCACCAACCACATGGATC
This sequence comes from Sphingomonas sp. CFBP 8760, assembly GCF_014841615.1. Lineage (GTDB taxonomy): Bacteria > Pseudomonadota > Alphaproteobacteria > Sphingomonadales > Sphingomonadaceae > Sphingomonas. Next base: position 44,952 of record NZ_JACYUG010000023.1, on the reverse strand, counting down.
AGGTGCTTGACGATGCCGCGACATGGATCGAAGCACGCAAGCAGCCGAGGCGTCTCGCTGGCCGCTTCTGATCGAAAGGTCGATCAAAAGCGCATACACCAAGCGCGAGTCACCTTTTTGCCTCAAAAGGCGCACATCTACGTTCCGGTTCGAGAGGCGGAGCGTAGACATGTGGAAGCGCGGCAAAGCGGCAATACACTTGATCCTTGCCCCCTTGCTCGCCATTCCCTCTTCCGGGATTGCGCAGGATAGGGTGTTGGCCCCTCCCAGTGGTAGTGCGGAGCCCACGAACAGTCCGTCTTTCAGTTGGGGGAAGCCCCTGATCGGACGTCTTGCGAACGGCGTGAGGTTTGCGATCCTGCCCCGGCAGAGCCAAGAATCCGGTGTCGCGTTGCTCATGCGCAACGAAGGCGGCTTCATCGCCGAACGTCGGCCCGGTGAACGGGGATTGGCACATCTGATCGAGCACGTCGTCTTCCACAGTCCGACGGTGGGGTCTCCAGATGACCCCGATCATTTTACCCGCGTCGGTCTGCAACTGACACTTCCCGCTCCCCATGTGGCGACAACGAGCTGGCGGGAAAGCAATTACTTTCTGTCAAGCAAGACACCACAGACCGGCGACCTTGACAGCATTCTGGCCCTACTTCGTGAAGCCGCTTCCGACCTGACGTTCAGACCTGATACGGTAGATGGTCAGCGTATCTCGGTCATGCAGGAAATGGCTGACAAGAAGCTCGGCAACGAGATTTACGCCAGTTACATCGCCGCGGTCGCGCCGGGCTCGCCGAATGACGTGATCGATGCGCAGAACTCTGACGATGTGTCGACCGCGAACATCGATACCATTCGTGGCCTATATCGTCGCCTGTACCGCCCCGAAAACATGATGATTGTAGTCGTCGGCAACGTGAAGGTCGATGACCTGAAGACGCTGATCGACAAGCGTTTTGGAAACTGGGCGCCTTTGACGCCCACGTCTCACCCCGCTCCTTTCCCGACGTTCCAGCGTGACCACATTCGTCCGATCAGCTTTTCTGCGCTTCCGCAGGGACGTCGAACCGCGTTGGTGACCGTCGTCATGCCGACCCCAGTGCCTCCCTCGTCGCGCGATCGTCAGGCGCAAGCTGAAGTGATGGACCTCCTGGTCACGCGTGCTGTGAACAACCGCCTCAGCACCCTTCAGCCCGCCAATCCGGCTGGGAAAGTCGGCATGTTTATCGAGAACGGGGAGCAAGGTCAGCGCCAGATCATGCTTTGGGACAACTATGCCGAGGGCCTCTGGGAACCAGCCGTCGCGAATTTGCAAAGGGTCACGTGTGACCTCACCGTCTCTGGTTTCACTGCGGACGAGTGGGAAGCAGCCAAACTCAGTCTGACGAACGACCTGGATCGGCGCGCAGCGGATATGCCGAAGGTCGCGAATGTGGACTTGGCGAAGGAATTGTCGCACGCACTCGCTGATGGACGGAGCCTGATCCCGCCTGACGAAATGCTTCGCTACGCTCGAGACACGCTCCCCCGAATAGACGTGCGATCGGGTAACAGGTGGTGGCGTCGGCAATGGGGCAGCGGCGTCGAACACCTTCGGGTGGAGGGACCTGAATTCGCTAAAGTGTCTGATCCGGTGAGCGCGATCCGGGTGACAGCCAATGAAGCGAGTAGCACACCAAACTGCAAAGCGCACTGAATTGAGGGGCCATCTTTCCTGAAATCCCATCGATTCCAAGAATGCCAGCGTCGTCTCGCTAGTCGTTCGTTGCGGGAACGATGCTGCGCAGCTATTTGTCAGGTATGCTGATGTGGCTGACCATGGCCCTCCAAGCGGCGCAGCCGCTGCCCGATCCAGCCGCATTTGAGCTGTCGAGGATCGATAAGCCTCATGCACCGCCCAAGTTATCAGTGATCGCTCGATGCGATGATACCGCGTCATCGGAGGAAATCGTTGTCTGCGGAGCTCGACGGGATCGATACAGGTTGCCGCTACCAGTCGAGCGCTCCAGTACAGAACGGGGGCGGGACGACGTCCAGACTGGTATGGCTGCACTCGCTCCAGCAGCCCCTTGCGGTATCTTTGCAGGTCAACGACGGTGTTCAAAACAGGAAGCCGCTGAGTATGGATACGGCCAAGGCCGTGATCCGCTCACTATCGCCGTCAAGGTAGCCGGCAAGCTACTTGATCCGGACGGAAACTGACGCCAGCGCCTTGGCCTGTAAAGCGCTGTAGTCGAGGAGAACTGCAATATGATTGCCATTGTTGCTGCGCTGTGGAGCGTGATTACGCCAAGCTGTGCTCCTGTGCCCGGTGCAAGTCGTTTATGGCAGCCAGAGACCAGATGGGTCATCGTAGGCGAAATGCACGGGACGAACGAGTCGCCCGACGCCTTTGCCAACCTCGTCTGTTTAGGAAGTACAACAGGCCGTCCAGTGACCGTTGCATTGGAATATACCTCGGACGACCAAGCAGCCATCGACGCGTTCCTTAATTCTGACGGATCACCTCTTGAACAGGCCAAGCTCTTGAAGCTGTTCTTGTTCAAATCGGAATTGCAAGACGGTAGGGGCAGCGTTGCTTTTATGCGCCTGTTTGAGCAACTACGCACATTGAAGCAGGCAGGACGTATCGACGGCGTGATCGCGTCCGATATCGGCCGTAACACCCCAGAGGGGCAGGAACGAAATGCGTCGATGGCACAGACCTGGACCAGGATAGCAGCCCCCAAGGATGCGATCATTTTAGCTTACGTCGGCAATCTTCACGCTATGCGACAAGCGATCAGCTTGGGTGACCGCACCATCGTGCCCGCAGGGGCGCTTATGCCAGGTAAGCGAACCGTGACGATCAACGTCGCCGGTAATGGCGGCAAGGCATGGAACTGCCAGGATGACGGATGTGGACCACATGATAATGGTGACCTTCGGCAAGCGCCGCTTGGCATCACGTATTTGAAAGCGGCCAACAGACGGTGGGATGCGGTTTACGAACTCGGAGTTCAGACGACCGCAGCCGTACCGGCAAATGGGACGGGGCCAACGGCGGCCCCAGCAGTTAACTAGCACCAGATTGATAGCGGCCTTGCAGGAGGCTCCAGCTATTACCGTTGGACCCGACCTGAGCTTCCCACATCCTCCACCGGCAACGAGTTTCGAGACGCTGCACCCGTTTCCACTCAACTATCGTTTGTGGGAAAGGCGGCAGCGCTGTGCCCGTCAGCTGTCGCAGCTCGCCTTCCCGAAAGAGGCCGGTCCGTTCCCCCCAAACCCGGTCATTCAAAACATCATCCCAATCGACGCATTGCTGATGCCTTCCGCAAGTTTTCGGCCATCTCGTGGTCAGCCCCCTTTCTAGCCGTTGTGCCATGCGGGCGCGCCGCTACGCTGGCGAAAAGGGACATCTTTTTTATGCGTTACTTGCTTGCGGCGACCGCGTTGTCACTGTTCGCTACGCCGGCGCTTGCCGAACCTGACTATGCCGCCGCGATCCGCGCTGACTACGACAAGACGCTGGTTGCTATGTGGGACGACTTTCACCGCAACCCCGAACTCTCGTTCAAGGAGGTGCGCACGGCAGCCAGGATGGCGGCGTCGCTGCGGTCCGTAGCGGGCATGCAGGTCACCGAGAAGGTTGGCGGCACCGGCGTGGTCGGCGTGCTGCGCAACGGCGCCGGGCCGGTGGTGCTGGTGCGTGCCGACATGGACGGGCTGCCGGTCGAGGAGAAGTCCGGGTTGCCCAATGCGAGCAAGGCGCGCCAGGTCGGCGTCGAGGCCCCGGTGATGCACGCCTGTGGGCACGATACCCATATCGTCGGATTGCTCGCCACCGCACGCCGGCTCGCCGCACTCAAGGATCGCTGGGCCGGCACGGTGGTGTTCGTCGTCCAGCCCGCCAAGGAACGCGTTGGCGGTGCTGCGGCGATGCTGCGTGACGGGCTCTACACCCGCGCGCGGTGGTGACGACCGGTGCCACTGCGATGACCGCAGCGGTGCTTGACCTCCTCAAGCCGGGTCGGACGAACGCCGGGTGACGGGAGCACGTGCCCTTGGAGGACACGCGACGATCATACCTGCTCGGGTAATATTAAGCTTAGTAGCTTAGTAGCTTAGTAGCTTAGTAGCTTAGTAGCTTAGTAGCTTAGATTGGCACCTCTGTTGGGACCGCGTCTACCTCCGCGTTAATCCGATCGAGCTACTTAGCGGCGTCTGACCTCTAATGGACATTGACGGCTTGCGTAGGCGGGCACTCACCGGTGGATGTCGGCGCTACCAGCGACGTGGTTTCGATTGCGATGGGGCGATGCGTGAAGAGTGGTCCGATTATGGTGAGAAGGACAGCGTACGTCCCGATAAGTAGGCATTCGACTTTACGAATAAGCTACTAAGCGATATAAGTCGGTAAATAGCTTATTAGGGGCAGCCGTCATGCAGGTTTGGGCCGTTATCGCGCAGAAGGGCGGTCAATCAAAGACCACCCTCTCTACCGGGTTCGCTGTCGAGGCAGCTCATGAGGGGGCATCGGTCGTCATCCTTGATGCCGACGACCGGCAGGGATCGGCGCTCTACTGGTCGGAACGCCGGGGCGAAGATGACGTGATGGTGAAGGACAGCAGCGTCGCCGGCCTCCCTCTCCACGTTTCGCGCGGGCGTAGTAGCGGCAAGATTGACCTCATCATTATCGACACACCGGCTAACTCCAAGGACATCGCAATGCTTGCTGCCGAGCAGGCGGATTTCGTTATCATCCCGGTCGCGCCACGCGGGTTGGACGTTCATTCAGTGTTGCAGACGGTCAAGCAGGTGCAGCAGGCCGGCACTCCTTTCGCCGTCATCCTGACCCAAGTTCCACACCAAGGCGGGGAAGGGCAGGAGGCTCATGCCGGCTTCACCGCCAAGGGCGTAACGATGTTCGACAGCCGTCTTCATTTCCGCAAGGACTTCTACAAGGCGACGCCGTTGGGGCGCACTGCGGCCGAGACGGAGCCGGACAGCAAATCTGCGGCTGAACTACGCGCTGCATACGCTGAGGCTAAGCTACTAAGCGGTTATACGACTAAGCTAGTAAGCGAGGTGGCATAATGGCCCGGAAGCCCTCCTCGCTCGCCAGCATCTTTGATGACGAACCCGTAGATTCGACCCCGGCAGCAGCTCCCGTCGCCGACCTAGTTCCTGAGTCATTACCGGCGGAAGCACCGCGACGGGCGCGTCGCGCGGCCGATGCACCGACGCCGGCTCCAGTGGCGCCACGCCGCAGCAGCCATCCCGGCAAAAAGGCGGTGCTGATTCACATTCCGGAGGATATGCACCGCGCACTGCGTCAGCTCAGCGTCGAGGAAGGTGGGGAACCCCTTACCGTAATCACCGAACGCCTGCTCCGCCAGTATTTGGTGAAGCGGGGTCACACGAGGTTCGCGCCATGAGCAAGCGTCGCGACTCCAACCCCGAGTTTGACCTGTTCATCCCGGCGCTAGGTGATCTTCCGCTCCGCGATCAGCGAGAGGTTATGGAGCGGCCATTCTTTTCGCTTCAAAAGCGCAAGCGGCTGAAGCCAATCGAGTATAAGAGCCCGGACGGCGAAGCGTGGGTGCGCGTACAGGCAATCCCCGATTACGGCATGGCGACAATATGGGACGCCGATATTCTCATATGGGCGGCGTCCACCCTCAATCGCATGAAGCAGCAGGGCTTGAACGACTTGCCTCGTACGCTGACGACGACGCCCTATGACTTATTGCGTGCGATTAAGCGCAGTACCGGGGGCCGAGATTATCAGGAGCTTCAAGCCGCGCTGCTTCGACTTCAAACAACGTCCATCACGACCTCGATCCGGGCAACGAAGCGCCGCCAGAAGGCTGGTTTCAACTGGCTGGACAGCTGGACGTTCGATACCGACGCGGACACCGAGCAGCCGCGCGGAATGACGTTGACCCTTTCAGACTGGGTCTACGAAGGAATCGTCAACGAGAAGTCGTTGCTGACCATGCACCCCGATTATTTTCTGCTGTCCGGGGGGCTGGAGCGCGCATTGTATCGCATCGCACGCAAGCATGTCGGTGCACAGCAGGGCGGGTGGCTGTGCCGGGTAGAAGTATTACGTGACAAAACTGGAAGCGATGCTCAGCCTAAGGAATTCAACCGGATGCTTCGGCGTGTGATTGAGGCTGACCACCTCCCTGACTACGCAATGGAGATGGCTGAGACGGTCGACAGGAGTCCGGCTGTACAATTCCGACGGCGTGGTGAGATCGAAACGCTGGCGCTCGCCGAGCGAATGCGAGCGGAGGAGGAACGTCGTGCCCGTTTTGATGCCGATCGCCGACGTACCGAGGAGGTGGATGCGCGCATGGACCATCTTGCTGGCCGCCGCTGACTATCGGGGTTTCACCCACCCGAGGTTCAGCTATCGGGGTTTCACCCACCGCGCAAAGTCGTTCCAGCTGCCCATAGCACCGCACCCAAGACCGCAGGGACCAGCATACTGTAGATAATCGGCATGATCAGCCGCTTTTCAGGATCGGTAGACTCGGGGTATCACCCACCATTATTTCGGGGTATCACCCACCTCATTGTCGGGGTATCACCCACCGAATCACGGGGTATCACCCACCAAGCCCTCAGGTATCTGTCTGATATGTGAAAGAAATTTTGGCTTTTTGGACGACTTAACCTTCTTAACGATTCATATTTAACAGAATCTTTTAACGCGGGTGAGGTGTCGAGAGTGTGGGATTGAAGAGTCGTGTGGAATTGGCCTGAAGGCCAATGCGCCTTTGATCCGTGCCGGCTAACGCCGTCACCGAGGCGGCCAGAGGCCGCAGGCTTTCATTAAAGCCGGAAAATTGGCGGTGTGTGCCTGTAGCGACATGAGCCAGTGGATCCCGAAGCGTCGCAGAGCAGAATGTCGAGCGGCTCGGCAATCGTACCGTGCAGGTCGAGGATCAGCGTTTGCGGTTGAGCCGCTTGCTGTTGGCGGCAACCTTGCCTCGGTAGTGCTTCAGCGTCGCTTGCGTCCCCGATAGCGGTGTGTGGCCAAGACCACCGGTCATCAGGCGCGTCTGGAGCTCGATGGCGGCCCGAACCTTCTCCGATACCATCAACCGGGCCTCAGCCGTTCCAGCAGGCCCTCCAGCGGCAATACGGGCCATACGCAGTGCCATCACCGCCCCAGCCTCCGCACCCAGTTGCCACATGTCGAAACCCGCGGTCAGCCATCCGCCATATGCCTTGCTGCTCATGACGTCGGTTCCTGTGCATCGCTAACCGCTAAACCCAGGATAGGTGTTTCGGTTTCCGGTTCTGCTCGAGTGGTCGTGTCCGACTAGGAGCCGACTTGCTCAATCAATAAGAAAATTCCGTTTTTCAGAAAACAGGAGTCTATGTTAAAGCGCGAGATCGCAGCCATAAGCAATGACACGGCCTATTATCGTGAAATGATCGCGTCCGATTTTCCAAGCCTGTTTTTCGGACGGTTCGGCCAATGGCGTCAGGCGGGCCGGATCCGAAAGGTAGCGAACCGGCATACAGCGTTCGCCAGGACCGATCGCCAGATAGAGCTTCCCAACAAACACCGATGTCTGGTCAGGATCGATCGCCATCCAACCCCCATCTGGCAGAATCTGCCCTGCTTCTTGGGATTCCACCAGGATCGCAAATGCGTGAGGCCCTGCTGAGGCAAGAGGCACGGATTTGCGAGGAGTTTTAACGGCAACCTGCCATTCGGCAGCCGCGCTGAGATCGATCGCTGGCAACCAGTGCGCCTCTACCTGATCTGATAGGCCAAGCCGTCGTTCAAATGCGGCCTTCTCCTCCACCCGGATCCGTCGTGTTCCCTTGAAGATGTTGGAAACGGCGGACTGAGAGGTGATGCCGGCCGCTTCAGCGAGTTGGCCTTGAGTGACCCCTTGCGCCTTCATGGCTTCACGCATCCGCCGGATAAAATCTGATTGGGACATATGCCTTTTGTCGCAGGAGAGGGCAAAGCCTTCATTCGCGAACATCGGAAAAATAGCATCTTGCGCAATTTTCCGTTTTCCGGATATTACGTGGTCTATGGCTCCGGTAGACGAGATTTTTGCGGTGTTCGGCAACAGCCCCACTCAGCTCGCGAGAGCGATTAAAGGAAACGTCAAAACCGTTTCTGACTGGAAGAGGCTGCGGCCTATTCCCCATTGGTGGCGGCCGACCGTGCTTGATGCGGTTCGAGCTAAAGGTGCCACTCTCTCCCCAGCCGCCCTGGCATATCTCGGAGACACCGGCGCTGCCCCGGCCGAGGCGGCAGCAGCGTGAGCCTGCAGGGTCATGGTGGGGCAGGGGCATCGCATGCCGGTGTCGCTAAGCCAGCGCCGCTGCCGGCGTCACCGGGAAAGACGCACGCGTTTTCCCGGCTGGCGGGCACCGGCCCGGCCTGGACCGCGGTCGGCACGCTGGTGCGCAACCAGCTGCTGCGGCTGCGCACCGCCGAACTCATCCGCCGCGCCGGTGGCCTGGCGCTGGCCGCCAGCCGCTGCCGGGTCAGCAAGTCGACGCTGGCGCGCTACGCCTCGAGCAACCCCGATGACGCCGAGTGCTTCGTGCCCATCGATGTCGTTCACGATCTCGAGCGGTACGCAGGCGCCCCGCTGGTGACTGCCGAGCTCTGCCTGCTCGCCGGAGGTACATTCGTGGCCCATCCCGTCATGCCGCCCTGCCGGCAGGACCTCCTCGTCCAGCTCGCAGCGCAAGCCCGCGAGCAGAGCGATCTCACCACCGCGATCTGCCTGGCGGTTGCCGACGGCGTCGTCAGCCGCGATGAGGCCGCGCTCGCCCTGCTCGAGCAGGAGGAAGTCCTGCGGCTGGGCGCGGCGATGCGCGCCCGGCTCATGCTCATCGTCGAGGAAGCCCCGTGATCCATATCGCTCCCTGCCGCACCCGGCCGCTGTTCGCCGTCGACAACCGCGCCGTTGCGGTGTTTGAGACATTGCCCGCCGGCTGCACCGCCTTCACCGTCGCCGACCGCGACTGTGCGCCGCTGCTCCGTCCCGGCGATGTCGCGGTGGTCGACCCCGGTGACCGGGCGCTGGATGACGGCGAGCTCTACCTCTACCGCTTCGGTCGCGGCACCGCGCGCCCGAGCCAGCGCATCCAGCAGATCTCGCTCGGCACTGCTTTGCGCAGCGACCCCGACCGCGAGCGCTGGTTCGTCGGACCCTATGCTCGGCCCCGCAGCCGCGACGAGGTGCTCGCAAGTGCCGCGGCCGGCAGGCTGGTGGTGTGCGATGGCCCGTTCGCCGGCGCCGGGCTCGATTACCTGCGGGATGGCATCGTCGGCCGTGTCGTCGGCATCCTGGCCGGGCTGGAGGCAACGCTGCTGCCCGTACAGCCGCGTCTGGTGGCCCCGGAGGCTACCGAACCCACCACCCAGCCAGTGATGCCGTTCGGGCTGCTGCTGGCGTCCGCAGCCGCGCCATGACCGACCCGGATACTGACCCCGGCCCGGCGGGCCGGTGCGGGCGACCGCCCTAGCCGCCGCCAGCTCCATCCGCTCCCATTCCTGACCGGCGCGCCTGAAAGCATCCCTGCTTTCGGGAATGCCCTTTCCTGACCCCGGACCCCTGACCATGGCCACGCATCCCCCTGTCTCCCCATCCCGTGTCTACCTTGCCGACCCGGCGTGCAGCTGGGGCTGCGACCGCTGCGAGGTGATGTGCGCGACGCTCGCCGTCATCGCCGGCAACCTCGAGGCCGAGCTCGACGCGATGATGGCCAGCCTGCCGCCCACCCCCAGCGCCACCCAGCAGGCGGCACTGGCCGCCAAGGTCGAACGGCTCGGCGCCTATAGCCGCACCCTCGAGGAAACCCGTGCCACCCATGCCGACCCCGTGGTCCATGCCCGCCGCGCGGCCGAGCCGGCGCCGGGGGTGACGATCCGGGTGCCGGGGCTGGCCGGCCACACCCTGCACTGATGGCGACCGAGACCTGTGCCGGTTGCCGCTTCTTCGCGGCCGGTACCACCACCGCCTTCCCCAACGCGCATGGCATGTGCCGGCGCTACGCGCCGACCGGCCCGGTCATCGGCAGCCATGCCGATGGCTTCCAGCTCTTCCCGCCGATGATGGCCCACCAGTGGTGCGGCGACTTTCGCCCTGAGCCGGTGTCCAGCAACGCCATGCGCGCGGCCGCGTGACGCCTGCCACGCCGGTGCCCGGGCTGGTCGCATCCGCTCCCCGGCGGTGTGTGAAAACACGACCGCTGCGGCCGCCATGATCGGTGGTCCGGTCATGCCCTGACCGTGCCGGCCGATAGCCGGTGACGGTGGCGGGCCCGCATGGAAGGCAGCGTCCCGGCTCCTCCACACGGACCCGCGTGTCCATCGACTGCTCCACCCCTGGAGGCCGACCTGGCTATGCATACCTTTCCGATATCCGCGGCGCCATCCGCCGCGGTCTGCCCACCCGTATTCATCCTCCATCCGATGCGGGGCACGGCATGACCGCGCGGTCGCTCGGTGACGTCCTGAAGGGCGTCACCCCGAAAGCTACCCGCACCTTCCAGCCGGTGCGGCGCAACAGCTATCACCGCGGCGAGCGCGAGCAGCGGGTGTGGCGACCGATCGACCGCAAGCGCATCGGTGCGACATTGCGCGCGGCCGAGAGCTTCGACCGCACCCACAAGCAGGCCGGCAGGCGCAACGGGCCGCTCGGCCATATCGGCCTCGAGGTGCTGCGCCAGCTCTACCGCATCGTCGACTATCGCAGCGGTCGCTGCGAGCCCTCGATCGACACCCTGATGCGCTCGCTGCGCCGCTCGCGCGATGCGGTGGTCAGGGCGCTTGCCCGCCTGCGCCAGCACGGCTTCCTCAACTGGATCCGCCGCACCGAGCCGACCGGGATCGAGGACGGCTCCGGCCCGCGCGTCAAACAGATCCCCAACGCCTACTGGTTCAGCCTGCCGCGCGCCGCGGCCGCGATGGTCGAGCGCCTGCTCGGGGTACCCCCGCTGCCCGCCGATGCCGCCTGTCATGCCGAGGCCACCGAGGCCGAACTCAAGGCGATGCTCGCCAGCCTGCCGCTCGACGAACTGCCCGGCGTGATCGTCAGCGATCCCGGGCTCGCCGCCGTGCTCGCCCGGCTTGGCGCCGGCGTCGCCGCGCGTGACCTGAGCGCGAGTCTGCCATGCGGTCACAATCCGGCAGAAGAGGTTTAGAATGAGAAGGAACGCCTGCGGCGTGCGCTGTCCGATGCTGGCATGACCCGGCACCGTTCCGATAATCATCACCGGCACCGTCCCGGGCAGCGGTGGACGCTGCGGCTGGCGCCGCAGCGATGCTCTCCGATGAGAGCAGGGGGCGGGGGCTGTCTGCTATCCCGAGGGCCTGCCTGGGGCGGCCGTACAGGCCCGTTCCCGTGTCGCTGCCGGCATCGGCCATCACCGTGTCGATCGGAGCGCTGTGGCGCCGTCTGCCGGGCCCCGCCCGGGGGTNACCGGCCCAGGTCCTCGGCCGCGCTGCGATAAAAACCGGTGCCCGGCCGGTGCGATCTGGTGCACTTTCGGGCCATCCAAACGCGGCCGGCCGGGAAACGGTCGGGAGGGGCAAAAACCGCTCCCGTGGCCGCCCGGAAAAGGCAGGTTCAGGCCCGCCGAGAGGCTGGGTTTTCCGGCTGGTTCTGGACACCACCGCCATGACTACCCGGCAAGAATTGCCTACCCGTCACCAGTCTGCAAATGCCGCCTCACGGCGGGCCGCTGCCGCGCGGAAACCGGCACAGGATCCGCTCACGCCGGACAAAGCAACGACGACCAACCCACGCCAATGATATCCGACGCTCAATAAGCACACCGAACGCAAGCTCCGCTTGCCTGTTTCCCAGACATATCAATCAGTTAGCGGACGTCCAAAAGCGGTTCAAACGTGTTACACTTTGTCTGACACTGTCACAGCATTGGTACGGCCTGATATTTTTGTCTGACATTGTCCGACAATCTCGTCGCTGATAGCCTTTTCGGCGTGATCAACGCGAGCGCGGATACCATGGTGAAACCACCGTTTTCAGACGTCCGCGAAGCCTGACCAGGAGGTATCAATGCCGGCCCGTTCCAAACGCTATACCATCCGTCTCGACGAGGCTGCCTTCGAGCAGGTCGAGGCGATTGCCAGCCATCGCGGTGTGTCCCCGGCCGATGTCATCCGCACCGCGATCGATGCCTGGTTGGGAAGCGGGAAACGGCTCAGCGCCAGCGACCGGCGCCTGCGTCGGATCATGGAATATACCCAGATCGCGGTGGATGCGATCATCCGCAAAGACCACCCCGAGATGCGCGAAACGCTGGTGCGCGAAACCGATCGTCGCATGGGCCTGCATCACGACACTGAATGAGCCCGTTCGCGCCCAGGATGTACCCGTACGGGATCAGCCAAGCAGCGCGTTTCGTTCTTGAAAACAGGAACGGTCTGTGGGGTGGTGAAACGCTCAATCCACCTGATTGCGGGGCCGATCCGGCGTTTCACCACCCCCGCCGCAAACACCCCGCCAGCTGCACCGAAACGCACCCGTGACCGCTGACTTTTCCCTGCCCTTGCAGGGCAGTTTTCCTCTCAGGGCGATAGCACCCCGCTACTGCACCGAAAGCGACCAAAGAAGCTCGCGGGCGAGGCGGGGGGATAATCGCGTAATTCGGGGTCGCAACGTGGGCACGGGCTGGCTTGGGGGCGCCGCCGCTGGCCGCCTCGATCGAGTGCCTGATGGCCGCCTCACGTGCCGCCTGCGGCAGCTCAGCCGCTGCCAGACCAGACGTAACGGCTCGGGCGATGACTGCACCTTGCAAGGGTAGATACGTGGTCCAGTATCACAGCAGCGGGTGAGCGCTCTCGCTTGCCGTTACGGCACTGTTATGTCAGCCGGGATGGCTACAAACCCTTTACGGTTTGATCCTAAAGGGCGTGGTCGTGAACCCTGTCGATTATTTCAACGAGCCGCAGCCGGACGAGGACCACGCCGAGCTCGTCGCCAGCCTGTTCGAGACCCGGATACCGGCAACCATCATGACCGGGTTGTTCGTCCTCGTCGCCGGCTTGGCTGCCTTGCGTTCCGGGGACCGGATCGTCGCCGTCCTGCTGGTGCTGGGAACGGTCATAAGCATGGTCCGCCTGACCGTGTTGTTCGCTGGCCGGCACCAGTGTGATGCAGGTCGGCTGACCGCGGTGGCCTGGTACCGGCTCGAACGCAGGTTCGCAGCGTCCTACATCGCCTTTGCCGTGGTCTTTGGCTGTCTGGCCGCCCGCGTGCTCGCCCTGCCATTGCCGCTCATGCATCTGCCCACTGGCATCCTCGTCGTTGGCTATGCCGCGGGGGTGGTGGCGACCGTTTCGCTACGCCCGGGTATCGCCTTGCCGAGCCTGCTGGTGTCGGTGTTGCCGCCGGCGTTGGTGGTGAGCCTTGGCCCGCTCGCCGAGGACCGGGTATCGGCGCTGTGCCTGGTGCTGCTGTTGGCAGGAGGCATGCGTAGCCTGTCCCGTCGCTACGCCAGCCAGGCGGCACGATTGGCGCAGAGCCGGGCTCATGCCGCACTGGCCCGGCGTGACCCGCTGACCGGGCTTGCAAACCGGCTGGCGCTCAGCGAGGCCGCCACGGTGATGACCAGAGGCGATACGGCCGCCCTGCCAGTTGCCGTTCATTACATGGATCTCGACGACTTCAAGCTGGTCAACGACCAACTTGGTCATCTGGCCGGTGACGAACTGCTGCGGGCGGTTGCGACTAGGTTGCGCACCGAGGCATCCCCTGACGACATAGTGGTCCGGTTGGGCGGTGACGAATTCGTCCTGGTTCAGACCGGCATCGCTGCGCCTGGCGATGTCGCCGAACGCGCCCGGCACATCGAAGAGGTGCTGGGCGTTCCTTTCCGGATCGACGGGCTCACCTTGTCGATTGGTGTCAGCGTCGGCTGTAGCCGACCGGTCAGGGGGATGATCAATCTCGACCTGTTGCTGAGCGAGGCCGACACGGCGCTGCGTGCTCGCAAGCTGGAGCGCAAACGGGGCCGGCAGGCGATACCGTCGATCGTGCTGGCATCCGGTGCCAGCGCTGCGCTCGCACACTGAGCGGCTGAGAGGCCGTCCGCCTTTTGCCAACCTGCATTGGTCAGGGGTGGCCGCGCCCAGGGAGCGAAGGGCGCGACCACCTGCTCACCACCACCTCAGCAATGCTGCGATGACTGCCTGCCGGGGATGGGGGGATCGGCCGGCGGGTGAACGTGAGCCCCGATAGCCGTATGATCGCCAGCTGCGCCAACGGACAATGCCGAACAGACATATGAACGGGGCCGATCACCGCGCCGTCATGCATGGGATGACCGCCATTGCGGGCTATCGGCACCGCGCTGATGGGCATTGACCCGGGGGTGGCATCACCACCCCCGGACGCGTCTCACTCGGCGGTGCCGAGCGTCTCCTTGGCGGCAGCGAGCGCGGCCTTGCCGCCGCGCTTGGCCTTGGGCGCGGCCGTTGCTTCAGCTTCCGCCTTCTGTGCGGGCTTGCGGCCCAGGCCGATCGACTTGGCCATCGTGCGACGCGCTTCGCTGTAGGACTCCGCGACCATCGGATAGTCCGCCTTCAGATTGTAGCGGGCGCGATAATCCTCCGGCGTCAGGCCATTGCTGGTCAGATGGCGGCGCAGCGTCCGGTAGGGCTTGCCGTCGATCAGGCTGATGATGTGGTCCTTGCTGGCCAGCGACTTCCGCACGCTCACTGCCGGCGTATATTCCGTCGGAGCTTCTTCAGCAGGTGCCTCGCCTGCGGATCCGCTGAGCTTCTCGACGGCGAGATGCATCGACTGCAGGAATGCCGGCACATCGTCCGCGGAGGTACGGGTATTGGGATTGCTCAACCACGCAATGGTGAGTTCGGTGGCAAGCTCGATGGTGTTGGTTTCGGTGGTCATGATCATCCTGATCTGGTGCAGTCGATCCGATGCGTTTGGTAATGCAGGCGGCTTAAACTCACATAAGTTAAGCTTGATCCATGTCAATTGTAGCTAGCGCATCAATTACCGGATTTAGAAAGACGTCCAGTCGTCGTTGCTTTTGGTCAGGGCGGAAATGGCTGCGGCAGGCAGTGGCCTGACCGGCGAAGCATAGGCAGCCGGCTTGATGAAGTTTGCCCTGTTCGTCGAGGTGGGACGGACGGTAGCGGTATTCTCGCCGACCCTGAACCGGCTCGCCTGCTCGGCAAGGCTACCGACCTCGCCAGCGAGGTTGCGCGCAGCGGCCGAAGTCTCTTCGACCATCGCGGCGTTCTGCTGGGTCGACTGGTCCATCGTCCCGATCGCTACCGAAATCTCCGTGATTGCTGCCGACTGTGCCTGGTTGTCCGCCGCCATCGTCGCCAGCAGTTCATGGACCTGACCCACGTCACCAGAGATCGCCGCCAGTGCACCATCAACCTTCGTCACCGCTTCGACTGCAGTGACGATATCGGTCTGCGTTACGGTCAGCTGGTCGCGGGCGCGCTTGGCCTCTTCCTCGGCGCGCATCGCCAGGGCCGACACCAGGTCGGCCACTACAGCGAAGCCACGCCCGGCATCGCCCGCCCGACCCGCCTCGACCGCGGCGTTCATCGCCAGCACCCGCGTCTGGAAGGCTATCTTGTCGAGGCCTTCGATGACGCTGTCGATGCCCTTGGCGCTGTCCGACACCCGGCCCATCGCCTGCACCGCCTGATCAGCCACGGCGCGACCGCCACTGACCGTGCTGATCGCCTGGTCGGCACGCTCGACTGTCCGGGTCGCCGATACGGCTGTAGCCCGCAGCCGGCCATCCATCTGGGTGACCGACGCCGCGGTCTCCTCCAGCGAAGCGGCATTGCTTTCGGTGCGGCGGGCCAGATCCTCCGATGCCTGGGCAATCTCATGAGAGCCGGTGCGGATCGCGATCGCGCTTTCCGATACCGCGCCGATCAGCTCATGCAGATTGGTCAGGGCGTCGTTGAAGTTCGACTTGAGCACCCCGTATTCGGGTGGGAAGTCGACGTGAATGGCTGCCGTCAGGTCACCTGCCGACAGGCTGGACAGATGACCCGACACGGTATCCACCACCATCTTCTGCTCAGCATTGGCTTGCGCCTTGGCCGTATCGGCAGCCTCCTTGGCGATGCCGTTCTCGCGGAATACCTGCACTGCCCTGGCCATCTCGCCGACTTCGTCACGGCGATCCATGCCCGACACGTCCTGACGGTAATTGCCGCCGGCAATGTCACCCATCTGGCCACGCAGACGATCAAGCGGGCGAATAATGCTGACCTTGCTCATCGCCAGCGCGATGGCGATACCGGCGATGACGCCGACGATGCCGATGACGAGCATGAACGTCGAGGTCGATGCGGCCGCAGCGACCAGGCTGTCCGAAACCTTCCGTGATGCCGCTATCCGTTGATCCTGAAGCCGGACGTTTTCCTCGATCAGGATATCTGCCCGCTCGTCGGCTTCGGCCAGCAGACGCCGGGCCCCGGCTTCATCGTTGCGCAGGCCAAGTTTCACTGCCGCACTGGTCCGGGCATGAACATCATCGATGCCGGCACGCAGTTTGGCCACCACGTCACTTGTGGCCGGCTCCAGATTCGTAATCTCCTGAAGCCGCGATACCGCCTTGTCGTATGAGGCGCTCTCCTGCTCGGCGGCCTTGCGTGCCTGCATACTGGCACCGTCATACACCAGCACCTGATAGGAGGCATACAGCATCGCGGTCAGGCTGCGGTTCACCCGTACAAAGTTGGTATTGTTGGGTAATTTAACGGCAACCAGTTCTTCATAGCCGCCACTTGTCTCTGACAGTCGATGCGATCCGGTCCATGCAATCGCGAGTGTAATCCCACCCAGCAACAGTAGCAGCGTGATAATCTTCTGTGAGATTTTCAGGTTGTTGAAAACAGTCATGCCAGCCTCTTCGCCCAATGGGCTGAGGCAGCAGGATTGACTACCTCACCTGATCAGGCCGGCCTGTCGGCAACCCGGTCACACATTGTCGTTCGAGACGGGAAAGACCCGAATTGGGTTTACAAGCTGATAATGACGATAATTTAATGAGTGATTCCGGGCAGAGCCAACAATCCTATGCTCTATCCGGATTGATATTCTACTTTCTCATCGAGGTGGCGTTCCTGCCATCAGGCTGCTGCGACGCATCGATTGATACTGCCCATAAAGGGCACAACCCCTCGGTTTTGACACTATGGCATTTCATAATTGATGGATTACGGTCTGTCCGCTTTCGGACCTCTAGATGGCATAACTGCCGTTTGTTCCATCAAACTCGCGACGGCAGCTGTGCGCCAAATCCCTGATATTCAGCGATGTGATTGTCGCTCCCGTAAGCGGCCGTCGGTTCAAGCTAGTTGCCGGGCCGGCCTATCGTGGATCAGGCGAGGCCGTTCAAATAATCGGCGCACGCCATCTGGCTCGCAAGTCATATGGCGACATTGATCAACGCCACGGTAACGCGCAGCGCCAGTCTGCGATCTTTACCCGGCACTAACTCTAGAGCGAACGCTTATGCATAAAACGCGCTGCGCGTCTTGAACAGGTCAGAATAGTCGTTGACAGCCTTCCGATCGTCACCTTCACGCGCGCCAAGCCACCTCTCGCGGGGGGAGCTCTACAGGGAAGTTCGTCATTGCCGCCCGAACTCGACGCCGAGAAGAGGAAAGCCGGGAGGGTTGATGGCCAGTGCCTTCCTTTCGGTGACCGGGAAGGCATGCACCGTGCGTGCGCCGAACGATACGTCGAAGCAGACACAGTCCGTTGCCTCGCCCTCGGAAGCACCGATGGCGGCCATCGACTTCAACGCGAATCGGCTCGAGTTCGCGGTCAGGAACGACCGCCAGAAAGGTCCGGCGCCCTCCATGGCGAAGTTCTCCTCGTCCGGCTTTGCGAAGCTCGCTTCAGTATTAAGGCCGAACGCGAAGTCGATCCACATCCAGAACGCTGATCGCAGCTCGTCGGCGGAGTGGTCATGCAGGAACAGGGCCGCCGCGCCGCCGGTGGTCGCCGCTACCATCTCCTCAAGTCGCTTCCCAGGGCGAAGATGCTTGCCCGCGTTATGCTGCGACGGACTGTTGAACGTGAGGCCGGCAAAGCGCCCGAACCGAGCGAGGTAGTCGGTTACGGCGCGGCTCCGACGGAGCTTGAGATTTCCAGTTGCAGGAACCAGTTCGTCAAAGTTGCCCAGCATGGGTCCGTCGAACAGTTGCACTTCCTCGACGAGCGTGGCCTCTCTACGCTCGAAGGCCCAGCTTTCCACGACCCGGACCCACTCTAGATCCAAGATGATGCGTGCCCGACCCGAACCGGCCGACATGGCCATTTCTGCTGTCCAGTCGACGGGACACTCGCCTTCGCGACGGAAGTCGGCCAGTATGGCTGCCTCCCTAGGCGTCATACCTGCCCTGACGAGGAAAGAGTGTGCCGGTGGAACCGGACGATGTCGGAATTAGATCGGTACATGGCACATCTATAAATGTGGCCACCGCTAAGAACAATTCGTCAGCGAGCCATGATGGTCAACAGGTCGTCTAGCCTCGCGTAGAGAAATTTCGACGGGTCGGTTTCCTTTTATGAAGGAGAAAAGGCTTTCTGGAGCTGCGAGCGAGATTCGAATGATCTGTAATGAGCGAAATAGCCGCGCGGTCATCCGGCCGGTATGCTCGCTGTCCGGAAGCGGTCATTTGTTCACGCAGGCGCTGGTCCTCGGTTCGCGTCAGAATATGCTCGTGACTATGGGGGTCCGAAGCTGGAGGCGGCCGGAGACGCGGCTGGCGAAACCAGACGCGCCGCGGCACGCGCCGGGCTTCAAGTCGGCTTGCGCAAGTCCACCCAGAAGTGCCCCAGGGTGAACGGCGACGCGGCGCCTAGGCGCTTTAGCTCGTGCTCGGCTACGTGGACCACTGGCGAGCCGGGCTGAAGAGAGGGTGTGGACAGCGGCGGGAGCTCGGCACCGGCGAGGGCTTTGCCCACCTCGATCGAGATCGTCGACACATCCATCGACTGGACGTAGCCGATCATCGCCCCGCCAATGTCGTCCTTGCCGTAGAGATGCGTCCCGTCAACATAGCGACGCACCCCGTGTGCGACGTAGTTACCGTTGAAAATCCAGCGTCCCTTTGCCGTGCCGAGCCGCTTGCATTCGACGACGTAGGTTCGCGTCGACCGGTCGAGATCGACCGCTTGGTCGTCCTGAAAGCTCCACTGGAAGTCAGGACGTTTGTTCTCACGGGGTGTCCTCTCGGGATCGTCGGGGCTTGGCTGGCTGTTCGCCTCGTAGGCGGCGACCAGGTTCCAAGTGTGCTCTCGGCTAAGGGCGGGACGTGGCAGGAGTGAGAGTAGCTCTCTGTGGCGCTCGGTGGCTACGCGCCTCATTCTGAAGAACAGCTCGCGGTTGAGGTCGTTCTCATTTTCTGTTGCCAGGCTTCCATCCCCCGCGTCCCCCGCCAGCCTTTCCAAGCCCGCCCGGATCACCTCCTTCACGCGGTCCACGTAGGCTGGCCACAGGCCGGTCGCGATCGCGTCCAGCGCAGCCATTCGGTCAGCCAGCCCGACGCGAGGCCAACTGAACAAACAGCGCCTCCGCATCCTGTCGCGCCGCACTGGCCGTCCATAGCCTGCGAGCGTTATCCTTAAGGACAATGAAGCCGTTGCCCGCCACCGCCCGCACGAAGCGCCTGACGTGGAAGGCCGGGGACACCGGATTGGAGAGGGCATCGGCGCAACGGGCCACGATGGAGGCCCAGTCGCCGTCAGGTGCGATCACGTCTGACCCGCCTGAGTCCACGAGGTCGAAGACCGCCGCCAGCGCATCCCGAGCCGGCGACGGGACGATGCGCCAGCTTAGATCGAACGCTTCGGGCAACTGTTCCTCCCAAGCGCCTAGGAACGCGCGCAGGTAGCCCCACAGCTCGTCTGGCATAGGCCCATCGAGGAGAGCGGTGCCGGATCCCACGACCTCGCTGAACACCGGCACGCGCTTGATCGCGGTGGACGCCGCCCCCCGCCAATACAGGTCGTGCTCCTCGGCCCAGAAATCCCTGACGAGGTCGCGCTCGGCAGGCGACAACTCGAACAGGTCGAAGACTGCGTCGTTCAGGGTGCGTAGGGCGTTTTCGCGGTCGTTTCCGAATTGGTCAGCTTGCTCGTCAAAGAGATCGAGGTTCCGCGGGGCAGCTGGCAGTCGGCTCCGTAGCAGGTCTACGGCCCTTTCGATGCGCGTTGCCGCGTTCTCGTGCTCCCTGCGGCCCATGCCCCACGAGGGGGCAAACCGGACAGGGATGCCGAGCAGGTCGCGGGCCGTCACTTTGTCGTGCCAGCCGCCCCAGCTGCCCGCGGTCATGAAGAGCAGGTAGCGGCCGAGCGAGGACCATAGGACGCCGAGGGCCAATTTCGCGTGAGCGTCGGGGACATGCCGCAAGGGGATGCAGTAGAAGCTGTGACGGAACGAGAACGCGCGATCCTCGAGCCGCGCGACGGGGCCGAGCGGTTCCCGCACCCCGTGCGTGATGACGAGGCGACGCCCCTCGTAGATCCGCTGGTCCGGATCGCGCTTGATCCCCTTCGGAGGCGGAAGGAACCAGTCGTCCTGCAAGGGGCCGAACGGCTGCACCTTCCTGTTACTTAACTCAGGCAGGACGGCCAGTCGTCCCGAAGGCTCGCGCCCGCCGCGTTGCCAACCATATTGCGGCTGCGGGTCGGAGTCCCCGATCGCCTCCTCAAGCGTCCGCTCTAGGCGCAACCTAGATACGAGGGCGGCGTCGTGGTGCCCTCCCCACCAGAAGACTTTCCAAAGGTAGTCGGCGCTTGCCAGCTCGGCTTGGACGACGACCCGCCGCTCGAGCGGGACAGCAGACATGGTGCGTAGCCGCTCGACGGATCCGGTCCGCCTAGCGTTCCAGAACACGACGCGCTCTTCCGGGCGGGATGGTCGCTTCTCAGCCAGCACGAAGGCGAAGGGTGCGACCGCCTTGGCGAAGAAGGCCCGGCGCACGTGAGTCATGTTCACGACTTGGCCGAGCGCCGCATGCGCCAGCAGGTGCTCGCGGAACAACCTGCTTGTGTCGCGATCGTTCCAGAACACCTTCATCCCGACGAGGAGCCCGAACGCCCCTCCCTCGCGTAGAAGCGTCATCGCCCGATGGATGAACAGCTGGGAGAGGGAGCCCTCGCCGGTCGGTAGCTTGAAGGCCGCGGCCCAGAGGCGGGGGAGCGATGTCTCGCCAGCGGCCTCCTGCCAAGGCGGATTGCCCACGACCACGTCGAAGCCGCCGAGGGGCAGGTCCAGCGGGTTCGAGCCGGACAGCAGCTTGAGGTCGCCAGCCCGCCCCGCGTAGCTCGGCTTGGCGCTTACCCGATCCGACAGCACCTGCCGCTCCTCGCCGGTCGGCGCGAAAGCGTCCGAGACGACGAGGATCCCGAAGTGGTCCTCGTCGCGCAAGCCACTGTGGAGGAGGTAGGGCAGCGGATCGCCCGAGGCGATGTCGGGCGGTTCCTGCTGATCCAGCAACGCCAGATATAGACTGAACGCGGCCACCCGCGCCGCCTCGGCGTTGATCTCGATCCCGAAAACCCGCCGTTGGAGGATCCCGCGGAGCTCGGTTGAAACCAGTCTGCGTCGCAGCCGCTGCGCCTCGTACCGCACGACCCGCCTGAACGCCTCCACGAGAAAGATACCCGAGCCGCATGCCGGGTCGAGAATTTTCGGCTCGAGCGCGAGACGCGCCGGGGTCAGCGTGCGTCGAAGCACATCGTGGACGAGGTTAGCGGGCGTGTAGTGGGTACCGGTACCCTCCTGGGGTTCGTCGCAGCCTTCCTCGGGCCCGCCGGCATGCCGGACCGAGCGCCCGCGGCGACCCGGCACCCCCTTTGGCCGTCTGGCATCGTGGCTCGAGCGGTCGCGGTCGGCCGCGTCCTGATTGAGCGCATCGTGGTAGAACTGCTCGTATATGCTACTTATGAGGGCGAGAGGGACCACCTCGAAGTCGTAAGCCCAGAAGAAAAGAGGCTGCTGGTCACTCTCAACCTCGCCGAGGAGGAACGCCCGCAGCAGCAGCAGCGCTGATTCCGAGAAGCGCTTGCCTCGAGCCTGCCCGAGGGCAAACAAGTCGCCGTTAAAGTCTTTCGCGAGGCGATCGAAAAGGGCGCTTGTAAAATCGGCGTCGCGGAGCACACGGTCGTAGAATCGCTGCTTGCCTGGCGGACCGAGGACGGGTGTGTCACCCTCCGCCTCCAAAATCCGCCGCCATATTGCGCTGTCCCCCGCCACGTGTTCGAAATAGGCGCGCGTCAGCACTCCGCGATCCTCCAGGTAGCGCACGAGGATGGATCGGCCGATGAGAGCGTGGGCCTCCGCCATCGTCAGTCCCGTGCCCTCGAGCTGGGACCGCAGGATGCGGAGGTCGCCAATGAGCCGTCGGTCGGCGCGAGCGGGTGCAGAAGCGGTGTCGCCGACATGCATCAAGCCCTCGAGGCCCGAACCGAACTCGTCGACCTCGCGCGTGAGCTCAAGTACGTCGGCGGCGGTTGAGAGCACCCGCCAGGGATCCGAGGGAGGTGCACCGCGCTTGGGCGGCAGGTTCAGATCGTAAATGCGCACCTCGTCTGGCAGCGCAATGAACAGCCTTCTTGGCTCCGCCATGCACCAGGCACGACGGTATAGTTCTCCAAGCGAACTTTCGTCTGGCGCCGTTCGCGCGTCCGCGAATACCGCGACTGGATCACCACGGACGAAGAGCACTTTCTCAGCCCCCAGCCTTTCCGCGAGGCCCAACCAGTCGCCGAGGTCGGTCCAGCGCTCGATAGGCCCGCCGGACTTAACCAGCGCCTCCGGGTGCGACGCGGCGCCGAGCAGGTCATCGGAGCGTTCGCCGAACCTCTCGTAGAGCTCGTCGAGTAGCGCACGGCCGGGGCTATGCATGGCGGCATCTCCCGCGGGGCGAACGGACCTCCCGCCCTGACCGCCGACCCGATGTGCGGTTAGTGAGACGCATCGGCACCAGCGTCCAGCACGAGTGGAAGCGTGAGCTGTTTAGCGTCCATGGCGTCGAGCAAGCGGACGAGAGCGAACTCGACAATGTAGCTTTTCGACAGCTCAGGCTTGTGGCGTCGCGCCAGATGCTCGACTGCCGCGTTAGTCATCGGATCGAGGCTTACGGAGAAACGAACTTTTTCGGACATTTTTTCGTCTCCGCGGTGGCGCAGCACCGCAATGCACCAAGATGGTGCTGAATGAAATCCCCTCTTACGGCATTGCGTCTTATAGTCTGCTCGGCTAGCCAATACCGCCGGGTCTCACAGTCGATCGTGGTCACCTGAAGGCTGTTGCGGCCATTGATTCGCATAGTCCTGCCTAAGCGTACGCCGCATATTCGAATAATAGGAGAGCCCGTTGGCTGTTTGCCAGAAGGGGTTGTTCTACTACGGACTTTAACTAATGGGTGAGCTGCCTGACAGGGCCTCTACTTCACACCCTGCGCCAGCGGTACAAACGGCAGCTCGATTGTGGCACACAAGGCTGTAGCAGCCTCACCCCGCTTTTCGGAGTGCAACCCCTTCGCGGTGGAGGCTTATCGCGCTAACTTGCGACCCACCGTTCGTGCAGGAGAATATCGTGCCCATTTCCGTCGTCGTTGGGGGGCAGTTCGGCTCCGAGGGGAAAGGCAAGGTGTCAGCGCACTTGGTACGCGAGAGGGGTGTTCGCGCGGTCATTCGTGTGGGTGGTCCGAACTCTGGCCATACCGCTGTCGACCGTGGTGGAGCGACTTGGACGCTTCGGCAACTCCCGGCGGGCCTCGTCGCCAGCGACGCCGTTGCTATCCTGCCCGCGGGCAGCTTGATCGACGTAGGCATCCTCACTGCCGAGGCCGAGCGACTTCGCCTTACGCCCGAGCGCTTGTGGATTGATCCCCGCGCGTCGATTGTGACCCCCGAACACCGCGAAGCTGAAAAGCGCCTCGTTGGCGCGATCGGCTCGACGGGATCGGGTACGGGAGCCGCCCTTATCGAGCGGTTGGGCAGGTCGCTGGAGCACATCAGAGCCGAGGACGTGGGCAAACTCCGCAGTTTCCTAAGGCAGGACATCCCCGAGCAGATGCGCTCGTTATTAGACGCCGGCGAAAGGCTTGTTATCGAGGGTACTCAAGGTTTCGGGCTCTCCATCTGGCATTCCGACCACTACCCCTTCACGACTAGTCGAGACACAGTCGCAGCGGCGTTCGTCGCCGAGGCCGGCCTGGCGCCTCAGGACGTGGACGAGGTCGTCATGGTGCTTCGAGCCTTCCCGATCCGGGTTGGAGGCAACTCCGGACCGCTTCCCGCAGAGATCGATTGGCCGACGCTGGCGCGAGAGGCACAACTCCCGTCGAACTATCGCGAGCTAACGTCAGCGACCGGGCGGATCAGGCGGATTGCCCGATTCCATCCCGGCGTCGTCCGCCGGGCTATCGCGGTCAACGCCCCCACTAGGCTCGTGCTCAACCACATGGACTACATTGATCCGAGCTTCCACGTCTCCGGACCCACCTCCCGAAGCCGCGACTTCATCGAAGCGGTGGAGCGCGCAATCGGCCGCGAGGTGGACCTCCTTGGCTACGACGCCGCGACCGTTCTCCCCCGCCCAAGCGTTATGCGCAGTAGGGCTGCCTGATGGAGGTTGAGCTACAAAGGTTCCACCAACGGGTAGAGGCGTTCGAGACTGAGATTGCGGTCGCTGGAATGACGGCTGCCGAGCGCTACGACACGCTAAAGCTGCACGACCCGTACAGCGAGGTTCCATCCGCGCTCCTGCATGCCGGCCACGTCGCCTCGTACGTCGTGGCGTGCGGCATGGTCGAGCCGTTCGAGCGCGAGCAGCTCACTAAGCCCGCGACTTACCTAGTGAGGGTCGAGGGAGATTGCCGCTACGTCGATGAGACCGGAGCGACCGTCCGCTTCTACCTCTCGAACGATCCTGCAGCTAAAGGCCGTCATTTGCAGGTCCGCGATCATGTGAGACTGGCACCCAACTCAGTGTGTTTTCTGACACTTGCACCTGAGTTTCGGCTGCCCGCCTACATTGGGGCGCGCTTCAACTTACTTATCCGCGATGTCTACCGCGGCCTTCTAGTCGGGACTGGGCCCTTGGTTGACCCAGGCTTCAGCGGCCGCCTGTCTATACCGATCCACAACTTTACTAGCCGCGAGTACTTCATCAGCGCCGGCGAGGGTCTGGTCTATTTCGAGTTCACGAAGCTTAGTTGGTCGAACGACAGGGAGGAGCGCACTCCCGACTGGGTTCCCGCTCCGATCCATGTTCAGCCCCCTTTTCCAAAATCCAAGGCGCGACGTAGGACCATCGACGATTACCTGGCTGACGCGACCGGCGGCGGGCCGCCTGCTAGCTCTCTTGGCTCCACTCTATACGCAGCCGAGCAGCAGAACACCCGCACCCGCCGGCTCATCACGGCGATCGGAATCGGCGGGATCGTTGCGGCCGCTGGCTTAGTCCTGACCTCATGGTCGCTTTACAGCTCCGCCCAGCAATTCACCTCGGCGGCTCAGACCGAGCTTCGGCAGGAGAGGCAGCGTTCGAACGAAAGAATAGAGGCAATTGAGCGCAGGCTGAAGGTTGCCGAGCAGCTGCCGGCCTCCGGTCAAACCCGCGTCGGCGGGGTACGGCGCGAACAACGGGTTCGTAGGGTAACTAAGTAGGCGTCGCCATGCAGGACAGATACGCTGGCGACATGGGCGACTACGTCAAGCTGGGGCTGCTGAGGGCCCTCGCCCCGGGGCGGCGCTTGGGTGTCGCATGGTATTTCCATCCGGACGAAGCCCACAACTCGGATGGTCGGCACACGGCCTACCTGTCGAACCCTGAACGCTGGCGGCATCTCGATCCCGAACTATTTGATGCGCTGCAGCGGCTGGTGACTGGGATTCGGTCGGTGGCCGCGATCGAGCATGCCGGTCTAGTAGACGCGACTTTTCACCGGACGGCGATTCCATCTGAGGGCACCGGCCGCTCCGCCCGAACAGCCGACAGGAGCCGCTGGTTTGCTGAGGTCGAGGAGGCGCTGCGGCCATGCGACTTGGTCTTCGCCGACCCTGATAACGGCCTTGTCGATGATGGGCCGGAGCGACGCGGCAACCGCAAGCACGCCAAGCAAATTTCACTGCAGGAGGCACTGGCACTTGCCCGCGACCGACCCGCCTTAATCTATCATCACAATACCCGCTTTAACGGAGGTCACGATAGGGAGGTGGAACACTGGCTCACTCAGTTCGGCCAGCACGCCCTCGCTGTAAGGGCGTCGGCGTTCAGTTGCAGAACTTTTTTCATCCTCAACCCGGACGACGTGATTAGTAGCCGCGTCGAGAGATTCTGCGATGCTTGGGTCGCTGCGCGGGTCCGCCTGCATACCGTCTGATCCCTCTGAACCGCGCCGGGTTCTTCGGAGGCTGCAACTCTTGAAAAGGTGGAGCTTACATAAGCAAGACGACGAACAAGTTTACGCCTTAAGTCAGCAAGCGCGCGGTGCGGATGCGGCGGTTGCTCTTGGTTGGAATGACCGCTTCGACATCCGCCTTGGCGAGTTCCCGTTGGATGGCATCGGCGTTATAGCTCTTATGGTAAGCAGCGCCTCGATCCGGTCAGCCCGCATCCCAAACAAAGGCTTGAACCCCTTCACGTTGTGAGCCTGCCACGGTGTCACGACGAAAGATAGCGGTCTTCCCTAGCCATTGTAGCGTACGTGAAGCTTGGCCTTAAAGCTGAGAAGTCTTAACGAGATGCGCACGAGCGGATGATGAGCATAGTGTCGTAGTTTGATCGTAGGCGATCAGACCACCAGCATTGAATCGCAAAAAAGCCCGCCAAGCTTGATCTTGGCGGGCTTTGATGGGCGGAGATGCCGATATGCAGCCCGTTACATGGCTTCACGGACCTTGTTGTTCTCATTGGCAGCTTCAATAAGCTTGTCGAGATGATCTTGTGCCACATCTGCGATGGCAGCGATGCGATCCACAAGAGCGCTCTTGGCGCGCGCAAGAGCGTGGTTCGCCATCATGGTTGCCAACACGTCATCCGGATAGAGGAGCGCTGCACCGATGAGAGCTGCCATCTCACCAGTAAGGTCACGCTTGCCGTTCAAGACCTTGCTGAGACCGGGACGAGCGACGCCAATGGCCTCTGCAAGACCCCCAACGCTCATGTTTCGCGAAGGAAGGATGGAATTCTTAATGATCAAACCCGGATGGATAGCAAAGCCTGATCCAACCGCCTCTTCCTCAGCGTCCCAATACCTAGCGTTGTTGATCTCCATCGTGTCCACGGTCATTCTCCAATTACAGCATATCGACTAGTTACAATGAGAGGCAGCCGCTAATGCGGCTGCTCTAGCCTCAAGCCCGTGATCTTGTGCGTCTTCTTATCATATTCGAACAGGAGCCTCCACTGGCCCGAGATGTCGATCGACCAAGGTGAACTGGCCTTTTTCGGTGCCCAATGATGCAGACGCCATTGCGGGTTCGCCGTTCCCGCCACCGAGAGGTTCGGGAAGGCGCGAAGCTGGGTAATAATCGACCGCGCCGACACCCCATCGTTCGGCCGCATCCCCGGCACGCGCACCTGGTTGTCTGGCACCGTCGCGGCGAGGGCGTTGATCGCCTTCAACCGACTATCTTTGATTGACACGTCCATCGGCAGTCTCCTTACCAACCGATATAGCCTGTATCCCTTCGGGATACAATAGATATGTATCCCGAAGGGATACAGAGATGGCCGTGCCTCACTTACATCAAATTAGCTTTTCGTCGGTGCGGCCCAGCCGGTCCGCGCCAGCGTGCCGAGCAGGGTCGAGCGCGGTACCTTGAAGGTCCGGCAGACGGACGCCTTGCTGGCACCGCCATCGAGCGCGGCGGTGATCCGCTCGAGCGTTTCCGGATCAATCATTGGTGGGCGGCCGCCCTGGCGGCCCCTGCGTTTCGCCGCAGCCAGCCCCGCCATCACCCGTTCGCGCGTCAGCGCACGCTCATATTGTGCAAGCGCGCCGAACAGGGAGAACAGCAGTTCGCCATGTGAGGTGGTCGTGTCCATCGCTTCCGTCAGCGACCGGAACGCAATGCCGCGCGCCTTCAGGTCGGTAACGATCGTCAACAGGTGGGGCAGCGAGCGCCCGAGCCGGTCGAGCTTCCACACGATCAGCGTGTCGCCCGCGTCCAGATAGTCGAGACAGGCCTTCAGCCCCGGCCGGTCGTCACGTGCGCCGGATGCCTTGTCGGTATGGAGGTGACGAGGATCGACCCCGGCGGCGACCAGTGCATCGCGTTGCAGATCGACCGTCTGGCGGTCGTCGGCGGACGACACTCGCATATATCCGACCTGCATGTGCGAAAAACCCCCGGAAGTACGTTTCCGTACACCCTATCAAAGCGACAGGGTTTGTCGAATATTACTGTTCCAGACAGGTGGGCGTCGGCGGGAGTGCTGGTCCGGGGTGTCGGCAATCATGTGTTTTCGGACACGGGATTGCGGCAGCTTCCAATCAAATTACGTAGTTCCGGTGCAGCCGCTTGAACGCCCGGTGACACTGGAACCGGACCTTCGCCCGTTGAACGCCTGCCGGTCGGCGCCGCGCCCAATGTCGCTATATGCACTCTGAGGCTTTTACGGAGTTACAGGTGTTTAACGAACGCGCCCGAGACCGTAAACTGCTTCGCGCCTTTGGGGGAAAGTCTGGCCAATCTATTGTACCGGAGAGATAAATTATGGCCGACTACGTTTATCTAGATTCAAATGCTTTTTGGTTGATGAAGCCTGATCACCCGCGCTTCGACAGTGATTTCAAAGCGACTGTAGCGCGGATAGGGCACCGCTACAGGTTCCCTTTCTCTGAAGCTCATTTTCGCGATATCGCCGCTGGCGATAGGCCTGGGAATGAACCGTTCATCGAGAAGGATCTCGCATTCCTGGAGACGGTGTCGAATGGTCGCGCGGTGGTTCTCGAACAAGTCGAAAAACGGCCTTCTGACGAGCTTTCACCTGCTGGGAGCCCTATTCCTGGGAGTGAGGGGCCATGGATCACGCATTACGTAGTCGATGACGTCGCCAAGCTTTATCGGAATAGTCCAAAAGCAAAAAGCGCGGGGCGCTTTGTATCCAATGCTGAAGACAGCCATCCGGTTGTCATGAACATTATCCCAGACGATCATCCCATGAAAAAGCACTTACTAGCAAATAATGGAATTATGTCGGCAACTACATTTGATTCATTTATTCAAGAATTTCGAGAACGGTTTAACGATCCGAAGTATTACAAAAATTTTCGAAAATACGTGACGATTGCGGCCAGCAGAATTGGCATGAAAGACAATCTGATGGGGCAGTCCGTAGCCGAAAAGCTAGAATCATTCCAGGTCTTTGTCACCGCAAATTCGGTTGAAGAAATTTCAAATTCCGTGTTGGGAGCGGCGCGGGTTATCGCTTGGATGAAGGGAGAATCTTTTGACGATCTGACTTGGCCGGACAAGCTACTCCGATCATACGGCCTTCTCGACTACAATCAGTATGTATCCGATTCGATTAGTAATAAAAATCGGCCGTCTAACATGATGATTGATGCCAACCACATCATTTATGCAGCCTGCGCGAAACATTTCGTCACGATGGACGGAGGCTTTCACAAGAAGGCTGGAATCATATTCTCAGCGCTCAACGTAAGCACGAGGGTTTCCGACCTTTCCTCATTTAAATCGATATTCAGTTGATCGCTGAATCGTGACAACGCATTGAAAAATGCAGAGGCGAATTTGCCTTCCTGCAACCCTCCGTCTGCGAAAAACCGATTCCGGCATGGGCTGCAAATCCTGCATACACCTTGGAATGTCGACCGTTCCCAACACCCGACCCCAAATCGTAAATCAGCAATCAGCTATTTCCCGTTCCAC
Organism: Sphingomonas sp. CFBP 8760; assembly: GCF_014841615.1. Classification (GTDB taxonomy): domain Bacteria; phylum Pseudomonadota; class Alphaproteobacteria; order Sphingomonadales; family Sphingomonadaceae; genus Sphingomonas. The sequence goes on along the minus strand of NZ_JACYUG010000023.1, from coordinate 15,028 downwards.
GCTGGGGCATGGCTCCGTTTGGAACGTCCCGTGTCGAACTGAAAGCTACCGTTCCGACCAAGGACCGGGAATGACGGCAATGTCCCAATTCAAGTCATCGAGCAACCAGATGAGGGAAAATCAGATTGCCGTCACGAATGTGCGACAAACAGGCGTTTGGCGTCAGCCGGGGTAAGCGGTTGGATGACCTTGTTCCTCAAAAGCTGCCGTTCGGCTCCCGCCCAAAAGCGGTAGTCCGCGCCTTTCGCTACTCTCCCCAATTTCGGACGATCGTTCAGGCAGGCAGGATATCGCGCCCGTGATTCTGGTGATCATCGCGACACGTCTGAGTGCCGGATTTGAGAGCTGGTTTGGCGAGCTGGAGGCCCGAGACTGGAACAACCAAGACTCTAGGGGCAAGAGAGTGGCCTGCTCCGTTACCGCAGACCTGCCCCTTACAAGTACGCTGTGACATAGGACGAACTTGGTACAGGTACGCGACCCCGCGTGTCATCTACCAGGACAGTGTAAAGAATTTTTTACGGGCGGATTGGCGGCCCTCAAAGGGGCGAATGGGGGTGCGTTGTGGGGCGGCATGGCGCCTACTCTGCCGCAGGCGGGGGAGCTTGCTCCTCCAAGGTCGTGGCAATCGCCTTACCAAAGGTTGCAAGAAAATTGATGTCTTCGCTGATCTGTCCAGGTCCGCTGGATCGCATGGAGTTAATCGAATGAGCAATCTGATTCCGACGCTCGAAAAAGTCCTCCAAACGCTCGACTATACGAGCGTTAGCCTTTCCCGGCTCAGTCTCATGGACGAAGTCCATTAGCTCTTGAGACACGGATGTGAGCATACATACGTTTTTAAGACCACTCAGGGTGAATAACCCATTGATTTCTTGAGGCCTCATATTGTTTTCATTGTGAATCAATTCACTATAAATGTCTTGTGAAAGGTCGCCTTTGCAGAACTCGTAGACTGTTGTGAAGCGGGTTAGGGCATCGGCGAATATACCATCTCGCGAAAAGTTACTAACCTGGGGATCCAACCGCACACGGGCGATAGCTTCCAAGGTCCGTCGCCAAGCAATACCAGCAAGTTTCGGTGGTAGTCGCTCATATGACTCACAAGCTTCCACAACAGCTTTGGCGTAAGCGCGGGCAAGTTGGCGGATAAATTCTTCAAAGGTTGCGGCCAGCAATAGTACCGCGGCATTCGCACCTGCCACACGGGCACGTGGCCTCCCAAGGGATGGGTCCGCCGATGCTTGGACAAGAATGCGAACGACCTCTAACTCTTCCTCATAATCTTCAAGAACAACTGAGAAAACTGTCGCCATACCAGCTCACTCCGCGGGCTGAAGAATATTCACCATCAATGCGATGCGAGCTTTCACAGCTTGGGCGGTATTTCCTTGACCCGTCAGGATTGTCATCCGAGCTTCGTCAGCAAGTGCTTCCTCAAGTCTTTCGTGGACCGCATTTTTCTCCTCGACGATTTCTTCTCGGCGATCCCATAGGACCTCCATAGCTACCATCGACGCGTCGTACAAAGCAGCGGAAACGCGTTCACGCCCGCGAGCATCAGCAGGAAGCCGGAAAGGGCGTTGATCAAATAGATCATAAAGGAACTGATACCTTTCGCGGAAATCATCTTCTGCAGCGCGCGCATCGGCCTCTGAGATGCTCGTCCTAGCATCCATTGCCCGATCCAACATTGCCTTCATTGATCCTCGTATGTTGGCATCGTCTTTTAATGCAAAGTAGCGTAGTACAAGCTGACAGTCGGCCATGGTAGAATACAAGCTGTTTTTCTGGCGCTCTTCGTTCTCGTAATAGTCACTCGGATCGGCTTCGATGTACGGAGGAATGTCGAAAGTTTCAGTGAACGGCCTAAAGCGCGATAAGTGAACCAGCGTCTGGTTGAATGGGCCCGGATAGATCGCGTTTCGTAGTTCCTGCGCATTAAGTTTGGTACCGCCTGTGTTCAAGCGGTCAAATATAAAGCGCCGAATGTCAGTGGTAGAAAGTCGCCCTGGTGATGATGGTTCACTTTCTAGAAGAAGGACGATTGCTGAGAGTGTGGAGCGATCGAGCGCCCGCTTTATCCTAGGTGGGCATCGCAGGTATCTCAATCCATTGAGGGGTTTCAGAACCTCAAGCCCGCTCAGCGCAAATCCGCCGGCCATGAACTCTCTAACAGCATTTAGCCGCTGCTGACCATCCATGACCTCGTAACGCGCGGCATCGCTCTCGAACAGATAGACCGGAGGTATGGGGATATTGAGCAAGAGAGACTCAATTAGTCGTGACTTCTGAGGAACGGTCCACCGCAAACGCCGCTGATATTCGGGGCGAAGATTGAGAACTTCACCTTTATCTATGAGGTCTTTTATTTGGGGAAGGAAGAAGTTGTTTGTCTGGTAGACGACGCGAAATGCGCTGCTTGCAAAAAACTGATCAGGATCGATGCGAGTTTCTGAAGCCCCCGCTGGCGCCGGATCTTCGTCGGATTCATCGCCAAGGTGCTCGATTAAAAATTCGTCATTAGCCATTTAGGTCTCCACCATTAAGCGCTACCTACGAAAAGATGAAAGGTCGGTCAAAGGTGGGGGGCTGTTTCGTAGACGTGCGCCCACAAACAAGTGCATCGTGAATAGCCTCACCGATCAAAGCCATGGCACCGCGGTTCCTCGCATACTCCCCTAAGCAGCGGCTGCCAACCTATTCGGAAAATCGTTCGATCGGTGAGTAGTATCAACGAAGGACCGCTCTCGCGCGTGCCATTCACGGAGAGTAACGTCCGCCTGGCGGGCAAACGACGCTGACGTCATTTCGTTAACGAACGACTGCTTAGCTCGTCTTCGTGCTCCACAGCAGCCAGTCAGCTTGCCACCAACATCCGACATAATGCTGCCGGTAAACTTGGAACATCCGCGTCATGAGTAGGGCAGATTATCGCCGAACTTGAGCATTAGGCATCATGGGGCTTGTGCGCGTTCTCACATCTACTGATCGCGTTTTTTCAATCTGGTCAGCTGGCGTGCGAGCACCTTCACCGCAACTGCATTGGCACCGACCCGCCCGATTGCGGCTGCGGCTTGATCAACCGTTGCCACCGTCTCGGTAGTGATCGTTGCCAGATCCATGGCGGTCTGTCGCTGGCCAACGGCATGTTCCAGCGATGCGGTGAGTAGTTCGTCCTGTTCCAGCACGAGTGCACCATGCGATGTGACCATCTGGCTGGCGGCGCTCACATCGTGCACGATACCCGAGGATCGGGCAGCAATCTCGTCTGTTGCGTCCTTCGTCCTGATCGCGAGCGTCGACATCTCTGATGCAACTACTGCGAAGGCACTACTTTCAGGTCCGGCCCGCGCTGCTTCGATACGAGCGTTCAAACTGAGAACCCGACTTTCCCGTGCGATCCCTCCAATCGCCGCATTGATCGAGGCGACCCCGGTTATGGATTGCTCCAGGGCATCGATGACCGGCTTGTTCGTGGCCAATGCAGTGCGTGCCAATGCCAACGCATCCGCTTGCTGACGTACGGCTGCCTCCATAAGAGCTGCAGCCGTTTCCAACCCAGCGGCAAGCGAGGCTACTCGATTGGCTTGGTCGGTCATGCCGCGTACAATCATGGTTGCCGTTTCTGCCTCCGAAGCAACACAACCGGCGATGTCGATGAGCCGCGCGGCGATACCTCCGAGTTGGACAGCCAGGTCTGGCTCGGCCAATGGCCCCATGGCCGTCACGGGTTAGGCCTTCTCGCGCACCGCCGCCAACATCGTGTCGGACAGGATCGTATAGGCGGCAAACCATGCTGTTTCGGTATCGCGATCGAAAGCCGAGCCGAGCCCAGCCCGCAGGGTTTCGATCAGCGCAGCGCCGACGGCGGCATAATGCCGTTCTTTGGCACCGTACGTGACATGTCGGATGGCCAGCTCCCTGGCGACCGGCACGATGGTATCGAGGCGGTCCAGTGCGTCCACCACGGTGGCAAGTGTCAGGAACAGCTTGCGCCCCTGTTGCGTCATATCATTGCGAAAGAGCGGCTTCGTATCCGGTGCCAACTCGAAGAGCCGACGATAAAACTCCGCCGCCGTGCTGTCGGTGATCGGCACAACCGCGGCAAAGCTGTCCTGCACGAGATCGATCTGGCGAGCGTTGAGCATGATGAGCTACGTAACGGGGCAATCGCCTCCAATCCGTTAACATGCGAGCGCCTGACGCGGCTCGCTTGCCCAGTTGCGAACGTTCAATCATCGAACCCGGACATTCCACCATTCAAAGCAGGTATTGAACGGGGACTCCCTGAATGGGAGGTAACGGAGACATTCAGCATCGCAACATGGCGGCAGCTGCATAAGCATCATCTGGCGGTTGATGACCCGCTGCCATGGAGGTCAGATGATGGTTCGCAAATTACTCTTCGGCGCAGCGTTTCTGGCCTCTGCCGCTGCATCCATGGCACCATCGGTCGCCAGCGCCCAACGTTATGACGATCGTTATGACCGTTCTTACCAGGGTGACGACCGGCGGTACGAGCAGCGTCCCCGCTACGTCTCCCGCCGCGATGACCGACGCTACGATAACCGCCGGGGTTATGACGACCGCCGCAGTTACGGGAGTCAGGGCTACGACCGTGGTCCGCAGCGGTGCAGCCAGGGCACGACGGGCGCAATCATCGGCGCGCTTGCCGGAGGCCTGCTGGGTCGGACGATCGACAGCCGCGGTGACCGTGCACTGGGCACGATCCTTGGCGGTGGCGCTGGTGCCTTGGCCGGAAATGCCATCGAGAAATCCAACAATTCGGGCTATTGCCGATAAGTCTGAAATTGCTGCCGATCGTTGTTGAGCCCAAGTGCCTTCGGGCGCTTGGGTTCGCGGTCACACTCAGCAGGCTTGCCGGCTCATAGCGGCGGGATATCCTCATAACGGCCAGCTTTACGCAGCTGGCGCACGATGCCGTTAAAGGCGGCGGTGACTCCCTGCGCACGACCAATGTCATTCGTCTGTGAGGCTGCATCCCAGTAGAGCATGAGCGGCCATCGCTCGGGGCAATGCGGTAGCAAGCTGCGCAACGCCAGCCGCACTTCGACAACGTCGACACGACCTTCAGAACAGCGCGATACGCCAGTGCGCAGGATATGCACCGACAGCGCTATGACGACGCGTTGATGCCTGGGCAGCGTCGACAAGGCTCAGCGGAAGTCGTGCGACCTGAACCGCACGACTTCCTCCGAGTCCATGCCATCCGCATGCGGCGGCCAGTATTGATCACGCGGCTCTGGCTTCCAGGCTTTATCGCCGCGGTCGGGGGAGCCGGGATGCTGACCGGCATCGCCGCGGCCGGTACGGTGCGGGAAGGACATGTCGCCGACGCGGATGAGCAGATCGCCATGGTCGATGATCCGGTCGCAGATGACGTGGATCACCTCACCTTCCTTCTGGACGCGGCCCTTCAGCCCCACCATCGAGGCGGACATGATTGTCCGCCGCTGCGCCTCGAAGCGGTCGGGCCAGAGGATGCCATTGGCGATCCCGGTCTCGTCCTCGATGGTGATGAACAGCACGCCCTTGGCGGAGCCCGGCTTCTGGCGGACCAGGATGATGCCGGCGACCTCGACATGACGACCATCGCGGATGCTGGTGAGGTCGGCGCACCTGGTCACGCCACGCCGGGTCAGCTTGTCGCGCACGAAGCTCAGTGGATGCGCACGCAGGGAGAGCTGGAGGTTGCGGTAATCCTCGATCACTTCGCGCCCGTCCGTCAGCGGCCGCAGTGCCACCTCGGGCTCGGCGCCTTCCGCGCTGAAGGTCGCAGCCGCCCGGTCGGCCGCAGCGAACAGCGGTAGCGGTGCGTCACCAAGCCCCCTCACCTTCCACAGCCCCTGCCGGCGATCGACGCTGAAGCTGTGAAAGGCATCGCCATCCGCCAGCTTCTCGATTGCGGCGCGCTGGACGCCGGCCCGCCGCCAGACGTCCTCTACCGTCTCGAACATCGTGATGGTGCGGGCACCGACGATCCGGGCGCCATCGGCATTGGAGAGGCCACGGATCACGCGCAAGCCAAGCCGGACCGCCAGGTAGCGCCCGCCGGTCGGCTCGAGCGTACAGTCCCAGCGGCTGGCATTGACGCAAGGCGGCCGCACCTCGACGCCGTGCTCGCGGGCATCGCGAACGATCTGCGCCGGTGCATAGAAGCCCATCGGCTGCGCGTTCATCAGCGCCGCGCAGAACACGTCCGGGTGGTGATGCTTGATCCAGCTGCTCGCATAGGAGATCTTGGCGAACGAGGCGGCATGGCTCTCCGGGAAGCCATAGGAGCCGAAGCCCTCGAGCTGGCGGAAGGTGCGCTCGGCGAACTCACGGGGGTAGCCGCGCGCGACCATGCCCTCGACCAGCTTCTCGCTGAAGTGGCTGACCCCGCCGGTGAACTTGAACGTCGCCATCGCGCGGCGCAGCTGATCCGCCTCGGCCGGCGTGAAGCCGGCGCCGACGATCGCGACTTTCATCGCCTGTTCCTGGAACAGCGGCACGCCGAGCGTCTTCTCGAGCACCGCGCGCAGTTCGGGGCGGGGATATTCCGGCCGCTCGAGCCCCTCGCGTCTGCGGAGGTACGGATGGACCATGTCGCCCTGGATCGGTCCCGGCCGCACGATCGCGACCTGGATGACGAGGTCGTAGAAGCGACGCGGCTTCATCCGCGGCAGCATGCTCATCTGCGCACGGCTCTCGATCTGGAAGGTGCCGAGCGTGTCTGCCTTCTGGATCATCGCATAGACGTCCGGGTCATCGTCCTGCAGGTCCGCCAGGCCAACCCGTATGCCCTTGTCAGCCTCGAGCATGTTGAAGGCGCGGTTCATGCAGCCGAGCATGCCCAGCCCGAGCACATCGACCTTCATGAACTTCAGGGCATCGATGTCGTCCTTGTCCCACTCGATGATCTGCCGGTCCGCCATCACGGCCGGCTCGATCGGGACCAGGTCATCGAGGCGGTCATGGGTCAGCACGAACCCGCCGGGGTGCTGCGACATATGACGCGGCACCCCGATCAGCTTGCGGGCGAGCTCGAGCGTCAGGCGCAGCCGGCGATCGCCGATGTCGAGGTTGAGCTCCTCGACCTGTTTTTCGCCGACCCCTTCCGCCGACCAGCCCCAGATCAGCCCTGCAAGTGACGAGGTCAGGTCCTCAGGCAGCCCCATCGCCTTGCCGACATCGCGCACCGCGCCGCGGGCGCGGTAGCGGGTCACCACCGCGGTCAGCGCCGCGCGGTCACGGCCATAGGTCTCGTAGATCCACTGGATGATCTCCTCGCGGCGCTCATGCTCGAAGTCGACATCGATATCAGGCGGCTCGCGGCGCTCGCCCGACACGAAGCGCTCGAACAGCAACTCGTGCCTGATCGGATCGATCGAAGTCACGCCAAGCACGAAGCAGACACAGCTGTTGGCGGCCGAGCCGCGGCCCTGGCACAGGATGCCGCGCCGGCGCGCCTCGCGCACGATCGCATAGACGGTGAGGAAGTAGGGCGCGTAGCCAAGCTCGCCGATCAGCCGCATCTCGTGCGCGATCTGGCGGGTATAGGCCTCCGGCACGTTACCATCGAACATCCGCTGGACGGCGTCGGTCGCCAGCTGTTGCAACGCCTCCTGAGCACTCAGGCCGTCGATCAGCTTCTCATGCGGATACTGATACTGGAGCTCGCCAAGATCGAAGGTGCAGTGGCGCGCGATGTCGACGCTGGCCTGCAGCGCGTCCGGATAGGCGCGGAAGCGCCGGACCATCTCGTCAGGCGATTTCAGCGCACGGTCGGCGTTGACCTCGCGGCGGTAGCCAAGCTCGTCGACGGTGCATTTCTCGCGCACCGCGGTGACCACATCCTGTAGCAGCCGGGCATCGGGGGCATGGTAGAGGACGTCGCCGGTCACGACCGCACGGACGCCGGCCCCGCCTGCTTGCCGCGCCAGTGCATCGATGCGGACCGCGTCGTCCGGCCGGCGCCGCTGGAACAGCGCCATATAGCCGCGCCGGCCGTACACCGCCCTGAGATCGGCCAGGGCGGCAAGATTTGCCGCATCCGCCTCGTCCGGCAGCAGGATGGCGATGACGCCGTCCGACCATGGCGGTAGATCTTGCCAGTGGAGGAGGCAGCCGCCCTTCCCTGCCCGCTGCTTGCCGACGGTCAGCAGCCGCGTGATCCGCGACCAGGCGGGGCGATCGGTCGGATAAAGGAGCAGGCGCCGGCCGCAGGACAGATCAACCCGGGTGCCGGCGATCAGGCGGACGCCGGTCGCCTTCTGGGCCTCCCATGCCCGCACGACGCCGGCGACGGTGCCGATGTCGCTGACGCCGATCGCTGGATAGCCAAGCAAGGCAGCAGCCGCGAACAGCTCGTCCGGGCTGGAGGCGCCACGCAGGAGCGAGAAATGGGTCAGCACCTGCAGCTCGACATAGTGAGTCATCCAAAGACCCCGTGCATCCACCAGGACAGGTCGCCGGTGTCGTCCTGGAAGCCATCGCCGCGTCGGAACACCCAGTAGCGGCCCCCCTCCTCATCCTCGACCCGGTAATAGTCGCGTACCGCCCACACCTCGGCATCGCGCCGCCACCATTCGCCGTGGATGCGTTCGGGACCATCGCCGGCGACGACCTTGTAGGTCCTGCCCCGCCACTCGAACCGGCGCGGTGGCTGGTCGGGCATCAGCGCTATCACCCGGTGCAGCGGCTCCGGTCGTGCAAACAGCCGCACCGGACGTTGCCAGCCCGGCCAGTTTCCGGGCACCCTGTTCGGGTCGGAGCGGGCGACGGCCCGTTCCGGCACATGGCTCTCGACCGCGGCGATCCGGAACACCGCGTGCGGCCCGATCCGGCCGGCGATGACGTCGACGAGGCGTGCCGGGTCCCTCACCAGCGTCTCGCCAGCCAGCACCGCGCCGAGCTCAATCGCATCCAGTGGTTCGGTATGCGGTGCGATCAGCCAGAACTGCTCGAGACCAAGGCCGGGATCGATGCGCTCGATGCGCAGCTTCAGCAGCCGCAGCAGGGGCGGCACCTCGCGGGTCGGCCGCGACGTCCCGATCGCCACCACCTGCTCGTTACCATCGACCCGCAGGCCGGTCAGGCGCAGCAGCCGCGCGCCCAGCCCGCGCTCCTGCAGGACACCGGCCAGCTCGTGGAGGAGATCGGCCATGACCTGCGCGATCGCCTCGGCCGTCACGATCGGCTCGAGCAGCCGGCGCTCGGCCATCGGCACCTCGGCGTCCGCCCGCGGCGTGATCGGCTCGGCGACCGCGCTCAGCGCCTGGTCGAGGCGGGTGATTGCGGCGAGACCAAGCCGGCGCGCCAATGGCCCGCGTGCGACCGGCAGCAGGTCCGCGATCCGCTCGAAGCCGAACTTGCGTGCTGCAGCGAGTGTAGAGGGCGCCAGGCGCAGCGCAGCGATTGGCAGCGGCGCGAGCGCGGCTACCGTCGCCTGTGGTGCGACCAGGATGAGGTCGTCCCGGCCGAAGCGGGCGAGTGCATGGGCGGCGCCGGCGGTGTCGGCGACGGCAACGCGGCCGGTGAAGCCCGCTCGCCGGCAAAAGGCGAGCAACCGCCGGCAGAAGCGTTCCTCGCCGCCATGGAGATGGTCGCAGCCGGCCAGGTCAAGCCAGAGACCGTCGCTCGGCGTGACGGCTGCGATTGGTGACCAGCGCCTGACCGCCAGCAGCGCCAGCCGGTCGAGCAGCGCTGCATCGGCTTCCGGTTCGGCGGGGCGGAAATCGAGATCGGAGACCAGTGCACGGGCGTGGGTCGCCGCCATGCCACGGTGGATACCGAGCGCTTGGGCACCGCTGCACGCGGCGACCACCTCATCGCGGCGTCCGACCTTCCCCACCAGCGCCAGCGGGGCATGTCCCGCCGGCATTGCACCAGACACGGCGATGCGTGGAACCGGTGCCGATGCCTTGTAGGGATGGCTTGCCGCCTCGGACCGTCGGCCGAGCTCGCGCATCGGCGGCTGCGCGTGGACCGGCAGCGCCGCGATTTGCGCCTCTACGTCGCCGCGTGACGGCCCACCCTCGCGGGCCCAACGCGCACCTGGACGCCATCCGCCGCCCCGTGGCACCGAACAGGCACCCGGATCGTCGTCTACCGGTAGCTGGAGGACCGACCGCTCAGGCGGCCGCGAAGCGGGCCGTTCCAACCGTCTCAGCCGCTCGATGGCCAAGTCCGGCAGGAACAGCGAGACGACCCGTCTCATCGCTACCCTCCACGATCAGGGAGAAGCCCCCACCACCACGCTGCCGTGCCAGCTCGACCGACCACCGTGGCCGGCCCACGCCCGCGACGCCGAGCCGCTCAGATGGTGCGGTGCCGATCCGCCAGCGCGTCCAGGCAGCCGAGGGTTCGGCAAATGCGTCCTGATGCCGCCCCCGCGCCCGGCGCAGTAGCAAGACGGGCAGGTCGGCTTCCGCTGCCACCAGTTGCAGGCGGCGGGTGGCGACCATCGATACCCTGCTGGCCTCGGCGACGATGGCGGACGGCGTGCCATCGCGCACCGCATCCTCGATCACCGCCAGCAGCGCGGCATCGTCGGGTGGTTGGGCATGGATGACATTGGCGGATGGCAGCCCCGCCTGAGCCAGTGCCGGCGCATAGAGATCGGACCGGCAGCTGACCCACAGCACCGGGCCGCCGGTGCCGTCCGCCTCTCGGGCGGCAATCCCGGCAAGGAACAGCGTCGTCGCCGCATCATCGACAAGTGAGCCGCTGCGCGGCGTCGCCTCATGCAGCGCGCCAGCCCGCAGCCCTCCGGCTCCCAGCCGGTGATCGATGGCATCGATGCCGAACGGCAGCACCCGGTAGTCCGTCACGGGCGTAGCGATGGTCCGCAGGTGCGCTATGCTGGGTGCGACGGTAGCTGGGGTGGCGGACATAAGGGGCAACACTCGATTCGTTCTCTTTATGTTCCGTTAAGAGCAGCTATCGGTCAAGGGTGAATTTCACAGCCTCCAGAATGTGGGTACTTGAGGGTATCGTGATGCCTCAGTCGTTGGCGTCAATGAGGACAGCGCTATTTTCGATCACACGACTGGATCGTAACCCAGCGATAAAAGCCATTAGTCATCGAACGTCGAGGTAAATTGGCTTCGAAAAGCCATTGCAGTTTGATGGTAGGGTTGTGCCAATCTGCCATTCTGCATAATATCATCCTATTGATATTGAAGGTGTGCACATATGCAGATTATCACACTTGCAGCTCAAAAAGGCGGAGTTGGAAAAACGACGCTGGCGGTCAATCTGGCGGTTTCGGCACAGGCATCTGGTATCAAGACGGTGCTCTTTGATTTGGATCCCCAAGAAAGCGCAACGGCGTGGAGTGAGCGGCGTGAGGCTGAGTTACCTCATGTCGAGCCGATCAGCGCACGGAGGCTAGACCAGGCAATCAGCGCGGCTGAAGCCAACGGGTTTGAGCTTACCATCATCGACACTCCCCCGGCCGCAGGTACAGAAGCTGCGGCTGCTGCTCAGCGTGCCGGTATAGTGGTAATTCCGTGTCGCCCCTCATTGATCGATTTGGATGCAATCAAGCGTACTGCGCAACTTATCACCAGCACTGGACGGACTGGCGTTGTCGTCCTCAACGCAGCCCCCCCAACCGCAACGACGCTGCTTGAAGATGCCAGAACACTCGCTGAAGCGACTGGGTTGAAGGTATCGCGTGCAGTGTTGCGCGAGCGGAGCGCTTACCGCGCCGCATGGCCCTATGGTTTAGGCGTCATCGAGTATGAGCCAAAGGGAAAAGCAGCCTTAGAAATTGCAGCCTTGCAGAAACACCTTCTTGATGATTTGATGAATTGCACACCTGCAAGTTTGAAGGGCTGATCATGGCAAAGCGGACCTCCCTATTAGCTCCGGCAATGGCTTCTCAACCACACCGTGAGGTCGAGCCAGATAGTGGCGCAACGATGACAGCGCCTACGCCCCCAGCAAGCGCCACGCGAGCAACCGGCAAGCGCCCAGGCAAATATCACCTGGGTGCGTATTTTGACCCCGCTGATCCCACAGCAGAGGCGTTTCGTGTGCTGGCAGCAAGGACCCGGCGTAGCCATCAGGACCTTTTGGCCGAGGCAATCAGCGAACTAGTAGCCAAATATGAAGCAGATAAGCAATTTGGCCGTATGTGATAATGTGCACACCTGCACATTATCACAACATCAGAGTTGATGCCTTATGAGCAAGCGCCAAAACCCTAACTCTGAGTTCGATCTATTCATCCCGCTAATGGGCGAACTTCCGCTGAAAGATCAGCGGGAGGTGATGGAACGGCCGTTCTTCTCGTTACAGAAGCGCAAGCGTGTGAAACCGATCGAGTATGAAAGCCCAGATGGTGAGACTTGGGTAAAAATAGAGGCTATCCCGGCTTATGGTATGGCGACGATTTGGGATGCGGATATTTTGATTTGGGCTGCATCTACTTTGAACAGAATGCGAGATCAGGGTATCAACGATCTTCCTAGAACTTTGCATACAACATCTTATGATTTGTTACGCGGCATAAAAAGAGACACCAGCGGTCGTGCTTATCAAGAACTACAAGCAGCACTTCAAAGACTTCAAACTACATCTATTTCAACGTCGATACGGGCGCCACGGCGTCGAACAAAGGCTGGCTTTAACTGGCTTGATAAGTGGACATTAGAGGTTGACCCAGAGACGGATCAACCTCGAGGCATGACAATTACATTGTCGGATTGGGTATATGAGGGCATTATAGGCGAGCGGTCTCTCCTAACTATGCATCAAGACTATTTCTTGCTGACTGGTGGATTAGAACGAGCTTTGTATCGCATCGCGCGTAAGCACGCTGGTAATCAGAGGGGCGGATGGATCTGTCGAGTTGAGGTACTTCGAGATAAAACTGGTAGTGATAGTAAACCTAAAGAGTTTAATCGGATGCTCCGTAAGGTAGTAGAGGCCGACCAACTCCCTGACTATGCATTAAAATTAACAGCGACGGCGGATGGTAGCCCTGCGGTGTTGTTCCGACTTCGAGGTGAGGCTGAGGCATTAGCGCTAACCGCCAAGTTAGAAGCCGAACGAGAGAGACGAAGCCGGTTCGATGCTGATCGCCGACGCGTTGCAGAGGTCGATGACCTCATGGACAAGCTCGCCGATGGTAGCTGACTATCGTGGTTTCACACACCGCTAGCTGCGCATTGCGACTAGGTGTCGTCCTAGGCAACGCACTGCGGACAGCAAGCTAGCAACAATCAAAGATTAGAATGCAGTCGAGTATCGTGGCTTCACACACCATCAGGTCGTGGGATCACACACCGCCTTATCGTGGGATCACACACCGAATCACGTGGGATCACACACCGGCTTATGCCGAAAGCGCTTGGAAAACCTGAGATTTTGGCCTCATTTTTTGAGCTTAACCTTCTTAACGATTCATATTTAACAGAATCTTTTAACGCGGGTGAGGTGTCGGGAGTGTGAGATTGAAGAGTCGTGGTGGAATTGGCCTGAAGGCCAATGCGCCTTTGATCCGTGCCGGCTGACGCCGTCACCGAGGCGGCCAGAGGCCGCAGACTTTCGTAAAAGCCGGAAAATTGGCGGTGTGTGCCTGTAGCGACATCAGCCGGTGAATCCCGAAGCGTCACAGAGCAGAACGTCAAACGGCTCGGCAATCGTACCGTGCAGCTCGAGGATCAGCGTTTGCGGCTGAGCCGCTTGCTGTTGGCGGCAACCTTGCCCCGGTAGTGCTTCAGCGTCCCTTGCGTCCCCGACAGCGGCGTATGGCCGAGACCACCGGTCATCAGGCGCGTCTGGAGCTCCATAGCGGCTCGAACCTTTCCGATACCATCAACCGGGCCTCAGCCGCTCCAGCGGGCCCTCCAGCGGTAATACGGGCCATACGCAGTGCCATCACCGTCCCGGCCTCCGCACCCAGCTGCCACATGTCGAACCCTGCAGCCAGCCACCCGCCATATGCCTTGCTGCTCATGACGTCGGCTCTTGTGCATCGCTTACGGACCGAACGCATCGCGGGTGTGCCGTTTCCCGTGCTGTCCGGTAAAGACCCGTCAAGCGGGCAAGAGGATGGCTTGATAGGTCAGTGTGCCATCCGAATTATAGATGGTTTGGACTGATACGGGCTAGAGCCCCTCATCAAATCCATAGGCAACGATACGGCCAATCACCCGGAAAGGGGTCTGGTCGAGTTCGAGCAGCTTGTGAGCCGGATTGGTCGATACCGGTTCGAACCGGGCGGGATCGCCGAGGTAGCGCTTCACCGTCGTCTCATGATGCTCGTTCTCGATCAGATAGACTCGACCGGCATAAAGCGAGGTCTGATCCGGATCGACGATCGCCCAGCCACCCTCGGGCAACAGCCGGTCCATGCTGTCGCCCTTGATCTCGACCCCGAACGCACGACGACCGGCACTGCGCGATGAGATCGGACGGTCGCCCATCGGTGTCTGGATCGCCTCCTGCCACAGCCCGGCCGAGGCCAGGCCGATCACCGGTACCCACTGCACCCGCGATTCCGGCCGCATCTCCAGCAGCCGCTCGATCGCGGCGCGCTCGTCGAGCCGGACCCGTCGCTTGCCATGCAGGATGTTGGAGACGGCCGACTGCGAGGTGAAACCCGCCTCACGCGCGATCCGGCCCTGCGACACGCCGAGGCGCTCCATCGCTTCCTTCATCGCGGCAACGAACTCGGTCTCATCCATGGCCAGGGTTTCGCATGAGCGGTGCCAAAGCCGCTCCCCAAAAATCCGGATGATTCATGCTTGCCAATCCATCCGAATATCGGATAGGTGCTTGGCTTATGGAGCCAGTCGACGAGATCTTTGCCGCGTTCGGGGATAGCCCGACCACGCTCGCGCGTGAAGCCGGCGCCAAGGTGCAGACCGTCCATGCCTGGCGGGTCACGCTGCGCAACATCCCGACGTGGCGGCGTGCAGCCGTACTGGCGGCGGTCGAACGGCTCGGGCTGGTGCTCTCCCCAGCCGCCCTGGCATATCTCGGAGACACCGGCGCTGCCCCGGCCGAG
>NZ_JACYUG010000022.1 GCF_014841615.1 Sphingomonas sp. CFBP 8760 | reverse complement strand
CCCAGCGAGCGCAGGCCGGCGCCGACGTCGTTCAGCGTCTCGGCGATGTCGAGCAGGTCCTTGGTTGAACGCGCCAGCCGGTCGAGCCGGGTCACCACCACCACGTCGTCCGCCCGGATCTGGTCGAGCAGCCGCGCCAGCTCTGGCCGGTCCCGGTGGGCGCCGGAACCCTTCTCCTCGAAGATGCGACGACAGCCGGCTTCGGTCAGCAGGCCGCGCTGCAGCCGCAGATCCTGGTCATCGGTCGATACGCGGGCATAGCCGGTCAGCATGTCGCGAATATGCATCGAAACGACGGACTTTAGCAACCGACTTGTGCGACGTGGGGAAGCGCGGAAATACGTTGCTTTGGCGGGTGTCGCGAAACTTAGAATATTTGCAACCTGAGTGATCGTGGCGTGGTCAGAAATCGAAAGCCACGGCAGCGACAACGCTTTCGCCGTGATGACCCTGACCGCTGCGGCATCAGTAACGGGCAGCGAGCCACACTAGCAAGCTGGTGGCTGGGCTAGCGTAAGCGTCGGCCTTAGCTGCTATACGTAGCGTCCTCCGATCGTATTCATGACCATTGCGATGGCTGTGCCTTATTATTCTGAAAGTTAGGTCTAAGAGCCAAACCGATAATTAATGACACGCCATATCATTGGCTTACCTTTCCGCTACCGATTGGAAGACCACGGTAGGATGGGGCCACCCGACCCATGCTGCTAATATCACATAGTAGGCCGGGCTAGCCCATTCCTCATCGGTGCAGTCGCTTGCATAGCGCAGCCTTCTTCTGTCATGCTAAAGACGATCAGTTTCAGTCCAGCCCATGTGATCCTCGTGGTCTTCGCAACCCCCGGTGAATCATAAGCTACTGAAGTCGCTCAACTTAATTTCATTGATGATATGTATTAGTTTAACGTCCAAAATAACTAATATTCTATAATAATTTGAGGTAAACTAGCTTGGTACAAACTCAGGCTTTTCTAAAGTCCAACACAACTCTAAGGATTCTGTTGAATTTTTGTACCACGACGCAATTTCTTTAGTCGTCATACCTCTAATTTCTATAAAAGAAGGAGATTTATTGCTAGATATAGCTTGAATAGTAATACTATATCTGGCAGTATCCATTGGATATATTGGTAAATCTGGCTGTTTAAATCCTGGAACGTATGGCTTGGGCAGCTTTATATCCAACATGGAAGAAAGTATTTTTCTAGCAATTGGGCATAAATCAGATGTTGTCCATCTGGTTATATTAGTTCCAGAATTTGTTTCTCTTAACCAGTGGCTAGACTCATTGCTATCCGATCTTATCTGGCCAATATCAACTTTGATTTGTATTTCTTGACTAAGTTTCAAATCATAATAGGAAGCTGACCACCCGCCCCATCCATTCAGGGAAGCAGCAGCAGCGGCAAAGCTTGCGATGTGAGCAATGGACATGTGTTCATGTAGAACACGCGGAGTGAGGGTATGCAATACGTCCATAGTGCGGACTATTGACAATATTAATGGATATTGGGGTTAGGCCTCATGGATCATAACCAGAAGATGACGGTGGCCACAAGGACGATGGTGGAGAAGAAGACTGTCGGGCATCGGTCGTAACGAGACGACAGCCTATTCTTCACCCGTGCAGTCGCGTTCATGACGCAGGCCACGCCTGTCATGCTTGCGGCGAGCGGTTTCGGTCCAGCTCATGTGGTTTGCTGAGGTCGTTGCAACCCACAGGAATCACAAGCAGCTGAAATCGTTCAACCTAATTATCGGCTGGGCCCTAAAGCACCATGCCTGAGGCCCCATAACAATAACGCAAATATACATCTACTATTAATAAGCAATACGTACTATACTTTTTATATTGATCAATCGCCGTATTTTTGATATAAAATGGAGCGGCTAACAGTATATATTTACTAACGTAACGTTATACAAGCATGAGTGCGATCATGCAAATGAGATAGTATTACTAATTAGCACATGCAAATAGCTTTATTAAGACCGCCATAGGTGCACCGATATGATGCAACTATGGCGGCATTTGCATTCTAGATCAGAACCTTGTTAGTGCTGAAATCTGAAAACGACGGCCGATCTGGTCAATGTAGTTTCCGTTGAACAGAGCAAGGTCGCCGGCGTAATTTTTGTCGGTCAGGTTGTTCACTACGAACTGTAACGTCGTCTTATCCGTCACATCGGCTCCCAGCACGAAGTCGAACACGCTACGCCGTGAATAAACGATGTCGTTCGAGACCTCGACGGTAGCAGGCTGTCCAGACGAGAAAATCCGGGTGCGGTCCGACCAGTTCCAAGTCACCTGCGTATAGAGCCCCCCCTTTTCATAGCGGCCCGCAAGCTGGCTGCGCCACTGCGGCCGGTCGAACGTTCCGGCAGTCTCCTGTGCATCGGAGAAGTCGCCAGCGGCGGAGGTGGTGTAACGGATCAGGTGGTACAGATTCCCGCGCAGCGTGAACTGACCAAGGTCAGAAGGTAGCGCGAACGAATACCGCCCGGACATATTGATTGCCCGGACCTGCGTCGATGCCAGATTGATGAAGCCTGACGCATAGCCGTTCTGAATTTGGAAATCAGTACCACGAGAAAAGAAGTTGCAGGTATTGACCCCAGTTTGCGCGCTGGTGTCACCGAAAGTGGGGCTGTCGTAGCAGAACTGTGCTGCCGTCGCGAGCGACGCCGTCGAGATGATGTTCGACAGGTTCAGGCTGATATAGTCGGCGTTGAATGTCAGACCAGGAATGAAGCGTGGCGTCAGCACGCCGCCAACGGTCCAGCTTTCACCCCTTTCCGGCTGGAGGGTAGGAGCGCCTGAGAAGCTCCCTTGTAGCCCCTGGCCCAGTGGCACGAATTGGGCGAGGAACTGTGTCGCGACATCTGCCGTCGTTACCGTCTGACTACCAAATTGCACCCCCCGGCGGATCACGTCCTGCACGCAGTTCGCACGTCGGTTGGCAGCTTGCAGGCCGAGATCGATATTAGCCGGCGAGCAATATTCGGTCGGTGTCGTGAATGAGGGCTGTCCGCCTAAGAAGAGTTCAACGACCGACGGGTTGCGGACCGAGCGGGTGTAGTTGCCGCGGAACGAGATGTCGCGGATCGGTGCCCAGTTCCCTGCCAAACTGTAGATGGTGTTTGCTTCGCCCCGCGCGCGCGGGTTGATCACAGCGCCAGCCAAGTTGCGGAAGGTTGCCGCCTCACCGTTCTGTCGCGAAATTCGGATCGCCGGGCGGAATTCAAGTCTGCCGAGAAATGGCAGGAAATCGGGTCCGGTGATCGGCACCGACGCCTCGCCGCCAACTTCATACGTCTCGGTGAAACCAGAGGTATTTGCCGAAGGCGCGGAACGGCCGCGGCCAAGCTGGTTGAGCAGATCGGTGGTGAAGGTCAACTTGTCCTTGCGATACTCGGCATTGCCGGAAATCGACAGGTCGCCAGCCGGCAGCGCAAACAGCGCGCCGCTGAAGAAGGCCTGTAAAAAGGTCTGCTCGGCAACGTTCTTGAAGACGTTGTCCTGCCGGACATAGGCCTTGGCTGCGTTCGACATCTGATTGTAGCCGAACGGGTTAAGCGGTTGGCAGCCGTTGATCATATCGGCCGTGATACGAGGCTGGACGATCACCTCTGTCGGCAGGCCATCTGCTCCAGGCTGCCGGGTCAGGTTCGCAGAGGTGCCAAGCGGGGTAAACCCAATATACTGTCCCGGAAATAGTCGGGCGCGGCAAACGATGTTGCCGTTTGCTACGCCACGGAGAGCTTGCCCTTCATCGACCGCGTCGAGCGCCAACTGATATTCGATGTCGTTGATCTGCGACGTGCGAACAAAGGACGTCGATCGCCCATAGGTGCCAGAAAATTCTGCCGTCCACGGCTTGTTGAACAGATTAAATTTGGAACGCGCGCCGCCCAGCAACCTGAACGTCTCGTCGGTGGAGGTGAAGGGGTTGTTGCCGAAGATATCCTGGTTCTGGCGGGTCAGGGTGAAGTAGCCGTTCCGTGTTGCCGTGTTGATCCCGGCGGCATTGAGGGCAGCGCGATCGCCGGCATCGAGGTATGGATTATTGACGTTGAGAACGAGCGCAGCGTTCTCCGCCGTGGTCGTGATGAAATTCTGGCTGGGGCTATTGCGCAACGATACGTTACGGGTCCGGGTGAAGAAATTCTCGGTGAAGACCGTCACGTTATCCGTGACGTCAAACTTGCCGATCAGGTTCGTTACGTAGCGATCCTGCTGGGTGCGCAAGACGGTGTTCTCGATCGATCGCGAGAAGCCGCCGTTCGACCCTGGCGACTGCGAAAACGAGCCCTGAGACGTAGGCGTGAGGCCCGATGCCGCGGTATAGGCGCGCACCTGTCCGTCAGCCGTAAATTCCAGCGGCACCGCTACGAAGGGTAGCACCTGATTCAACGGCACTTGCACCGTTTGACCGTTGGCACCGGATCGCACGGTCACGAGCGTGGTATCCGTGTTCGCGATGCGCGGCACGTTCGGAATGAATGTGCCGATAAACGCATTGACGTTAACGTTGGGATTTGCGGCGAAAAACTCGCGTGCCGTAGGTCGATTGGCCTGAAGGACGTTGATTGCCAGATTGTTGATCTGTGCCTGCGTCGCCCCCGCGGGAGCAGTAACGCCGAAGCCAGTCAGAACCGAGGCGGCGAAAGCCGATTGTGCCGCCGCATTGGCACCGACAAGGGTCGTCGGTGCGAATGTCGTGAACGGCAGTCCTGCAGCAGTTGTGGCACGGCCGTTCAGGCCGTTGCTCGATAGGCCCAACCCTGACAGCGTCGAACCTGGCGTTCCTTGGACAAGCTGTACGCCGGTCGTGAAGTTGGAGACGGCCGGCTGCCCGATGCCATTGTTAAGTAGAATGAAGCCATTGGCATCCGGGGTATAGCTTGTACGCGTTGGTGCCGACAGCGTGTTCAGGATCGTGCCGTTGAAACTTAGGGACTGATTGATGAACCCAAAGCCATAGTCCTGGCTAGGAATAAGATCGTCGGTGGTGCGTAGGAAGGCGCCGTTGTTGCTGCCTTGCACATTGACGATCGTACCATTTGGCGAAAACGAAGGGTTGCGCAGACCCCCGCTCGCAAAATTGGTAATCGCGGCGGGACGAAGCAGGCGGAAGTCTCGAGCATCTGCCTGTAAGCCGTCAACATGGGTGTATTCTGCTGACAGCGTCAGGTTGCCGCGGCCACCAGCGAAGTTTTTGCCCCACAGGAGGTTGACCTGCTGCTGACCAGCGTCACCCTGATCACTAATGCCAGCCAAGCCACGCACCTCGGCACCTTCGTAATCGCTCACCAGAATGTAATTGACGACGCCGGCAATCGCGTCCGAGCCGTAAGCAGCCGCGCCACCGACGGTGACGACGTCAACACGTTGAATCAGTGATGCAGGGATAACATTGACGTCGACTTGGCTACCGGTGGCATTGCCTTCGACAAATAGCGAGGCGGAATTTCCTGATACGAAGCGACGGCCATTGACCAGTGTGAGGGTCCGTTGGGTGCCAAGATCGAGCAAGTCGACGAAGTTACGACCAAGGCTGGCATTCTGACCACCGTTATTGCCGTTGAAGCTGGCGCCCGGTCCAACCAAAGGGTTGTCATTCAGGATTTCGATAGCATTGGTGAAGCCGCGTGCACGAATTTGCACTGAGTCAATCGAGACACCAGGCAAGACCCCGTCGGTTTCCGGGCGGCGAATGCGCGAGCCGGTTACCAAAATCGTGCCATCATCGGCATTCGATCCGTCGGAACTAACCGCGGCATTGTTCTGCGCGATAGTAGCCTCCTGCGACGCCGGTTCGTTCGTCACTGGAGGATTGCTGGCCGTTGGTGCTGCCTGACCGAACGCTGGAGCACACAGGACCATCGTGCTCGCAAGCGCCGTCGCATTAGCCCAGCGTAAAATTCGCATTTTTGTTCAACCCCTGTTCAGCGCAATGCCTTTGCGTCTGAGGGTATGCTGCATGAACGAAAAGTTATTATCAACCAGTGTCATAGAAACTTTTGCATCGCGATGCATGAAAGCCACATCTCCGTCGCCTGTTCGAACCCAAACCCCAGTACCTTGAAACATACGACCTGTTGCGTGTTGGGCCAGCCAGTGAGTCACTCCAGTAATACACTTAGAGCTGAGATACGTTTCCGCGTTAGGCGTTCGCGGGGCGTCGCAAGAAGTGGATTTAATCGCCTCCTAATTAGCATTCTTTCACGCTTGTTCCGTTCGATGGGCCTTGACCCGGTAGCTAAGACGGGCTTGCTTTGTTGTGATATTGGTGTGCGAGGATTAGACGATGCGCTGCTTTTTATCCCGCTGCGGCATCGCCGCACTGTTGGCGGGTACCATGCTGGCCCCCGCCACAGCGCAGCGGCGCGCGATTGTACCGGCCCCCGCCCCCGCAGCGATCACGGTTCCGCCCATCGGCTTCACAGAGCGGACACTGGCTAACGGACTGAAGGTGATCGCCATTCGCGACACCTCGACGCCTAACGTCACTACACAGGTCTGGTACGACGTTGGCTCCAAGCATGATCCGCAGGGACGTTCGGGCTTTGCGCATCTGTTTGAGCACATCCTGTCGCGCAAGACTGTGAATATGCCCTACAACGCGATCAACAAGCTGACCGAGGATGTCGGCGGATCGCGCAACGCCTCCACCTGGTTCGACCGCACCAACTATTATGAGATCGTCCCTGCCCAGTATCTGGAGACGATGCTGTGGACCCATGCCGAGCGGATGGCACGCCCGATGGTCGACGAGCAGGTGTTCGAAACCGAGCGCAACGTCGTGAAGGAGGAGTTCCGCCAGCGTGTGCTTGCCCCGCCTTATGGCCGGCTGCGGCTGGTGCTGGACGAGAACAGCTACGATACACTGCCAATGCGCCGATCCGGAATCGGTAGCCTGGAACAGCTTGATGCCGCGACGCTGGCTGATGCCCGCGCATTCCATGAGGCATTCTACGGACCCGATACCGCGACGTTGATCGTGTCGGGCAATTTTGATCCGGCGCGACTGGATGGGCTGGTCGACCGTTATTTTGGCGCGATCCCCCGACGTGGCAATCCGATCCCGCTGAAGGTCACGGCAACGGAGGCGCCCCGCACCACGCCGCGCATCGTCACCGCCTATGCGCCCAACGTGCCGCTGGCGATGGTCGCCTCGTCGTGGCGCATCCCCGGCGCTGCCCATTCCGATCTTGCCGCACTCGAGGTGCTCGATGCGGTGCTGTCGAACGGTGAGAATTCGCGGCTATACCGGGCGCTGGTCCGCGGCCGTCAGATCGCGGCATCGGTCGGCGTCCAGTTACAGGATGTCGAGGACGGTGGCTTCTTCGCGCCTAGCGTGACGCTGGCGAGCAGCCACACCGTTGCCGAAGCGGAACCTGCGCTCGCTGCGGAGATCGCGCGGATGCGTGACGAGCCGGTGACCGCCGCCGAACTGGCCGAAGCGAAGAACGAGATTCTTGCCGCGGCCCTGCGCGAGCGCGAGACGTTCGATGGCCGCGCCTTCGCGATCGGCGAGGCATTGGTCCGCACTGGCGATCCGCGAGCACTCGATCGTCGACTGGCGCTGGTCGGCAAGGTCACGGCGGCCGACGTGCAGCGAGTGGCTCGCCTGTATCTGAAACCGGAAGCACGGATCGACATCCGCTACCTCGACGAGAAGCAGCGGCCGGCGGGCGCGGCCAACGGCTGGACGAACCCGACACCGATGCCGACCTGGGCGTCCGTGCCCCCGGCAGCGCGCCCGCCGCTCGCGCTTGCACCGGAAGCCAGCCGACAGGCCCCGCCCCCGCCAGGCAGGGCATTGCCTGTCACGCCCCCCGCGATCGTTGAGAGCACACTGGCCAATAGCATGGGCATGGTTGCTGCGCGCACCGGATCGGTGCCGGTCGCGACGATGGCAATCGTCTTCAGGGGTGGCGCGGCGACCGATCCGCGTGACCGTGCCGGTCTGGCCGCCCTGCTGGCAGACATCGCGACGCAGGGAACCAGAAACCGTACCGCCGAACAGATCGCCGCGCAGGTGGAGGCGCTGGGTGCTAGGCTCGATGCACAGGCGGGCGCCGACGGCACCGTGGTGAGCATCACCGGTCCCGTCGCCACGTTGGCTGAGGCAGGTGCCGTGCTGGCAGACGTGGTGCGCAACGCGACCTTCCCCGCTGACGAGGTCGAGCGGCGCCGTGACCAGACATTGGACGGGCTTTCGGTTGCCCTGAAGAATCCGGGGGCGCTGGCTGCCATGGCGATACAGCCGGTCAGCTATGGCGCCGCTCCTTATGGCGCGGTGGCAACGTCGGTCAGCGTCGCCGCTATCACGCGTGACGAACTTGCGGCGGCTCACGCCCGCTGGTGGCGGCCGGATCTGGCGACACTGGTGGTGACCGGTGGGATCGATCCTGCCGTCGCTCGCCAGTTGGGCGATAAGCTGTTTGGCGACTGGCGCGTCACTGGCGCTGCCCCTGCCCTTCCCACCAGCCGCGCTGGCCAGCCTACCAGGCCCCGCCTGGTGGTGATCGACATGCCCGGTGCAGGGCAGGCTGCGGTGACAGCAGCAGTACGTGGCGTCGATCGTGCCGATCCGCATTGGTTCGACCTGCAGGTTGCCAATGCCGTGCTGGGTGCAGGCTCTAACGGCCGGCTGTTTCAGGAAGTCCGGGTCAAGCGTGCGCTATCTTACGGGGCATATAGCAGCGTGACGGCGCGCGCCGACGACGGTCTGCTCACCGCAACCACGCAAACCAAGAACGAAAGCGCGCCTGAGGTGGTGCAGATCTTTCTTGCCGAATTCGACCGTCTTGGTCGCGAGCCGCTCGATGCCGGCACAGTGGACAAGCGCAAGACGTTTCTGGCGGGTGGACTCAGCCGTTCGGCTGAAACCAGTCGTGGTCTTGGTTTGACGATTGCCAGCCTGATCCAACAGGGTCTGCCTGCTGGCGAGGCAGCCAGTCTTACCACCCGGATCAATGCGGTGACCCCAACAGGCGCGACCGCTGCGGCAAAGGGGACCGTGGCGGGCGCAAACGCCAACATCGTCGTGGTTGGTGACGCCAGACTGTTCATTGACCGCCTCCGCGCGATCCGGCCGGACCTAGAGCTTATCCAGGCCAACGCCATCGACCTGGGCAACCCAACTTTGCATACAACAAGCAGGAGTTCCGCTAGCTCATAGCGCCCATCCCCTTGTCGTAAAAGCGGTGACACTCGTGACATTCGTAACGTTCGAAAGTCAGGATATTTGCGACGCCATTGCAGCGGCAATTTGCTCGCGTGTACCCCGCAAACAAACGGCCACCGATGTCAATCGACGTTCATGTCCTATAGTTTAGTAGTTATACCTAAGCGAAGTCGACGATCAGCGGGGATGGGAGACCCATACGCACCCTGAGCTTTAGTTAGATTTTCCCCCGCCGCATATACTGCGATGTTAGAACCGATTCTCTTGGTGATTTTACCATCGACCGTGACTGTTGCCGGCACCCGTATCATCGTCAGTTCCGTCGACGGTAGGAAGCTGCTTTGATAACTGGCGCTCGTGAGATGCGCCAAGGCGGCGGCTGACCAATCGCCGACTGTGTAATCAACGCTCAAATTAGCCCGATGCCGGGGTGTGGCCCTTTCGGGAAAGAGCGCATAAAAGGTAACGTCACGATTTGCGGGGATGTTGTCATCGATCTTGGCCAAGCTGTAGTCTAGTAGCCAATTCAAGTTTCGTGATAATTTTCCTGATGCCGCCAATTCTACTCCGTAGCTTTCAAAAGATCCGACATTGGCAAATCTCGTGACGGCAATCGGCGCTGGTGTCAGCACCACTGTGACATCGACAGAACCACCCGGCGACGCGACAAGGTTTTCTGTACGAGTATAAAAAAGGGTGGCGTCAAAGTGAATGTCTGAGCCAAACCCATGTGAGTAACTCGTCTCTGCACTCCAGACGATGACTGGAGCCAGGCGTGGATCCCCGGTAAGATACACCGGGATCGGAACGTCGGGAGCCGGGACCATTACGCGAACGCCAAGGCTGATCAGTGATGGCAGCTGCAATCCACGTCCACCATTGATACGCAGTCTGTCATTATCACTGACCTGAGCGGTTACCGCGGCATTGAAGCTGATTGGTGTGATCGAGCGCTGATAGGCGGAGACCGGATCGATCTGCGGTGCTGCCGGCGTCCCGCTTTGATCCAGCCACAGGTGATCGAGCCGCAGGGCGCCGGTAATTGCAACGCGCTCGGTCGGATGCAGGTCGATCATACCACTGAGAGCTGCGACCTGATAACCGATGCGATCGGAAAACAGGCTGCCGGACCTCAAGTGGTTGTCGCGATACTCAGCGCCAAGCCGCAGGGTATTTGCCGCGCCAAGGCCGATAAGACCCGATCCCGACATGACGGTAATACGGTTGTTTGTGCGAAGATCGGCAACGCTGCTGTAGGGATCGGTTGCAGGCGTCGTGATGCCATAGTCCGCCTGCAGCCAGTTGGTGTAGATCCGACCGGTCAGGCTGCCCCAGTCGGTATCGCGGTTTACCAGCAGTCCAGCGGTCTGGTTGCGGAACCGTTGTTCGGTCAGGATCTGGCTGGGCAGGAACTCGAGTTGCCGATTGCCGGTCAGGCCGCCATCGAGCGTGATCGAGGTGGACGCGTCGGCCTGGATGGCCAGCGATGCTCTCACCTGATCGGCATAGACGTGCCGGGTCCGTGGCGGTTGGTAAAACGCACCGGGAATGGCGCGCTCGTCTTCGCGCTGATGCCCTCCGCTGATCTTCAGACCGATCGTCGAGCTGACCGGGACGGTGACCGATCCACCGACCCGGGCATAGCCGTGAGTACCGATTTCCGCCGTCCCGCTGACATGTCGCTCCGCGTCGGCGCCAGTAGTGATGATGTTGACGACGCCACTGGCGGCGTTGAAGCCGAACAGGGCGCTGGCGGGCCCACGAACCAGCTCGATCTGCTGGATCTCGTCGAGCTGGACGCCAAGCAGGTTCCAGTTCGTCATGCCGTAATGGTCGAGATAGACCTGTCGGCCATCAACAAGGACAAGCAGGCGGGCACTATAGGTCTGGACGCCACCGCGGACGGTCACATCGCTTTGTCCCGCTGTCCAGCGATTGACGTCGATCCCCGTATAAGCCTTCAAGAGGTCTGGCACGCTACGCGCGGGAGACCGGGCTATCTCGTCGTGGGTTATGATCGTGATGGCGGCGGGGGCTTCCGATGCACGCTGTGGCTTTCCGGTCACGCTAGTCGTGATCGGTTCGCCAAAGGCATCACTCAAGGTCGCATAGTCGACGATCTGTGCATCGAGATGGCCGGCTGGCATCATGGTGCCGGCCGCAGTGGCAGCCATAAGGCTGAAGAAGCGGCGCATGGGTCAGACCCCTTTCACGAGCATGAGGAAGGCCGATCCGAACCGGATACCGCTTCGATGCGCGGCCGCCTTGTTCACGATGATTTGGGTCTTGCTGGCTTCACTGATTCCCACGATGCATTTTCCAGCTATGACGCAGCCAGCGTCGGCAGTGATGGTCAGAATGGACTGCGCACTGGCGACTGCGGCGACCTCGTCCTGATGCGCGCGCAGGCCTGTCGTGACGAAAGCCGCCTTCGTGCCGGCGAGCTGGCCCAGGTTGGACACCGCCACCCGACGCGTGCGGAGCGTGGCACGGCCCAGCGTGAAACCGCCGGTTAACATGCGCTCCATGTCGTTAGCCTCCGCTTCCGATGCCGCGTTGCCGGGCTGATAAACGATCCCGATCGGGACGAGTCCTACAGGCGTCGGTTGAACGAATGAGATGACCCGCGCGGCGACTGGTACATTCAGAACGGCTGACGGCGCGGTAGCTGCTGGCCAGAGCATGCTGATGGCGAGAACGGGGCCCGCAAGGATAGACAGGTAATTCACATGTATCCCAATCATTTAGGCCGGTTGATAGCCATGGGATATGTGCGAATAGTTAATGAGGGGCGCTGGATTGAGGTGTTGTTTTCTAAAGCTCTTCGCCTTAAGCGCGATCCAATTTTGAGTTTCGGAAGCAGGTGCGTGTGACCTGTGATCCACATGTCACTGATGTACGAAGCGCTTGTGTTGTTACCGAAGTGATTACGTAAAGCTGCAGGTCTGCCGTCCACCGCCTTCTGCCGTTTCGTATCACAAAACTAGCGACATGCTAGACGTCCAGAGGTTAGGATTCTTGCGACAGAAGTATCGATGCCCGCTTAAGCGTATAATATAAAGGAGTGGTTTTGATTATTGACAAAATATATTAGCGATTGACGCTGTGCTGTTTGCTCAATCGGCGCACAACTGACACAAGCTTGGCCATTGCTGGATCGCGGATCGGCTCGGCGACGCGGATTTCGCGGCTACGTCCATCGATCGTGAGGCCGACCGTGTACGTGCGTGCATCCGGTTTCGCGGTGTCGTTCGCCGGCGTGCAGTCGAAAAAATCAGCTTGATCAGCGAGGCTTGTGAGTTCCTGACGCTCCGGGCTGTCAAGATCGCCAAAGGACACTGATTGCTCCTTCGCCAGCCCCGGGAAATGGGCAAGGCCGCCCTCGATCCGTACCCGGGCCTCGCCCGTTACCGTCTCGTTGCAAGCTTTGCCCATCTGCATCAGATCACTCCAACTGTGCTCCAGGCCTCGGTAACCGCGGTCGCCTCAGCGCTGCCTGAGCCGTACAAACGCCCCGCGACATCAATCGTGACGCGGGCGAAGCCGGCGAAGTCCGTATTGGCCCTCGTATTGGGGTCTAGCAGCGCGTTGTACCAGATTTGGCCGGCGCGGTCCCATGCGTTTCCGCCGATTGTGATTGCGGCAAAATGAAAGGCGCGATTGGGAATGCCGGAGTTGATGTGAACGCCGCCATTGTCCTGGTTGGTGCGGACGAAGTCGTCCATGTGTCCCGGCTGTGGATCCTTGCCAAGCACCGGATCATCATAAGCGGTGCCCGGCGCCTTCATCGAGCGGAGGGCAACGCCGTTGACCCTTGCCGTCAGGAGGCCGGCACCGATCAGCCAGTCGGCCTGGTCGGCGGTCTGTCCCAGCAGCTTCTGCTTCACGAGGCTGCCAAACACATCGGAAATGCTTTCGTTGAGCGCGCCCGACTGGTTGAAATAGGCGAGGCCCGCCTCCTTCTCGGTGACGCCGTGGGTCAACTCGTGGCCGATCACGTCGAGTGAGATCGTGAAGCGGTTGAACAGCTCGCCGTCGCCGTCACCGAACACCATCTGGGTCCCGTCCCAGAACGCATTGTCGTAATCCTGGTCGTAGTGAACCGTGGCATCAAGCGGGAGCCCAGCATCGTCGATCGAATTACGTTGATAGGCCTCCCAAAACAGCGCGAACGTCGCCCCGAGACCGTCATAAGCCTCGTCGACGGCGATATCGCCGCTGGGGCCATCGCCTTCGCGCCGCACCACCGTCGCCCCCGGTGCCTCAGGTTCGCCGCCTGCGTCGCGGATGGTCCTGAGTGGGCTCGGGGTCAGGATGTTACCCGCCGCGGCACGCCGCCGCGCGATCGCGCCGGTGACGGGGCCGGCGGTGCTGGCGCGGACGATGCGGATGGTTGGATCGATCAGCAGACTGCGAACCGCCATCGCCCGCATCTCGGGCGAGCCGTTTTCCGCGATCTGCGACAGGATGTAGGGCGGCAGGATGCAGTGAAGCGAGTGGCGATGGGTGGAGTTGCACATAGTCGTATCTCCTCAGGGGTTGGTTCAGCTGCGGGCGCGGCGAAGCACGAAGGGGACGAGCGCGACCCACATGATGGTGATGAAGGCGAGGAACTGGCTGGTCTGTTCAGGTCCGCCTGGGAGGTAGCCAAAGCCACCTAGCGAGGCTGTGTAGAGCTCGAACGAGATGACCGAGACGGCGATCGCCACCACATCTGCATCTCCCCCTCTCTCTTCCTGCGTCCCGAACCAGCGCAGCGCGACGATGAACAGGGTGATGATCCCGATCAGGATCAGCCGAATGACGATGTCGCCGGCAGCGATCCCGGTCGCCAGCGGGTACAGCGTCACCGCCTCGACGGGGAACAGCTTCACGAGACTGGCATAGTAAGGCTCAGGCGCCGGGTCAGGTCGCCGCCCTCCCCTGACCATGGGTGCTGAACGGCTACGCAGTCGCAGCGTGCCCCGCAAAGCGGGCCGCGCAGTTGCGTCACCCTGATCATCCATTGCCGCGATCGCGCGTTGCACGGCCCCGGCATAATGTGACACTGCGGCGTCGCCGGGGGTCAGCGCCATGCCAATGGCGGTCGCCTGTTCGCAGCGGTCCAGGACCGTCGCGAAAACCGGCAGGTCGCCTCCTTCCCCGCTGTGCAGCCCGGCGAAACCGTCGCGGGCGCTGCCGAGTGCGGTACGTAGCCCGAAGAAGGTGTCGAAGAAGCGCGGCAGATAGCGCGGGTTGGCGGTAAATTCCTGAAGCTGGTCGGTGAGAGCGTCGGCCGCATCCACGGCCTGGGTGAAGGTCGTCATCGGGTCCTCTTCAGGCAGGAGTGGCGAGCGAGGCGATCAGGCCCAGCGCTCGGGTGATACGGTCGATGTTGAGGCGAGCTGCGGCGCGGCGCTGCTGCGACGTCAGGCGACCGGCGAGTGCATCGCGCAGCCCTCCTTGAGCCTTAGCGGCAAGGTCGAGCGCGTCGGCGACCTGCGCGGCGCGTGCCGGTCCTTCCTTCGCGGCCTCGCGGGCGGCAAACACGCGGGTGGCCAACTGCTCGCGCTGATCGGCTGAGAGGCTCGCGCGGTTGCGGATGTAGGTGCGAAACAGGGCATTGCCGTAGAGGTCGTCGGCATTGCGCGCAGCCCCCCTGCCCCACGTCGTCACCTGAACCGACAGCGAGCCCAGCGCGCGATCGACGACGGCGCCGCGTTCGATGACCAGCGTTCGGACATCCTTGGTTTGCCCTGCCTCGCGGGCGAGGTCGCTGGCGAAGGCGATGAGCGCGATGAGGCTCTGGGCCTGTTCGCTGGCGACGGCCGCGTTGACGTTGGGCAGGTCGGTGCCGGCGACGAAGTTGCTGAAGCGCGCAAGCCGGTCGGCCTGGTCCGCGAAGGCCGTGATCTCGACTGAGACATCGGTTTTGGGTGCATCAAGGATAGCAGCCAGCGCATTGGCATAGTCGCTGATCGCGGCGAGGAGTGCGATGCGCGGCTCGAGTACGGCGCGCGGGCTGCTGCCAATATCGATCTCGAAGGCCGTGTAGCCAGCCGCCGGGGCTCCACCCGCAAGGCAGAGCGGTGCTGCCGGCGCGGTCGGTGCAATTGGCACCTGGATGCGCAACGGCGTCGCCGGCAAGCAGCTGGGGTCGCTTGCAACGAGCGCTGCTGCTGCCTCGCGGCGACGCTGTTCGATGGCATCGAAGTAACTGGCGGTCGCCGTCACGGCTGCGCGGCTTCGAGCTTGCATTGCCCCTGCCGCCTCCAGCCGGACCACGTTCGTGGCGCAGCCGGCAAGGAACACCGGGACAGTCATCAACATTAGAAGGGCATTGGCACTGCGGCGCATGGCGGTCTCCTTCAGACGTAGGGCATCATGCCCTTAAACTGCGATCTTCCCTCCCCTTTCTTCGCCTGGAAATGCGTCGTAGCCGCAGGCGGCCCTGCGGCCGGTTGCGGGGCCGCAGGGTGGTGACGATATTGACGATACTGGTGATAAGCGCCGCGATACCTACGAGCATCGGGCCATCGATCATGTCGGTCATGTTCCGACTCCCATGTTGATCCGATAGCCCATGTTCCATATATGTTCTTTGTAGGACAGCGCTATTTTTGCACGTCAGAC
The DNA here is from genome assembly GCF_014841615.1 of Sphingomonas sp. CFBP 8760. GTDB lineage: Bacteria > Pseudomonadota > Alphaproteobacteria > Sphingomonadales > Sphingomonadaceae > Sphingomonas. Next base: position 34,279 of record NZ_JACYUG010000022.1, on the reverse strand, counting down.
AAGGATGTCTTCGGGCCCGAAAATGAGCCGTCGGACCACCTCGCCAGTCGCAGCTTCTTCGTTCGAAAATCCATCAAACTGGCGCAGTTCGCCGAAATTGAGATCGGTGAGGCCTTCTATACCCGCCACGGATCGCTGGTACGTCTTGAACGCCCCGAACAGCAACGATTGCTCAGTCAGGTCGACGTCATGGTCGATGAGGTAAGCAGAAGCGGAAGGTCGGCCGTCATCATGAACGAAGGCGACCACTTTCCAATAAGCGAGCGGGATCGCGACGCCGCGATAGACCGGGTCGTTCTGCCGGAAGACGGGGCCGGTGAACACGGTTGCTCGCTCACCGACGCGGCGCGTGTTGCTGAGGATATAGTCCTCGAGGCTGAGCCAGGTACGTTGGTTGAACGCGGAAAGCTGCGGCGCGCAATTGGTGAAGTGGAAGGTGTCGCGGTTGGCGACGCCAGCGGTTGGACCCCAGTTCGGATCCTCCCGGCGGACGAGGTGGCCACGGTCGAAGTCATTGTTAGCGTAGAGTTCGTCACCGGCCTGGGCCGTCTCCGGGATGCGGCCGTCGAACGCCCACGGATCACCGCCACGGGAGACCGAGACGCTCGCACTGCCATCGATGTTGACGCCGGTGAACAGCGCCAGGCGACGGCTCTTCGACATGACGATCGAAAAATGCTCGTAGTCGAGCCGTGCGTCGCTGTTACCCGGAACGGGTAGGACATCGGCTGCAATCGCAGAGGTGTCGGGCAACGGCACGACAAACGCGCCAAGGTGTTCGGCTCGGTATCCCTGCCGTCCTGCGAACGACGATGGCGGGGAGGTCCGGACGCTGGCTGTATCAAGCGCGAGCGAGCTTTCGCTCGTCGACGTGATTGGACGTAGATCATCGAGGCGGGGCCGATAGGACATGTCGATCATCATTGGTTCTCTCCGATGGCTTCACGTCGTGTCCGTTCGAGGCTTAGTTGTTCGACCGCGACCGCGCACTGATGTGTTTGGGTCAGTTTCATAGGAGCAAAAAGCGGCAGGCGTATTTCATCTCCAATTTGCGGCGGTACGGCCAGGCTGATGGCAGTGACGGCGGTTACCCCCTCGACCAATATGTCGTTATGCTCAGCTCACGTGATGCGCGATCCGGCAACGCTAGTTAGCCGACCGGTAGCTCTCGGCCAGATAAGTCATTCTGCCATTTGACGCCGATATCGAAGGAAGAGCCTCCCTGAATGGGAGGTAACAGACCCATTCAGTATTGCAACATGGCGGCAGCCGCATAAGCATCATCTGGCGGCTGCTGATCTGCTGCCATGGAGGTCAGGTGATGGTTCGCAAATTACTCTTCGGTGCAGCGTTTCTCGCTTCTGCAGCTGCGTCCATGGTGCCATCGGTCGCCAGCGCGCAACGTTATGGCGATCGCTATGAGCGCTCCTACCAGGGCGACGACCGGCGGTATGAACAGCGTCCCCGCTACGTTTCCCGCCGCGATGACCGACGCTACGATGATCGCCGCGGTTATGATGATCGTCGCGGATATGACGACCGTCGCAGTTACGGGGGTCAGGGCTATGACCGTCGTCCGCAGCGGTGCAGCCAGGGCACGACGGGCGCAATCATCGGCGCGCTTGCCGGCGGGCTGCTTGGTCGGACGATCGACAGCCGCGGTGACCGTGCACTGGGCACCATCCTTGGCGGTGGGGCTGGTGCCCTTGCCGGCAATGCCATCGAGAAATCCAACAATCCGGGCTATTGCCGCTAAGCCTGCAATTACTGCCGATCGTTGTTGAGCCCAGGTGCCTTCGGGCGCTTGGGTTCGCGGTTACATGCAGCAGGCTTGCCGACTTATAGCGGGGGGATGTCCTCATAGCGGCCACCCCCTGTCGCTAAAGCGGTGACATTCGTGACGTTCGAAAGTCAGGATATCTGCGATACGGCTAGTTCGGTAGTCTGTTCTCGCGCCTGATCCGTGGTCGGCGCCCTGCACAGCAAAGTCCCCTGCCGTACTGGTCAGGCCCCCCATTCAGGTCCGTCCTCATCCGGATAGAAAGCGTCGGGATCATGGCAGTTCGGGGTTCGCGGTGACGGCGCCAGACCACGTGATGCCATTGGGTGATCGGTGGGGGTCGGCAGCGTAGGATGGGCACCGTCAAACCGGACCCGGATGAACGCCGCGCCGCCGTTGATGCCCCGGAAGATCGCCACGGCGTCATCACCACGGCCCATTCTCGCGCGGACGTACGGCGCACGTTCGGCGCTGAGGTAGCCGATCTGGACGCCGCGCGGGCTGACGACCGCGATCACATTGCTGTCATGCTGGTTCCGGGGTTCCGGTATCAGCGCCACCGGCTCGCCGGGAAGCGTCATCATCGCCTCGGACCGACGGTTGCTGCCGTCTGCATTCGGGAAGTCGATGCCGACGACGGCCAGGGTCAGTTCCGGTATCATCCGCGGTGACGCTGGGCCCAGGTGACCGGCGTCAGTCTGGGCTGGGCACACGAGCAGGTGTCCCGCAGCCAGCCAAGCTCGACTGTTTCAGCTGCCGTGGCGATCTCGGTCCACCATGTCCGCTGGTCAGCATGCCAGCGATACCCCCTCGCCTTCAGCGCATCCTTCGCCTCGAACGGGGCATTGGTGGCCTCGATCCTGACGCTTGGCTGCTCTGCCTGGCGGATGAGCCTGGCTAGAGCGGTCTCGCCGTCCGACAGGACACGGCCAAGGAGATTGATCGTCGCCCAGACGTCGGCCGCGGCCCGGTGGCCGTGATGGAACAGGCCCTGCTGCATGAGGAGATGGCCAAGCTTGCGACCGTCAAAGCCCAGTTCGGGCCATGGCACCTCATTGCACGAACATGCCCAGGCATGGCCGGCGATGGCGGGCAGGCGCCGCTCGACGCGAACGGCATCGAAGGCGGCATTATGAGCAATGGCGACAGTGGTGCTGGCGATCAGGCTAACGGCCTCGTCGGTATCGATGCGTTTGCCGACGACATCCGCATCGGTGATGCCGGTCAGCCGGGTGATCTCGGCCGGGATCGGCATACCGGGGTCCTCGAACCATTGCCGGGGCTGGCCGACCTGGACGATCATGCCGCGTGCATCGAAGGCAATCCGCTGGATCGCCAGGTCGATGATCGGGTGATCCGCATCGAGGCCGATGGTCTCGACATCGATGACCGCGGCCGTGCGCACCTGCCCTTGCGGCTTTGCAACGGGATAGGCCTCGGGCGGGGGCAATGCCCGCAACACCCGGTAGTCGGGGTGTCCGTCGAGCAGGGCAGCTGCACGCCCGTGTGCGGAGATGTCATTGCCCATGGGCAGCAGTCATTACCTTGGCCGTGACCAACCGGTGCCATTGCCCTGCAAACGGGGCAATGGCACCGGTCGCGATGTAATCAGCCGTTCAGCGCATCCTTGACCGCCTTAGCGGGCACGAACGTCAGCTTGCGCGATGCGGCGATCTGGATGGCCTCGCCGGTCGATGGGTTACGACCCTCACGGGCCGGGCTGTCCTTGATCTTGAACTTGCCGAAACCCGTCAGCGAGACTTCCTCGCCCTTGGCCGTAGCAGCGACGATCGCGGCCATCAGGTCGTCAACCGCCTTGCGGGCATCGGCCTTCGACATGGCATGATTGGCAACGAGGGTTTCGGCGAGTTCGGCGTTGTTCATGAATGTCATCCTGGATTGATGCGCTCCCTTACCCGGCAAAACCTTGCAGGAGCAATCACACCCCTTCACCAAAGGCAGCCCTACCCGCTTGCCGATCAATGCCGGACCGGCCGTTTGCCTTGCTCACCATCCCACCATACAACCGGCATTTGCCACCCACACCAAGACCAGCCGGAAGCACCACCGTCATGCAGATCATCGTCCGCGACAACAATGTCGATCAGGCGCTCCGTGCCCTGAAGAAGAAGCTGCAGCGTGAGGGTGTCTACCGCGAGATGAAGCTGCGCCAGCACTATGAGAAGCCGTCGGAGAAGCGCGCCCGTGAGCGGGCAGCGGCGATCAGTCGTGCTCGCAAGGCTGATCGCAAGCGTGCCGAACGCGATCAATGACCAGTGGGGCCCAGCCAGGCACGAGGGTGATCGGCAGCCGGATCGATGAGACCGGCACATTGATCCGCGATGGCGGCGCCTTCTATCTGCGCCGTGACCTTGGCGGCCGTTATATGCTGGAGTTGCGTCGCACACCGGTCGATCTGATCGAAAAACGAGTTAGGCTGATCGGCACCCTGGTCGGCGTCGATCTCGTCAATGCCGATGGCGTAGCGCCTGCCTGAAAGCGGCGATGACGCCATCTGACGGGGACGGTTTACCTCGCGGCTGCTCTGTCAGCGTCCCTGACCGCTTTCTCATCGTCCCGCCTTGCCGCTGCTGCAGTTGACCGTTCAGACTGATCAGCCATCACATCCCAGCGCTCAGCCGCATGCAGAGCCCTGGCGCGAACGTTCGGTAGGGTCGTCTTCGCTGCCTCTTCACGCTGCTCGTGCGCTCGCTGCCGGTACAGGTCTGATTCCGTCGTCATGGCGTCGAGATAATCAGCTGAAAACGATAGTCCAGCAGCCATCCGGATCAGACGTAACGCAAACTCTTTTGCGGTGAAGGGTCGTTGTAGGTCAGTGCCGGCCCCTGCCCTGCCCTGCCCTGTGCCTGCGGGTGCCGAGCTGGTCACGACCGAGAAGCAGACGCGTGGGCGTGCGATGCTACCAGGGGTTCATGATTGAGCAGCTCGCACCGGCTGCTGCGGGTTTGCATGTAAGTGCATTATCACCTCCGCCGCCATTACCGGTCGTAGGCGGAAGCAGAACCATAGGCGGTAATGGTGGTGTCGCCGTTTTCAGAGCAGGCGGTCGGTAGCCCAAGCTGCCGTGCGGGCGGATGTTTCATATGGCGCCCTTCCGTTCCATCAAAAGCTTGGCACCATCAAGCTGTGGCATCAGACGCCTAGCGGACGCTGTACGGGATTTGCACCGAGAACGAGGACATGGCGGCCATGGTGCCGCGCGTGCGGAGCCTGACATGCGTCACCGCGCCCTGAGAAGCGGGGTCGCCGGCGACGGGTTGATGCGTCCAAGTCTGTCCCTTGTCGGCAGAGAAGTCGACATCGTCGACCGCATCGGACGGTGCGGTGTAGCGCAGGCGCATCGAGGACTCGGGCGACCCTTCGATCAGGGTGATGGCCGGGCCGGGTGGTGCGCCCTCGCCGTCGAGCGACAGTGCCGCCCCCGCCGGGGTTGGCACGACGATGTCAACCGGTCCCCCGTCGAGCGGCACGATGTCAGGGTTGGCGAAGGTGGCCGTGACGGTCCGTCGGCTGCCGGGCAGCGCCCGGGGATTGAACGAGGTGTTGACGGGGTCCCAGATCGTCGTCGAAGTCGTCGACAACGTCGCATCCCGGGGCGTTACGGTCAAGGTTATGTCGATCACCGAGGTGCCTGTGCCGGTGTCGGAACTGCCGAGTGCGCACAGGCCTATCAGTCCGAGCCCCCTGCAGATGCTCCAGCTCCAGCTGATCGATATCCGGTCCCTGTAGACCCCTACCGGGGGAAAGCCGTCACCTGTCGGCTTGACCCAGATGGGCAGATCCGCGTTGCTGTTACCAAGGAGACCGAGCAGGTTCAGCAGGTTGTTCTGCATATAGTCGATCGTCGCGCCTTGGCTCGCGGCGTAGACACCTGCCTCATCGGCCGATGCCCGGTAGGGGACGCTCCCCCCGCCGGCACGGATCAGCCTGAAGCCGTTGGCGCTGGTGAAGGTCGCTTTGACGTTATCGCTGCCGAGCAGCTTCAATACGGCAAAGCCGCATTGCAGCCCTGCGCGGCTTTTTACCGCGGGGACGGCGCCGCCCTTGACCGCGTTGGGCGAAAAGCTGCCGAGATCAGCCGCCACCGAGGATGAGACGGTGCAGGCGGTTGCCGGTGCAGCGCCGCAGAACAGCGCCGCACCGGCAACCGCCACTGTCGTTCTAGCGGCGACAGAACGGGCGATCACGGCCGGACGCCCGGCGATTGTCGAAGGGGTCCGCCCTCCTGCTTTGCCGGTAAGGTGTGGATCGGGCCACATAGGGTCGACCGGCGGTGCACCGGGCGGCCATCATGATCGCGCTCGACATAATGCATCGTCGCGACGACGGCATGGGGATGGCATCGCCCGTTCGACGCGCCAGCGCCATCTGCCGTGATTGACGGTGACCGTTGTGCCCCGGCGATCATCACCGAACCAGATAGGAGAACAGCAAGAAGCACGAGGTGGATTCCGGTAGATACGACCGCCACCGCCATCGCCGCAGTTTATTTAACCAAAGGTTGAACAACCACTGCGGCAATTTTTCCGATCTGGCCGATTTTCGGATCTCGACGTTCGAAAACTATGCTATTACAGCGCCTTATTTATTCTACTGCAAGCAAAATAGCTGGCATATTCCGAGGCGATGACCATCGATAATCACCGCTGCCATTAACCGTATCACCAAGCAGACGGCAATATCGGTCGAACCAACAAAACTCATAAATGTTTCGATTGACGTGGACTGTCGCTGATCGGTCACGTGTCTATGTAGAAGCGCCACGTTCGGCATCGTGATAGCCATGCCTTGTACAGAATAGAGGATGATGTGATCGATACACAGGTCAAATCATGGTATGACGCCTTCTCGTACGAACGGCAGCGCCAAACCGCCGTGGACCGGAGTGGGGCATTGGCGATGCAGGACCACGAGGAACTCGATTTCATCGTTGACCTGATTCACAACCATTACCGCACTCGGTATGCGGCCATTTCCATCATCGACGGCCAGTCTCAGGTCATCCTGGTGCAACGAGGCCTCGACACCGCCTCCATTCCGAGACGCGCCGCCTTTTGCGCAGTGACGATCCAGCATGCCGGGCAGCCATTGATCGTGCCCGATACCCGGATTGCTCCGCGGTTCCGCGACCTCGACAGCGTAACCGCCGATCCCTTCATCCGCTTCTATGCCGGAATGCCGATTACCGACGCCGCGGGGATATCGCTGGGTGCAATCTGCGTGGCAGATACCGAGCCCTTCACCACGACCTTCGACCCACGATTGCTGGTCATGATGGCACGGGAAACCGAACGAGTACTCGCGTCTGACAAGCCTGATCGTTAGGCTCCGTTCGTCAGAGACAGGCAAGATCGCTTTCCAATTGCGATCCCGGTTTAGATGCCAGTCCCGGCGACAGTTGCCTTGCAGCGGGCTGACCTGAACCTCGTAACATCCAGGCGGCGGGACCAGCATTCCCTATCGGACGTGGTGGAGACGAAATTACCAGCTCTATAAACGACCGGGAAAGCACCGAACAAAGCGACCTATGGTGCTGTAAGAGCCACATGACCGACGGAAACCCTTTTATATCCGCCGAAGGCGCACGGATATGGCTTTAACAGTTCGTCTGATCGCTGCAGTCTGAGTGCTGTTGGACGCATGCTCGATTACGCGGAGTGCCTGAACCGCTGGAGACGCCTGCGGTGCCGGCGATAATGTCGCTACCCCCGATACAGGCCAGCAGCGCGGCGATCGATCGCGTGATCGTTATTAGCCTATCAGAAATGCAGCTTCCGACTAATCCTGAAGCAGTACGCTTTGAGTATACTTCTGGCAGACTGGCGCCCGACCGGTCCGTTTTTCGTGAAAAGACATTTCAAAAAAGACTGGACATCAACAGACCATTTATAAAGGACTGAAGCATGTTCGTTCGTGCCTATTTACGGGCATCGACCGCTGAACAGGACGCCACCCGCGCCCGCGCGGCCCTGGAGGCGTTCGCCGCTGCACATGGGTTCCGTATCGCAGCGCGCTATGTCGAACACGAAAGTGGTACTCGCCTTGCCAGGCCGGAGCTGTTCCGGCTGCTGGACGACTGCGGTCCGGGGGACGTGTTGTTGGTCGAGCAGGTCGATCGGCTATCCCGGCTCAGCGCGGCCGACTGGAGCAAGTTGCGATCGGAAATCGAGGCGCGCCAGGTCCGGATCGTGTCACTCGACCTGCCGACGTCCTGGAACCTGATTGCCACCCCCGACGACTTCACGGCCCGGATGTTCGCGGCGGTGAACGCGATGATGCTCGATGTCCTCGCCGCGGTCGCGCGCAAGGATTACGACGATCGTCGACGTCGGCAGGCCGAAGGTGTCGGCCGTGCCCGAGCCGCAGGTCTCTACAAAGGTCGCGTCGAGAACACCGCGCGTAATGCGTCGATCGCTCGGTCGTTACGAGATGGCCATAGCTGGCGTGAGATCATGACCGGAACTGGCTGCAGCCGGACGCTGCTCGCCAAGATCGCTCGCCGCCTGAAAGACGAACGAATGGCAGACGCCAAGGGCGTTGATCCGAGTGCTGTCGACGGGACCGTCTAAGCGACGGAATTCACTTTCAATCAGGCCTTCGATGTTTCCCGCTTCTCCGTCTCGACCAGTCAGTTTCGGGAAAGAGCAATCAGGAACACATTTCGAGAAAATAGGTGCTCGAAGTTTCCCTGCCCGGCACGGACATGGGCGCGACGAGGCGCACTGGTACGCCGCTCTGCAGCGCGGCGACGGCCTGATGCAACTGCAAGCCGGTCGATGTCTTAGGCTGTCCTACCGGCCGCTGAGCGTCGCTTACGACCAATGACGATCCAGAACCTCCTGAAGCGCTTTCTCGGCGTCCTCGCGAGACGCTCCGCCTTTGCTCAACAGCGTGAGGCGGACGCCCTTCCTATCAGCACCCTCGATCCGCAACACCGGCTTGCCGCCTTCGCTGGCGACGGTCTCCACCGAGCCTGACCTCTTGGGGGATCCTGACCTCTTGGGGGGGTCAGTAGCGATGCTAAGCGCCTTGATCACCTCGAGTACCGGCATCGGGGTTCCGGCCTCGTCCTGCGCCGCCCTGAGGCGCTGTGCCTCGCGAAACGCTCGCGTTCGCCGATCGTCCGGTTTCAGCAACGCCTTCAGCGCTATCGCATTGCGAATCCCGAGCTCCTGTGGCTGCTTGAATGCCACCATCAGCTCATCGGGAAGCCGCGCGAGATCAAGGTAGCGCGTCAGCCAGCTTTCGCTGACCTTCAGCCGCTCGGCCATTGTCTTCTGTCGGCCATCATAATAGGTGCCGAGCGCGCGCAGATAGTCCTTTGCCCGCTCCAGATCGGTGAGATCGTCGCGCGCCCGGTTTTCGATGTCGGCAAGGCGAAACGCCTCCTCGTCGCCGATTTCACGCACGTCGATCAGGAACTTGAATTCGGGATAGTTGTGCGAGCGAAGCCAACTGATCGTCCAATGCCGACGCGCGCCGCAGATCACCTCGAAATCATAGTCCGGATCGCCACTGACGCGCCGCACGATTGCCGGCATCTCCTGGCGCCCTTGCGCCTTCATGCTCTCGATCAGATCCTCGCAGCGTTGCTCGCTGAGCAAGCTGTACTCGCGATTATGCCCGACCCACATTCGGCATCGTGCCGGGTCGACAAGTTCGTGGGTGCGGCTCACGACCGTGCCAGAGGTCAGTTCAGCCAGGCGGTTCGATCGACCGGTCAGCACATTCGTCGCTATACTGGGTCGACGGGGCGCTGCCTCGCTGGTGAGATCGATCCCCGCTGTGAGATCGGCGGCGAAGCCGCTGTTCTTTCTGCTCATGAGAGCCTCCCTTCCCCCCAAATTGCACGCGTGCAATTCCTGTCCTGATGGCAAATTGCACGCGTGCAATTATCCCGCATCATGCCAACGCCTCTTGGCGGAGTCGCTTCTGGTGGCTTGGCCACATCAACCGGATATCCACCTCGATTTCCGAATTCACACCATCCAGATATGCCAGGCAGCGGTTGCGCACCGCCGAACTCGTCGCGGGCCCGTCAAGCTCATAGACGGTCATGAGACGCGCAGTCGCGTTGTCGATCTCGGCTGAATCCTTGAGCGGCGTTCGGACCATCGCATGCCCGAACAGCGTCCGCATCAGGTTCAGCAGTTCCTTCTGCATCGATTTGTTCTCGTCGACCTTCGACGCCACGAAGCGTAAAAACCGTAGTTCCGGTGCTAATCCGCGCTCGGCCAGCTGCTCGATTGTCTCGTCCAACATCGACAGAAACGCCGCTGTCGACGAGAAATCCATGACGGTCGGCGGAACAGGAACAACCAGCGAATTTGCGGCCCGGAGAACGGAGAGCGAAATCGCGCCGAGGGCAGGCGGCGGATCCATCACGATTACGTCAAAGCGGTCGGAGATGCTCTCAATGCCTTCGCGAAGCCGATCGAGCAGGGCCCCGCTGCCTCGTGCCATACGCGCCGCAAGCTCGTATTCGGACTGGAACAGCCGCAAGTTCGCCGGGATCAGCTCCAGCCCATCGAAATGGGTCTTCCTCAGCGCGTAATCGAGTGAAGACCGCTCACTCTCACGAAGGAATGGGTACAGCGTATCGTCCTCGGTCAGATCGAGGTCCGGCACATAGCCGAACAACGTCGTGGCGGACGCCTGGCTGTCGCAATCGATCAACGCGACCCGGTATCCACGAATCGCGAGATATTGGGCGAGGTGGACCGCGAGCGTCGATTTTCCCACCCCGCCCTTGAAGTTCTGGACGGCGACGACGCAGCAGGGATCTTCCGGACTGCGATAGGGTCGCGTTCCGAAAACGCCACGCATATCGTTGAGCTGGGCTAGCGTGTAGCGCTCTCTGCGATTGTTGTCGGTTCTGGCAGGTTCGGGAAGCCGCCCATCCTTCTCGGCGTCGCGAATCGCCGCGGCAGTTCGGCCGACAAGTTCGGCGGCTTTGCTAATCGTAAAAGTGGGCTCCCGCCGGTCATCGGCACGTGCGCTGCGGGCGGAATCGCGCAGTCTCTCCAACACGGTGGACGTTCGGTTCGCCAGCGTCGCAACCGACACGAGGCGATCGGCATCCTCTAGCTCAAGACTGTTCGACACGGGCCCACCTTTCGAAATCGCAGCTACGCTACACTCACTTGCGCTTTTCGGTCAATAAACTCGCGGATTTCGAAAGTGCGGCGCTTAGTTTGGCGGCTGCGGTGACCGAGTTCTGCCTATCCTGACTCGGTGGGGGATCACCGGAATTGCACGCGTGCAATTCGCTTTAGGCGCGGCCCCGCCGGGTCACCCAGCTTTCGCAAAAACCCTTCCATGCAGCCGCCAATTTGGCCCCCCGCAATTTGGTCAGCCGCTCGCCCATATGATCGCGAAAGCCCGACGCGATAAGGTCAACGTCCCAGCCGCCGCCGTAAGACCGGCCGATCGAAAAAAGATCGTCATAACCGAACCGGATCGAGCCTGACGGGAACGTCTGTGTCTCGCCAGTCGGCTTGTCCGCTGGCTTTGCCGGAGCCGCCAAAGCGTCCTGCCCGACCGTCACCGTCTCGATTGTCCCATCCCGACGCTGCTTGCGGCCGGTTGAATGACGATCGAGCTCCCCGATGGTTTCGATGACCTCGGGAGCGCCTTTTGGCTCGAACCGGAATTCGATCTCCGCGACCGTGCGACCCTGCCGAATCTCCCGCCAATCCACGCGAAAATGGGCAAGTTGGTCGATCTCGGCCTTGGCCTTCTCCAGCACTTTGCGCCGCAACTGCGCGAAGTCCGTGTAGACATCCGGAGGAATACCCAATGCAGCTCGAAGCGCCGCCATATCGCCCTTCCAGGTCGCCTGCCGCCGATGCAGACGCAAAGCGCCCAATTCGTAAAGGCGCAGCGCGTAGTTCGACCGAAACCCCAGCACAGCCTGCCGATTGAGCACCGCATAGGTCTCAGATGCCTGAATCAGCTTGCGCGCGTCGGCGGTGAACTCCCACTCGATCCAACCCGCCTGCCCGCCATCTTCCTCCGTCTCCTCTTTCGACCGTGAGATCAGCGAGAAGAGTGTCGTCGCCTTTTTCCCCCGCCACGACCTGTCATCGACGGCGAACAGCGTGCGGTGAAGCTCCTGGAGCATTTCCGTAATGCGCTCGTTTCCCTTATGGCCGCGGCGAATATCCGCCTTGCGCATCCGGTGGGGACGGTCTTCCCAGGCATCGCCACCAGCCGTCAGGATCATTAGCGCCAACAACCGCGAGGCCGTCAGGCTGAGCGACTCGCCTTTTACGAATTTCACCTCGATAATCGAGCCTGGCTTGGCGAATTCGTCGCCACCTTTCAGCCGCAGCGCCGCGGCGACGCGCATTGACCGACCAGGCAATGCTTCCTCGATCGTTTCCTGATGTGCCACCGTTAGTTGGCCAGCGTCGTTTTCCATGCCATGCTGCGATCGAAGTTAAATCGTGGGAACATGATTGTTGCCTGACCTGACCTCCTCCGTCAAGTCAGGTCAGGTCAGGTCAGGTCAGGTCAGGATCATCAGCGTGGCGGATACCCCCAATCGGTCAGGACAATAGAATCGCTGCGCTGCGCAAAACTCAGCGATTTGCGCCGGGTCGTACCGGCCCATAGATTGGTCTGCGGGAACGGGTATTTCCGATGGTCCGCACCCCAATATCTATCAACAAACTGACCGTACGGCGTCGATTATCGGCCGGCCCCCAATCGGTCAGGAATGCCCCGGCTGGTCAGGTCAGTTCCCCCGTCCGGACAGGCTTCGGCCCCCGATCGGTCAGCCATCCCCCCCCAAGCGGTCAGGCAAACGCGCGCAACCCACTGAGATGCAATCATTTTTCGGTCGCGAATCTGAATCACTTAGAATCACGAATCCTTCCGCTGCGAGCAGCGGCATTTTTCTAGATTGATTCTTGAAGGATGTAGCGACCGAAACGAGCCCGGTCGGACAAATGCCGCATGACAACCCAAGACCCCAGAGAGAGCAAGAAGAGAGGGGGCAGACGTCCCGTCTCAATCCATGCCGCCATCCTCGCCGTCCAACACCTGAGCCAGCAACCCCACCGGATCGACGCCGAGCGCGCGCGTGACCGCGACATATTCATCGACCGCCAGCATTCGTTCGCCGGTCTCGTAACGCGATACATAGGCCTGCTGCCAGCCGAGCCGCTTTGCCAGATCGACCTGACGCAGCTTTGCATCATGCCGTGCCTCGGTCAGGGCAGCTACAATGCGGGCGTGAAGCTCGGGCAGGGCGGGGGATACCGGCATGGCAGGGCACTAGCGCGGGTTGATACAAATGCGGAAAGCGTATATTTCTCAGTCATCGTCACAAGGAGGCCGGACCTCATGGGACTGTTCAATCGCATCGCATCGTTCTTCGATGACTGGCACACGTCCGCCACCGCATCGCCGATGAATGACATACCGACGATCAACCCCGCCACAGGGCTGCCGATCACTGGTGGGGTCGACATCGCCGGCAACCCGTTCGGCACCGACCTGTCGAACCACGGTCATGATAGCTGGCATCACGATCCGCATCGTTCGGGATCGACGTTCGACGATCATTACACCACTTGGCATTATCCGTTCCCGACCGGAATGGGAGGCGGGCATGACCCCTGGCGCGACTGATGCGGTGCCGTGGTTCGACCGGCTGATCGCGCGCTGGGAAGTCAGCCGACTGGCGGTGGTGCCGTTCAGCATCTCGCTGTTCGCCGCTCCGATCAGCTGGCTGATCCTGTCGCTGACGCTGTTCGACGGCAGGCGTTCCGAGATCGTTGCAGCGGTACTTTTGATCATTTTGCTGGTACCGGTCGGGCTCGATCAGGCGCGCGGCTGGTGGCTTTGTCGTCATCCCCATGCCTCAGCGCGCTGGCTGCGCGGTGTCCGTGCCGCGGTCGGTGAAGCGGTGTTCGAGGAAGCCCTGACGCACCTTACCATCCTGCACGGTGATGACCCCGGCTACCGCATTGAACGCACCCATCTGGCCAATGCTGTGCAGGTGGTGTGGGACGTAAGGCGGAAGGGACGGCAGCGGGCCGAAGGCGTCGGTCTCGACGATGCCGCGAGGCAGGCGTGACGGTGTCGCAATCGCACCGTTTCGGCGACCTCGTTGGTATCAGGGTGTCCGGCGGGAGCAGTGAATTTCCTGACCTTGCGATCAAGCAGACCGTCTCGTTTGGTTCGCTTGATCCGCACCGGGTCGTGACGATGCTTCGCGCAGCCGATGCTGCTGCGTTCTTCACGCGAGAGGAGCTTCGCAGCGGGTCTACAGAGCCGGATGTCCGGACCTGGCATGTGTGCGGCTATGCCATGGGGGCAGAGCGCGCCTGCTGGCCTTTATGGGGACCGGTCCCGGACCCTGCGCTCGCAGTGTTGATCAGGCTGGCCCGCGACTGCCTTTCTGCGCGCCACACGATGGGGATTGAGGACGTGTCTCACACGCTTCGCGATGCGGTCGCGGCCTCGCGGGCACCACTCAAAAGTGCCACGTTCAACTACGAGGTCGAGCTAGTCGCCGATCGGCAAAACAAGCAATCCGGGGACGGGATCGTCTGCGGCGTTTCGGGATGGTTCAGCCCCCACGGTGTGCGATACCACCAGGATGTCCGGTCGGTGTCGCAGATCGCGCCGGCGGACTGGTCGGCGCTGCTCGATCACGCCGACGCGATCGACTTCTTCGATCGGCCCGAACCGGCGCCGGCGGGGCCTTCCGATCGCATCTTCCATCCAACCATCACTGCCGGAAACCGTCACCGCGAGCTCGCGGTCAATGACCCGTTCGAGACGCCCGGGCTTGCCCGCCTGATCGCGCTGACCCGGCGCGCCGTGCGCGACCGTCAGGTGCTGTCGCCGGAGATGTTGGACGACGTACAGTTCGCCGCATTGGCGACGGCATGGCTGGACGCGCAAGCGGCCGATCCCGACGACGATTCGGGCCGCTGACGAACAGGATAAATGCATGACCGACGATCGCCGCGACCGGATGCCTGAGACGCCGTTACGGCAGGCTCCGGAGCCGCTTCGCGGCTCCCCGGCCAACATCCTCGACGCCCTCGACATGGCGGGTGTCGGCGAGATCGATATCGCGTTCGAACGACCGTTCGGCCATCCGCGTCCCGCCCCGTTCGACTGATCGATCGACAGATCAGATACTACGAGCATCGCGTCCTGCCTGGATCATTTGGACAGATACGGTCTGCTGGCCGGCTGTCACGCCGGCCCAAGGCTCCGCGGGATGCCAAAAACGATGTCGAGGTCACCAAATCGACCAGTGACGCCATCAGAATGAGCAAGGGGTAGGGGAGCACACCCGATGCACCCTGACGGGTGCGGAAAAGCGCCGTAAAACAACGGCTACGTGCATGTGGTCCATGTGCCGCTCTGTGCATGGACCGCGTGGACCAGCCAAGGCACAGAGTAAATATCACAGTTATTGCGCCAATTTTGGCAGCATTGCTCTGCCCAAAAGGTTGCATGCTGGGATCACGCAATGCACAGTCGCCCGAAAGAAAAAAGGGCATCACATGGCGCGAGTACCGATCACGGTTTACCTGCAGCCGGAGCAGCTGGCAGGCATCGAACGCCGCGCCGCGCAGGTCGGCAAACACAGATGGTTCGGGGAATCTGCACAGCGGGGATAAGTGGATTGCCGATCTGACAGCGGCCATGCTGGCCGCGAGCAGGAGGCAAGATGAGCAAGCGACCCCGCCGGAACCACAGCCCGGCGTTCAAGGCCAAGGTGGCATTGGCTGCCGTGAAAGGCGAGAAGACGCTGGCCGAGCTGGCGCAGCAGTATGACGTGCACCCGAACCTCATCAATCAATGGCGTGCGCGGCTGCTGGAAGGCGCGGCGGACGTGTTCGGCGCGGAGCCGGCAGCGGTCGAGCCGCCGGTCGACGTGACGGTGTTGCACGCGAAGATCGGCGAACTGACGCTGGCGAACGATTTTTTGGCCGGTGCGCTCGGGAAGGCAGGTCTGTTGCCGAGCGCAAAACGATGATCGACCGGAAGCATGCGCTGCCGCTGATCGCCCAGGCGCGGCAGCTCGGTATCAGCCGCGGCAGCATCTACTACCTGCCGCGGCCGGTGTCGGACAGCGATCTGGCGATCATGCGCCGGATCGACGAGCTGCACCTGCTCTACCCGTTCGCGGGCAGCCGGATGCTGCGCGATCTGCTCCGGCAGGAAGGCGTCGAGGCGGGCCGGCTGCATGTCGCAACGCTGATGAAGCGGATGCGGATCGAGGCGATCTACCGCCGGCCGAACACGTCGAAGCCGGCGCTGGGGCACAAGGTCTATCCCTACCTGCTGCGCAAACTGGTGGTGACGCGGCCGAACCAGGTCTGGGCCACGGATATCACGTACATCCCGATGGCACGCGGCTTCGTCTACCTCGTCGCCATCGTCGACTGGTTCACCCGGCGCGTGCTGGCGTGGCGGGTGTCGATCTCGCTCGATGCCGGGTTCTGCATCGAGGCGCTGGAGGAAGCGCTGGACCGCTACGGCAAGCCGGCGATCTTCAACAGCGACCAGGGTTCGCAGTTCACAAGCACGGCGTTTACCACCATTCTCCACCGCGAGCAGATCGCCATCAGCATGGACGGGAAAGGCTGCTGGCGCGACAACGTGTTCGTTGAGCGCCTCTGGCGCTCGGTGAAATACGAAGAGGTCTACCTCAACGCCTATGCCTCGGTCCCCGAGGCCCGTGCCGGCGTCGGTCACTATCTGGCGTTCTACAACGCGGTCCGGCCGCACTCCGCGCTTGGCGGCCGTACGCCCGACCAGATATACTTCGCACAACCGCTTCTCGCAGCGGCATGATCAACCAGCGGCAGTCCACTTATCCAAGCCGCGAGCCTGTGCAGACAAACCGAACCATCTGTAACAACGCAGCGCTTGGGTGGCGGATACGCTGGTGCGGGCGCTCGACGACGAACTGCTGCCGCTCGACGAGATCCTGCTCGACCAGCTGACCAAGCTACGCGCAGGGCTGGAGACGATGGTCGAGGCGCAGGCCGGACGTGGTCCCGAGGCCAAGGCCAGGCTCGCCAACATGCGGCAGCGCGGGCGCGATTTGGCGGCGCGGATGCAGGCCGAGGCGCGCGAGCGGTTGCGGCGATGAGCGAGCCCAGGCGCCTGCGCATCGACGTCTCGAACGAAGCTCACGCGCAGCTTGAAACAGAGGCACGCCGACAGGGTATCACGGTACGTGATCTGATCGACCAGATCGTCCGCGACTTGACGGAGCATCGCGGTCAGGCAGATGCCGCGGTTCGCCATCAGCGCGGTGCGCAGCCGACCCTGTCGGACGAGCCGGAACCAGGCTCGCCGGAGGACAGCGCCAGGCGCATCGACGCACTTATCAAGCGGGTGACGGACGATGTACCGAAAGCGATCGAGACGGTGCAGCGAAGCAGCGGAACCGGGCATCTGCGCGACATGCTCGGCAAGCAGGATGCGGCGCAGACCCAGCGGCTCGCCGCGATGCAAACCGCCCAGCAAACCGCGCAGAATGCGCAGACGCTGTTGCTCGAGAACGGCAACAGGGAACTGGCCAAAAAGATCGATGCCCTGAAAGATGAGATGGTCCTTTTACGCGACTGGCTCAAAGGGCGGCGCTGGGCTTTTGCGGCGGGTGTGTTGAGCACGTTAACAGGTCTCGTGGCGTTAGCCTTTGTGCTGGCTGGCACCCCACCGGCGCGTTGGCTGGCGATCCGGCTGGTGGGTGAGACGACTACCGTCGGTGCCGCCTACGCACTCGCCGGCGACGACCGGGCGACAGGTGGGCTCATGGCCCAGACCAAGGCGCTGCTCGACGACCCGCAATTCCGCTCCGACTACACGCGTTGCACGACGCATACGCGGGAGGTGAAGCGCCGGTTCAGCTGCCGGATGTCGATGCCGCCGTACGTGCCGGGGAAGCTATGACCGTCCGCCCCGCCGGTCTGGCCGGAGGCGGGAACGCGGCGGCCTATTACGCCGCCGACAACTACTATACGGGCGAGCAGGAAGGGCCCTCCGCCTGGGGCGGGGAGGGGGCGGCCGAACTCGGACTTGCTGGCCACGTCGACGGTGATACTTTCAACGCCGTGCTGGACGGCTGGCTGCCGGGGGGCGTGATCATCGCACCCGGTGGCGACGGCACGCGCAATCCCGGCTTCGACCTAACCTTCAACGCGCCAAAATTGGTATCGCTGGTGGCGCTGATCGGCGGTGACGCGCGCGTCGTCGAAGCGCATGCCAGAGCGGTATCGGCGACGATGGCATGGGCGGAGGCACGGTTCGGACAGGCGCGCTCGGGCAAGGGTGGCGAGACCCTGCAGCCGGCACGGATGGTCTATGCGCTGTTCCAGCACGACCTCAGCCGCAAGCTCGATCCGCATCTCCACACCCACGCCGTGGTGGTCAATGCAGCCTTGCGCGCCGACGGGTCATGGGTGGCCCTCAACAACCGCCCCTTGTGGAAGCAGTCGGCGCTGATCGGTGCTGCCTATCATGCCGAGTTGCGGCTCGAACTGGGCAAGCTCGGCTATCAGACCGAGATCAACGGCAAGCACGGCCAGTTCGACATCCTCGGCATCCCTCGCGACGTGATCGAGGCGTTCAGCGTCCGGCGCGAGGAAATCCTGCAGAAGGCGGCCGAACTCGGGCTGACCTCGCCGCGGGCGATGGAGCAGATCGCGACCCGCTCTCGCGACGCCAAGCAGGCGGGCGACGCGCAGGCGGCGCGCGCGCTGTGGGCACAGAAAGCAGTGGTGCACGGCCCGACGATCCACGGCGTGACGCAGGCCGCGCACGATATGGTGCGACCGCGTTCAGCGCTGGCGGCGGTACGCGACTGGGGGGCCGCTTTGGTGGAGCGGGTCACGCGTGGGTTCGGGCCCAGCCCCGAGCCGCTGCTGCGCGGTCTGGACGATGCCCGCCGTGGCGGCGATCTCGCCAGTGCCTATGCGGTCGCGGCGGGCGTCCGTCACCTCGGTGAGCGCGCCGGCAGTTTCGAGGGTCGCGACGTTCTCGCCGCCAGCCTCGCCATGGCGGAGAAGGGGGCGACCGTACGCGGCATAGAGACGCGGATCGATGCCCTGCGGCAGGCCGGCGTCCTGATCGCGGGGCCGCGTGGCGGTGTCCATGCCGACCGGCTGACGACGCGGGATATGCTGGCGACCGAGAAGACGATCCTGTCCGCGGTGCGTGCCGGTATCGGTACAGCCGCACCACCGATGGCGACGGGCAAGGCCGATGCGGCGCTGTCGCGTGTGGCGGAGGCACGTGGCGTGACGCTGGCGGGCGAGCAGCGTCGGGCGGGGTTGGCGATGCTGGCCGGCACCGACCGCATCCAGCTGATCCAGGGCGATGCCGGTAGCGGCAAATCGTTCCTGTTCGAGACGGTCAGCCGGGCGGGCGCGGAAGACGGGGTGGGGCTCCTGGTACTGGTGCCGCAGAACAAGCTGATGGAAGAGATGGCCGGGCGCGGGCTCGAGATGCGTTCGCTCGCATCGGTGTTGCAGGCGCACGGTCGCAGCGATGGTCGCGCCCGTGCGAGCGAGGCGCTGTCCACACTGATGGCGGGCAAGATCGTCGTGCTGGAGGAGGCCTCGATGGTGTCGTCGCGTCAGCTTGCCGGGCTGATCGATGTGGTGCGGGCAGGCGGGGCGGCGAAACTGGTCATGGTCGGCGACGTGAGGCAGATCGCCTCGCCCGGGGCGGGGCGACCGTTCGCGTTGCTGCAGGAGGCCGGCATGCCGACGGTGCGCCTCGCCGAAAACCGCCGCCAGCAGACCGATACGCTGCGCGAGGCTGCCTTGCTGGCTCGCGAGGGCCGCATCGGCGACACCGTGGCGTTGCTGGGCGACCGGGTATGCGAGAGCATCGATCCGGCCGCGGCCGCGGTTGCGGAATATCTCGCTCTGCCGCCTGGGGAGCGTGAACGCACCGCGCTGCTGACCTCCGGGCATGTGCTGCGCGAGGCAGTGCTCGGCGCGGTGCGGGACGGACTGATGGCCGAAGGTCTGCTCGGCCCAGATGCCGTCACGCTCAGGGTCTGGGACAATCTCAACCTGACCCGCGAGGAACTGCGCCAGTCGCGGCACTGGGCCGAGGGCATGCGGCTTGACATCTACCGGCATCAGGCCGGACTGGTACCGGGCGCGTACACGGTCGGCGCGACCGAGCGGGGGACCGGGATCGTCCGGCTCGATCGTGACGGGGATACCCGACGTTTCGATCCGCGCAGCCTGCACCATGCCGGGCAGGGGGCCGCGCTAGCGGTGCCAGGCGTAATCGAGGTACGCGAGGGTGACCGGCTGGTCTTCACCGGTACCGACAAGGCGCGCGGGATGACCAACGGCACCGCAGTCAGGCTCGACCGGATCGAGGGCGGCACGCTGCATCTGTCAGGTCGCGACCGCGACCATGTGATCGCGCCGGACGATCCGATGCGCGAGCGGCTCGGGCACGGCGCGGTGCTCAACATGCACCGGGCGCAGGGGATCACCGTCGACCGGGCGATCACGGTCATGGACAGCCACGACCGCCTGCTCAACAGTCAGAGCCTGTACTATGTCCTTCAGACCCGGGCACGCGAAGACATGACGTTGCACACCGACGACCGGGTGGCTTTGGTCGCGGCGATCGAGGGCCACCGTGGCGATGTGCCGCACGCGCTCGATCTGGCACCCGAACTGTCGCCGTCTGGCGGGGAACGTTTTGATCCGACAACGGGTGAACTGGCCCCGGCAGGAATTGTGGCAGAAAGTGCCGAGAGCAGGGACGTGCGCCTGCTGGATGCGATGAGCGCCGCCTTGCAGGCGATCGGAAAGGAAGAGATCGTTGCGGTGCCGGTCCTGCTCGTGCCCGAACCGGTCGCGATCGTGCAGGTCGAACCAATCGCACCGAGCCGTAAGGAGCTCGAGATCGAGATATCTCGCGACTTTGACATGGACATGTAGTTCTAGCTACCTCCTCCCGATCGGGGCAAGCGCGCCCATGATCGCCGACCTTGGCCTGCCCGCTTCGGCTGATGCCTGGATTGAGGAGCGTGCGGCCAGCGGCTCGAAAAGGTGGCCAGCAAGCAGAGCGGCGAGAAGACCGCGGCGAGCGACGTCACTACGCCGAGCACGGTGGCGGTCGCTCCCGTCGGCGAGGCGCGGATCCAGCTGCCTGACCCGCGTGTGAGTGAGATGGCGGCGATCCGGGACTATGCCCATGCCTTCATCGCGGTGGAGACCGCGCACCAGCAGCGCGAATGGCCGGACCGTGACGACGTCCGCGCCATGCGTGCCGGGGCTGACCGGCTGACCAACTGCGGCTGAACGGCGCCGAGGATGTCAGGACGGTGCTCGATCGCAGTCCTGAGCTTGGCCGTAACACCGCAGGTGGTCGGACCCAGCCGGCGTGGCGGGCCTGGATCGATGAAGGGCAGGCGCGGGCGGCAGCGGCGCCGGCTATGCCGCGCGCTTCGTTGCCGACTGGCGGGCCGCCTCGGCTGAGCTTGCCACCGCCAGCGGCGATGACGCCGGCTTCCAGCTGCACCGAAAGCGACCAAAGAAGCTCGCGGGCGAGGCGGGGGGATAAGCGCGTAATTCGGGGTCGCAACGCGGTGGGGGCTGCCCCGGGGCGGGGGGGCCGCTGCCGCCTGGATCGAGCGCCTGACAGCCGCCCTGAGCGCCGCCTGCGGCAACCTCAGCCACGGCCAGGCCAAGCGCAACGGCCTGGCGATCGTCGGCATTGATCCGGGGGTGGCGCGGCCACCCCCGGGTGTATCTCATTCGGCGGTGCCGAGCGTCTCCTTGGCGGCATCGAGCGCGGCCTTGCCGCCACGCTTCGCCTTGGCGGGAGCGGGTGCCGGCGCAGCGTCAGCCTGCTGTGACGGCTTACGCCCCAAGCCGATCGTCTTGGCCATCGCGCGGCGTGCCTCGCTGTAGGACTCGGCGACGATTGGATAGTCGGCCTTCAGGTTATAGCGGGCGCGGTATTCCTCGGGCGTCAGGCCATGACCGGTGAGGTGACGGCGCAGCGTCCGGTAGGGCTTGCCGTCGATCATGCTGATGATGTGATCCTTGCTCGCCAGCGACTTCCGCACGGTCACCGCCGGGGTATATTCCACCGCTGCGTCTTCGGTCGGCGTCTCGACCGTCGTGCCGCCCAGCTTCTCGACCGCAGCGTACATCGACTGCAGGAACGCCGGCACATCGTCCGCGGAGGTGCGCGTGTTGGGGTTGCCCAGCCATGCGATGGTGAGTTCGGTGGCAAGCTCGACGGTGTTGGTTTCGGTGGTCATGATGATCCTGATACGTGGAGTAGATTTTATGCATCCGGCAAAGACCGTATGGCTCACCGGCATCTATGCAGGTCATGATTCATGTCAACCGCTGACGCCATTCATCAGTACAATTTATCTTCCGGTTATTAGGCGATGGCTGTCCAGATATCGAATCTTAAATTATCCGGTTGAGATTGACGGTTGTCTTACGGTGACGGCATAGCGGTTAACGCATGAAACCACGGCTCACTACTGAATCGGTTAGCCAGCATAAGGTGACAGCTGGTCGGGATGCGTCGGTCTGGCGACCGTCTCCGCTGACGCTTTGGTTCCTAGCAATCGTCGTGTTCGATGCCGTGATGCTGATATTGGCCACTGGCGTCGTCAGCACCGGCAACGACGCCGCAGGCAATGGCATGGTCGATGGTTTTCGGCAGGGCTTTGCCGAACTCACCGCTTGTACCTTGGCCCTGCTGACGCTTCTGTTTCTTGCTATCCGGCACCGCGGCCTACGCATTGCCCTGATAGCGTTGCTCGTACCCCTGACGGTGTTTTCCCTGCTACTGACGCAGTGAGGTCCGGCTGGGCCGGCAAGACACAGGGTGGGGCGATGATATGGGCACGCGTCGTCACTAGGATCAGCGTGTCAGATCTCTACCGTCAGCACTGATCGTGCCCGGCGGGTTAACACGACATCGGTAGGCAGCAGCGCCAGTGTCTGTGCCGCCAGTATGATGCTGCCGACATTCGCATCGAAGGTGATAGGGCTGTCTCGAAACACGAAGCCTATGTTCACCGTCGCGCCCAGCGTGCGGACATCGACCTGTGCGATATCGGCCCAGCGACAGGCTCGTAAGTCCAGGACCCGGTAGGAGATGCCATCTGGCGTGATGACCAGGCGGGGGTTGAGGTTGTTGCTGGCCAACCCGATCCACGGCAGACCGCGCAAGCCGCTGAAGGAGGCAAGTAGCGGAATGACCTTCCCGCCGGCACCATCATCGAGGATCGGTTGCGGGGTCGTCGATGGCTTACCGGACCGCAGCCGGCGCAACACCAGCCAGGGCAAACCCACCGTGACAAGCAAGCCGGCGAGAAACAGCAGCGTCTCGACCACGAACTTCTGGATCGGCCCGCTCATTGGGTAACCATTCAGACCTCAACGCTTCGGGCAATCCGGTAGCCCCAGAAGAAGGGCTGCCCTCGCACGGCGTCAGAACCCCTCAGTTTTTGACCCTGCATCGCCCTCATTGTTGGTAAATAGCTGCTTGTCCCCTATCGGGTTTGCAGAGGGGCCCTAGCATCATGGCTGAAGCCAAGTGAAAGCGTCGAACTCGCGCTTGAAGTAGACGCGGGCCGCCCGTTCGTAGACCCGCTGGCCGCCTGCCCCGTTCGTCAGCACGACCAGACCGTCACCCGTGTTCAGATCGAGCATAAAGAGATTGGCGACGCCATCGTTGGCGCCCCAGTGCCATGCGAACCGGCCAGTCCCAGCCATCTCCAATCCCCAGCCGAGCCCCCATTTGAGGTTGCCCTCCACCGCGATCGTCGGGGTGTTCATGGCGGGGTAGCGCCGGGCAAAACGGAGGAACCGCGCATAATCTTCCGCCGTCGTCCACAGCCCGGCTGCCATGTTGGGCATCATAAAGATCGGCAGCGCGGGTTTGCCCAATCGCTTCGCCATGGCGATGCGATCGTCCTGGGTCCAGGCTTCGACGGGACTCGCCGGTCCAGCCTGCTGCGCCCGTCGAAACGCCTCTGGCCCCCTGTCTGGCATCACATCGCCGCCAGCGTCGTGAGGCCAGGCTACGGCAGGATTATTCATCGCTCGCCAGCCATACGTACTGCTGCTCATGCCTGCCGGGGCCAGCACGCGTGATCGCACCGTCTCGGCCGCCGTGCGCCCCGTAACGGCCTCTGCAAGGCGTCCCAGCAGAACGAACCCCTCGCCGGAATAACGGAAGGCCGCACCAGGTTTGAACCGGCTGACGAGGGCGCTGCCCGCGTCGGTCCGCCAGTTGGGCAGCCCGCTGGAGTGGGAAAGCAGATGGCGTGGCGTCACCGTTCGGGTGGCCGGGTCGCTGGTGAAGTCGACATGACGGGCGATCGGCTCGTCGAGATCGATCAGCCGCTCGCGAGCCAGATCGTGGATCGCCGACGCCAGCACCGGCTTGGAAAGCGAGGCGGCTTCGAACAAGGTGTCCGTCGTCGCCCGCGTCTCACCGGCCTTTGCGTATCCGGTCACCCCCGTGGTCAGCCCGGCGCGGCCAAGCATCGCCCAACTTGCACCGGGAACGGATGCCAACGCCATCCACGTGTCGATCGGGAAAGAGGAGGGGACCGATGCCCGCGCACCAGCCGTCGCGGCAAAAGCCCAGGCGCCGCCGATCGCTCCCTGAAGCATCGTCCTGCGGGAAGGTGTCATGGGGAATATCCTCGATGCGTCAGGGCAGGCGATGCCGATGTTGATGTGCAGGCTACCGACCGGTGGCGATCATGAGCGGCATCACCGAGTATCGTCAAAATTGCGCGACCCACCGTTCGAGTGCTGCGGTATCGCGCATGTCACCGGTGTATAGCAGAACAGGCCTGGCCGGGACGTTCGAGCCGCGATGGCGGCCACGATAGACCTTCATCGGCACGACCGCGCGGGCGAAACCGCTGGGCAGCGCGACCTGACGCACGTCCATGTAGAGCGAGTCCGCGCTCGTTTCCTGACCGACATGTACTCCGCCCAGGCTCGTCCAGAGATCAACGGCGTCGAGACAGGCGGACCCGCAACCCCAGTCCGTCAGCACATAGACCCTGCCTTTCAGCTTCGGGGCCGGTTCCCCCGCCGCCACGGATGCGTCGTCCGTATCAGCTTCGCGCCACAGGGCATCCCCACGGGATTGAGCCGCGGTCATGCCCGCCGCCACCCGGTCGGCCCAGCGCTTCGATTCCTGTGACACGTCGGGTGCATCGCGCCATGCGGTGCGATAGCCCTCCAGCGTCGCAATGTTGCCGGACGATGCCCGCCAGTCGACGCCCTGCGAGTTGGACGGCAGGGCGTCGATCGCGGCGCGGCCCCATAGGATCGCGGCGACCTGCTGCGACCAGTCGGACGAACCCCCGCCGTTGCCGCGTAGGTCGAGGACGATGCGCGGTGCGGCTGCGATGGCTCCGATGTCCCTGCGCATCGCGGCAATGATCGGCGGCAGTGCTTTGGCATCGGTGCTGCCCGGATCGCCGTTGAAGCCGGGCATCGCATACCAGCGGGTGCCGTCGGCCAGTATCCGGGCGCCGAAATCAGGGTGCGCGCGCGGTGCCGTGGCCGCGAAACGCGCATCGAAATCGGCATCGGGCAGGTCGCGCCATGCCAGTTGCACATCGCGCCGCTTGCCATCGACGACGAAGCGACAGCGCACAGGCCGGGCGATGTACGGATTGCCCGCGTCCAGGAACAACCGGCCACCGTTGGTCGCCCGCTGGCTGACCAATTCCCATCGCCCCCGGAATGCGCCGACATTGCGCGCCGCCAGCGGTGCGGCCGCTATGCCGTCGCAACTGTTCAGCCGGGCGCCGAGTGGTAGCGGCGCGTCGTCGGCTCGTGTCATCACGACCTGCCGGCCTGCGCCGTCGAAGCCGGTCAGGAACCCTGGCCAGCGGATCGGCAATGCGACCGGCTGTGTCACGTCGAGCGCGACATGCCCGTCGTTGAAACTCGCCACATAGCCGCGCATCGCCCAGAGATAACCGGGATAGCCCCGCGTCGAGGAGGCGCGTCGCAGCGCCAGCGCCAGTCCGGCATCGTTGCGTGCGGCGAACCCTGGATCGAGCCGATTGACGGGCCCCGGATGATTGGCGGCGATCTGATCGTGATACGCCTGCGCATCGGCCCGTAGCGTCGCCGCCCAATCACGTGGCACGTCCGTGGCCCCGATCAGCAGGACGGCGGCACCCGTCAAGGCCATCATGTATCGGCGCATTGTTCCATTCTCCGTCCGGGAAACTCATAAGGCGAATGTCGCCGGCCGCTATCCACGCAACCGGGCCGGCAGGCGGATCAGCATCCGGTCGGACGCGAATCCAGCATCGCTGGCACCGATACGATCGTGATATCGGTCATCATGCGCAGATACGCTTCGATAAACGCCTTGTGCGCGGCGCCGACGATCAGCAGCGCCTTGCCACTAGGTATCGGGGCCGTGACCTCGCGCACCACTGTCGCCATGCGCAGGTTCTGCGCTTCCCAGGCCGCCACGCGCTGCCGACCCAGGGCGCCCAATTTTGGGCTTTGCTGAAGTGATAGCCACTGCGCCTGTGCATCCGCCTTGCCGAATGCCGGCGAGTTGAGCGTACGGAATACCGGCATGACACGGTCGGGTGCGGCGAGGGCCAGCGCCTTGCTGCCGAAAGGCAGCAGGGAAGGTGTCGCCTTGTCGAGCTGCGCGATGATCTCGGGGGATGCCCTGACCGCTGCGCCGAACGCCGCGTTGTCCGGCAGCACCACATCGCTGAGGTGATCGCCGGCGCCGTACACGCGTGGGAGTCCCAGCCGCACCGCAAGGGCGACGGCCATCGAGACGATCTCGCCGCGTCCGATGCCGAACCGTTCGACCTTGGTCTTCATCGTCTCGGTGATGCCATCACGGGCGAGCCGTTCGGCGGGATCGAGTTGCAGCCATTGCGTCGCGGCCGAGAACGGTTCGCCCGCCGCCAGAAACAACGCGGCGAGGCGACGGCGATCCGCGGCGGTCGGAGTCGATCCCGTCATCAGTGCGTTCGCCTGTGCCATCGCATCTGGACCGGTGATCCCCAACGCCGCCTGCGCGTCCCCGGCGATCGCCAGCGTCGGCCCCGCCCATTTGCCGGCATCGCCGCGCACCGCCTTGTAGGCATCGATCCCCGCAAGTTGCTCGCCCGACATCGCTTCGGTCAGGATGACGTCGGGGGCATAGGTGCGCAGGCGACACATCACCGGCTCCAGCCATGCCGGATCGAACGCCTTGGGCGCATTGTCGAGGTGGGAAACGCCAAGCACCATGACCTGCGTCGCCGGAGCGATCAGTCCCGACCTGCCCCGCGCTGGATCGAATGCCTGCCGGGCCGATATGGGCTGGGCGAGTGTCATGACGGCTGCGGCGCATGCGACGATCGATCGGATACGACGGGTCATGCCGGTTTGCCCTGTCGTACGCTATGCTGCGTCAACTGTGCCACAGCGGCGGCAAGGATGTCGGCGCCGCCTTCGACCGGAACGTCGGGCTCCAGCAGCCAGCGTGGCCGGTCCTGCACGTCGTACACCGGCTCGGCGGAATATTGCAGCGTCAGGCCGGTGCGATCGAGCCGCAGCGGGAACACTGCAGCGCCGACCCGCATCATCGGCGTGCCAACGATTACCGCCCGCCCGATCCCCCGCATGCCCATCGGAAAGCCCTCCGCCATGCTCGCGCTCCAGCGGGTGGTCAGTACGACGACCGGCTGGCCATAGGTAAAGGGGCCGCGTGGTTCGACCATTTCGGTCCACGGCGCGCTGAACCCGACACCATCGCGTCGGCGCATGCGTGCATATGGTTTGGGCTCGGTGATGAAGCGTCCCATGATCGGCCGCGCAACCGCCGTATCACCGCCCCCGTTTTCGCGGACGTCGATGACGAGCCCCGTCGTATCCTTGAATCCAAGCAGCGCGGCATCGACGGTGGCAACGACCGCGTCGTCGGCGAAGCTGCGGATGACGATCAACCCGATGTTGCCGGCAAGCAGGCGGCTTTCGACGTTTGGCACCTCTCTCGGCTTCTTCACGGGGATGAGCAGTTGACGATCACGCCCGTCACGCGACCGCAATGTCAGGGTACGCGGCTGACCCCGTTGGCCGGAGGTCGCGATGTTATAGGCGTAGGAAGTCGCGGCAGGATCGGGACGGGACAGGCAACGCGGCGCGACACCGGCTGCGATCGTCCTGATCGGACGCGTATCGACCGCCAGCACCGCATCACCAACCCGGACACCAACATCGGCTGCCGCCGAACTTTCGCGCACGCTGGTGACGACCGCCGAACCATCGCGGTCAGGCTCCACCCACAGGTCGAAATAAGGACCGCGCAGAGCGTTGGCGGGCGGGTCGCTCATATGAGTATGAGCGTCGTACAGTTCGCCCAGCACATCGCTGACGATCGAGGCGAACGCATCGCGGGAGTCCGCGGCAAGGGCGCGTGGGCGATACCATCGGTGTACCGCGTTCCAGTCGGTCGTCTTCTCGGCGAAGAAGCAATAACGCTCCCCCAAGGTCCGCCAGAGTTCGTCGAAATCCTCGGCGAGGGTGACGTCGTGTGGCGGCTCTTGCGCCCAAACCGATGCACACGGTATTCCGGCAACGCCGAGCATGCCGACACCGGTTGCCATCAGCGATCGTCGGGTCAGAGGGGGCTGCATATGGTTATACTTCCATCGGGCATGAGGCGGAGCAGTCTGTTGGCGGCAGGACGGTGGTGGCCGATAGGGATGTCGGTCAGTTGGCCATGCCCGCGCCGAGCAGCTTGAGGTGGGCTTTCGCATGATCGTTGCTTTCGTCCAGATGCAGCGACCGACGATAGGCGGCGATCGCCTCGGCAGGCTCGTGGCGTGCCTCATGTGCTTCAGCCAGGCTGTCCCATGTGTTTGCGCCGTCGGGATGAAGGCAGGTATTGAGCAGGAATATCCGTAGCGCGTCGTCCTGCATCCCTGCACTGAGTAGGCGACCGCCCCAGTCGTTCAGTTCGTCTTCGCTCACGACAAAGCCGGCATCTGCGCGTTGAAGCCCGGCATATGTCGCCTCAGGCGCCACGGCTGGCGCTGCCGCCAGTGCTACGCGGAGCTTGTTGGCGGCGGGAGACAGACCGCCACCGTTCACCAGGCGAAGCTCTGGATAGAAGCTGCCCGCTATTTCCGCGATGAATTCCTCGGGATTGGCACCGGCGAGGTTGGTCAGCACGACAATCGCCAGATCGTCCTTGGGATAGACGAAAAAGGCTGAGCGACGCCCACCGATACCTGTGGCAACCGGATGCCGCGTATCGGGGCGCAGCGGCCAGCCCATACCCCACTGGGTGGGCTTGCCATCGGCATAGCGGCCGGGCGTCCACATCGTCGCGAGCGAGGCACGGTCCAGCAAAGTACCGTTCTGCAATCCGATCAGCCACCAGGCGACGTCGGTGGCCGAACCGTTCAGGCCGCCGGCTGTGCGCATGAAGGGGGCGAACTCGTCAAAGGCATGTTCAAGCGCAGCACCCCTCGTCGAGCCGTCGATCGCGCCATTGGCGTAGCGGTAGATTCTGACCCGTCCGGGGATGACGTCGCGAGTGTCGCCAAAGGCGAAATGCGATGCGCCGACCGGATCGAATTCATGCGTCTTCATGTAGCGCGTGAAAGGTGTGCCGGAGAGCTTGTCGATGATCTTGCCCAGCAGCACGTAATTGGTCTGATTGTACCGGAAGCGGGTACCCGGAGCGGCCTCCACCGGGCGTGCCTTGACGGTCATCCATGCAGAAGTCTCGTCACCGTCACCGATCAGGCTACCGGTGCCCTGGCCTTTCGGCTGCTCGAGAACGTCCGGCAGCCCGGATAGATGGGTGAGCAACTGTCGGATGGATACCGTCCCCCATTGCGCAGGCCAGTCGTCGATATAGGTCGACGCCGGGGCGTCCAGCGACAGCTTGCCGGCCTGCACCAGTTGCATGATCGCGACGCCGGTGAAGGACTTGGTTGACGAATTCAGGGTGAAGAGGCTGTTCCGGGTCACCGGGATGCCGGTCTCCGCATCCGCCGTGCCATAGGCGCCATCGAAAACGATATGGCCGTGCCGCACGATCGCGATTTGCAGGCCCGGGATGCGCCGGCGTTTCATCTCGTCGCGAACGATCGCTTCGACAGCTGTCCTCTGCGCGATGGGCAATGCGGTAGTAACTGACGATGATAGGCTATCGGCGGTAACGCTTGCGGACGGAGCGGGGTGTGCCGGGGCCACCATGGCAATGCCGGTGCAGGCAAGGACCACCCCCCAGCATGCGTTAAATCGAGCAGCCACGATCGTTACCCCAATCACCGATAGCCTATCGACCACATCTGTAGTCGTATCGTCAAGGATGCATTGGCGCAGCCGGTTCCCGGTAATCCGGGGCAGTAAAATCGTGGGATGCGCCTCTGCGTCGAAACCGCGGGTTTGACACTGTTCCCGTAGCTTACAGGGCAGCCTGCAGAGCCAGCATTCGAACTGTGCCCATGGGCAGGAACAGCCGCAAGCCGTTGGATGCCAGCGGCGCAAAGCCATAGCTGGTGTAGAGGGCGAGGCGCTTGGCGACCTTATCGGGATCACCGCAGTCGAGCACGTCGAGCATGACTACAGCGATGCCCAGTACGTCGGCTGCGCCAGCCAGACGCGTCAGGCAATCGATCAGTAGATCGCCACCATAGCCACGTCCCTGGAACCGGCTGTCGACACCAATCATCGAGATATAGGCTGCTGGGATGGTGCCATGAGCCGAGCGGTTACGAGCGAACCGTTCGGGCAGTTCGGTATAATCGATGGCATGCGCGTTGACGGCGTAAAAGCCGATCAGTTTACCCTCGGGGTCAGCCATCACGAAGGTGCGGACGTTGTCAGCCCTGGCAAGCTTGTTCGCTGTTCGGCGGAAGAAATTGTCTACCTGCGTGATGCCACACGAAAAGGCCGCTCGATCATGCTTGGCAGGATCGAGCGGCTCTATAACGGCAAGTTTGGAAGCCTCGGGTGTGGTCACCGGCTGATGATCGTCTCACGATGGCGGGCAAAGGCTGCCTGAAGTCTGTCGGTAGGTGGTGCTGGCGCATCGAGCGCGGCGAAGAAGGCCTGATGGTCGACCGGCTGCAACCCGGTGCGCTCATGCGCCGCGATCGTCTCCATCGCCGATCGATAGGCTGCGTTCATCGTGAAGACGGAATCATCCACGCCCGACAGGGCGGCGGCCTGCTGGATGGCTCGCTTGATGCGGGGCTTGGTACGGAAATTCATCCGTTCGCTGCTGCGCTCCTCAATGGCGCCGACCTGATCCTCAAAGCTATGCATGGCGCACCTCGTTCGACATTCATAATGATGTACGCCGTATCGGCGTACATTTCAACAATCTCTTATGCATGATCTCCGGGTCGGGGATCGCTTGATCCATATTGGTCGGCGCCGCGTTGTGCTGCGGCACCGTGGTTCAAGGATTATCGATGGCAGATACAACAACGGCCGATCTCACCTGCGACGTGGTCGTCATCGGCGCGGGCACTGCGGGATTGGCCGCTGAACGGGTCGCCCGCTCGGAAGGTGCCCGTACGCTGCTCATCGATGATCGGTTTGCTGGCACCACCTGCGCAACCGTCGGCTGTATGCCGTCCAAACTGCTCATTACCGCTGGCATGGCCGCCCAATCGATCCGGCGGGCAGAGGTCTTCGGGATCGACGCCACCCCCCGCATCGATGGTAAGCGGGTCATGCAGCGGGTCCGCTGTGAACGGGATCGGTTCGTTGCCGCCACCAGGCAGGGATTCGACGATTTGCCTGAAGGTGTGGCGATCAAGGCGTGCGCCCGCTTCACGGGACCGAACACACTTGTGCTGGATGACGGTAGAATAGTGTCTGCCCGCACCGTGGTGATCGCCACGGGCTCGAAGCCGATCATCCCGGAACCCTTCCGCAAATTTGGCGATGTCATCGACACGAACGACACCATCTTCGAACTGGACGAGCTACCACGTTCGCTCGCCGTCATTGGCGCTGGGGCGCTCGGGCTCGAGCTGGCACAGGCTTTCGCCAGTCTAGGGGTCGAGGTCGTTGTGTTCGAACATGGCGACCATGTCGGCGGTGTTCACGATCCCGTGGTGGAAGCGGAGCTGAAGCGCATCCTGCGCCGCTGCATGACCCTTCATCTCGGTGTCGACGCTTCCCCTTCAGCCGAAGATGGCGGGGTCGTCATCAACTGGGATGGCGGAAGCCAGCGCTTCGACCGGGTGTTGGTATCAACAGGGCGCGAACCCAAGCTCGATGGCCTTGGTCTTGATCAAACCGGCCTCGCGTTGAACGATCGCGGCGTACCGATCTACGACAAGTCCACGATGCAATGCGGCGATGCGCCGATCTTCATAGCGGGCGACGCGGATGCGGACCGATCCGTCCTGCACGAAGCGGCCAACGAAGGAGCGATCGCCGGTCGCAATGCCGCCTGTTTCCCGAATGTCGAGGCAGTGGAGCGCGATCTACCCTTCACCATCACCTTCACCGATCCGCCGGTCGCCATCTTAGGCGAACCCGCCGGCGAGGACAGCGTGATCGGCTGTGCGCCCTACGACGATCAGGGACGTGCCAAGGTGATGGCGCAGGCCGAGGGCATGGTGCGGATATACGCCAGCAGGCCCGATGGGCGGCTGACAGGTGCAGCGATGATCGGTCCCGGTATGGATCACATCGCCCACCTGCTCGCGCTGGCGATCATGCGGGGCGAAACCGCGACCGGGCTGTTGGCGTTGGCCTTCTACCACCCCACGCTTGAAGAAGGGCTGAAGCCCGGTCTCCGTGAGATTTGTCACGAGGTACACGCGCCACTGTCCCAACGCGACCAAGGCATACCGCCCGGTGCGTGATCTACACTTCGACCCACTTGGAACCTTGCCCATGCTGACCCTTCATCACCTTGCCTTCTCCCGCTCGCAGCGCGTGCTGTGGCTGATCGAGGAGCTCGATCTGCCGGTCGAACTCGTCCGCTATGATCGTACGCCCGAATTCCGGGCGCCGCCCGAACTCAAGGCAGTCCATCCTCTCGGCAAATCGCCGGCGCTTCAGGATGGCGACCTGACGTTGGCAGAGTCCGCGACGATCCTGCGCTATCTGGACGAACGCTATGGCCAGAACCGTTTCTCGCCCGCGTCCGGCACCGCCGAGCATGTCGTGCATGAGGAGTGGCTCGATTTCGTCGAGAGCACCGCGGCGGGGCCGGTGCTGACGGTGCTGCTATCAGAGCGCGCCGGCGAAGAAGCGGCCGCCGATCGCGCCCGACCCATGGTCGACAATGTGCTCGGCTATATCGCGGACGGGCTGGGCAAAAAGCCCTTCCTGATGGGTGATCGGCCGATGCTTGCCGATATCCAGATGACCTATTTTCTTGCCATGGTGCGCATGGCCAAGGCGTTGGACAATTACCCGACGCTTGCTGCCTATCTGGATCGACTTGAGGCTCAGCCCGGCTTTCAACGCGCACAGGATCGTGGCGGACCGATGATGCCTGACGGTGGCCTATAAGGCATGCTTGCCAGCCTCCTGCTTGTCGGTGCGCCGACAGATTCCCGTTACCGCAGTTTCGCATAGAGCGACCGGTTATCATCAAGCATGCTGAGCGGGGTGGGGCCGATCCAGTCGGCACCACGCTCGGGATAGGGGCCGTAGAACAGGTCGCCGATCGCGCGGCGGTAATGCGCGTTCATCCAGCGTCGGCGCCGATGCTCGGGGCCATCGTAGATCATGTGGCAACGCTGGCAGAGCGCGGCGAGCTGGTGGAGCGCGCTATCACTGGGATCGTGGTTAAGGTGGGCGCAGGCCAGCACCACCGGCGTCCAGGCGCCGTCAGTCAGGATGTCGCCGGTAGGCCGCTTCACCCGCCGGCCCTGGCCGTTGCGCCAGTACAGCCGGCCCCGATCCCACCAGCGGCCGTCGCCGAGGTGGAAGACGCGTTCCCCGTGCGGGCGGCCGCAATGCTCGCAGCGCCCGCCGGCGCGGACGAAGCGGACGTGATGCGACAACTGCGGCCAGTCGATCGGGTAGAGGAAGACATGCTCGGCCCGGATCGGCATCAGCGGCGCGATCCCGGCATGATGCACCGCGAGCGCACCGCGGTCATGGCCTGAGCGACGCCGCGGTCAGCGCCCGGTAAAGCGTGGCATGGTGGCAATCGAGCAGCTTGGCCGCCTCGCGGACCGAGGTGCCCTCGCCGACCAGCCGCACACCCAGTGCGATCTGGTCGGCGGTGAGCTTGGGCGGCCGCCCGAACCGCACGCCCCGCGCCCTGGCCGCCACCCGGCCGCTGCTGGTGCGCTGGTGGATCAGCGCGCGCTCGAACTCGGCGATGCCGGCGAACACGGTCAGCACCATCCGCCCCGCCGGCGAGGTCGTATCCGCCCATGGCTCGCCCAGCGAGCGCAGGCCGGCGCCGACGTCGTTCAGCGTCTCGGCGATGTCGAGC
>NZ_JACYUG010000021.1 GCF_014841615.1 Sphingomonas sp. CFBP 8760 | reverse complement strand
TGTCAGATCGGCAATCCACTTATCCCCGCTGTGCAGATTCCCCGAACCATCTGTCCGGTACGGATTGCGCAAGCGCCGTGAGAGAGAGCAGGCCGCCGGCCAACGCACGTGACTGAAGCGTCGTCATTGTCTCGCCGTCCTTCATCAGGGGATTAAATGCCGGCCGCGACGTTGCGACCATCAGAAGCGGGCCATTGCTTAATGACACCTGCAACGAGCGCAACGTCACATCCGCCTTGCGGCCCGGCTCGAGATCAGCGTCTGACTTCGTATTCCGTGGTCAGCACCGCTCCGGCCAGGACGACTGCCGCCGGCTGGCCCACCCGACGGTCCAACTGCCGAAAACCGAAAAAGCCATAGGTCAGCATCGAAGGCCCGCGGCTTCTTGCTTTGGAGAATATCATACACTTGCCGGTGCCAGATTTCCCTAACAGGATCGAACATTCACGCCCCTCCCCCCCGCGCCCAATTTCAGACATCCATTCACCTTCGTAGTATGGCCCCTTTTTGCCCGCTTCAGTTATGACGAAGAGTACAAAGGCTCAACTTTGTTCTGTTTAGGATGACCTAGTCCTCGTCATCGCTGATGAAGAAAGACACCACCCCGTCGCGGGCGAACGGCGCGGCGTCAGTGGTAAAGCGCCTCTGGATAATGAGATTGTCCGCGCCTGTGGCCGTAGCGGCGAGGAGGGCGACTTTTCGCATCAGTGCCAGCCGGATCGGACTGATTGCCGCCCTCCTCCTCGTCGTCACTGTTTAGAAGCGGAAGCGGACGCCCGCCGACAACAGGCTCGCCTCCCATCGAACGTCACGCGGGTAGCGGGAATCCTTGACGTAGCTGTGATACGGCGTGCGCAGCAGATTCGTGGCGTCGACCGTGAAGGTCAGGTTGTCGCTGATGTTGTAGCTAGCCGACAGATCGAGGCGGCCGACCGAATCCGAATAAACGGTCGTGAATACGCCCGGCGCGCCGAAGCCGTCGACGTTGGCACTGCGGTAGTTGTACGCCAGCCGGATGCTCGTCGGCCCGAGTTCGTAGAGACCGATGACGTTGAAGCTGTACTTCGACACTCCCGGCAGGGTGTTGCGACCACCCACAAAGTTCGCCGCCGACTGCAGCGTCTGTTCGCCGTCGATATAGGTGAAATTGGCCTGCGCACCGAGACCGCGCAGCGCACCGGGCAGGAAGTCGAAGAAGGTCGTCGCCGCCGCCTCGATCCCCTTGATCTTGCCGAAGCCGGCATTGGTCGGGCGATAGACGAGGATGTTGCCGAACGGCGCGACATTCACGATCTGCGGCAGCGAATTGATGAAGCCATCGATCTCGCGATAGAAGCCCGCGACCGATACCGATCCGGTGCGTGAGAAGTAATATTCCAGCGACGCATCATAATTGTCGGAACGGACCGGTTGCAGGTCCGGGTTGCCGCCGTTGCCGGTGTACGAGATGTTGCCGCCGATCGTCCCCTGCTGCACCGTCAGCGTCGGATTGATCTGGTTGAAGCCCGGCCGGGTCAGTGCCTCCGTGCGCGACAGGCGCAGCTTCAGGCGATCGGTGAAATGCAATTGCGCGCTGATGTTCGGCAGCACGTCGGTGTATTGTTGGGAAGACGCGATCGGAACAAGCAACGTCGTGCCCCCTGCGCCTGGCAGCGAGTTGGTCCCGTCCAGCCGGTTGCGGGTGATGACCATGCGCGTGCCGATCACGCCATCGATCGGGATACCCAGGTCGAACGCATAGTCGACCTGTGCATAGCCGCTGAACACCTGCTCGCGCGCGGAGAACGCGTTCAGGGGGTTGAGGGTGGGTCGTTCCGGCGCCCATTGCCCGCGCGTTCCCGCATCGGCGCTGGCGCGCACCAGTGCGTCGCGGACATAACCGCGCACGTCGTTGATGCGGTCGTTCAGGATGTCGGCGTCCGGTGCGAACCAGGACCGGAATTTCTGCACGTCATCGCCGTGGAAACCGGCCTCGATGATCTTGCCGTCGGACACGCCGGGCACCCGCGAGATGGGATCGCGCAGACCGGCGAGACCTGCATAGCGATCACCATAGGTCGAATTGGCGTTGCGGTTGGCATAGCGCAATCCGAACTTGAACTTTGGCAACAAGGTGGAGCCGGTGTCGAGGTCCATATTGCCCTGCCACTGCCACTGGTCGCCGGTCGCGCGGCTCCTATTCTCATAGAGACCGCGCACGTTGAAGCTCGCCGGATTGGTGAAGTCGGCGCCGGTGGGTACGAAATCGACGCTGCGTTCCGCGTTCAGCCGTACCGCTAATGACAGTGGACCCATCATCTGGGTCTGGAATTCGTAATAGGTGTTGTCGACCGTCGACTTGGTGAACGCCAGATCGGTTGTGAAGACGGCATTGCTCACCTCCCACCGGGCGCCGAGCGCACCTTGCAGCGTGTCGGTGCGGCCACGCCCGGCCTGCTTGGTCGGGCCGTTGACGATGCCCAGATCGATGTCGAACGAATCGAGCGTCGTTTCGTCCTGCGTCAGGACCGCGTTGCGAATTGGTGGTGGACTGCCCCCGGTGGTGCTCGACTGGATCGAGAGGCCAAAGAAGTCATTGGCGACCTTGTTGCGATAGCCCTGATACAGACCATCGGCGTAGATCATCAGATTGTCGGACGGTTGCCATTGCAGCGACCCGTTGATCGACGGCCGCTGACGATTGCCACGCTGATAGAAGAGCCCAATATCCTGTGGAAAGGTGAAATTGCGCCCGACCGATGTCGGCAACACCTGCTGCGCGGTCGGCACATTGTCCTGAAAACCCTGATAGCGGATCGAATTCAGATAGCGGGTCTGGGTGAAGGATGCGTTGAGCAGTGCGCCGATCTCGCCGATGCCGGTCTGCCAGCGATTGCTGACGAGCAGGCTGCCGATCGGGTCGAGCTTGCGCGACTCCGTGTTGTAGACGCCCCGTGCCGCGCCGGCGAGCTCGAAGCCCTTGAAATCAAATGGCCGGCGCAGTCCGACGTCGATCAGGCCGGCGATGCCGCCTTCCAGATTCTGCGCGGTCACCGCTTTATACACATCGACGCGCGACAGGGCCTGCGCCGGGAAATCCTGGATCGCGACCGAGCGGCCGTCGGCAGTGAAGATCTCGCGCCCCTGCACCGTGGTCTGCACATTCGGGAGGCCGCGGATCAACACGCCGTTGGCTTCGTCGGCATAACGCGTCACTTGCACACCAGTGATCCGCGCGATCGCCTCCGACGCATTATTGTCAGGAAATTTTCCGATATCCTCGGCGACCAGCGCGTCGACGATGGCGTCCGAATTGCGCTTGATGTTCTGCGCGCTGCTCAGGCTCTGGCGGATGCCGGTGACAATGATGTCGTCCGTCGAACCGTCGGTCGGCGGGGTGGTGTCGGTGGTCGGGTCGGCGCTGGTCGTGCCGGGCACCTGCTGCTGGGCGAGTGCCGGTGTGGCGGGCACCAGCACCAGCATTGTTGCCGTGGACGTCAACAGGCGTGCGATCATTATGTTCTTCATATTACCCCTCCTCGATTTTTGGCTTCGTTGATGTCGTCTTGTCAGTGGGTGGCGGGCGCCTTCGATCCCGGCATCGGCGCCACGGTGATACGGTCGATGTTCGGTGCGAAGCGCGAGCGCAGCAGCACGCCCGGCCATTGCTGGGAGGCGAAGGTGCGACCGTCCCAGTTCGGCTGTTCCTCGCCGGCGATGCGGATGGTATTCGCGCCGGCGCGCAGTGTGACCGGCACCGTCATTTCCCACCAGTTGTTGCGGTGGAAGCTGTGGGGAAAGGTCGCCAGCACCGGCGCAGCGCCGTTGACCGAGACGCGCGCGATCCGGGCGAGCGGATCGGGATTGTAGTGCGTCGCCTTCGACTGTTCATCGTTGGAGTATCGTATGGTGAGCGCATAACTGCCCGCCCGGTCTACCGTGACGGCCGGAAAGGTCAGCGTGTTGCCGTTGCCCGGCGCGCCGCCGATGTCGAACACGGCTCGCCCACCGCTCGCCAGCGAGGCGGGCATGATGCGCGCGGTACCCACGATCGTCGCGGCCTCCGCCTCATAGGTGAGGATCGCGGATGCGGACGCACGATCGACGCGCAGGCGACGTAACCGGGTCGTGCCGGTCAGCCCGGTGACCGTCACCTTGTTGATGCCGCCGACCAGAAACGCATCGGTCGCCGCACGGGCCAACGTGCGTCCGTTGACGGCGAGGCCGGTCGTGGCGTCTTCGCCCGTCTCCAGCGTCAGCCGCGCCGGGCCGTCCTGTGCCGCATAGACCCAGAAGGTCGCGGTATCACCCTTGTCGAGCCGCACCACATCAGCAGCATCGGCTTCGGCGTTCGCCCGCGTCAGCCAGGCGTCCCGCGCCTCGTATCGGGCCTCGACCGCCGGATCGCCGAGCGACAACGTGATGCGATCGACCAGCGCATTGCCCTGTGTGCGGCGCTTGCCGTCAAGGCTGCGCGTCGCCAGCGTCAGGATATGGCGGCCCTTCGTCAGCATCACCACGGTGTCGGCGTGGTCGAGGACGGACGGCTTGTAGCCGAGCGGCAGGAACAGCTCGGCCTCGCCCGCTGCCTTGCCGTCGATGCGCAGGAAGACGTTCGTCGGTCCTTGTGCGGCGGCCTTCGGGTCCTGGTTGAAGGTGCTGGCGAGAACGCGCAGGTCGTAGCGGCCGTTGCGCGGCACATCGACCGCGAAGTCCAGCCCGGCCTCGACGCCGGTAGCGAAACCCTCCACCGAATAACCGCCCGAGGTGTGGAAGCGGCCGACATCCTTCGGCGACCCCTCCGGCCCGCGCACCGTCAATCCGGTGCCCGTCCGGCGCGCGGCCTCCGCCTCATAATCCTGCCGCCACGGCACCGTGAGCCCAGTAAGCCGTGATCCTTCGGCACCCGGCGTCAGGACGACTTCATAGGCCGATTCTTCCCGCAGCATCGGCAGGTCGCTGGTGCCGAACGCCAGTTCCACCCGCCCGTCGCGCACCCGCACCGCGCGTTCGGCCACGACCAGCGGCGGCGTCGCATCGCCGAGTTGCCCGGTCCAGCCGATCTCGCGCACCCGCACCCGCGCGGCCGTGCCGAAGGATGCCGGCACCTTCGTCAGCGCGATCGTCGCCGCGCCGTTCCTGCCGCCGAACAACAGCCGGGCTTGCCCGCGCGCCGGATCGAACGACGCCAGTCCCTGCAGCGTGTAGCTTACGTTCGGATGCGGCGGGGTGACGGCCAAGCTGTGCCCGCGCATCGTCCGATAGGCGTTGAGCAGCCACCACTGGCCATTGCCGCGATTGGCCTGAACCGCGGAATCACTCAGATTCCCGTCGATGTTCCAATAGGCGATATCCGCATCGATTTTCGAATCCTCGATCGCGGCGATCCACTGCACCATCTGCCCGGGCACCGACGTATGGTAGTTGTGGGCGTATTCGTTGATGTTGATCGGCAGGTGACGCCCCTGCAACGGCGTGCCTGCAAAAAGCGTTTCCTCCCATGCGCGATATTTGCGGACACTGGCGCGCACGGTCGCGGGGTTGCTCAGCTCGTGCCACGTCACGACGTCCGGCACGGTGTCGTACTTCACCGCATGCGCCATGAAGCCCTTCACCTCGTCATAGAGGATGCTGGTGTTCGGCCCTGCGATGCGTGCACCGGGCAGGATCTGGCGGATCGCGCGATAGGCACGGTCCCACGTGTCGA
Organism: Sphingomonas sp. CFBP 8760; assembly: GCF_014841615.1. Taxonomy (GTDB): domain Bacteria; phylum Pseudomonadota; class Alphaproteobacteria; order Sphingomonadales; family Sphingomonadaceae; genus Sphingomonas. Next base: position 48,565 of record NZ_JACYUG010000021.1, on the reverse strand, counting down.
AGAACGCGGCCGGGTTCTTGTTCCAGCCGACGCCGTTGCATCCCTTGGGAGCCTTGCCGAACATGTTGCCTTCGGGCTCGTTGAACGGCGCGAAGACGATGCGATCGCGATAGCGAGCGGGCATCGCGCGGACCTGTTCGGTCTGCATCCGTATCTTGTCGAGATAGGACGCCACCGACTGTTCGCAGGTGCCGGTCTTCCACGCATAGGGAAATTCGCGGTAGATGTCGGTCATGTAGATATAGGTGTCGCCGCCCGATGCGTCGGTCAGCAGCGTCGATACCTCCAGTGCGTCGGCACCGGGATGCTGCGGCCCGTCCTGTGCCTTCGTCGATACGGTGCGCAACGCGATCCCCTCGACCAGATTGGCGCTGGGCAGGCGTGCATCGTACAGGCCGTACAGCGTGCCGGACGCGCCGCCGTGAACCGGGCCGGTGTCGCTCGACAGATCTACCTCCAGCCGCTCGGCCACCTGCTGGCCTGCCACCGGGGCAGCGACGAGGGCGTACGAGCCGAGCAGGACCGCGACGATGGTCGTGGCACGACGGCCTGGGCGGCGGGGGCGGAATGGCGCGGTTGTCATGGAATGTGGCTCGGCCTCTTTGGGAAGGTGATGACAGTTCATGCCGTGCGCTCCGCGGTCATGCGGTCGATCGTCGCGCGGTTCAGGACCAGGCGGTTCGCGGTCAACGCGAGCGCGAGGTGCATCAGGCCGGGGATGACGGTGGACAGCAGGGTGATGCCGGTGAGCGAGAGCGGCGTCTGGTTGCCGGCACCGGCCTTGTACGACACCGCGACCAGCACCCCACTGATGAGCACCCCGGCCACGGCCCAGGCCAGCTTCACGAAGAATTGGTTGAACGCAAAGCTCATGCCCGACGACCGCGTGCCGAGCTTCCATTCGCCATATTGGTCGGCAAGCTGGATCAGCGTGAAGTGCAGCGGCAAGGTGCAACCCAGCACGGTGCAGCACAGGCCGACCAATACCAGCCATATCGTCGGATAATCGCCCGGCACGAAGAAGGAGGCAAAATGGCCCGCGACCAGCACTAGATTGACCCACACATAGATGGTCTTCACGTCGTAGCGCCGCGTGAACAGCTGGACGACGATCGATCCGATGAACCCGCCGGTGGTGGCGATGCCGAAGAACAGCGCCTGATAGGTCGTGCCGCCGTTCAGCACATAGGTGATGAAATAGAGCGCGGCGCCGCCCTTGGTGTTGAAGATGCCGATCAGCAGCAGTGTCATGACGAAGGTCAGGCGCAACTGGTCGTTCTTCAGCGTGTTGGCGATGGCGACGCGCAGCGGCGGTTCGACCGCGTCGGACGGCGCCGCCCGCTCGCGTACGAACGCAAAGCAGATCAGGAACATCGCCACCGCGGCCAGGCTGAGGATGGCGACGCCGTTGCGATAGCCGAGCGCCAGGTCGGTGCCGCCCAGATGACGCACCATGATCGGCAGGCCGACCGACACCCCGAACGATGCGATCGCGACCATCGCGAACCGCACAGACTGGCACGCCACGCCCTCACGCGCGCTGTCGGTCATGCGGGTGATGAGCGCGCAATAGGGCACGTTGTTCAGCGAATAGGACAGCGCCAGCAGGAAGTAGGTCGCGGCGGCATAGGCGACCTTGCCGTCATAGCCCAGGTCGGGCGACTGGAAGGTCAGGAAGCAGCTGAGTCCTACGGGGATCGCGGTCCACAGCAGATAGGGCCGGAAGCGCCCCCAGCGGGTGTTGGTGCGATCGGCCATCATCCCGATCAGCGGATCGGAAATGGCGTCGAAAATGCGCAGCGACAGGAAGATGATGCCGACGATGCCCGGCGCCAGCCCAAACACGTCGGTGTAGTAGAAGGTCAGGAAATTGGCGATCAGCCCGGTGATGATCGTGCCGCCTGCGTCGCCGAGGCCATAACAGACCTTCTCGAAAAACGGCACGCGGTCCACGGGTGCGGCAAAGCCTTGCCCCACCATACCGGCGTCCCCCTGTTGCGCGATCGTCACCATCAGCGTCTCCTTTCCTTCCCGTCGATGCCGCTTTGCGCGTGCCGTTGGTCTCAACTCGTCGCGGCGTCTTCGGCGAAGGCCGACGCCACGGCGGCACCGACGCGAACGAACACCGGGATGCGCGCGATCGGCGCGGCGCACCGGACCAAGCACCCGCCCGTCACTGCATCGCCGCTCCACGCATCGACCCAGTCGCCGACGGGCAGGTACACATCGCGTTCGGCCACGCCCGCCGCCACGATCGGCGCGACCAGCAGGTCGGGGCCGAACATATACTGGTCGTCCAGCGACCAGCAGCGCGCGTCGTCGGGGAAGTCGAAGAACATTGGCCGCATCAGCGGATCGCCGTGCGCGTGTGCCGTCGCCATCAACCACGCGACATACGGGCGCAGGCGCTCGCGCAGGGCGGCATAGTCGCGCAGGATCGCGAACACCGCCTCGCCGAAGCTCCACAATTCGTTGCCCGCGCCGGTGTCGCATTGCGCCACGCCATCGCGGAACGGCTCGGCGGGGGGCGTGATCGGGTCGCGGTGGCCGTGCATCCGCAGCACCGGCGTGAACACCGCCCACTGGAACCAGCGCACCATCAGTTCGTGAAAGGCGGGATCGTCGACGTCGCCGCCGTGGAAGCCGCCGATATCGGTGGTCCACCACGGGATTCCCGCCATCCCCATGTTCAGCCCGGCGCTCAGCTGGTTGCGCATCGCCTCGAACGAACTGTGGATATCGCCCGACCAGACCAGCGCCCCCTGCCGCTGGCTGCCCGCCCAGGCGCAGCGGACCAAGCTGACGATCTCCGTCTCGCCCTCGTCGCGCAGCCCGTCATGGACGGCCTGCGCGAAGTGAAACGGATAGGCGTTGCCGACCTCCGGCACGCCGCCGGTGTGATAGCGGTAATTGTCGAAATCATAGGCGGTGTATTCCGGTTCCGCCTCGTCCAGCCAGAACAGTTTGACGCCGAGATCGCGATAGTTGCGCTTCAGCCGATCCCACAGGAACGCCCGCGCGCCGGGATGGGTCGGATCGATGAAGCGGGTGTTGCCGAGAAAATCCTGCTGGATGTCGATCCCCCGGCGAGTTCGCACCAGATAGCCCTTCTGGGCCATCTCCGGATAATTCTCGGACCGCGGATCAACCGTCGGCCACACCGACACCAGCAATTCGGTGCCCATCGCCTTCAGCTCGGCGGTCATCGCCGCCGGGTCGGGCCATTCGCGCGGATCGAAGCGCCAGTCGCCCTGCACCGGCCAGTGGAAGAAATCAGCGACGATCACCGCCAGCGGGATGCCGCGCCGATGATAGTCGCGTGCCACCGCCAGCAGTTCGTCCTGCGTGCGATAACGCAGCTTGCTCTGCCACAGGCCCAGCGCGAAATCGGGCATCTTGGGCACCGTGCCGGTGACGGCGGCATAGTTACGGACGATCGCGGCGGGCGTATCGCCGGCGGTGATCCAGTAATCGATCGCGTGCGCGGCCTGCGCGGTCCAGCACGCACCGTTGGCGGCGAAACAGACATCGCCGACCGCCGGATTGTTCCAGAGGAAGCCATAGCCGTCGCTCGACAGGACGAACGGCACGCTCGCCTGCGAATTGCGCTGCGCCAGCTCGAGGATGCAGCCGGCCAGATCGAGATTGGGTTGCTGATACTGGCCCATGCCGAACAGGCGTTCGCCCGGCTTCGCCTCGAACCGCACGGTGATTCGCGATACGTCGCCGTGCAGCGGCATGAACTCCCGCCCCGCGATGCCGAGCGCGCTGATCATGCCCGTCGCATCCGTGCCGACCGTCCAGAATTTCGTCACCGTATCGCGCTGGCGCCATTTTTCCTCCAGCAACACCCGGCCGTTTCGATCGAGAAAGCGCACCCGCCCCTGCAGGTCGATTTCCGCGGCGATATTGCCTTGTTCGATCCGGGCGATGTTACCGTCCCGTCGAACGACCGGATCGGACGTCGCCACGTCGAGCAGCGCCCCCGGCGACGCTGCCCGCGCCGGACAATTGGACGCCCGCAGGCGCAGGCCGTCCGGTCCATGCGCCTCGATCATCAGCCAGTCGCCATTGTACGACCAGCCGATCGAGTGCGATTCCAAGGCAAGCGTATCCAATGCCATCCTCTCCCTCGGGTACGGTTCGCGCCGTCCCGTAAACGTTTCCGGTGTTGTTGCGTGGAGTCGCTTCGCTGTCAATCCACTTGCGCTCACGAAGCCGCGCCGCGATCACGGTGGCATGGACATCCGCGACCTTGCCAGCCAGCTCGGCCTATCGATCGGCACGGTTTCGCGCGCGTTGAACGACCGCAAGGACGTAAGCGCCGCCACCCGCCAGCGTGTACTCGAAGCAGCGGTGCGCCTGGGCTACACGCCCAACCAGTCGGGCCGGACGCTACGCAGCGGACGGACCGGCACCATCGGCTTCATGCTGACGCTGGAACATGACAGTGCCGTCCATGGCGATCCGTTCTTCATGGCGCTGCTGGAGGGGGTGCAGACCGGGCTGGCCGAACACGGTCTCGATCTGGTCGTGCTGCTTGCGCGCAAGGGGGAGGACGGCCTCACCTTCCTGCGTCGCCATGTTGCGCGCGGCACCGTCGATGCCTGGCTGCTGTCAGCGACCCGCTATGAGGACAGCCGGATCGACTTCCTGGTCGATCGCAGGATTCCGTTCGTCGCCCTCGGTCGTTCCGCGACGGCGCGGCCCTTCTCCTGGATCGATCTCGATTTCGAAAACGTCGTCGCTGAAGCCGTGGCGCTGTTCGCGGCGGCCGGTCATCGTCGCATCGGACTGGTCGCACCGCCGGCCACGATCAACCACAGCCATATCATCGTCGACGGTTACCGAAAGGCGCTGGACAACGCCGGCATCGCTTTCGATCCGGCGCTGGTCCACAACGGCGAAACCGATGAAAGCGATGGCGAGGTGACGGCGCGGCAATTGATGGCGTTGAACGATCGGCCGAGCGCGCTGCTGCTGATGGGTGAAACGGCACCGGTGGGGGCTTATCGCGCGCTGCGTGGGCTCGGGCTCGAGCCCGGACGTGAGATTTCGGTGATTGGACTGCGGGACAGTCCAACATGTCGGGCTCTGTCACCTGACCTCACCTGCTTTACCCTGGATCTTGGAGAGCTTGGGCTGGCGCTTGCAAAAGGGATCGTCCAAAATCTGGCATCCCATTCCAGTGACAATGTCCTTCACACGCAACGACGTTGGCCGATGGAACTACGTCCCGGGCGGAGCCATCGTCGATCTGCAGTATGATGTCCTCCCTTAGTAAGACTACATATGATCGACGACCGACAACAGGTCATTCAGAGTTCAATGCCCATTCCCAACTTCCGCCATTCGTTCATGTCGATTTTTGATGGCAGCCAGCAATCAGGATCAATTGCCCAAACGGCTTAATGGCAGAAACCGAAACGGCCGCGTTTGAAGTCGTCTCCGACTGAGCCGCTTCTCAGTGAGAAATGGGGTTAATTGCTTAACTATCCAACGTTACCATTGAGACGGTCTCCTCATCGGGGGAAAGCCACCGGCTCGTCACCGAACCAGCGATAACTAGAGTTAGCAACCAAGTATGATCTTCTTCGCATACGTGCATTTCCAGACTATTACCCTCATCACCGGCCACCAATCTGCCGGCTACCGCCGACTTCATGGCCGCCTATAACTTCGCCCGCCGGCTCAAAACACTGAGCGGCCTCACACCTTACGAATATATTGCCAAGATCTGGACGTCAGAGCCAGACCAGTTCATCGTCAACCCGATCCACCCGATACCGGGACTAAACACCTAGGTACGCTTTTGGATAGTACACGCATTTACATACGCCTCTCCAAATCTGATTCAAGACACTACGCTTTTTGGTACTGCCCCTCCATCTGCACGAACCGGCATTCTCGAAGAAGAAGATGTTTTAAAGATTGTCGTCTCTGGCAGCATATGGTGCTGCCCACAGACTGCAGGCAGCGTCAGGCCGCGGATCTGTTCGCCGTAGCGAACCGTCGTCGGTAATCCGATGGGGACAAGCCGACGATGCGATGGAAGACCTTCCGAAACGCGCTCGGATCGGTGTAGCCCACGTCCCAGCCGATCTGGTCGATCGCAAGCCTTGTTCCACGCAGCTTTACCTTAGCGTTCGATACCCGCAGGCGCTGCCAGTATTCGGTCGTGGTGTAGCCGGTCGCTTTCTGAAATCGGCGTAGGAGTGTTCGTTCTTCAAGGCTGGCTTGAGCTGCAAGCGTCGGCACGTCGACTATTTTGCCCTCACTATGCTCCAGGAAATCCTGCACCTTCAATATGGCTTCGTCCTTGTGCCCGACGTGGGGGCTGAAGCCGCTATAATAGCTCTGCTCGCGTCCAGGCGGGTCAATAAGAAAGCCGCGGGCCACTTCTATCATCACGGCATCCCCCATGAACCGCGCGATGATCGTCAGGCACAGATCGGTCCAGGCCATGACGCCACCGGCCGTGATGACGTCGCCGTCGTCAATGACGATCCGATCGGTATCAACCCGCGCCAAGGGGAAGCGGCTGCGAAAGCGATCTTCGTAGGTCCAATGCGTCGTGACGCTTCGGTTGTCGAACAAGCCGGTATCGCCAAGTACGAATGCACCTGAGCAGATCGAGGCCAGCACGGCGCCATCGGCGTGCCGTTCCAGCAACCAGCCCTTCATGTCTGAATCCGTGGCTTCGTGCGGGCCATCCAACGCCGGTGGCAGAATGCATATCGATGGATCAGTGCTGCATGGCCCTGAGCAATAGATGCGCTCCAACCGGCCCGTCGTCCCTGCTGCGCCCCAGTGACTGACCAACAGCCTGGCGCCGTTGGCTTGCGTCGGCAGCGCAGCGGCAATCCGATCGGCAGTGACGAATAGATCCGTCATCCCCAATATCGCCGCCTGCTGGGCTCCGAGGTAGGCTACGAGAGCGATCTCGATCATGTCGTCTACAACCCGGTTTTTGTCATCCCCGCCACTCATATAGGTCGGGCAGGTTTAGTAGAAAGGCTCCATACTGAACGGGAGAAATGTTGTGGCCAAGCGCGCCCTGATCGTGGTCGATCTGCAGAACGAATATGAAGCTAGTGGCAAGCTGCCGCTGGAGAAGCTGGATCAAGCTGTCGGCAATGCGATGCGCGTCCTTACTGTAGCGCGGGAGCGCGAGGAACTGGTCGTCCATATTCGTCATGAGACACCGGGTTCAGACGATGCACCTTTCGCGATCGGTACGAGCGGCACCGAAACCATCGTGGCGGTAGCACCTGTCGACGGTGAAACAACGCTCACCAAGCATTACCCCAACGCCTTTCGCGACACAGGGCTAAAGGCACTGCTCGATGATGCGGGCGTGCAGGAGGTGACCATCGTCGGCGCGATGAGCCACATGTGCATCGATGCGACGGCTCGCGCAGCGTTCGACTTCGGTTATGCAGTGACCGTCATTGATGACGCCTGTGCCACGCGCGCGTTGTCGATCAACGGCGTCGAGGTCCCTGCGGCCCATGTCCACGCCGCCTTCATGGCTGCACTCGCCTTTGCCTACGGCCAGGTAGTCTCCACCGCCGACTTCCTTCCTGCCTAAGCTGGAGCATTACTATGACATCGGAAACTCTGTCCGGCTTCTCTCGGCGCCAGCTTCTGGCAGCCGGTGGTGCCGCTGCCGCTACCCTCAGCGTCGCCCCCTCGCTCAAGGCAGCGCCGTTGCCTGCAGCAAGCACCGGAGACTCGATAGCCCAGATCCGGAACGCGACAATTCGCGTCAACTATGCCGGGGTGCGGTTCCTGGTTGATCCCATGTTTGCGGATCCAGGTGCCTATCCGGGCTTCCCCGGTTCAGCGATGAGCCATCTGCGCAATCCGCTCGTTCCTTTGCCAGTTTCAGTTGCGGACCTTGTCGATGCCGACGCTGTTATCGTCACCCATACGCATATCGACCATTGGGATGATGCCGCGCAGAAGGCGCTGCCGAAGACGATGCCAATCTTCGTGCAGAACGCAACGGACGCTGCCACCATTCGCGGGCAGGGCTTTTCCGATGTGCGGATCATGACGACAGATACGCGCTTCAAGGGTGTCCAGCTTTCCCGGACAGGCGGGCATCATGGCGGAGACGCTGTGTTGCGCGCAGTGCCAACTCTCGACCCCGTCAGCGGCGTTGTTTTCCGTCACCAATCGCACAAGTCGGTTTACGTCGTGGGGGACACTATTTGGGATGCAGCCGTGGCGCAGGCGGTCCAGACTTACAAACCGGACGTCATCGTCCTCAACGCGGGGTATGCCCAATGGGTTGATCTGGGGCCGATCCTGATGGGTCCACAGGGGGTATTATCCGTCCATCGCGCAGCACCGACCGCTCAGCTTGTCGCGACGCATATGGAAGCGATCAACCACTGTGTCCTTAGTCGGGCCGATCTCGCAGCTTTTGCTAAAAAGGAAGGCTTCGCTCAGCGGCTACTTATCCCCGCCGACGGCGAGCATATTTCGATCTAGGGAAGGCGTCGTGGGGCAGCAACGATGATGCTGCCCCACGACGTCGTACGGCGCCAGCAACGACTTTAAACGCGGCTAACCTGATCCCGGCTATCGCAGAAATGGCTGGATCCGGTCTATCAGCGCTGTCATCCTGGGGGCCAGCAAGTGAGGCCGCTAACATTTGCTGAAAGCGGCTGATCGAGCCGACGCTGTGTCTGTGGGGGATGACCAAAACTTCGCAGGAATGCACACCGCATGCGTTCTGCATCCGCAAACCCGACAAGCAGCGCGACCGTTCCAACAGGTTCATGCCCGTCGCGGAGGCGGATGCGTGCAGCTTCGCAGCGCAGACGTTCGACCGCGCGTGAAGGCGTTTCGCCGGTTTCCTTCCGAAATAGCCGAGTGAATTGGCGGACGCTTAGACAGGCAGCCTCCGCAAGCCGTTCGACCGGTAACGGCTCCGAGAGATGGTCGCGGGCGTAGGTCAGCGCTTTCCTGATGCGATCGGTCCGCGGCTCCATCTGAGAGATTGCCGCATACTGCGATTGTCCACCTGGTCGCCGATGATACACGACGAGCTCGCGCGATACCGCCTTGGCCATTTCTGCGCCATGATCGACTTCGATGCGTGCCAGCATCAGGTCAATACCAGCGGTCATGCCAGCCGACGTCCAGATCGCCCCGTCGTTAATGAAGATTCGGTCCGCATCGACCGTCACTTTGGGATATCGATCCTGCAATCGCTGTGCGAACTGCCAGTGCGTCGTCGCTCGTTTGCCGTCCAGATAGCCCGCAGCGGCAAGCAGGAACGCACCGGTGCAAATGCTTGCGATGCTCGAGGCTTCGGCAGATGCACGCTGGATACCGGCTATGTTGTCAGGTTCCAGCATCGGCTCGATCACGCCGCCCACGACCACGACGGTGTCAGCTGCGGACGAACCCGCAAGGCATGTCGTCAGGCTGAGCCCCGCATCACCTGAAACGGTCTCGCCGTCCTTGGAGACGAGTTCTATCAGGTAATATTCCGACCCGATCAGACGGTTTGCTGCGGTCAGAGCCGCCGTGGGCCCGGCGAGGTCCAGAAGCTGGAAGCCTTCGCACAGGTAGAAGGCGAACGGCGCTGACATCGTACTTCCCTCTGATCCGAGCCAGATCACCTCCTAGACAAATTGCTTTCCGACGCATCCGTAAAACCGGCCGATGGCCGAAATCGAGGGATCAATGCCCTACAGTGAGATGCCGTGAGAGGGGTAGATTGGCCGGATCACCGCTGGGTACGGCCCCTGATCGCCCTCCGCATTCGGGCGAACCGTTCTAAACCGCACCCCACCCAGCACACGGAGATTTCATGCGCACATTCCTGCTTTCGGCGACCTTTGGCATCGCTGCCCTCCTGCCACATCCCGCCAGCGCGCAAGACGCCAGCTTCTACGACTGTCAAAATGATCGCATTCGGATCGCGATCGCGCCGATGAGACTCGACCGGGCGCTCGCCAGGTTCACCAGCATCACCCGCTGTCCCGTGTCTATCGATACGGATCAGGTGAGGGGCCGCCCTATCCGGACCGTCAAGACCGCGCTGGCCAAAGGACGCCTGACGCCTGGGCAGGCACTCGCGCGCATGTTGCGGGGCACGCCACTGAAAAGCACGCCCATCCATGGCGGCTTCTCGGTTAGCAAGTAAGATGGCCACCGTCCCGCCTGCTCAACAGCAACTCTCCGCGCTGCCGATGACTGGGTGGGACGGCCTGCGCTATCCGCTTTCCTTGCGGATGCTGCACTGGACTCGTGCCGTGCTGGTCATCGGGATGATCGCGGCAGGTTGGTTGATGACCAGCCTCGATGACGCGACGCCGTGGAAGTACGGCAGGCTCTATCCAACCCACAAATCGTTTGGGCTACTGGTTTTCGGCCTGGTCGTGGTCCAGATCGTGATCCGGTTGCGAGCGACGCTTCCGCCTTCCGCTCCCGGCATCCATGTATGGGAAGCGCGACTATCGAAACTGGTCCATGCCGCCATGTACATGTTGCTCGTGGCGGTGCCGCTGATGGGGTATGCGATGTCGAGCAGCTACAGCCACAGCGACGGCGTTACCTTTTTCGGCTTCCCCGTTGCCGAACTTCTCCCCAAGGATGACGCGCGTTTCGCGGTATTCCAGCTCCTCCACGGAGTCATGGCCTATACGTTGCTGGTGATGATCGTCCTTCACGTCGCTGGCGTGGTGAAGCACCGGTATTTCGATAAGCGCTCCGGCAGCGACGTTCTGCCGCGGATGCTGTAGTCATGCATGCTTCGAGAGCGCTGATCTCTCAGCGCCCTCGTTGCTTGTACCCGATGGTCACCGGCCACGGCTTCGGTGTGGGCGTCGGGCAGCGTCAGATCGCCGCCGCAGTCACTCGATTTTGCCCGGATACTCCATAAACAGGGCAACGTTACGTGCGGCTTTCGGGCCATAGGTTTTTGTGATGTCGGTCAGCGCGATATCGAGGGCGCGTGTTGCCTCATGCGCCTCGAGCGGGGCTAGCATACGGCTGACCTTCGCGGCGCCGGCAACCATGTCAGGCAGTACGATGAGGCCGTGGGCCAGCCGCACTGGGGCCTTGCTCGACGCGACGGCGTAGCCGAAGGTATTTCCCGTCCTGCTATAGGCTTCAGCGGTCAGCGCGAGGGCGATCTCGTCGTCGTCGGCCTTGACCGGGATACCCAGCGTGACGTCTGGCCGTGCATCGCGGGCAGGCATGTCCGCGTTGCCGGGATCGGACTGGAATGCATCGCTGTTGTGCCTCGAGCTCCAGTTATCGATGCCCACGTCGCGAGCAACCTGGGCGGCCTTGGCCGGACCTGCGATCGCCTCAACCAATGCGATCGACGTCGGCATCGAGGCGCTGACCCCGGCGCTGGAAGCGACCTTGCCGTCGGCGACGTAGCGGATGTTCTTCTGCCACTTTACCTTGGGAAAGCGCTTCGCCCGGAACCCTTCATTGCTGTAATGGGACGTGGCCCGGTGGCCATCGAATAGGCCGGTATTGGCAACCGCCATTGCGCCGTAGCAGATGCTGATGACCGTGCAGCCCTTGGCGGCCTGCGCCTTGATCCAGCCCAGTAGCTCAGGATCGCTGTCATTCTCGACCGCTGGCACGAAGATGTAGTCGGCACCCTCGGGATGTCGATTGTCGAACTCGTCGACTGTGGCTTGGAGCTGGAAGGTGAGCGGCTGCATCTTCACAGGGCCGGGCTTGATGGAAACCGACATGACATCGGCAACGCCGGAGCGTGCCATCACACCGAACGGGATGCAGAAATCACTGATGATCGTGCCCTCGTTAAGGCCGACGATCGCAACGAGAGGCTTGGTGCGGCTGAAGCGCGCCTGATAAGGCGGGATCTTCTCCACCCTGGCATTCTTCGAAGCGTCGAAAACCCCGGATATCGTCTCTGCCTGCCCGGCGCCAGCTCTGCTACCCAGTGCCATCCCGCCAAGCGTTACCGCTGCCGAGACGATGGCCGTCCTTCGATTGATAGTGCGCATGGGCATCCCTGTGTGTCGATGTGTTCGACACCTGTCGGGCAGCGTCACCATGGCGTAAAGGACGTGGACCACTGCTTTTCGGCCATGCAGTTCACACGTTGGAATTCGTTGCCTTAGCATCTTCGAGAACTTGACTACTCTACGACCGACTGAACCCTTGAGAGCCGTGGTCGGAAGCCGAGAGGGAGACGTGACTGGGGCAAAATGTCTCGGTGACAGGGCGGAACACGCCCCATAATGGCAGTTTGTGCAAGCCCTCCGGCGTCTCGTCTTGGCTCATAGCCATCTAGCTGCGCTGATCTGCGTCGCTGTGTTGGCGCTGCGCATTCTGATTCCCACCGGGTACATGATCTCTGTTGATCATGGACGGGTGGCAGTGACCTCGTGCTCCGGGGTTGCCCAGCCGCAGCCATCTATGGCGATGGACATGCCGGGCATGGATCACACCATGTCGGAGCACGGTAAATCCAAAGAGCATGGCAAGGCAGAGATGCCGTGCGCGTTCTCCAGCCTGTCCGCTCAAGCCCTGGGTGCTGTCGACCCCACTCTCCTGGTCGCCGCGCTCGCCTTTGTCGCAGCGCTCGCGCTGCACAGCTTGTCTCCAACGATTATCCGCGCGGCGCCCTACCTGCGTCCACATCTGCGCGGTCCTCCGTCAACCGTCTGATCTGATTAGGCCGACAGCCCGGACCCACCGGGCTAGTTTTGCGGCGGGCAAAGCCCGCCTCCCGGCGTGCTCCTCCCGTCATATCCTGACTTCGCAAAGCGTGTGGCGCAGCCCTTCGGGCGCCAGCGCCCCATCGCGATGATGGGTATCGATCGAGTGGGTGCGCCGTGTCGTTCAAGGAATACCTATGACCCCTCGTATTGCGCTGGCGCTCATCGCTGCGCTCGCTGCCCCGGCGTCTGCGCAGATCACCCGCCACGGCTCGATCACCGCTGCTGGCGCCTGGTCTCGTGCCACGTCGTCACGCGCCAGCATCGGCGCGGGCTATGTAACGGTACGGAACACCGGCGCGCAGGCGGATCGGCTCGTCTCCGCCACATCACCTCGGGCTGCCAAGGTCGAAATCCACACGATGTCACTCGACGACGGCATCATGCGAATGAGGCCCCTTCCCAATGGCCTCGAAGTCCCGGCGGGCGGCGAAGCGTTGCTTGCACCCGGTGGTAATCACATCATGCTGATCGGGCTCAAGTCACCTCTGAAGGCAGGAGAGCGCGTCCCCGCGACGCTGCGCTTCGCGCGCGCCGGAGATGTCAGGATTCAGTTCAAGGTCGTAGGTGCAGGCTCGACCGTTGCTGGCGTTCGTCAGGGGGGGCACCAGTGATGCGCGTATCCAACGCACGCCCGGAACCGCGTACAGTAGCGCTCGGGGCTTTGCTGGCATTAGGCCTGGCGGTGGGCATCGCCGGCTGTTCTGCCAGTCCTGATGCCAGCAATCGGACCACGGCAGCGGAACGCGGCGGTCCAGGTGGCCCCTTCAAGCTCGTCGATACCAAAGGCCAGACCGTCACTAACCAGACGCTGAAGGGGAAGCCGTACGCGATCTTCTTCGGCTTCACCCGATGCCCCGACGTATGCCCAACCACGATGGCCCGGATGGCCGTCCTTCATAAGAAGCTGGGTACGCAGGCCAACAAGATGAACATCGTGTTCGTCTCGGTTGATCCCGAGCACGACAAGCGTGAGGATATCGCAAGCTTCCTGTCGATGTTCGACGCACCGGTCATCGGCCTTACGGGCGATCCGGCAGAACTGAAGCGGATGGAGAAGACCTTCAAGATCTACGTCGAACGGGTGCCGTTGCCGAACGGGGATTACACGATCGACCATACCGCCCGCATTCTGCTCTTCGATCGTGACGGGCAGTTCGCAGACACGATGGACGCGAAGGAACCGGAGGATCAGGCGGTTAGGCGGCTGAGCCGGCTCATCAATGCATAGGTGGCTGGCACTGGCGGGCGCAATCGCGCTCGCTGGCTGCGGCATCCAGAACACGGTCGTTGATGAAGGGCGCATCCGAGAAGCGACAGAGGCGCATTTTGGAAGTCCGCGCTTCCCGCTCGACATCGGCCCCGTCGTCATCAGCGGGGATCATGCGATTGCCGACTGGACCCAGGGCGACTTTGGCGGACGAGCGCTATTCGAACGCGGTTCCTACGGATGGATGCTGCTGCTGTGCAGTGGTGACTCGATACGCCACGCGGCGAACCTGAAGCGAGCCGGAGTGCCTGATTTTAACGCGGGCTACATCGCCGATCAGCTTGCCAAGGCGGAGGCAGCACTACCGAGCGAGCGCCTGGCTCGCATGAAGCGCTTCGTCGGCACGGCCACTGACCATGAGAACTACATCAAAACGTTGGGGAATGACCAATGACCGACCTCACCGCGCCGTTTGATCGGCGTCAGATGCTGGCGCTTGCCAGCCTGGGTGGTGCCGCAGCGGCATGGCCAGCCTCCGCCCAGACTGCGGCAGAGCGCGCAGCGCAGCCGTTGCCCGATCCGACAGCGATGCCAGTTGATGCGCCGAAGATCGCGATGCTGGTCTATCCGAAGATGGTTGTGCTCGATCTGATCGGGCCAATGACCGTGTTCAACATGCTACGATGCAACGTCCAGCTTGTGTGGAAGAACAAGGTCCCGGTTTCCACCGACGTTCGCATTCCCATCGCGGCAACGCAGACGTTCGACGAGGTGCCGGCGGACGTCGACGTGCTGTTCGTGCCTGGTGGCCGGCTCGGCACGGTCGACTGCATGAATGACCCTGCGGTGATGACGTTTCTCGCCGACCGCGGATCCCGTGCGAAGTGGGTGACAAGCGTATGTACCGGCAGCCTGGCACTGGCGGCTGCAGGGCTCCTCAAGGGCTATGACGCCACCTCACATTGGCAAGTCGCCGATCTGCTGCCGCGGATGGGCGCGCGCCATGTCGACAAACGCGTCGTGATCGATCGCAACCGCATGACCGGGGGCGGTGTCACTGCCGGCATCGATTTCGGGCTGACACTTGCTGCTCATCTGAAGGGTGAGGAAGCCGCGCGTCGGGTGCAGCTACTCATGGAATATGCTCCCGAACCGCCCTTCCGTAACGGAACGCCACAGGAAGCAGGGCCAACGCGTTCAGCCGAGCTTACCGGCCGCACACCCTGGATGGATGGGCAGGTCGATACCGCGGTTGCGGCTGCCGCCAAGCGGTTGGGGATCGCGGGATGATCGGGCGGCATTCGTCAGCTTCGGCGAGCCTTACCATCCTCGCTGGCCTCTGCCTTGCAACACCCGCAATTGCTCAGGATCGGGACGTCAATCCGACTGATCGCATCCAGCCCGATACGCAGGTCATGATCGGCGGAGAGGAAATCGTCATCACCGCCAAGTCGATGGCGCGCTCCTCCGCCAACGTTCTCACCTCGGTCGATGTGCTCTCGGGCGACGTCGCGCAGCGCCAGAACGTCAATTCCGCGTTCGAACTATTAGGGCGCCTGCCAGGCGTCGTCCTAACCGATTTCGGGCAGGGCACGACGCCTGGACGCTTCTCGATCCGGGGCTTCAACGGCGAAGGGGAGATCAACGCCGTCAAGCTCCTGATCGACGGGGTGCCGTCGAACGACAATTCGGGTCGCATGGACTTCACGGACATGATCGCCCCACTGGACATCGCGTCGGTCGAGCTGGTCCGCGGCACCTCCGATCCACGCTGGGGACTGCACGCGATCGCGGGTAGCGCGAACGTACTGACACGCATCGGCGGCACCTACCTCGATACGCGCGCGATCGTCGGCGCGTTCGGCACCTATGACGCGCAACTATCCGCCGGTGTCGAAAGCGGGCGGCTCAGCCAGAACTACCTGATCGCCTATCGTCAAACCGATGGCTACCGCGACCATGCCGATCTCGACCGTATCAACTTTGCGGGCAAGTGGTTCTATGATTTCGGTCCTGCAAAGCTCGGGCTGATCATACGTCACAGCCGCATTGCCGCGGACGAGGCGGGATATCTGACTGACGCCTACGCCGACACCAACCGCCGGAGGTCCAATCCATTCTCCGCCACGGATGGCGGCACTCGCGAATTATCACAATATAGCCTGCACCTCGATGCCGATCTGGCGGCACGCCTGTCATTTACCAGCGTTGCCTATGCCAACACGATCGCTGATAATCGTTACATTCGCTTCTCGGCGAACGTGCCACAACAGCAGCGGCTCGGCAACGAGCAGCAATATGGTGTCATCACCGGCCTTCACTGGTACGTCGCCGACTGGTTGATGGCGGAAACGGGTGGCGACGTTCAGTGGCAGCATAACCGCAGTCGCCGCTGGACGACCGATCGCCGCATCATCACCGCAGCTACCCGTGACCAGGATTTCGACATGACGATCGGGGGGGCCTATGTGCAAGCGATCGTCTCGCCTGTCCATTGGCTGACCGTCACCCCTGCATGGCGTATGGACCGGGTGGGCGGTGACTTCACCAACCGGCTGAACGGGCGCAGTTACCCGGTCAACGAATACGGCACGATCAACCAGCCCAAGCTGTCCGTGGCGGTAACACCGATCGCGGGTCTGACGGCCTACGGCAACTATGGACGAACATTCCAGATCGGTGCGGGCTCAGGGGCGTTCGTAATCCCGCCTCGCGCTCGCGACGTTGCCGCTTCGATCAACGAAGGCTTCGAGGGCGGGATCAAGCTGAAGCAAGGACGCTGGCTGAGCTTCCGCGCCGCGGTCTGGCAGCAGACTGCGAGCGGGGAGCTGAAGCGCCGCCTCGACGACCCGAATGGCGAATTCGACAATCTGGGCGAAACCCGACGCCGCGGCTTTGATCTGGAGGCAACGGTACGACCAGTATCTGGTGTATCGGCCTGGGCGAGTTGGTCGCACCAGAAAGCTGTCATCCGCGAGGCGGATCCTGCCGCCCCGTTGATCGTTGGAAATGACATCGATCACGTTCCACGCAACGTCTATACTGCTGGCATCGAATGGGCACCGCGCGACGTCCCATGGCGCGCGTCGATCTGGGGCAACGGCCAATCATCCTACGAACTGAATACGATTAACGATCAGGGGCGATACGGCAGCTATTTTCAGGTCACCGCCGAACTGGCGTATCGGATCACCAAAGCGATCGAAATCTCCGCACAGGTTCGTAACCTGACGAACGATCGCTACGAATATGTTTGGTATGACGGCGCGCAGCGTCTCCATGCTCCTGCCGATCCGCACAGCGTTTTCGGCGCAGTGCGGGCACGATTCTGATGACGGCGGCTCGGACGCGGTCGTGGCTTATCGCGATGAACAGAACGTCACTGGTTGTGCATGCCGCTCCGACTGCTGCTTTCGGTGCCCGGTCTCAAGGGATCGGCGCTGATGTTCTACACGTCCAACCTTGGCCACCGGCGTGCCTTCCATCCGTATTCCTACCTCAGCTATCCGGTGGTGCGTCCAGCCCCGATCCGGCGACGTCACGCCCAAGGGCGGGATATGGACATGACGTAGCATCGCTTTCGCTGCCTTGCTGCGGCGAGCATGGGCGCAGCGCCTGCAATCTTGTCGACGATCGCCAGCGCGCAAGCACCGACCGAGACAGTGCACATCCTGCCGTATCCCATGGGCGGCGCCTTTTCGTTGGGCGTGCCGGAAGAGCGGGACCGTCTGACTACGGCCGTGGCGATAATTAAACACGTGAGCGTATCAACGCTTAGACCGTATCGCCCAGCCCCAAGCCGCGCCGACATAACGCGTCCGGCGTAAATGTCGCGAGGCGACGAACGGCGAATGCGCTCGGGGCATAATCCCCTGACCGCAACCTACCGCAATTGCGCAAACCACTTGATCCTCGTTTGTCAGACCGCAGAGACCGAAGCCGACAGCGGCTCCGCCCACCGGAATGTCCGAAAAACACTGAAACATGTCCTTTTCACACACGCGTAGCTGATGACAACTTCTCCGCATGAGGCGAATATCGGCGGCATCAAGCCCCGGAGGGCGACGGTCCACCTGTGTAGGGGTCATCTAAGAATGCCCCCTACAAACGTCGAGCAAGTTTCTCTCAACAATGGCCGGGAGACGAAAGCATGGCAAATGAAGCGCTCAGCCCTCACCGTGATCTACGGGAGTCATTAACAGGCTGCTGAAAAAGGGCTTGGCTATCGCGCAGTGAGGTGATTCATCGTGTCAGGACGCGATGAACGAGGCGATGGATGCGCGGGACGGACGAGCGATCGGGCAAGCTGTTTTCCTATGTCGATCTGGAGCAACGGGTGCCTGCGGGCCATCCGCTTCGGGCGATCCGTGGTCTGGTGAACGAGGCGCTGAGAGACATCGGGCCGGAGTTGGAGGCGGTGTACTCGCGTATCGGGCGGCCCTCGATCGCGCCGGAGAAGCTGGAGCGGACGCTGCTGTTGCAGCTGTTCCACGGTATCCGCTCGGAGCGGCAGATGATTGAGCGGCTGGACTTCGACCTGTCATTCCGCTGGTTCGTTGGGCTCGGCATCGACGATCCGGTGTGGGATGCTTCGACCTTCTCAAAGAACCGCGAGCGATTGCTGTACGGCGAGATCGCCACGCGCTTCCTGTCGGCGATCCTAGCGCGCCCGCAGGTGAAGCGTTTGCTGTCGAACGAGCATTTCTCGGTGGACGGCACGCTGATCGAAGCATGGTGCAGCATGAAGAGCTTTCGTCCAAAGGATGAGGCCGAAGCCGATGAACCGCCCGCGGACGGCCCGGAAGGGCGCAACCGCGAGATCGACTTCCGCGGCACCAGGCGCAGCAACGATACCCATGCCTCGACCACCGATCCGGACGCGCGCCTATATCGCAAGAGCCCAGGGGCAAGCGCGAAGCTGTGCTACATGGGGCACGTCCTGATGGAGAACCGCAACGGACTCGCGGTCGATGCCGAGACGACGCGAGTGGCAGGCTTTGCAGAACGACTGACCGCCGTGGCGATGCTCGACGACGTCGACCGCGCGCAAGGCAGCCGGATCACGCTGGCGGCCGACCGGGCATACGACACCCGCGATTTCATCGACGAGCTGCGGGAGCGCCGTGTGACCCCGCACGTCGCCCAGAATGTGAGCGGCCGGCGCTCCGCCATCGACGGTCGCACGACACGGCATCCAGGGTATCGCGCGAGTATCCGCATCCGCAAACGGATCGAGGAGGTGTTCGGCTGGGTGAAGTCCGCGGCCGGGCAAGGCAAGACCCGGTTTCGGGGGCTGGCCCGGGTGCGCTTCGCCTTCACATTGACGATTGCCGCCTACAATCTGGTCAGGCTTCCCAAGCTGCTGGAGACGGGGTGATGGTCGCGCACGCTGCCCTCGTCGGTAAATGGCGGATCGTGGAGAGCGGAACATGGCCGCGCGACCATCTCGATCTGTGCGGCCCGGCTTTCCTGCGTATCGACGCCGATGGCACCGGGGAAATGGCGTTCGGGGCGCTCTGCGCCTCAATTGACAGCGGGTTCACCCCGAGCGGGGTCGATTTCGAATGGAATGGTGCCGATGAAGGTGATCAGGTGACCGGCACCGGGTGGGCCGATCTGCGTGAGGACGGCTGCCTCGAAGGCGAAATCGCATACGACAACGGCGACGACACCTCCTTCATCGGCAAGCCGTGGCCTTTTTCAGCGGCCTGTTAAACGAGGTGATGAAGATGGCGGATGCACTGGGGCTCTACGTGGTCGCGGCGTACGTCGCCCAGGCTCTCGCATCTCTCCAACGATAGAAACGTCTGACGTTTTTGTCCCGGGGGGCAGCCTGCCGTTCGATGTCCTGGTACCGAGATCGTCGCCGCCGATACCCGATGCCGCCGCCCCCTCCCCGTCAGACGCTGTCCGTCCCGACAAGGTCAACGCTCTCCAATTCTTGGAAATTCGGCACTCCCAGAGGCATGGAACGATCAGTGAAGGCGGCGGCGACCACGTAGCCGATGCCGGAAGGCAGCCGACGATCGTCAGGGCTGCAAACAGCCATCTGCCAGGACGACGCGGCATCGACGCCCCAGCTCGGGCAGCGACACCATCCGGATCCCGGGCCGACACGAATGCCGGATCCAGACCGACGGGGCACCGCCCGATGGCGACGTCACAAGCGCGCTCATCAGAGAGCGGCTCGCTTCGCCGTAGGCGCTTCTCGCGCGGCAGCGGCTTCGGACTTCGCGCTTCAGCGGATGACGAGATGAGGAAGGCGGCGACCTGGGAGGCGCCGGGTGCGTGGCCGGCTTCGAACGCACGGGCGACGCCCAACCCGAGCGAGGAAAAGGCAATGCCGCCGTCGATGATGGCGATCGTCACGTCAACTTGGCTGTAGATGCCGCAATCGTCGCCGGACGGGATGCCGTACTCTACATCGTCATCTGACATTCAATCGGTCGACCACGCCTGTCCGGGTCAGTGGCACGCCTCGAAGACGGACTTGGAAGCGACACCAGCGCAGCCAGACCGACATCCCCCCGATCGCGAAGGCATTGCGGGATAGAATGATCGACGATGATCCTCACCTACAGCGGCATACCGCACCAGCAGCCTTGCGAGATGAGCGCACGACCGCAAGATCGCTCGGGCGCGGGCCAGCCTCTGCCCCGCCACGGTCTTTGGTACGAACGGTATCGCCGCCTCGTAATCCTCGATCGACCCTGACCCGAAGCGTCGAGGCATACCATGCCGCAGGCAGAACCAGTCCTCCACCCTCGCCGCCTGCTGCTCATTCCTATAGGTCCTGAAAGGTCTCTTGGGATCGACCTTCCCGTATGGTTACGGGTCGTGACCGCGCAGCCGGCCGATCTGCTCCAACAGCCCACGCATTCTCATGCTGCGTCCGGTCTGATACTGCCATGCGTGGGTCAGTTCCTGCACCAGCCATGCAACGTCGGGATTGCGAATGCCGAAGTTGGGCTTGTAGTCGACTGCGTTGAAGTACAGGTCCCCGTTCGACGTCATCGCCACCCCTCTCCCCTGGAGGGGCATATAGGGTCGGTTGTGAATCCGAACGCGATCGTGGTCGAGACCTTACGTTAACGTCCTCGGGGCACGACCGGGTCGAGATCCTCGCCAGCGCGCCGTGCGTCGTGGGGCTCCGGACGAAGGCGACGATGGCGCAGACCAACCACGCCCCATCGAAGTGCGGAAGGCCGCTTCTTGTCGCCTGCGATGTTCCGGGGCGCCAAACTCACGGGCGTCCGCAACGGGGGCATCCTGTTGTGTCCGATTCATCCGGACGGCGAGACGCGTCGCGTGATGACGGCATGGCTCCGTGGGGTGTCTGCCGCCAGCGTCGAGGTCCCGAGCGGCATTCCACAGCGCGTCTTCGACTTCGTCTGGCGGGTCGTCGATTCGACGAACAGCGACATCAACCGGGTGGGGTGCTGGAAGCGGCCTGATCGGGCGGCTATTTCGGATCGAGCTAATTTATGAATGGATCAAGTTGTGGACCAGTTTGGACTGATCGACTTGCCGCCTCTAAGGTGTCAGGTAACCACGTAAACGTGGAGTTCGGGGGAGAATGAGCGTGGCGGATTCTGTGCACGACGCAAAGCGGCTCGGTGGCAAGCCGACCAAGGTCAGGCACGGCATCATTGCGCTGATCTTCATCATTACGGCGCTGAATTATGCGGATCGGTCAACGTTTTCGATCGCGGGTGCTGCGGCGTCGCACGACCTCGGCATCTCGACCGTGCAGACCGGCTTCATATTGTCCGCATTCGCCTGGGCCTACGTACTGGCCCAGATTCCCGGCGGATTACTGCTCGACCGATTTGGAACGCGTCGGGTTTATGCGGCTGCGATAGCGATTTGGTCTCTTTTGACGGCAATGCAGGGGTTGGCTGGACTCGTGGCGCTACCCGTATTGGCAATGCTATTCGCATTGCGGTTCATGGTCGGCATCGCCGAAGCGCCATCATTTCCTGGTAATGCACGGCTCGTCGCCGCATGGTTTCCAGGAAGTGAGCGCGGCACTGCATCGGCCGTCTTCAACTCCGCGCAGTATTTCTCGCTGGTGGTGTTTGCGCCGCTGATGGGCTGGCTGGTACACGAGCATGGCTGGCGCAGCGTGTTCTGGGTCATGGGCGTGCTCGGCCTGATCGCGACCGCAGTATTCTGGCTGTTCATCCGCAGCCCCGTGCGCCATCCCCGCATCAATGCCGCCGAACTCACGCTTATCGAGGCGGGCGGCGGGCTGATCCATATGGAGGAAGCCGCAGGCGCGAAGCAGGTTTTCAGCTGGCACAATGTCCGCCAACTGCTTGCCAATCGGATGCTACTCGGGATCTATCTCGGCCAATATTGCATCAACGTGCTGACCTATTTCTTCGTGACGTGGTTTCCGATCTACCTCGTCAAGGAACGCGGCTTAAACATCATGGAGGCCGGCGTTGCCGCAGCGGCACCAGCGCTATGCGGGTTCGTCGGAGGCTTGGTCGGCGGTTATCTGTCCGACACGCTGCTGCGTCGAACCGGCTCGCTCGATATTGCGCGGAAGACGCCGTTGGTAATTGGCATGCTGCTCGCGACGCTGATCATCGCGTGCGTCTTCGTCGAAGCGGAATGGCTAATCATCACGCTGATGGCGGTCGCGTTCTTCGGCAAAGGCGTCGCGTCACTCGGCTGGGCGGTGATGTCCGACGTCGCACCGCGCGATCTGTCGGGCGTCGCCAGCGGCATTTTCAACATGTTCGGCAACATGGCGGGGATCGTAACGCCGATCGTGATCGGCTTTATCGTTGCCGGCACCGGATCGTTCGACGGCGCGCTGGTTTTCGTCGGCCTGCACTGCCTACTGACAATCTTCGCATTTCTGGTGGTGGTCGGTCCGATCAAGCGGGTAGAACTGAAGGCGTAAGTCGTATCGGGATGTGAGCACCGTCAGCCGAGCGTATCGAGGCAGAGCTGGCGCATCGGTGCCAACGCCGGGTTCGAATTATCGCGGCGCCAGGCCATGACCAACTCGACCGGATTTTCGGGAACGGTCTGGATCGTACGGAATTGGACGTCAGTCATGTGCAATTCAGTCGCCGCCTGGGGCACGATCGCAGCGGCGAGGCCAGCGCGAACCAACCCGAGCATGGAATGAATTTGCGTGACGTGCTGGACGTATTCGGGTTCCGCGCCAGCGTCCGCGAACAGCTTCAGCAGCATCTCATGAAAATAACCCGCGCCGTGCCGCGCATACATGATCAGCGGCAGGCCATCGAAATCGGAGGGGACAAGCACCCCCCTCGCCTGACGCGGATCACCCGCCGGCAACGCCGCGATCAAGGGTTCACGCAGCACACAGACCGACTCGAACTCGTGGCGGTCGATCGGCGGGCGTACGAACGCGACGTCGATCAGCCCGGTGACCAGCGCATCGACCTGTTCGGACGTGACCATCTCGCGCAATTCAAGCGCGATATTGGGAAGGCGGGCGATCGCCTGCGCGACGATCCGCGGCATCAGGTCATAGCCCGATACCGCAGTGAAGCCGATCACCACTCGGCCGGCATCCCCGCGCGCCACTCGTCTTGCTGACAAAGCGGCGCTTTCCGCGAGGCGAAGAATACGGCGCGCTTCGATGAGAAACGCGCTGCCCGCGGGCGTCAGTCGCACCTGGCGGCTTGTCCGCTCCAGCAGCATCACGTCGAGAATGCGCTCGAGCAGCTGTATCTGCCGGCTGAGTGGCGACTGCGTCATATTGAGGCGCTGTGCCGCGCGGCCGAAATGCAGTTCCTCGGCCGCCGCGACGAAACAGCGGAGCTGGCTGATGTCGAACATGGCCGACATCTATAGAGTGCCGGCCACTAGGATGTCATTCGATCACGATTACGCCGGCCGCTTGACTGCCGCCGGCATCGCTTTGGCGATCAGCGCGGTGAGATCGCGCTCCTCGTCCGCGGTCAGATCCGTCAGCGGCGTACGCACCGGCCCTGCATCGCGGCCGACGATGCGCATGCCCGCCTTGACGATGGAAACCGCATAGCCGCGGCTGCGGTTGCGGATCGCGATATAGGGCAGCACGAAATCACGCAGTTCGGCCTGCACCTTGGCGTGATCACCCGAGCGCACCGCCCTGTAGAAGCCGAGCGCCCATTCCGGCATGAAGTTGAAGATCGCCGACGAATAGGTCGTGACGCCCATTGTGAGATACGGCGTCGCGAACGTCTCGGCAGTCGGCAGGCCACCGATATAGGTGAGCCGGTCGCCCATCCGCGAATAGATCCGCGCCATCAGCTCGATATCGCCGACGCCGTCCTTGTAACCAACCAGATTGGTGTTTCGCTCGCACGCCCGTGCCAGCGTCTCGTCGTCGACGATCGCGTTGTCGCGGTTGTAGACGATCACGGCCAAGCCGGTCGACTGGCACACCGCGTCGATATGCGCGCCGAGGCCATCCTGGTTCGACGTCGTCAGATATGGCGGCAGCAGCAGCAGCCCGTCTGCGCCAACGCGCTCGGCTCCACGCGCGATCTCGCAGGCGATCGCGGTGCCGTAGCCGCAGCCGGAGATCACCGGCAGCTTGCCCTTGGCTTCCGCCACCGCGGCCGCAACGACGTCGATGACCTCAGTGGGCGTCAGCGAGAAGAACTCGCCCGTGCCGCCGGCTGCAAACAGCCCGGCGAGGTCGTGCTGAAGCATCCAGTCGCAATGCGCGCGGTACGGATCTTCGAGAAATTCGCCTGCTGCATTGAAATGCGTGACCGGGAACGACAACAAGCCGCCGCCGATCGTCTTCGCCACGTCCTTGGGTTCAAATGCCATTTCGTACGCCTCCCCTGCCGCACCACACCATGTCCGCTGATGCGGGACAGTTCGATAAGAGAGTTATGGCAGCCATGCCATGCGGTCCATATCAAAGGCGCCATCGATCGATGCCCTACTTAGCTTGATTGTTCGCAGCTGCCGTTTCAGGCGGCCCCATGAGGATGATGCGTCTTCCCGGACAAACCGCTGATCCTGGTCTGGTCCCGAATTGCATCGACCGATCTAGGATTGGCAATGGAATTCGGTCCGGGTCGGATGCAATAGGCATCATCCGGGCCATAGAGTCCCGAACCGGCGGACGGGAACATCTGCCGCCGGCATCAAGGGGAGGGCAGTATGCATCGTCGTACATTCATGCTGGGTACCAGTGCAGCCGCATCGCTGTCGGTGATCGGTGAGGACGTCGAAGCGCAGACGCGCCGATCGCGTTCACGCCAACGCAACGAGCAGCCCTCGCCCGACCAGTACCGGATGAAGCTCGGTTGCCAGAGCATGCCCTCCACCGACGAGCACTTCCAGGTCTTCGCGCGCTACGGGGTGCGCAACATATCGGGGCGCGCCAAGGTCGCAGATGGCCGGATGTATCCGACCGTCGCCGAGCTCGAGACGTTGAAGCAGATGGCGCAGCGTCATGGGCTGAGCCTCGACATGCTCGAACCCGAGATCCTCAACTCCACGCATATCGACCGCGAAAGGCATCCCGGCATCATGCTTGGACAGGACCCGGACCGGGAGCGTGAAATCGAGGCGTTCGCAACCACGCTGCGCAATTGCGCAGCGGTCGGCATTCCCTGTGTCAAATACAACATGAGTCTGCTCGGTGTCCTGCGCACCGCGCCGGTCGAGGGGCGTGGTGGATCGGAGTATTTCGGCTGGGACCTCGCGAAGGCCAAGCCGCCGACCCCGCTGACCCGCGCCGGGCGGGTCGATACGGCCGAGTTCTGGAAGCGCATCACATACTTCCTCGACCGCATCGTGCCGATCGCCAATGAGACCAGGGTCCGGATCGCCTGCCACCCGCAAGACCCCGGCACGCCGCCGGGCGGCTATCAGGGGATCGACAATGTACTTGGCACGATCGAGGGCCTGAAGCGGTTCGTGCTGATCAACGAGAGCCCGTATCACGGCCTGAATTTCTGCCAGGGATCGGTGTGCGAAAATCTCACCGACCCCGCCGACCAGATATTCGACGTGATCCGCTGGTTCGGCGAGCGGAAGAAGATCTTCAACGTCCACTTTCGCAACATCCATGGCGCGCGGAACAAGTTCAACGAGACGTTCCCGGACGAAGGCGACATCGACATGGTGCGCGCCCTGCGAACCTATGCCGAAGTCGGTTATGACGGAATGATCATGCCCGATCACGTGCCCGGGATGGACGATCCACTGGTCGTCGAAGGCAAGCCGGTCTGGACGCCGCGGGCCGAGAATTTCGCGTTCGCCTACGGCTATATCCGCGGACTGCTCCAGTCGGCGCAGCGGGCGCACGCGACGTGATGAATGCGGTTCTTGTCCGCGGGGTCGTCGTCGGTGCGCTCTCCGGGCTGTTGTTCGGCTTCGACACTGCGGTCATCGCTGGAACCACCGAGGGCATCCGCCAGGCCTATGACCTCGATGCGACAAGCCTGGGCATCACCGTGTCGAGTGCGCTGTGGGGGACGCTGGCGGGCGCATTGTTCGCGGGTGTGCCGGGCGACCGCTACGGGGCGCGCAATTCGCTGATCCTCATAGCGATCCTCTATCTCGCCTCCGCCATAGGCTGCCTGTTCGCGTGGAACTGGTCCGCCTTGATCTTCTTCCGTGTCCTTGCGGGCCTTGCGGTCGGCGCGTCATCGGTGCTGGCGCCCGTCTACATCGCCGAGATCGCCCCTGCGGAGCGGCGCGGAATGCTGGTCGGCACGTTCCAGCTGAACATCGTCATCGGCATCCTGGTCGCGTATCTCAGCAACGCCTTCGTCGCATCGCTCGCCCTCGGCGCGCTCGACTGGCACGTTAAGTTCGGGGTGACGGGGCTGCCGGCGCTGCTGCTGTTCGCAATGATGTTCACGATCCCGGCCAGCCCGCGCTGGCTGGCCGCGAAGGGCCGAACGAAGGAAGCGCGCCTCGTCCTTACCGCGCTCGGCACCGCCGACCCTGACGGCGAGCTCGCCGGCTATCGCCGAGGCAACGAATTGACTACGACGCCGCGGCTTAGCTGGACGCGCCACCGTCGCCCTATCCTGCTGGCGTTTGCGATAGCCGGGTTCAACCAGCTGTCAGGGATCAACGCGATCCTGTACTATCTCAACGACATCTTCGCCGCAGCAGGGTTCGATAGCGTCTCCGCGGATCGCCAGTCGATCGCAATCGGTGCGTGCAACCTGTTCTTCACCGCGCTGGCACTGACCGTGATAGATCGGTTCGGGCGACGGACGCTGCTGCTGATCGGATCAGTCGGCGTCACGCTGGCGCTAGGCGGCGTCGCCGCGATCTTCATGACGGGGCAGCATCGCGAGCTGCTGCTATGGCTACTGATCGCATTCATCGCGTTCTTCGCCTTCAGCCAAGGCGCGGTGATCTGGGTGTACATCTCGGAGATATTCCCGACAGACGTGCGGGCACGCGGGCAGAGCCTGGGATCGTCGACGCACTGGTTCATGGATGCGATCATCGCGACAGCGTTTCCGCTGGTCGCTCAGCATATGCGCGGCCTGCCGTTCATCTTCTTCGCCGCCTGCATGGCGCTGCAGTTCGTCGTGGTTCTCGCCTTCTTTCCGGAGACCAAACGCCGATCGCTGGAAGCGCTCGGCAGCGATCTCTGACGACACGAACACCATTCAAGCAAGAAACAAAGGGGAGTATCATGGGCCGTAATGTCATGCCGCTGAGCGGCGCATCGATGATCGCATTGTTGTTGTCCAGCGCCGCCGGCGCGCAGACCGTCGCACCACAAGGTGCCACCGCACCGACGAGCGGGACGACCGACGCAGGGCAGGCAGCGCCGGCCCCGACATCCGTATCGCCCGAGAATCCCGCCACCCAGACCACGCCGGAGGACGCCGACAACCGCGACATCGTGGTGACCGGATCGCGCATCACCGCCGCAGGCTATGACGCGCCGACTCCGACCACGACGCTGAGTGCCGAGATGATCCGGCGGACGGCGCAGCCCAACGTGTTCAACACACTGACCCAGCTGCCCGCCCTGCAGGGCAGCACCGGCGCGGCGAACAATAGTCAGAACTCCAACACCAGCGTCGGCGACAACGGCCTGTCGGCCCTCAACATGCGCGGCCTCGGGACGATCCGTACGCTGACGCTGCTCGACGGCCAGCGCGTCGTCCCGGCCTACATCAACGGCGTCGTCGACATCAGCCAGTTCCCCCAGCTTCTGATCCAGCAGGTCGACGTCGTCACCGGCGGCGCGTCCGCCTCCTATGGTTCGGATGCGGTCGCGGGCGTCGTGAACTTCGTCACCGAGAAGCACTTCAAGGGCATTCGCGGCAACGTCCAGAGCGGCATCTCGACCTATGGCGACGACAGCAGCGTCCTGGCGCAGTTGGCGATCGGGAGCACGGCGTTCGACGATCGACTGCACGTGCAGGTCAGCGGAGAGTATTTCCGAAATACGGGCATCGTCGGCGGCTCGGTAGGCGGCGCTCCGTCCGGTGGACGCCCGGTCGCCTATCGCGAAGGCGCCACGTCCTATTCGATCGCCGCGACGCCAGCGGGGGCGCCGCAGAACACTTTCTATCTGCGCGATGCGCAGGACATCACCTTCGGGCGTTTCGGTCTCATCACCGCCGGACCGCTGCAGGGCACCGCATTCGACGCGAACGGCAACGTCACGACGTTCCAGTACGGCGGCAACGGCACCCCGCTGCGGACCGGCAATCCGGGCGTCTCGGGCTGCATCGGCGCGATCTGTCAGGGTGGCGACCAGTCCAACTTCGTCAATTCCACCCGGACCATCGACGATCCGCTGAAGCGCCTCGTTGGCTATACCCGGATCGGGTTCGACGTGACGCCTGACATCGAGATCTATGGCACCGGGAGCATTGCGAGCGTCAAGATCTCGAACACGCCGATCGCCTATCCGCGGCGCGCGGGGATCACGATCCAGTGTTCGAACCCGCTCCTGCCGCAGTCGGTATCGACCGCCTGTTCCGCGAACCGCATCACCAGCTTCCTCTTCGGCACGACGAACGCCAACTTCCCGCGACGGGCGGAGATTTTCACCGAGCGGCTCCAGACCCGCCTCGTCGGCGGCGCGGATGGATCGTTCAACCTGCTCGGCGAGCGGGTGAAGTTCGACGCCTATTACACGCACGGGGAGAACCGCGTCGATATCGACATCGACAACATGATCCTGCTGCCCCGCTTCAACGCGGCGATTCAGGCGACCCGCAATGCGGCAGGCCAGATCGTCTGCGCGTCGGCGGCCGCGATCGCGGGCGGCTGCGTCCCCATCAATGTATTCGGCGGTCGCCCGTTGACCGATGCGCAGTACAACTACCTCGCACCGGCTAACGGACCGCGGGTACGCACCAACTTCGTTCAGGACGCCGGCTCGCTGGCGTTCAACGCGACGCCGTTCAGCACCTGGGCAGGCAAGGTCGCGGTGGCGACCGGAGCGGAATGGCGCCGCGAACGTTATGTGACGCGCGCCGACCCCTATGGCGCCGGCCCCGGATCGGCCTCGCTGAACGGCGCCGACTATCCGGTCGATCCGCTGCTGTCCACCAATGGGAGCAACTGGTTCGCGGGCAACTACAAGAACGGGCGCGGCGCCTATTCGGTGAAGGAGGCGTTCCTCGAATTGGGTGTGCCCCTGCTCGACAGCGAGGCGGCGGGCAAGTTCGACGTTAATCTCGCCGGCCGGATCGCGGACTACAGCACGTCGGGTACCGCCAGGACGTGGAAGACCGGTGCGACCTGGGCGACGCCGCTCGACGGGTTGCGGCTGCGCGGCGTGCTGTCGCGCGACATCCGTGCACCCAACCTCAGCGAACTGTTCGCAGCCCCGCAGACCCAGACCCAGATCGTGATCAATCGCGCGAGCGGTGCCAGCGTGCAGATCCTGGCGAACACGACGGGCAACACCAACCTTCGCCCAGAGGTTTCGAACAGCAAGGAATTCGGGATTGTCTATCGTCCGGCCTTCCTGCCACAACTGGTCTTCTCGATCGATTATTTCGACATCCGGATCAAGCAGGCGATCTCGGCCTTCACCGCGCAGCAGATCATCGACCTCTGCACCAACGGCAATCAGGACTTCTGCAGCGCGTTCAACCTGACCGGGACGATCGGCACTGGTACGGCGCCTTTCGTCAACGTCCAGCCGTTCAACCTTGCCCAACTGCAGACGCGCGGCATCGATTTCGAGGCCGGCTATCGCCTCGGACTGGGATCGGTGGGCAAGCTGGACCTGCATGCGCTGGCCACCCACACGATCGACTACACCGTCAATCCGGGCATCTCGGGTCAGATCATCCAGCAGCAGGCGGGCAACAACACCGCCGATACGCCGCGCTGGAAGGTCAACACCAGCCAGGCATGGACGCGCGGCGCGGTATCGTTCAACCTCACCGAACGCTGGGTAAGCGCGGGCAAGATCAACCCGAACTACATCACCTGCCTGACCGGTTGTCCGGCACCCACCGTCCAGAACCCGACCACCAACTTCAACCGTGTGCCCGGTGCCCTGTATGTGGACGTCGGCGCTGCACTGAAGGTGAACGATGCGGTCGAATTCTACGGCCGGATCGACAACGTCGGCAATCATCGCATTCCGCCATTCGGCAGCACTACCATCTACGACACGATCGGGCGCGTCTTCCGTCTGGGCGTACGCTTCAACCGCTGACCGCTTCGCCTCCCCTTGACCGCGATGCCGGCTGGAAGACCCCAGCATCGCGGTCGATTAGGTGCCGTCGATGACGGCAAGATATATTAGAAAGGTCTGCCTTCGTGCTCGTCCTTGCCGGTGGTATCGGCCCGCGTGAATTGCCGCCGCCACCGTGTGCCGAACTTGCCGCAGGCATCTCCGTGATGCTTGACCAGAAAGAATGATCGACATTGAACGCCGTTCTGTGGGTTCAGAACACGATCATCTTCGTCCATCAGCACTCGGATCCGGTCGGAAGCCCACCGGATCGGTCATACGTCGACGCTGCGGGCGCGGGCCTTCAGGCTCTGACCCCGCTGCGAACTGACGTTCTGGATCCTTTTGATTTCTTCCTGTTCGATGGCGGCGAGCAGATGGTCACGCACGCGATCCAGATGGTTACGCATCGCCGTACGGGCGGACCCGGCCGACGCGGATCGCAACGCGTCCAGAATGGCGCGGTGCTCGACGATGCGATCCTGCATGCCGTTGTCGGCCACATCGACCAGCAGCTGCTTCGCGGTGGCCGACCAGTAGCGCCAGTCCCAGAGGCTCTGGACGACGGCGATGATCGCCTCGTTGTTGGTGGCCCTCGCGATCGTGAGGTGAAACTCTCGGTCGGCGCGCTCAGCGATCTCACGGTTAGCGTCCGTCATCGCCTCCAACAATCCCTCCAGGTGCGCGAGTTCGTGCGGAGTGACGCCCGGAGCGGCCAAGGCGCACACTTCGCCTTCGATCAGGCGACGCGCCTCAATGAGCTTGAACGATCCGACCTCCGAATCGTCGAAGGTCATCGGACTTTCGTTCGCGATCCGCAGCACCTCCACGCCGCGGCCGTGGGTGATGGCGATCCAGCCCCTCGCCTCGAGTACGATCAGCGCTTCACGAACCGTGTTGCGGCTGACCCCGTACTCGACCGCCAGCTCGCGTTCTGTAGGCATTCGCTGCCCAACGACGAAGCGACTTGACTGCAATTGCGTCAGCAACCGCTGAGCGATCAACTTATAGAGCTTATCGACATTGGCCATGACCGCAGCTGCCACACGCGACCGGCATCAATCAATGAAATAATTGGTTGGGCCATGACCTCACAGCAGCCATCTGCTTCAGCGGGATTGAGCAGCTTCATCCAAGACTAATTTCGTCTTCCATGGAAAACCATTTCTTGACTCGATTGATCTCACCAATCTAAATGACCCAACAACAACAGAATATTGGTCCTACCAATATCCATCGGAGGGGAGAGGGTAATGGTTACTCGTGCGGGATGGAGCGTTCGCGCCATGATGCTCAGCGCGACCGCGACGATCGCCATCGCCAACGCGGACGCGCAGGTAACGGAGCGGGCACCCGCTCAAGCCGATGCCGTTACCGAAACCACTCCGGCGGCTCCGGATGACGCATCCACCGACATTGTCGTCACGGGCTTCCGTCAGTCGCTTGAGAACGCCGCTCGGGACAAACGTTCGCGCACCAATTTCACGGATTCGATCTTCGCCGAGGACATCGGCAAGTTTCCCGACGTCAACCTCGCGGAATCGCTCCAGCGCCTGCCCGGCATCCAGATCGAGCGTGACGTGAACAACGAAGGCGCCCGCATCAACGTCCGGGGCCTCGGACCGCAATTCAGTCTGGTCTCGCTCAACAACGCCCAGATCCAGTCGGTGTCGGAAACTTCGGGCGCCTCGTCGGAAGGGCGCGGCATCAGCCTGGACCTGTTTCCGACCGAATTGTTCCGCAGCTTGACGTTGTCGAAGAGCGCGACCGCAGGCCAGCTCGAAGGCGCCATCGCCGGCAACGTCGACCTGCGGCCGGTGCGGCCCTTCGACCGCGACGGCTTCAACCTCAACTGGCAGACTAAGGCGACCTACCAGGACGTGAGCGATCGGGTATCCCCCCGCGGCAGCATCTTCGCCAGCAACACGTGGAACACGGGGATCGGGAAGGTCGGCCTGCTCGGCGGCTTCGCATTCGTGCGCAATCAGTATCGCACCGACCTGTTCCATACCGTCGGCCATACGAGCCTCAACCTGCAGACGCGGTGCCCGCCCACCCAGGGAGGGTGTAATTCTCAGTCATTTGCGGGCAATGCCTCCAACCCGACCTATGGGTACGGCGGCGGTGCGACCATCCCGGGCTTCGTGCCCGCCAATACCGGCCTTGGACTGACCAGCGGCGCCCCGCTCAACCCCTGCGGACCGGGCGGCACGTCGGGCCTGAGCTGCAACGCGCTGAGCTACGCCATCCTGCCGCGCCTTGCCCGGTCTGAGGTGCAGGTGGGCAATCGCACCCGACTGACCGGGCTGGTCACCGGTCAATGGGCACCCGATGCCGATCTCACCTTCAACTTCGACGCGATGTACAGCCACGCCAAGATGTATTATTCGCAGAACGATCTGATGATGATGGTGCGCAGCACCAACAATCTCGTTCCTGTCAACTTTGCGGTCAACGACGCCAACTTGCTCACCCAGGGTACGTTCGGCAACGTCCAGATGCTGTCGGAGAACCGGCGCGTTTACACCAACTCCGATTTCGGCTACTACTCGATTGGCTTCGACTACAACGTCACCGATCTGCTGCGCATCCGCGGGTCGGCCGCTTACAACACAAGCAGCTTCGACCAGCGCGCCTGGACGTTCCTGCTGCGTACCGCGCCCAACATCGGGCTGGCGGTCGATTACAACCATCCCGAGGGCGCGATCGCGCCGACGATGACGCTCAACCGCAACGTGAACGATCCAAATCTCGGCTGGGTATGGGACACGCTGCGCGTTCAGCCGCAATTCCGTGACGCCAAGCAGCGCGACTTCCAGCTCCACGGCGAATACGGCACGGAAGCGCTGAAGGTCACAGCCGGCATCCAACTGCCGAAGTTCGAGCGGCGCATCGTCAACTGGGACACGAGCAACTGCGCCACCAACGGCGTCGCGGGACAGCCCTGCCCCGGTACGACAATCGTCACCGACCGCAACGGAGCGATCGCCTCGGTCCCTAATTCGCAGCTGAACGGCTACATGGTCCCATTCTCGTCCAAGCCGCTGTACCGACGATCCGGCTTCGACGTCGGCCTGAACGCCTGGGCGCTGCCGGATTACGACCGGCTGGAAGCGGCGATCGACATCCCCTATTTCGAACGCGAACTCGATCCGGTGAACCACCTGTCGACGATCAACCCCCGAGCGATTACCGAACGAACCCATTCCGCCTATGTGCAGGTCGACGGCAACCAGGATCTGCGCGGTCACGGCGTGCGGTACAATCTGGGCATGCGGTACATCAGCACGAGGCAGGGCGTGTCGGGCATCGTCAGCGATCCGACGCTGGGGCGCGACGTGCAGTTCTTCGGCAACACCTATTCAGACTGGCTGCCGAGCGGCAATCTGGCGGTGGACGTGACGGACCGGCTGGTGCTGCGCCTCGCCGCCTCCCGCACGATCACGCGCCCCAATCCGGGCGACTTGGCACCGGGCTTTTCACTCAGCGTCAGTGGCGATTCGTTGTCGATCGGCAATCCGGAGCTTCGGCCCTTCTATGCGGATGGCGCCGACATCGGACTGGAATGGTATCTCGCGCGGAACAACACGATCGCGATCAACCTGTGGCAGAAGAACGTGGAGGGTTTCACCGACATCGTCCGTTCGGTGCAGCCGTTCGGCACGCTGGGAGTCAATTTCGCCAACCTGCCCGCGGCCACGCAGCAGGGGCTTACCAACGCCGGCAACGGCAATCCCAACAACGCGCCCGTCAACATCAGCCAACGGCAGAACACGACCGAGATTGTCACCCTACGGGGGATCGAAATCAGCCTGCTTCAGCCGCTGGACATTCTGGTCGAAGGCCTGGGCTTCACCGCCAACTACACCTACATCAAGCAGACCACCAACGCGCCCGATCGCATCCTGGGCACCAGACTGCGCAAGCCGCCCGTCACGTCGGTGTCCCCCAGCACGGTGAACGTGTCGGCCTATTATGAGAACCACGGCATCAGTGCGCGCGTCTCCTACAATTACCGCGATCCGTATGTCGTCTCCTTCGGACCGGTGAACAACGTCGAGGGCGACTCGATCATGGAGAAATCGTCGTTCCTCGACGCGTCCATCGGCATCGAGCTGCCCTTCTACCGGGCGGCGCGCCTTACCCTGGAGGCACAGAACCTGACCAACCAGGCGCAGATCGTGAACATCGACGGGCAGCGCCAGATGCCGGTGTCCGTCACCGCGCCCGGCCGGACCTTCAGCATCGGCTTGGCCGGGAGCTTCTGATCCTGTTTGTCGTGACCATCGGCAGGAGCCTCGACGTGAAGAACCGCCGCCCCCTCACCCGAATGCTGACCCTGATGCCCGGCGCGCTGCTGCTTGCCGCGGCGTCGGCACAGGACCGGCCACTGTCGGTTCCGCGGCCACTCCTGCGTCCGTTGCCATCGTCGGTCGCCGGCGTCGCCCGACCCGTGGTGTCCCTAGCGGGATCCTGGGCGCTGGCGCTCGATCCCCCGGCAGCGTTCTGGACGACCGCAACAGTTCAGGCGGACTGGAGCGACGTGGTCCTGCCGTCTGATCTTCAGACTGGTGCGCGTGCGCCGCGACAGGGTCGGGAGTATGCTCTGCGCCGCACGGTCAGGGTGCCTGCGGACTTTGCGGGCAGCCGGACGATCCTGCGCTTCGAAAGCGTGACTGGGCACGTCCGGCTGTGGGTGAACGGACAGGCCGTGCCCGGCCATCGCGGCGGATTCGTCGCCTGGGAACGCGACATCACCGACCTGGTGACGCCGGGCCGTGATGCGACGATCTTGCTCGGGGTCACCGATCCCATCGGCGGCATCTCCAGCTTCGAAGCCGGTGGCGTGCTG
This sequence comes from Sphingomonas sp. CFBP 8760, assembly GCF_014841615.1. GTDB lineage: Bacteria > Pseudomonadota > Alphaproteobacteria > Sphingomonadales > Sphingomonadaceae > Sphingomonas. Next base: position 13,100 of record NZ_JACYUG010000021.1, on the reverse strand, counting down.
CGTGACGTGAGGCTGGTCGCGACGCCGCAGGACCACGTCACGCGCTTTCACGCCGACACCCTCTTCGATCGCGACTATCGTGACGCTACCTTGCGCGTGACCGCCGAGGCGGCATTCCACCGTGCGCGGGCGGCGCGCCTCCATCTAACGCTGACCGATCCGCAAGGTCGTACGGTACCGCTGCCGCGCGCATCGGTTGATCTGCGTGCAGGCGTCGGCGAGGCGACCGTCGCGCTTCCCGTAGTCGCCCCCACGAAGTGGGATGCGGAACATCCCGCGCTCTACACATTGGCCGGGCGGCTGGAAGTGGGCGGCCGTACGGTGGAGACGGTGACACGCCGGATCGGATTCCGCCAGATCGAGCGGCGCGGTCGGATCGTCCTGGTCAACGGCCAGGAAGTGAAGTTGCGCGGCATCAATCATCACGACGTGGGTCCTGCCGGGCGCAGCGTGACCGCGGCGATGGACGAGCAGGACGTCCGGCTGTTTCGCGACGCCAACATCAATTACATCCGTACCTCGCACTATCCGCCGAGCGAGGCGTTTCTGGATGCCGCCGACCGTCTTGGCGTCTATGTCGGCGACGCGGCGTCGATTGCATTCGTCGATGCGGCGACCGCCAATGATCCGAAGCGGATGCCCGAACTCGTCGGTGCGGTCGCCGACATGATCGAACGCGATCGCAGCCACCCCTCCGTATTCGCCTGGGATCTGGCGAACGAGTCGAGTTGGGGCGCAGGCATGGCAGCGGTGCTCGACTACGCGAAGCGCGAGGATCCGAGTCGGCCGACCGTATGGAGCTTCGGCGATCGCGCACCCGGCGGCACCGACGCTCCATACGACATCTACAGCCTCCATTACGCATCCTGGTCGCGTGACCTGTCCGCCGGCGGGCGTCACGGGCCGGGTGACCTCGAGACCAATGGCGCCAGTGCCTGGGAGCATATCGCGCAGCCGGTGCTGCACGACGAATGGGCGCACGTCCCTACCTACAACACCGATGAGCTCCGCCGCGATCCCGGCTTGCGCGATTTCTGGGGCGAGAGCATCGCGCGGTTCTGGAACGGCCTGTTTCCGGCGAACGGCGCCTTGGGCGGCGCGATCTGGGCGGGGATCGACGAGGTGCCGACACCTGGTCGCCTGTCTGCGCCCGAATGGGGGATAGTCGACGTATGGCGCCGCCCCAAGCCCGAATGGTGGTTGGTCAAGAAGGCCTATTCGCCGGTACGGCTGGACGAAAGCAATCCAGCCGTGCCCGCGATCGGCAAGCCGTTGCTGGTCCGCATCGGAAACCGTTTCGACCACAGCAACCTCAAGGAACTGCGCATCGACTGGGCGGTGGCGGGCGAGAAGGGCACGATGTCCGGACCGGACATCGCTCCGCACGCGGACGGACTCATCACCCTGCCCGCGCGCGACTGGCAGGCGGGCGACATCGTCGATTTGCGGTTCTTCCGCGCCGGCGACCTGCTCGCAGACGAGCATCGGCTCCAGATTGCGCCGGCGCAGCTGACTACGGTCCCCTTCCCCACCGGCCCCACCCCACGGATTGAACGGACGCGGGACGCGATCCTCGTTTCCGGCACCGACTTCGCCCTACGCTTCGATCGGCGTACCGGGTCGATTGCGAGCGGCACCTACAAGGGGGCGGAACTGATCCAGGGCGGGCTGTTCCTGAACCTGAACTCCGGCACTCCGCTTCTAGCATGGACATTAGACGGACTATCGGCCGCGACGGAGGGCACGGCGGCCGTCGTCAGGATCGCCGGCAGCCATGGTGCCACGAAGGTCCGCTTCGTCCTGACGATCGACGGCGCCGGCACGATCGACGCGCGCTACACGCTGGACGCCGTGCCGCCTATCAAGCGCCAACTGGCGCGCGGCCATTCCTTCGCCCGCGACGTCGGGGGTCATTTCGAGGTCGGCCTGTCGTTCCTGCTCAATCCGGACATCGACCGGCTGACCTGGCATCGCCATGGCCAGTGGTCGGCGTATCCCGCCGACCATATCGGACGAACCCGAGGCGAGGCGGTCCGGGTCGGGACGTCGGCTGGGCATCGCGTAGGCACACGGCCGGAATGGCCATGGTCACACGACGATCGGAATGTCCTACTCTGGGGCCAGCATGACCTTGGCGGACGCGGAACCAACGACTTCCGAAGCACCAAGGCGGGCATCTACCGCGCTTCGGCCGTGCTGCACGGGTCCAAGGCGCGGCTCGAAGCGCTTTCGCCTGGAACCGACGCCGTGCGCCTCGCGGTGCAGGAGGACCCCAAGACGCATGTCGAGATCGGCGATCCGCGCGTCCGCCTGACCGGTCACTGGATCAGCGATGGCGCGGTTACGGGCAGCGGCGGCGTGGGCGATACGGCCGAGCTGGCATTCGACGGCGGCAGCGTCACTTGGTTCGGCCCACGCTCGCCGACCGGCGGCATCGCCGACGTCTATATCGACGGCAAGTTGGAGGCCGCGGCGATCAGCCTGTTCGCCCCCGCCGTCCCGCCCGACAAGCTGGCGAACGACACGACGCGCGAAGCGCTGTTCAGTCGCGAGGGGCTGCCGGATGGTAAGCACACACTGCGCATCGTCGCCCGCCAGGCAGAAACGGCTGGCCGGACGGTATCGATCGCCGGCTTCCGCATCGGACAGGAGGCGGCGAACGGCCAGGTCCGGATGATCGTCAACAATCTCTGGAACTATCCGCAGCTATCCTGGGGCAACTACGTGAAGAAACCGGTGCTGGTGACGAACGGCTACACGAACAGCGTGCGCGTGCGCTTCACGGATCGCGACACGAAGATCGACCGGCCGTGACGGGTCTGACTGGACTGGCAGCGGTGGCAATGCCGGTCACGATCGTGCTCCGCCAACCGACGCAGGTTCAGCGCCGACATGCGCCGACGAACGATGACGAGCACTTCGAGATGGTCGACCCAGCCGGCTACGGCGATCTCATCAACTGCCCATCTGCGCAGCCCATACTACTCTCCGCCGTGCGTGCAAAGCCGGGCAGCCGCGATCGAACGAAGCTCGGCATCCGTGCCGAGAGCCTGTGCGATGCGACCGTACGGCCAGCCGCGCGATTGCCAATCCCGAACTCCCGCCTTTCCCTGTTGCCATGCGAGTATTCATGACCCGATCGACCGCACGCCGCCGCATCGCCGGACTCGTCTTCGTTGCCACGCTCGCCATTTCGCCCGCCATCGCGCAGCGCGCGTCCGACCCACCACGACTGGAACGCCGCGGCGCGGTCTCGCAGCTGATCGTCGAAGGCGTGCCGTTTATGGTGCTGGGCGGCGAGGTCCACAATTCCAGTTCGTCCAGCCTAGCCCATATGGCGCCGATCTGGCCACGGCTGGCGGCGATGAACCTCAACACCGTCCTGGTGCCGATATCGTGGGAGCAGATGGAACCGCGTGAGGGCGTTTACGATTTCTCGCTGGTCGATGGGCTGATCCGCGATGCGCGCCGTCACGACATGCGACTGGGCCTGCTGTGGTTCGGAACGTGGAAGAACATGGTGTCGTCCTACGCCCCCGCCTGGGTCCGCCGCGACCGAGCGCGATTCCCCGCTGTGATCGATCGGGCAGGCAACGCGTTGCCGATCCTGTCGACCTTCGGCGTGGAAGGACAGGCGGCCGACGGACATGCCTTCGCCGCGCTGATGGGTCATCTGCGGCAGATCGACGGAGCGCAGCACACAGTGCTGATGGTGCAGGTCGAAAACGAGGTCGGTTTAGGATCGGGCGAACGCGACCATTCGGAGGCAGCCAACCGCGCCTTTGCCGGCCCGGTCCCGCCCGCGCTGATCGCGCGTCTGACCGGCGACCGGGCATCGCTGTCGCGCGAATTGCTCGGCGTCTGGGGGGCGGCGGGCAGCCGCACGGCCGGCACCTGGGAAGAGGTGTTCGGCACAGGACCCGAAACGAGCGAGATCTTCATGGCCTGGCATTATGCCCGTTACCTGTCGGGCGTGGTCGGCGACGGCCACCGGGCCTATCCGTTGCCGCTGTTCACCAATGCGGCGATCGGCCGGCAGGACGGCAAGGTAGGCACATATCCCAGCGGCGGGCCGCTGCCGCTCGTGCTGAACATCTGGCAAACAGGCGCGCCCGAGATCGGAATTCTCTCCCCCGACATCTATTACGGCAGCTTCGCCGACTGGTCGGCGAAATACACCCAATCCGGAAATCCGTTGTTCGTTCCCGAGATGCCCGGTGGCCCACAGGGCGCCGGCAACGCATTTCTCGCCATCGGCAATCACGGCGCGATCGGCGTCTCGCCGTTCGGTATCGACGGCGCGGCCGGCGGCAAGGATATCGCCGACGCCTATGCGACGCTGCGCCAACTCGGCCCCGCGATCCTCGCGCAGCAACCCCGGGGCATGGTAAAGGCGGTAGTGGTGGATGCGACGAACGGCAGCGGCCGCATCACGCTCGGCGACTATGTCCTGAATATCGCGCTGCGCCGCAACCGGGGCAGCAGCACGGCCGCGACGCACGGCTATGCTCTGGTCATCGCCGACGCCGCCGATCGCTTCACCATCGCCGGCAAGGACGTTCAGATCACCTTCTCGGCCAGCCCACCCCGGACCACGGTCGGCCTGGACGTGGTGGAGGAAGGACAGTTCGCCGAGGGGCGCTGGGTGCCCAGACGTCGGTTGAACGGCGACGAGACGATGCTGGATTATGGTCTGGGAACGCTGGCCGCGACCTATCAAGATGGCACGGGGCTGCGCCTCGGTGGCGACGCGCCGCAAATCCTGCGCGTCAGCGTGTTCCCGATCCGATGACCCACCATAAGGACGACGCGATGCTTCAGTACCCACGACGCTCCATTCTGAAGGCCGGCGGCGCCGGCGCGATCGGCGCGTTGATCGCCGGGCCGATGGTCGCCAATGCGGCGGAGCCCGCCCAGGGTACGGCGACGATGGGTGTCTGCTACTATCCCGAGCACTGGCCCGAAAGCCGCTGGCCGATCGACGCTGCTGAAATGCGCGCCCGCGGCATCACCCGGGTCCGGATCGGAGAATTCGCCTGGACGCTGATGGAGCCACGTCGCGGCCGGTACGATTGGGGATGGCTGGACCGCGTCGTCGCGGTGCTGGGCGATGCGGGCCTCGGCGTCGTGCTTGGCACGCCGACCGCGACGCCGCCCGCATGGCTGGTGGCCGAACTGCCGGAGATCCTGCCGGTCGGCGCGAACGGGCAGACCAAGGGCTTCGGGTCGCGACGCTATTACACCTTCTCCAGCGCCCGTTACCGGGCCGAGTGCGTGCGCATCGCCCGCGCGATGGCCGGCCGCTATGGCCGGCACCCGGCGGTCGTCGGCTGGCAGATCGACAACGAATATGGCTGCCACGACACGACCTATTCCTATGGTCCCGTCGATCTGGCCGGCTTTCGCGCCTGGACAGCACGCAGATACGGCACGGTCGAGCGGCTGAACGCCGCCTGGGGCGCCGTCGTGTGGTCGCAGCAGGTCGGCAGCTTCGACGAGGTCGGCCTGCCGGTCGCCACGCCTTACGACCCCTCGCCCGCCAAGCTGCTCGACTATCGTCGCTATGCATCCGAACAGGTGAAGCTGTTCCACGACGCGCAGGTGCAGGCCATCCGGCCGTCGTCGCCGGGACGGTTCGTCACGACCAACTTCATGGGCAACTTCACCGAATTCGATCATTATCCGATCGGCGACGCGATCGATTTCGCATCGTGGGACAGTTACCCGCTGGGTATCGCGGCGGGACGGGACGATCCGCGCTGGGACCGTACCGGTTACCCCGACATCACCGCCTGGAACCACGACGTGATGCGCGCGATCAGCCCGGCGCCGTTCTGGATCATGGAGCAACAACCCGGCGCGGTGAACTGGGCACGGTACAACCCCGTGCCGATGCCCGGCATGGTCCGTCTATGGGCATGGGAGGCGTTCGCGCACGGAGCGGCCGTGGTCAGCCACTTCCGCTGGCGGCAGGGGCAGATCGGGCAGGAACAGATGCATGCCGGCCTGAACCTGCCCGATGGCACCATCTCGGTCGGCGGACGCGAAGCGGCCCAGGTGGCAAGGGAGATCGCGAAGGTCGGTCCGTTGCCGCCCACCGCCCGCGGCGACGTCGCGCTGGTCTTCGACTACCAGACGGTGTGGATGGCGGAGATACAGCCGAACGGCGCCGGCCAGCAGCACCTCGATCACGTCCAGTCCTGGTATGCCGCGCTGCGCGGGCTGGGGCTGGACGTGGACATCGTCCGCCCGGGCGCCGACCTTGCTGGCTACCGGCTCGTGGTGGTCCCGTCGGTGTGGATCGTAGACGACGCGCTGCGCAGCGCATTGGAACGGTGCCCCGGCACCATCGTGATCGGCCCGCGCACCGGATCGAAGACTGCGGACTTCGCGATACCGCCGACCCTGCCGCCCGGACCGCTCGGCAAATCGCTGCCGGTTCGGGTCACCCAGGTGGCGGCGCTGCGCGCGGGCACCGCCATCCCGGTCGTCGGAACCGACCTTGCCGGCAGCGCCCATGGCTGGCGCGAATGGCTCGACACCGCGCTGCCGGTGCTGGCGCGCTATGACGATGGCGAAGCGGCGGTGGTGGGGAGCGAGCGTCGCTGGTACGTCGGCTGCCGGGGTGATGCGACCTTCACCCGCGCGTTGATGAAGGCAGCGTGCGTCAAGGCCGGCCTGACCATCCTGCCGCTGCCGGACCATGTCCGCCTGCGCCGGCGCGGCGACCTGCAATTCGCCTTCAACTATGGGCCGCAGCCATGGAATGCCCCTGTTGATGCCGGCCCCTTTCTACTCGGCGGGCGCCGCGTGGAGCCCTGCTCGCTGGCGATCTGGCGCGCCGGGCGCGGGATGGCGCGCTGATGCGGCGGCTCGCTTTCCTGGCGGCGGCCCTCGCTTCCATGCCCGCCGCAGCAGCCGCACAGTCCGTGACGCTGTTCGACGGACGCGAGGTCGCCGACATCGTCCATGCCGCCGATGATTCCGCACGGCTCGCCAGCCAGATGCTGGCGCGTGATCTGACCCGGGTCACCGGGCGCACGCCGCGCGTGTTGACCGACGTGGCGCAATGCCGTCGCCTGTGCGTAATCGTCGGTGCGGCGGACACCGCATTGGTTCGCGCTGTCGCCAGCGACACGGGGGTCGCCTTGGGCGAGCTTGCCGGCCAGTGGGAACGCTATCTGCGGCTCGAAACCCGGTCACGCAGCGTACCCTCGCGCCGCTATCTGCTGCTCGCCGGGTCGGACCGGCGGGGCGCGGTCTGGGGTGTGACCGACCTGACGCGTGAGATTGGCGTTTCCGCCTGGGAATGGTGGGCGGACGTGACGCCGCGGACGGTCGATCGGCTGACGGTGAACGGCACGCGTCGCCTGTCGAACGCGCCATCGGTTCGCTACCGCGGCATCTTCCTGAACGATGAGGACTGGGGACTGCAGCCCTGGGCGGCGAAGACGCACGAGCCCGCCGTCGGTGACATCGGGCCAAAGACCTATGCCCGGATCTTCGAACTGCTCTGGCGACTGAAGGCCAATCTGATCTGGCCGGCGATGCACGACAGTACCAAGCCTTTCTATCAGATTCCTGGCAACGCCGAGGCCGCCCGCGCGCACGACATTGTCGTCGGCACCTCCCATGCCGAACCGATGATGCGCAACAACGTGCGCGAATGGGATGACAAGACCGACGGCGAGTTCAACTTCTTCTCCAACCGCGCCGCGATGGCCAGATACTGGCGCCGTCGGGCGGAGGAGGTGAAGGGCTTCGAGAACGTCTACACCATCGGCCTGCGCGGCAAGCACGATTCGGGCATGGAGGGGGCGTCCACGCCGGGCGAGGCGCGCGGCGCGATGGCCGACGCGATCCGGCTGCAGCGCGACATTCTGGCCGCCGCGCAGGGCCGCCCGGCAGCGGCGGTGCCGCAGGTGCTGACGCTCTACAAGGAAGTGCTCGACATCTATGCGACCGGACTCAAGGTGCCGGACGACGTGACGATCGTGTGGCCGGAGGACAATTACGGCTACATCAACCAGCTGCCGAACCCCATGGAACGCGCGCGGAACGGTGGGTCAGGTGTCTACTATCACATTTCCTATTGGGGTCGGCCGCACGACTATCTCTGGCTGGCCACGACCCATCCCGCGCTGATCCGCGAGCAGCTGGACCGCGCCTGGCAGACGGACGCGCGCCGGCTGTGGGTGGTCAACGTGGGCGACATCAAGCCGGCCGAGTATCTGACGCAATACTTCCTCGACCTCGCCTTCGATCACCGCGCCTTTACCGATACCCCACGCGCGCATCTCGCCGCCTGGGCGCGCGATCAGTTCGGGGCCGGACAGGCCGACGGTATCGCAGCGGTGATGACCGAATACTATGATCTGGCATTCGAGCGCCGTCCGGAATTCATGGGGTTCAGCCAGGTCGAACCGGTCACGCCGATCCGCATCGGCGACCATGTGCGCAGCGGCGGCGAGGAAGCGCGCCGCCGCATCGACCGTTATGCCGACCTTGTCGCAAGAGCAGAGGCGATCGCCGCCGGGCTTCCCGCCGACCGGCGCGACGCCTTCTTCCAGATCGTCCTTTATCCGGTCCGGTCCGCCGCCAACATCAACACGCGCAATCTGACGCTCGATCTCGCCGCGCTTTCTGCCCGGCAAGGCCATGCGAACGTCAATGCCCTGGCCGACCGGGCTCGCGCGGCTCACGCCGCGATCATCGCCGACACCCTTGCCTACAACGAGCAGAACGGCGGCAAATGGCGGCACATTATGGACATGGCGCCACGCCGCCTGCCGGTGTTCGCCGAGCCTCTCTATCCCAAGGTCGACCTGCCCGCCGTTCCGGGCTGCATGGTCGACAGCGACGATCTCGTGTTCGTCGCGGGGCAACCGGCCAGCCACCCGGCGACCATCCGGAGCACTGGACAAGCCGCAGACTGGTCGATGGGCGCGATCGCCGGACTCACTGCTGACGCGTCGTCGGGCAGGCTGGATGCCGGCAACGGCTTCGAGCGGCGAGTCATGCTCCGCTACGACGGCAAAGGACCGGTCGGGTCGGCGACCGTCCGCTGCGAGGGGAGCAGCTACCCCGTCACGCCCCGCCTGCTTCCCGCTGCGACGGATGGCGCACCGGTGACCTATCAGCGTATTGTATCGCTCGCCGCGACTGATGCGGACGGACTGCTTCCGACCGATTGGGAGCCGGTTCCCGGCCTGGGGTCGCGCGGCACGGCGTTGCGCTCGCGGCTTACCTTATCCTCCATCAAGCCGGACGCCGCGCGCGATCCACTGCGCTACAGCTTCACGACTGGCGCGGAAGCCGATGCCGATCTGCGCATCGTCGCGCTGCCCGTTCACCCGCTCACGTCGGAAACCCGGCTACGCATCGGCGTGCGCGTGGATGACGGTGTCATGCAGATACTCGACTATGAGACGCATGGTCGCAGCGAGGAATGGAAACGCAACGTCCTGTCGAACAGTGCGGTCCGGTCGCTGCGTCTGGCGACGTTGGCCCCCGGCCGGCATCACCTGCGCCTCTACGCGCTCGACCCGGGCTTCCTGCTCGACCGCATCGACCTGCGGCTGGAAGGCGCGCCGGACCATTACGGCGCACCGCTGAAGCAATGACCAGCACGATGGCGTCGGAGAGCGGTGGTCCACCCCGCCTCCCGCACGAGGGCAATTCGCCGACGGCTCGGCGATGGACGATTGGATCGGATGAGAAGGACATTACCCCTATGATCGCTGCACGGTTCGCACCCCGATACGCGACGCGGCCACGCTGATGCCGCGGATCGTCGATGCCCGCGTCATCATCACCGCGCCGGGCCGCAACTTCGTCACGCTCAAGATCACCTGCGACGACGGCACGACCGGCCTGGGCGACGCGACGCTCAACGGCCGCGAGATGGCCGTCGTCGCCTACCTCACCGAGCACGTCGTGCCCTGTCTGATCGGCCGGGACGCGCACCGGATCGAGGATGTCTGGCAGTATCTCTACAAGGGCGCCTATTGGCGGCGTGGCCCGGTGACGATGACCGCGATCGCCGCGGTCGATACCGCGCTGTGGGACATAAAGGGCAAGATCGCCGGTCTGCCCGTCTACCAGTTGCTGGGCGGCGCGGCACGCGACGGCTGCCTCGTCTACGCCCATGCCAATGGCGTCACGATCGAGGATACGATTCACGAGGCCCGGGCCGCGATCCGTGATGGCTATCGCGCGGTGCGGCTACAATGCGGCGTCCCCGGGCTGCCGACGACGTACGGCGTCGCCAAGCCGGGCGAGCGCTACGAGCCGGCCGATGGCGAGCTGCCGACCGAGAGCGTCTGGTCGACGCCCCAATACCTGCGCGTCGTACCGGAACTGTTCCGCTTAGCACGCGAGGCGCTGGGCTGGGACGTGCACCTGCTCCACGACGTCCACCACCGCCTGACACCGATCGAGGCCGGACGGCTGGGCAGCGATCTGGAGCCCTATCGCCCCTTCTGGCTGGAGGACGTGACCCCGGCAGAGGATCAGGAGGCGTTCCGCCTCATCCGTCACCACACCACCACGCCACTTGCCGTCGGCGAGGTGTTCAACTCGATCTGGGACTGCAAGACACTGATCGAGAACCAGCTGATCGACTACATCCGCGCGACCGTGGTGCATGCCGGCGGGATCACGCACCTACGCCGGATCGCGGCGCTGGCCGATCTGTACCAGATCCGGACCGGTTGCCACGGTGCGACCGACCTCAGTCCAGTCGCAATGGCGGCGGCACTGCACTTCGGTCTTTCGGTACCCAATTTCGGCATACAGGAGCATATGCCGCACACCACGGATACCGACGCCGTGTTCCCGCACGCTTATCGCTTCGAAGACGGTCTCATGCATCCAGGCGACGCGCCCGGTCTGGGCGTCGACATCGACGAGGAGCTTGCGAAGGAATACGGGTATCGCCGCGCGTATCTGCCGGTGAACCGTCTGGAGGACGGCACGCTGTGGAGCTGGTAGAATGACCGCTCCATCGGCGGATCTGCTCGAAAAGCCGGCGGGCCGCATCCGCTGGATCGTCTGCGCACTGCTCTTCGCCGCCGTGGCGCTCAGCTACGTCGATCGTCTGGTGCTTCCGACGCTGAAGCCGGAACTTCAGGCGCGCTACGGCTGGAGTGAACAGGGCTACGCCGATCTCGCGATCGCGTTCCAGGCCGCGTACGGGATCTCGTACGTCCTGTTCGGCCGGTTCGTCGATCGGGTCGGAGCGAAGATCGGCTACGCGGTGGCGGTGACGATCTGGACGATCGGACACGTCGCGCATGTCCTGTTCACCAGCGCGGGCGGGATGATCTGGGCGCGACTACCGCTCGCGATCGGCGAGGCGGGTGCGTTTCCGGCGGCCCTGGCGGCGGCGAACGAGTGGTTTCCGCAGCGCGAGCGGGCGCTGGCGATCGGCATCTTCAACGCAGGGTCGAACGTCGGCGCGATCCTGACCCCGCTGATCGTGCCGGCGATCGCCGTGACGTTCGGATGGCGGATGGCGTTCGTAGCGACGGGTGCGCTGACCGTCGTATGGCTGGCGGCGTGGCTGATCTTCTATCGCAGCCCGCGGGTGCATCGTCGCGTTACCACCGGGGAGCTCAGATGGATCGAGAGCGACCCGGTGCCCCCCGCGCGACCGGTGGCGTGGCGGACGCTGCTGCGGCTGAGGCAGACCTGGGCCTACATGCTTGCGCGCTTCATGATCGATCCGATCTGGTGGACGTTCCTGTTCTGGCTGCCCGACTTCTTCAACCGCCAGTACGGCGTCAAGATGCTGGACTTCGGACCGCCGCTGGTCGCGGTCTACGTGCTGGCCGACGTCGGATCGGTCGCAGGTGGGTGGGCTTCCTCGCGCCTGCTGGCGCGAGGCGCCAGCCCCAACCGTGCACGCAAGACCGCCATGGCGGGATGCGCTGTGTTCGCATTGCCGATCATCTTCGCCGCACAGGCGCCCGGCCTGTGGTGGGCGGTGCTGGCGATCGGCATGGCATGCGCCTGCCATCAGGGCTTCTCAGCCAACGTGTATGCCATCCCCGGCGACTTGTTCCCGCGAGGGATGGGCGGATCCGTAGTCGGGTTAGGTGGCCTCGCCGGTGCGGTCGGCGGCATGCTGATGGCGAAGTTCGCCGGCGCGATACTGGCAGGCGTCGGCAGCTACGGCCCGATCTTCATGATCGCCGGCTGCGCCTACTTTGCAGCGCTGCTGGTCGTTCATCTGCTGATACCCCACTACGCGCCCGTAGATCGGGAACGGCTGCCGTGATCGGTCGATCAACATGCGGGAGCACGGGCCATGGGCACGCCGGGGCGACGTGTTTCCCTAACGCCGCTATAGCAGATCGACATGCCAACCCACCGGTCAGAAGCCGATGGACCTGCCAAGATCGGATGGCTTTCTGATTTGGCATGCCAATCGAGAAGCGCCCGGCAGAATGGACCAAGATCGCGTAGCACGACGAAGTTCGACAGGTTCTGACCAAGACCTTGGAGGTTGACACGATGATGATCCGCCCATGCGCCTACGCTGGTCTTCTGCTTCCGCTCGTCACATTTTCCCATTCCGTCTCCGCGCAAACACCGGGCCGATACGACGCCATCCATTCCGGTACGCCCTGGTTCGATCAGCGTGGCCTGCCGGTCAGTGCGCATGGCGGCGGGATCACCAAGGACGGTGATACCTATTACCTGTTCGGGGAAGCGCACCGCGACATGACGAACGCGTTTGCCGGCTTCAATTGCTACTCGTCGAAGGATTTGGCCAATTGGCGCTTCGAAAGCGTGGCGTTGCCCGTGCAGCAATCCGGCGCACTGGGGCCNTTGGCTATGCCACAGCCATGAACATCACCGGACCCTACGCGTTCCAAGGCCCGCTGCTGTTCAACGGCAAGCCGATCGCGAAGTGGGACATGGGTGCGTTCCAGGATGAAGACGGCACTGGCTATGTCCTGCTGCACGGCGGCGATATCTATCGCCTTGCCGACGACTATCGGAGCGTCCGCGAGCATATCAACAAGGCGATGGCTCATGGCTTTGAGTCGCCTGCGATGTTTCGCAAGGGAAAAACCTATTATTTCCTGGGATCG
>NZ_JACYUG010000020.1 GCF_014841615.1 Sphingomonas sp. CFBP 8760 | reverse complement strand
ACTACTTCAGCTCCTGCGGCTATGATCCGGACTGAATGGAATCCGCTCTAATGTTCGCGAAACGATGCCCAGAATCCGTTTAATAACGGCTCGAAAAGGTAACCGAGTGCTGTTCTTGCCTGCACGGGAACAAGAATTTCTGCTGGTGCTCCCGCTCGTAGCGTCGTCTGTCCGCCGCGTCGATTGATTCGCGCCATTTCATTTGCCGGCACGGCGATCTCACCAAGATAATAGCCTTGGCCGGAATGGTCATCGACAAAGGCGTCGGCGGACAATCTGGTCAGTTGGCCGGTAAGATCGGTCTGAGCGCGATCGTGCAATGACGGGAACCGGACCATCGCCTTTTGGCCGATCCGCAAATCGTCGGCATCGTCGGGCGAAAAGCGTGCCTGTACGATCAGCTTTGCCCGATCGGGCACGATATCCATCAGCTTTTGTCCGCCCGCGACGACACCGCCGGGGGTGAAGGCCGTCAGCCCGACGATCGCCCCGGTCGCCGGTGCCCGTATCATCGTACGGCGCAGTTGATCGCGGGCAGCGGCCAGCTTGGGCAGTGCATCGCCCAGGGCGGTGTCGACTTCCCGAAGCTCGGCGGCGACCCGCTCGCGATAGGTGCGCTGCGCCTCAAGGCTTTGCAGCGCGCTCTCCTGCGCGGATTCGCGGCTGCCGCCGATACTGGCGTCGTACTGGCCCTCCTGCCCCTGTAACTGCGCACGCAGCCGTTCCAGTTCGCGCAATCGGGTCTGCGCCACGAAGCCACGCTCGGCCAGCGGTGCGAGCGCGGCGAGTTGCGCGTCGACGATCCGCAACTGTTCGACTGTCGCCTCCACCTGGCGCGTATAGCCGCGCCCCTGGGTCCGGGCCTGCGCGGCGCGCTGGCCCAGTGCGCCGCGCTGGGCGGAGACGGTGGCCCGCCGTGCCGATAGTTCGACTTGTTGCGCGTGCAAGGCGCGGGCCGCGGCCGGGCGATCCTCGTCGGGCAGATCGGCGAATTCGGCAGGGGTGGCCAGCCGGGGCAGATCGGACTGTTCCGCCTCCAGCCGCGCGCGCTGCGCGAGCAGGCGGATCACGCTGGAAGCCAGCGCGCGTTCCTGGGCGCGTACCTCCGGCGCTGCCAGCGCGATCAGCAATTGCCCGCGACTGACATGCTGTCCTTCATGCACCATGATACGGCCGACGACCCCGCCCTCGCGGTGTTGCACCGCCTGACGCTGACCCGAGACGACCAGTTGGCCGCCGGCATGGGCCGCCGCATCCAGCCGGACGAAACCGGCCCAGCCGAGCAATCCGACGAAGAAGACGATCGCGACAATGGTGCCGGTGCGGATATCGGATGCGGGGTTCATCCAGTGCGCCGTGCTGGCGCGTGATATCGATGGCGCGTGCATCACAGCGCCACCGGCCGGCGCGGTTGCAGCGGTGTTACGGCAGCGGATGGTTGCAACTTGGCCATCACCTCGTCCCGCGGGCCGAACAGCGCTTTGCGACCGTCGCGCATGACCATGATCTTATCGACGACCGGCAGCACGGACAACTTATGCGATACGATCACGATCGTCTTTCCCTGCGCCTTCAACCGGGTGAGTGCGGCGACCAGCAAGGCGTCGCCTTCGACATCGAGATGCGCATTCGGTTCGTCGAGCAGCAGGATCGCGGGATCGCCGAACACCGCACGGGCCAGCGCGATCCGTTGCGCCTGCCCGGCCGACAGGCCGACGCCGCCCGCACCCAGTTCATAGTCGTAACCGCCCGGCAGACGGACGATCAGATCATGGGCACCGATCGCCTGCGCTGCGGCGACGACCGCCCGGTCGATCCCCTCCCGATCATCATCCAGTTCGCCGGAGAACCGCGCGATGTTGTCGCGTATGCGCCCGGCCAGTAACGCGGTGTTCTGCGGCAGGAATCCCAGTGACCGGGTGAGACGTTCCTGATCCCAGTTCTCGCTCGCCGCCCCGTCGAAGCGGATCGCCCCATGATCGGCGGGCAAGGCGGTGGCCAGCAGTCGAAGCAGAGTGGATTTACCTGCCCCGCTCGGCCCCATGATCGCCAGCACATCGCCCGGCGCCAGTGCGAAGCTGACCTGATCGACGAGCGGCTGTTCGCGGCCCTGCAACACCGATGTCAGCCCTTCCGCCGCGATCGCGCCGCGCGGGGCGGGCAAGGCGGTGGGCGCGACGGGGGCGGCATCGCCGACCAGGGCGGACAGCGTCGCATAGCTGTTGTGTGCCTGCACCAGTCCCTTCCAGGCGGCGACGAGTTGTTCGATGGGGGCCAGTGCCCGCGCGATCAGGAAGGATGCGGCAAAGATCGAACCGGGCGAAATCTGCCCGTCGATCGCCAGCAGCGCGCCAAGCCCGAGTGCCAGCGACTGCAAGGCCAGCCGCACGAACTTGGTCGTAGCCAGATAGAAGCCGCTGGTGAATCCCGCCTCGGTCGACAGGTCGAGTGCCACTTCACGCTGGCGCACCTGCCGGGCTACGGTTGTGCGGCGCATGCCGAGCGCCCGTACCGCCTCCGCAGACGCCAGCAGCGCGTCCTGTGCGGCATAGGTCGCGACCGCGGCGTATTGCGCGCGCTTCATCTTCGCCCCGGTCGCCACCTCGTTGCGCCATGCGATACAGGGCAGCAGCAGACCGCCCACCAACGCGACCCCACCGATCGCGGGGTGCACGAGGAAGCAGACCAGAATATACACGGGGGTCCATGGCGCGTCGAACAGCGCCAGCACGCCGGGGCCGGTCAGCGTCTGGCGCATCGCGTCGAAATCACGCAGGGCCTGCCGGCTGGCGGGCGGATCGGGACGACGGATCGCCGCATCGAGAATCGCGGGCGCCAGCATGACGTCCAGCACCACGCTGGCCCGGACCAGCAGGCGCATCCGCACCCGGTCGAGCACCGCGATCACCAGAAGTGCGGCGATCAGCACGATCGTCAGGAACAACAGCGTCAGGTGGCCGTGCGTCGGCACCACCCGATCATATACCTGAAGCATGTAAAGCGTGGGCGCGATGTACAGCATATTCAGGAGGGCACTGAACACGCCGCCCGCGATCAGATGCCGCCGGCACGCCGCCAATGCGGTCTGCATCGCGCCGACCGGCCGTTCCGCCCCTGCCATGCCATCCCTTCCTTAACCATCTATCCCCCCTGTAGGGACACTTGGAGTTTTCGCGACGATCGTCCCCAGGGGGCATTGCGTCTGCCCCAGTAAAAGGAAAATGTTATTAAATCCTAATGGCGAGGGATCATGTTCCATATTGGAACAGCCGCCGCGACCATCCCGTCAGCCAGTTTACCGCGCGATTTCATCCGTGATAGGCGACCGTCAATCAGGGCTACAAACAGCAAAAATACAAACGACTTGATGCTGACCAATAGGTCAGCATTGCAGAGGTTGTTTGCAACATTCCGGGGCAACATCAATGATCGGCAAACATGTTCCAATCCGCGTCGACGGCGTTCTCGACGACTGGAATGAAGCCGATCGCATCGATGGTTCGGGCCCGGTCGGTGGATACCGCGTGTACGGCACGTCGGATACCGGCAGTTATTCGATCGCGCTGACCGCACCCACCGCGATCGGCCCCAATACGACGATCTGGCTCAACACCGATCGTAACGCCACGACGGGGTATCAGGTGTTCGGCTTTGCCGGCGGCGCCGAGTACAACATCAACATCGCCGCCGATGGCACCGCATCGTTGTACACCGGGGGCGCCGGGCAAACGCTGGTTGCCGCCAATCTCGTGATGGCGCGATCCGCAGACGGCAAAACGATGGAGGTGCAGATTCCCAAGGCGCTGATCGGCAATCCGCCCGCTATCAGCATCCTGACCGACGTCAACGACGCCGCCTTCGTTCCCGGCAGCTACTCGGGTCCGCAATACACGATCTTCGGGGACACGGGCATCGTCCCCGATGCCGGCAAGCGCGTCGCGATCGTCTATTCCGAAACGACCGCGAAGAATTATTTCAGCGAAACCGCCTATACGCAGCTGTTCATGGCGGCGCAGTCGCAGGTGATGCAGGCAGGGGTGCCATTCGACATCCTGACGGAAAAGGATCTCACCAGCCTCCAGACCCTGTCGAAGTACGATACCATCGTTTTCCCCTCGTTCCGCAACGTGCAGGCAGGATCGGTCGATGCGATCACCGCCACGCTGGAACAGGCGACGCGCCAGTTCGGAATCGGACTGGTCGCAGCGGGCGAGTTCATGACCAACGGCGCCGACAATGCCGCGCTGGCCGGGGATTCGTACAGCCGGATGAAGCTGTTGTTCGATGCGACGCGCATCACCGGCGGCTTCCCTGCGGACGTGACGCTGAAATCGGCGGATACCAACCATCTCGTCCTGGACAATTATGCCGCAGGGGAAACGATCCGTCAGTATAGCGGCGTCGCTTGGACCGCGATCGACAGCGTCAGCGGCACCGGCACCGCGATCGTCACCGAAACGGTGAACGGGCAGAATTATACCGCGGCGCTGGCGACGCAGACCGCTGGCGGCGGCCGCAACGTCATCTTCTCGTCCGAGGCGGTGATGGCCGACAGCAACCTGCTGTGGCAGGCGGTCGATCATTCGATCAACGGTGCCGGCGTGTCGGTGGGCTTGCAGATGACGCGGAACACGTCGATCGTCGCATCGCGCAACGACATGGACCAAAGCCAGTACACCGACGAGGTGAACCCGGCCAACAATGCCGCCGGTATCTACGACAAACTGCTGCCGATCCTGGAGAGCTGGAAGAAGGATTTCAACTTCGTCGGCAGCTATTATGTCAATGTCGGCAACAATGCGGCAGCGCAGGAGCAGACCGACTGGACGGTGTCGGGTGCCTATTACAAGAAGCTGCTGGAGATGGGTAACGAACTCGGTTCGCACAGCTATACCCATCCCGAGAACACCAATACCCTGACGCCCGAACAAGTGGCGTTCGAGTTCGGTGAAGCCCGCAAGGTGCTGGAACGGGAAATGTCGAAGGTGCTGGGGTACGCCTTCACCGTCGGCGGCGCGGCGGTGCCCGGCGCGCCGGAAGGGCTGGCGACCTCGCAAGAGATCATGAAGTACGTCGATTACTTGTCGGGCGGCTACAGCGGTGTCGGGGCCGGTTACCCCAACGCATTCGGCTATATCCAGCCCGGCACGGACAAGGTGTATCTGGCCCCGAACACCAGTTTCGATTTCTCGCTGATCGAATTCCAGGGCAAGACGCCGGCACAGGCCGAGGCCGCATGGGCGGCGGAATGGGGGGCGCTGACTGCCAAGGCGGAAGTGCCCGTCGTGGTATGGCCGTGGCATGACTATGGTCCTACCGCATGGTCGGCCGATCCGGTGGCGGCGCCGAGCAAGTACACCCAGTCGATGTTCACCGACTGGATCCAGCGTGCCTATAACAGCGGTGCGGAATTCGTGACGCTGCTGGACCTGTCCCAACGCGTCAGTGCGCTGTCGCATGCCACGCTGACGACCAATGTGGTCGGCGACGTCGTCACCGCGACGGTCGGGGCGAGCAACGTCGGCACCTTCGCGCTGGATGTCGATGGACAGGGCAGCAAGGTCATCAAGAGCGTCGCGGGCTGGTATGCCTATGACAATGACAGCGTGTTCATGCCGGCCAATGGCGGCACGTTCACTATCACGCTGGGCGCGGTGGCGGACGATGTGACGCATATCACCGCCTTGCCGATGCGCGTGTCGCTGATCTCGGTGAAGGGCGATGGCCGCAACCTCGCATTCACGGCAATGGGCGAGGGGAACGTGACGATCGACCTCGCCGCTGCCGGCAACGACTGGGTCACGATCCAGGGGGGCACGGTGGTATCGCGGGTCGGCGACATCATGACCCTGGCGCTCGGCGCGATCGCCAGCCACGACGTGGCGGTGAACTACATCGCCAATGTCGGCCCCGTGCTGACGTCCGGATCGGGCAAGGCGAGCGTGGCGCTGACCATCGCGGAAAACACCGCCGCCGTCGCCACGATCACTGCGACCGACGCCAACGTGCCGCTTGGCGATGCAGTGAAGTACACGCTGGCCGCCGGAGGCGACGCCGCCCTGTTCGCGGTCGACGAAAAGACGGGTGTCCTGAAGTTCATCGCTGCGCCCGATTTCGAGACGCCGCTCGATATCGGCAAGGACAACGTCTACAACGTGACGGTACTGGCAAGCGACCTGCGCGGTGCCAGTGTTGCCCAGGCCTATGCGGTCACCATCCGCGATGTCGCCGGCATCTCGCTCAAGGGCGGTCTGTTCGCGGACAAGCTGACCGGCACCGGCGAGAACGATACGATCGACGGCGGCTGGGGTAACGATTTCCTGTATGGCGGCGGCGGTAACGACGTGCTGCTCGGGGGGCTTGGCGACGACAGTTTGTTCGGTGAGGATGGCCACGACGCGCTGACCGGTGATCTGGGTCGTGACACGCTGGATGGCGGTGCGGGCAACGACACCCTGAACGGCGGATCGGGGGAGGACTTCCTGTATGGCCGCGCCGGTAACGATACGCTGATCGGCGACACCTATGACGATTATCTGGACGGCGGTGACGGCGACGATGTCCTCGATGGCGGCAACAGCGAGGACACGCTGATCGGTGGCGCCGGCAACGACATCCTCGACGGCGGTGACAATGAGGACATGCTGACCGGTGGCAGCGGGCGTGACATCTTCCGGTTCAGCAAGGCCGGCGACACGGGTGTGTCCCGGTCGACGCGCGACGTCATCACCGACTTCGTGCGCGGCGAGGACCGGATCGACCTGTCGCTGATCGACGCCAACACCCGCGTCAGCGGCGATCAGGCGTTCACCCTGCTGACGGGGGCGAACGCCAAGTTCACCGCGCCAGGCCAGCTGCGCGTCGTCTATCAGGTGATCGACGGGGTCACGCACACGATCGTCGAAGGCAGCACCGACACCGGATCGCTCGCCGAATTCACGATCGATCTGGTGGGTCATTTCACGCTGACGCCTTCCGACTTCATGCTGTGAGGACGGGGCGGGGGGCCTAACATCATGGCAGGTATCGGCTTCAGGCTGGCCCGTATCGCGCAGGTCGGCGGCATCGGTGGCGTCGTGTCCGCGGCGTCGCACGGTGCCGTCATCAGTTCCGGCCCGTGGCTGATGGCGGCGGGCGCGGTGATGGCGCTGGAGTCATGGGGACAGCGCCATGCCGGCATGGCGGTGACGGGGGCGTTGCAGACGATCCTCGTCTATGCGTTCAGCCTGTCGGCGCTGGCGGCGGCGCCGACAATCGCGGTCACCACGCGGGTGATGTCCGATATGCTGTATGCGCGACGACCATCACAGGTCCCCGGCATCCTGATCGCGGCACTGGTCGGTGCCGCCATGACCGCCGTGCCGACCGGGGCGCTGGTCTATGGCCTGTCGGGGCTGGCGCTGCTCGATCAACTGGCGGCCACCGCCATTCTGACGCTGCTCGCCGAAATATGGGTCGCGAACCTGTTCCTGACGGCGACGCGGCGGCACCGGGCGGTGCTGACGGGCTATGCCGGCGGGATCGGCGTGGTTGTGCTCGCGGGTGCGTTCGCGACCGATGTCGGGCTGCGGGGGCTGTTGTGGCTGACGCTGGCCGGGGTCGGGGTGACGGCGATCATGCTGGTGCGCGCCGTGCGCTACAGCTTCGTCGCCCCACCGGTCTGGCCGATGGACTGGGGCAAGGCGTATCGTCGCCACGCCCTGCTCGCCATCGGCGGCACCTTTGCCACCCTTGCGCTCTGGATGGACAAATGGATCACCTGGTACGCCGCCGGTGACAGCGTGGCCGGGCTGTCGATGCTGAGGTTCAATCCGATCTACGATCCCGCCAGTTTCCTCGGCCTATTATCGCTGGTGCCAGGGCTGACGTTGTTGCTGATCGCAACCGAAACCCGGTTCGACCGGCGCTTTACGGTATTGATGGCCGCCTGCACCGGCACCGCGCCGATCGCCGGCATCCATGATGCGCGCCGTTCCGTGATCCGGACCGTATTGCACGATGCGCGCCTGCTGGTGGTGGTGCAGGCAACCATCGCTGCTGCCCTGTGGGTGCTGGCACCGGAAATGTTCAAGGCGATCGGGGCCGATCCGCGCGGAATCTTCGCTTTTCGCTTCACGGCGGTGGGGGCGGTGTTCCATCTTGCGGCGTTGTTCTTCACGATCATCCTGTCCTATCTCGACCTCGCGGGACGGGTGTTGATCGTCTGGGCGATGTTCTTCGTCGTCAGCACGGTGGCGACGCTGATGACGGTCCATGCCGGGTTTGCCTGGTATGGATGGGGTTATCTGGCGGGTGCGGTGATGGCGGCGACGACGGGGGCGGCGCTGGTCGCGCACGCGCTGTGGAACCTGATCTACCTGCTCTTCGTGGGCAACAATCCTGCCATCATGGGGGACCGTCGGCGATGGGCCTGAACGCCGACATGCCACTATATCGTCGTCTGCTGCGGTTGGTGACCCGCGCCGGTCTGGCGCTGCTGATCGGGCAGGCGGGCGCCTTCGCCAAAACGCCGCGCGAGCTACGGCTGCCGGCCGGCAACGACTGGCGCTGGGCGGTCGATTATGGCGCGCGCACCGATCCGTCCCATGCCCGGCAATACGATCTGCTGGTACTGGAGCCGGATCACGCCCGGCCGCTGGCGCCGCTGCGACGGCCGGGTGCGCTGGCCATCGGCTATATCAGCCTGGGGGAAGTCGAAAAGCGGCGGCCTTTCGCGGCGGCGCTGGCCACCGCCGGGGCATTGCTGGCTGCCAATCCGCACTGGCCCGACGCCCGTTATGCCGATCTGCGTCATCCCCGCTGGCGCGCCGAAGTACTCGACCGTCTGGTGCCAGCGATTATGGCGCGGGGCTACAACGGAATTTTCATCGATACCCTCGATAACGCGGAAGCGATGGAACGAGCTGATCCGATAGGCCGGACAGGCATGATCGATGCGGCGGCATCGCTGGTGCGGGCGATTCGTGAACGTTTCCCGGCGGCGATCATCGTCATCAATCGCGGCTATGCCCTGTTGCCCCAGGTCGCCGATGCCATCGACGGGGTACTGGGCGAAGCGATGGCGACGCGGTGGAACTTCGCGACGCGCGGCTACGATCGATTGAGCGATACCGACTGGCAATGGCAGGCGGAGCGGTTGCGCGCGGCCAAGGCGAAGAACCCGGCGCTTGCCCTGCTGACGCTGGATTACTGGAATCCTGCCGATGCGGCAGGCGTCCGTGCGCTGTACACGCGCGAACGGGCCGCCGGCTTCGTGCCCTATGTCTCGGTACTGGCGCTTGATCGCATCCTGCCGGAGCCGCCTCGGTGATCGCAGCCCGACAGGCGCCCATCGTCGCGGCGCTGGGGGTGGCGGCGGTGGGAACGGGATTGATCCTGTTCGCCGGGGGCTGGCTGCTGGCGCCCACGACAGGAGAGAAACTGAGCGCGGCGATGGGCACGGCGGACCGATCCACGCTGGCGCAACTGGCGCAGGAAAAGGCGGAAGGCGATGCCGGCACGCAGGCGCTGATCGCCCGTTCCCTGCTGGCGGCCGGCAAGCCGGATCAGGCGCTGGCGCGACTGGCGCCGGTGGCGGCCGGACATGCCGACGATCCGGTGCTGATCGCGTTGATGAGCCAGGCGCTCGCCGCGGCGGGACGGCAGAACGAGCGGCTTGCCTTGTTGCACGATGCGGCTGCCCGAACCGATAGCGAGGCCGATCTGCGACGCCTGCGGGTGGTCGCGCTTGCCGCGAACGACGCCCGCGAGGAACGGTTCGCACTGACCCGGCTGGCGCGGATGGCCCGCCTCGAAGGGGACGGTATCGAACGGCTGGCCTATCTGGAGGAGCTGGCGGGAGCCGGGGGTGCCGCGCGGACGCGGCTGGCGGCGTATCAAGCCGCCGCCGGTCGGGCGATGTCGGCGGATGCGATGCAGCGGCTGTTGCGGCTGTCACTGGACAGTGCCGATGCCAGGACACTGGGGGGGATGCTGGAGGCGTTGGCCGCCCGCGGTGCCTCGCCGAACCGGACGGGCATCATCGACGAACTGATCGCGCGGGGCCGTCCGCGGGTCGCACTGGCGCTGGCCGGCGACCCTGCGGCAACGACGCCGGCGCTGTGGCGCAGACGTGCCGAACTGCTGACGGCGCTTGGCGACGAGGTCGGTGCGCGCCGGCTGCTGGCCGCTGCCGCCTCACGCCCCGGGTTCGCGCCGCCGGTCGACATCGTCGCCGTCGCCTACCGGCTGGGCGCGCCGGACATGATCCTGCTGGCGGCGGAGCATGGTGCGATCCCCCGCCCGGATACCACCCTCGCGCTCGATCTGGCGCGGCGGCTGGCCGACCGGCCCGCGATGATCGCCCGGCTGGACCGCGTCGCCGGGGGCGACTGGCGACAACGGGACCCGTGGCTGGCGATGCGGCTGGCGGTGGCGACGGACGATCGTGCCACCGCGCTCCGCTATGCGAACATGGTCGCGCCCGATCAGCGCGATGCGGCGCGCGAGAACCTGTTGACCCGGTTCGGGGACATGGCGGGTCTGCGGGCGTATCTGGTCGAGCGGGCGCATCGCGATCCGGTCGCACGTCCCGTTCTGGTGGAACGACTGCTGGCCATGGGCGCCCGCAGTGACGCGACCGAATTGCTGCAGACACTGGCGGTGCATCCGGACGACATGGCGACCCGCCGCCTGCTCTACCTGTGGGGACCTCGCCCAGGCCCCGCTGCGCTGACCTGGCTTCGCCGGCGGGCGGATCAAGCCGATACCGCTGGTGACAAGCTGCGCTGGCTGACGCTCTATGCGATGCGGGACACCCCATCGCGGGCGCTTCGCGTTCTGGAGACCAACGCACGCGGCGGCGAGACGGCCGCGCTGATCGCATGGCTGGACCTGTCGGCGGAGGTGGGTGACCCCGGTGCCAACCAGCGCGCGGTACGACGCCTGCTGGATGGTCGTGCGCTTTCGGCCATGCAACTGCAACAAGTGACGGCATCCGTTCTTCCTGCCATCGATCAGGCGCTCCGCCTGACGCTCGTCCGACGGCGGATAGCGGGTGGCGCGGCACTGCCCTCGGATCGGATGGATATCGCCTGGGCGGCATGGAACGCGGGTGACCTGCCTGGTGCACGGCGCGCCGTCGGCGATCAACTGGCCGTCCGGCCCGACGATGCCACCGCGCTGATGCTGATGGCCGATATAGAGGTACGCCAGCGGCGTGATCGCGGCGCCAGACCTTGGCTGGAACGCGCGCTCGCAGCCGGCGATGGCGACAGCCGCATCCGATCAACCTTGCTGGCGCGCCTCGGCCGCACCGACGATGCGCTGGCGATGACACGCCGGTTGCGCGCCGTGGCGACCTCCGATCGGTCGCTGATCGCGGACGAGGCGCGGCTGCTGATCGCCGCCGGCCGTCCGGCGGCAGCGCGGGCGCTGTTCCTGCCATGACGGCGGCGTCGATCACCTTGTCGTTCGCCTCGGTTGCGCTGTTCGCCGGGCAGGTGTCGCCGGTCACCCCGGTGGCTGCGACCGCCGACGAACTGACGCTGGACTGGCCGGCCCGGACGATCCTGTCGATGGAAACCGATGGCGTCGAAACCGTCATGCGGTTCGACCGTGCGCCGGATGCCGTGTCGCTGGAGGCGTTCCGGCGCGACGCCGGCACCGATCTGATCCGGATGGACTGGAACGATACCAGCATGGTCATCCGGCCCGCCCCCGGACGGACCTTCGTGCCGAACCTGAAGGGAACCCGGCTGTCGATCCGGATCGTGCGTGATGCACCGCCCGGCGCTGATATGGCGACGGAGCCGGTGGACTATTCACTGGCCAGGGCGGCGGCGGAATCCGCATCGGGCTATCCCGGCCGGGCGAGGAAAATGCTGCTGACGCTCGCGCGGTCGCTGCCGGACGACCCGCAGCTGATCCGGACGATGGCGGATATGGACGCTTCCCGCGGCGCCACGTTGCGCGCCGCGCGGCATTATCGCGCGCTGGATGCGGCCGATGCCTATGCGCGTCGAACCATCCGTGCGGCAGGCGGCGAAGTCGCCGCGATCGTGGCGGCGCGTGATGGCGGCGGGTTCGCCCAGATCGAGGCAAGCGTGCGTGCCACCGTCCCGGTCGCTGCCGCACGCAACGGTCTGGACACGGTCATCGGCGGTGCGATCCGCCAGGTCCGGACCCGCGCCGATGCCGTCGTCGCGCGTGACGGCGGTATCCGGACGTTGCGGCGACCTGTCACGCTGGCGGAGGTGATGGGCAGCATCGGCGATGCGACCACCCGGCTGGAACTGCTGGGCGCGGGGAACCTGTCGCGGACCCGGATCGGATTGGCGGCGCGGCTGCTCCGGGGGCCGGCGGAACGCGAATGGCGGCTGGCCGCGGCGTACCATCTACCCGACGTGCTGACGGCCGAGCAGGTGTTGCTCGGGGGCTATGTCGATCGCTGGGGCGGGGGTGTGACGTGGCGGTCGTCGCCGGCGATGCAGGTACAGGGCGATATCGTCCGCACGTCCTATGGGCTGGCGCGCGAAGGCATCTTGGCCACCAGCACGGTCGTGACGGGCGGGGTGGATGCGACCGTGCGTCGCCTGAACCCGGCCCTGACCCTGTCGTATCGGCTGGAGGCGGAATATGTCGACCGGCTGGATCGGCGAGTGAACGGCCCGGCAGCGTTGTCGCTGGCCGATCGGGAGAATCATACGGTGCAGGCGTTGGTGGCGGAACAGCGGGGCCCCTGGCGGCTCGTGGCGGCAGCGGGCTGGACGTTCGACCGCTTCGGCGGCAACGGTCCTACCGGCGCCCTGACCGTGGCTGGCTTCATCGGCGATGCATGGCAGGCGGAGGCGACGGGCGGGGTCAGTTCGATCCGTCGCCCCAATCTTGTCGGCACCCAGTTGTTCGCACGGGTGGCGCTGCGCCGAAGCATGGGGCGGCTGTGATGAACGTGCGGAAATGGCTGCGGATCAGCATCGAACTGGCGATCATGATCGGCATGATCGTGGCGATCGACGTGAAATGGGCCGGCGGTACCGCTTTCGCGGCGGTCAATCCGAACCCGCTCTGGTTGCCGGTGCTGGTGATGGCGCTTGCCTATGGCAGCGGTGTCGGCCTGATCGCGGCGGGGGTTGCGACCTGCTACTGGATCGCCGTGCCCCATGCGGCGATGGCACTCGACGACAGTCCGTTTCATTATCTGCTGTCACGATCGCTGCCGCCGTTGATGTGGGTGGCCGCCAGCGTCGCGATCGGGGAATTGACCTATGTACGCCTGCGCCGCATCGCGTCGCTGGAGCGCCTTCATGCCCGCGCGATGGACGATCTGACGGCGGCCACCAGCGCCTTCCGCCTGGCGAGCGAGAACGCCCACGCGCTCAACATCCGCATCGCCATGGACGAGGTGGGGGTCGGCCGGGCGATAGAGGCGGCGGCGGGCCTGTTCGATGACGACCGGACACGGGTACCCGCCGTGCTGGCACGGCTGATCGCCATGGATGCGCAGGCCGAGGATTTCACCGTCTACACGCCCGTCGGCGGCCGGTGGCGCGCATTCGCGCAGGGGCCGGCCGCGGCGGACCGGCCCGATCATCTGCCCCAGCCGCTGGTCGACGCCGTCCTGGCCGTGGCGCAGGCGCTGATCGTCAACGATCCCGCGCACGGGGCATTGCTTGCCGAAACCGGGGTGTTCGCGCTGCCGGTGCGGGATGCACGGGGAGGGGCCTGCGGTATCCTGATGTTCCATCACCTTCCGCCGGAACGGTTCTCGCGCCGTGGCATCATCGATCTCGATGCGGTGGCCGGCCGGCTGGGGATGTTGATGACCGCCATCGGTGCGGCGGATCACCACCCCCGGTTGCGGATCGCCACCACCAGCAACGCGGCGTGATCCGGCAGCTCGTCCTGTGCTCGCTGGTGGAGGCGGGGGTGGTGGCGGTGCTGACGCAGCGCCCGGCATGGTCGCCGCTGTTCGGCCCCGCGCATCTGGCGGTGACGCTGGCGGCGGTGAGGATCGCCCGCCGGTCGGCGGACTGGCGCGCGCCGGGGGGCTGGACGATATGGCTGGGTGCGGCGTTCGGGCCGGTGGGGATGCTGGTCATGCGTCTCGCCATGCCGGTCCTCTCGCTGCGCCTCCTCCGGTTCGATTCGCCCCGGCTGGCCCTGCCCGAGCCGGACGACGACCATCATGACCAGGAAGACCGGTCGATCCATGTCGCGCCGTTGAGCGGGGAACCGGTCAACCTGCCCGATCCCGCGCTGATCGGGTCATTGGTCTCGGTATTCCGCCACGGTACGGTCGCCGACCGGCAGGCGGCGATCGAAACCGTGGTCGCCTCCTACGAACCGCGGCTGTCAGGCATCGTCGCACGCGGGCTGATCGACGACGACCAGACGATCCGGGCGCTGGCGGCGTCCGCCTCGACGCGGGCCGGCCAGCTGCTCCTGCAGCGGCGACGGCGGCTGGAACGCGCGGTGGAGCGGGCGGGACGCGCCGATGAACGGCTCGCCCTCGCCCGGCTGCTGGCGGATCATGGCGAGCATGACGTGCTGATCTCCGACACTGCGCGGGGGCGTCTGCGCGCCGACGCGGTGGAGGAACTGGAGGGGGCCATCGCGGTGTTGCCGCGGGTCGATCCCCGATATCCCGCTGCCGAAGCGCTGCTCCATCGACTGCGTCCCCGCCGCAAGGACCCGACGAGGCTGCCATTGGCGACCGCCCTCGATCTCCTGATCCGGTCCCGCGATGTCGCAGGACTGGCACGCCGGTGCGCGATGGACGATGCGGCCGCCCTGCCGCCCGCCGATCCCCTGTACGATGTCGTCCGGTTCTGGCGGGGGCGGGCGGCGTGACCGATCGACCCGATGCCGATGTGTGCCTGATCGTCGAGGGGGCCTACCCCTATGTCGTCGGGGGGGTCGCCAACTGGTTGCAGGATCTGATCGGCGGCCTGCCCGACGTGCGGTTCGCGATCGTTGCGATCAAGCCCGATGTCACGCCGATGCCGTGGCGCCTCCAGCCGCCGGCCAATGTCGTTTCCGTTGCCGAAGTGTCGCTGGCGCCCGGGCTAGAGGTAGTGCCCCGCCGCCGCCGGTCTGCCGATGTAGCCGCGATCGCGGCCATGTTGCTGGCCTTCCTAGAGGAGGACGGCGAACTGCCCCTCGCGGCCCTGTTCGCGGCGCTGACCGCGAGCCGCCAGCCATGGACCCCGGCCGAACTGTTGAGCCATCCCGTGCTGTTCCAGGCGATCGTCGCCTATACCGAGCGGACCATGCCGTCGGCGTCGTTCCATCACGTCTTCTGGGCGACACGGACGTTGCTCGGCGGGTTGCTGGCGGCGTTGCTGACGCCGCTGCCGGTGGCGGCGCGGTATCACACCATCTCGACCGGCTTCGCCGGCCTGATCGCGGCCCGCGCCGTGATCCAGTACCGCGCGCCGGCGATGATAACCGAACATGGCATCTATCTGCTCGAACGGCAGATCGAGATCATGATGGCGGACTGGATCGGTTCGCCGGCGGGGCAGGGGCTGACGCTGGATGCCGACGTACCGGGCCTGCGCGAACTATGGCGTCGCGCATTCCGAAGCTATGCACGGCTGTGCTACGATCATTGCGATCCGATCATTGCGCTCTACGCCGCCAACAACGCTGTCCAGGCGCGGCTGGGGGCCGCACCCGACCGGTTGCGCGTCATCCCCAACGGCATCTATCTCGACCGTTTCGCCGATATTCCCGTCGCGAACGATCCGGCGAAGCCGCTGGTCGCCCTGATCGGGCGGGTGGTGCCGATCAAGGACATCAAGACCTTCATCCGCGCCGCTGCGATCGCGCATCGTGCCGTGCCGGCCGCGCAGTTCGCCGTCATGGGGCCGCTCGACGAGGATGCCGATTATTACGAGGAATGCCGCGCGCTGGTGACCGCGATGGGCATGGACGATGCGATCCGCTTCACCGGTCGCGTCCGGGTCGACGAGTGGTTGCCGCGGATCGACATCGTCGTCCTGACCAGCCTTTCCGAGGCGCAGCCGCTGGTCATTCTGGAAGCCGGCGCGTTCGGCATCCCCGTCGTCGCACCCGACGTCGGCAGCTGCCGCGAGATGCTGGAGGGCGCACAGTCAGGGGACGGGCATGGCGGCATCATCACGCCACTGGTCGATCCGGAGGCGACGGGACATGCCATCGCCGGCCTGCTCGCCGACCCCGATCGCCGCGCCGCCATGGGGCAAGTGCTGCGCGAGCGCGTGAAGTGCCATTACGACCAGACGACCGTGATCGACCGTTACCGTCAGCTCTATCTGCCGGCGCCCGCGGCCGGATGACGGC
Organism: Sphingomonas sp. CFBP 8760; assembly: GCF_014841615.1. Taxonomy (GTDB): domain Bacteria; phylum Pseudomonadota; class Alphaproteobacteria; order Sphingomonadales; family Sphingomonadaceae; genus Sphingomonas. The sequence continues at coordinate 41,501 of NZ_JACYUG010000020.1, read as the reverse complement.
ATCGCTGACGGGCAGGTCAGCGCTGCTTCCTGGTGATGGTCGCCGTGAAGTCGGGGTCCTTCTTCGCGACCCAGTAGACGAATTTGCGGATGGCCGGGTTGGCCAGCAATCCCTCCACGTCCATCCCGTGCCGTTCAAGTTCGGAATTGGTGAAGTTGGCCGTCACCGTCTGCTGGCAGATCGGATGCATCGGCACGACATCGCGGCCGCCCCGGCTCTTGGGAACGGGATGATGCCAGACGATCGTCTTGCCGATGGGGCGGCCACAGAGCCAGCACGGCGCAGCCGCCGGCATGACCTCGTCCTCGACAGGCGGGGCATCGGCCAATCCGTGCTTGGAATGCTTGCGGGCCATATATCTTTCCGAACTCCGTGTTCTCGTGGGGCCATTGCCGGCGTCGCTGTCTCACGCCCGCCATTGCCATCGATCGGGCGGATATCATGCGCCTGACTTCGCGGGTACCGGTATCGCCGTACCACATCGACGCGACCGGATGGCCCGGGGCGATCCGCGTGCTACGGCATCCGGATGTCAAAATCCCGAAACAACAGTGGCACCGTCGAGGTCGACGGCGAGAAATACGATTGGGAGCTCCAGCGCGAGCCGCAATGGTCGGATGACGACGGCTGGAAGGGGATGATCGTGTCGCTGCTGCAACGGAATACCAAGCGTGAGGCGCTGCTGGAATTTCCTCCCCCCAAGCGCCTGTTGAAGGGGTTGCAGCGGGGGCGTCTGCAACTCGACGACGCGACCGTCGCACGAGGCGTCCGGGCGGCGCTGGGGGCGGGGTGGGAGCCGATGTCGCGCGGCAAGCCGATGATATTTTCCGTGGATGCGGAGGCGAACTGATTCCGCTGCGGGCGGCCTTCATCTCGTCTTCCGCCTCGATCGATGTGGCCCGACCCTAGTCGCGACCGACGGATCGGTGTAGCCGAAAGCACGGTTTGAAGGGTGAGCGCTGTGCTCGAACCCGAACCCCGGACCCGGAGCGACCACCATTCCACGCAAACCGAACTACGACTTCGAACGGCGCGAGCGCGAAAGGCTCAAGGCGGTGGAGTCCGCGAAGAAGGCGCAAGCCAAGCTGGACAAGCGCGCAGGGGGGCAGGGAGCGGCCGAGCCCGACCTGTCGGACGGGTCCTAGATTTCGGCGTGACGATGGGGACGCCCCACCCTGTTCTGGCGCAGCTAGGCTGGACATCCTTCTTCAGCGGGCAGGTCTCGGCCGAGCAGGGCACGACGTACCTGCCGGTTCGCGTCTTGTCGGTTCACCGTGGCCGGGTGACCGTTCTGGGCGAGGAAGGCGAGGAATCGATCTCGTCCAGAATGCCCGCGCAAGGGGCGGCGGAGGATCGACCGACCGTCGGCGACTGGTTGCTGATCGACCCGACCACCCGGGGCATCCTGCGCATCCTCACCCGCACGAGCCTGTTCAAGAGGCCCACCCCCGGTGACGATCGCCGGGTGCAGCTTATCGCCGCGAACGTCGATACGCTCTTCGTGGTCGCCTCCTGCAACCAGGACTTCAACATCGCCCGGATCGAACGCTACCTCGTCCTGACGCGCGAGGTAGGCGCCCGTCCGGTGGTGGTGCTCACGAAAGCCGACCTGTCGCCGACGCCGGACCATCTGGCCGACGCGGCGCGGGCGCTTCAGGCGGGGTTGCAAGTGGAACTGGTCGATGGGCGGGACCCGGCAAGTGTCGCCCGGCTGGCCGCGTATTGCGGCTTCGGCGAGACGGTGGCGCTGGTGGGGTCGTCCGGCGTCGGGAAATCGACGCTGGTAAACACGCTGAGGGGATCGGACGGCATTCCGACCCAGTCGATCCGCGAGGATGACGGGAAGGGCCGGCATACGACGACGGTTCGCGAGATGCATCGCCTGACCGATGATGCGGGCGGAGGCGGGGGCGGTTGGCTGGTGGATACGCCCGGCATGCGCGAACTTCAGATGTCCGAAGTGGCTACCGGCGTGACTGAGGTGTTCGACGACGTCACGGCCGTCACGCTGGAATGCCGTTTCACCAATTGCACCCATGGCGACGAGCCGGGATGTGCCATCCGCGCCGCCATCACGGCGGGTGATCTCGATCCGGCCCGCGTCGAACGGTGGGACAAGCTTGCCCGGGAGGATGTCGCCAATAGCGGTGCCGTCGCGGTGCGCCGCGCCCGTCTTCAGAAGGGCGGCGGCAGGCGATGACGATCGGCCGCCAGACCCGGATACCGGTTCCCGCCGGTCGACGTCCCGGTCCGGCGATCAGGCCAGTACGGGATAGCCCGATTGCACCGCCTCCCGCTCAAGGCGCATGACGAGATCGTACGACGAGACGCCGATGTCCCTGATGGAATGCAGTCGCAGCGTCCGGGCCGCACCGTCAGTCGCCCGGACGCTTTCTGCCAGGACTTGTCGAAGCAGGTCGACGGTGGACGGAGCCGTCGTGATGCTGGTGACGAATGGCAGGTTCGGCACGGGCAGGCTCCATCCGATCGTCCGGGTGGCGTCGGCAAGCGCGGGTTCGTGTCGGGCGAGGTAATCGAACGTGACCGCATCGATCGCGGCGACGTCTGCCGTTCCTTTCACCACCGCGTCCAGTGACGATGCGTGGGACCCCGTCACGACGATGTCGGAAAAGAAGCGGCCATCGGTGTGGAGGGGCGCGACCGCCCGGCGCAGCAGGTTCATGCCGGTATTGGACTGGACGTCGTTGATCGCGGCGCGCCGACCGGCGAGCGCGCCGAGGGTTCCGGCGGCGTCGTCGCGGCGGACGACGAACCGGCTGCGGTGGTAATGGTCCTCGCCGCCATCCCCCTCGTACACAGGCGTCGCCACATAGGTCAGTCGACCGTGCCAACGGGTCGTCAGCGGATAGCCGCAGGTCTGCGCCAGCAGCAGATCGGGATCATCCCAGATCGCGTCGAGCGAGCGATCGCGGTCCAGACGATCGGGAACGTCGGACAGCCCTGCCTGCCGGAGACGGGTCGCGATAGCGGTCCAGAGCCGGTCGTTGGCCGATTGGAGATGGGGCAGATCGTACATCCCCAACGAGGCGACCCGGATCATGATCGATCAGTTCGCATGATCGGGATGCACCAGCACGTCGTGTGCCCGCCACGCATAGCGGCGAAACACCTCGCCATAGCCATCGTAGAGCAGGCCCCCGTTCCGATCCAGCAGATCGATCCGATTGTCCGCATAGAAACGTGGCAGGGCATACCAGGGCAGGCCGGGCGCCCGATGATGGGCGGCATGGAGATTGTTGTTCAGGAACAGGATGCCGAAGATCCCGGCGTTCTCGATGACCGCGACACGGTGATCGGGCGTCGGCGACGCGCGATGCTCGGCGAAGGATCGCAACAGCGTCAGCGACGTGCCGGCATAAATGATCAGCAGGTAAGTGCCGGTCTTCATCCCGCACAGCCGCACCCATGCGAGGATGACGATCACGCCGGCCAGGTGAGTGCTCCAGTCGCGCAGCACGGCGGCGGGCGACACCATCGCGCGGCGGATCTCACCGGCCAGAAAGCCGCCTATCACCACCGCCGGCCCCAGGATCAGCCGGCCGAGCAGCGACGCCTGCATCGCCCGCACCCCCAGCCGGATGGCGCCCCATCTGCCGACCGGACGGCTGGTATAGCGCGATTCGGGGTCCTGCACCGGATCGGTGACATGTCCGGTTGCATGATGGGCGATATGATCGCGCCGGTAACAGGCGAATGGCAGCCACAGCGCCAGCGGCACGCCGCCGATCAAGGCGTTGACCCGATGCCAGCGGGTGGGGTGCCCATGGATCGTCTCGTGCTGGAACGAGCCGTGCCACGCGATCAGCCACGCCCCCGACACCACCACGACTGGACCCGGCAACGGGGCATGGAAGAGGGTGAGCAGCAACCACGCGGTGTAGATCACGACCGCGAGCGCGACGGTGGGCCATTCGATCGGCTGTGACGCGCGATCCCGGCGCGATGTCCGTTGGGCCAAGGCCTTTCTCCTTCCGACCAATGCATTTCCCCTTCGCCGGGAACAACGGCAGGATGCGCAGCACCATCGGCCTGCGGCAATAAATCTATACTATGTTAGTAGATATTAGGAATGGCTCGCTAGTGCAACGATATCGCATCAGGCAGCGTCAGGGCGTGTGACGATCACGTCCGATGGCGGCGGCGAACGCATCAGCGAAGCAACGAGCGGCGGGGGCGGGCTTCATTTACGAACGCCAGCGAGGCCGATGGCTGCCGTGCTGCATCATGTGGGGCCGTGAAGATAGCGCGTCACCGATCCGCGCGAATGAACCGGTCGACCGGTTTCAGGGGGCTGCGAAGGCCCATCGACATGGGCGGAACCATACTGCTCCCGCACCAGCTAAGTCATTGAAATCGCTGATGTGGTGACCCCTACGGGAAGAAGTGCAGGCTACAAGTAAGCCTCTGAAAAGGTACTAGCCGTTGTGATTGCACGGTTTTCTGGCATCCTCTGTGAGACAAAGGTGTGAGACTGCACCCTCACGGAGGAAAATTTGGCTGCCACGGTAAAGCACGTCAGGAAGCGCGATGGCGTGTTCCAATACGAACGCAGGGTGCCGACCCGCATCCGCTCGGACCCACGCCGGTTCGCGGAGCTATTCGGGTCAAAGGCACTGTTTCGTTGCTCGTTGGGTACGAAGGACGAGGGCGAAATGTTCGCTGCCGCCAAGGTAGCCCATAGCGAGTTTGAACGCCTGATTGCTGGCGGTAAGCCGGTTCGGGGGGAGCCGAAGCCCATACCCGTTCACCCGGTGGCGACACGCGCGGTTACCAATGCGGACCTTGCCGCCATTGTTAATCGCTACGCGGACGTGACCGCACAGCCTTTCGAACGGCTGAACTTACGGCGGAACGTAGACGGTCGCGCCGCTGCCGAATACGCCCGCATGGAATACGAGTTGGAGCGGGACGCAGAGGGAATTGCCGCGTCTCTACGTTGCTATGGCGATGACGGTGATGCCCTATCCCTTGGCCCGCAAGCCGAAGCCGGGTTCGTCATCACCGAACAGGGATTAAATGCCCCGGAAGGTAGCTTGGAACGTGGAGCCATCGTTGGCGCGATCCGCGCTGGCATCGAACGGGGCTACAGTCGAATTTCCGACCTATCAGAGGGCAAGGCGGCTCCCCGGCTTGGTAACGCCAAGGTAGCGGCGGAAGCGCCTAAGGCATTGATGCTCGCCGACGTTGTAGAGCGTTATCTTACTGCCCGCGACACGTCCAGAAAGTTGGCTTCCGAAACCCGGTTAGCGCTGCGCCAATTCGAAAGCGTTGTGGGTCGTAAGGACTTAGCCAGCATCACTCGCCCCGATGTTTTTAATTTTGTAGAGCATGTTGCCAATATGACCGTAGGTGGCAAAACCCCCGGCAGTATCTTCCGCCCGATATCAGCACAGAGCATCAAAAAGCGGATTACGATGCTTGGATCGGCGGTAAACCACCTAAAGGATACAGTGCATTTCGAAGGTCCTAACCATTTCGCTGGTGTCAAGGTATCGGCCCTCGCCAAAAAGGTTGACCCTTCTATCATGCCAGAAAAGCGCCGGTTTTACGTCGAAGAGATTAACAGGCTCTTCGAGCATCCTTGGTTTACTGGTTGCAAGTCGGCGAGCGAACCGTACAAGCCGGGATCACACCGTCTTCGGGGGGCAGAGTTTTGGGTGCCAATTGTCGCTCTCTACACAGGTTGTCGAGCCGGTGAACTTGCTGGTTTGACACTATCGGAAGTCCGGCTTGACGATCGGTATCCACACTTCATCGTAAGGCCGAACAAGTACAGAGGCGTTAAAAGTGGCCATATGAGAGAAGTACCCATTCTGGATGCTCTGATCGCCACAGGCTTTGATGATTACGTGCGGCGGATCGCTAAGGGTGGTCATGAAAGGCTGTTTCCAGACTGGACCGTTAGCGCTTCTCTCGCGGCAAAGGATGCAGACGATCCCGCTTGGTCTAATGCTAAGATCATTCGAGCCTTTAACCGGAACGTTGCTGCAACGGCACTCGGTGATAAGCGTAATGAGAATGCTCGACTCGAAACTACATTCCACAGCTTCCGTGGGGCATTTAAAATGATGCTCGGTAAGCACAAAGTGCCGTTTATGACATTGAACAAGGTCATAGCTCACTCTCCGAACGAACTAGACAAAAGATACCTTAGCCAAATGTCGATCGAGGAAACCTACCCCGATGTACACGGCTGTAACTACAAAGACATTGTTCTTCCGAAAGCTCCATAATTGATAGGGTGGCGGACCCTATCCCGCCACCTGTTGCCCTCCCCCCCGTCCTAGATCGCTACCACCCCCACCGGACGACGTCATCCCCATCATTCGTAAGTATAATAAACGCCAATTTATAAAAGTTCGCTAACAGTGGCGGCTAACTAATGGAACTAGAAGAGTAACGGTAGACACTATTAAGCTAACTATATCGATCATCTAAATTGGTTTTGTACAAGCCATTGCCGCCTATCGCCCGTTGGCTATGATCCCGTCGTCATCCCAATACGAAGGACTTGTGTAATGCTCTGCACTGTGCCGGGAAGTTATAACCTGTCATTCTAAAAGCCCTTCCAATGCCATGCCGTCTGTAATGCGATTACAGGCTGTTTGTAGGTAGCGGCAGGCCACATACCCAAAAGGCCAGCAAGGCTCTGTACGGGCTTCTACGGGGCATATGCGGGGTATTGGACATAGCTCCTAGCTACCCCGCTTCCGGCCCCTTGGTATTCCTGCCGACCCCGTGACCGTAGCGCTTATGCCCGCCGATCACCGGTCACGCGTTCACCGGAATAACGAATGCCATTGTATGGCTAGGTCCGTTCACGACGCCCCTAGGAGTGTCACATCGCCGCTTGGATCGCTCGCGGCTCGGTTAAGACCAGCCCAACGCCCCATTACGATTGCTTAGCCGACCCTAGAAATCGGTGCCGTGACTCTAGTAATCTCGCATCGCGGATAACATCGCCTGTTCCCGCGCTAGTAATGACAAATTTTTCTCTAGCACTGCCATCCTACAAGCCATTGCGATCCCCCGGCCCCGATCTACGATGCTGTCTCCACCATTGATAGGAGATACCATAAACATCAGTGATGTCCATTAGCTCGCTTATCCAGTTACCGGACAATGCTGACATTTGACCGTAGAAGCCTCGACATCGTAGTTTTGGCTTGCTGGCAGGAATAGCGGCGAGACACCGCTTAAGGGGTCTGTGCCGGCTTGTGCCCGTCTTCCGAACTGGAAAGCTATCGGCCCATTTCCAGCGACAGGGCGAAGATTGCCCCAACCGGGGCGCCTTCGGATAGTCGGGGTGTGAGCATAGTTTTTCGTGGGCAATAATTCTGATCCACCAGTCTTTCCACGTAATCGGAATGAATGTTTTTACAGGGCGAGCCCCTTCCGCAAGAGAATCCCGGAAAGTTTAAAGGGAGGAAAAATTAACTGAAAACGCCGTTTGATTAAGAAATTTAGCAGCCATGACTTAAACTTACCTTAATTAGACTAAACTTATAACAAATACGAAGCCTAATGTTTGAAAGTTCACTAATTACTATAATAGTAATAAGTTATATGAAGTTTTATCAGAAAGAACTATATTAAATGTCAATTGTACTACCTTATCAGCTTAAGAATGCTTTTTTTGGAAGTTTAGGCTTGGAGCCTTCAACAGAATCTAATGAGCCTGTTATTACTTTCCTATGCAAGCAGATTTTATCAACCCTTTTTACTGGCTTATCCGGTTACAATAAGGTTATTAGTTTCGATGTAGGCCGGGGCAAGTCACTATTCATCATTACCTTGCTCCGGTTCCTTAAAGATAGAGGACTTCTATCTACCGGAGGAATTGTTGTATTCCTGTCTAGACACGACGAGATTCGAAACTTTATTACCGGTTCCGGTTTAGAAGAGGATGATTACGCCGTCTACACCGGTAATAATGACCTTAATGCTATGGGACTTGGGAACCTTAATATCAATGAAGCACCGGTCCTGTTTGTAACCCAACAGAAGCTACAAGCGTATTGGGATAAGAATGGTGACAAGCCATCCCTTACCTTCGCGGATATGTCTAAGCTTCACTACAGGGGTATGCCCCGTAAACTTCGGTTGTGGGATGAACGGTGGCTAGGGGGTAAGCCTGTAACTGTTAAGCTGGACGACGTATTGGCCCTTCCCATTCAATACCGGATGAAAAACGAGGGGCTATGCAGCCTTATCGATACGCTTGGACAGGAAGCTTACCGGGACGATACCGTCATCCTTACGGTTCCGGCTGGCTTCAAGGACTTCAAGCTACCCTATAACGCCCCCGATAGGCATCGGGATACGGTCAAGGCGCTGGCGGAACTGGCGGGGGCTGTGGTTCGCGTCGTGACTAGCAATCAATCCGGTAAGGTGCTGTGCGGGTCCAGTTGTCCTTTTCCGGCGGATATGGCCCCTATGTTCATCTTCGATGCCGCTGCACGGGTTACAACGGGCTACGGTCATCGACAGGCGATTGTCGGCGATACCCAACGCCTTGGCACGATCCAGAGCGATTACCGGAATGTCAGGGTGCATTGTTGGGAACAAGGCGCGTCACGTAGTAGCCTACGCGGCAAAGTCGTCCGGGATCGGGTTGTGGACGGTATTGCCGCTACCAGCAACGAGCGCTTCCTAATCGTCCACCCCAAGGCGCGGGATGAAGACGGCTACGACCTTCTAGATGAAATCAGAAAGGCATTGGACGACCCTAGCCGGGTGGATTTCATCCACTGGGGAAACCATCACGGAACCAATGAACACCGGGAGACACGCAACGTCATCCTGATCGGGGTGTGGCATAAGCCTACCAGTGCTGTCGTCGCGGAATATATGGCGATGACGGGTTTAGCGGGCGACCAGATGGAAGATGGTGACTGGAACGAGCTTGGGGGCGGGTTACTGAAAGAGAACGTCATGCAAGCAGCGGGGCGGGCGAACCTTCGCAACGTCCGAGACGGGGTGGCGGGGGAGTGCAACGTTTATGTAATTACCGCTGCTAAGGATAAGCCTATAAAGCTTGTACAGGACGTGTTCCCCAATGGGGTGGTTGTGCCGTGGATGCCGGTTGAAAAGCCGCTGGCGGGCCGTCCTGAACAGCTTATCAATCATCTGGTAGGTTTGAAGTCTAGCGGCTTTGGCGAGGCTCGCAAGCAAGACGTTAGCAAAGCGCTTGGCTTATCGACAAGTGGTCTAAGCAACCTGTTAAAGAGTACGGCAGAATTGCTACGGCAACAGGGCTTTGAGTGGAAAGGACAGAAGATATCTTGGGGCCGTGCTTAGTGTGAGCCTACTATGAACCGATAGCTAGTGGCTGCATGGACACAGAAAACGCCCTTCCATTCGACCTAGGACTTCCGACTTCCGAGCTGCAATCACCACAACAATGACCCGGCATGGCTCCCTATCGCCGGGTAGTATTCATCTAGCGAGATGGCTCGTTGTGTAGCTCTTTGATATGTCGTGGCGTTAGATAGCAGGTTATGGCTGTAAGCCGCGCATAAGCCTCGTAGCGCCCTATAGCGATGGTTGGGCTAGTTCCACTAGCCCAATGACGCCTTCGGCCTTGTAAGGCCATCTACGGGGGGATTGAGGCGACGCGCTGTGGTTCCATGATTCAACGGCGACCGGGGCCGGTCATGGTGTCCTAACCTATGTGATATCCGATGATTGTCCGACCAGATATGACATAAACACTGTCGTTTTTATGGAACGGTTGCGTGGAACTACAAAGCGTACTTTATGTAAGTCGTAGTAATATAGACTTTCCGAATAAAGCTTATCTGGTTGGTGACCTTGTTAGATGGTCTGTGTCATGGAATAGGCGCGTCGGGATAACAGGTGCTTTAGCGTTCACAGAGACGCACTTCTCGCAATATATCGAAGGTCCGCCGCAAGCCATAAGCGATCTTGTGTCGAAAATACTATGTGATGACCGTCACTGTAATGTTGATGTGATTAGAATAGCGCCAACCATAGACAGAACGTTCCAAGATTGGAGCCTAGCATTCTCCGGGCCCGATGCCTTTACAGGGGACCATCTTAGGCCCCTGATTGAACGAGATTTAGAAGATAAGGCATTGACCGATCAACTGGCCGACAAATGGATACGATTCCTCAAAGAAATGGCGGCAGCAACTCAAACGCACATATAACCTTTTACAGGTTCAACGATTGGCAGCCCACCTTAGGTAAGCATTCCGGTCACCCGATCAGCGAACCCACACAAAAGCCCGGCTTCGTACTCACTAAAAGACGAACGCGGCGTGGAATCGCTGACACATAGCGCACCAATAGCCAATCCTGCCTTATCTAACACGGCAGCACCGGCGTAGAATCCAATAAGGCCATTATCTACAAAAGGGTTACCGGCGAATCTATCGTCGCTGACCGCGTTAAGCACAATAAAGACTGTGCCGGGGTCATAGATTACGTAACTGCTAAGCGTAGTAGATCGACGGTACAGCCCTGCTAGCCCGTTGGAAGAAGCTATAACGTGTTGAATCTGATCTATCATTAATATTAAGCCACACCAACGCGCATTAAAAACGCGGCGACCTTCTTTCGTGAAGTCACATAATAGTGGCTCATTAACCCGATCCAACAAGCCAGACTGCTCGGCAGCTAAGCTCCTAGTGCGGTCATTTTCGGGCAACGGCGCGGGCGTAAAGATCGTGATACCCATGCTGGCTGCGCCACCCTCTCCCCGCTGCTTGGTAAATGCAGTCGTTGTTGCCCTATGCCGTAACCATTACCGAACCGGACTTAAACCGCAAGCACTTGAACCGGAACCGAACGGGGGCAGTCGCTATCCCCGTATCTTGCCGATGACCCGCTTCCATTCCCCTTCGCCTTCGGGGAAGAATTTCATATGCGTGACGCCCTGTTCGGTTGGTCGGGGGGTCGGGTTTCTTGCCCCGCACTTGTGACAGCGAAAGTGATCCATCACGTTGCCGTCTAGCGCCATCGACCAGCGCCAGATCGATCCCCATCGCCAGACCTGTCCGCTGCTAAGGATTGCCGTATGACGACACCGCCGGTTGCGGCATTCCAAATGCAAGTTCGTCCGGTCCCGGCAGAAGTCGTAGAGGCTACGGAAGCGCTGGTTGCTTCCCATAGGTCACAGCGGGAGTGGAAGCTGTTCGCCACCGTCTACTGGAAGCGCGTAGAGGCTGTTGTAGACGTATGATGCCACTTCGTGGCGCGCCGCCTCTCTTAGCCCCTCTTGCGGCATCGTAAGGGCGACCAAGGCCCAACCCGGCGCTTCCTCGATTAGCTCCGCGATCCGCTCAACGGTGATGATACCCATAACTTTCCTCCTACACGTCCTTTTGGAACATAATAGGAACGAAAAGCAAGGGGTGTGATCCGTCGCGCTTGATCGAACAACAAAAGGCTTGGCAGTCGCCTCTGCCCTTACATGCCGGTTATCGACCAGACCGACCGGCGATCCGCTTCCACCCAATCAGGATCAACGCATACACGACGACAGCTAGGACGATGGTGCCGATGGTCTGTGCCATCACCGTGCCTTCGTCGGGGGGTGGCAATGACGGGTTCCGGCTTCCGCCAAAGAAGCCGTAGGATACCGTCGTCACCAACCACCAATACGCGGCAGTCAAGGCGCTCTGGATCAACGCGACCACAAACGTCTTCATGTTCGACTTCCCTGTATGAACGGGATGGTGGCAATGTAATCAGCTATAGCCCCGGAACCACGGGTAGGCTTCATGCCATGATAGATGCGAAAATAGTCGGCAACGATAGAAGCCTGTTGCTCAACCCCGAACGAGATTAAGCTTCGTTTGGCACCTGACAGATCGCCATAGTCATAGGTTCGATTAGCTAAGGCTCTTGCCCGCACCCACATACCTTGTTGGTGCTGCCATACATGGGTTAATTCGTGGATTAACCATGCCATCTGGCTAACGTTCACGCCGAAGTCAGCAAGGTAGTCTGACTTGTTGAAATAAACCTCGCCATTCGGGGCGATGGCTGTTCCGTTTGGCTGAAAGAAATAAGCCGGGGTATTGTGTACTTTAGTGCGCTTGTAGTCGATGGCGCTACCGAACACGGCAGATGCGTATCGTAGCTCTCGCGGTGTCAAGGAACGAGCTATGTCCCCGTCATTCGGCTTTGCGGCGGTAGTGGGCTTCTGTGCCATTCCCATCCCCTTAAGCGGTCCTCGAACCAAAGCCTCGGCACGAAAGAGGTTCCGCTTAAAGCATGAAGGGCCGCTAACCTCTGGCTAGCGACCCCACCACCTACGCTAAAGCATGGGAGTTCAAGCGTAGGCGATCTTTGTAGCACGACGACGGTAGCGAGCGGTAGCGCCAACCATCCCGAAGCCCGCGATCATAAGAAGCCAAGAGGATGGCTCCGGTACCAGTGACGCCAACGCTACAGGCGCAAGAACGCCATACCCTAGCGCACTAACCCCGAACCCCTCGATAGCCCTTCGGTCGAACACCAAGGCGTCGTAGACGGTGGAGCCGAACTAATAGGCGAAAGAGGCTACTAACCGACCCACAATTGATCGGGAAGCCGCTTGTGATACCGTCGTTGCCATCATGCAGTAGCACAGTACCGCTTCACCGTGGCCAACGAGAGTCCGAACCGCGAAGCTGTCTGTGCGATGCTCGCCGTGTTCTCTTTGCGCCAAGCTTGAACTTCAACGCGATCCGCCGCCATCGGCCTTCCAAGGCTTGCCTTACCCCGGTGCGTCCTACCTGTTGCAGCTAGGGCAGCCTTTGCAGCGGTACGACCGGCATCGCACCGGTCCCTGATCCGCTGGCGTTCCATTTCCGCTACCTGTGCCAGTACCGCTACGATCAATTCCCCGACGCCCTTGGCGATGGGACCAAGCCCCCGCACGTCCACCGTAACGCCCTTGTCTATCAGGCGACGGATGGTGGTCTGGATATCGAGGGCATCGCGACCAAGGCGATCAATGGCGTAGATGCAAACGGTGTCGCCTTCACGTACAAAGTTCAACAGCGCAGCGAACCCCGGTCGGTCGGCGGCAAGCACAGCCCCCGATACGCCTTCATCGGCAAACTCCCTTTCAAAGGTGCCGCCAAGCGCCTGACGTTGTGACTCCACGCTTTGGTCCGAAGTCGAACAGCGGACGTAAAGGATACGGGACATACAGGCTCCGAGTCGCTCAAAAGATAGACTCTTATTAAGCGCCTAGCTTGTTATTGTGGAGTCCTATCTTTTGAACCCGACCGTGTTGAGGCTTGGTGGGTGGCTCGCATGTTACAACTTTCGTTGGGCTGCACCCGCCGTATGGACCACTTCTAACTTTCTTTCGGACGAGGGCTGTTGCCCCACCCGAAAGGCATTACAGCGCCGCGTGGCGGGGCGTGGAGCGCTTCACAGATCAAGCGGGTCATCGAGCGCGGGTAGCTCGATAAGGGAGCTACAAGCGCCCCTGTATCATGATGACTTATCGCTATTCAATGCTTTCGGCATCCGCGCGTAAGACAGCACTTCACACACCCGAAGAAAGTGCTTAGCTTTCGGAACAGGTCAATGTGCGCTTCCAGAAGCGACCTGTTGTCACCTGAATATTGTCCATGCCGGTTGCTCTGTTGGAAGCCGTAATTAGGCTTTGACTGTTATCAAATATATATTCTAGTTCTTGATATAGCGGTCCTAATTTCGTGCCAGTCGGATTTTTTTCCGCTTCCACTACAAAGTTGACCACAGCATCATCGAACCGTTTAGCCGTCTCTTTACCATCGATGTTCAAGTAGGGTGTAACGTAAGCTAATCTTGTGCGCTGCTGTCGCAAATTAAGAAGAACGGCTTTTTTCGACGCATCGGCATTGTGTCCATGCAAAGCCTTCCCCATGTAGTCATCAACAAGAGGTTCAAAGTCTGCCGCGACGGTACGGAAACGCTCTACGTCTGCAAGTCGTTGAGTGCGTATAGCCTGACACTCGGCCGAACGATCCTGTGCAACAAATCCAAAATAGCTTGTAAATACCGTTGTTAAAACGAATCCGCCGACCATTATTATACGGTCAAAGCTCGAAAGCTTCGAAGTCGTTGGCGGTGGAGTGGTAGCCATCGTCGTGCTGCTCACTTCTTCCCACCCTTATGGGTGGATGCGTGCATCGATGTATTAAGTCCGGTTTCTTTCTTCGTCTCTTTTAGAGCCTCACACATTTCCTTGAATTCATCGAAATGTGCCAAGCGCATAGAATTGCGAGCGCGCTCTTCAACCTGAACGGCGCAAGGGTCTTTTTTCAGCATAGCAGAGTTACGAACACGAATCTCTGTGGTTTGAGCGAACGCCGCCCCTGAAAGCGCTGCCGTCATCAAGGCGCCAATCACAAGCGGCGCAATGTGGTCGTTATATATCCGCTGAAAACCGGGTGAAGATATGCTTTGGTCGAGTTCTGGCACCAAGTCGCGCCGCTCGCGGAGGAAGGCGAGCGCCTGTTGAATGTGAAGCTCTGCCCCAGGCTGAACACTAGCTTCTTCTGCGGCAAGAAGTCCAGCAACATAATTATTAAATAATTGAATATTGAAATCATCAAGTGTGCTAAAGTCTTGTGAAGTCGTAAAAACCTTAGTGCTATTGATACCTTGGAAAACAAATTGTTTGAATGCGGCCTTGGCTACTTCTTCGCGTAGGCTTCTCTCAATCTGCATAACGGGCGTAGGCCGACCAACGGCTCCCCGAAGGGCAGGGCTTAAAGATGCCTTCTGCTTCCTGCCAAGCCAGCGAACCGGACGAACCATCATATCCTCGCCGGGATAGGCGCGCACAGCTTTCCGGCGCTCGACTGGCCCCGATATTTCAGCAAAAAGAACGTCGCCAATGTACGTCTTGCTTGGTATAATAAGGACGGCACCTATTGGTAGATCATAGTAGAGCCGCTGGATTGCGCCTACATATGCCCCGATGCGACGGTTCGACGCCTTGCCTTTGTAGTCTGCCTGATCACGCGATGGCTCGCTGGATCGCTTTCCAAGGCGCCAATCGCGTATCTCAATCGATCGAGCCACGATCTCTCGTAAGGCTACGGTCGCCTTCGGCTTCTTTTCAAGCGATAGCGGTAGGTCCGGGAAATCGAGGAAGATAGCGTCCTCGCGCTGAAAGTCGTCGTAAAGGGAAAACGACGCGCCGGGCCGAATGACGTACATGTCCTCGTCATCCGCGATGATACGCGTAGCAATATCGATTTCGATGACGTTGTGTTCGTTGGCGCTCATTCGAACATTCACTTCCTCTTAAACGCCTGCACACGAACGCGTCCGACCGGCATCAAGGCCTACACGCGGTCATCCGCATCATATTCGCAACCGACGAGCAGCCACGATAGCGTACTCGAAACGAAAAAGCGTACAGAATTAAAAGGGCCAAAACGGACTTTGGATGGGCGTATTGGGTGCTTGACCGGACTAGGTGATCCCTTCCGCCACAGGGTCTTACGTGACGTAGGAAGCCGTCCGTAAAGCTGTTGGAGATTCGAGGGCATGCATCGTTTGATTGGCTTTATGCCGTCGAGACGCCAATTTTATGTGAGACAAAAGTGTGAGACAATCGCGTCTTCATTCCAGCTAAGTCGTTGAAGTTGCTGGCGTGGTGACCCCTACGGGAATCGAACCCGTGCTTCAGCCGTGAAAGGGCCGCGTCCTAACCGCTAGACGAAGGGGCCGTCATGGCGTTGCGTGCCGTTAGGGGAGGATCGGCGGGGCGTCAATCCTTTGTGTGGTCGGTCGCGTCATCAATCGGCCCAGGCGGCGTCGTCGAGGTGGAGTTCGGCGGCGGGGCGGCTGCCCCAGTCGTCGCGGCGGGCGCGGCCGGCGAGCCAGAGGCGCCGGTGGGGCGGGCAGGCGAGCAGCGCCTGGCCGAGCGGCGTGTCGGCGGCGCGGAACGCCATCGCCTTGATCCGGCCGCCATCGTCGCCCGCCGCGATCGCGCGGACATGGCCGTTGCCGACGATATCGACCTTGATGAGGCGGAACGGCCCCGCCGCGACGCGGGGGTGCGGCCAGCCGGCGCCGTAGGGGCCGCCGACCTCCAGCGAATCGACCAGCGCGGGGGTGATGCCGCCGGGGGCCAGCACCGCATCGACCAGCAGCGCCCGGTCCTCGCGCGCGGTGGCGACGGTGGCGGCGAGGCGTTCGTCGAGGAAGGCGGCGAGCGCGGGGAGGCTCGCCTCCGCCACGGTCAGCCCGGCGGCCATGGCGTGGCCGCCGCCGGCGATCAGGTGGCCATGCTCCTTCGCCGCGAGGATCGCGGCGCCGAGATCGACGCCGGTGATGGAACGGCCCGAGCCCTTGCCCAGCCCGTGTTCGTCGATCGCGACGACGACGACGGGGCGGCCGAGCCGTTCCTTGAGCCGGCCGGCGACGATCCCGATCACGCCGGGGTGCCAGCCATGGCCGGACACGACCGCGACACTGGCGGCGAGGTCGATGCGGGTATCCGCCTCGATCTGCACCGCCGTCTCGATCGCGCGGCGATCCTCGTTCAGGCGGTCGAGATCGGCGGCGAGGGCACGGGCCTCGTCCGGGTCGGCGGTGGTGAGCAGGCGGACGCCGAGATCGGCCTGCCCGACCCGGCCACCGGCATTGATCCGGGGGCCGAGCGCGAAGCCGAGATCCTGCGCAGTGGGCGCGCGGGTGAGGCGCGATGCCTCGATCAGGGCGGACAGGCCGATGTTGCGGCGGCCGGCCATCACCTTCAGCCCCTGCGTCACGAAGGCGCGGTTGAGGCCGCGCAACTGGGCGACATCGGCGACGGTGCCGAGCGCGACGAGATCAAGCAGGTCGAGCAGCTTCGGCTTCGCCCGATCGGCGAAGTACCCGCGTGCCTCCAGCGTGCGGACCAGCGCGGCGGCAAGCAGGAAGCACATGCCGACCGCGGCGAGATGGCCGTGCGCGGCGGCCTCCGCCGCCTCGTCGAGGCGGTTGGGGTTCACCAGCGCGTGCGCGTGGGGCAGCGCGGTGGCGCATTTGTGGTGATCGACCACGACCACCTCCACCCCGGCGTCGCGCGCGGCATCGAGCGCGTCGAACGCCTGCGCGCCGCAATCGACGGTGACGATCAGCGTCGCCCCCTCCGCCGCCAGCCGGCACAGCGCCGCGCAGGTGGGGCCATAGCCTTCGAGCAAGCGATCGGGGATGTAGGGGCGGGCGGCCAGACCGAGATCGGCGAGGACACGGACCATCAGCGCGGTCGAGGTGGCGCCATCGACATCGTAATCGCCGAAGATCGCGACCTGTTCGCCGGCCTGCACCGCATCGGCGAGGCGGGCGGCGGCGCGGTCCATGTCGCGGAAGATCGAGGGATCGGGCATGAAGCCCCGGATCGAGGGGGTGCGATGCGCCTCGATCTCGTCGGGGGGGCAGCCGCGCGACAGCAGCAACTGGATCAGCAGGCCGTCTTCGCCCAGCGTCCCGTCACGCGCATCGGCGGACAGCGAGCGCCATCGCCAGGGCTGGCCGAGGATCGAACGGGTGACGCCGAGAACGGTCATGCGGTGGGGGTCCGGCAGGGTGCGAGGGGAATCGGAAAGTCACGAACGTCGCATCCTACAGGGGTGCGCGGGAACGCCCGGCGGTGGGGCGGTGTCGCGCCATGGCATGATCGGTCGTCTATCGCGGTGACGGCGAAGTCGCTGTAAAATATGCCCGTTTTCCTGACGAAGACGACGCCGGCGGGCGTCGGTGTCGCGCGGCGCACGGATCTGGCGGCGTTCGATGCCCCGATCGGAAAGTCACGGTCAGTCATGCGGAGAAATACCCGGCTGGACCCCGGCCGTTGCCGGGGCGGGGGCGATGGGGAGACGGCCGATCGGGCGGGGAAGCGGCCATCACCGGGAGTCGGATCGGAAGTCGGCGCGCCATCGGGCCGCCCTGCCACGATCGCGGGGCTGTAGGACAGGCTATTTGATCCAGCGGCCCTCGCGGAACCACTTCGTCACGATGTACTTCACACCCTCCACCACCGGCATCCCTTCGTGGATGGTCAGTTCGTTGGGCGTGCCGTCGGGGTTCATGTTGTTCCAGATCAGCATCAGCCCGCGACGGGGCGCGACCTTGATGCCGGCCTGCGGGAACCAGGTGGCGCCGCCTTCGGTCACGTCGTTGAGGTAGATCATCGCGGTCCAGGTGCGCTGCCCGCCCTCCTTGACCATGCGCGGCCAGTAGCTTTCGCTTTCGTGGAAATAATCGTGGTGCGCGCGGAAATGCTGGCCGGGGGCGTAACGCTGCCCCTGCATCGTTTCGCCGTGCGCCGGATCGATGCCGAGCAGGTCGGCGATGCCCGTGTCGATCGGCTGGATGTCCGCCGACCAGCGATCCATGTCGCAACTGTCCGAGGTGCGGAAATTCTGGTCGTTGCGGTCCGACAACAGCGTCGAGGGCCGGCGATTGGTGTCGATCGTGTCGATCAGCCGCGCGCAGGTGGCCGCATCGAGGAAATCGGGACGGTAATAGACCTGCGCCGCCGGGATCGCAGCGCGTTCGACCATGGGATCGGCATCGAGCCGGGCGGCGACATCCGTCCCGAAACGCTGACGGACGGGCGAGGCGGCAGGTGCTTTCCTGCGGGGGGAGAACAGGCTCATGATCCCCGTATGTTCGGGGCGCGCCGGCCCGAAAGCAAGGGGCCGGCGCGCGAAGTCCTACCAGAAGATATCGTAGACGCTGTCTACGACGAGGCCGGTGCGCAGATCGATCAGCAACGCATCGCCGAAATAGCGGACCCAGCGATAGGGGCCGTACGCCTCCGGCAGGCGATAGGCGAACGGGTCCCCGATCCAGTAGTTCTGGCCCCACAGCCCCGACGACAGCGTCGCGCCGATTCCGAACCGGCGATAGCCGCCGCCCCAGCCGGAGGGCGCATAGTAGCGCGGCAGGCGATAGGCGTTGCGGTTCGCGGTGCGGTATCGCGTCCAGTCGTAGCGGGTGTCGTTACGCCAGCCACGGTTCCAGCCGCCGCGATTGCCGTTGTCCCGATCGGAATACCAGGCGCTGCCGCCGCGGGAGTCGGTCCAGCGGCGCCCGTCGTCATCGCGGCGCCCGTCTAAACGGCGCCCGTCGTAACGGGGGGCATCGTTGCGGCGACCGTCGTAGCGGCCATCGCCCTGACGATCGTTGCCCTGACGATCATTCCAGCGCGGATCGCCGTTCGGGCGGGGGCCGTCACGGCGGGGATCGACCGTATCGCGCCCGCCGATGCCGTCGCGGCGGCCATCGTCGCCGCCGCCGCGCGACCAGCCGGCACCGTTGCGGTCGGGCCGGGCGCCGGCGTTCCAGCGCCCGTCATTGCCGCGCCCGTCATTGCCGCGACCATCGTCCTGCCGGGGGGCGGGGCGGGGTTGATCGGGGCGGGTCTGGTCGGGGCGGGGTTGCTCTGGACGGGGCTGGTCTGGACGGGGCTGGTCCACCGCCCGATCCCGGGTGCGCTCGAAGCGGCGGCGGGCGTCGTCGGCGCCGCCCCCGGCCGGTTGCATCTGGTCGCGCCACGGACGCTGGCGGGCTTCACCGGTGGCGGGGCCGGCCGCGGGGCCGCCGGTGCCCTCCGCGCGGGAGCGGCGTTCGCCCCGGTCCTGCGCAGCCGCCATGGTCGGCAGCACCATGGTGGCGGTCAGCAATGTCACGATCAGCCTGCGCATCCGCTTCGTCCTTGTTCGCCGGGGTTAAGACGGCGTTGTCGATGGATGAACCGTGCCATGGTCACGGTGAGGCGAAGCTGAACCGCGCTGTCAGCGGCGCGACAGGTTTCGGTTCACCGGGCAGGCGGGCGGGGGGAAAGCGCGGGGACCGAAATGGCCGCTTCGGCGGGGGTGATGCCGGGGCGGGTGGCGGCGGGGATCACCTCTTCGCCGCGCATCGCCGCGGCGGCGTGGCGGATCGCCTCGACCAGCCGGGGATAGATGCCGCAGCGGCACAGGTTGGTGATGGCGGCCCGAATCGTCGCCTCGTCCGGGTCGGGTACGCGGCGGAGCAAGGCGGCGGCGGCCATGATGATGCCGGGGACGCAGAACCCGCACTGGACGACGTTGCCGGCGAGGAAGGCGAGTTGCAGCGGATGATCGCGGTCGCGCGAAAGCCCCTCGATCGTGGTGACGAAACTGCCTTCCGCCTGCGCGATCGTGATCCGGCAGGACGGCACGGCGCGGCCATCGACATCGACGATGCAGGCGCCGCAATGACCGGTGCCGCAGCCATAGCGGGTGCCCGTCAGGTTCGATGCGTCGCGCAGCGCCCACAGCAGCGGGGTGGCCGGATCGAGCCGGTATTCGACGGCCTGGTCGTTGACGGTGAAACGGGTCATGCCGATCCGGGATAGCGCAAGGGACGCACGCTGCGAAGCAGTGGCGTGCGCGGCCTTGGCGCGGGATGACCTCGACCCGATTCATCCGTCATTGCGAGCGTAGCGAAGCAATCCAGAGCCCGGCGGGTGACGCCCTGGATTGCTTCGCTACGCTCGCAACGACGGATGGCCAGGTTTCACGTCATCATGTCCTAGTGGACGGTGCCGGTCGCCTGTTCCGCGACGAGGATCACGATCAGCCGTTCGATCTGGCGCCAGCGGCAGAAGTTGATGTGGTTGCCCAGATCGCGACTGCGATCGGCGCGGGCGGCGGCCTCGGTCGCGGCGGCGGGGCCGAAGGCGGCGATCAGGTCGGCGGCCTCGGCGGCCTCGGCGGCATCGGCGATATAAGGCGCGGGAAACGGGGCAGACATCGGCGGGGCTCATTACGCAGCGGCAATGGTCCGTCAATCGGGGTCGCCCCGCGATGCGACGGGCCGAGGATGGTGGCGCGGCGGCGACGGGCGTGGCAGGAACGGCGGCGATGACCGATTCTTCCCCTCCATCCGCCGCGGGCGGTGTGCTCGTCGCGCTGGGTTCGATCCTGGGGGCGGCGGTGGGCTTCGCGATCGGCGAGGCGACGGCGGGCTTCCTGATCGGGCTGGGGCTGGGCGCGGTCGGCGCGCTGCTGATCTGGTGGCGCGACCGGCGATAGCGGCCGCGCATCGACGGTCAGGCCCTCCTGGTCAGACGGGGGCGCGCATCTGCCAGACGACGCGGCCGATCAGTTCGACCGGCGCATCGGGCAGGGGCGGGGCGAGCGGATTGTCGCTGCGCGCCCGCGGCACGCCGGCGTGGAGCGCCACGCGCTTGACCATCACCGTGCCGTCGATCCGCACCACGAAGATGCCGCCGCGCGGACCGGGGTGGCGATCGGCGGTGTCGACCAGGATGTGATCGCCCTCGCGCAGCCCCGGCTCCATCGAATCGCCCCGGACGCGGACGATCGCCGCCCGGTCGGGCTGCAATCCCAGCCGGCGGGCGAGGCCGGGATCGAGCAGGTCGGTGCCGGTCACCACCTCCGCATCGATCAGCGCGCCGGGGCCGGCCGAGACGGCGATGTCGAGGCGCTTCACCCGCCACCATGACGGGGCGGCGACCGCCCCCAGCCGGACGGGATCGACCCCGAAGAACCGGGCCAGCGCGGCGATGTCCGCCTCCTCCAGCGTGCGCGGGCTGCGGCGGTGGACATATTGCTGGATATAGGCGGGGTTGCGCCCGAGCATCCGCGACAGCGCCGCCAGGCTGGTGCCCCCCGCCGCCGCCAGATCGATCAGGGTCGTGCGCGGGTCATCCATCGTCATGAATCGTCGGTACCGTAGGAAATTATCCTAGACAAGTTGGATTTGTGAGAACAAATGAAGAACGCCGTTGTGGGATTGGGAGAGTCGGCGTGACATTGCTTATAGAGATCGACCGGTATCTGAGGGCGACCGGGATGCCGTCCACGAAGTTCGGGCGGCTGGCGGTGGGCGACCCGCGGCTGGTGGGTGACCTGCGGCGGGGGCGGATGCCGCGCGACAAGATGGTCGCGCAGGTCGAGGCGTTCATGGCGGGGATCGGGGCATGAGCGCGCGGCGGGATCGGCCCGGTACGCCGGACGCGGGCGTGCCGCTGGTGCGGGCGTTGCTGGCGGACGCGGCGGCGGCGGGATGCGCGGCGCGCGTGGTGTCGGCGACCGCGCGCGACTGGGCGAGCGCGACCTTCGTCGGAGCGCGGCATCATATCGTGATCGCGGTGACGGGCGAGGGGGCGGACGGCTGGACCCGGCATCTGCCCGAGGCGGACCTGCCCCTGTGGCAGCATATCGTCGCGGACCTGACGATCGACGCGGTGACGACGGTGGGGGAGGAGCGTCATGTGACGATCGCCGCGCTGACGCTGGTGGCGGCGTGACGATGACGGGAGAATGACAAGTTTGTCGCGGTGCAGCACGATACTTGATATAACGTAACATGGGCGATAGGGGTTGGCGATCGTCCCGTTTCGGAGCCCGTTGCCCATGACCCGTTTCCCGCTGCTGGCCGGTGCCGCGCTGCTGTTCCCCCTGTCCGCCACCGCCCAGACCGCCCAGACGGCCGACACGCCGGCGGCGGGGACCACGCCCCCCGCCGCCCGCCCGTCGTCCACGCGCGGCGGCGATATCGTGGTGACCGCGCCGTTCCGGCAGAGCGAGGCGGACGTGCTGTCGGGCACGTCGATCGTGACCGGCGAGGAACTGCAACGATCGCTGCGCCCGACCATCGGCGAGACGCTGGCGCGCCAGCCGGGCGTGTCGGCGACCTCGTTCGGGCCGAACGCGTCGCGGCCGGTGCTGCGCGGTTTCCAGGGCGAGCGCATCCGGGTGCTGACCGACGGGATCGGATCGATCGACGTGTCCAACACCTCGGTCGATCACGCCGTCGCGATCAACCCGCTGATCGCGGAGCGGGTGGAGGTGCTGCGTGGCCCGTCGGCGCTGCTGTTCGGATCGTCGGCGGTGGGCGGCGTGGTCAACGTGATCGACACGCGCATCCCGCGCACCGTGCCGGAGAACGGATACCGGCTGGGCGGCACCGCCACCTATGGCTCCGCGGCGAACGAGCGATCGGGATCGGCGGCGGCAGACGTGGCGGTGGGCGCCGGCTTCGTCGTCCATGCCGATGGATCGTACCTGAAGACCGACGATCTGGAGATCGGCGGTTTCGCGCTGTCGCGGGAGCAGCGCGCGGCGTCGCTGGCGGCGGCGTCGGCGGCACAGCCCGCGGTGCCCGGCGAGGAGGCGATCGATTTTGCCGGCAACGCCGCGATCCGTGGCCGCCTGCCCAATACCGCGTCGGAAACGTGGAACGTCGGCGTCGGCGCGGCGCTGATCCGCGACGGCGGCAGCCTGGGCGTGTCGTACAGCCGGTACGACAGCCTGTACGGCGTGCCGGTCCGCTATGCGACGCAGGTCGGGCAGGAGCAGGAGGCACCGCGCATCGACCTGAAACAGGACCGCGTCGACCTGCGCGCCGAAGTGGCGACGGGGGGCAATTTCCTCGACCGTATCCGCCTGCGCGCGGGCTTTGCCGACTATACCCATGCCGAACTGGAGCCGGACGGCGAGGTGGGCACCACCTTCATGAACCAGGGGCTGGAGGGGCGGCTGGAGTTCGTGCAGGCCAATCGTGGCGGCTGGCAGGGCGCATCGGGCGTGCAGGTGTTCAACCGCCGGTTCGACGTGGAAGGGGACGAGGCGTTCCTGCCGCGCAACGAGACCAGTCAGGTCGGGCTGTTCACGTTGCAGCAGTACAGCGCCGGCCCGTTCCGCGCGGAGGCGGGCGGCCGGTACGAGCGGACGTCGGTGGACGCGCGCACCGGGCTGGATGACGCACGCTTCTTTGCCGGTGGTCGCGATTTCGAGGCGGTGTCGGGATCGCTCGGTGCCTCCTACGAGGTCGCGCAAGGTGTGCGGATCGGCCTGAACGGATCGCGCACCGAACGCGCGCCGTCGGCCGAGGAACTGTTCGCCAACGGCCCCCATGCCGGGACCCAGTCCTACGAACTGGGCAGCCCGAACTTCCGGCTGGAGAAGTCGTGGGGACTGGAGGCGACGCTGCACGCGCACCGCGAGGCGTGGAGCTTCGACGCGGCGGCCTATTACAACTGGTTCTCCAACTACATCTTCGAGAGCCAGGTCGATCCGGGCGCGTGCGAGGCGGCGGCGGCGCCATCGGGGCGCGAGGTCGACCTGCCGTGCTTCCAATATGCGCAGGCGGACGCGCGCTATTACGGACTGGAGGCGGAGGCCAATGTCCGGCTGGCGACGATCGGCGGCTATCGGATCAATGCCGATCTGCTCGGCGACTGGGTCCATGCCAAGGTGGTCGATCGCGGGCCGGTGCCGCGCATCCCGCCGATGCGGCTGCTGGGCGGGCTGGAAGCGCAGGGCGACCGCATCACCGCGCGCGCCGAGGTGGAGCACAGCTTCAAGCAGGACCGCGTGACGCAGTTCGAGACGGAGACGGGCGCGTTCACGCTGGTCAACGCCAGTGTCGCACTGAAGCCGTTCGGAGTGGACAACGGCACGACGCTGACGCTGAGCGCGAACAACATCTTCGACGTGAACGCGCGGCGCCATGCCAGCTTCCTGAAGGATTTCGCGCCACTGGCGGGGCGCGACCTGCGGGCGACGCTGGGGTTCCGGCTGTAGGGGGTTGTCGGGGCGGGGTGGCATCGGCCTGATCCATCCCGTCGCCGTTCGGTTCCCGGCCCCGGCCCCGGCCCCGGCCCCGGCCCCGGCCCCGGCCTCCTCCCGTCATTGCGAGCGTAGCGAAGCAATCCAGAGCCCGGCGCGCAACGCCCTGGATTGCTTCGCTGCGCTCGCAATGACGGACGGATGGTTTTCACACCGGAGGGGCGGGGCGGCAGAACGGCAATGCTGGAAACCTGCTTCCTGCCATGCGATACCCGAACGATAAAAAATCAGGAGAGAAACGCCATGGCCACCGCCCCTGCGTCCAGCCCGGTCGCGACCCCGGAATGGGAGGCGCGGCAGCAGCTGGCTGCCTGTTACCGGGTGTTCGACATGCTCGGCTGGTCCGAGATGATCTACAACCACATCACGCTGAAGGTGCCGGGCGAGGAGGGCGCGTTCCTCATCAACCCGTTCGGGCTGCATTTCTCGGAAGTGACCGCGTCGAGCCTGGTCAAGATCGACATCGACGGCAACGTGCTGGGCGACAGCGCCTATCCGGTCAACCGGGCGGGGTTCGTGCAGCACGCGGTGTTCCACCGCCACCTGCCCGACGCGCATTGCATCATGCACA
The DNA here is from genome assembly GCF_014841615.1 of Sphingomonas sp. CFBP 8760. Lineage (GTDB taxonomy): Bacteria > Pseudomonadota > Alphaproteobacteria > Sphingomonadales > Sphingomonadaceae > Sphingomonas. The sequence goes on along the minus strand of NZ_JACYUG010000020.1, from coordinate 16,331 downwards.
CCCACACCACCGCCGGCATGGCGGTGAGCGCGCTGGAAGGCGGTTTGAGGCCGATCAACTTCTATGCGTGCAACTTCGCCGGGCAGATCGCCTATCACGATTTCGAGGGCGTGACGGTGCGGTCCGAAGAGGGCGAGCGGCTGGTGCGGAACATGGGATCGAAGCGGATCATGTTCCTGCGCAACCACGGGATGCTGGTGATGGGGCGGACCTTGCCCGAGGCATTCGTGAAGCACTGGGCGTTGCAGCGCGCGTGCGAAATCCAGCTGGCGACGCTGTCGATGGGCACCCCGCTGGAGGTCGCGCCGGAGGTGGTGGCGGTGCATCAGCGCGACCTGCACATGGCGCAGGTACCCGGCGGGCCGGGCGCGGCCGATTTCGCGGCGATGGTGCGGCTGGCCGACCGGCGGGACCGCAGCTGGCGCGACTGAGGTTGGGGGTGTCTTCCACGCCGTCGCGACGCTAGGGGGCGACATGCACTTCCGCGTCCGGCGGGCGGGCCGGCTGGCCTCTGCCGCCTGCCTTGCCCTGGCCGCATCGCCCCTCGCGGCGCAGGGCGGGGGTGCGCCCGCCCCGCAGGGCATCGGATCGCCCGCCCCGCAGGGCATCGGATCGATCGACCCGCAGGCGATCGATCCCGACGCCCCGCTGGCGAACCTGCCCGATATCGGGGTGGAATGGCCCGACCTGCCGGTCGAACCCGCGACGGCGCAGGTGGCGGGCACCGACGTGACGACCGAGCGCCGCTACGACTGGCGGATCGAGGGGATCGACGCGGTGTCGACGCCGCTGCTGCGCCAGCGGTTTGCGGAGAATTCGACGCTGGACGCCAATGACGGCAGCCCCGCCAACGCCGCGCAGCTCGACCGGCGCGCGCGCGAGGATGCGGCGCTGCTGGTGTCGCTGCTGCGCGCGCAGGGTTATTACGATGCGACGGTGGCGACGCGGGTGGGCCAGGGGGAGGGGGCGCCGGGCACGCGGATGCAGGTGGTGCTGGAGGCGGCACCGGGCGGGCTGTACCGCTTCACGGGCGTGACGCTGGCGGGCGTGGCGGCGGCGGGGGACAAGGCGGCCGACCTGACCCGCGCCTTCGCGGTGAAGGCGGGCGATCCGGTGGATGCCGATGCGGTGGTCGCGGGACAGGCGGCGGTGACGGTGGCGGCGGGGCGCGAGGGGTTTCCCTTCGCCAGGATCGACGCGCCGGCGATCGTCGTCGACCGCGCGGCGAAGACCGCGACGCTCGATCTGGCGGTGGCGCCGGGCGGCGCGCGGCGGTTCGGCGATATCGTCGCGCTGCCCGGCAACCGCGTGTTCGGGCCGGACCATGTCGCCGAGATCGCCCGGTTCGACCGGGGCCAACCCTTCGATCAGGCGCGACTGGACGATCTGCGCCGGGCGTTGATCCAGACCGGGCTGGTATCGCAGGTGACGCTGCGCCCGGTGGAGGGCGCGGCGCCCGACACCGTCGACATCGCGGTGAAGCTGGACCCGGCGCCGCCCCGCACCGTGGCGGGCGAGGCGGGGTACGGCACGGGCGAGGGCGCGCGGCTGGAACTGAGCTGGACGCACCGCAACCTGTTTCCCCCCGAAGGCGCGCTGACGATCCGGTCGGTGCTGGGCACGCGCGAGCAATTGTCGTCGCTGGTCTATCGCCGCAACAATTTCCAGGCGCGCGACCGGGTGCTGACCCTGCAGGCCGCCGCCGCGCACCAGAACCGCGACGCCTACGACGCGAGGACCTATTCCCTGTCCGGCGCGCTGGAACGGCAGACCAACATCTTCTTCCAGAAGACATGGACATGGTCGCTGGGGGCGGAACTGCTGGCATCGGACGAGCGCGACGTGATCGTGTCGACCGGGCAGCGGCGGCGGCGGACCTTCTTCATCGGTGCGCTGCCGACCAGCCTGATCTATGACGGCACCGACGATCTGCTGAACCCCACGCGCGGATTCCGGCTGGGCGGGCGGTTGAGCCCGGAGGCGTCGTTGCAGGGCGACGTGTTCGGGTATGCGCGCACCCAGATCGACGCCAGCGTCTATCGCACGGTGCATGACGGCGTGGTGCTGGCGGCGCGGACGCGGCTGGGCACGATCGTCGGCGCGCCGCGCGACGCGGTGGCGCCGTCGCGGCGTTTCTATGCGGGTGGCGGCGCATCGGTGCGCGGTTACGGTTTCCAGTCGATCGGGCCGCGCGATCCCAACAACGATCCGATCGGCGGCCGCAGCCTGACCGAATTCGCGGTCGAGGCGCGCATCCGCGCCTTCGGTAATTTCGGAATCGTGCCGTTCGTCGATGCCGGCAACATCTATACCGATCCGCTGCCGGGGTTCAGCGGCCTGCGCTACGGCGCAGGGCTAGGCGTGCGCTATTATTCCAATTTCGGGCCGATCCGGCTGGACGTCGGCACCCCGCTGAACCGGCAGCCGGGGGATTCGCGGATCGCGGTCTACGTGTCGCTGGGGCAGGCGTTCTGATGCGACGGATCAGGCACTGGATCGCCGGCGCCGTCACCCTGCTGGCGACGATCGTCGCGCTGGCGCTGGTGCTGGTCGATACCGGCTGGGGGCATCGGCTGGTCGCCGAGCGGATCGGCACGATCAGGACCGCCAACGGATTGCGCTTCGCGATCGGGCGGATCGACGGATCGGTGTACGGCGCGACGCGGCTGCGCGACCTGCGCGTCTACGATCTGGACGGGTTGCTGTTCAGCGCGCCCGACGTGGCGCTGGACTGGGCGCCGTGGCGCTGGCTGAAGGGCGAACTGGCGATCGAGCGGCTGGCGGTGCCCGCCGCCCGGCTGGAGCATGTGCCGCATACCCGCAAGACCGGCAAACGCGGGCCGATCCTGCCCGATTTCGACATCCGCATCGGCGACCTCGCCATCGACCGGCTGGTGCTGGCGCCACCGGTGTCGGGCCGGGAGCGGACCGGCCGGCTGGCGGGCCGGGCGGATATCCGGTCGGGCCGGGCGATGGTGACGCTGGCGGCGACGGTGGCGGGCAGCGACCGGCTGCGCGTGGCGATCGATGCCGAGCCGGCGCGCGACACTTTCAGGGTCGATGTCGCGGCGGCGGGGGCGGCAGGGGGCGTGCTGGCGAGCGCGGCGCGGGTGAACGGGCCGGTGACGCTGACCGTGGACGGCGACGGGCGCTGGGCGGCATGGCGCGGCCGGGCGGTGGCACGGGCGGCGGGGGCATCGGTGCTGGATCTGGCGCTGAGTGCGACCGCGGGGCGCTATACGCTGGCGGGGACCGCCGCGCCGTCGCGCTTCCTGACCGGCAAGGGCCAGCGGCTGACCGCACCGCGCGTGCTGGTGGAAGGGGCGGCGACCTATGGCAACCGGCGGCTGGCGGGGCAACTAGGGCTGCGATCGGCGGCGCTGGCGGTGACGACGACGGGCGAGATCGATCTGGCGGCGAGCGTCTATCGCAACGTCCGGGTGCGGGCGCGGCTGTTGCGGCCCACCGCGCTGTTCCCGAACATGAGCGGGCAGGGCATCGAACTGCGCGCGATCCTGGACGGGGCGTTCGACCGGGTCCGTTACGATTACCGGCTGACGGCGGACCGGCTGGCGTTCGACAATACCGGGTTCGACCGGGTGCGGATCGGCGGCGCCGGGCGCTGGTCGCTGATGCCGGTGACGGTGCCGATCCGGCTGGCGGCGGCGCGGGTGACGGGGGTGGGCGATGTCGCGGGCGGCATCCTGCGCAACCTGAGCGTCGACGGCGCGCTTCGCCTGGCGCCGCCGATGCTGACGGGCGACGCGCTGCGGCTGCGGTCCGACAAGCTGCAGGGGCGGATCACGCTGGCGCTCGACCTGCGGACCGGCCGCTACAGGATCGGGCTGGGCGGGGCGCTGGGCCGGTATCTGATCCCCGGCATCGGTGTGGTCGACGTGCAGTCGCGGTTGCAGGTGGTGCCCGGACCGGGCGGGCGCGGCACGCGGATCGCCGGGCGGGGCGAGGCGCAGGTACGGCGGCTGGACAACGCGTTCTTCCGATCCCTGGCGGGCGGGCTGCCCCGGATCACGACCGGGCTGGAGCGGACATCGGACGGCGTGCTGCACTTCACCGGGCTGGTGCTGACCGCGCCGTCGCTGCGGCTGGCGGGCAACGGGTATCGCCGGCGCGACGGCACGTTCCATTTCGAGGGGGCGGGGCGGCAGGCGACCTATGGCCCGGTATCGCTGGTGCTGGACGGGCGGATCGAACGGCCGACGCTGGACCTGCGCTTCGCCAGCCCCAATGCGACGCTGGGCCTGCGCGATGTGCGGGCGCATCTCGACCCGACGCCGCAGGGCTTCGCCTTCATGGCCGAGGGGCGATCGCGGCTGGGGCCGTTCCGGGGGCGGGGCGCGATCCTGCTGCCGAGCGGCGGGCAGGCGAGCATCGGCATCGATACGGTCGAGGTGGCGGGATCGCGGGGCAGCGGCCGGCTGGCGATCGTCGACGGCGGCTTCGACGGCCGCATCGCGATGACGGGCGCGCTGACCGGCGACCTGACGTTCCGGCCGGAGGGCGCGGTGCAGCGGATCGACCTGCATCTGGCGGCGCGGGGCGCGCAACTGGACGGCGCGACGCTGCGGCAGGGGCGGCTGGACGGATCGGTGCGGCTGAACCCCGCCGGACCGGTGCTGGACCTGACCGCGCAGGGACAGGGCTTGCGCTATGGCGGACTGTTGCTGGCGCGCTTCGCCGGGACCGCGAAGCTGGTGGACGGCATCGGCGAGGTGCGGGCGGCGATCGCCGGGTCGCGCGGACGCTCGTTCGATATCCAGACGGTGACGCAGGTGCGCGCGGACGGCTTCACCGTGAATGCGCAAGGGACGCTGGACCGGCGGCCGATCCGGCTGCTGGAGCCGGCGGTGATCGTGCGGGAGGGCGAGGGCTGGCGCGTGCAGCCGACGCGGCTGACCTTCGCCGGCGGCGAGGCGCGGCTGGCGGGCCGGTGGAGCGAGGCCGGCACCAGCGTCGAGGCAGGCGTCACCACGATGCCGCTGACCATCCTCGATATCGGTTTTCCGGGACTGGGGCTGGGCGGATCGGCATCGGGCACGCTGACGCTGGCCACGCCGGCGGGCGGTGCGCCGACCGGGCGGATGGACATGACCGTGCGGGGGCTGACCCGTGCCGGACTGGTGCTGAACTCCACCCCGATCGACGTGGCGATGGCGGGCGTGCTGCGCGCCGACCGGGCGGGATTGCGCGCGGTGATGGCGGCGGGCGGAAAGACGATCGGGCGGGCGCAGGCGCAGCTTGCCCCGTTGGGGCAGGGGACGTTGACGCAGCGGCTGGCGGGGGCGGGGCTGTTCGCGCAACTGCGCTATGCCGGGCCGGCGGACGCACTTTGGCGGTTGACGGGGGTGGAGCTGTTCGACCTGTCCGGCCCGGTATCGATCGGCGCGGACGTGACCGGCCGGCTGTCCGCCCCGCTTATCCGCGGCGCGTTGCAGACCAGTGCGGCCCGGATCGAAAGCGCGACGACGGGCACGCTGCTGACCAACGTGCAGACCAGTGGGCGCTTCGCCGGATCGCGCCTCGCCATCGACCGGTTCGCCGCCGACGCCGGTCGCGGTGGCCGGGTGACGGGATCGGGCCAGTTCGATCTGGCGGGCCGTGGCGGCGTCGGGCTGGACCTGCGGATGCAGGCGGACCATGCGGTGCTGATCGCCCGCGACGATATCGGCGCGACCGTATCCGGGCCGCTGCGCTTCGCCTCCACGGGCACGGGCGGCACCATTTCGGGCGACGTGACGCTCGATCAGGCGCGGTATCGGCTGGGGCAGGCGACCGCCGCCACCGCCGCGCCGCAGCTGAACGTGCGCGAGATCAACGTGCCGGGTGGCGTCGACACCGACGATCGGCCCGCGACGCCGTGGACGCTGGCGCTGAACGCGCGCGCGCGCAGCGCGGTGGCGGTGACCGGGCTGGGCCTGACCAGCGAATGGTCCGCCAACCTGCAGATCGGCGGCGCGCCCGACAATCCGGCGATCACCGGGCAGGCACGCCTGATCCGGGGCGATTACGAGTTCGCCGGACGCGAGTTCGAACTGTCGCGCGGCATCATCCGCTTCGGCGGCGAGACACCCGCCAACCCGTCGCTGGATATCGAGGCGAATGCGAACACCACCGGCCTGAACGCCTCCATCCGGGTGACGGGCACCGCGATGAAACCCGAGATCGGCTTTGCCAGTGTGCCGGCGCTGCCCGAGGACGAATTGCTGTCACGCCTGCTGTTCGGGACCTCGATCACCAACCTGTCCGCGCCCGAGGCGCTGCAACTGGCCGCCGCGGTGGCGGCGTTGCAGGACAGTGGCGGCGGGCTGAACCCGATCAACGCGGTGCGGCGCGCGGCGGGGCTGGACCGGCTGCGCATCCTGCCCGCCGATCCGCAGACCGGGCAGGGCACGTCGATCGCGGCGGGCAAATATGTGACGCGGCGGCTGTATGCGGAGATCGTGACCGACGGACAGGGCTATTCCGCGACGCAGGTGGAGTTTCAGGTGACGCGCTGGCTGTCGTTGCTGTCGAGCATCTCGACGCTGGGGCGGCAGAGCGTCAACGTGCGGGTATCGCGCGACTACTGAACCGGAGCGGGCCAGGGTTCGAGCCGCAGGCCGGGAATGTCGCGGAAATCGGCGGCGTTGACGGTGATGAGCGTCAGGTCGCCGACCAGCGCGGTGGCGGCGATCAGCCGGTCGATGATCTTCGAACGGGAAAAGCCGCAGGTGGCGACGATGCGGCCATAGGTAGTGACCGTGTCGGCCGACAGATCGAGCATCGGCAGTAGCTGCAAGAGCGAGTCGAGATTGGCACGACGTTTGACGGCATTGCCGGGATCGCGATGGACCCCCGCCTCCAGTTCCACCCAGCTGAGTATCGATATTGCCGGGGTTACGGCCAATCGCTCCACCCGCTCCGTTATCGTGGCTTCGACATCACGAAGGTAGATCGCGATGTTCGTATCGATCAGGTACATTATTCCAGGCCTGTGCGATCCGGAAATTCGATCGGTGCCCGCTCTTCAATCGGCGTGATCGGTCCGATCGCCCGCAGCCTGCGAACCAATTCGCTTACCTTGGCTTTTTCGGCATCCGCGTCGATGGCGGGTTTGACCATCACCGTATCCCCGACCTGCTCCATCGTCACCATCGTGCCGGCAGACAGCCCGAAGCTTTTGGGCAGGCGCACCGCGACGCTGTTGCCGCTCCTGAACGTCCGTGTTTCGATCGCACCCATCGGCCGCACTCCCGTATGGCCCGGTATATACGCCTTGTCGTAACGCTTGCCCAGCGAGTGGCGCAACCGGCGGCGGGCACGCGGCGTTTCGCGGCCACGATCATGATGGAAGGACGATGGTGATGGACCAGTCAGCCCGCGTCGCGCGGATCACGCGTACCGGCGGACCTGAGGTGATCGAATGGGTCGATGTCGATCTGCCGCCGCCCGCCCCCGGCGAAGTACGGTTGCGGTCGCTGGCGGTGGGGCTGAACTATATCGATGCCTATCACCGCAGCGGACTGTATCCGATCGACCTGCCCGGCGGACTGGGATCGGAAGCGGCCGGCGTGGTGGAGGCGGTCGGCGAGGGGGGCGATGGCTTCCGCGTCGGCGACCGGGTGGGCACGTTCGGGCCGTCGCGCGGTGCCTATGCCACCGCGCGCAACGTCGCGGTCGGCGAACTGGTGCATCTGCCGGACGCGGTCGACGACCGGACGGCGGCGGCGCTGCTGCTGAAAGGCGGTACGGCGGCGATGCTGATCGAACAATGCGCCCGGGTGCAGCCGGGGCAGGCCGTGCTGGTCCATGCCGCCGCGGGCGGGGTGGGGCATCTGCTGGTCGGCTGGCTGAAGGCGATCGGCGCGACGGTGATCGGCAGCGTCGGCACCACGGACAAGGCCGAGATCGCCCGCGCGGCGGGTGCCGATCACGTGCTGCTGCACCGGGAGGAGGATGTCGCCGCGCGCGTCCGCGAACTGACCGATGGTCGCGGTGCCGATGTGGTGCTGGACGGGATCGGCAAGGCGACATGGGACGTGTCGCTGGCGGCGACGGCGCGGCGCGGGATGATCGTCAGCTATGGCAATGCCTCCGGCGCGGTGGAGGGGGTCAATCTGGGGATATTAGCCGCGAAGGGATCGCTGTTCGTGACGCGGCCGACCCTGTTCGATTATGCCCGGACCCAGGGGGAGCGGCAGGCGATGGCCGACCGGGTGTTCGCGATGCTGGCGCGCGGGGCGATCCGGCCGACGATCGGCCGCAGCTTCGCGTTGGCGGACGCCGCCGAGGCACACCGGGCGATGGAGGCGGGCGACACGCATGGCAGCACGGTGATGATGCCATAGGGCACGGGTAAGATCGCACCATATCAAGCTGGTAATCATATGGCAGGATATCCTGTCTACGCCCCGCCGGACATGGCCATCAGGCCGGGACGACCGGATGCCCGTGGATATGATGGAGCCAGCATGACCCGTTTTCGGGAACTCGATCGCAAGGCGCAGTCGGATCGGTCCTCCGCTTACCCGCCCGGCGGCACGCCGGAGGTGTTCCTGATCGAGGAATCGGTGGCGATGGGCCTGTTGCTGCAGGGCCGGATCAAGGCGAAGACCAGTGCGGAGGTCACGTGGTTCCGCAGCTATGCCGCGGCCGCCGCGGCACTGGAGGAGCGGCGGCCGGCGCTGGCGATCACCGGCACCAGCCTGCCCGATGCGCCGGCGGGCGAGATCCTCGACCTGCTGGCCGATGCCGACGTGCCCACCGTGCTGTTCACCGCGACGCTCGACCGCAAGGTGCGCGAGCGGTTCACCTCGCGCAACATCGTCGATTATTTCTACAAGGATGCCGACGCCACCGTCGCGCAGGTGGTGCGGACGGTGGCGCGCTTCACCGACATGCCGCCACCGCCGGTGCTGATCGTCGACGACACGGCCAGCGGGCGATCGGTGCTGGCGGACCTGCTGCGCCGTCAGAACTACCGGATATTCGAGGCGGCATCGGGCATCGATGCCCTGCGCATCCTGGCCGAGAACGACGATATCGAACTGGTCATCACCGATCATCACATGGCCGACATGGACGGTTACGAACTGACGCAGCGCATCCGTGCCCGCCACCCGGCGGACCGGCTGCGGATCATCGGCATCTCCGGTTCGTCGGACCCGTTCCTGTCCGCCTCGTTCCTGAAGGCCGGGGCCTCCGATTTCGTCTATCGCCCCTTCATCGCGGAGGAAGTGCGGTACCGGATCGAGAGCAATATCGAGACGCTGGCGCAGATCAGGCACCTTCGCTTCCTAGCGGAGCGCGATCCGCTGACCGGCCTGTACAATCGCCGCGCCTTTTTCGAGCGGGCGCATCCGATCGTCACCGAGCTCGGCACGACGGGGGGCGAGGGGTATATCGCGATCCTGGACATCGACCATTTCAAGGCGGTGAACGACCGTTACGGGCATGACGTGGGCGATCAGGTCATCAAGCGGGTCGCGACGGCGATCCGCGACTGCTGCGATCGGGGCGATGCCGTCTCCGCCCGGTTCGGGGGGGAGGAGTTCATCATCATCTTCAGCCGGATCGACCGCGATGCCGTGCAGGCCCGCTGCGAGGCGCTGCGCGAGGCGATCGCGGCGGTTACCGACCGGAGCGTCCTGTCGGTGACCGCATCGCTCGGCGTCGCGGCGATCCATCCCGGCGAAGGGCTGGACAATGCGCTGAACGCCGCCGACCAGCTGCTCTACATGGCCAAGGCCGGTGGCCGGAACCGCGTGACCTATGACGCGGCGCTGTGGGGGGCGGACTGACGCGGAAAAGGGCGCCCGGATCGCGCCGGACGCCCTTCTATCGTGGTCGGCATCGCGACGAGGCCGCGCCGTCGGTCGGGGCGGTGCCCCGCCGGCCGGGCCCGGGCGCACGCAAGCAACTGCGCTGCTTGCGTGCGCCCTACGCCTCAGCCGCTGTAATACATGTCGTATTCGACCGGGCTGGGGGTCATTTCCCAGCGCGCGACTTCCGAACGCTTGATCTCGACGAAGGAGTGGATCTGGTCCTTCGAGAACACGTCGCCCTTCAGCAGGAAGTCGTGATCCGCTTCCAGGCAGTCGAGCGCCTCGCGGAGCGAACCGGCGACGGTCGGCACCTGCGCCAGTTCGGCGGGGGGCAGGTCGTACAGGTTCTTGTCCATCGCCTCGCCCGGATGGATCTTGTTCAGGATGCCGTCCATGCCCGCCATCATCAGCGCCGCATAGGCGAGATAGGGGTTGGCGAGCGCATCGGGGAAGCGCACCTCGACGCGCTTCGCCTTCGGCCCGGTGCCGTAGGGGATGCGGCACGAGGCCGAGCGGTTGCGCGCCGAATAGGCGAGCAGCACCGGTGCCTCGTAGCCCGGCACCAGCCGCTTGTAGCTGTTGGTCGACGGGTTGGTGAAGGCGTTGACCGCCTTGGCATGCTTGATGATGCCGCCGATGAAATACAGGCACATCTCCGACAGGCCGGCATAACCGTTGCCGGCGAACAGCGGGTTCTTGCCTTCCCAGATCGAGAAGTGGGTGTGCATCCCCGAGCCGTTGTCTTCCTTGATCGGCTTGGGCATGAACGTCGCCGTCTTGCCGTAGGCGTGCGCGACCTGGTGGACGACGTACTTGTAGATCTGCATCCGGTCGGCGGTCTGGGTCAGCGTGCCGAAGGTCAGGCCCAGTTCGTGCTGCGCGGCGGCGACCTCGTGGTGGTGCTTGTCGCAGGGCAGGCCCATCTCGATCATGGTCGACACCATCTCGCCGCGGATATCCACGGCGCTGTCGACCGGCGCGACGGGGAAGTAGCCGCCCTTGGCACGCGGGCGGTGGCCCATGTTGCCGCCTTCATATTCGCGACCCGAATTGCCCGGCAGTTCGATGTCGTCGATCTTGTAGTAGCTGGTCGAATAGCTGTTCTCGAACCGCACGTCGTCGAACAGGAAGAATTCGGCTTCCGGGCCGACATAGACGGTGTCGCCGACGCCGGTGGTCTTCAGATACGCCTCGGCGCGCTTCGCGGTCGAGCGGGGATCACGGGCGTAGAGTTCGCCGGTCGAAGGATCGACGATGTCGCAGAACACGATCAGCATCGGCGTCGCCGAGAAGGGATCGGTATAGACCGCCTCCAGATCGGGCATCAGCGTCATGTCCGACTCGTTGATCGCCTTCCAGCCCTCGATCGAGGAACCGTCGAACATCAGGCCGTCGGTGAACTCGTCCTCGCCGAGCAGCGAGGCGACCATGGTCAGGTGCTGCCACTTACCCTTGGGATCGGTGAAGCGCAGATCGACCCACTCGATCTCCTCTTCCTTGATCCGCTTCAGAATGTCGCTGGCCGAAGTCGCCATGTCAGGTGCCCCTTGCTCTTGAGATAGGCCGGCCGCATGGCCGGACGTGATGTTGCGCCGCGAGCATCCAATTCCACAGAATGTTGCGTCGCGTCAAATCAAGTTATGGTCAGATCGCTGCTTCATCGCGTTCGCCGGTGCGGATGCGGAGCGCCGCCTCGACCGGGATCACGAAGATCTTGCCGTCGCCGATCCGGCCGGTCTGCGCGGCGGCGGCGATCGCCTCGACCACGCGGTCGGCCAGGGCATCCTCGACGACGACCTCCAGCTTCACCTTGGGCAGGAAATCGACGACATATTCGGCACCCCGATACAGTTCGGTATGCCCCTTCTGCCGGCCGAAGCCCTTCGCCTCCGTCACGGTGATGCCGGATACGCCGATCTCGTGCAGCGCCTCTTTCACCTCATCCAGCTTGAACGGCTTGATGATGGCCTCGACCTTCTTCACGGCTTCCCCCGGTGCATGTTCGATCCTCGCCCTGACGATGGACGATGCAGACTACGTGCCAGTCGCGCCTGCCTGCGGCAAGCCCGGATCGGCGGCGTTGAGGGTGCCCGAAAACCGGGCATTTCGATGAGTGCTGCCCACAAGTGCGGCATCACAGAATGAAATGGACGCGTTCGGGCGGACGGGCGAGGACGACGCCGCGTTCGGTTTCGACCAGGGGACGCTCGATGATCGTCGGGTCGGCCGCCATCGCGGCGAGGATCGCGTCGTCGGCAAGCGGCGGCGCATCGCCGCGCAGTCCCTGTCGCGGCGTCAGTCCGGCACGGGTGTAGAGGCGGGCGAGGTCGGCTGCGGTCGGCGGGGTCTTCACGTAATCGATCACGGTCACGTCCGCGCCGGCCGCGTGCAGCAGCGCCAGCGCGGCACGGGATTTGGAGCAGCGCGGATGGTGCCAGATCGTCGCCTTCATCGCAGGTGCCGCCATTCCTCGACCGCATCGAGGAACGGCTGCGAGGTGCGCAACTTGGCGGATTCGGCGATCCGCCGCCGCGTGCTCCACGCCATGCTGCCGTCGAAGCCGTCGCGCGCGCTGCACAGCGAGGCGCAGGTATCGCCCGCATCGACATAGGTCAGGCGCCGGTCCTGCCGGCGGATCGTGATCCGGCATTGCCGCGCGCTGCTGTGGCGCGAGGCGCGGTAGATCAGCGCCGGGCCGACCGCATCGGCGATCCCCGTCAATTCGCACCGCGCGCCGTCGGGGGCGTGAAGGTCGAAATGCACATAGGCGTGGCGGGCGGCGATCGGCACGATCTCCACCACGCTGTCCACCCGCTTGCCCTGCGCATCGGTGGTGCGGCTGAGGTAATGGCCGGTCAGCGCGCGAACCGGGTCCTCGATCGACGAGCCGACCTTCAGCGACATCGCGAGCAAGAGCGGGGGGGCGGCGAGCCACCAGTATCGCCGCATCCCGTCAGGCGTCCTGCTTCGCGAGCCAATCCTCCAGCCATTTGATCGTGTAGCTGCCCGCTTGGAATTCCGGGTCCTCGATCAACTGCTGGTGGAGGGGGATGGTGGTCTTCATCCCCTCGATCACGAATTCCTCCAGCGCGCGGCGCAGCCGGGCGATGCAGCGGTCGCGGGTGGTGCCGTAGACGATCAGCTTGGCGATCATGCTGTCGTAATAGGGCGGCACCTTGTAGCCCGCGTACAGACCGGAATCGACGCGGACATGCATCCCGCCGGGCGCGTGGAAATGCGTGACCTTGCCGGGCGAGGGCATGAAGGTGCGCGGGTCCTCCGCATTGATGCGGCATTCGATCGCGTGGCCGGAGAAGCGCACCTCGTCCTGCCGGACCGACAGGGGATTGCCCTCCGCGATGCGGATCTGTTCACGGACCAGATCGATGCCGGTAATCATCTCGGTGACGGGATGTTCGACCTGGAGACGGGTGTTCATCTCGATGAAGTAGAACTCGCCGGCTTCCCACAGGAATTCGATCGTGCCCGCGCCGCGATAGCCCATGTCGGCCATCGCCTTCGCCACGATGCCGCCCATCCGTTCCCGCTCGGCGGGGGTGATGATCGGGGAGGGGGCCTCCTCCAGCACCTTCTGGTGGCGGCGCTGGAGCGAGCAGTCGCGCTCGCCCAGATGGATCGCCTGGCCGTTGCCGTCGCCGAATATCTGAAACTCGATATGGCGCGGGTTGCCGAGATATTTCTCCATGTAGACGGTCGCGTCGCCGAACGCCGCCTTCGCCTCCGTCCCCGCCTGCTGCATCAGCGTTTCGAGCTGGTCTTCCGAATTGCAGACCTTCATGCCGCGCCCGCCGCCGCCCGACGCCGCCTTGATGATGACGGGATAGCCGATCTCGGCGGCTAGCGCCTTCGCCTCGGCCACGTCGGAGATCGCGCCGTCGGAGCCGGGCACGAGCGGCAGGCCGAGCGCGCCGGCGGTCCGCTTCGCCTCCACCTTGTCGCCCATCGTGCGGATATGTTCGGGCTTGGGGCCGATGAAGATCAGGTCGTGCATCTCGACGATCTCGGCGAAGCGGGCATTCTCGCTGAGGAAGCCGTAGCCGGGATGGATTGCGTCCGCCCCGCTGATCTCGGCGGCGGAGATGATGTTGGGGATGTTGAGATAGCTGTCGGTCGCCGCCGGCGGCCCGATGCAGATCGCCTCGTCCGCCAGGCGCACGTGCATCGCATCGGCATCGGCGGTGGAATGGACCGCGACCGTCCTGATGCCCATCTCGTGACAGGCGCGGTGGATACGCAGCGCGATCTCGCCGCGGTTGGCGATCAGCAGCTTCTTGATCTGCGGCATTATTCGACCACGATCAGCGGCTGGTCGAATTCCACCGGCTGGCCGTTTTCGACCAGCACCTGACGGACGACGCCGGCGGTGGGGGCGAGGATCGGGTTCATCACCTTCATCGCCTCCACGATCAGCAGCGTGTCCCCCGCCGCCACGGTCTGGCCGACGCCGGCGAACGGCTTCGCGCCCGGTTCGGCGGACAGATAGACGGTGCCGACCATCGGCGATTTCACCGCATCGACCGCGGCGGTCGGCGCGAAGGCCGCGACCTCTGCGGTGACGGCGGCCGGGATCGGCGCGGCGGCGGGCGGTGCCGGCGCATAGTGCATCGGTGCCGCGGCGGCCGGCGGCGCCTTGCGCGCGACACGGATCTTGCGGTCCTTGTCCTCGACCTCGATCTCGGTCAGCTGCGTGGTATCCAGCAGCTCGGCGAGCTGGCGGACGAGGTCGACATCGATCTGCATCGGGCCGTTCGGTTTAACGTCGGTCATGGTGACCCTTCCCCTGTTCAAGCGCGGGCGTCTGTCAGAAGCGGGCCGCGGCTTCAAGCGCCAGCATATATGATTGCGCCCCGAAACCCGCGATCGTACCCTTTGCCGCGCGTCCTACATAACTGATATGGCGGAATTCTTCCCGCCGGTGCGGGTTCGACAGATGAACCTCGATCACCGGGGTCGTCACCGCCTTGATCGCGTCGTGGATCGCGATCGAGCTATGGGTGAAGGCCCCGGCGTTCAGCAGCACCGCTTTGGCGCGGCGGGCCTGGGCCTCGTGCAGCCAGTCGACCAGATGGCCTTCGTGGTTGGACTGGCGCAGGTCGATCTCCAGCCCGAGTTCGCGGGCGCGGTCCTCCAGCATCCCGGCGATGTCGTCGAGCGTGTCGTGGCCGTAGATCTCCGGCTCACGCAGGCCGAGCAGGTTGAGGTTCGGACCGTTCAGGACATAGATGGGGCCGGTGGCGTTTTCGGCCATGTCGGGGCGCTTTCGGTTGCGGGGCGCGGACCGCGCCCCTAGATCGCAGGTCTTCTACCCGTTCGTGTCGAGCGAAGTCGAGACATGTGTCCATGCGGGTCGGCCCTACAGATGACCGGTGCTTCTCGACTTCCGCTCGAAGCGACCGGCGGGAACGCGACATGGCCCATAGCGACGGCACCGTGACGATCACCGTGAATGGCGAACACAAGCGTATCAGCGCCGGGCTGACGCTGGCGCAACTGGCCACCGAGATGGGGCTGGTGGTGGAGAAGGTGGCGGTCGAGCGCAACCTGGAGGTGGTGCCGCGATCGACGCTGGCGGACGTGCTGGTCGAGGACGGCGACGATATCGAGATCGTGCATTTCGTCGGTGGTGGCGACCATCCGGTCGCGGGGGGCGGCGATCACGTCGCCCCGGTTACGCAGGACAGCTGGACCGTCGCGGGCCGGACGTTCCGGTCGCGGCTGATCGTCGGCACCGGCAAGTACAAGGATTTCGCGCAGAACGCGGCGGCGGTCGAGGCATCGGGCGCGGAGATCGTGACGGTGGCGGTGCGGCGGGTGAACGTGTCCGACCCCAATGCGCCGATGCTGACCGACTTCATCGATCCGAAGCGCATCACCTATCTGCCCAACACCGCCGGCTGCTTCGATGCCGAATCGGCGATCCGCACGCTGCGGCTGGCGCGCGAGGCGGGTGGCTGGGACCTGGTGAAGCTGGAGGTGCTGGGCGAGGCGAAGACGCTGTACCCCGACATGGTCGAGACGCTGCGCGCGACCGAGATCCTGGCGAACGAGGGCTTCCTGCCGATGGTGTACTGCGTCGACGATCCGATCGCGGCGAAGCGGCTGGAAAATGCCGGTGCGGTCGCGATCATGCCGCTGGGCGCGCCGATCGGATCGGGGCTGGGCATCCAGAACCGCGTCACCATCCGCCTGATCGTGGAAGGGGCGGGGGTGCCGGTGCTGGTCGATGCCGGGGTCGGCTCCGCCTCCGACGCGGCGGTGGCGATGGAGCTGGGCTGCGACGGCGTGCTGATGAACACCGCCATCGCCGAGGCGAAGGACCCGGTGATGATGGCCGCCGCGATGCGGGCCGCCGTGGAAGCGGGACGGCTGTCGTACCGGGCGGGGCGGATGGGGATGCGGCGCTATGCCGATCCGTCCAGCCCGCTTGCCGGCCTGATCTGAGAGCCCGACCGAAAATTGAGTTGAGCGATTTCAGCAGCTTGTGATTCA
>NZ_JACYUG010000019.1 GCF_014841615.1 Sphingomonas sp. CFBP 8760 | reverse complement strand
CGCCGCCTTCATCGTCGCCCACAACGAGAAACCCAAACCCTACAAATGGGTCAAATCCGCCGACGACATCCTCGCCTCGGTCAAACGCTTCTGTCAGAAAACAATGAGACGAACTTCAGTTCCAGGTGACTAGAGCGGGATGACATTGGTCTGACCCCATCCGTCATGGCGAGCGGAGCGAAGCAATCCAGCGCCGGACCAAGACGCCCTGGATTGCTTCGCTCCGCTCGCCATGACGAACATCCGGTTCAACCTGATGTCATCCGGCTCTAAATATCCAGCGCCCATCCGTCGCGCCCCTTCGGATCGAACGGGCCTGCCGGCACGAACCGTTCCGCGCCCGCCCGCAGCGTCAGGACGCTCCAGTCGTTGCGGCGGTCGGTGGTGAGGGGCGTGCAGCCACAGGCGGCATAGGCGGCCTCCACCGCGTCGCGCTGCACCTCCAGCAGGCCGGCAAGCAGGATCGTCGCGCCGGGCGCGGCGATGGCGGCGAGTTCGGGGGCCATCGACACGAGCGGGCCGGCAAGGATGTTGGCGATCACGAGGTCGTAGGGTGCCGCCGCCGTCACCGCATCGTCCAGCGCGCCGTCCGCGACGATCAGGTGCAGGCCGTCGACGCCATTGGCCGTCGCATTCTCACGCGTTACGTCGATCGCGACGGCGTCGATATCGGTCGCGACGATCGCTGCGTCCGGCCACAGATGCGACGCGGCGAAGGCGAGCAGGCCGGTGCCGGTGCCGATGTCGATGATCCGGTCGAAACGGCGACCCGCCTGCGCCATTCCGTCCAGTGCGGAGAGGCAGCCGCTGGTCGTCTCGTGATGCCCCGTCCCGAACGCGCGGCCGGCGGCGATGTGCAGGCCGTGTGCGCCCTCGGGTACCGCCGCATCGCCGGTATGGACGAAGAAGCGGCCGACATGCAGCGGGGCGAGGCCCGCCTGGCTCATCGTCACCCAGTCCTCGTCGGGCAATCGCTCGACCGTCGGCGGGGCGGCGGTGGCGGGCGCCAGTGCGGCGATCGCGGCGATCGCGGCGGCATCGGGTTCGCGATCAAAATAGGCGTCGAGCCGCCACTGTTCGGCGTCGTCCAGCACTTCCTCGGTGGTCACCAGCGTCGGCATCGGATCGAGCGCAGGACCGTCGCCCGCGTCGATCGCCTCCGCCTCCGCGCGGGTGCAGGGCAGCGTGACCTTCCAGTTACCGGACATAGCTGGCGCCGTTCACGTCGAGTACCGCGCCGGTCATCGATGGCGGGGCATCCAGCGCGAGGAAGCGGACTGCCGCTGCGACCTCCGCCGGTTCGGCGACGCGGCCCAGCGGGATATCCGCGAGCAGCCTGTCCCCGCCGCGGCTGGCGAGATAATCGTCCGCCATGCCGGTCATCGTGAAGCCGGGGCAGACCGCGAAGGCGAGGATGCCGTCCTTGGCATAGGCGCGGGCGATCGTCTTGGTCATCGCGACCATTCCCGCCTTGGAGGCGGCATAATGCCAGTGCGCCGGGCTGTCGCCCCGATAGGCGGCGCGGCTGGCGACGTTGACGATGCGTCCGGGCACATCGCGCGCCTGCCAGTGGAGAACGGCGAGGCGGCAGAGTTCGGCGGCGGCGGTCAGGTTGATCCGCATCGTCCGTTCCCAGCCGGCCAGCCAGTCGTCGCCCTCCAGCGGATTGGCCTCGAACACGCCGGCATTGTTGACGAGTACGTCGATCGTGCCGTCCGCCCGGTCCAGCGCGGCATCCCACAGCGCCGATCCCGCGCCCGGTTCGTCGAAATCGGCGGGAATGCCGCTGGCGGTGCCGTGGCCGATGACGGTGCGGCCGGCATCGGCCAGCGTGGTGGCGATCGCCGCGCCGATGCCGCGGCTCGATCCGGTGAGAAGGATGGTCATGGCCACGCGCTGTAGCGTGGCGGG
This sequence comes from Sphingomonas sp. CFBP 8760, assembly GCF_014841615.1. Lineage (GTDB taxonomy): Bacteria > Pseudomonadota > Alphaproteobacteria > Sphingomonadales > Sphingomonadaceae > Sphingomonas. Next base: position 61,447 of record NZ_JACYUG010000019.1, on the reverse strand, counting down.
CCGGGGGAGGCCATGTCGTTCCTCCCCTTACCCCCTCGGTTCACCGGCAGCAGGATATCGGCCGTCGGTCAGGCCGCGACCTTGGCGGCAAAGTCGCCCGCGCTGGTCTTCAACGTGCCCAGCCGGCCATCGAGAGCATCGAAGCCGCGACCGACGCCATCGATTTCGGAGGCGACCATTTCCGTATCCTTGCGGATCGCGGTGATCGTGCCGGACATCGAGTCGGCGGCCAGCGCGGTCTCGTCGACCGCGGCGGTGATCGCGGTCACGGTCTGTGCCTGTGCCTCCATCGCGAAACGGATGCGTTCGGCGGATTCCTGCACCTCGGCGACGGTCGACTTGATCGAGGCGTTGGTTTCCACGGTCGAGCGGGTAGCGGACTGGATCGCGGCGATCTTGGCGGCGATGTCGTCGGTGGCGCGCGCGGTCTGGCTTGCGAGGCTCTTTACTTCCTGTGCCACCACCGCGAAGCCGCGGCCGGCATCGCCCGCGCGCGCCGCCTCGATCGTGGCGTTCAGGGCGAGCAGGTTGGTCTGGCCGGCGATGTCGCGGATCAGGCCGAGAATCGATTCGATCGACTTGGCATGATCGGACAGGGTTTCGGACATGCCGACCGCCTGGCCCGCCTGCGCGCTGGCACGGGTGGCGATCTCGGCGGCGGCCTCCACCTCGACGCGCGCATCCTCGATCGCGCGGATCAGGCCGGCGGCGGTCTGCGCCGCCTCGCGCATCGCCACGGCGGACTGTTCGGCGGCGGCGGCCACTTCCGATGCCTTGCCCAGCATGCCGCGCGCGAAGTTCGATGCCCGGTTGCTCTGGTCGCGCAGTTGCACGCCTTCGTGCATCGCGACATCCGTCGTGGCCGCGATGCTGTCGCGGAAATCGGAGGCGAGGCGATCCCGCGCGAACTGCGTCCGGTGCGCGGCGAAGCCCGCGAACAATTCCACCGTCAATTCGGTTTCCATGCCGAACAACCGCATCAGTACGTCGATATGGACCGGCAGCATCGGGTCCCCGGGCGGGACGTTGGCCAACAGCACCTTGAGCGCGGCCCGGTCGCTGGCGCAGGACATCGCCAGCAGATCCATGGTGGACACATTGGCATGGCAAGCCGACGCGACGGCGCGTTCCAGCGATTCGACCCAGGCGATGCCGGACAGATCGTTGAACCGGTCGCGCAGATACCGCATCCCCGCATCCATCCGGCGGGATTGGTCCATCGCGGTCCATTCCGGCGCGCCGGGATTGGCGAAGCGCCAATGCGCCCAATAAGCCTCGACGATCTCATGCGCATTTGGTTCGATGACGGTCCACAGCGCGGCGGCGGCACGGACCAGCGATCGATCGCTGCCGTCGAATGCCCTGATCCGGGCCTGGATATCGATACCGGCCGCGATCGAGCCGGGGGTGGGGAAATCCATGACGCTGACGACTTTCCTGCTGAACGTGCGGTCATGCTAGGGCGCCGGAGTTAACACATGGTTAGGTAAGGGCAGGTTTATGGCGCCCGACCCCGGCCATATGGTGGAGATACTTGCATCGCCGGCCCTCGCGCCTCATAGGCGCAGGTACCACCGTTCGGATCGAGGACCAGCCCTTTGGCATCGCGCAATCCTGCTCGCCCGCTTAGCCCGCACCTCCAGATATGGCGGTGGGGGCCGCACATGCTGGTGTCGATCCTGCACCGCGTGACCGGCAGCGGCATGGCGACCGTCGGCACGTTGCTGATGGTCTGGTGGCTGGCGGCGCTGGCGGGCGGCGCGGAAAGCTACGCCACCTTCCGCGACGTGTTCACGACCGAATCCGGTGCGCTCAACATTCTGGGCCTGGTCATCGGCATCGGACTGACGCTGTCGCTGTTCCAGCACATGGCCACGGGCGTGCGCCACCTGTTCCTGGACATGGGCGCCGGTTACGAACTCCGGACCAACAAGCGCTGGGCGATGGCGACGATGTTCGTCTCGGTCGCGCTGACCGCGCTGTTCTGGCTCTACATGGGGATGAAGTGATGCGTTCGGGCACCTCTCTCGGCCGCGTGCGTGGCCTCGGCTCCGCCAGGGAAGGCGCGCACCATTGGTGGTACCAGCGGCTGACCGCGGGATCGAACTTCCTGCTGATGCTGTGGCTGATCGTGTCGATCGCCCGCCAGCCGGCCTATGACTACACGACGATGCGGATGTGGATGGAAAACGCCTGGGTCGCGATCCCGATGGCGTTGCTGATCTTGTCGGTCTTCTGGCATTTCCGCATGGGCCTGCAGATCGTGATCGAGGATTACCAGCACGACGAAAGCCGTATCGTGTTCATGGTCCTGCTGAACTTCTTCGTGGTGGCGACCGGTGGTGCCGCCCTCTTCTCCATCCTCAAGATCGCGCTCGGAGCCGCTGCCTGATGCCCGCCTCTTACAAGATCATCGACCATACCTATGACGCGGTCGTCGTGGGTGCGGGCGGTTCCGGCCTGCGCGCCACGATGGGCATCGCCGAGGCGGGTCTGAAGACCGCCTGCATCACCAAGGTGTTTCCGACCCGGTCGCATACCGTCGCGGCGCAGGGCGGCATCGCCGCCTCGCTCGGCAACAATTCGCCCGATCACTGGTCGTGGCACATGTACGATACCGTCAAGGGTTCCGACTGGCTCGGCGATCAGGACGCGATCGAATATCTGTGTCGCGAAGCCCCGCAGGCGGTCTACGAGCTGGAGCATGCCGGCGTGCCGTTCAGCCGCAACGACGACGGCACCATCTACCAGCGCCCGTTCGGTGGCCACATGCAGAACATGGGTGAGGGCCCGCCGGTGCAGCGCACCTGCGCCGCCGCCGATCGCACCGGCCATGCGATGCTCCACGCGCTGTACCAGCAGTCGCTGAAGTACGACGCCGATTTCTACGTCGAGTATTTCGCGCTCGATCTCATCATGGAAAACGGCGTCTGCCGCGGCGTGATCGCGCTGTGCATGGAAGACGGGTCGATCCACCGGTTCCGCGCGCATAACGTCGTGCTGGCGACGGGCGGCTATGGTCGCTGCTATTTCTCCGCCACCTCCGCGCATACCTGCACGGGTGACGGCAACGCGATGGTGCTGCGCGCCGGCCTGCCGTTGCAGGACATGGAGTTCGTGCAGTTCCACCCGACCGGCATCTACGGTGCGGGCGTGCTCATCACCGAGGGCGCGCGGGGCGAGGGCGGCTATCTGACCAATTCCGAGGGCGAGCGGTTCATGGAGCGCTATGCTCCGTCGGCCAAGGATCTTGCCAGCCGCGACGTGGTGTCGCGGTCGATGGCGATGGAAATGCGCGAAGGGCGCGGCGTCGGCCCGCACAAGGACCATATCTACCTGCACCTCGATCACATCGATCCCAAGGTGCTGGCCGAGCGGCTGCCGGGCATCACCGAGACGGGCAAGATCTTCGCCGGCGTCGATCTGACGCGGCAGGCGCTGCCCGTCACGCCGACCGTCCATTACAACATGGGCGGCATCCCGACCAATTATCACGGCGAGGTCGTGCGCCTGCGCGACGGCGATCCCGACAGCGTCGTCCCCGGCCTGTTCGCGGTGGGTGAGGCGGCTTGCGTCTCGGTCCATGGCGCCAACCGGCTCGGCTCCAACTCGCTGATCGATCTCGTGGTGTTCGGCCGTGCGACCGGCCTGCGGATCAAGGACCAGCTGAAGCCCGGTACGCCGCACAATCCGCTGCCCAAGGGGTCGGAGGAACTGGCGCTCAACCGGCTCGACACGTTCCGCCACGCATCGGGGGCGACCCCGACCGCGCAGTTGCGGACCGAGATGCAGCGCACCATGCAGAAGCATTGCGCGGTGTTCCGCGACTCGGCCCTGCTGACCGAGGGTGTAAGCCAGATGGAGTCGATCTACGCCGGTCTGCAGGACGTGGGCGTCAAGGATCGCTCGCTGATCTGGAACACCGACATGGTCGAGACACTGGAACTCGACAATCTGATGGCGCAGGCGTCGGTGACCATCAAGGCCGCCGAGAACCGCAAGGAATCGCGCGGCGCCCATATGCATGAAGACTTCCCGGAGCGCGACGACGCCAACTGGATGAAGCACACGCTGACCAGGTTCGACGGCTGGGGCGGCAAGGGCGGCGGCGTGGCGATCGATTACCGCCCCGTCCACGACTACACGATGACCGACGACATCGAGTACATCAAGCCGAAGAAGCGGGTGTACTGAAGCGAACTGTCTTCCTGTCCTGGTGGAAAAGGAAGGTACCGGAACATCGCGGCAGCGAGAGGGGGGCAGCGTGCCTGTCGCCCCTCGTCCTGCGACCCTCGCCATGCTAGCGCGCGGTCATGGCTGACAGCGAAACACCCGGCGATCTGATCGCGACGATGGGACGGGGCGCCCGCATCGCGGCACGGGAACTGGCGCGATTGCCGACCGATGCCAAGCGGCGTGGGCTCGAAGCGGCAGCGGCAGCAGTCCAGGCGTCAGCCGATACGATCCTTGCCGCCAACGATCGTGACATGGCGCGTGCCGCCGGGGCGGGGTTGAGCGGCGCGCTGCTCGACCGGTTGCGCCTCGACCCCGCTCGACTGGCGGGGATGGTCGCCGGCATCGCGGCGGTCGCCGCGCTCGACGATCCGGTCGGGCGGGCGATCGATGAACGTACCCGGCCCAACGGCCTGCACCTGTCGCGGGTGCGCGTGCCGATCGGCGTGATCGGCATCGTCTACGAAAGCCGGCCGAACGTCACCGCGGATGCCGCCGCACTGTGTGTGATGAGCGGCAACGCCGTGATCCTGCGCGGCGGATCGGAAGCGCGGGACAGCAATCGCGCGATCCATGCCGCCTTCGCTGCCGGGTTGGGCGAGGCCGGGTTGCCGCACGATGCGGTGCAACTGGTGCCGACGACCGATCGCGCTGCGGTGGGCGCGATGCTGGCGGCGGACGGGCTGATCGACCTGATCGTACCCCGCGGGGGCAAGGGGCTGGTCGCGCGGGTGCAGGCAGAGGCGCGGGTGCCGGTGCTGGCGCATCTCGACGGCATCAACCATGTCTTCGTCCACGCGTCCGCCGATCCGGCGATGGCGACCGCGATCGTCGTCGATGCCAAGATGCGCCGCACCGGTGTGTGCGGCTCGATGGAGACGCTGCTGATCGACCGCGACTACCCGCAAGCCGCTGCGCTGGTCGCGGCGTTGCAGGCAGCCGGCTGCACGGTGCGCGGCGATGCCGGGATAGGGGCCTTGGCCGACGTCGATCCCGCAGACGATACCGACTGGGATACCGAATATCTCGACGCGATCGCCTCCGTCGCGTTGGTCGATGGCGTCGATGATGCGATCGCACACATCACCCGGCACGGATCGCACCACACCGACGCGATCGTCGCGACCGATCAAGGTGTGGCCGAACGCTTCCTCGCGGCGGTGGATTCGGCGATCGTGCTATGGAACGCCTCCACCCAGTTCGCCGATGGCGGTGAGTTCGGGCTGGGTGCGGAGATCGGCATCGCCACCGGTCGTCTCCACGCCCGCGGCCCCGTCGCCCTGGAAGGACTGACGACCTACAAATGGGTCGGTCGCGGCGCCGGGCAGGTGCGTGGTTGAAGTGGCCGGTTCAGGGGATTAGGCTACAGGCATGAACGAGATGGTTCGTATCACCGCATCACTCGATGCCACGACCTCGGCACTCGTCACCGCTGGTGCTGCGGCGCGTGGCATGTCGGACGAGGACTATGTCGCTGAGGCGGTGCAGCGTGTTGCCGAGTCTGACGCCGACTATCGTGCCTTTATCCAGCTGGGGATCGACGCGGTCGATCGTGGTGACGTCATCCCCCATGCTGAAGTGATGACGGAACTGGACGCGATGATCGCCAAGCATCGTGGGCGATGCACGACATAATCTGGTCGCGACCGGCGCTGGACGATCTGCGCAAGATCGACGATTGGCTGACCCGCGATGCCGAACCCGATCATGCCGCCAGAACGCTGGCAGCCATCCGCCAGCGTGCAGACTTTCTCGAAAATTTCCCGCATGGTGGCCGTCCGCTTCGCGACGGCATCCGGGTGCTGCTGGTGTATGAAACGCCTTACCTGATCCGTTATCGGATCGCGACGGGGCGGGTGGAGTTATTGCGCATCCACCACGAGCGTGAGAATTGGTTGGTCGAGCCATGACCCCCACCGGCCTGCTCGGCGGCAGTTTCAATCCGGCGCACCGTGGGCATCGCCACGTCACGCTGGCCGTGAATCGGGCGTTGGACCTTGAGGAGACGTGGTGGCTGGTGTCACCGGGCAACCCCCTGAAACCTGCCAGGGGCATGGCGCCGCTCGCCGCGCGGCTGGCGTCGGCGCGGGCGATGGCACGACGGGCGCCGATCCGGGCGACCACGATCGAGTCCAAATTGGGGACGCGTTACACCGTCGATACGATCCGCGCCCTGCAACGTCGTTATCCCAAACGGCGGTTCGTCTGGATCATGGGGGCGGACAATCTGGCACAATTCCACCGCTGGCGTGACTGGCGCGGGATCGCGCGTGCGATCCCGATTGCGGTCGTCACGCGTCCGGGGTATGACGGACATGCCCTCGCGGCCCCCGCGATGGCCTGGCTGCGGCGCTATCGACGACCGCAGTCGGCCGCGAAACGATGGACGACGTGGAGTTTGCCGGCCATCGTGCTGATGCGCTTCCGCCCCGATCCGACGTCCGCCACCGGCCTTCGGGCCGGCGATCCCGACTGGCACATACGCCTCGGGCTGCACCCTTCAAGGAACTGACTTGGCCTCTACTCCCTCTGCCTCCCGCCCTTCGGCCCCGACGCCGTCCGACCCTGCCGAGGTGGAGGCGCTGCACCGGTTGATCCTGGCATCCCTGGACGACGATCAGGCGGTCGAAACCGTCTCCGTTCCGCTCGCCGGCAAGTCGACGATCGCGGATTACATGGTGATCGCCAGCGGTCGTTCGACCCGGCAGGTCGCCTCGATGGCGGCGAAGCTGACCGAGCGGATCAAGGCGGAGTTCCGCCGCCCCTGCCGGGTGGAAGGGTTGCCGACCGCCGACTGGGTGCTGATCGACGCAGGCGACATCATCGTCCACCTGTTCCGGCCGGAGGTTCGTTCCTTCTACAATCTGGAGCGGATGTGGTCGTTTGGCGATGCGCCGGCGCCCGACGCGCCGATGCCGGCGGGCACGCCCCGCAGCTGAACCGGTGCTGCTGCACATCGTCGCGCGCGGTCGCATCGCCCGCTCGCCCGAAGCGGAACTGGTCGATCGCTATCTGAAGCGGATCGCCTGGCCGACGCGGGTCACCGAACTGCCGGACACCGGCGGCCGCGAGTCGCCGCCGGTGGCGCAGGGTCGGCGCATCCTGCTCGATGAGAAGGGTGAGATACTGGGATCGGTCGCCTTCGCCGAGCGGCTTGGTCGCTGGCGCGATGACGGCGTGCGCGAAGCGCGGTTCCTGCTGGGCGCAGCCGACGGGTTCGACGACGGGGCGCGGGCGGGGGCCGATCTGCTGCTGTCGTTCGGACGGGCGACCTGGCCGCATCTGCTGGCCCGCGCGATGCTGGCGGAACAGCTGTTCCGCGCCACCAGCATCCTCGCCAACCATCCCTATCACCGCGAAGGATGAAGGCGCGGGCGATCGGTGTCGTGGCGATGGCGCTGCTGTGCGGTGCCAGCCTGCCCGCTGCCTCGCCGATGCCGGTCGACCGGCCCGACACGGTGGCGATCGCAAGGCTGCTGGCCGTCATGCAAGCGGTGGGGCGCCCGCCCGTGATCGCCACGCTGGTCCAGCCGGGATCGATCAACGACCTGATCCATCTGCGCGCTGTACTGGCCGGATTGCGGCCCGAACTGGCATCCCGCCTTGCCCGGCTTCGTCATCGCAGCCTGACGAAGCCTTCGGATGCCAGACAGGATGATCGTGCCGCTTCGGCCTATCGCCTGCCGGTGACGGGGCGGCTCGTCACCGGCTTCGGTACCCTGTCGGAGGCGGGGGTGCGATCACGCGGCCTGACCTTCGCGGTGGCGCCGGGGTCGCCGGTGGTGGCGCCCGCAGGGGGCATCGTCCGCTATGCGCAGGCGTTTCGCGGCTATGGCGGCACGGTGATCGTCGATCACGGCGCGGGGTGGACCAGCGTGCTGACCGGGCTCGGCACGCTGGCGGTGCGGCCGGGCAGGCGGGTGAGTGGCGGAGCGGTGATCGGCAGCGCGCGCCGGGGCGACCGGCCGCACGTCACCGTCGAACTGCGCCGTCGGGGGGAGCCGGTCGATGCAGCGGCGCTGATCCACTGATCCTTCACCCCGTTTAAGCCGCGGTTCACGATCAGCGCGCTTTGACGGGGGCGGGATTGCCGCTACGATGGCGGGATTGCCGTTTTGCCGTCAGGGTTTTCCGATGCGTCGTCCGCTTCTTACCGCCACTGCGATCGTTGCGGCGCTTGCCGTCATTCCACCTGCGGCGATGGCGGCGGCGGATACCGATACCTATCGCGAATTCGATCAGTTCCTCGACGTGTTCCAGCGGATCAAGTCGAACTATGTCGACAAGGTCGATGACAAGACCCTGATAAAGGGCGCGATCGACGGGATGCTCGCCTCGCTGGATCCGCATTCGGTGTACGAGACCGGGATCGAGTACGACAATCTGCGGATCATGACCGACGGTGCCTATGGCGGCCTGGGTCTGACGGTGGGGATGGACGATGGCGCGGTGAAGGTGATCGCGCCGCAGGAGGATGCGCCCGGCGACCGTGCGGGGGTCAAGGCGGGCGACCTGATCCTGCGCATCAACGGCGAACTCGCCTATGGCCTGACACTGGATCAGGCGGTGACCAAGATGCGCGGCGCGCCCGGCAGCAAGATCACGCTGTCGCTGGTCCGCGCGGGCCGGGACAAGCCGATCGACGTGACGATGGTGCGCGAACGCATCGTGCAGAAACCGGTGAAGTGGGAAGTGCGCGGCGACGTCGGCTACATCAACATCAACACCTTCTCCAAGGATACCGGTACCGAGACACGCGCCGCGATCGCCGCGATCCGGCAATCGCTGGGCCATGCGCCGCTCGGCTATGTCGTCGACCTGCGCAACAATGGCGGCGGCCTGTTGCAGGAGGCGATCGCGGTGTCCGACCTGTTCCTGGAGCGGGGCGAGATCGTGTCGCAGCGCGGGCGCGGGAACGACATCGACCGTTATTATGCCGAAAGCATGTTCCCCGGCGATGCGGCCAAGGGGTTGCCGGTCGTGGTGCTGACCGATGCCGGCACGGCGTCTGCGTCGGAGATCGTCGCGGGCGCCTTGCAGGACCATCACCGCGCGGTGGTGATGGGCGAGCGCAGCTTCGGCAAGGGATCGGTCCAGTCGGTGATCGAACTGGGGCCGCAGCGCGCGCTGAAGATCACCACCGCGCGCTATTACACCCCCTCCGGCCATTCGGTGCAGGAAGGTGGCATCGAACCCGACATCCGCGTGCCGCAGCTGTCCGATCCCGATTACAAGGATCGGCCGGTGGTGCGCGAGGCTGATCTGCGCCGCCACCTGCTCAACGAGGCCAAGCTGGATAACGGCGCGCTGGAGGAGGACAGCAAGGAAGACCCCCGCTTCACCGCCACGGCCGATGGCCTGAAGAAGCAGGGCGTCGAGGACTTCCAGCTCAACTACGCGCTCAAGACGGTGGCCCGGCTCGGTGGCCCGGCCCAGGTCGCCGCCGCGACGAGGCCGGTGGTGAAGCCGGTCGCCAAGTAAGCACATGACCCGGCCGTCTGCTGCCCATCTGATCGCCTTCCTGCTGCCCGTCGCCTTGCTGGCGGGGGTGTGGGGGGCGCAATTGCTGGGCGGGCTGTACCCGTGCGAGATGTGCCACTGGCAGCGTTGGCCGCATTATGCCGCCGTGGCGCTGGCCGGGCTGGGTTTCTTCGTGCCGGCGGGGCGGGAGCGGAGCGGGCTGGTCGTGCTCGCCGCGCTGGCGATCGGGGTGTCGGGCGCGATCGGGGTCGCCCATGCCGGGGTCGAATATGGCTGGTGGCCGGGTTTCACCGCCTGCACCTCGACGATCGACTTCACCGGGCTCGACCCGTCGGAGCGACTGGCCGCGATTATGCGCGCGCCCCTGATCCGGTGCGACCGCGCGCCGTGGACGCTGGCGGGCATCTCGCTGGCCGGGTTCAATGCCATCTTATCCTTGGGCGGGGCCGTCACCATCTTGGTGCTGATGATGCGAAAGGCGACACGATGAGCGGCTGGAAACCCGGTGACCGGCGCGAGGCCACCGATGCGATGATCCGCGTCGATCAGGCTGGTGAATATGGTGCGATCCGAATCTATGCGGGGCAACTGGCGGTGCTGGGCGACCGGCATCCCGCCTCGCGCGCGATCCACCACATGGCCGCGCAGGAGGAACTCCACCGTGCGTTCTTCGACCGGATGATCGTGGAGCGGGGCGTGCGGCCGACGCTGTTCCAGCCGCTGTGGAAAGTCGCCGGTTTCGCGCTGGGCGCGGCCACCGCCGCCCTTGGTCCCGATGCGGCGATGGCCTGCACCGCCGCGGTCGAGACGGAGATCGACAAGCATTACGCCCAGCAGCTGGTCGATCTGGGCGACAGCGATCCCGAACTGACCGAGGCGATCGCCGATTTTCAGGCCGAGGAACTGGAACACCGCGACCACGCACTGGCGGCAGGAGCGGAGAATGCGTTCGGCTATCCGATCCTGAGCGGCGTGATCCGGCTGGGGTGCAAGGTCGCCATCGCCGCCGCCAAGCGGATTTGACGGAGTTTAGGGGAGTGATGACGATGAGGATGGCGTTCACCCTGTTGCTGGCCGTGGCCTTGCCCGGTCCGCTGGCGGCCCAGACGGCGACACCTGGCGTGCAGACCGTGTCGGCACAGGCGGCGCTGCCGGGGGCGGAGCGCCCGCGTCCGGTGCAGCAGCAGTCGGGCACCGGGCGCGGCGCGCCGGTGAATGGCGTTCTCGTCCTCTACGGCAACGAGCGTTGCCCGACCAACAACGACGGTGACGAGATCGTGGTGTGCGAACGCCGTTCCGCCGAAGAACAGTTCCGCGTCCCCAAGGAGCTGCGCAATTTCGAGGTCACGCCCCAGAACCAGAGCTGGGCCGCCCGTGCGCAGGGCGTGATGGACACCGGCAGCGGCGTCAACACGATCGGCAGTTGCTCGACGGTCGGGGCGGGCGGCGCCACCGGCTGCTTCGCGCAACAGGCCCGCGCGGCCCGCGCCGAACGCAAGGCGCGTCAGGCGGACGAGCGCGCCATACCGTAAGGGCGGTTACCCCGCCCCGGACATCCTACCGGCGGACGGTGAGCATCGCGCGCTGGCCAGCATCGCCAGTACCGGGGCCGGATCGACCGTGCCATTTTCCTCGACCTGGGTGTCGAGGCGCAGCCTGAGCGGCAACATGCCGCAACGCCGCTCCGCGATCAGGGTCACCGCATCGCCGCCGGACCCGCCGGCCTCCCGCTTCAGGCCATAGCGGATCGCGGCCGCGCCGGTGCCATGCGCCCGGTCCAGCGGGATCGGCGATACGCCGCCCGCTGCGGTCAGCGTCAACTCGGACGGGCGGCGGGTCTGTTCCGCCCTTGGACGGCGTATCGTCAGGCCGCCGGGAATGCCGCCTGCTTCCAGACCGTCCGGGATCGCGACGGTCACGACGACATCGCCGATGATGGCATCCGCGCTTCGCGTTATGCCTTCCGCTCCATGGCAGGCCGCCAAGAGCAGGGCGGGTATCATCAGCCGGGTGGCGGGGTGCATCAGAATATCCCGGCGCTCTTTATGCTCATCTATGCCTCGTACACGACACCGCCCCGGCCATGCGAGGATATGATCGCCGACGATCGTCATGATCCCAAAGGATGGCATGGATGCCGGGGGCAATCGATCGCGGTCGATCGAAAATTCGTGGGCACGACATTGGCAACGCCCCGCCGGCGGGGCATGACCTGCGCTCGTGACCCCCGCCCGATCGATCCCGCTCCTCCTGTTCGTGCTCGTCTGGCTATCCACCGGCTGGTTCGGTTCGTGGGAGGGTAACCCCAACAACGCCACCCGCCTGTTCGCCGCGATCGAACTGGTCGAGCGGGGCGATGCGCGTATCGACCACTGGGCGCCGCTGACGATCGACAAGGCGGTGTTCGATGGCCATGTCTATCTGGACAAGGCGCCGGGCATGACGCTGCTGGCGCTTCCCGCCGTGGCGCTGGCGGATGCGGTGACGGGCGATCGGGCGACGGGTATCGTCAGGTCGGTCGGTGATACCCGGCTCGACCGGTTCCTGAAATGGCGGTTGCGGCTGGCCGCGATCACCGGACCGGCGTTGCTCACCGCGATCGCGGCGGTGCTGCTCTACGATCTCGGGCTGGCGTTGACCGGCCGTGCGGCGGCGGGGCTGGTCGCCGCGCTCGGTTATGCGCTGGGGTCGCCGATCTGGGGGCTGTCGACGACGATCATGGGTCATGCCGCCGTGGCGGCGCTGTTCGTGATCGCGGTGTGGGCGCTGGCCCGCGCGGCGGCACGGGGGCGTGGGGTTCCGGCGCTGCTCGGCGGGGCGGCACTGGGCTATGCCGTGGTGGTGGAATATCAGGCGGTGCTGGCCGGCAGCGCCATCGCCCTGTGGGCCGTGTGGCGATTGCGGGGGCATCCCGATCGGGTGCGCCTGCTCGGGCTGGCGGCGGCGGGTGGGATCGCGGGGCTGATGCCGCTGCTTGCCTATAACCTGATCGCGTTCGGCACGCCGTTCCGCATCGGCTATGCCGGGGTGCAGGGATTCGAGGGGATGCAGCAGGGCTTGTTCGGGCTGGGCGTGCCGCGCCTGTCCGTCCTGTTCGAGATCGTGTTCGGCGATCGACGCGGTCTGGTCTGGGTCGCACCGATACTGGTGCTGGCGGTGCCCGGCCTCGCTTCGCTGGCCGAGGACCGGCGGAGCAAAGGCATCGGGCTTGTCGCCATCGCGGTGGTTGCGATCGGGCTGCTCGTCAACGCCGCCTATGTCTATTGGGACGGAGGCAACGCCACCGGGCCACGCCACGCGATGGCGATGGCGGGGCTGTTCGCGCTTGGCCTCGCGCCGTTCTGGTCGAGCCTGCGCCATGGGTGGCAGCGGATCGCGACCGCCGGGCTGCTCGGCCTGTCGATGGCGATCAACCTGATGATCGCGGCGGCGGAGATCTTCGCGCCACCTGAATACCGTTTCCCGCTATGGAGCGCGGTGTACGACCTGCGTTTCCGGCATGGCGATCTGCGCACCATCCCCAGCGACTGGTGGGGATGGACGACATGGCATGGATTGTGGCTCTATCTCGGCCTCGCGCTGCCCTTGCTGGCGATGCTGATCGCGCAGGTCCGCCGGCAGGAAGTCAGGCGCGGTTCTTCCTGATCCCGCGCACGCGGTGCCAGACGTACAGGCCGATCAACGCTACCAGCACCAGCCCGATCGCCAGATCGGCCTGGTGGAACGCCGCCTTCAGCCGCGGATCGCTGTTCCACTGGTCGCCCAGCTTCATGCCCACCCAGGCAAGCGCGAGGCAGAACGGCCATGATCCGATGAAGGTATAGAGGTGGAACGGCACCAGCGGCATCCGCGCCACGCCGGCGGGAAACGCGATGAAGGTGCGGATCACCGGCAGCAGCCGCCCGACCAGCACCGCCAGATTGCCCCAGCGCGCGAAGAACCGGTCGGCCGCGTCCAGTTCGTCCGCGCCGATCAGCAGATACCGGCCCCATCGCTCCGCCATCGGCCGGCCGCCGCGCTTGCCCACCTCATAGGCGACGATCGAGCCGAGATTGCACCCCAGCGCCCCCGCCGTCGCCGCCAGGAACAGGTCGAACCGCCCGGTCGATACCAGATACCCCGCAAAGGGCATGATGATTTCCGACGGCAGCGGGATGCAGGCGCTTTCGATCGCCATCAGCAGCGCGATGCCGACATAGCCCCCGGACGAGATTACCCAGATCGTGAAGCCGGCGAGCGTGGCGATGATCTTTTCGAACATGGGCGCGGGGCTTGGCCGATGCGGCCCCGCCGGTCAATCGGAACCGCCGCCCGCCGATGGCGGTTGGGTGGGGCATGGATATCACCCTGAACGACGGCCACACCATCCCCCAGCTGGGCATGGGCACGTGGCAAATCCCCGATCCCCAAGCCGCGCTGATCGTGCGACGCGGGCTCGATCTCGGTTTCCGGCTGGTCGATACCGCTGCCATCTATGGCAACGAACGCGGCGTGGGCGACGGGCTGAAAGGCGACGATGCCTTCGTCACCACGAAATTATGGAACGATCGCCACCGCGATGCGGAAGCGGCGCTGGACGAAAGCCTCGCGTTGCTCGGGCGCGATGCCGTCGATCTTTACCTGATCCACTGGCCGGTGCCCGCCGCCGACGATTATGTCGAGGCATGGCAGGCGCTGGTCCGGCTGCGCGAGGCGGGCAAGACCCGCTCGATCGGCGTGTCCAACTTCCTGCCCGAGCATCTGGAGGCGATCATCGGCGCCACCGGCGTCACCCCCGCCGTCAACCAGATCGAACTCCATCCGCATTTCCAGCAACGCGAAGCCCGTGCCTTCCACGAGGCGCACGGCATCGTGACGCAGAGCTGGAGTCCGATCGGACAGGGCAAGGACCTGCTGGCCGACCCCGCCATCGCCGCCATCGCGGATCGCCATCACCGCAGCGCCGCCCAGGTCGTGCTGGCCTGGCATCTGGCCCATGGCCTGTCGGTAATCCCCAAGGCGTCGAGCGCGGAGCATCTGAGCGACAATCTTGCCGCGCTCGATCTCGTCCTGAGCGAGGAGGATATCGCCCGGATCGACGCGCTCGACCGCGACGATGGCCGTCTCGGCCCCGATCCGCGGTCGATGTAACCGGCGAATATTCCATCACCCCCCGTTCCGAACGGAACGGGGGGTAGATCAGAATATCCCCAGAAACTTCTTCCGCTGTTGCTTGCGCTGGCCGCTGCCCAGCTTGCCGTCTTCCGCTGTCGCCGTGGTGCCGTTGCCGACGTCGTCGCGCTTTTCGCCCTTGATCGTCTTCTGTGCCGCTGCGGTCGCCCCGGCCAGCACCGGCCCACAGGCTGCCGCCTTGGCATCGCCCACATCGACGAATGCGAGCAGGGCGGCTGGCGGCGTCGCCACCAGTGCCAGCCCCAGCGCGGCACCCGCCCGGCTCACCAGTTCGGGTGAGATCACCTTCAGCGCGGGCGCCGCGAAATACCCGCCGATGCCGACCGGGGACTGGCCGGAGAACAGGCTGATCTTCTTCGAATCGGCGCGGAACGCCAGATCGACCGCTTCCGTCCCGAAGCTGAAGCCACCGCGTCCGACGATCACGTTCTTGCGCGTATCGAACAGGATCGGGTCCGCCGCCGCGACGCCGCGCCGGACGGAAAAGGCGATGAGGCCGCAATTGACCCGCACCGGCTCGTCCAGCTTCCCCTGGAACATCCGCTGGGCGAACGTGCCGATATCCAGTTCCGCCAGCTGGACGTTGCGCACCGACAAGGCACCCGCCGGCATCACGAAGGCGATGCGTCCGCGCGACGTGGACAGCGAATCATGAATGCTGTCGCCGCGTCCGGCCAACTGGATACGGCCCTTGATCATCCCCGTCGTGCCCGATTCGACCAGGCCATAGCCCGCCAGCAGCCGCCCCATCGGCGTCGGCGCCAGGCGGATGTCGTAACTGACCGCACTGGGCCGCTGGCGGGTGTCGAAGACCACGTCCGACGCGACGTTGCCACGCGCCATCGCGAAACTGAGTGGCGACAGCGCCAGCCGCCCGTTCTTCAGGGCCAGTGTCAGGTCGATATCGGCAATCGGGATGTTGCGCGACCGGACCACGCCGATCGTCCATTTCAGGTCGGCATCGAACCGCTGCATCGTCTCGATCGGCAAGGCCGCTTCCGGCAGCAGGCGCTGCGGCGCCGCGCCGGTCGCGGCGGCGGCGGCCACCGCCCCGCGCGTCTCGACGATATCGGGATTGTAGCCGATGAACGGAGCGGCATCGACGATGTCGAGGCTCTTCGTCGTCAACACCGAATCGAGATGGATGCGATCGCCGTTCAGGACGGTCAGCCGACCGGCGAGGTCGGTCTTGCCGGCGATGCCGGTCAGGTTGGTGAAGCGGTATTCGTCACCGTTCTTCACCATCCGTCCACGCAGGCGATAGGTGCGGGTATTGGGGATCGCGACGTCGATGATGCCCAGCAGGGCGGCGAGGTTGCGCCCCCGCGCCGCGACCGACAGCGGCACGTTCTCGATATCGGCGATCGAGGGCAGGGTGCCGGCCACGTCGATCGTGTTGCCGACCGCCCTGATCCGCGCGACCAGTTCGTTGCGCCCGCGATTCGCGGTGGCGTCCGGCGACAGCAGCCGCGCGGTCAGCGTGAACGGCGCGCTGCGGATGCGGCCGGTGCCCTTCACCCCCACCGCCTTGCCGATCCGCGCGTCGTTCGACACGATGTCGTCCAGCGCCAGGTCCGCCAGCAACTGCATCCGTGGGTCGAGATAGCGCACCGTGGTGCCGCGCACCGTCGCCGTGTCGATCCGCGGAAACGCCAGCGGCTCGCCGCCCTTCTTGTCGCCGAACGTCCAGCTATTGGCGGTGTGCGCGGCGTTCCATTCCAGATCGACCGCGCCATCGGTCAGGTCGAGCGTGTAGAGGCGCCGTTTGCCGAACAGCAGCGACAGCGGCGCGATCCGCGTGTCGATCCGCTCGGCGGAGAACAGGTGCGGCCGGGTCGCCCAGCCGGGATTGGCGATCGTCAGCTTCTCCGCGACGAACTTGATGCGAAACGGCGCGAAATAGAGCTGGAAATCGCCCCCCACCGCCACCGTGCGATGCGTCAGCGACCCGACGATCCGCTCGAACGATCCCTTCAGGAACCGGCCCTTGGTGACGAACAGGACCAGCCATGTCGCCGCGATCAAGCCCAGCAGGGCCAGCGCCACGTTGCGCGCGATCCGGCGGCGACGGCCCGTCCGGTCGGTATCGACGGCGTTGTTGCGTCCGGTCACGGTGTCCATCGCCCCCCGACGCTTCACGACCGTTCCGGTTCCGCATCGGTCGTATCGGCGGCCGGTGCATCGGTTGCAATCCGTCGCGCCCGCCGCTAAGGGGCGCGCTTCACGAGCGAAGCGCTACAGGACTGCCCGGCCATTCAGGGCTGCCGCGGCTGTCCCAGCTTCGCCTACCGAAAGGACCAAAATGCCCAAGCTGAAGACGAAGAGCGGCGTCAAGAAACGCTTCAAGCTCACTGCCACCGGCCTGTTGAAGCACGGCGTCGCCGGCAAGCGCCACCGCCTGGCGCACCACAACGGCAAGTACATCCGCCAGAATCGCGGCACCAAGGTGCTGTCGAAGGCCGACACCGCTGCGGTGAAGGCATGGGCACCGTACGGTCTCGGTTGAGCGGAAGGAACTAGACAATGGCACGCGTCAAACGGGGTGTAACCACCCGCGCCAAGCACAAGAAGATTCTGGATCAGGCGAAGGGCTATTACGGCCGTCGCAAGAACACGATCCGGATCGCCCGCCAGGCCGTCGAAAAGGCCGGGCAGTACGCCTATCGCGACCGCAAGGTGAAGAAGCGCACGTTCCGCGGTCTGTGGATCCAGCGCATCAACGCCGGTGTCCGCGCCGAGGGCCTGACCTATTCGCAGTTCATGCACGGCCTGAAGCTGGCCGGCATCGAGCTCGACCGGAAGATCTTGGCCGACCTCGCCATGAACGAGGAAGGCGCCTTTACCGCGATCATCGCACAGGCGAAGGCTGCATTGCCGCAGCAGGAGCAGGCGGCGTAACGCCACCGTCCGACCGGTAACGCGATACGGGGCGTCGGTGGCAACACCGGCGCCCCGTTTGGTTCTGGGGCGATCGCTGTCGCCATGCTTCGTACATCGGCGTGACGTTGAACCTGCTGGTCCGCGTCTTCCGCTATCGTGAGGGGTTGATCCCCGGCTTCACGCGGCGGTACGACATCGGGTTCCTCGTCCAGTACGAACGGCACGATACGATGGAGGCCGCGATCCTGCGGGAGAAGCGGTTGAAGGAATGGCGGCGGGCGTGGAAAGTCGATCCGATCGAAGCGCGCAACGAACAATGGGACTATCGGGCAATCGGACCGGGCATGGCCCGCCGGCTGCGGATATCCCCGGGAGCAACAAGTGACTGACGACCTGAACAGCCTGCGCGACACCCTGCTCGCCGCGATCGACGCCGCTCCCGCCCCCGACGCGCTCGATGCGGTGCGGGTGGAGGCGCTGGGCAAGCAGGGCCGCATCACCGGCCTGCTCAAGACGCTGGGCGGCATGACCCCGGACGAGCGACAGGTGCAGGGCCCGGCCATCCACGCCCTGCGCGAGGCCGTCACCACCGCGATCGCCGCACGCAAGGCGGCACTGGACGCGGCGGTGCTGAACGCGCGTCTTGCCGCCGAAACGCTCGACATGACGCTGCCGGTCGATCTGTCCGCCACCGGCACGGTCCATCCGGTCAGCCAGGTGATGGACGAACTGGCGGAAATCTTCGCCGATCTGGGCTTTGCGGTGGCGACCGGGCCGGAGATCGAGACCGACTGGCATAATTTCTCCGCGCTCAACATTCCGGAGACGCATCCGGCGCGCGCGATGCACGATACCTTCTACCTCGCCGGTATGCCTGCCGATGGCGACGAGCGCACGGTGAAGCGCGTGCTGCGCACCCATACGTCGCCCGTCCAGATCCGCACGATGATGGATCAGCCGCCGCCCATCCGCATCATCGCGCCCGGCCGCACCTATCGGTCGGACAGCGACGCCACCCACACGCCGATGTTCCATCAGGTCGAGGGGCTGGTGATCGACAAGGGCATCACCCTGGGCCACCTGAAATGGACGCTGGAGACGTTCCTCAAGGCGTTCTTCGAGCGTGAGGATATCGTGCTGCGTCTGCGCCCCAGCTATTTCCCCTTCACCGAACCCTCAGCGGAGATCGACGTCGGCTATACGCTGGTGAAGGGAAAGCGCGTGATCGGCGGCTCCGGCGACGACGAGAACGGTGGCTGGCTGGAAGTGCTGGGCAGCGGCATGGTGCACCCGAAGGTGATCGCCGCCTGTGGCCTCGACCCCGCCGAATGGCAGGGGTTCGCATTCGGCTGCGGAATCGATCGGCTGGCGATGCTCAAATACGGGATGGACGATCTGCGCGCGTTTTTCGACGGTGATATCCGCTGGCTGAAGCATTACGGCTTCGCGAGCCTGGACGTACCCACGCTGTCCGGGGGAGTCGGCGCATGAAGTTCACCCTTTCCTGGCTCGCCGAGCATCTCGACACCGATGCCACGCTCGACGAGGTCGTGATCGCCCTGACCCGCATCGGGCTGGAGGTGGAAGGCGTCACCGATCCCGGCGCGGTGCTGGCCCCGTTCACCGTCGCGCGCATCCTGTCCGCCGAACGCCATCCGCAGGCGGACAAATTGCAGGTGCTGTCGGTCGATGCCGGTAATGGACCGATGCAGGTCGTGTGCGGCGCACCCAATGCCCGCGCCGGGCTGGTCGGCGTGTTCGGCAGTCCCGGCACCTGGGTGCCCGGGGCGGACATCACGCTGAAGGTCGCGGCGATCCGCGGCGTCGAATCGAACGGCATGATGTGTTCCGCCCGCGAACTCCAGATCGGCGAAGGGCATGACGGGATCATCGAACTGCCCGCCGATGCGCCGGTCGGCGCCAGCTATGCCGATTATGCCGGCCTGACCGATCCGGTGATCGACGTCAGCATCACCCCCAACCGGCAGGATTGCATGGGCGTGCGCGGCATCGCCCGCGACCTTGCCGCCGCCGGGGTGGGAACGCTGAAGCCGCTGCGGGTCGATCCGGTCACGGGCGACGGCCCCGGCCCCGACGTGCGGACCGAAGCGCCGGGATGCCCCGCCTTCTTCGCACAGACCGTCACCGGTGCGACCAACGGCAATGCGCCGGACTGGATGCGCCGCCGCCTGACCGCGATCGGGCAGAAGCCGATCAGCGCGCTGGTCGACATCACCAATTACGTGATGATCGATCTCGGCCGTCCGCTCCACGTCTACGATCGCGCCAAATTGTCCGGCGGACTCGTCGCCCGCGCCGCGCGCGATGGCGAGGAGGTGCTGGCGCTCAACGGCAAGACGTATCGTCTGTCCGGCGGCATGACCGTGATCGCGGACGACGTCGCGGTCCACGATATCGGCGGCATCATGGGCGGCGAGCATTCGGGTGTGTCCGATGCCACGACCGACATCGTCATCGAATGCGCCTATTTCGATCCGGAGGCGATCGCACGCACGGGGCAAGCGCTGACCCTGACCTCCGATGCGCGCCAGCGGTTCGAGCGTGGTGTCGATCCTGCGTTCCTCGACGATGGCCTCGCCATCGCGACGCGGCTGGTGCTCGACCTGTGCGGGGGCACTGCCAGCACCGTGACGCGGGCAGGGGAAGCGCCGCTCGGCACCCGGCATTACGATTATGATCCGGCGCTGGCGGAAACGCTTGGTGGCCTGGCGGTCGCGCCCGATCGGCAGCGCGCGATCCTCGAAGCGCTGGGCTTCGGCGTCGGGGACGACTGGCGGGTCACGCCGCCGTCGTGGCGTCGCGATATCGACGGCACCGCCGATCTGGTCGAGGAAGTCATCCGGATCGAGGGGATCGACAAGGTCGCGCCGGTGCCGTTGCCGCGCGTGCCCGGTGTCGCCCGGCCGACCGCGACGCCCGAACAGAAGCTGGAACGCCGCGTCCGCCGCGCCGCCGCCACGCGCGGGCTGGACGAGGCGGTGACGTGGAGCTTCGTGTCCGACGCGGAGGCGGCGCCGTTCGGTGGCGGTGCCTTCACCCTCGCCAACCCGATCAGCGAGGATCTGAAGGTGATGCGCCCGTCGCTGCTGCCGGGCATCCTGTCGGCGGCGTCGCGCAACCTGCGGCGCGGGGCGGGCAGCGTCCGCCTGTTCGAACTCGGCCGCCGTTATCTGGCGGAAGGGGAGCGGGCGACGCTGGGCCTGATCCTTGCCGGCGACCGTCGCGCACGCGGCTGGCGCGAGGGCAAGGCCGCGTCGTTCGACGCCTATGATGCCAAGGCGGAGGCGCTGGCCCTGCTGGCCGCCGCCGGTGCGCCGGTCGACAATCTTCAGGTGTTCGGTGAAGCGGGCGAGGCATGGCATCCCGGCCAGTCCGGCACGCTGCGGCTTGGCCCCAAGACAATCCTCGCCCGGTTCGGGATGCTGCACCCGGCGCTGCTGGGCGCCTTCGATCTCACCGGCGCGGTCGCCGCGGTCGAACTGTATCTGGATGCGATCCCGGCCAGAAAGGCGAGCGGCTTCATGCGGCCCGCCTTCGTGCCCCCGGCCCTGCAGGCGGTGCGTCGCGATTTCGCCTTTCTGGTGCCGTCGACGCTTCAGGCCGATACGCTGATCCGCGCGATCCGCGGTGCCGACAAGAGCGCGATCATCGCCGCCCGCGTGTTCGACGTGTTCGCCCGCGACGGCGAAACCTCCGTCGCGGTCGAGATCGTGCTGCAACCCGGCGACAGGAGCTTCACCGAGGCGGAGTTGAAGGCGATCGCCGACAAGGTCGTCGCCGCCGCCGCCAAACAGGGGGCGACGCTGCGCGGCTGATCGTCAGGGAGCGGGGGGGCGGGATGGTCGCGCCCCCCGCTACACCGATGGCAGCCGGGCCTCGCTCAACTGTCGGCCCATCCGACCCAGGCTGTATCCGGCCAGCCATGCGGTGCACAGGTCGATCCGATCGTCGCAGAACGGGCAATCGAGCCGGGAGCGGTCCGCGTCGCGGCCAGCCTTGACCCCCTGGGCATGGACCAGCGCGATCAGGTTCTGAGTATCATCCATCATGATCGGAGCGGCCTGATTCAATCGATCGCATTGAAATAGCTGCTTGCTGCATATTATACAATCTCATGCGCGTAGGTTTCACGCATCGTCATTCAATCCGACGCAACCAGACAGGATGCCGCCATGACCGACCCGATCCGCATCGCGAACGATCGTCTCTCCGCCGTGATCGACCCGTTCGGTGCAGAGCTCGTGTCGTTGCGTGATGCCGCCGGCGCCGAATTGATGACGGATGCCGATCCGGCGTTCTGGCCGAAACATGCGCCGATCCTGTTTCCCGTCATCGGTGTGACCGCAGGCGGCACGATCCGGGTCGACGGCATCGACTACCCGATCACGAAGCACGGTTTCGCCCGCGACCTGCCGTTCGAGGTGATCGATCGGGGGAACGGGCATGTCGTGTTCGCGCTGGTCGACAGCGAGCGGACACGGGCCGCATGGCCGTTCGCGTTCCGGCTGGAAATCGGCTTCCGCCTCGACGCGGCGACGCTGACGATCGAGGCGCGGGTCCTGAACCCGGCGGCGGTGCCGCTATATGCGCAGTTCGGGTTTCACCCGGCATTCGCGTGGCCGTTGCCGTTCGGGCAGGCGCGCGGCGATCATCGCATCGTGTTCGACCATGACGAACCCGGTCGCCTGCGCGCGATCACCCCCGATGGCCTGATCTCGGAGGCAACGAACGACGGCCCGCTCGATGGCCGCACGCTTCACCTCGCCGATACGCTGTTCGAGCACGATGCGTTGGTATGGGACCCGGTGGCATCGGACGCGGTCATTTATGGTGCCGCGACCGGCCCGCGACTGCGCGTCGGCTTTCCGGATACCCCCGCGCTCGGCATCTGGACCAAGCCCGGCGCGGCGTTCGTCTGCATCGAGCCGTGGCACGGCATCGCCGATCCGGTGGGCTTCGCCGGCGAATTCCGCGACAAGCCCGGCGTCTTCGCCGTGGCCCCACATGCCGACAAGCGGATCGCGATGACGATCACCCTACTCGACGGTTAGAGGATCGACCGCCGGGCGGCGCTACGGCACCAGCCGCAGCGTCCACCGGGCCGGCCCCGGCAGGAACGGGCGGGGCCGACCGGCCAGCCAGTCGTCATGTCCGGCAAGATAGTAGGGGCTGACCGGGTTGCCCGACTGGCCACCGGGCATGTGGAACAGCCCCTCCGCCTCGTGCCCCGGCGACACCGCGAACCGTTCGCTGGCGCCGAAGCCGGGGCGTTGCGCACGGACGGTGCCGGCGTCGCCCGGCACCGCACGGTCGGCGGGATCGGTCAATCGGCCGAGCAGGGGAATGGCCCGTGCCAGCGGGTGGCGGACATCCGCCGCCGACACCGCCTCCCACAGGAAATTATCGGGCTGGCCGTCCGCCTGTTCGTCCACGGCCTTGGCGACGTCGGCCAGCGCGGCATCGATGAAGGATCGCCATCCGGCATGGCCCGGCGGCACCAGCCCGGCCGGGCGCGCCTCCAGCAGTCGCCGCATCGCGCCTTCCGCCGCCGGAACCGCATAACTGCCCCGCCATGTCGGGATACCGCCCATATAGCGGCCATAGGCATCGGCGATCACGACCGCCCGGAACGCGGTAATCAGTCGCTGTCCCGCCGATCCGGTTTCCGCCTGCCCGGTCCATGCCGCCACCGGTGCGATCATCCTGTGCAGCCGTTCATCACCGGCGCGCGCCTTCAGTTCGCGCAGCATCAGGTCGCGCCACCAGCGGATGCGCAAGGAGCCGACATCGAGCTGGATCGACAGGAAATCGCGCGGGGCGAACCGCCCTTGCGCGAACAGCCGGTCGCGGATGCGCGTGGCGCGCGCGCCATTGTCGTACCCGCCGTCACCCAGCATCGCATAGGCCGCCCCGCCGACGACGCGGGTGTTCGCGGTCCATAGCCGTCCGCCCGTGGGATCGACGACCACCGGCACCGTGTCGGCAGGCACGGTGCCATGCCAGCCGCGCGTACCATCCCCCCAGCTGGTCGCACGGCGTCCGTCGAAGCCGAACCGGGCCGGCACCTGTCCGATGATCGTCCAGCCGATCCGCCCGGCCCGGTCCCCCACCACCAGATTCTGCTGCGGCATCCGCGCCCGGTGCGCCACCGCGATCGCCGCCGCGACCGATCCCGCCCGTTCCATCGCGAAGCTCGGCGCGATCGCGACCGCATCGTCGTCGTCCGCGGTCCAGCGCATCGCCAGCCGCCGCCCTTGCGCATCGGTCGCGACGACCGGTCCCCAGATCGTTTCCTCGACCGCGATCGGCCGGCAATCGTCGCGGATGCACAGCCGCTCCGCGATCCGCCGGATCGGGCGTGGTCCCTGCGGGGTGCGATACCAGCCCGGCCGCCCCGGCACGGCATCGACAACAACCGCGTCGGCGGTGTCGATATAGCTGTTGGTGAAACCCCAGGCGATGCGGCCGTTGCTGCCCGCCACGATCGTCGGGTTGCCGGGCAGGGTGACGCCGGTCACGTCCAGCGTCGCCTGCGTAGCCCCCGCCGGGCGGACCACAATACGCGCGCGATACCAGGGGCCGGGGACGCCGACCCCCAGATGCATGTCGTTGGCCACCAGCGCGGCGCCGCTCGACGACAACCGCCCCGCCACCGCCCAGTTGTTGCTTCCCGGCACCGGTGTGTCCGCCATTGCCGCGCGCGCCGCCACGACCGGCATCGGCTGCAACCGCACCGGCAGCGGCGGCAGGGAGAGGCGCGACCCGTCGATTGGCGCGTCGAGCGGCGTTGCCGGGGGATAGAGCAGCGCCGCCAGTCCTTCGCCGCCCCGACGTTCGGCCCGGGCGCGCAGCATCTCCTGATCGGGCAGGGGCGATTGCAGGTCGAGATACATTGACAGGACGGTCAGGATCGTATCCTCCGGCCGCCACGGCAAGGGTCGGCCGCGCAGCAGCAGATATTCGAACGGCGTCGCCGACAGGTCCGCCAGCCCCCGGTTCACGCCCGCGGCATAACGGCGCAGCATCGCGCGCTCGGCCGGCGACAGGCGTGCCAGCATCACGCCGGCCCGGTGGCGGAAGCGGTGGGCCAGCGCCCGCCGGTCGCGCCATACCGTCACCTTGCCCAGCAAGGCCGACAATTCCCCGGCCGAGGACCGCCGCAGCGTGTCCATCTGGAAGAAACGTTCCTGTCCATGAAGATAACCCAACGCATAGCTGGCATCGCCACGCGTGGTCGCGGTGATCGTCGGTACCCCGCCGGCATCGCGGGCGATCGTCACCGGGCCGGCGACCGCCGCACCGTCGACCGCACCGTCCAGCCACGGACGGGCGCCATATAGGTGCCACGCCAGCAGGATGGCGACGAGCATGATCAGTGCCGCCGCGACGATCCCGATCCACCCGGCGGTGCGTGCGATCCCTCGCATGACATTCCCCCCTCCGTTCACCCGATCGTCGCAGATCATCGGCAGGGGGACAAGCGATCCCGGCCCGCCCTGTGTCGGGCGGCGACCCGGTCGCGGCCGATGACCCCCTGTCGCCCCCGGCCGGTTTCTGGCAAGGCGCGGGCTTCGATCCATCTCCCCGCGCGTGGCCCCGCCCGCGCCATCCCCGAGTCTGTCGCCGTGATCTCTCCCCGCCGTACCTTTGCGATCATCTCCCACCCCGATGCGGGCAAGACGACGCTGACCGAAAAGCTGCTCTATGTCGGGGGGGCGATCCATCTGGCCGGTGAGGTGAAGGCCCGCGGCCAGACCCGCCGCGCCCGGTCGGACTGGATGAAGATCGAGCAGCAGCGCGGCATCTCCGTCACCTCGTCGGTGATGACGTTCGAAAAGGGCGGCATCACCTTCAACCTGCTCGACACGCCGGGGCACGAGGATTTCTCGGAGGATACCTATCGCACCCTGACCGCGGTCGATTCGGCGGTGATGGTGATCGACGCCGCCAAGGGTATCGAGCCGCAGACGCGCAAGCTGTTCGAGGTCTGCCGCCTGCGCAACGTGCCGATCATCACCTTCGTGAACAAGGTCGATCGCGAGGGGCGGCCGGTATTCGAACTGCTCGACGAGATCGCCGAGATACTGCAACTCGACGTCTGCCCGATGAGCTGGCCGATCGGCATGGGTGGCACCTTCCAGGGCATTCTCGACCTCACGACCAACCGCCTGCATCGTCCCGAAGGCGACAGCCGCACCTATCAGGGCAAGGTCGAGGACAATCCCGATCTGCCGCCGGAGATCGCCGAGGAGATCGAACTGGCGCAGGGCGGCTATGCCTCGTTCGATGGCGACGCGTACCGGGCGGGCGACCTGACCCCGGTCTATTTCGGCTCCGCGCTCAAGGATTTCGGGCCGGCCGAACTGATCGCCGCGCTCGCCGCCCATGCGCCGTCGCCCCGGCCGCAACCGGCCGACCCCGCGCCGATCGATCCATCGGCGAAGGAAGTCACCGGCTTCGTCTTCAAGGTGCAGGCCAACATGGACCCGCAGCATCGCGATCGCATCGCCTTCATGCGGCTGTGTTCGGGGGTGTTCAAGCGCGGCATGAAGCTGACGCCGACCGGCCACGGCAAGCCGATCGCGGTCCACTCGCCGATCCTGTTCTTCGCGCAGGACCGCGAGATCGCGGACGAGGCGTATCCCGGCGATATCATCGGCATCCCCAACCACGGCACGCTGCGGGTGGGGGACACGCTGTCCGAGCGCGCCGACATCCGCTTCACCGGCCTGCCCAATTTCGCGCCCGAAATCCTGCGCCGCGTCGTCCTGAAGGACCCGACCAAGACCAAGCAGCTGCGCAAGGCGCTGGACGACATGGCCGAGGAAGGGGTGACGCAGGTCTTCTATCCGGAGATCGGATCGAACTGGATCATCGGCGTGGTCGGCCAGCTTCAGCTGGAAGTGCTGCTCAGCCGGCTCGATGCCGAATACAAGGTCGCCGCCGGGCTGGAGCCGGCCCCCTTCGAGACCGCCCGTTGGGTATCCGCCGCCGACCCCGCCGACCTGAAGGGGTTCACCGACCTGAACCGCAGCGCGATGGCGCGCGACCGCGACGGCAATCCCGTGTTCCTCGCCAAGAGCGCGTGGGAGGTCGGCTATATCGCCGATCGTTATGCGAAGGTGAAGTTCGCGGCGACCCGGGAACGCTAGGAGGGGATACCCATCACGGGCCGTTGAACCTGCCGCCGGTCTGCGTCATGATCGCGGCCGGCTGATCCGGCGACAGGCACGGACAGGAGAGGGCAGGCCCGTGATCCGTTCGACCATCGCCGCCATCACCATGCTGGGCCTGCCGCTGCCAGCGATGGTGCGGGCGTCCGCCATCCCCCCTGCCATCCCCGTCGCGATCGACGTGCAGGCCGACCGTACCGAGGGGACATTGCCGCCGGTCTGGCGGTTCTTCGGCGCGGACGAGCCGAATTACGCGACGATGAAGGACGGCCGCAAACTGCTGGTCGAACTAGGCAAGCTGCGCGGCGGCGACGTGTTCTTCCGCGCGCACAACCTGCTCAACACCGGTGATGGTACCGCCTCGTTCAAATGGGGCAGCACCAACGTCTATACGGAGGCGAAGGACGGCACCCCGGTCTATGACTGGACCAACGTCGACCGGATCATCGACACCTATCTGGCGCGCGGGGTGCGCCCCTATCTGCAGATCGGCTTCATGCCCGAGGCGATGACCTCCGCCCCGGCGGGCACGCCCTACCAGCATAACTGGCGGCCCGGCTTCGACTATAAATACATCATATCCGGCTGGGCCTATCCACCCAAAAGCTACGACAAGTGGCGCGAGCTGGTTTATCGATGGACGCTGCACAACGTCGCCCGTTACGGCCGCGCCGAGGTGGAACGCTGGTATTTCGAGGTGTGGAACGAGGCGAACGGCGCCTATTGGGAAGCCCCGCGGGAAGCGTTCTACAAGCTGCACGATTATGCGGTCGACGGCGTGCGTCGCGCGCTGCCGACCGCGCGCGTCGGCGGTCCCGATTCGGCCGGGGCGGGGGGCGAATTCATGGACGGCTTCCTCCGTCACGTCACATCGGGCACCAATTACGCGACCGGCAAGATCGGCACGCCGACCGATTTCCTCGCCTTCCACGCCAAGGGGCGGCCGAGCTTCGTCGACGGCCATGTCCGGATGGGTATCTCAAATCATCTGCAGGAGGTCGATCGCGGCTTCGTGAAGGCGACGTCGGTACCGGCGCTGGCGACCAGACCGGTGGTGATCGGCGAGAGCGATCCGGAAGGCTGCGCCGCCTGTCCGGGGCCGGAGAACGCCTATCGCAACGGCACGATGTATTCGAGCTACACGGCGGCCAGCTTCGCGCGCATCTGGGAACTGGCGGCCCGACGGCGGGTCAATCTGGAAGGCGTGCTGTCATGGTCGTTCGAGTTCGAGGACCAGCCGTGGTTCGCGGGCTATCGCCAGCTGGCCTCCAACGGTGTCGCGCTGCCGGTGCTGAACGTGTTCCGGCTGTTCGCCCAACTCGGCCCCAACCGCCTGCGCGCGACGAGCGATGCGCAGGTGCCGCTCGACAGCATCGTCGCGGATGGCGTGCGTGGTCCCGCCGATATCGGCACGATCGCGACGCGCACGACGGACGGCCGCACGGCGGTGCTGGTGTGGCATTATCACGACGACGATGTCGTGGGACCCCCCGCCGCGATCCGGCTGGCGGTGAACGGTCTGCGTGGCGGGGCACCGGCACGGGCGACGATCTGGCGGGTGGACGAGGCGAACGGCAACGCCTTTTCGGCGTGGAAGCGGATGGGGTCGCCGCTCAATCCCGATGCGACCCAATATGCCGCACTGGAGACGGCCGCCACGATGCAGGCGCAACCGCTCGCGTCGAACGCCGGGGGGCAGGGTACGGTCACCGTCGCCTTCGATCTGCCACGGCAGGGCGTCGCCTTGGTCGTACTGGATGGTCGCTGATCCGTCGTCCAGCCCGTGCGACGGTGCCACGGGCGACCGGTCGTTGCGTCCCTATGCCCGCCGTGACGACTGCGGTCGGATCGACCTTATCCGCCCGATCGCCGTACATCCGTCGCCAGCGCATCGGCCAGCATGTTGCGGATCGTCGTCAGGCTGGATGCGATGTCCTCTGCGGCGGGGGCTTCCCCGCGTTCGGCGGCGAGCAATTGCTGGACGCCCCGGATCGTATAGCCCTGCTTGTTCAGCAAGAGATCGATCCGCCGCACCAGCGCGGCATCCTCCGGCCGGTAATAGCGACGGTTTCCGGCACGCTGCAACGGACGCAAACTGGGAAACCGCGTCTCCCAGTACCGCAGCACATGATGCGGCAGGCCGGTTTCCGCCGATATCTCGCCGATCGTCCGCAACGCCCCGCTGGCCTTGGACGTCGGTGCGTTCATCCGGTTCAGCCGGCGACGGGCGCGACGATACGGTTGCGCATCATCTGGCTGGCGCGGAAGGTGAGCACCCGGCGGGGTGCGATCGGCACCTCTACCCCGGTCTTGGGATTGCGGCCGATCCGCTCGCCCTTGTCACGCAGCACGAAGGTACCGAAACCGGAAATCTTCACATTCTCGCCACGCGAGAGCGCTTCGCACATCTCGGCCAGGATCTGCTCCACGATCTTGGCGGATTCCGCCCGGCTCAGACCGACTTCCTGGTGAAGCGCCTCCGACAGGTCGGCGCGGGTCAACGTACCAACTTCGCTCATTCTCGTTCCCCTTGGGCGGGTACTACACAAGCGATCCGGGTTCCGGAAGACCCTTCATCGTCTAGAAACGGATCACCGCCGCACCCCAGGTGAAGCCGCCACCCATCGCCTCCAGCACGACGATGTCGCCCTGTTTCACCCGGCCGTCACGCACGCCGACATCCAGCGCCAGCGGCACCGATGCCGCGGACGTGTTGGCATGCTGGTCGACCGTCACGATCACCTTGTCCGGCGAGAGGTTCAGCTTGCGCGCGGTGGCGTCGAGGATGCGGGCATTGGCCTGATGCGGGACCAGCCAGTCGACCGTGTCCGCCTCCAGCCCGGCCAGCGCCAGCGACTCACCCATCACCGAGGCGAGGTTGGTCACCGCGTGACGAAACACCTCGCGCCCCTTCATGCGCAGCTTGCCGACCGTTCCCGTGGTCGACGGCCCGCCATCGACATAGAGCAGCCCGTTGTGGCGGCCATCGGCATGGAGCCGCGTCGCCAGGATGCCACGGCCGTCCGCCTCGTCGCTTTCCTGCGCCTCCAGCACGATCGCACCGGCGCCGTCGCCGAACAGGACGCAGGTGGTGCGATCCTCCCAGTCCAGGATGCGGCTGAACGTCTCCGCACCGATCACCAGCGCCCGCTGGTGGATGCCGGTGCGGATCATCGCATCGGCGACCTGCACCGCATAGAGGAAGCCCGAACACACCGCCGCCACGTCGAACGCGACGCAATCGTCGATGCCCAGCATCGCCTGCACCTTGGTCGCGGTGGCGGGAAAGGTCTGGTCGGGGGTCGCGGTCGCCAGGACGATCAGGTCGATCTGGTCGGCGGCGATGCCGGCGGCGGCGATCGCCGCGATGGCGGCATCGCGCCCTAGCGTCGCGGTGGTCTCGTCGGGGCCGGCGAGGTGCCGAAAGCGGATGCCGGTCCGCTCGACGATCCACTCGTCGGTCGTGTCCACCGTCTCCGCCAGTTCGGCGTTCGACACGCGGCGGGCGGGAAGGGCGGACCCGGTGCCGGTCACCACCGCGCGGATCATACGCCCACTCCCGTATCGATGACCGCGGTCGGCGTCGGGGCGGGGCGATGGTCGAGCCCCAGATCCTCCGCGATCCGCCGCGTCAGGTCGGCGCGGACCAGCTTCACTGCATTGGCGATCGCGGTGGCGACACCCAGTTCGTTGGCGCTGCCATGGCTTTTCACGACGATGCCCTTCAGGCCGAGGAAGATCGCGCCGTTATGGTTGTTCGGATCGAGGTGATCGCGCAGCAACTGGGTTGCCGGCCGCGAGATCAGGAACCCGACCTTGGACCGGATCGAACTGGTGAAGGCGCGTTTCAGCAGATCGCCGACGAAGCGCGCGGTACCCTCCGCGGTCTTCAGGGCGATGTTGCCGGCGAACCCGTCGCACACGATCACGTCGTGGTTGCCGCGCGCCAGCTTGTCGCCCTCGACGAAGCCGGTGAAGGCCAGCGGCAGGTGCGTGGCCGCGCGCAATTCGGTGGCGGCGGCGCGGATTTCGTCGGTGCCCTTCTGATCCTCGGACCCGATGTTCAGCAACGCCACGCGCGGCCGGTCCAGCTCGAAGATGATCCGGGCATAGGCCGCCCCCATCACCGCGAACTGCACGAGGTTGCGGGCATCGCATTCGGTATTCGCGCCCAGATCGAGCATCACCACGTCGTTGTCGCCCAGCGTCGGCAACGGCGCGGCAAGCGCTGGCCGGTCGATGCCGGGCAGCGTCCGCAGCGACAGCTTCGCCATCGCCATCAGCGCCCCGGTATTGCCGGACGAGACGGCGGCGTGGGCACGCCCCTTCTTCACCAGATCGATGGTGACTCCCATCGAGGTCACCTTGGCACGGCGGATCGCCTGGCTCGGTTTCTCGTTGGGGCCGACCAGTTCGGGCGCGTGGACGATTTCCGAATGCGCGCTCAGGTTGGGATGCGATTCCAATCCGGCGCGAATGGCTGTCTCGTCACCGACCAGCAGGAAATTCAGGCCGTCATATTGCGCGGCAAGCCGGCGTCGCGCACTCGCGACCCCGGCCAGCATCACCGCCAGCCCTTCGTCACCGCCCATCGCGTCGATGGCGATGCAGGGCTGGTCTGTCATCTCGTGGTTCCGTTCGGGCTGGCTTACGCCTCGACCGACACGACCTCACGGCCGTTGTAATGGCCGCACGACGTGCACAGCACGTGCGGGCGCTTCAGTTCGCCGCAGTTCGGGCATTCCTGAAATGCGGCGACGGTCAGCGAATCGTGACCGCGGCGCATGCCACGCTTGGAGGGCGAAGTCTTTCTCTTGGGGACGGCCATTGCGGCACCTTGATAACGTGTTGAACCGGTGGACGGGCGCAGGAGCGATGCCCGGCCGATGCGGCCGCGCAGGCGATCCAGAACCTATCGCGAAGCGCGGCCCTATAGCGGATCGGCAGAAATGCGCAAGCGATTGGCGTCGCAGGAACCGCTTGTATCGGTCTGGACACCGGATAGTCTGATCGACCGGCGAAGGGGATGGCGAGATGACGGACCGTGCGATCGGGGTGATAGGATGGGCGGCTTTCCTGCTGATCGCGGCACCGGGGCACGCCCGGATATCGCCTGCCCCCACGCCTGCCATCACCTTGCCCGCGGGGGTGGGATCGATGATGCAGATCACGGTGAAGCGGCGGCCCGCTTCGTCGGATGCCGAATTTGCCGCACGGGCGAAGGCATTCGCCGTGACGATCCGGTCGATCACGTCCTGCGAGCAGGCCAATGCCTATGCCATGGCCGCGCGGGCGGAGATGACCATCACGTCGCCCGGTCGATTCGCCGATGTACCGGCCTCGCTGGCGCAGCTTTTACGGTCACGCCCGCTCGGCCACCCCTCGCCGCCGTTCGGTCTGCGGGCGACGGCCGTGCGGATACTGATCCTGTGCCCCACCACGTTCCGGGTGACGCCACCGTCCGGGCGACGATCCGGCCGGGACATCTGACATCCGCCTCGCCATGACGGGCGCCGCACGATAGACCCCGTCGCGATCCCCGGAGAAATACTGCCGATGCAACGCCTTGCCCTTCTTGCCGCCGCCATCCCGCTGATCGCCGCCGCGCCCGCGCCCGATCCGGTGTCGCCGGAATCGCTGTCGGCCGATGTGAAGGTGCTGGCGTCGGACGCGTTCGGCGGTCGTGCGCCGGGCACGGCGGGAGAGGCGAAGACGATCGACTGGCTGGTCGGCCAGTTCCGGGCGGCGGGGCTGGAGCCCGGCGGTCGCGGCGGCAGCTGGACACAGGACGTGCCGCTGATCCGTACCCGGCTGGGCAAGGGCGGCGTCGCGGCCAACGGCACCGCGCTGGTGCCCGGCACCGACATCTACCTCAGCACGGTGCGCCCGGTCGATCGGGCGGCCATCGCCAGGGCGCCGATGGTCTTCGTCGGCTACGGCGTCACCGCGCCGGAACGGCAGTGGGACGATTTCAAGGGCGTCGACCTGAAGGGCAAGGTCGCCGTCTTCCTGGTCAACGATCCCGATTTCGAGGCGGTGGCGGGGGAGCCGGCGGCGGGGCGGTTCGGCGACCGGCGCATGACCTATTACGGCCGCTGGACCTACAAGTTCGAGGAGGCGGCCCGGCGCGGCGCGATCGCCGCGCTGATCGTCCACGACACCGCCGGGGCGGGTTATGGCTGGAACACCGTCGTCGCGCCGGCGGGTGAGAATTACGACGTCGCCAACCCGCGCAGCCCGCGCGTGTTGTTGCAGGGCTGGCTGGAGGGGGCGGCGGCGACGCGCCTGTTTGCGGGCGCCGGGCTCGATCTCGCCAAACTGCGCCTCCAGGCACGACAGGCCGATTTCCGGCCGGTGGCCATCCCCGGCACGGGGTTCACCGCCGACCTGCCCGTCACCGTCACCCGCGCGACCAGCCGCAACGTGCTGGCCAGGGTGACCGGGCGGGTCCGCCCGAATCAGGTGGTGATGTACGGCGCGCACTGGGACGCTTACGGCGAGGGGGCGCCCGATGCCGAGGGCCGCCGCATCCGCCCCGGCGCCAATGACGACGCGCTGGGCGTCGCCGGCGTCCTTGCCATCGCCCGTGCCGCCGCGAAGGCACCGGCGGCGCGGACGCAGGTGTTCGCGCTGTGGACGGGCGAGGAGCGGGGGCTGCTCGGGTCCGAGACCTATGCCGCCGACCCGGTCTATCCGGCGGCCACCACCGTCGCCAACCTGACGCTCGACATTCTCCAGACGGCGGGGCCGGCACGCGACGTGATGCTGGTCGGTGATGGCCAGAATACGCTGGAGGACATGCTGCGCACCGCCGCGACCGGGCAGGGGCGAACGGTGACGCCGGAGGCGCTGCCGGAGCGGGGGCTGTTCTACCGCGCCGATCACTTCTCGGTGGCGCGGCGCGGCGTGCCGACGCTGCTGCTGATGGCGATCAGCGGCGCGCCCGATCTGGTCGAGGGTGGCCGGGCCGGCGGGCAGGCATGGCTGGACGGCTATATGCGCTGCTATCACCAGACCTGCGACGCGTGGTCCGCCGACTGGGACCTGCGCGGCGCGGCGGCGGATGTCGGGCTGATCCGCTCGGTCGGCACGACGCTGGCGAACGGCGCGATGTGGCCGGACTGGAAGCAGGGATCGGAGTTCAGGGCGATCCGGGCGAAGACGGCGGCGGCGCGGCGATAGGCGTTGCGGCAGGAAATGCCCCCCTCCTGAAGGGGAGGGGAGCGACCACGCTGCAAAGCAGTTCGTTACCGTGCCAGCGCCGCATCCCCGACGAACGGATTCGTCCGCCGCTCATGCCCGAAGGTGCTCGGCTGGCCGTGGCCGGGGATGAACGTCACGTCGCCCAGCGGCCACAGCTTCTGCGTCACCGAGGTCACGAGATCGTCGAAGCTGCCGAGCGGAAAGTCGGTGCGCCCGATCGATCCTTGGAACAGTACGTCCCCGACCAGCGCGAAGGCGGAAGGGGCGTGGTGGAAGATCACATGGCCGGGCGTGTGCCCCGGCGTCAGGTACACGTCGAGCGTCAGGTCGCCGATCTGCACCGTGTCGCCATCGTCCAGCCAGCGATCCGGTTCGAACACCACGCCGCGAATGCCGTAGTTGCGGCCATCCTCGTCCAGCCGCGCCAGCCAGAACCGATCGTCCTCGTGCGGGCCGACGATCGGCACGCCCAGTTCGTCCGCCAGCGGCTTCGCCTCGCCGGCATGATCGATATGGCCGTGGGTCAGCAGCACCTGCTCCACCGTCACCCCCGCCTCGGCGATGGCGGCGTGGATGCGGGGCAGATCGCCGCCGGGATCGACCACCGCCGCCTTCATCGTCGCGGTGCACCAGATCAGGGTGCAATTCTGTTGCAGCGGCGTGACGGGGACGATGGCGGCGCGCAGGGGGGAAGTGTCGGTCATGCCGTCGCCTTTACCACAGAACGCCGTCATCCGGCTTCACCGGATCGGGCGCCTGGTCGCCGATCGACTGGAGCAGGTCGATCTCGATCGTCCGGCACATCGCGGTCAGCGGCACGTCGTGGACGGTGTTGGCGAACGGATCGACCAGATCGTCGCCGATCTGGAGCACCGCCAGGAACATCAGCCCCGCCACCGTCGAGCCCAGCGGCGTCGCGAAGCCCAGCGATTCGACCAGCCCGATCGGCAGCAGGATGCAGAACAGGTGGGTGAACAGCGTCGGGAAGAACCGGTACTGGTTGGGCAGCGGCGTGTTCTTCAACCGCTCCATCCCGCCCTGCGCGTTGGCGATGTCGACCAGCACCGCCTCCATCTGCGTCTGCTGGATGGTGTCGATCCAGCCGTGGCGCTGCGCATCGGCGATGCGGCGACCG
Organism: Sphingomonas sp. CFBP 8760; assembly: GCF_014841615.1. Taxonomy (GTDB): domain Bacteria; phylum Pseudomonadota; class Alphaproteobacteria; order Sphingomonadales; family Sphingomonadaceae; genus Sphingomonas. Next base: position 26,149 of record NZ_JACYUG010000019.1, on the reverse strand, counting down.
GTGCCGTCGAGCAGACCGTTGGCGGTGTTCGCCCGCGCCAGCGCCGGCTCCGCCTCTCCCTCCGACAGGAAGCGCAGCACCTCGCCGTCCACGCTCTGCCGCCGCAACTGGCAACGCAGCGCGTTGACATAGGCGATCTGGCGCAGGACGATCGACCGCTTCAGGTCGCGCGCCTCGTCCCCGGGCATGAAGTTGCGGGCGGCGCGCGACAGGCTGCGCGAGGCATTGATCATCGCGCCCCACAGCACGCGGCCTTCCCACCAGCGCTGATAGGCGGAATTGTCGCGAAACCCCAGGAACAGCGCCAGCGCCGAGCCGAACAGCGTCAGCGGCAGCGACGGCGCGCGGAACGGCAGCACGAAATAGGTGACGGTGACGACCACATCCCACACGAACAGCAGGATCAGGGGTTTCCAGACCTCGGACACGATCTGGCGCAGGCGCGGGGTGGCATCGATAATCAAGGGACGCGGCTCCGTTTATTGCGAGTGCGAACGCGGTAGCACCGATCCGGTTCAACCGGCCAGTGCGCGATCGCGCCAGCCGCGCCATAGCTTCAGCGCCTGCACCGTCTCCGCCACGTCGTGGACGCGCAGCAACTGCACCCCCGCCTCCGCCCCCTTCAGCGCCAGCGCGATGCTGCCGCCCAGCCGCGCGTCGACCGCCGCCTCGCCCGCCAGCGCGCCGATCATCCGCTTGCGACTGGCGCCCAGCATGATCGGGCAGCCGAGGCCGTGGAACGCCGCCAGCCCGTTCATCAGCGCCAGATTGTCGGCCAGCGACTTGCCGAAGCCGATGCCGGGATCGACCATGATCCGTGCCCGGTCGACCCCCGCCGCCACAACCGCGTCGATCCGCGCCTCCAGCCAGCCGAACACCTCGCCCACGACATCGGCATAGGCCACCCGGCCATGGCCGCCGCCCTTGGGGTCGGGGGAGTGCATCAGCACCACCGGGCAGCCGGCCTGCGCCACCACGTCCAGCGCGCGGTCGTCCCACAGCAGTGCCGACACGTCGTTGACGATGCCCGCCCCCGCCGCCAGCGCCGCCGCCATCACCCCGGCCTTGCGGGTATCGATCGATACCAGCGCACCGCCCGCCGCCAGCCGTTCGACGACGGGGACGATGCGCGCGATCTCATCCCCCTCCCACACCGCCGCCGCGCCGGGCCGGGTCGACTCGCCGCCCAGATCGACCAGCGCCGCGCCCGCCGCCAGCATCCCGACCCCGGCCGCGGTCGCCCCCGCCGGATCGTCGACGTGGCGACCCCCGTCGGAAAAGCTGTCAGGCGTGACGTTCAGGATGCCGGCGACCAGCGGCTGGTCGAACCGCAGCGTTCGCGCACCGCAGGTCCAGGGCGCGCGGGGCGCGGTGATGCGGGCATGGAGCAGCGCGGCGCGATCGCCCAGCGTCACCGTGTCGGCTATCCCCAGCGTCCGGCGTCCGTTGCCGTCCACCACCTCATAGGCGGCAAACCACTGCATCCCGCCCGCCAGCCGGGCGACGCTGCCATCGTCGAGCCCGACCGGCGTGTCGACGAAGCGGACGGGGCGTAGGTACAGGGTCAGGACCGGTTCCTCAGGGCTGGGTCGCCAGCAGCCAGGTCTGGCGCAGCGTGTCGATCGGCTGGAGCTTGCCACCGGTTTCGTGATGCCAGAACGTCCAGCCGTTGCAGGCGGGCGCCTCCTGCAACGTGGCGCCCAGCTTGTGGATCGATCCCGTCTCGCCGCCATCGGCCAGCAGCGAGCCGTCGGCGCGCACCGTCACCCGGAACCGGCGCTTCGCATCGGTCAGCACCGCGCCGGGGGTCAGATAGCCGTTCTCGACCAGCGTGCCGAACGACACGCGCGGTTGCTGGCGCGGGCTCTGCATCGTGGCGAGCGCCGATTCGTCGAGCGGCAGCGCGGCGGCGATGCGTTCGCGGGCGGCGGCGACATAGCCCGTCTCGCGCTCGATCCCGATCCAGCGGCGCCCCAGCCGCTTGGCGACCGCGCCCGTCGTGCCGGTGCCGAAGAACGGGTCGAGCACCACGTCGCCCGGCTTCGTGCAGGCGAGCAGGATGCGATACAGCAGCGCCTCCGGCTTCTGGGTCGGGTGGACCTTGGCCCCGTCCTTCTTCAACCGTTCCGGCCCGCCGCAGATCGGAAATTCCCAGTCGGAGCGCATCTGGAGTTCGTCGTTCAGCGTCTTCATCGAGCGGTAGTTGAAGGTGTATTTCGCCTTCTCGTGCTTCGATGCCCAGATCAGTGTTTCATGCGCGTTGGTGAAGCGGGTGCCGCGGAAATTGGGCATCGGGTTGGCCTTGCGCCACACGATGTCGTTCAGGATCCAGTAGCCCAGATCCTGCACCGCGGTGCCGACGCGGAAGATGTTGTGATAGCTGCCGATCACCCAGATCGTGCCGTCGTCCTTCAGGATGCGGTGCGCCTCCGCCAGCCAGGCGCGCGTGAACGCGTCATAGGCGGCGAACGTGTCGAACTTGTCCCAGTCGTCGGTGACGGCATCGACATGGCTGCCGTCCGGCCGGAACAACTCGCCGCCCAGTTGCAGATTATAGGGGGGGTCGGCGAAGACCATGTCGACCGACTTGGCCGGCAACGCCCGCATCGCCGCGATGCAGTCGGCGATCAGGATCTGGTCGAGCGGCAGTGCCGCCGGTGCCTGTACCGAGGCGGCGGCAGCGCGCGGTCGCGCGATCGTCTTAGTCAGGCCCACGTCACATCCCCTTTTTCTCGGACCTATGGTGACGTGGCGATTGACTCCGTCAAGAGTCTTGTCTCGCCGACCCGGCAGGGCGAGTCGCCGGTGCGGGGAGGCGAGGGGCGGCGGCGGCATATATCTGGGGTCGGGGACGGCTATCCTGCCGCTACCGCTTGCGATTGTGGCGGGAAAGACTCAGTCGGGCGATAACGCCCGTTCGGCCTGCGCGACCGGCGCGAAACTGCGACGATGAAGCGATGTGGGGCCATGATCGCGCAGCGCGGCGAGGTGATGGCGGCAACCATAGCCCTTGTTGGAATGCCAGTTGTATTGCGGATGCGCCTCGGCATGGGCGATCATGATCCGGTCGCGGGTGTGCTTCGCGACGATCGACGCGGCGGCGATCGAGCGACTGAGCGCGTCGCCGCCGACCAGCGCGGTGGCGGCATAATCCCAGCGCGGCAGGCGGTTGCCGTCGACCAGCACATGGCCGGGCGGCGTGCCGTGCGTGGCGACCAGCGCATCGACCGCCAGCGTCATCGCCTTCATCGTCGCCCAGTGGATGTTGAGCCGGTCGATCTCGTCCGCCTCGACGATGCCGATGCCGACCTGCGCGCAATCGAGCAGCTGCGCGCACAGCCGCGCGCGGACCGCGGCGGACAGTTTCTTCGAATCGTCGATCCCGCGCGGCACCCCCCGTGCAGGCAGGATCACCGCCGCCGCCACCACCGGCCCGGCGAGCGGCCCTCGCCCCGCCTCGTCCACCCCGACGACGGGGGCGAGGTAGCGGCGCTCATGGCTCAGGCCGGGCATGTCAGCGCCTCGAACGGGTGGAGGCCCAGCGCATGGCCCATCGGCCCATGCCCGCCGCCGATCCCCGGCGCGGCGGCCAGCGCGGCCTGCACATAGGCGATGGCGCGGCCGGTGGCGTCGGCCAGCGCCAGCTCCTGCGCCAGCCCAGTGGCGATGCCGCTCGCCAGCGTGCAGCCGGTGCCGTGGGTGTGGCGCGTATGGATGCGGGGATGGGTCCAGACCGTATCGCCGGCATCGGTGACCAGCCGGTCGACGATCTCCTCGCCTTCGCCGTGCCCGCCCTTCACCAGCAGCGCCGCGCCCGTCGCGCGCACCGCCGCCTCGCCGCCCAGCGCCGCCAGTTCGGGCAGGTTGGGGGTGACGAGCGTCGCCAGCCGCATCAGCCGGCCGAACGCGACGACGGCGGCGGGATCGGCCAATACCGATCCGCTGGTCGCGATCATCACCGGATCGAACACGACCGGCACGCCCAGCGGTGCCAGTACCTCCGCCACCGCATCGACGATCGCGGCCGATCCGATCATCCCGATCTTGACCGCATCGACCCCCAGATCGTCGATGACGCTACGCATCTGCGCGACGACGATGTCGACCGGCACCGGATGCACCGCCTGCACCCCCAGCGTGTTCTGCGCGGTGATCGCGGTGATCGCGGTCATCGGATGGCCGCCGAGCATCGTGACGGTGCGGATATCCGCCTGGATGCCGGCACCGCCGCCCGAATCGGAACCCGCGACGATCAGGACGCGGGCGATGCCGGAACGGGGGGTCATGCGGAGGCTCGGAAAGTCACAGTAAAGTCGCATCCTACAGGGGTCTTTCACCCGATGTGTGACCTTCGGGCGATATGAATCGGGGGCAGGTGTAACGCGGATGGGCGGTGTAGGACATGGCCGGTGCTCGCCGATCAATAACGGTCCTCACCCTTCCGGCGCTTTGCGCCTCCCTCCCTCTCCCGCCGGGAGAGGGAAAGACGTCGCGGGCGGCAAAGGGTGAGGGCGAGGCCCCTATTGCCGCGTCGCCTTGCTCTTGGCCCGGGTCGGGCGGTCGACCAGTTCGCCGGCGCAGTTGGGGCAGCGTTCGTCCAGTTCGTCGGCACATTCCGCGCAGAAGGTGCATTCGAACGAGCAGATGAACGCGCCGGGTGCCTGTGCGGGCAGATCGGTGCCGCAGCGTTCGCAGGCTGGCTTCATCTCCAGCATCAGACGGCCGCCCGCACGGCATCGCAAATGCGATCGACGAGGCGTTCGACCTGCCCGGCATCCTCGCCCTCCGCCATCACCCGGATCACCGGCTCGGTGCCCGAAGCACGGATGACGAGGCGCCCGCGCCCGGCCAGTTCCGCCTCGGCGGCGGCGATCGTCACCTTCACCGCCTCGGTGTCGAGCGGCTTGCCGCCCGCGAAGCGCACGTTCTTCAGCAATTGCGGCAGCGGTTCGAAGCGGTGCAGCACCTCGCTGGCGGGGGCACCGGCGCGCTTCACCTCGGCGAGGATCTGGAGCGCGGCGACCAGCCCGTCGCCGGTGGTGCCGTAGTCGGACAGGATGATGTGCCCCGATTGCTCGCCGCCGACATTGTAGCCGCTGTTGCGCATCTTCTCCAGCACGTGCCGGTCGCCGACGGCGGTGCGGATGAGGCCGAGGCCCTGCGCCGCCAAATGCCGTTCCAGCCCCAGATTGGACATGACCGTGGCGACCAGGCCGCCGCCCGCCAGCTTGCCGACCCTGGCCCAGGCGGCGGCGATCGTCGCCATCAACTGGTCGCCGTCGACCACCCGGCCGCGTTCGTCGACCACGATCAGCCGGTCGGCATCGCCGTCCAGCGCGATGCCGATATCCGCACCCGAGGCGACGACGGTTTCCGCCAGCGTTTCCGGCGCGGTCGAGCCGACACCGGCGTTGATGTTGATGCCGTCGGGCGTGACGCCGATCGGGATGATGTCCGCGCCCAGTTCCCACAGGGCGGCGGGCGCGACCTTGTACGCGGCGCCGTTCGCGCAATCGATCACGATGCGCATCCCGTCGAGCCGCAGGTTTTCCGGAAAGGTCGACTTGGCGAAATGGATGTAGCGGCCGGCGGCATCGTCCACCCGGCGGGCACGGCCGATATGGTCGGACGGGGCGAGCGGGATGTCGCCATCGATCAGCGCCTCGATCGCCGCCTCCGCCTCGTCGGAAAGCTTATAACCGTCCGGTCCGAACAGCTTGATGCCGTTGTCGGCGAACGGATTGTGGCTGGCGGAGATCATCACGCCGATATCGGCACGCATCGACTGGGTCAGCATCGCGATCGCGGGCGTCGGCAACGGGCCGGTCATCACCACATCCATGCCGACCGCGGTGAAGCCGGCGACCAGCGCGGATTCCAGCATATAGCCCGACAGGCGCGTATCCTTGCCGATCACCACCCGGTGCTTGTGATCGCCGCGCAGGAAGTAGGTACCGGCCGCCATGCCGACCTTCATCGCCATCGCCGCGGTCATCACGCCGGCATTGGTCGCCCCGCGAATTCCATCCGTGCCGAAATATTTCCTTGCCATGTCGCGGCGTTCCGTTCCGTTATCGGTTAGCGTACCACCCATTAGCGGCAACCCCGATCAACAGCCAAGAGCAAGCATGTCGCAACCCACCCGCATCCTCCTGTCGCTGATCGCCGGCCTGCTCGGCGGCATCGCGCTTGCCGCCTGGACGCCGTCCGCCGCCGGCACCGCGATCCTGCTGGCCCAGCCGGTCGGTACCGCATGGCTCAACGCGTTGCAGATGACGGTGGTGCCGCTGGTCGTCTCGCTGCTGGTGACCGGCGTCGCCGCGACGGCGGAGGCGGCGCGGGCGGGGCGGATCGCGGCGCGCGCGATCCTGATGTTCGTGTCGCTGCTGTTCGTGTCCGCCCTGGCCGCCGCGCTGCTGACACCGCTGTTCCTCGATCTGGTGCCGTTGCCCGCCGAGGCGGGGGCGAGCCTGCGGGCCGCGCTGACCGGGGCGGCGCCGGTGGCGCAGGCGCCGCCGATCGGCGACCTGCTGGCGCATATCGTGCCGACCAACGCGCTGGCGGCGGCGACGGCGGACGCGTTCCTGCCGCTCATCATCTTCACGCTGATCTTCGCCTTCGCGCTGACCCGGATCGATGCCGAGCGCCGTCGCCTGCTGACGACCGTGTTCGAAGCGCTGCGCGAGACGATGCTGGTCGTCATCAACTGGGTGCTGTGGCTCGCCCCGCTCGGCGTGTTGGCGCTGGCGCTGGTGGTGGGCGCGCGGGCGGGGACGGCGGCGTTCGGCGCGCTGGTCCATTACGTCGTCACCGTGTCGGCGGTGGGCATCGCCGTCTCGCTGCTCGGCGCGATCCCGCTGGCGCTGCTGGGCGCGCGGATCGGGATCGCCCGCTTCGCGCGCGCGGCACTGCCGGCGCAGGCGGTGGCGATCAGCACGCAATCCTCGCTCGCCAGCCTGCCGGCGATGCTGAAGGGGGCAGGCGCGCTGGGCGTGCCCGTGTCCACCGCCGGGCTGACGTTGCCGATCGCGGTGGCGATCTTCCGCTGGACCGGGCCGGCGATGAACCTGGCGGTGGCAATCTATGTCGCGCGCTGGTTCGGGATCGCGCTGACCCCGGGGACGATGGCGGCGGCGGTGGTGGTGGCGGCGCTGACCTCGCTCGGCTCGGTCAGCCTGCCGGGGCAGATCAGCTTCGTCAGCGCGATCGCGCCGATCGCCGCCGTGCTGGGGGTGCCGATCGCGCCATTGGGGCTGCTCGTCGCGGTGGAGACGATCCCGGACATCTTCCGCACGCTGGGCAACGTGACGATGGACCTTGCCGCCGTGGCGACCGTTTCCCGCATCAGCCACGATCCGCTGCCGGAGGATATCTGATGAAGTACCGCACGCTCGGCCCCGATTTCGAGGTTTCCGCGCTGGGCCTCGGCTGCATGCCGATGGCCGGGATCGGCAAGGGGATGTACGGCGAGGCGAACGCGGACGAGAGCATCGCCACGCTGCACCGCGCGATCGACCTGGGCGTCACGCTGTTCGACACCGCCGAAATCTATGGTCCGCTGGTCAACGAGCAACTGCTCGGCCGCGCGATCCGGGGCAAACGCGACGGCGTGGTCATCGCGACCAAGTTCGGGTTCCGCTATGACGACAACGGCATGACCGGGGTCGACAGCACCCCCGACAATGTCCGCCGCGCGTGCGAGGGGTCGCTAAAGCGGCTGGGGGTGGAGACGATCGACCTGTTCTACCAGCACCGCGTCGACCCGAACGTGCCGATCGAGGAGACGGTGGGCGCGATGGGCCGGCTGGTCGAGGAGGGCAAGGTCCGCCATCTCGGCCTGTCGGAGGCGGGGGTGGAGACGATCCGCCGCGCCGCCGCGACCCACCCGATCGCCGCGCTCCAGAGCGAATATTCGCTGTGGGAGCGTGACGTGGAGGAGGCGATCCTGCCGGCGTGCCGCGAACTGGGCATCGGCTTCGTACCGTACAGCCCGCTGGGGCGCGGGTTCCTGACCGGGCAGATCACCAGCCGCGACGACCTGCCCGAGGGCGATTACCGGCGCAACGACCCGCGTTATTCCGACGAGAACTTCGCGCGCAACATGGAGATGGTGGCCGTGGTGAAGGACATCGCCGCCGCGCACGACGCCAGCCCGGCGCAGGTCGCGCTGGCGTGGCTGCTGGCGCAAGGCGACGATATCGTGCCGATCCCCGGATCGAAGCGCCGTGTGACGCTGGAGGACAGCATGAAGGCGGTCGACGTGACGCTGACCGCCGACGATCTCGCCGCGCTTGATGCCGCCGCGCCGCGTGGGGGGACGGCGGGGCCGCGCTACGGCGAGCGGGCGATGGCGATGACGCGGCTGTAGGGCTGGCCTGCTCCACGCCGTCATTGCGAGCGTAGCGAAACAATCCGGCGCCCGGCGCGTGACGCTCTGGATTGCTTCGCTACGCCCGCAATGACGGCGTGGCTGGCGTTACGTCACCGCCGCGGCGACTGTTCGCCGCGGGTATCGATCCCCGCCGCCGCCGGTTCGGCCAGCACCGCGTCGCCCGCCATGGCGTGATCGACATCCTTGCCCAGCGTGTCGAGGTGCATCAGCTTCGTCACCGGCCGCGCGAGCAGCAGCACGACGATGCCGATCGCGATCGCGAACCAGCCGCAGCGGGCATAGACCTCCAGCACCTGCGCCGGGCCGGCGCCCTCGCCACCGGTCGCCTGCGCGATCAGGCCGGCGAGGAAATTGCCGGCGGCGGTCGACAGGAACCACGTGCCCATCATCAGCCCGGTCATCTGCGGGATCGACAGCCGCGTCATCGACGACAGGCCGACGGGCGAGAAGCACAATTCGCCGATCGAATGCAGCATGTAGAGCAGGATGACGAAGATCGCCGGGGTCAGCCCCTGCGCGGGGGCGCCCCAGTTCAACACGAAGAAGCCCGTGCCGATCAGGATCAGGCCGATCCCGAACTTGAACGGCGCGCTCGGCTCGCGTCCGGCCCGCGCCAGCTTGACCCACAGCGCGCCGAACAGCGGCGCCAGCGTGATGATGAAGAACGGATTGACCGACTGGAACACCGTCGCCGGGATCGTCCAGCCCAGGATCGTGCGGTCGACCTGCTGGTCGGTATAGACGTTGAGCGACGAGCCGGTCTGTTCGAACAGCGCCCAGAACAGCGGGCACAGGGCGATCAGGAACAGCGCGGCGAAGATGCGGTCGCGATCCTCGCGCGGCAGCTTCACCACCGCCGTCCACAGGATGTAGCCGATCGTCACCAGCGCGGCGAGGACCAGCGCGGTGCCGACCACGCCCTGGCTGCGCACCAGCCACCACGACACCGCCACGCATACGAGCGCGCCGGCATAGATCGCCCATTCGCGCGACAGCCCGATCGGGCTGCGTGCCCTCAGTCGCTCGACCGAGGGCGGGGCGCCAACGCCGTGCAGGGCGGGGCGGCCCAGCACGAACGCCACCAGCCCGAGTGCCATGCCAATCCCGGCGGCGCCGAAGCCCCATGACCAGCCCACCGTCTCGCCCAGCACGCCGACCACGATCGGCCCGGCGAACGCGCCGGTGTTGATCCCCATGTAGAAGATCGAGAAGGCACCGTCGCGCCGCAGGTCGTCGCGGCGGTAGAGCTGGCCGACCAGCACCGAGATGTTGGCCTTCAGGAACCCGGTGCCGACGATGATGAAGGCGAGGCCGGCATAGAAACCCTCCAGCGCGGTGCCGTGGACGCCCACCGGCCCCTCGACCAGCGCGATCAGCAGATGGCCGATGGTGATGAGCACGCCGCCCGCCAGCACCGCCTTGCGCGCGCCCAGATACCGGTCGGCGATCCAGCCGCCCAGGATCGGGGTGATGTACACCATCGACGTATAGGCGCCGTACACCGCATAGGCGGGCTGTTCGGTGAACAGCAGGTGCTTGGTCAGGTAGAACACCAGGATGGCGCGCATCCCGTAATAGGAAAAGCGCTCCCACAACTCGGCGAAGAACAGCAGATACAGGCCGCGCGGATGCCCCAGGAACGTCTTCGCATGGGGCGGCACCCCGCCGCCCTGCATCACTGTCGCCATATGTCTCATGCTCTCCGCGTATCTTGGAGGCGACCCTAGCGGCATCGGGGCGGGTGTAAAGTTGCGCGGGCATCGCCATGTGGGCGGGGATGCTGAACGACCGCTCCACCCCCGCCGCCTTCCTCGCCACCCGCCGCTCCGGCAAGCCGCGCGACCTGATCGCGCCGGGACCGGATGCCGACGAGTTGACGGGGATGCTGACGATCGCGGCGCGGACCCCGGATCACGGCAAGATCGCGCCGTGGCGGTTCGTGGTGGTGGCCCCCGAACGGCGCGCGGCGCTCGCCACGCTGCTGACCGAGGCGTGCCGGGCGGAGAAGCCGGGCGCATCGGCGGGCGAGATCGCCGGGCTGGAACAGTTCGCGCACCAGGCGCCGACCCTGGTCGTGGTGCTGTCCAGTCCGCGCCCGGACAGTCCGATTCCGGTATGGGAACAGGAATTGTCGGCGGGGGCGGCGTGCATGAACCTGCTCCATGCAGCCCATGCCGCCGGCTATGCGGCGGGATGGCTGACCGGCTGGGCGGCGTTCAGCGAGACGGTGCTGGCCGCGTTCGGCGCCGCGCCGGAACGGATCGTCGGCTTCGTCTTCATCGGCACGCCGTCGCGCCCGCTGGACGAACGCCCGCGTCCCGCAATCGATCGCATCGTGACGCACTGGTGAGTCGACATCCGCGACCGATGGTGTACTACCAGAGCATGACAGCGTTGAGCAACGAGGACAGCCCGGTCTATCTCCGCCTGCGCGGCGCGATCGCGGCCGGCATCCTGCGCGGCGTGTACCGGGCGGGGGACCAGTTGCCCTCCGTCCGTGCCTTCGCGGCCGAACACGGCGCCAACCCGCTGACCGTCGCCAAGGCGTATCAGGGGTTTCAGGACGACGGCTATGTCGAGGTGCGGCGCGGCGTCGGCATGTTCGTGCTGCCCGGTGCCGCCGACCGGCTGCGCGCCGCCGAACAGGATGCGTTCCGGCGCGTGCAATGGCCGCGCATCGTGGAGGCGGTCGATCTGCTGGGGCTGGACTGGGACGACCTGCTGGCGCGCGAGCGGGTCTGAACGCGTAGCCGGTTCGCGGCGTCGTCGGCCGGAACGGGACGGCATCGGCGTGACCTACCCCGTCATTGCTTCGCTACGCTCGCAATGACGACAGGCTAAGTTTCACGTCATCCTGCGCCGGCAACGGGCCGTCCGGTCAGAACAAGCCCAGCGCCGCGACCTCCTGTTCGTCCAGCGCGATGCCGAACATCAGGCCCAGCCGCATCCGGTAGACGCGCGGATCGGTGATCGTGCCGGCGCTGTCCTTGCCCGCGGCATGGCGGCGATAGGCGGTGTCGGTCAGCGTGGCGAAGCCATGCGGCAGGATGATGCTGACGATGCGGTGCAGGCGGAACCGGCTGGCCGGCGCGGTGGCGGACCAGAAATTGCCCATCGCCAGATCGCTGTCATGCGCCGTCGCCAGCGTGAAGCTGTACTGCACCTGCCAGCCGTCATGCCCGCCGCGACCATCGGTGGTGGCGGCGGGGCCATGGCGTTCCAGCGTCCAGCCATGCGCGGCACCGTGGCGCAGGCGGAAACGCGCGCCATCGGGCGCCTCCGCCTCAGCACCGTCGACCAGCGGCATGACCGGGGCATAGCTGCCGCCGAAGCCGGGATCGGCGACCCAGTCCTGCCCCGCCACGCTGACAAGGCTGAAGGTGTGGGTCAGCGGCGGGACGGTATCGCCGACCCCCAGCCACACCCGCGCCAGCAGCGGGCGATGGTCGAACCCCAGCGCGGTCAGCGCGTCGCCGAACAGCCGGTTCTGTTCGAAGCAATAGCCGCCGCGCCGCGCCGTGACGAGCTTGGCGAACACGGACTCGCTGTCGATCGCGATGCCGCGACCGAGGATCACGTTCAGATTCTCGAACGGGATCGCCAGCCGGTGCGCGTGCTGGAGGCGGGCGAGGCCGGCGGCATCGGGCGTGGGCCGCGCGGGCATATCGATACGGGCGAGATAGGCGTCTAGGTCGAACATGACGGGGTATGTAGCGCATGATGGCGGGAAATCGATGCCGTCGTCAGGGCGGTATCGGCCTGGCCGGTCGGCATTTACGTAAGAATGCTCATGCCTACTTACCTGCCTCCCCGGCGGAGGCCGGGGCCCAGTTGGGAAGGCCGTGGTGGGTTATCACGACACTTCACCCAACTGGGCCCCGGCCTCCGCCGGGGAAGTGGAAGAAGTCTGGCAAAGGCTTTGCCGGGACAGTGCCTGAGGAACCCCCCTACGCCGCGAACGCCGTCGCCGGCACCGCGTACAGCACGTCCGCGCTCGCCATCGCCGCGGCGCGCAGGCCGAGCGCCTCGGGCACGATCTGGTCGAGATAGAAACGCACCGCCGCGCGCTTCATCGCGATGAACGGCGCGTCGCCCGTGGCCGCGCGCCCCTGCCGCTCCATCAGCCAGCCGCAGGTCGCGACCGACAGCATCGTGAGGAACGGATAGCTGCCCGCCAGCCGATCGTCATGGCCGGCGGCGGCGAGGTGGGTGCCGACCCGCTCGCACGCCGACACCAGTTCGATCAGGTCGGGGTGTTCCGCCTCCGCCCGAATATCCGCGATCAGCGCGGCGAACGCGCTGCCGCCGCCGAGGCCCAGCTTGCGACCGACCAGATCGGCGGCCTGGATGCCGTTGGTGCCTTCATAGATCGGGGTGATGCGGGCATCGCGGAAATACTGCGCGGCGCCCGTCTCCTCGACATAACCCATGCCGCCATGCACCTGGATGCCGAGGCTGGCGACCTCGTTGCCGATATCGGTGCCGTGCGCCTTGGCCAGCGGGGTGACGAGTTCCAGCCGGTCGCGCGCACCCGCCTCATTCAGGCCCGCCCGGTCGACCTGTCCGGCCGCGTAATAGACCAGCGCGCGCGCGGCCTGCGTCTGCGCCTTCATCCGCAACAGCATCCGGCGGACATCGGGATGTTCGACGATCGCGACGGATTCGCGGCTGTTCGCGCCGGCGCGGGGGGATTGCACGCGGTCCAGCGCATAGGCGACGGCGCGCTGCGTCGCGCCTTCGGCCACCTGCACGCCCTGCAGGCCGACGTTCAGCCGGGCATTGTTCATCATCGTGAACATCGCGCGCATCCCGCCATGTTCGGGACCGATCAGCTCGCCGATGCAGTCGCCGTCGTCGCCGAACGACAGGACGCAGGTGGGCGAGGCGTGGAGGCCCATCTTGTGTTCGATCGACACCACCCGCACGTCGTTGAAATCGCCCGGATTGCCGGCCGCATCCAGCCGGTGTTTGGGAACGAGGAACAAGGATATGCCCCGCGTGCCCGGCGGCGCATCGGGGGTGCGGGCCAGCACGAGGTGGACGATGTTCGGCGCCATGTCGTGATCGCCGAACGAGATGTAGATCTTCGTGCCCTTCACGCTCCATGTGCCGTCGCCACGGGGCGTGGCGGTGGCGCGCAGCGCGCCGACATCGCTGCCCGCCTGCGGTTCGGTCAGGTTCATCGTGCCGGTCCACTCGCCCGTCGACAGGCGCGGCAGATACGCCGCCTGCTGTTCGGGGCTGCCGTGATGCTGCAACGCCTCGATCGCGCCGACCGTCAGCGTCGGGCACAGCGCGAAGCCCATGTTGGCGGCCCCCAGCGTATCGAGCACCGCGGTCTGGAGCGCGAAGGGCAGGCCCTGCCCGCCCCATGCCTCCGGCGCGCCGATCGTGCCCCAGCCGCCATCGACATAATCGCGATACGCCTGCACGAAGCCGTCGGGCATCCGCACCCCCTCCGGCGTCCAGCGCGCACCGACCGTGTCGCCGATCCGCGCGAGCGGCGCCCATTCGCCCGCCGCGAACTGGCCGACGCCTTCGAGTACCGCCTCCACCACGTCGTCGCCGGCGGCGGCGAAGCGGTCGGTGGCGGCGAGTTCCGGTAACCGGACGACGGTGTCGAGCACGAATCGCTGTTCGGCGACGGGGGGCACGAAGGTCATGGTCTCTCCTGCTTTTCGACCTCTATAGGGGGTCAATCATGCCGTCGCCAAACGCCCCCTCCACATCGGTTGTCCGCCCCTACGGCAAGGCCGCGATCGATGCGGCGGCGGCGGTGATTCGGGGCGGCGGGATCGTCGCGGTGCCGACCGAGACGGTGTACGGACTCGCGGCGGATGCCGGCGATGCCGGCGCGGTGGCGGGTATCTATGCGGCGAAGGGACGGCCGGCGTTCAATCCGCTGATCGTCCATGTCGCCTCGCTGGCGGCGGCGGCGGAACTGGCGGTGTTCGATGCGGATGCGCGGGCGCTGGCAGCGGCATTCTGGCCGGGGCCGCTGACGCTGGTGTTGCCGATACGGGCTGGCGCGCCGATCGCGTCGCTGGTGACGGCGGGGCTGGAGACGGTGGCGCTGCGGGTGCCCGCGCACCGGGCGATGCAGGCGCTGATCGCGGCGGCCGGGCGACCGCTCGCCGCGCCCTCCGCCAACCGCAGCAACGGGTTGAGCCCGACCACCGCCGCGCATGTCATCGCCAGTCTGGGCGACGCGGTGGGGCTGGTGATCGACGACGGCCCCTGCGCGGCGGGGGTGGAATCGACGATCGTGGCGGGGCGGCGCATCCTGCGGCCGGGGCCGATCCCGGCGGCGGCGATCGCGGCGCTGCTGCCGGGCGGGCTGGACGAGACGCCGGTCGCGCCCGGACCGGTGACGGCACCGGGACAGCTGGCGACGCATTACGCCCCCGCCAAGCCGCTGCGCCTGAACGCGACGACGGCGGCGGCGGACGAATGGCTGATCGGGTTCGGCACGGTGGCGGGCGACGCGACGCTGTCGGCACAGGGCGACCCGGTGGAGGCGGCGGCGAACCTGTTCGCCGCGCTGCATGTCGCCGATGCCTCACCGGCCCGTGCGATCGCGGTGGCGCCGATCCCGGCGGCGGGGATCGGCGCGGCGATCAACGACCGGCTGGCCCGAGCGGCGAGCCGGTAGGGGGGGTGGCATCGGGCCGGCCTGTCCCGTCCCTGTTCCTGTCCCGTCCCCGTTCCTTCCCCGTCCCCATTCCTTCCCCGTCCCGTCATTGCGAGCGTAGCGAAGCAATCCAGAGCCCGGTGCGCGACACCCTGGATTGCCTCGCTACGCTCGCAATGACGGACAGGTGGGTTTCGGGTTATCCCGACCCAGCCGGCACGCCCCGGCCGTCAGACCTCGCGGCGGGCGCGCAGCTCGTCGCGGATTTCGCGCAGCAGCGCGACATCGGTCGGCTCGGCGGCGGGGACGGCGGCGGCCTTGTCCTTTTCGCGCTCGAACACGGTGGTCGCGCGGTTCACGGCGCGGACGACCATGAAGATGATGAACGACACGATCAGGAAATTGACCGCGACGGTGATGAACTCGCCGTAGCCGAGCAGCGGCACGCCCGCCTTTTTCAGGGCGGCATAGTCGCTCGATCCCTGCAACGCGGCGGGTACCGGCCCCATCGTGACGAAGTAGCTGGAGAAATCGAGGCCGCCGAAGATCTTGCCGATGATCGGCATCAGGATGTCGTCGGTCAGCGAGGTGACGATCCGCCCGAACGCGGCGCCGATGATGACCGCCACCGCCAGATCCAGCACGTTGCCGCGGGCGATGAACGCTTGGAATTCCTTGAGCATGATCGTCGCCTTCGTCTGTGGATAGCCGGTGTAAGGCTAGGGCACGATTGCCTATTCGCCAAGCCATGCCCGTGTCGTATGGGTGCGATCCAGATCATCAGGAGGCTCCATGCACCGCCCGTTCGTTCCCGTCGCCGCCGTGCTGGCGCTGTCCCTTGCCGGATGCGGTGTCAATTCGGTGCCGACCGCCGAGGAGAATGCCAAGGCGCGCTGGGCCGATGTCCAGAACGAATATCAGCGCCGCGCCGACCTGATCCCCAATCTGGTCGCGACGGTGAAGGCCGCCGGCGCGCAGGAAAAGGCGATCCTGGTCGAGGTGACGCAGGCCCGCGCCAGTGCGTCGCAGGTCCGCGTATCGCCCGACCAGCTGGGCGATCCGGCGCAGGTCGCGCAGTTCGCCCGTGCGCAGGGCGCGGTGACGATGTCGTTGCAGCGGTTGCAGGAAGCCTATCCGGAACTGCGCTCGCAGGGGAACTACACCACGCTGATGAGCCAGCTGGAGGGCGCGGAGAACCGCATCACCATCGCCCGGCGCGATTATAATCAGGCGGTGCAGGACTATAACACCCGCATCCGCACCTTCCCCGACGCGATCGGCGCGCGCATCTTCTACGGCGCCAAGCCGCTGACCCCGTTCGAGGCGGTGACGCCGGGGGCGGAGACCGCGCCGACCGTCAATTTCGGGAATGCGAGCTGACCCGGGGATACGCGATGGGCCTGCATCCGCTCCGCTGGCTGGCCGCGCTGTTGCTGCTGGTCGGCGCGGGCGTGGCGATGGCACAGACGGTTCCGGCGCTGTCGGGGCGCGTGGTCGACGGTGCGTCGATCCTGTCGCCCGATCAGGTGCGGGAACTGACCCAATTGTCCGAACAGGTCGAACAGGCGTCGTCCCGCCAGTTCGTGGTCGCGACGGTACCCGACCTGCAGGGCTATCCGATCGAGGATTACGGCTATCGGCTGGGCCGCGCGTGGAAGATCGGGCAGGGCGAGGCGAATAACGGCGTCATCCTGCTGGTCGCGCCCAAGGAGCGCAAGGTGCGGATCGAGGTCGGTTACGGCCTGGAACCGATCGTCACCGACGCGCTGGCCAGCGTGATCGTGAACCAGACGATCCTGCCCCGATTCCGTGCCGGCGACATGGGCGGTGGCATCGTCGCGGGGGCACAGGCGATCGGCGAGCAATTGAAATTGCCGCTGGAGGCGGCGGAACGGCGCGCGCAGGAACAGGTCAAGGCATCCGCCGGCAATCGTCGCCAGGATAACGACAATGGCGATATCGGGGTCGCGATCTTCTGGGCGGTGGTGATCGTGTTCATCGTGCTGCCGCTGATCGTCAGTCGCGCGAAGGGCCGGCGCTTTCGCGGCGGCAGTGCGCCGGTGGTGATCTGGGGACCGGGGCTGGGCGGCGGCTGGGGCGGCGGCGGTGATGGCGGCGGCGGCGGTTGGGGAGGCGGCGGCGGTGGCGGCTTCTCCGGTGGCGGCGGCTCGTTCGGGGGCGGTGGCGCCTCGGGCGGGTGGTGATGGCGATACTGCATCTCGACAAGGCCGGGCGCGACGCGGTGGCGGCCGCGGTGGCGCGGGCGGAGGCGACGACCGATGGCGAGATCGTCACCGTGCTGGCCGAACGTTCCGATGCCTATCACGACGTGGCGCTGCATTATGCGGTGGCGGCGATGCTGCTGGTCACCGCCGTCGCGGCGATCCATCCCGCTTTGTTGCCGGCCGGGGACGACGGCTGGGGCGGGGCGGGGATGGAGCGCGCGCTGTTCGGGCTGCTGGTCGCACAGACGCTCGCCTTCCTGATCGTGCGGTTCGTGCTGGCGTGGCGGCCGTTGCGGCTGGTGCTGACCCCGCGCGCCACCAAGGCGCGACGGGTGCGGCGGCAGGCGGTGCGGGCCTATCGGCTGGGTGCCGATCGCCGCACCGCGACGCGCGAGGCGGTGTTGCTGTACCTGTCGCTCGACGAGCATCTGGCCGAGATCGTCGCGGACGAGCAGGTCCACCGCCGTGTCCCGCCCGAGGCATGGGGCGATGCGATGGCGGCGCTGGTCGATCAGGTGCGCGCCGGCCATCCCGCCGCCGGGCTGGTCG
This sequence comes from Sphingomonas sp. CFBP 8760, assembly GCF_014841615.1. Lineage (GTDB taxonomy): Bacteria > Pseudomonadota > Alphaproteobacteria > Sphingomonadales > Sphingomonadaceae > Sphingomonas. Next base: position 8,352 of record NZ_JACYUG010000019.1, on the reverse strand, counting down.
CCGCGATCGAGCGGATCGGCGCGGTGCTGGCCGACCATGTTCCCAAGACGGAGAGCGACATGAACGAACTGCCCGACCGGTTGATCGAACTGTGACCGTGGAGACGATGTGGGAGGGCCGCTTCCTCGCGGTCCGCAAGCAGGGCAACTGGGAATATGCCGAACGGCAGGGGGAGATCGCCGCGGCGGTGATCGTCGCCACCGATCCCGACGGGCGGCTGGTGCTGGTCGAGCAGTACCGCGTGCCGATCGGCCGCAACTGCATCGAGCTGCCCGCCGGGCTGGTGGGCGACGAAACCGCCGGCGAGGCGGTGATCGACGGCGCACGGCGCGAACTGGAGGAGGAAACCGGCTATCGCGCCGGCCGGATCGAGGATTGCGGGCTGTTCTATTCCTCGCCCGGCATGACCTCCGAATGTTTCACGATCGTCCGCGCGACCGATCTGGTCCGGGTCGGCGAGGGCGGCGGCACGGCGGAGGAGGGGATCACCGTCCACCACGTGATGCCCGCCGACGTGCCGCGCTTCATCGCGGAACGGCGCGCGGCGGGGCTGGGGATCGATGCGAAGATCCTGCTGCTGCTGGATATCGCGACGGTGGAACGCAGTTCGTGAATTCTTCCGTCATTGCTTCGCTGCGCTCGCAATGACGGCGTAAAGGATCACGCCGCCGCCAACGTCTCCGCCGTGGCATCGGCCAGGCTGGTGCCGTCGAGGATGCGGGCCGTCTCGTCGCGCACCCGCATCATCGCATGGCGGATCGCGCAGTCCGCTTCGCTCTTGCAGTCGGTGCAGCGGCGATAGGCGGTGCGGCTGACGCAGGGGACCAGCGCCAGCGGCCCCTCGATCACGCGGATGATGTCGCCCAGCGAGATCAGGTGCGCCGGCCGCCCCAGCACGTAACCGCCCAGCTTGCCACGGAAACTGTCGACCAGCCGCGCATCGCGCAGATCGGCGAGGATCAGTTCGAGGAACTTGCGCGGGACGTTCGCCTCCGCCGCGATCCGGGTCATCGGCGTGGGCGACGTGCCGGTCGGGGCGGTGGCGAGGAACAGCATCGCGCGGAGGCCATAGCGGGAACGCTGGGTCAACATGATGGGCTGTCCTATGCACCCGCATTGTGGCGAGCGAAAGGCGTTTGCACACAGGGACATGACGCCCTATATCGTTTCGGTCGGGTTCTACCCGGCTATGGCGATAAACTGCGGCGTAGACTAGGCGCAGCGGACCCGGGGGCGGTACCCGGCGGCTCCACCACTACCGGCTCGCAAGGGGCGGTAATGACGGGGCCGAACTAGGATCGACGTGTGTTGAAAGGCGCTGTTTTCGCTCGGAATGGGACCACCGTAACGGCCCATTACACAAGTGCCAACGATAACGAAGCACTCGCGATTGCGGCGTAACTGAGGGCCTCACGGCCTAAGGTTACTCCAAGATAGCGCGGTTGGACCGCACCGGGCAACAGAAGCGGAATCCAGCGGTACGGGGGGCACCGGGCAACAGAAGCTCCCCACTTTCCCCGATCGACGATCACACCCGCGCGGTGGCCGGCAGGCCGATGTCCGCCTGCGGTCGTGGCGGCAGCCGGCCGTTGAGCAACAGCGCCATGAACCGCGATCGATCGACGATGTGGACATGGGCGATGTAGGACAGCGTGCCCCCGACGATCACCGACGCGGCCCATTCCACCAGCGGATGCCAGTGCCACGGCAGGACCATGACCTTCAGCGCCACGATGATCGGATAATGCAGGATGTACATGGTGAGCGAGGCGTCGCTCAATCGCCGCAGCAGCGGTGGGACATGGCGGATCGCGCTCGCGGATCGCAGGATCAGCGCGGCGGCGGCGGGCGGGCACCATGCGCCGCTGGCGGCGAGCAACAGATTGTCGATCGATCCGGTCAGCAGGGTGCCGACCTCCGGCCGCAGGACCGATCGCCACAGCAGATGCGCGACGACGGTGCCGATCAGGACGAGCATCGGCATCCGCACGCGGGCGATCAATATCCGGCGCAGCGTCGGTATCCGCGCCGTGGCCAGCCCCAGCAGGAACACCGGGGCGTAACCGACCATCAGCGGCACCTGCCGCGTCAGCGACGCGACCGGCCCGGTAAGACCGGCCAGCATCCTGAGCGTCACGATCGTCAACACGAACGAGGCGGTGCCGGTGCCCAGCAGCACGATCGACTGCCGCACCCGCGCCACGGGCGAGCGCTGCTCGACATGGCGGAACACCGGCCAATGGCGATCGGCCCGGTGGACGACATAGGCCAGCAGCGAATAGGCGATCAACGTCACCATGAACCACAGATGGTACATGCTGAACGGCGGCATCGGCGCTGCGGACCGGATCGTCGTCAGCGCCCCGATGACCGGCGATATCACCAGCAGCGAGAAAACGGTCGGGATACCCAGTTGCAGCAACCGCCGGCGCAGCCACGCGTGGGGGGAGGGGCGCCGCACCAGCGCGAACCCGCTGAGCAGCCCCGCGATCATGAAGAACGTCCCCATCCGGAACGACCCGGAGGCGATGTTGATCGCGACGAAGGGCGGATAATCCTCCCGGCCCATGGTGGCATGGAGCAACAGGCCGCCCAGCATCAGGATCGCGCGCCAGGCATACAGGCCCTCGATCCGGTCGGCCGCCTGACCCGGCATGTCAGCGGCGATCCGCGATCGTCCGGCACCGCACCATGGTGTCGGCGGGCAGAATATTTGTCAGGGCGGGCCGCAGGCGTGCCGTCCAGCGGGCATAGCCGATCGCGTTCATATGGATACCGTCGGCGACGTAGAAGGGGCCGGGGCGACCGTTCACCAACATCGACGACTGGATGTCGACGACATGAAGATCGTCGCGCCCGGCCGCCAGCCGGCGCAGCCCGTCGTTGAACACGATCTGTTGCGGCCGTTCGGACCAGCGGGCCGGACTGGGTTTCAGCGAGATCGCGATCACGGGCAGCGATCCGTAGCGACGGGTCTTGAGCGCCAGGAAACGATCGAGCGACATCAGCGTCTGGGCGCCCGTGTCGCCGCCATCGATATCGTTCTCGCCACCATAAAGGACGATGGCGGCGGGTGGCGGGCCCGGCGGCTCGTTGGCCAGCCAGCCGGTGATCTGCGGGATGATCGCACCGTTGACGCCGCGGTTATGCGCATCCCACGGTGCCATGTCCGCGGCCAGCGTCGACCATTTGAAGATCGTCGAACTGCCGATGAACCACAGGCTGCACGCATCGGTGCGCCGTTCCGCCTCCGGCAGCGGCGCGGTGGCGCGGCGATGGTCGGTATAGGCCTGGGCCAAGATCAGATACGCACCGACGACGATTCCGAACACCGCGCCCATCGTCACGATGAATCGTAACCGGTTGCGCAGCGTGCAGGAAGGATCGGGGTGGGCGGGCACGTATCATCCGTGTCGTGGCGAAACGACGTCCTGCTGGCCCGGACGGGGTTAGAACGGGATTAAGAGCGCATGAAAAAGGGGCCCGGTTGCCCGGACCCCTTCTCGTATTCCGTAGCGTGACGAAAGGATCAGTCGCGATCGTTCGTCAGGAACGCCGGCGCGAATTCGGGCGCGGGGCCGTCCTCGTTGCCGCCGCCACGGGGGGCGCGGTCGCCGCCCTCGGCGCGGGGGCCGCGGTCGCCACGGTCACGACGCGGGCCGCCACGGCCTTCGCCGCCGCCGCCACGCGGGCCACGGCCACCGTCACGGCCGCCATCACGCCCACCGTCACGGTCGCCACCGCCGCTGCGCGGACCACGCGGACCACGGTCGCCGCCTTCGCGCGGCTCGCGCGCGGGACGGGTGTCCTCCAGCTCGGCACCGGTTTCCTGATCGACGACGCGCATCGACAGGCGCACCTTGCCGCGCGGATCGATCTCCAGAACCTTGACCTTCACGGCCTGGCCCTCGGACAGCGCGTCCGACACCTTCTCGACCCGCTCGTTCTTGATCTCCGAGACGTGGACGAGACCGTCCTTGCCGCCCATGAAGTTCACGAACGCGCCGAAATCGACCAGATTGACGACCTTGCCGTCATAGACCTTGCCGACTTCCGCTTCCTCGACGAGGCCCTTGATCCACTTGACCGCCGCATCGATCTGCGCCGGATCGGACGAGGAGACCTTGATGACGCCCTCGTCGTCGATGTCGACCTTGGCGCCGGTCTGCGCGACGATCTCGCGGATCACCTTGCCGCCGGTGCCGATGACTTCACGGATCTTCGACTTGTCGATCGTGAAGGTCTCGATGCGCGGGGCGTGCGCCGACAGTTCCGACCGGGTCGAATCGAGCGCCTTGGCCATTTCGCCCAGGATGTGCGCGCGGCCCTCATGCGCCTGTGCCAGCGCGACCTTCATGATCTCCTCGGTGATGCCGGCGATCTTGATGTCCATCTGCAGGCTGGTGATGCCCTCGCTGGTGCCCGCGACCTTGAAGTCCATGTCGCCCAGGTGATCCTCGTCGCCCAGGATGTCGGACAGGACGGCGAAGTCCTTGCCCTCCAGGATCAGGCCCATCGCGATGCCCGACACGGGGCGCTTGATCGGCACGCCCGCATCCATCAGCGCCAGGCTGCCGCCGCAGACGGTGGCCATCGACGACGAGCCGTTCGACTCGGTGATGTCCGACGTCACGCGGATCGTGTACGGGAACTCCTCCTTGGTCGGCAGCACGGCGTGCAGCGCGCGCCACGCCAGCTTGCCATGGCCGACATCGCGACGGCTGGGCGCACCGAAGCGACCGACTTCGCCGACCGAATAGGGCGGGAAGTTATAATGCAGCATGAAGTGCTGGTACGACAGGCCGTTCAGCCCATCGATCATCTGCTCCGCATCGCGGGTGCCCAGCGTGGTGGTCGCGATGGTCTGCGTCTCGCCACGCGTGAACAGCGCCGAACCGTGCGCGCGCGGCAGGAAGTGGACCTCCGCCGCGATCGGACGGACCGTCTTGGTGTCGCGGCCGTCGATGCGGCGACCGGTCTTCAGGATCGCGGTGCGGACGATCTCCGCCTCCAGCTTCTTCACCAGCTTCAGCGCGGCGAGATAGCCCTGCGGATCGCCGTCCTTCAGGTCGGCCATGCCGTCGCGCGCCTTGGCGCGGGCCTCGTTGATCGCGGTCTGGCGCTGCTGCTTGTCGGTCAGCTTGTAGGCCGCCTCCATGTCCTTGCCGATCAGCTTCTTCAGCTTGGCCTTCACTTCGGCCTTGTCGGCCTGGACCTTCAGCTCCCAGGGCTCCTTGGCGGCCTGCTCGGCCAGTTCGATGATCGCGTTGATGATGTCCTGCGACGCCTTGTGCGCGAACATCACCGCGCCCAGCATCACGTCCTCGGACAGCTCCTTGGCTTCCGATTCGACCATCATCACCGCGTCGTGCGTCGCGGCGACCATCAGGTCCAGTTCGCCGGCGGCGACCTGCGAATCGGACGGGTTCAGGATGTACTCCCCATCCTGGTAACCGACGCGCGCGGCGCCGATCGGGCCCATGAAGGGCACGCCCGACAGCGTCATCGCGGCCGACGCGGCGATCATCGCCAGCAGATCGGGCTCGTTCTCGCCATCATACGACATCACCTGCGCGATGCAGTTGATCTCGTTGTAGAAACCTTCGGGGAACAGCGGGCGCAGCGGACGATCGATCAGGCGGCTGACCAGCGTCTCACGCTCGGTCGCGCCACGCTCGCGCTTGAAGAAGCCACCCGGGATACGGCCGGCGGCGGAGAACTTCTCCTGATAGTGGACGGTCAGCGGGAAGAAATCCTGCCCTTCCTTCACGGTCTTGGCGGCGGTCACCGCGCACAGCACCACCGTTTCGCCCAGCGTCGCGAGCACCGCGCCGTCGGCCTGGCGGGCGACACGGCCCGTTTCCAGCGTCAGGGTCTTGCCGCCCCACTGGATTTCCACCTTCTTGGTATCGAACATATGTTTTCCTTCACTCCGGCGGGCAAATCCCGGCCGGGGCCTGTCTGCGGGCTAAGCCGGCCCGCGGCGGTGTGGGGCGAGTTGTCGCCCCGTGGTGCCCGCACGCCGGATTGCGCGGGGGCAGATACGAGAAGGGCGCCGCTGCCGGCGCCCTTCCGTGTTACTTGCGAAGACCCAGCTTCGCGATCAGGTCCAGATAACGCTGGCCGTCCTTGTGCCGGAGATAATCCAGCAGCGACCGGCGCTTGTTGACCATCATCAGCAGCCCGCGGCGCGAATGATTGTCCTTCTTGTGACCCTTGAAATGCTCGGTGAGGTTGCGAATCCGCTCGGTCAGGATCGCGACCTGCACTTCGGGCGAACCGGTGTCGCCGTCGATGCGGGCGTGTTCCTTGATCAGCGCTTCCTTGCGCTCTGCCGTGATCGTCATGATTCTTCCTTCGACATCGTCAGGTTGAAACCCCTGACGACGCGGACCTCGCCTGCGGTGACATCGACCAGCGCCACGGGGACGTCGTCGAGCATCGCAAAGGCCGCGCCATCGGTGGCTGCGATCCCGGCCAGTACACGCCCCTGACGGAGCGCCCCTGCCTGGTCGGGGGTGAGGGGGAAAGCCGGGATGTCGTCCAGCCCCGCCCTCAGCGGCAGGAGTATGCCTTCAAGGGCGCGCGACTGCCCCAATTCGGCCAGTTTGTCCAGCGTTATCGCCGGCTCCAGCCCGAACGGCCCCGCCCTGATCCGCCGCAGCATGACCACATGGCCGACCGTGCCGAGCGCCAGCGCGATGTCGCGCGCCAGGCTGCGGATATAGGTGCCCTTCGACACATGAGCGACGAGGGTGAGGTCATCGCCCATGGGATCGTCCGGCGACACCCGCAGATCGTGGATCGTCACCGCGCGGCTCTTCAACTCCACCGTCTCGCCCGCGCGCGCCAGATCATAGGCGCGCTCGCCGTCCACCTTCAGCGCGGAATAGGCGGGGGGGACCTGATCGATCGGGCCGGTGAAGCGCGGCAGCACCGCCGCCACCGCCGCCATGGTCGCACGCACCGGCGACGTGGCGATCACCTTTCCTTCCCGGTCCAGCGTATCGGTCTGTTCGCCGAAGCGGATCGTGAAGGCGTAGACCTTGTCGCCGTCGAGCAGGCGGCCCGCCAGCTTCGTCGCCTCGCCGACCGCGATCGGCAGCACCCCGGTCGCCAGCGGATCGAGCGTGCCGCCATGCCCGACCTTGAACTTGCCGTAGCCGCCGGTGCGCAGCGCACGCTTGACCGCGGACACGGCCTGGGTCGAGCCGAGGCCAAGGGGTTTGTCGATGATGATCCAGCCGTGCATCGGGGCGCGATAGCGGTTCGGGCGAGGGATGCCAGTGCGAACGGCCGTTGCGAACGGGGAGGGCGATCAGCCCAGCAGCGCCTCGGCGAAATGGCGGCGGCACAGCGCGACATAGCGGTCGTTGCCGCCGATCTCGGTCTGCCGCCCCTCCGCCAGCGCCCGGCCGCTATCGTCGACACGCAGGTTCATCGTCGCCTTGCGCCCGCAGACGCAGACCGACTTGATCTCGACCAGACTGTCCGCCAGCGCCAGCAGCCGCGCCGAACCGGGAAACAACTGCCCCCGGAAATCGGTGCGCAGGCCGTAGGCGAGCACGGGAACGCCGATCCCGTCGCACACCTGCGCCAGTTGATCGACCTGCGCGGGGGTCAGGAACTGCGCCTCGTCCACCAGCACGCACGACAAGGGCTCGCCGACGTGACGATCGGCGATGCAGCGGCCGAGATCGGTCGTCGTATCGAAGGTGGTGGCGGGGGCGGACAGGCCGATACGCGAGGTGATGGTGCCGGCCGCATAGCGATCGTCGATCGCGGCGGTGAACAGCATCGTCGCCATGCCGCGTTCACGATAGTTGAAATCGGCCTGCAACAGATTGGTCGACTTGCCCGCGTTCATGCTGGCGTAGTAGAAATAGAGCTTGGCCATCCCTGCTTCAGACCGCAGGATCGACGACATGTCCAGCAACCCGCCTGCCAGATTGCATCCGGTGCTCGTCGCCGAGGATCGTTATCAGGGCGTCTATTCGCGCGGTCGCTGGTGGGCGGTGGCACAGGCCGACGAGCCGTTTGAGGGGATGACGCGGATCGCGTGGCTTATGGATACGGGACCTAGCGGTGACGATGTGACGGCTGCGGTATTCTGGCAACATGCGCCACCGTGGATAGCTTCCGGGGCAAGTCCTGACGCAGCCGTTGCCAGTCTGATCGCACAGCCAGGAGCGGGGGGCGACGACTGGTCACCGCCGCCGATCGAGGTCGATCCATGATGGCGCGAAAAGTTTCGCTGACCGCCATAATCCCATCAGACGTGAGCCGATCGATCGGCGGCTAGAGCATAATCCGAACGGCGTGAATCGTTGGGGGATTCCCAAGGGGGCTGAA
>NZ_JACYUG010000018.1 GCF_014841615.1 Sphingomonas sp. CFBP 8760 | reverse complement strand
GAACCGTGTCACGCTGAGCAAATGCCTCTCCACTTAAGCGGGGCAAGTCCAGACTGCTGGATCTGTTGAAGTGATGAATGCGGCAGGCTGGCGAGGTTGGGCACATCGCCGACGTGCCCTTTCTTGGGGTGACATGTCCTCGATGGAGGCGGTGTCGGAGGGCTGGCACGCCGGCGCGTCACATATCCGCCGCGGTCGGACGGACGATGACCTCGTTGATGTCGACGCCCTCGGGCTGCTCCAACGCATAGCGGACCGCCCGTGCGATCGCGTCCGGGGTGAGCGATTTCTTCCGCCAACCCGTCAATGCGGTGGCTATTGCCGGATCGGTAATGTCGTGCCCCAGTTCGGTGGCGACCACGCCCGGCGAGATCAGCGTCGAGCGGATCTCGTCATGCTCCTGCCTCAGCCCCTCCGTGATGGCCCGCACCGCATGCTTGGTGCCGCAATAGACCGCCGCCGTGGGCATGACCATGTGCGCGGCGACCGACGCGACGTTGACGACATGCCCGCTCTGCTGCGTCACGAAGCGGGGCAACACGGCGGCGATGCCGTTGAGGACACCGTGGATGTTGACGTCGATCATCCGTTTCCATTCGTCCCGCTTCAGGGCGGCGAGCGGCGAGAGCGGCATCACGCCGGCATTGTTGACCAGCACGTCGATGTGCCCGAACTGCATTTCGGCGGCTGCCACGAAGGCGTCGAAGTCTGCACCGTCCGTCACGTCCAGCGTTCGCCACGCGACGCTGTCGCCAAGCGCCTCCGCCAGCGCCTTCAGCCGCTCGCCGCGGCGCGCGCCGATGAAGAGCCGTGCGCCCGCCGCGGCCAGTTCGCGCGCCGTCGCTTCGCCGATGCCGCTCGAGGCGCCGGTGATGAGGACGACCTTGTCGATAGTAGCTGCCATGATGCTTTCCTTGCCTTGATGATGGCCAGCAAGATGGAGCGTCAGGACGGGTTCGCGGTAGAGCGATCGTCCGAACCCTTTGCACGATTCTCCAGAACTGGCGTCCCTCGCTTGCGCGCGCCGATCGGCTGATGAATGACGATCGGTATGGACCGGATCACCGAGCTTGCCGCCGTCATCGACCGACACGTCGGCGGAACGGGTATCTGCACGACGGCGATGCCGCATCTGTCGCTGATCCGCGCCGATCAACCGAGCACGCCGACGCCTGCCGTCTACGAGGCTTCGCTATGCCTGATCGCCCAGGGATCGAAACGCGTGTCGATCGGCGACCACAGCGTCGTTTACGATGCCGCCCATTACCTCCTCGTCTCGGTCGACCTGCCGCTGGTCGGGCATGTGATCGATGCGAGTCCCGACAGACCGTATCTCTGCTGCAAGATCGATCTCGATCCCGCGATCCTCGCCGACCTGATTGTGACCGAGGGCGGCGTCGCGCACAGGACCGACCTGCCGGTGCTGGGCGTCCACCCCATCGATGCCGACCTGATCGGCGCCGCCTGCCGGTTGGTGGGGCTGCTTGACCGGCCCGAAACGATCCGGACACTGGCACCGCTGATTGAGCGCGAAATCCTGTACCGGCTGCTCACCGGGCCGCACGGGCCGATGCTTCGCCACGTCGCAACCGCAGGCAGTCACCTGAACCAGATCAGCCGCGCCATCGCCGCGATCCGCCGTCGCTTCGATACGCCGATCCGCATCGACGAGGTCGCGGCCGAAGCCGGCATGAGCACCTCTTCGCTTCATGCGCACTTCAAGGCGATCACCCGTCTGACGCCGCTCGAATACCAGAAGCAATTGCGTCTGCAGGAGGCGCGGCGCTTGATGCTCGCCGGCGGAGCCACGGCCAGCGCGGCAGGGTTTGCGGTCGGCTACGAGAGCCAGTCACAGTTCAGCCGCGAATATCGCCGCCTGTTTGGCGCGCCACCGCGACTGGACATCGATCGGCTTCACGCTGCGCCGGCGGCGGGCATGGCACTTTAGCCGCAGGCGAAGTCGAGGATAGCGGGCGAGGCAACGGCACGCTGTGACTGCCGACTTCAACAGGCGGGGCATGGATTGAACGATGCGGTGCGGCAATCATTCTAAAGCCGACGACCTTGTCCCGACGTGGAGCAATCGACCATGAAGACCAGCGGCAACACGATCCTGATGACTGGCGGGGGAAGCGGCATCGGTGAGGCGCTGGCCCACCGGTTCCACGATCGTGGCGACACCGTCATCATCGCCGGGCGGCGACAGGAGGCGCTTTGGCAGGCAGCGGGCGGGCGCGATCGCATCCACACCATGACCCTCGACGTCGAGGACGCCGCGGCAGTCGATGCGTTCGCCCAGAAGGTCGTAGCCGACTTCCCGTCACTGAATGTGCTGTTCAACAACGCCGGCATCATGAAATTCGAGGATTTGACGAGCCGGCGCAGCCTGACCGATGCCGAAGCGACGCTGGCGATCAACATTCTGGGTCCTGTCCGGCTGACGAACGCGCTGATCGACCATCTGACGGGCCAGCCCGATGCCGCGATCGTCACGGTCACCTCGGGCCTGGCCTATGTACCGCTGGTGGCGGCACCCACCTACTCGGCGAGCAAGGCGGCGATCCACTCGTATACCGTTTCGCTGCGGACCCAGCTTGCGGGCAAGGTCGACGTGATCGAGTTGGCACCGCCGGGTGTGCAGACCGACCTCACGCCGGGACAGGCGAACCGCCCAGGCTACATGCCGCTCGACGCCTTCGCCGATGCGGTTATCGCCCAGTTCGCCCGGCAACCGACGCCGCCCGAAATCCTGGTCGATGAGGTGCAGTTCCTGCGGCAGGCCGAACGCGAGGGTCGCTTCGATGAGACATTGAAGACGTTGACGACGCGCGCCGCCCAGCAGCGTGAAGAGGGTAACCGACGGCGCCAACCGTGATGCACGTCAGGTAGCTGGCCGCCACTGCCCCCTGATCCGCGATCATTCCATCCTATGGCGCTTGCCGATGGACGTCAGCGCAGTGCAGGATCGAACAACTTTGGAGATGCATCATGGTCGAAGCACGGTGGAACGGCATACTGATCGCGAGCAGCGACGATACCGTCGTGGTCGAACGCAACCACTATTTTCCCATAGCGTCCGTCGACGCCTCGCGACTGCGGCCGAGTGACACGACGACGATCTGTCCATGGAAAGGCGAAGCGCACTATTACGACATCCACGTCGACGGGGCCGACAATCCCGATGCGGCCTGGTACTACCCGGAGCCGAAGGCAGCGGCGGAGGAAATCCGCGGCCGTGTGGCCTTCTGGAAGGGCGTGGAGGTCGGCTGACGGGCCTCCTCTCGTCGGCAGAACCGTAACCATGCCGACCTACAAGCCGACATTCAGACGCTCTCGCCCGGTTCTCGAAAGCGGAGGCTCGTTAATCTCAGGCTGGCCGCCGTTTGATCGGCGATGATCGCCTCAGCCATCGGCCGCCGTCATTCCTTCGACGATGGTTGCCTTCGCCCCCGAAGACCAGGGCGAAACCCTGTACATGATCCGCTCGAAGAGCGCCGAAGCGAGATGTTCGGCGAGCCATGCCTTCAGCCGTGGCAGGGGCAGGTTGTCGAACCACGGCCAATCGACCCCGGCGAACTGCCTGACGAACGGCATGACGGCGGCATCCGTCAGGCCCGCCTCCGTACCACAGAGATGACCGGCAAGGCCGATCCGCGTTTCCAGATCCTGCAGGAACGCGAAGCCGAGGTCGCGATGCCGGGCAGCGTCCGAGCCGTGCCGGTCGGGATATTTGTACCGGTCCAGGTGGTGCTTGAACACACCGTCGTTGGTCGCGATCAGCGCCGGGTCGTCGCGAGCGAGCCAGTCTTGCGGGTCCCTGATCCGCAGCGCCCAACGCATGATCGCAAGACTTTCCTCGATCACCGCCCCTTCCGCCGTTACGAGCACCGGCACCGTGCCCTTTGGCGACATGACGAGAAGCTCTGGAGGCTTGGTCGAAAGCCGGACCTCCCGAAGTTCATAACGCACGCCGCTGACCGCCAGCGCCAATCGCGCCCGCATCGCAAAGGGGCAACGACGAAAGCTGTAGAGGATGTGGTCGGTCATGGCGCCGATATGGGGGAAAACCGAATGGTGCGGGCAGGATAATTGCATTGCCGTACCATGGCGTGGATGGAATGATGCGGCCATGCGGATACCGAAAGCAGCCGTCCTCGCCCTCCTCCTGTCGGCATCGGTGAACGCCCAGATCGTCGCCCAGCCCTCGGCGGGCACCTATCGACGCGCGGTGGCGGGCGGATACAAGGCGGCACTCTATTGCTCCGGCCTCTTCAACGCCGGGCGGACCCCGGCGCAGATCGATGCTGACGAACTGACGGGCATCTACCCCGAATACGAGAAGATCGTGTCGACGCTGATCGCGAAGGTCGACCGCCCGCGCCGGTCCGTCGCCGTCACCTTCGACCCCGCGCTGCCGCCGCGATACGCGGTGTGGCGCGACGGCCATGGCTGCATGACGCTGCCGATCGGCAGCAGGGCACCTGCGGACGGCGGATCGGCAGCGCCGCTGGATGCCATGCCGCCGATCGCGGGTGCGGACCCTCGTCGCTGGCCGCAGGGCGATGCCGGCATCGCACTGCGGCCCTCCGCCGGGCTCACGAAGGTCGTCAGTGCGGCGTTCGGCGATGGGTACGGCGTCGGCGCCAAGACGGTCGGGGTGGTCGTCCTGAAGGACGGCCGCGTTGTCGCCGAGCGATATGGCCACGGCTTCGGCCCGTTCGTCTCCAATCGAACCTGGTCGGTCGGCAAGTCGATCGCGGGCACGCTGATCGGCCTTGCCGATGCCGCCCCGCTGGATGCCCGTGCCACCGTGCCGCAATGGACCGCCGGCGATCCACGACGCGGCATCACGCTCGACCATCTTCTGCGCATGGCGTCCGGCCTGCACAGCGACAGTGCCGGCAACCGCACCGACGCCATCTACTTCGGCGGCACGACGGTGGACGAGCAGGCGACATCCTGGCCGCTGGAGGCGCTGCCCGGCACGCGCTTCCGGTACGCAAACAACGATATCCTGCTCGCCGTCTATGCCACGCGACAAATAATCGGCGAAGATCGATACCGTGCGTGGCCAGGCAATCTGTTCGGCCCGCTCGGCATGTCACATACCGTCGCGGAAACGGACTGGCACGGCAACTACATCCTCTCCAGCCAGGTCTGGTCGACCGCGCGCGATCTCGCCCGGCTGGGCCTGTTCTGGTCGCAGGACGGGATCTGGGCGGGCAAGCGCCTGCTGCCAGCGGGCTGGATGCGCACCATGACGATGCCGAGCGGACCGCAACCGGCGAGTGGTCCCGGCTATGGCGCGACGATGTGGCTGTTCGGCCCGAAGCAGGGGCTGCCCCAGGGCAGCTTCGCCGCGCAGGGCAATCGCGGCCAATATGTGATGGTGATCCCGTCCCGGCATCTGGTCATCGTCAGGCGTGGCGAGGATCCTGGCGCCGCCCGCTTCGATATCGCCCGCTTCGCCGCTGACGTGGCCGGCCTGACGCCGTAGTGTTCAGGGAACCCTATGGTACGGCGGTTCGACCCATAAGCAGACACGCCCGCCCCCTCCCCCGCTTCCCGACTCCGGCCGCCCGTTCATCTCCCCGCCATGACCGCTTTTGATATCCAGCTTCTGGATCGCGAATGTCGCGATCACCGAATGTTGCCGTTGGTTCGGCATGATGCGGCGCCCGAGCATCCGACGCCATCCCTGTCGTCTGGGATATCAACGTCGCGACCGGTGTTATCCGTTGATGTTTCGTCGTCTTCTCGCCGCCGTCGCCTGCTCGGCCATGCTCTCGACCACCGCTGGAGCGCAAACCGTGCCGCTTGGCGTCAATCTGGAGCGGTTCGGCTATCCCGCGCCGGTCCATTGGTTCGAGGCGGGCTCGCAAGGCCATCCGGTTCGCATGGCCTTTCTCGACTGGCCAGCGACCGCGACCCCCAACGGGACGACGGTCGTCCTCCTGCATGGCAAGAATTTCTGCGCCGCTACCTGGGGCGACACCGCGCGCGGGCTGGCGGCCGCGGGCTACCGCGTCATCGCGCCGGATCAGATCGGCTTCTGCAAATCGTCGAAGCCGAGTGGCTATCAGTACAGCTTCCACGCCATGGCCGCGCTCACCGCGGCGCTTCTCGATCAGGCCGATGCCGGCAAAGTCGTCCTGATCGGGCATTCGACCGGCGGCATCCTCGCCACGCGTTTCGCACGCCTCTATCCCGAGCGGGTTTCGAAGCTGGTGCTGGTCAACCCGCTCGGCCTCAACGACACGTTGAGTGAGGGCGTGCCCTATACCGACCTCGGCAAGCTGCGCGCGGAGGAGGCGAAGACGAACGCCGCGTCGATCAAGGCCTATCAGCTTCGCAACTATTATCACGGTGAGTGGCGCGCGGCCTATGACCGCTGGGTCGCGATGCTGGCCGGTCAATATGCCAGCCCCGATGGGAACAGGGTGCGGGACGCACAGGCGCGCCTGTCGGACATGATCCAGACCCAGCCGGTCGCCGCCGAACTGCCCCAGCTGACGGTCCCGACCACGCTCATCATCGGCCAGCGCGACCTGACCGCCTTTCGGGCAAGCAGCGCGCCGGAGGACCAGCGCTCGCGTGTTCGCACCGTGCCGCAAGCGGCCGAGGAGGCGGTGAAGCGCATCCCGAACGCACGCTTGATCCGCCTCGACGATCTCGGCCATTCACCGCAGGTCGAGGCACCCGCCGTCTTCCTCCGGACCCTCCGCGCCGCGATGACGCCGTGAGGCGGACGGCCGGCGCATTGGCGCTGCTGCTCGCCGGCGGTTGCGATGCCGCCCCGGTGCCGCGGCAATCGCCGGCGTCCCGCCCGGTCGAGACGCGTGGCCTGGACGGCGCCATGCTCGCCGACACCGTGACGCAGGCCCGGCGCCTGCCCCGGCTCCGCTCGCTGCTGATCCTGCGTGATGGCCAGATACTGGCGGAGCAACGCTTCAACGGCGGGCCACCGCTCGACCGGCCGGTCAACATCAAGTCCGCGTCCAAGTCGGTGCTGTCCGCGCTGGTCGGCATCGCGATCGCGCGGGGCGTGCTGACCGGCATCGACCAGCGCGTGCTGTCCGTGCTCGACCGCGATGCGCCGCCCGATCCCGACCCGCGTCTCCATCGCCTGACCGTGGAGGATCTGCTGACGATGCGCGCAGGGCTGGAGCGGACGTCGGGCGAGAACTATGGGCGCTGGGTGTCCAGCCGCAACTGGGTCCGCTTCGCGCTGGCGCGCCCGTTCGTCGACGAGCCGGGCGGCGCGATGCTCTATTCGACCGGCAACACGCATCTGCTCTCGGCGATGCTGACCCGTGCGTCGGGTCGCGACACCCATGTTCTGATGCGCGACTGGCTGGCGGCGCCGCTCGGCATCGCGATCCCGCCATGGTCGCGCGATCCGCAGGGCATCTATTTCGGCGGCAACGACATGATGATGTCGCCGCGCAGCCTGGCGCGGTTCGGCGAGCTTTATCGGCTGGGCGGCGTGATCGACGGACGAAGGATCATCCCCGCGCATTGGATCGACGAAAGCTGGACTCCGCGCACCGTGTCGCCGTGGAGCGGCGGGCAATATGGCTATGGCTGGTTCGTCGGCACCAGCCGCGGCCACCCGCTGCGCTTCGCCTGGGGCTATGGCGGGCAAATGCTGTTCATCGTCCCGGACCTGAAGCTGACGATCGTCATGACCTCGGATCCCAACGGGGCACGAGACAATGGCCATATCGCCGCACTCCACGCGCTCCTTGATGACGGGATCGTGCCCGCCGTCGAGCGCGATGCTGCGCCGTAATACCCATTGCGGTGACGATGCCGCAGATCGAAGGCGGCAGTCCGGTGGCGCGACAGACATGGAATCAATCAAGAGATTGCGCTCAGGGTGGCTGCCGACCCGCAAGAAGACATTCATGCCCGCTTGGAAACATCGGACGCTTGGTCGTCTTGTCGATCGCCGATGATCCGCGATGGCGTGACCATCACAGGACAGCCCGCCCCGTTCGTCCCGCCCGGCTTTGAGTGGCCCGCTGTCCGTCCCTCCTCATGAACCGACCGGTATGCACCTGACATCGGCTTCGTTCGTTTGTTCGGCTCCATGGGGTTAGCCGAGGCAAAGCATGCGAACAGTGTCGTTACCGGGCGGCGAACGGATACCCTCACTGGGTCAGGGCACCTGGATGATGGGGGAGCGATCCGATCGCCGGTCGGACGAGATCGCCGCGCTGCGTCTGGGCGTCGATCTCGGCATGACGTTGATCGACACGGCGGAGATGTACGGGGACGGCGCTGCCGAGGAACTCGTCGGCGAAGCGTTGGGTGACGTTCGCGACAAGCTCTTCCTCGTCAGCAAGGCCTATCCCCAAAACGCGTCACATGCTCGCCTGCATGCCGCCTGCGAGGCAAGCCTGAGGCGGCTCGCCACCGACCGGCTCGATCTCTACCTGCTTCATTGGCGAGGATCGGTGCCGCTCGGCGAGACGGTCGAGGCGATGGAGGCGTTGCGAACGGCCGGCAAGATCCGCCGATGGGGCGTCAGCAATCTCGATACCAGCGACATGGGGGAACTGCTCGCGGCTGGCGGTGACGGATGCGCGGTGGACCAGATCCTCTATAATCTCACCCGTCGCGGCCCCGAGCATGATCTGCTGCCGTGGCTGGAGTCTCACGGTATTCCGGCCATGGCGTACAGCCCGGTGGAACAGGGCCGCCTCCTTGCCGATCAGACACTCCGCAGGATCGCCGAGACGATCGGCGCCACGCCCGCCCAGGTCGCCCTCGCCTGGACGCTGCGGCGGGGCGACGTGATTGCCATACCCAAGGCGGGCAGCGTCGCGCACGTCCGCGACAATCGGGCTGCCGTCGACCTGATACTGTCTGATGACGACATGGCCGCGCTCGATGCCGCCTTCCCCGCCCCGCGCAGCCGTCGCCCGCTTGAGATGCTGTGACCGGTATGGCGCTGTTCTTCACCGCCGACACCCATTTCGGCGATCACCGGACGCTCAACATCCATCGCCGCCCTTTCGCGACGGTCGGCGAGATGGACGAGGCGCTCGTCACGGCGTGGAACGCGGTCATCGGCCCGGAAGACGTCGTGTGGCATCTGGGAGACGTGACACGGCGACCGCTCGACGTGGCGGCATTGCTCGCTCGCCTCAACGGTACCAAGCACCTGATCCGCGGCAACAACGATCCCGTTGCGACCGGCGAGGCGGACGGCTGGGCCAGCGTCGGCGATTATGCCGAATTGACGGAGGGCGACCATCGGCTGATCCTCTGCCATTATCCGTTCAGGAGCTGGAATGGCCAGCACCGCCGCGCGATCAACCTGCACGGCCACAGCCACGGCAAGCTGAAACCCATGCTCCGCCAGTATGATGTGGGCGTCGATGCCAGGGATTTCCGTCCGGTTCGACTGGCCGAACTGGTCGCCGGCAAGTTTGCCCCTTTGCCGCCCCCGAGCCATGAACCCGCATGATCGTGAACGACGCCCGCTGAACCGACCCGGCGACGAGCGCTGTCGGAATCATCGGCACAGACCGGGTTACGCTGGCTGCCGACTTCCGTTCGGGGCTCGGGTGGCGATCCTCTTTGGCCCGGCGTTCCTGCCTCCGCCGGGCGAAACGTCAGGCATCTGGTTTGAGGGAGTTTTGTGCAAGCAGAGACGATCGCAGAATCATACCGGTTCATCGAAATTTGTATGATATGTTGCGTGCCAGCGCTGGCTCAGTTATGGACAGTACAACTGACCGTTAGGTGTTGGAGAGTGGATTGAATGCGACACCGTCGGCGCCGTGATGCCTTCCGGTCATTCGGGAAAGGCTCGCTGACGGTCAGTACGACCGTCGCGTTGCTGGCCTTTGTAGCGACACCGGCGGCGGCGAGGATCGACCGGCAGGCGCTGGTCGCGCGTCACATGGTGCTACAGACGCGGATCGATCCCCATGCGCCGGTGATGCTCGGCAACGGGCAGCTCGGCTTCACCGCCGACATCACCGGGTTGCAGAGCTTTTCGGGTCGCTACTCCGAACTGGCGCCCCTGCTCACCATGGCGCAATGGGGGTGGCACAGCTTCCCTAATCCGACGAAGGTGCGGGAACGGGACGGGTGGCGGATGATCCCGGTCGAGGGGCGCGGCAGCCAGCCCTATGCCTGGATGCAGAGCTGGGCGGATGGCGAGAAGAACCCGGCCTATGGCTGGCTGCGCGCCAACCCCCATCGTATCTCGCTGGGCCGGATCGCGCTGGCACTGGGCGAGGCCGCGCCGGACTTCGCCGATGTGACGGAGACCCGCCAGCAACTCGACCTGTGGACCGGACGGCTGACCAGCGAGTTCCGGCTGCGCGGCACGCCGGTGCGGGTGACGACGGTGGTGCATCCGACCGTCGATCTGGTCGCGGTGGAGATCGTGTCGCCGCTGGTGGCGCGGGGCGAACTGGGCGCGACCGTGCGCTATCCCGGCGTCGCCCCGGCGATCAATCCCGATCCGTCGGGCTGGACGCCGCGCGCTACCGAGACGACGCGGGTGCTGACCCGCACTGCCCGGTCGGTCGCGCTGACGCGGACGCTGGACGATACCCGCTACACCTCCCGCATCGACAGCGATGGCTGGCTGGATGTCGCCACCGCTACCGGGGTGCGGGTCACCGGGGGCGGCGGCGACCGGCTGCGCTTCACCGTCCGCTTCACCCCCGATCCGCAGCCCGCCGCGAACCCGGGCGTGCCGGAGTCGATCGACGCCACCGCGCGGCACTGGCGGGATTTCTGGACGAAGGGCGCGGCGGTCGATTTCACCGGCAGCACCGATACCCGTGCGCCCGAACTGGAACGCCGCGTCGTGCTGTCGCAATATCTGTCGGCGATCAACGGCGCGGGTACGCTGCCCCCGCAGGAAGAGGGCCTGTTCTCCAACAGCTGGTACGGCAAGTTCCATCTGGAGATGCACCCGTGGCACGCCGCATGGCAGGCGACCTGGTCGCACCCCGACCTGCTCGCCCGGGCGATGCCGTGGTACGTCGCGCATCTGCCGCAGGCGCGGGCGGAGGCGGCGCGACACAGGGTGCCGGGCGCATGGTGGCCCAAGATGGTCGGGCCGGAGGGGCGGAACAGCCCCAGTCTCGTCTCCCCGTTCCTGATGTGGCAGCAGCCGCACCCGATCCTGCTCGCCGAACTGCTCTGGCGTGCGAACCGTGACGATGCGGTGCTGGCACGGTACGGCGAGGTGGTGGAGGCGACGGCGGACCTGCTGGCGCACTGGCCGCTCGACAAGGGCGGGCGGCTGCAACTGGGGCCGCCGCTGATCCCCGCGCAGGAGAATTACGATCCGCTGACCACGCGCGACCCGACGTTCGAGGTCGAGTATTTTCGCTGGGGCCTGACGACGGCGCAGGCATGGCGACAGCGGCGCGGGCAGCCGCGCAAGCCCGAATGGGACCGGGCGCTCGGACGGATCGCGCCGCCGCCGGTGCGCGACGGGCTGTACCTGCCGGCCGCATCGGTGCCCGGTTTCTGGCGGGACGCGCAGTCGCCGGCGTGTCGCGGCACTGCGGCGGGGCCGTCGTGCAAGAACCGGGATCATCCCTCGTTCCTGATGGCGTACGGCTTCATCCCCGGCGCGCGGATCGACCGCGAGACGATGCGGCGGACGCTGGCGGCGATGGAGGCGACATGGGACCGCCGCCAGACCTGGGGATGGGATTTCCCGATGATCGCGATGACCGCCGCCCGGCTGGGCGAGCCGGACAAGGCGATCGACTGGCTGTTCGCCTCGACGAAAAACAACCAATGGGGTCCGACGGGCATGACGCCGCGCGTCCATCTCGACGAACATGCCGAGGATCTGGTGCCCGCGATCGGCGGCGCGGGCGGGGTCGCGATGGCGCACAATCCCGATGGCCCGGGCTATCGCCGGGCGGCGGAGGCCTATTTCCCGTCGAACGGAGCGCTGCTGCTGGCGGTAGGCATGATGGCGGGCGGCTGGGACGGATCGCGCGGCCCCGCCCCCGGCTTTCCGAAACGGGGATGGACCGTCCGGGCCGAAGGACTGGCCCCCACGCCATGACCGAAGGAAGACCGACCATGACCGCACTGACCCGGCGCGACATGATGCGCGGCACCGTCGCGGCCTCCGCCACCGCCGCGATCGCGACACCCGTGCTGGCGCAGGAAGGCGCCGGGGCGACCGGACCGGTGCCGGTCGACTGGATCGATCCGAAGACCGGCCACCGCATCGTCCGCCTGTCGGGCGACGAGGGCGGCGGCAAGGCGTATTTCTATCGCCCCACTTTCACGCCGCAGGGGGACGCGATGGTGATGTCGACGCCGGCCGGGATCGTCACGGTCGACCTGACCACCCGCCGTCGCCGGATGCTGGTGGCCGATCCGCGCGCCGAACTGCTCTGCGCCGCACGGCGGACGCGCACCGCCTATTACTGGATATCCGATCCGGGCGAGGGCCAGCCGAGCGACCGGCCGCGCACCGTCTACGCGATCGATCTCGACAGCCGCCGGTCGCGCCGGGTCGCCCGGCTGGATCAGGGGCAATGCTGGTCGGTGAACGCCGACGAGACGATGCTGGTCTGCACCATCGCGCATGGCGACACGCCGCTGCAACCCGACGTGCCCGATCCGCGCAATCGCCGGTTCGGGCAGGCGGAATATGCCGCCAACGGCCCCGATGGCCGCCCGCTCAACTTCGCCAAGGCGAAGGGCGTGCGGATGCTGCAACGCTGGGCGGCGCGAGTGCCGATGGAATTGTTCGTCATCGACCTGAAGACCGGCCGGCGGCGCGTGCTGCTGCAATCGACCGACTGGCTGAACCACGCGCAATTCTCCCCCACCGATCCGCAACAGATCATCTATTCGCACGAAGGGCCGTGGCACCGGGTGACCCGCATGTGGCGCATCCGCGCCGATGGCGGCGATCCCGTCGCGATGCACCGGCGCACGATGAACATGGAAATCTGGGGTCATGAATTCTTCAGCCCCGACGGCAAATGGGTCTGGTACGATCTCCAGACCCCGCGCGGGCAGGTGTTCTGGGTCGCGGGGCTGGAACTGGCGACGGGACGACGCCTGTGGCGGCGGGTCGACCAGAACGACTGGTCGGTGCATTTCAACATCTCGCCCGACGGCACGCTGTTCGCGGGCGATGGCGGCGATGCCGACATGGTCGCCCATGCGCCGGACGGCAAATGGCTGGTGCTGCTGCGCCCGGAACCGGTCAGGGACGGGGATACCGAGGTCTACGACCCCGCGCTCGTCACGCCGGAGGTGCTGCGCGGCGAACGGCTGGTCGACATGGGCCGGCACGATTACCGGCTGGAACCCAACCTGACCTTCACCCCCGACAATCGCTGGATCGTGTTCGGGTCGAACATGCACGGGCGCAACCACGTCTACATGGTCGAGGTCGCGAAGACATGATCCGTTCCAAATAATGGAATTTTTTCCATAAAACGGAATGAGTTGCGCCATCCGAAAAGTTGGCATACAACTTCATGACAGAATCGATAAGAAACGGTGAACCAGCCGTTCTTCTGATGACACCGGTGTCAGTTGCCGATGGGAGTGGATATGCAGAACATGTTGATGACGCGGATGGGGTCGTTGCTGGCGACCGTATCCTGCTCGGCGATACTGATCGGGGCCGATGCGGCAGCGGCCCAGACCGTGCCTGCGCCCTCGACGCCGCCATCGGCGACCACCGCCCCGCCCGCCGCCGCCAGCGCGCCCGGCGACCAGATCGCGCCCGATACCACCGCACAGGCGCCGACCACGGATGCTGGTCCCGATGCTGCCGTCACCGACGAACAGTCGGGCGAGATCGTCGTCACCGGCTTCCGCTCCAGCCTGCAACGCGCGCTCAACATCAAGAAGACCGAGGCCGGCGCGGTCGACGCGATCCTGGCCGAGGACATGGCCGATTTCCCCGACCTGAACCTCGCGGAATCGATCCAGCGCCTGCCCGGCATCACCATCGAGCGTGAAGCCGGTCAGGGCCGGTCGATCAGCGTGCGCGGTCTGGGGTCGGATTTTACCCGCGTCCGCATCAACGGGCTGGAAGCGCAGGCGGCGGCGGGCGGCAATCGCGGGCGCGGGTTCGATTTCTCGATCTTCGCATCCGAACTGTTCAACAGCATCACGGTCCGCAAGACCCAGTCGGCCGAGATCGAGGAGGGGTCGCTGGGCGCGACCGTCGATCTCCAGACCGGACGGCCGCTCGATTTCGGCGCGGGGTTCGATTCCGCGGTATCCGGGCAGGCATCTTACAACGACCTGTCGAAACAGGTGCTGCCGCGTATCGCCACGCTGTTCAGCTGGTCGAACGACGACCAGACCTGGGGCGGGCTGGTGTCGGTCGCCTATTCGGAACGCAAGCCGACCAGCGAGAGCTTCAACACCACCCGCTGGCAGAGCGGCAGCGCGGCATTGCCCTATGGGGCCAACCAGAATTTCGGCGGCTGCACCAGCTGCACGACCCCGGCGGACCGGACGCGGTTGCTCAATGCCTTCTATCCGCGCATCCCGCGCTACACCTATGGCCAGTTCAACGAGGATCGGCTGGGCATCACCGCCGCCCTGCAATGGAAACCGGGCGACGATACCGAGGTCGTGATCGATGCGTTGCATTCGCGGTTCAATCAGGAATTCGAGAGCCCGAACGTCGGCGTGATCTCGTTCAGCCGCGGCACCGCCACCGGCGTCCGCGAGACGGTCGTCCGCGATTTCGAGGTCAATGACCGCAACATGCTGGTCTACGGCGTGTTCGACAATGTCGATGTCCGGTCGGAGAACGGTTTCGACCGCAACGAGACCGAATTCACGCAGGTGTCGCTGAACGCCAAACACGCCTTCACCGACCGGTTCCGCGGGCAGCTCAAGATCGGCCGCTCGCTGTCGCGGGCGCGCACGCCGGTCTCGATCTCGTACCAGTTCGATGCGCTGAACGTGAAGGGCTACACCTACGATTTCCGCGACAACGACCGCCTGCCGCTCATCAAATACGGTTTCAACGTCGCCGATCCCAATGCCTATACGCTCACCGAATTCCGGTCGAGCGAGTCCGGCGCGGACTATATCCTCGACGCGTTCTCGGGCGCCCTCGCCTATGATCTCGACGAGCGGTTGACGCTGAAGCTGGGCGGCGAGCGCCGCCATTATGATTTCACCACCTTTGGCCGCAACCGCAACCGCGTGCTGTCCGCCGGCGAGCAGATCCGCGGCGTCGACGGGCTGGGCAAGGTGGAGACGATCGACGGCGGGCTGGACATACCGGCGGGGTCGGACCTGAACTACTACACGCCCGACATCGGGAAACTGACCGACCGGCTGGGGCTGTTCACCAACTATCCGATCAACCCCAACCTCAGCAGCGACCGCGCGGTCACGGAAAAGGACACCGGGCTCTACGCGCAGCTCGATTTCACGATGCCGTTCCTCGGGATGACCGCACGGGGCAATTTCGGGTTCCGCTACGCGCGCACGGAAACCGCATCGTCGGGGTTCCTGAACGCCGCCTACGTGACCGCCGACAACAAGTATAACGACTATCTGCCCTCGGCGAACATGGCGCTGGACGTGACCGACAAGTTCGTCGTCCGGTTCGGTACCGCCAAGGTGATGTCGCGTCCGCCGCTGGGCAACCTGACGCCGGGCGGGTCGCTCAACACCTCCGGCCAGACGATCAACTACGGCAACCCGTTGCTCAAGCCGTTCCGTGCCAAGAATGTCGACCTGTCGGCCGAATGGTATTTCGCGCCGGAAGCGCTGCTGGCGGTGGCGGGCTTCTTCAAGCGGATCGACTCGTTCATCTCCACCGACATCTCGGTCGTGCCGTGGCGCGAGTTGGGCCTGCCGGATTCGCTGCTGATCGGCACCCCGTCGTCGCCCGACCAGAATTTTCAGGTCACGCGCAACATCAACGGCACCGGCGGCACGCTGAAGGGGATCGAGGTCCAGTACCAGCAACCCTTCTCGTTCCTGCCCGCGCCGTTCAACGGCTTCGGCTTCATCGGCAACTACACCCATGTCGCCTCGCGGGTGAATTACGGCACGCCGCAGGCGCCGTCGTTCAACCGGCTGACCGGCCAGTCGTCGAACATCTTCAACACGACGCTGTATTTCGAGCGCGACGGTTTCAGCGCGCGCGTGTCGGCCGCCTATCGCGATCGCTACCTGACCGCGTTTCCCGGCGGCAACGGCAATGACGAGGCGGGGCAGAACGGCACGACCAACATCGATGCCTCGTTCCGTTACGACCTGACGAAGAAGATCTCGCTGACGCTGGAGGCGGTGAACCTGACCGACACGTTCACCGACGCCTATGTCGACACCACCAACCGCGTGTCGAACTACCGGCATTTCGGTCGCGAGATTCTGTTTGGCTTCCGCTGGCGGTACTAATTCCCCTCGCTGCCAGCGGCCCTGGGGTCCGCGACTTCGGGCGCGGACCCGTTTTTATACGATGACGACCCGCAGCCGGTCGGATGGAGAAATGGCATGATCGTTCGCCGGGTACTCTCCCCCGTCATTACCGCCCTTGCGGCGACGGTCCTGTCGACGCAGCCGGCGATGGCGCAGCGCGCGCCCGCGCCGGCTTCGCCACCGACGGCGGCGGTAATCGGGATGGAGACGGCATGGCTCACGCCCCTGCCCCGCCCCGACCTGCGATTCGATGGCGACCGGGCGCCCGATCGCGCCGCCGTGATCCGCGCGATGGAATATGTCGCGTCGGTGCAGATCGCCGACATGAGCCGGCGGCCGATCGCGCTGGCGACCGGCAGCGCGCTGCACGAGATCGGATCGAACTGGGTCGCGGCGGCCTTCTATGTCGGGGCGGCCCGCCTCGCCCGCCTGTCCGACCGGCCCGATACGCTGCGCTTCCTGACCGCGGTGGCGGAGCATTACAATTACGGGCTGCGCGGCGCACGGTCGGCCCGCACGCTGCTCAACGCCGACGACGTGGCGGTCGGCGATCTCTATGCCGAACTCTATGCCCGGCGGCGGCAGGAAGGCGTGCTGATGCCGTTGCAGCAGCGGCTGGATTACGGCGTTCCGCATCTGGCACGACAGGCGAAGGCGGACGATCCGCTGGTCTGGTGGTGGTGCGACGCGCTGTTCATGGCGCCCCCCGTCCTCGCCCGCGCCACCGCATTGACCGGCGATCCGAAATATCTCCGCGCGATGGATGCCGAATGGCGGCGCACGGCAGCGCGGCTATGGTCGCCCGAACACCGGCTGTTCTACCGCGACGCCCGCTTCATCGACCGGCCATCGCCCAATGGGCGCCCGGTGATGTGGGCGCGCGGCAATGGCTGGGTGCTGGCCGGCCTCGCCCGCACGATCGAGGCGATGCCCGCCACCTTCGAGGGCCGCGACTATTATATCGACCAATACCGGACGCTGGCGGGCCGGATCGCGGAGTTGCAACAGCCCGATGGCCTGTGGCGCGCCAGCCTGCTCGATCCGCAGGCGTTTCCCGAACCGGAAACCTCGGGCAGCGGCCTGCTCACCTATGGCCTCGCCTGGGGGATCAACCACGGCCTGCTTCCCCGCGACCGCTACGCACGCGTGGTGACGCGGGGCTGGGCGGCGCTCAACCGCCATGTCCTGCCATCGGGGCTGGTCGGCGCCGCGCAGAAGACCGGGGACCAGCCCGTCCCGACCCGGCCCGACGATGTCGGCCTCTATGCCACCGGCGGCTATCTGCTGGCGGGCAGCGAGGTGGCCCGGCTGCGCGCCGCCCCCCGCACCCTGCCCGAACCCGAACCCGCTCGCGACGACGCGGCCCTGATCGCGGCGACGACACCGCAGCCCCCGCCCCCCGTCACCATCAACACCCCCGAGGAGCGGACGCGCCGCGCGGCCGAGGTTCGCGCGACGCAGGCGCTGGCCTATGATCCCGCCGCCGCCGGCCGCCCCTCCACGATCGAACCGCTGACGCCGCCGACGGGCGACGACCGCCGCCCCCGCGCCCTCGCCTACCACGCCACCGAACGGCTGGACGATATCCTGTGGGAGAACGACCGCGTCGCCTTCCGCATCTACGGCCCTGCGCTGGAGGCGAAGGAGCCGCCCTCGGGATCGGGCATCGACGTGTGGGGCAAGCGGGTGCGCTGGCCCTTCATGCGCCGGCAGCTGAAGTTCCCCAATTACCACATCGATCGGGGCGAGGGGCTGGACTTCTACGATGTCGGCGGCGGCCGTGGCGGCGGCGGCCTCGGCATCTGGCAGGACAACAAGCTGTGGACGTCGCGCAACTGGGCCACGCACCGCATCATCGCCACCGGCGGCGATACCGCCTCGTTCGCGGTGACGTACAGGCCGTTCCCGGTCGATGTCGTGCGCAAGGTGTGGGAGGAACGCCGGTTCGACCTGCCGATGGGATCGAACTTCACGCGGATGACCTCGACCCTGCGGTCCGACACCACCGATCCGCTGGTCGTCGCGATCGGCATCGGCAAGCGGGCGGGCGGCGGCGGCAAGGGGCAAGTCGTGCGCGATGCGGCGCGCGGGCTGCTGACCTTCCATGAACCCGCCGACGCCGGGCACGGCGCGCTGTCGCTGACCGTCGCGGTCGATCCGGCGATGGTGCAGGGCTTCGCGGAGGATGCGAACAACTATCTCGTCCTCGTCCGCGTCACCCCCGGGGTTCCGTTCACCTATTATTCGGGCGCGGGCTGGGACCGTGGGCTCGATTTCCCGACGGCGGCGGCGTGGGACCGGTTCGTCGCCGCCACCCGCTTCGACTTCGCCAAACGATAACGATCAGGAGGGCTCGCCCCATGAAGATCATCCTCGCCGGTTTCGCGCTCGCCCCGATCGCCGTCGTAGCGGCTTCCACCGTCGCGCCGCCGCTCGCAGCGCGGGTATTGCGGATGAACACCCCCGCCCCGTCGCTGACGGCGGACCGGGTGAAGGCGATCCTGCCGCCCGCGCAGCAACCGGCATGGCTCGCCTATCTCGCCAGGTCGGCGCAGGCGCGGCAGGCGGACCGCGCCTCGCTCGTCGCCGAACTGAAACCGGGGCAGACCCCGCCACCGCCCCCCACCGCAGTCGGCGGCGGCGAATACAACATGCCGCTCGATCGCCCGGCGGCGTGGTATGCCGGGCCGGAAGCCCGCACGATCGCCGACGGCATCGTCAGTTTCCAGACCCCGGCAGGCGGCTGGAGCAAGAATCAGGACCGGTCGCGCCCGCCGCGCCTGCCGGGCCAGCGTTATGCCAACGATGCCGAGACGATGGACCCCGACCGGTCCAATTTCGACGCGCCGGAGGACCGGTTCTGGACCTTCGTCGGCACGCTCGACAACGATGCGACGATCCAGGAGATGCGGTTCCTGACGAAGGTGGTCGAACAGAAGCCGGGGCGCGACGGCGACCGGTACCGCGCCAGCATCGTGAAGGGCGTCCGCTACCTGCTGGATGCGCAATATCCCAATGGTGGCTGGCCGCAGGTCTGGCCGCTGGAGGGCGGGTTTCACGATGGCATCACCTTCAACGACAACGCCGTCGCCCGTGCCGCCACGATGCTGCGCGATGTCGGCGGCCAGCCGGTCTACCGGTTCGTGCCGGCCGATCTGCGCCGCCGGGCGACCGCCGCCGTCGGCAGGGCGATCGACGTGATCCTCGCCGCGCAGTTCCGGGTGAACGGCACGCCCACCGGCTGGCCGCAACAGGTCGATGCGCTCACGCTCGCGCCGAT
This sequence comes from Sphingomonas sp. CFBP 8760, assembly GCF_014841615.1. Lineage (GTDB taxonomy): Bacteria > Pseudomonadota > Alphaproteobacteria > Sphingomonadales > Sphingomonadaceae > Sphingomonas. The sequence continues at coordinate 44,248 of NZ_JACYUG010000018.1, read as the reverse complement.
CTCCGCGCGCAACTACGAGCCCCGCTCGATCGCCAGCGGCGAGACGACCGATGTCCTGATGTTCCTGATGGACCAGCCGGACCCGTCCCCCGCCATCCGCCGCGCGATCGATGCCGGCGTCGCGTGGCTGAAGGCGCGGGCGATCCATGGCTATGCGTGGGAACGCGTATCGCAGGCGGAGGGGCGCAAGCTGTTCGCCCGTGCCGGGGCGGGGCCATTATGGTCGCGCAACTACGATCTGGTCACGCAGCAACCGATCTTCGGCGACAAGGACCAGCGCATCCATGACGACGTGAACGACATCTCGATCGGCCGCCGCAACGGCTACAACTGGTACGTCACCCAGCCGCAGCGGGTACTCGACCGGGCGGCCGCCGGCGGCAAGGGCTGACCATGGCCGGCCCACGCCCCGATCGCCGGGCGGCGACCGCCGCGATCCTCGCCCTCCCCTTCGCCGCGACGGCGGCGGGCGCGGCGGACGGCACGGCATCGATCCGCGCGTTCGGGGCGGTGGCGGACGGGGCCACCGTCAACACCCGCGCGATCCAGTCGGGGATCGATGCGCTCGCGGCGCGGGGCGGCGGCACGCTGGTTGTCCCGCGCGGCGTGTTCGTCAGCGGTGCGCTGTTCCTGAAGCCCGGCGTCCACCTGCATCTCGATGCGGGCGCGGTGCTGCGCTGCACGACGGACATGGTGCATTTTCCGCCACAGCGGACCCGGATCGAGGGGCATTTCGAGGAAAGTTTCACCCCTGCGCTTATCAACGCCGCGGCGTGCGACGGACTGCGGATCACCGGCGCGGGGACGCTGGACGGGGCCGGGCGACCGGTCTGGGACCTGTTCTGGAAACGGCGCGCCGCCGCGCCCGATCCGGGCAACTTCCCCAATATCGGCCTGCCCCGCGCGCGGCTGGCCCTGATCGAGCGGTCGCGCGGGGTGACGATCGACGGCGTCACCTTCCGGGATTCGCAGTTCTGGAACCTGCACCTCTATCGCTGCCGCGACGTCACCGTCCGGCGCACCCGGTTCGAGGTGCCCGACGACTATCAACAGGCGCCCAGCAGCGACGGCATCGACATCGACAGTTGTCAGGACGTGACGATCGACGGCTGCTATTTTTCGGTCACCGACGACTGCATCGCCGCCAAGGGCTCGAAGGGGCCGAACGCCCTGTCGGATACCGACAGCCCCCCGGTGGAGCGCATCCGCGTGCGCAACTGCCATTTCCGTCGTGGCCATCAGGTCTTTTCCTGCGGCAGCGAGGCCACGATCATCCGCGATGTCGTGGTGGAACGAAGCACCGTGAGCGGCGCGATGGTGCTTGCCCGCCTGAAGCTGCGCCCCGATACGCCGCAGCGGTACGAGAACGTCACCTTTCGCGACATCACACTCGACAACGCCGGCGGTGCGATCGTCGCGGTGGAACCCTGGACCCAGTATCGCGATCCACGCGCGGCCGCGCCGCCGTCTCACGTTCGGGGCCTCTCCTTCGTGCGGATCAGGGGTCGGTTTGGCGCATTCGGCACGATCCGGCCCAACCCGGGCCAGACCACGATCGACGACATCGCGTTCCGCGACATCGACGTGCGACTGACGCGCCCGGTACTGGTGGCTGACGGCGTGCAGGGGCTGCGCTTCGACCGCGTCCGGGTCAACGGCACCGTGCAATCACCCCCCTTACGTGACGGCCGGAAGCGGAAACATCTGACGCAACCGAACGAAGCTCGCCAAGCCGGGATCATGCCCACAAGGGCCGGTTGATCGATGACCCGCGTCATTCTGCTGCTTGCCCTGTTGTCGACCGCGCCCGCTGCGGCACAGGACGCGCCATCGGGCGGGACCGGTCTGTGGGATCGTTTCCGGTCACCGCCAGACGACGCCCGTCCCCTGGTCCGCTGGTGGTGGTTCGGCCCCGCCGTCGACACCGCCGAACTGGATCGCGAGATCGCGGCGATGAAGGCTGGCGGGTTCGGCGGGTTCGAGGTGCAGCCGACCTATCCATTGGCGTTGGACGATCCGGCGGCGGGCATCCGCACCCTGCCCTTCCTCTCCGATCCATTCCTGTCCGCGCTTCGTCATGTCGGCGACACCGCCCGCATGACAGGGATGCGGATGGATGTGACGATCGGCAGCGGTTGGCCGTTCGGCGGCCCGCACGTGCCCGTGTCGCAGGCGGCGGCCAAGGTCGATATGGTGCGGGTTTCGGTGCCGGCGGGTGCCGATCGCGTGCCGGTGCCACCGATGCAGCAGGGTGAGCGGATGCTGGCGGCGTTCATCGACGGCCGCCGCCTCGCCATGGTCGCGACGGATACCGTATCGGTGAAGGCCAGCCCGGTCGAACGCCAGATGATGGTCTTCGTCGCGGGTCGCACCGGCCAGCAGGTGAAACGTCCCGCGGTCGGGGCCGAGGGGTTCGTGATCGACCACGTCAGCACCGCCGCCGTCACGCGCCATCTCACGATGGTCGGCGACCGTCTGTTATCGGCGTTTGCCGGCACGACACCGCCCTATGCGATGTTCTCCGACAGCCTCGAAGCCTATGGTTCGAGCTGGACGGACGATCTGCCCGAGCAGTTCCGCCGCCGTCGCGGGTACGATCTGCTCGATCATCTGCCCGCGCTGTTCGCCGATACGCCCGACAGCGCCGCCGTCCGGTTCGACTGGTCGCGGACGCTCTCCGAACTGGTCGATGAACGCTATCTGCGGCCGATCACCGATTGGGCCCATGCCCGCGGCACCCGTTTCCGCGCGCAAGTATATGGCTTTCCGCCGCCGACGCTGTCGAGCAACGCGCTGGTCGATCTGCCGGAGGGCGAAGGGGCCGACTGGCGTTCCTTCACCTCGACCCGGTGGGCGACGTCCGCCGCTCATCTCTACGGCCGGCCGGTCGTGTCATCGGAAACGTGGACGTGGCTGCATTCGCCGGCATGGGCAGCAACCCCGCTCGACATGAAGGTCGAGGCCGATCGGCATTTCCTGCAAGGGGTCAACCAGATCGTCGGTCATGGCTGGCCCTATTCGCCGCCGGGTGCTGGCGAACCCGGCTGGGCCTTCTATGCGGCGGCGGCGCTCAGCGATCACAACCCCTGGTATCCCGCGATGCCGGCGGTGACGCGATATGTGCAACGCGTGAGCGCGATGCTGCGTGAGGGGACACCCGATGGCGATGTGGCGATCTATCTGCCGATCGAGGATGCCTTTGCCGATATGCGCCCCGCGCACGCCTCGGTGAACGAGGAAATGAGGTCCAGGCTGCGCGACGATGTCGTGGCGCAGGTACTGGACGCGGGGCACGGCGTCGATTTCGTCGATGCGCAGGCGATCGTGGCGGGAAAGCTGAACGCCCGCGTGCTGGTGCTGCCCCGCCTGACGCGGATCGATCCGGCGGCCCTGCGCGCCATCGCGGCGTGGGTGGATCGCGGCGGACTGCTGGTCGCGACCGGCGGCGCGCCCGGTACAGCGGGTGGCCTGCGTGACGGTGTGGCCGGGGGTCGTACCGTTCGCACCCTGGCGCGGTCGCTTTTCCGGCGGAGGAACGCCTCGATCGTCTCGCCCGAAGCGCTGGGCGAGACATTGCGGCGGATCACATCGCCCACGATGGTGCTGGCGCAGCCCGATGCGGCGGTCGGCTTCGTCCGGCGCCGGATCGCGGGCGGCGACCTCTATTTCGTCGTCAACACCAGTGCCCGGTCGATCCGGACGACCGCGCGCTTTGCGGGCGACACCGGCAAAGGCGAATGGTGGGACCCGCTGAGCGGCACCCGACAGGCGGCAGGAGGCGGCGACGTTCCGCTCGACCTCGCCCCCTATCAATCACGTCTGCTGGCGATGTCACCCGGCCTGCCCCCCGCAGGTCCGGCGCGACCGCTGCGGCCATTGCTCGACCTGTCGACCGGGTGGGAGACGACGCTGCACGCACCGCCACCGGGAACCTCCTGGACCAGCGTTCTGGCGCTGCGCCATTATTCGGGCGCGATCCGCTATTCGCGGCGCTTCGTCCTGCCGAAACACGGATCGTCAGGACCGGCGATCCTAAATTTCGGCGAGGGAACGCCAGTGTCGGACGGTAGCAGCGATCGCCCACGCGCTGCGATTGCCGCCCCCGTGCGGGAAGCCGCGCTCGTCGGCATCAATGGCCGTGAGGCGGGCACCGTCTGGGCGGCACCGTGGCAGATCGATATCGGGCCGTTCCTGCACCCCGGCCAGAACCGCATCGACGTCACCGTGATGAGCGGCGCCACCAACGCCCTGTCCGCGCGCACGCCGCCCGATCGCCGGTTGCTGACCATGCGGTATGGCGAACGCTTCGTCGATCAGGACCGCGACAAGCTGGCGCCTGCTCCATCAGGGTTGCTCGGTCGTATCACGCTGAACGTGGCATTCTCCGATATGCCCTGAACAGGGTACAGCGACCAATTCAGGGCGTCACGCCGGCACCCCCCGACTTCCGCCCCGGGTCTGTCGGAGGCTCGCTCTCCTGGGAAGGCGGGGCCCCCATGAGCTAGACGACGAACGGGTTTGGGTCCGGCGATCACCAGCAGGCGACGAATCAACGGGACCACGAGCGCGACCATGCCTCACGCCCGGCTACGTCAACGAACGACATCCTGCCGCGATGACTATCCGAAAGCGACCATGCCGCTTATTACCACTTCGCGGCATTCGCAGTCGGAAAAGCCGACCCTAAAACCGGTTAGGCTGAACGCGCCCAATTGCGGCTGTTGTGAACGACTAAAGCAGCATCGCAATTTCGCCTCACCCGGTGTGCTACTGGAATGCTCATGAACTATGTCATGCTCGCAATCGCGATTGTCGCCGAGGTTTGCGCCACCACTGCAATGAAGCAGTCCAATGGATTCACTCGCTTGCCTTGGACAGCGGTCACCGTGATTGGCTACTGTATTGCTTTCTACTTTCTGTCTCTGACCCTTAGAACGATCCCGACAGGAATGGCCTATGCGATCTGGTCAGGCGTCGGCATTGTTCTTGTTTCAGCTGCTGCATGGGCGTTTCAGGGTCAGAAGCTCGATGCTGCTGCCGTGATTGGGATGGGGCTGATCATTGGCGGTGTTGTGGTCATGAACACGTTTTCGAAGGCCTCGGCTCACTAATAAGTGGACGCCCGCTTCGGACATAACGGCGGAGGAGATACCCTCCGCCGTCAGCGCGCATTTCCGCCATTTTTGAACCCGACGTTCCCCTAAACGGGAGCGATGTTCCCCCCGTGCGGTACGTCCACTAACCACCAAAACTTGATCTGTCTTGAGGGAGGATCAATAATTTGCATTATGAACTTGCAGCAGGCCGGCCTTATCCGGTGAGGCGCAAGGGCAAATTACAACGCAGGCTTGCGCCCTTCCCGGTACGCTTGGCCGCGTAAAGCGCGACGTCGGCCTGAAGGCGCAATTGTTCGACGGTAGCGCCGTCTTCAGGGAAGCAGGCATAGCCAATGCTTGCGCCAATGCGGACCGTGGCGTCACAGATTGAATAGGCCTCGTCGGCGATCGACGCCACCAAGGTGTCGCCGACATGGCCAACCGCATCGGGAGTCATATTGCGGACCACCACCATGAACTCGTCCCCGCCGATCCGCGCCATCAGGTCGCCCGGTCGAACGGCACTCGCCAGCCGTTGGCCAACCGCTCGTAGCAACAAATCGCCCACTGCGTGCCCATGAGCGTCATTGACTGCTTTGAATCCGTCCAAGTCTATCCCCAAGACGGCTAGGATGTCGTCGTCCGCCGCCGGCAGTCCGACCAGCGCGGCATCCAGCCCCGTTCGGTTGAGCAGGCCGGTCAGCGCATCGTGATCGGCAAGATAGCGCTGTTGCGCTTCCGCCCGTAGCGATGCGGTAAGCAAGTGCTGGAAGGTCCGCACGATTTGCATCGCCCCCATTAGAAACAGCGGTGTCATCGGCAGTAGCAGCCACAGCCAGAGATTACCGGATAGCGCCGCGCCGACCTTGAACGGCAGATCACACAGACAGACCAGCAGCAACGCCAGTCGCGGTGCTGAAAAATTGCGCGCGCAGAGCGGTCCGATGATGCCCATGATGAGGGTCGCTGCCAGCACCATCAGTGGCAAATTGGATGTTTGCAGGGCGACGGATGCAAGCAGGCCCTGCATCAGGCACCACGCCATCGACAGCATCACCGGCACGCCCACGTCGGGTACGCCGCCCACCTGCCAGATGTCGCGCACGCGCTTCAGCACCAACACACGCACCGCAAGAAGCGCCACTTCGCACGTGCCAAGCAGCGCAAAAACCAATCCGCCGTGCAATATCAAGCATGCGGCTGACAGCACCAGGCTGTTGGTCGAGCCCATTACAATCGCGAGCGGCGATGACAGCAACTGCCCCAGCAGGACGCTACGTCCGTCTGCATCGATCTCACACCTGGGATCGAGCAGCCACGACATCGCCCGGTTCGGACGCACTATTCGGGCAATTGGCCTGTCGGTTATGGCGAAAGAAACCTTCGTAGTTTGGAGCGCAGATACCTCGAAAAGCTTGCAATATGGTTGGCAGTGTTCGCCTTTCGCTATGCAAACGACCGCGAACCGATTGCTAAAAGCGCATATCGAACAGTGTTGCTTTGTCTCTCGGGTCTCGCGATGGAAAAACCGGATACGTCTTATATGAGCATGCGGTGTCGCCTCTTCCAAGCGAGGTCCCGAAAGCGATCGGACCGTTCACCACCATTTTCGGACGTAGCGTTCCCATAGGCGGCATCGAGGATGCTCCGTGGAATACCCACGCCAGCGACCGATAGCGATGCCACATCCCCGCCTCGCATCGCGAACGCCTCGGAAATTCAACCTCTTGCGAATGACAGGTCGATCCAAGGCCCGCCGCCGGAACCGGTACAGGCGCACGTCTCAGGTGACGCTGGCAGAGGGAATGGAGCGGGTAACGGGAATCGAACCCGTGTATTCAGCTTGGAAGGCTGCTGCACTACCATTGTGCTATACCCGCGCTGCACCCGGACTAGCGTCGCCGCACGCCGGGCGCAAGCCGGTCAGAAGCGTGCTTCGGCGTAAATCCGCGATACGTCGCCGTTCCAGTCGCCATGATAACGCTCCAGCAGCATCTCGGCCGGCACCTTGCCGCTGCGCACGATCTCACGCAGCGGTTCGAGGAAGCCGGTTTCGTCGTCGCCCGACGCATTGAACCGGCCCCGCGCCGCCAGCCCGGCATGGGCGATGTCGAGCACCGCCCCGGCGATATCGCGCAGGCGACCGCCGCCGGGCAGCGGCGCATCCAGCGCCATCGCCGGCACCGCGTCGCGCAGCGCCTGCCGTTCCTCCAGCGTCCAATGCTTCACCAGATCCCACGCCGCATCCAGCGCCGCGTCGTCGTAGAGCAGGCCGACCCAGAAGGCGGGCAGCGCGCAGATGCGGTTCCACGGGCCGCCATCCGCCCCGCGCATTTCGAGGAAGGTCTTCAGCCGCACTTCGGGAAAGGCGGTGGACAGATGATCGGTCCAGTCGTCCAGCGTCGGCTTCTCGCCCGGCAGCACCGACAGCTCGCCGCGCAGGAAATCGCGGAAGCTCAGGCCCGCCGCATCGATATACCGACCCTCGCGATAGACGAAGTACATCGGCACATCGAGCATGTAGTCGGCATAGCGTTCATACCCGAACCCGTCCTCGAACACGAACGGCAGCATCCCCGTGCGCTGCGGATCGGTGTCGGACCAGATATGGCTGCGGAACGACAGCATCCCGTTGGGCTTGCCCTCGGTGAACGGCGAATTGGCGAACAGCGCGGTGGCCAGCGGTTGCAGCGCCAGGCCGACGCGGAACTTCTTCACCATGTCCGCCTCCGACGCATAGTCGAGGTTCACCTGGATGGTGCAGGTGCGCAGCATCATGTCGAGCCCCAGCTTGCCGACTCGCGGCATGTGCCGGCGCATGATGCCGTACCGCCCCTTGGGCATCACCGGCAGTTCGGCGCGGGTCTTGTCCGGCCACATGCCCAGGCCGAGAAAGCCGACCCCCAGCCGCTCGCCCGCCGCCTTCACCTGTTCCAGATGCCGGCCGGTTTCCGCGCAGGTCTGGTGCAGGTTTTCGAGCGGCGCGCCCGACAGTTCGAACTGCCCCGCCGGCTCCAGGCTGACGCTGCCGTCCGCGCCGTTCAGCGCGATCACGTTGGTGCTGCCGTCCGGGCCGATCTCCTCGACCGGGCGCCAGCCATGCTCGGTCAGCGCCATCAGCAGGTCGCGGATACCGCCGGGCTCGTCATAGGAGGGCGCGCGGTGATCGGCGGTGCGATAGACGAACTTCTCGTGTTCGGTCCCGATCCGCCAGCGGTCGGCCGGCTTCTCGCCGCGCGCGAAGCTGGCGATCAGCTGGTCGCGCGATTCGATGATCGGAGAGGCGGCGGCGGCGAGTTTTGTCGTCATGAACCGCGCCTTACGCGGGCGCGAACGGCCGCGCCAGATAGCTTGAGTTGCCCCTACCCCGCCTCGAACGCGGACCAGCCGGTGCGCTGCACCAGCCGTTCCAGCGCCAGCGTGCCGAGTTGCGAATTGCCGCGCGCGTTGAGGCCGGGCGACCACACCGCGATGCTCGCCCGCCCCGGCGCCACCGCCAGGATGCCGCCCCCCACCCCCGACTTGCCGGGCAGGCCGACCCGGAACGCGAACTCCCCCGATCCGTCATAATGGCCGCACGTCATCATCAGCGCGTTGATCCGCCGCGCGCGCAGCCGCGACACCACCTGTCGCCCGGTGCCGGGGTTCGCCCCCGCCGCCATCAGATATCGCCCCGCCAGCGCCAGTTGCCGGCAACTCATCGCCAGCGCGCATTGATGAAAATAGACGCCCAAGGTCCGTTCGGCCGGATGGTGGATATTGCCGAACGATCGCATGTAATTCGCCAGCGCCGCGTTGCGGTGGCCGGTCGCCAGTTCCGCCTCCGCCACCGCGCGGTCGATCACGATCGTGTCGTCCCCCGCCAGCGCGCGGACGAAACGAAGCGTCTCGCCGATCGCCTCGCGCGGTTCGTGCCGGCCCAGCAGGATGTCGGCGACCACGATCGCGCCGGCATTGATGAACGGATTGCGCGGGATGCCGTGTTCCGCCTCCAGCTGCACGATCGAGTTGAACGCGCTGCCCGACGGCTCCACCCCCACCCGTCGCCACAACTGGTCGCCGACATGGCCCAGCGCCAGCGTCAGCGCGAAGACCTTGGAGATCGACTGGATCGAGAACGCCTCGTCCGCGTCGCCGGCCAGATGGCAGGTGCCGTCCATCTCGATCACCGCGATGCCGAAGCGGTTCGGATCGACCGCGGCGAGCGGCGGGATGTAATCCGCGGGGCGGCCGCGATCCGGGGCCGCCGCCATCTCCGCCGCGATATCGGCGACGATCGCGGATAGGTCTATTTCCGCTCCCACACCTTTTCGCCCCCGATCCATGTCTCCTGCACCTTCGTCGCGCGCAGTTCGGCGGTGCTGGCGGTGGCGGGATCATGATCGATGATCAGGAAATCGGCGCGCTGGCCCGGCGCCAGCCGCCCGAACTTCTCTTCCGCGAACCCGGCATAAGCACCCCCTTGCGTGAAGGCGCGCCACGCCTGTTCGCGCGTCACCGCCTGTTGCGGCTGCCAGCCGCCATAGGGCTGGTCGTCCGCCCCCTGCCGCGTGAATGCCGCCGCCCAGCCGGCGAAGGGATCGGGCTGCTCGACCGGGTAATCCGATCCGAACGCCAGCGGCGCGCCGTTCGCCAGCATCGACCGCCACGCATAGGCCCCCGCCAGCCGTGCCGGCCCCAGCCGCGCCTCCGCCATCGTCCGGTCGCTGGTCTGGTGGACCGGCTGCATCGACGCGACGATGCCGTGCTTGCCGAACCGGGGCAGATCGGCCGGATCGATCACCTGCGCATGTTCGATCCGCCAGCGCCGGTCGCCCTTGTACGTCTCCGCCAGTTCCTCGATCGCGCCCAGTGCCTGCGCGTTGGCGGCATCGCCGATCGCATGGACCGCGATCTGATAGTTATCCATCGCCGCCCGGCTCATCAGGTTGCGGATGACGGTGTCGGTCATGAAGCCCAGCCCGCGCTGCCCCGGCGCATCGGCATAGGGGGCCTTCAGCCACGCACCGCGCGATCCCAAGGCGCCGTCGCCGTACAGCTTCACCCCCACCAGCCGCAGCCGATCGGCATAGAGCCACGGCGTCGGCCCGTTGCCGCCGATCCGCACCGTATCCTCCATCCCCGCGCCATAGCTCATGATCCGCACGCGCAGCGCGCCGCGATCCCCCGCCCGGCGATAGGTCAGCCAGTCGTCGACGCTGGTGCCCATGTCGGCGGTGGCGGTCACCCCGGCGGACAGCAGGGCGACCTGCGCCTTCATGAACGCGACGTCGCGTTCCTTGGGCTGCGGCTGCGGCACCGCCTTGCGGATCAGGTCCTGCGCCGCGTCGACGAAGACGCCGGCGGGTTGCGTGCCCGTCTTCTCGATCCGGCCCCCCGGCGGCGACACGCTTTTGGCGGTCACGCCCGCCGCCTTGATCGCGGCGCTGTTGGCCCAGCCGGCATGGCCGTCCACCCGGGCCAGGAGCACCGGCCGGTCGGCGACCACGGCATCCAGATCGGCGGCGGTCGGAAATCGGCCCAGCCCCCAGATCTCCTGGTTCCAGCCGCCGCCCACGATCCATTTGCGATCGGGATTGGCGGCCGCATAGGCCGCGATCCGTGCCTTCGCCTCGTCCAGCGTCTTCGTGCCCGACAGGTCGAGTTCGACCTGCCGGAACCCCAGTTCCAGCACATGGCCATGCGCGTCGACGAAACCGGGGATCAGCACCCGCCCCTTCATGTCCGCCCGCCAGTCCAGCTTGTCGGGCCGCTTGTCCTTCGCCGACAGCAGCTTCACGACCTTGCCGTCCAGCGACATCAGCACGCCGGTGAAGCGCACGACCTTGCCGTCCGCGTCCAGCGTCACGCCGTCGACGTTATCGACCAGCGCGTCGGCCAGAGCCGGCGTCGGAAGCATAAGGGCCAGCGCGACAAGCAAGCCCCTCCCCGACACAATCACCCCGTCAGACCCTTTCTGCCTCCCCGGCGAAGGCCGGGGTCCAGTGGGGAAAGCCTTGCCGATCATCCGTAACTGTTCACCCAACTGGACCCGGGCCTTCGCCGGGAAGGGGCACGAAAGACTATTCACTTCGGCAACCTCCGCACCAGCGCGCTGGTATCCTGCCGCGCGCCGCCCATCGCCTGCACCTCGGCATAGAATTGATCGACCAGCGCCGCGACCGGCAGCACCGCGCCGTTCGTCCGTGCCTCGTCCAGCGCCAGCGCCAGATCCTTGCGCATCCAGTCGACCGCGAAGCCGAAATCGAACCGTTCCTCGGCCATCGATTCCCAGCGATTGACCATCTGCCAGCTCTGCGCCGCGCCGCCGGAGATCGCCGCCAGCACCTTGTCCGTATCCAGTCCGCTGTTCTGGGCAAAACGCAGCGCCTCCGCCACGCCCTGCACCACGCCGGCGATCGCGATCTGGTTGCACATCTTGGTCTGCTGCCCCGCTCCCGCCGGGCCGACATGGACGATGCGCGCGGCATAGGCCGCCATCAGCGGCTCGGCCGCCGCGAACGCCGCGTCGGACCCGCCGCACATGATCGACAGCTTGCCGTTCTCGGCCCCCGCCTGCCCGCCCGACACCGGCGCGTCGAGCACCAGCAGCCGGGTTTCATCCGCCAGCCGCCGCGCGATCGTCGCGGACACGGTGGTGTGGTCGACGAACAGCGCGCCATCCGCCATCGCTGCGAACGCGCCGTCCGGCCCCAGCGTCACCGCCGCCAGATCGTCGTCGTTGCCGACGCAGGCGAACACCGCCGCCGCATCCCTCGCCGCCGCTGCGGGCGTATCCGCGACGCTGCCGCCATATTTCGCCGCCCAGGCCGCCGCCTTGGCCGCGGTGCGGTTATAGACGGTGACGTCATGCCCGGCCGCGACCAGGTGCCCCGCCATCGGCGCCCCCATCACGCCGGTTCCGATGAAAGCCAGTTTTGCCATATCGGCTCCCGCATAAGCGGTGTTTCCCCACCGCGCCAGACGGTCTAACGGGGGGCATGGCAACACAGGTCAACTCGCAACCCGAGCTTCTTCCGGTCGATATCGCGGACGTTCGCGCCGCGCACGACCGCATCCGTCCCTCGATCGTCCGCACGCCGACGCTCATCAGCCGCACCCTGTCGCAGATGACGGGCGCGACAGTGTATCTGAAGTTCGAAAATCTTCAGTTCACCGCCGCCTACAAGGAACGCGGCGCGCTCAACACGCTGCTGCTGCTGTCGGACGAGGCGAAGGCCAAGGGCGTGATCGCCGCCTCCGCCGGCAACCATGCGCAGGGGCTGGCCTATCACGCCAACCGGCTGGGCGTGCCCGCCACGATCGTGATGCCCACCAACACGCCCACCGTGAAGGTCGTGCAGACCGAGGGGCACGGCGCCAACGTCGTCCTGCACGGCGATACGTTCGATGCCGCCTATGCCCATGCCCGCGTGCTGGAGGGGGAGCGCGGCTTCACCTTCGTTCACCCGTTCGACGATCCGCGCATCATCGCCGGACAGGGCACCGTCGCGATCGAGATGTTCGAGGACGTGCCCGCGATCGACACGCTCGTCACCCCGATCGGCGGCGGCGGCCTGATCTCGGGCATGGCCACGGTCGCGCGATCGCTGGGCCGCCCGGTCGAGGTCGTCGGGGTGGAGGCGGAACTGTTCCCGTCGATGTACAACCGCATCAACGGCACCGACCATCCGTGCGCGGGCGATACGCTGGCGGAGGGGATCGCGGTCAAGGAGCCGGGCGGCATCACCGCGCGGATGGTCGCGCAGCTGGTCGACGAGATCCTGCTGGTCAACGAACGCAGTCTGGAAGAGGCGGTCAGCCTGCTGCTCCAGATCGAGAAGACCGTGGTCGAGGGGGCGGGCGCCGCCGGTCTCGCCGCGCTGCTCGCGCATCCGGGCCGGTTCGCGGGGAAGACGGTGGGGGTGGTGCTGTGCGGCGGCAACATCGACACGCGGCTGCTCGCCAACGTCCTGCTGCGCGATCTGGCCCGGTCGGGCCGGCTGGCGCGGCTGCGGATCAGGTTGCAGGATCAGCCGGGGGCCCTGTTCAACGTCGCCCGCATCTTCGAGCAGCAGCGCGTGAACATCATCGAGGTCTATCACCAGCGCGTCTTCACGACGCTGCCGGCCAAGGGCCTCATCACCGATATCGAATGTGAAACGCGGGACCGGTCGCATCTGAACCGGTTGATCGCCAGCCTGATCGAGGGCGGCTACGACACCACGCAGGTGGAACTCGCCTGACCGGCCAGGGGCAGGGAAACGGGGGCCGGCATCACCGGCCCCCGCAACGATCAGTTGCTGTCCGAATCGTCTTCGTTGTCGTTGACGATCGCAACGACGCCGATCGCGGCGACGCCAGCTGCCAGCACGGCCGCAATCAGGCCGGCACCGGCCAGGTTGTTCTTCTTCGCGGTCGGGGTCGACGCACGCGCGACCGACAGCGACGATGCCTTGTTGGCGACGGGGGCGGCGAACGCCGGTGCGGCCATAACCGGAGCAGCGACCATCGCCAGGGCCGAAGCCAGTGCAGTAACCTTACGCATCAATAATTCTCCCATGCAGTGAATTGCCGCAACGCGGTAGCATAACAGTCGTTCCTTGGTCTACCGTCACCTGATAATAGCGGCAAAAGCGGGTGCGACGGGCCGAATAATGGTTAACGCGCTTTTCATCAGCGCGATGGCCATACATATACGGGCATGTCCGTTTTTCCGGGGGTATTTCGGCGGTGACCGCGCCTTTTCGCTTTCCGCGCTTCTTCGTCACCAGTCCGTCCCCCTGCCCCTATCTGCCGGGGCGGCAGGAGCGGAAGGTGTTCACCGAACTGACCGGCCCGCACGCCACCGAACTCAACGATGCGCTCAGCCGCATCGGGTTCCGCCGGTCGCAGGGGGTCGCCTACCGTCCGTCCTGTGCAGGCTGCACCGCCTGCGTGTCGGTCCGCGTCGTCACCGCCGAATTCCACCTCAACGCCACCCAGCGCAAGCTGATGAAGCGCCATGCCGATCTGGAGGTCAACGCCTGCCGCGCCTGGGCCACCGACGAGCAGTATCGCCTGCTGCGCCACTATCTCGCCGCGCGCCACCCCGGCGGCGGCATGGCGGGGATGGACGAGGACGATTATGCCGACATGATCGAGCATTCGCCGGTCAACTCGCTGATCGTCGAATATCGCGAACCATCGGTCGATGGCCGTCGCGGCCGGCTGGTCGCGGCCTGCCTGACCGATCGTCAGGCGGACGGCCTGTCGATGATCTACAGCTTCTTCGTGACCGACGACGAGACGCGGACCAGCCTCGGCAATTTCATCATCATCGACCACATCATGCGCGCCCGTGATGCCGGGCTACCCTATGTCTATCTCGGCTATTGGGTGAAGGGATCGGCCCGGATGGCGTACAAGACCCGCTATCGCCCGATCGAGATACTTGGCCCCGCCGGCTGGCGGCGACTGGCCGATACCGATCTGGAGCCGCTGGTCCACGCCTGACCGGTGGCCGAATCCATGCCGCGATCGCCGCGGCAGGGTGTAGGATCATGTCGGGCGCTTCGCCCGCGAAGGACACCGCCATGGCCAAGAGCCAGCAGAAATCGAACAAGGAAGTCCGCAAGCCCAAGGCGGAAAAGGTCAAGACGATCGCCGCCAACGCCTCGACCAAGGGCACGCCGGTCACGACGACGACGACCAAGAACTGATCGCCCGCCATCGTCGAGGCCGGCCGGGATGATCGCATTCCGTCCGGCCCCCGGCCTTAGGCTTCCGCCACCCGCACCTCGACATCCAGCCGTTCCTGGCCGTCGCCCAGCCGCGATCCGGCGATCGGCGCCGCCCCCACCGCGTCCAGCGCGATCGCGACGCGGACATGATCGTCCTGCGGGCACAGCCCCGTGCAGGAATCGAACCCGACCCAGCCCAGCCCGTCGATATACGCTTCCGCCCAGCCATGCGGGGTCGGCCGGTGCTCGCCCGCCAGCCGCGAATAACCGGAGACGTAGCGCGCCGGCACGCCCAGCCCGCGCGCACCGACCAGAAAGATATGCGCCACGTCGCGCGGCGTCGCCTCGCCCCGCGCGAAGGCGGCGGCGGCGGTCAGCCCGGCGGGGCGGGAGCGGTCGAACACGAACTGTTCGTGCAACGCCGCGTTCAGCCGGTGCAGCGTGCCCAGCGGCGTCTCTCCCGCCTGTTCCGCCACGAAGGCGGCGATCCCGGCATCCGGCATCGTCAGCTCGGTCGCGCGCAGGAACACGGGCGGCGGCAGCGTTTCGGTCAGGCCGTGCAGCACCCCGTCCGAATGGGTGGTCAGCACCTCGCCGCTGATCTCGATCTCCAGCCCGTCGAGCGGCCCTTCGGCATAGAGCATCGTCACCCGGTTGCCCCAGCCGTCGCGCCCGTCGCGCAGCTTGGCATCGCAATCCACGTCGATCCGCCAGTCCGCGACCGTCTGGTCATGCGTGTCGGGCGGGGTGACGCGCAGCAACTGCACCAGTCGGGCCTGCGGCTCTGAAAAGTGGTACGCGGTACGGTGTAGGATCGATAACCGCATATGGCCCCCTGATATTATCCGTTCGATATCGTCAGCCGAACTTGAACTGCCGCCCGATCGCCCCGTGCAGCAGCGCGTTTTCCTCGATGAAGGATTGCAGATACTGATGCAGTCCGGAAGCGATCACCTCGCCCGACCGGGTCTTCGCCATCCGCGTCGCGCGCAGCCGCGCCATCCGGTCCGCCTCGCCATGCTGCCCGGTCCGCTTGGCCAGCATCAGCAGCACGTCCACCGTCTCCTCGACCGACGCGGCAAGGCTGCGCGGTAGTTCGGCGCGCGCGATCAGCAGGTCGATGACGTTGCCCGGTCGCAACCCGTCCGAATACAGCCAGCGATAGGCGGTGACGGCGGATACCGTCTGCAGGATCGTCGTCCACTGGTCGCGGTCGACGACGCCGCCGACCCGCTCCCCCTCGGGCAGCAGGATATGGTATTTCACATCCAGCAGCCGCGCGGTGTTGTCCGCCCGCTCCACCGCCTGCCCCAACCGGATGAACCACGTCGTCTGGTTGCGCAGCATCCGGTGGACCGCGCCCTCGAACCCGCGCGTCTCGTTCTTTACCGCCTCGACCAGGTTGAGCACCGAGGTGGCATCGGTCGCGGCGGGTTTCGCCTCGAACATCAGCCACGCCCGGTTGATCGCGCTCCACGCCTCGCGGGTCAGCGCGGTGCGGACGGCGCGGGCGTTGTTGCGCGCCATGTCGAGGCTGTGGACGATCGATCCGGCATGGCTGTTGTCGATCGTCAGGAACCGCGCCACCTCGCTGCGCTTCAGTTCGGCGCCGGCCGCCTCGAACGCGGCATCGGTATCGGTCACCGCCAGGGCGGACGCCCAGGCGGCACAACCGGCCGGGCGCGGCGACAGCACGTCGAGCCGCACCGTCGCCTCCACCAGCCGGGCGATGAAGTCGGCCCGCTCGAAATAACGGCCCAGCCAGTAGAGCGAGGATGCGGTACGACTGAGCATCAGCGGGTCACGCCCTGATTCATGCCCTGCGTACCTTGCGTCTGCGTCATCCCGCCCATCGTCTGGCTCTGCCCATCGCCCTGACTCTGGCCTTGGCCCTGACTCTGGTGCGGCCGGTCGTCCATCAGCACGAAACTGTCCTTGGTGCCGCCGCCCTGGCTGGAATTGACCACCAGCGATCCTTCCTTCAGCGCGACGCGGGTCAGTCCGCCGGGCACCACCTGCACCCCGCGCGATCCGGTCAGCACGAACGGCCGGAAATCGACATGGCGCGGCGCAAGGCCACTGTCCGCCAGCGTCGGCACGGTCGACAGCGCCAGCGTCGGCTGCGCGATGTAGCGATGCGGCTCGGCGATCAGCGCGGCGCGGAACGCCTCGATCTCCGCCTTCGACGCGGTCGGGCCGACCAGCATCCCGTAACCGCCCGATCCGTCGACCAGCTTCACCACCACGTCTGCCAGATTGTCGAGGACGTATTTCAGCGCCTGCGGCTCGCGGCAACGCCAAGTCTCGACATTGGGCAGCTTCGCCTCGCCCCCCGAATAGAAACGGACGATCTCGGGCATGTAGCTGTAGATCGCCTTGTCGTCGGCGATGCCGTTGCCCGGCGCGTTGATGATCGCGACGTTGCCGGCGGCATAGGCGGCGATCAGCCCCGGCACGCCCAGCGCCGAATCCGGGCGGAACACCAGCGGATCGAGATAATCGTCGTCGACCCGGCGATAGATCACGTCCACCTTCACCCGCCCCGCGATCGTGCGCATCCACACCATGTCGTCGTCGACGACCAGATCGGCGGCCTCGACCAGCTCGATCCCCATCGAATCGGCCAGGAAACTATGTTCGTAATAGGCGGAGTTGTAATGGCCGGGGGTCAGCACGACGCAGGTCGGCGCGCTCACGCCGATCGGCGCGACCGACTTCATCGTCTCCAGCAGGCGATCGGGATAGCTGTCCACCGCCGCGACGCGGAAATCGCGGAACAGTTCGGGGCACAGCCGCAGCATCGCCTCCCGGTTCTCCAGCATGTAGCTGACGCCGGAGGGGGTGCGGGCATTGTCCTCCAGCACGAAGAATTCGTCGGGGCCGGTACGGACGAGGTCGATGCCGCAGATATGCGCCCAGACGCCGTGCGGCGGGCGCATCCCGGCGATCTCGGGCCGGAACTGCGGGTTGCCCAGCACCAGATCGGTCGGCAGCACGCCCTCCTTCAGGATGCGCCGCTCGCCGTAGATATCCTCCAGAAACGCGTTGATCGCCTCCACCCGCTGGATCAGCCCGGCCGACAGCCGTTCCCATTCGTCGTGCATGAAGACGCGCGGCACGATGTCGAACGGGATGATCCGTTCGCTCGCCTCGCTCTCGCCATACACCGCGAAGGTGATGCCCAGCTGGCGGAACGTCGCCTCCGCCGCCTGCTGGCGCCGGCGCAGTTCGGCGTCGGGCGTCGCCTCGATCCAGCGGCTCAGCGCGGCGAGCTCGGCCCGCGGCGGCGGGCCGCCAGCCATTCCCATGATCTCGTCGAACGCTTGTTTCACCATTGGAACGGTCAATCACCCCGCATTGAGCAAGGTTCCATGCTGCGCGGATTTGTCGCACTGCACAAGGGCCGGAATGGGGCTTTTCTCCCGCCTATCGTCCCAGCCCCTCCAGCATCGCCGGGGTCAGCACCTGCGGCAGCACCCGTGGCGCGGCCGCCCCCGGGGCGTAATAGAGGTACAGCGGCACGCCCGCGCGGTTATGCCGTTCGATGAAGCGGCCCAGCACCGGGTCGCCGTCCGTCCAGTCGCCGACCAGCACCGCCACCTTGTTGCGCGCGAACGCCGCCTGCACGCCCGATCGCTCGATCGCCGCCTTCTCATTCACCTTGCAGGTCAGGCACCAGTCGGCGGTGAAATAGGCGAAGACCGGCCGCCCCTCCGCCCGCAGCGCCGCCAGCCTGCTCTCCGAAAACGCATCGCCCGCCGTCGCGGTCGCCGCCCCCGCCGGCACCGGCCGCACCACCGCCACCGCGCCCAGACTGGCGATCACCGGCAGCATCGCCCAGCCGAGGCCCAGCCCCGCCATCTGCCGCCGCCCGCCGATCCACAGCCCCAGCCCGGCCAGCAACGCCGCCGCCAGCCCCAGCGTCATCCCCTCGACGCCCGCCTGCCGCCCCAGCACCCATGCCAGCGCCAGCGCGGTCAGCCACATCGGCACCGACAGGATACGCCGCAGCCGCCCCATCCACGCCCCCGGCTTCGGCATCCGCTGCCGCAGCGCGGGCACGAAGCCCAGCAGCAGGAACGGCAGCGCCAGCCCCAGCCCCAGCCCGCCGAACACCGCCAGCGCCGCCGGCACCGGCAGCACCAGCGCCGCGCCCAGCGCCGCGCCCATGAACGGCCCCGAACACGGCGTCGCCACGAACGCCGCCAGCGCCCCGGTGGCGAAGGCGCCGCCCACGCCCTTGCTCGCCCCCGCACCGCCGGCCCAGCGCGGCATCGGCACCTCGAACAACCCCGACAGGTTCAGCGAGATCGCCACCGCCAGCAGCAGCAGCACGACCACGACGCGCGGGTCCTGCAACTGGAACGCCCAGCCGATCGTCGCCCCGCCCGCCCGCAGGCCCAGGATGATCGCCCCCAGCGCCAGACACACCAGCACGACCCCGCCGGCATAGGCCAGCGCCTCGCGCCGGGCCTCGCGCTCGCCGGTGTTGGCGCGGGCGAGGCTCAGGGCCTTCAGGCTCAGGATCGGGAAGACGCAGGGCATCACGTTCAGGATCAGCCCGCCCAGCACCGCGCCCGCGAAGGCGACCAGCGCCGCGACCACCCAGCCGCCACCGCCGGCCGTGCCGGGCACGGCACCGGGCCGCGCGGTGATCGCCAGCCCCTGCCCCGCGCCGATCCGCAGCACCGCGGCGAACGGCGCGGTCGGCGTGCCCTTCGTCGTCACGATCACCCGGTCGCCGACCCGCTCGACGGTCTGCGCCGCCGCCGGCTCGATCGATCCGGTCGCGGCGGGGAACAGATACGCCTCCGACAGGGCCGCATCCGCCGGATACGGCACCGCGACGCGCAATGCGCCGTCGGTCACGGCCCACGTGGCCGTCTGCGCCAGCGGCCGGGGGATCGCGCGGCGCCACGCATCGAAGCGCGCCCGCGTCGCCGGGGTGATCGCCCCGTCGCCCACCGTCAGCGTGGTCGCCAGCGTCTGCTCCTCCGGCACGCAGACGGTGCGGGTGCAGACCAGATATTTCAGCGTCAGCCGGATCGGCAGCGCGGTGCCGTTCGCCAGCCCCGCCGGCACGGTCAGCGCCACCAGCGGCGCATAGGGCCGCTCGTAGACGTAATTCATCAGCCCCGCGACGACCAGCGTCTCGGGCACCGGCCAGTCCGCCGCCGCCGCCGTCACGCCGGTGGGCAGCGTCCAGCCGAAGCTCGCCGGGAAACCGGCATCGCCGGGGTTCGACCAGTAACCGTGCCAGCCGGCCTCCGGCCGCGTCTCGATCGCCAGCGTCACCGGCTGGCCGGCGCGCGGGCGTTCGCTTTCCGCCACCAGCCGCATCGCCAGATGCGGGCCGTCTGCCGCCGCCTGCGCCAGCGCGGGTGACCCGAACGCCAGGAGGATCGTCATCAACATGACGCCGAGAAACCGCATGATAGTCATCTGATACCGATCCGTCCGGCCGATCGCGGCCAGCCGGCGTCTTGCACTAAGCGCCGGGGCAATGCACCAAGGATGCCGATGAAAACCGCTCCCTTCCTCACCGCCGCCGCCCTGCTTCTTGCCGCCGCCCCGGCCGCCGCCCAGACCTCTCCCGCCGGCCAGTCGTCGCCCATACCCGGGGCCAGTGCGTCCGCGCCCGTACCGCCACCCGCGCCGACGCCGCCGCCGCCGCCTTTCCCCGCGACCCCGCCCAAGCTGATCGTCGCGATCTCGGTCGACCAGTTCGCCGCCGACCTGTTCGCGCAATATCGCAACCATTTCTCCGGCGGCCTCGCCCGGCTGCTGACCGGCGCGGTGTTCCCCTCGGGCTATCAGAGCCATGCCGCGACCGAGACGTGTCCCGGCCACTCCACCATCCTGACCGGCTATCGCCCCGCGCATACCGGCATCATCGCCAACAACTGGATCGACCAGCGCGTCGGCCGCCCCGACAAGACCGTCTATTGCTCGGAGGACGAGCGCGTCCCCGAATCGACGCACGACCGCTATACCGTGTCGGACATGCACCTGAAGGTGCCGACGCTGGGCGAGCGGATGAAGGCGGCGAACCCCGCCGCGCGCGTCGTCTCCGTCGCCGGCAAGGATCGCGCCGCGGTGATGATGGGCGGCCACAAGGTCGACGAGCTGTGGTGGTGGGACGGCAAGACCTATGTCTCCTATGCCGGCCGCGCGGTGCCGCCGGTGGTGCAGCGGACGCGTGACGCGGTGGCGGCGCTGGTCGCCCGGCCGCAGGCGGCGCTGCCGCTGCCGGGCTGGTGCCGGCCGGTCGATGCGCCGATCGCGGTGGCGGGGATGACGCTGGGTCAGGGCCGCTTCACCCGCACGGCCGGCGACCTGAAGGCGTTCCGCGCCTCGCCCGCGTCCGACGCGGCGGTGCTGGCGATGGCGGCGGGGCTGGTGCAGGACATGCAGCTGGGCAAGCGCGCCATGACCGATCTGATCGCGGTCGGCCTGTCCGCCACCGATTACATCGGCCACTCGCTGGGCACGCAGGGTGCCGAGATGTGCATCCAGATGAACGAGCTGGATCAATCACTCGCCGGCTTCTTCGCGGTGCTGGACGAGACCGGCGTCGATTACGAGGTGATGCTGACCGCCGATCACGGCGCGCACGACATGACCGAACGGCAGCTGCGCCGCGCGATGCCGATGGAGGCGCATGTCGATCCGCAGACGCTGGCCAAGCCGGTCGGCGCCGCGATCGGTGCCGCGCTGGGCATCGCCGGCCCGGTGCTGCTGGGGACGGAGGGCGACATCTATCTCGATCAGGCGCTCACCCCGGCGCAGCGGCCCCGCGTGCTGGCGGAGGCGGTACGCCGCTTCGCCGCGATGCCGCAGGTCGCCGCCGCCTTCACCGGCGCCCAGATCGCCGCGACGCCGATGCCGACGTCGCCGCCCGAGACGTGGACCCTGATCGAGCGCGCGCGCGCCAGCTACGATCCCGAACGGTCGGGCGACCTGCTCGTTCTGCTCAAACCCCGCGTTACGACGATCCAGAGCCCCGCCCCCGGCTATGTCGAGACGCACGGCAGTCCGTGGGATTACGACCGCCGCGTGCCGATCCTGTTCTGGCGCAAGGGGATGACCGGGTTCGAACAGCCGCTGTCGGTCGAGACGGTCGACATCATGCCCACCCTCGCCGCGACGATCGGCCTGCCCGTATCGGGTCAGGACGGCCGCTGCCTCGATCTCGACCCCGGCCCCGCCGACACCTGCGCCGCGCGGTGACCCTTGCGCTCCCCTCCCCTTCAGGGGAGGGGCCGGGGGTGGGGCCTATCTCCGGGCGTGGCGCTTGCGGTGACGCCCCACCCCCACCCCTCCCCTGAAGGGGAGGGGATTTCCATCGATCGATCATATGCGACACCAAGATCGCGGCTACAGGGGAAGACCATGCACGCGATGTCGCCGACCGAGATATTCCTGCTGGCGATGCTGCTGATCTTCTCCGTCCCCTATGCGGTCTGGCGGCTGGGGCGGACGGATTACTGGGCGCCGCTGGTGGTGGTGCAGATCATCGGCGGCATCCTGCTGGGGCCGGGCGTGCTGGGCGCGCTGTTCCCCGGCTATTACGCCTTCGTCTTCTCCCCCCAGACGATCGGATCGCTCAACGGCATCGCCTGGTGGTCGGTGATGATGTTCGTCTGGATCGCCGGCATCGAGCTCGATCTGGGCGAGGCGTGGCGGCAACGCCACGAGACTAGCGTCACCGCGTCGTGCGCGCTGCTGGTCCCGCTCGTCACCGGCAGCCTCGCGGCGCTGCTGATGCTGCGCTTTCCGGGCTGGCGCGGGCCGCAGGGTGCGACATGGCAGGTGGTGCTGGGCATCGGCATGGCCTGCGCGGTCACCGCGCTGCCGATCCTGATCCTGCTGATGGAGAAGCTGGAGGTCCTGCGCCAGCCGCTCGGCCAGCGCGTGCTGCGCTATGCCAGCCTCGACGATGTCGCGATCTGGGGGGTGCTGGCGATCATCCTGCTCGACTGGGACCGGGTCGGGCGGCAGGCCGGCTTCTTCATCGGCTTCACCATCGCGACGCTGCTGATCCGGCGGCTGATGCCGCGGATACCGGAACGGGACCGGTGGTATGTCAGCCTCGTCTGGCTGGCGGCGTGCGGCTTTGCCGGCGACTGGGCCGGACTGCACTTCATGGTCGGCGCGTTCCTGTCGGGCGTCGTGCTGGATGCGCGCTGGTTCGATCAGGAACGGATGGACCAGTTCCGCCACACCATCCTGCTGGCGGTGATGCCGGTCTATTTCCTGTCGACCGGCCTCAAGACCCAGTGGGATGTCGGCGGCACCGCGGTCTTCGCGGGCGCGGCGCTGCTGCTGGTCGCCTCGGTCGCGGGCAAGCTGGCCGGGATCGGGCTGGCGGGGCGGATACTGGGCTGGAAAAAGGGCGACGCGCTGACGATCGGCTGGCTGCTCCAGACGAAGGCGCTCATCATGATTATCTTCGTCAACATCCTGCTCGACAAGCAGATCATCACCAACGAGACATTCACCGCGCTGCTGCTGATGGCGGTGGCCAGCACGATGCTGACGGTACCGATGGTCGCCCCCCGGCTGAAACGGGCGGACCGCATCGGTCAGCGATGATCGATGACGCTCACGCGTTTCCCACGGTCATCGTGACGCGAGGCTGTGAAGCCGCAAAACAGGAGATGGTTCGCGCAGAGGCGCAGAGGACGCGGAGCGTTGTGCCGGGATTACGGTAGCCCCACCCCGATCCGTCATTGCGAGCGCAGCGAAGCAATTCAGGGCGTCCTGGTCCGGCACTGGATTGCTTCGCTGCGCTCGCAATGACGGATCAATCCGATGTCATCTGACTCCAGCGATTGTCCGGTACGGGACATCCCTGCGTCCTCCGCGCCTCCGTGCGAACCAATCTTTCAATTCAGAAGTGTCCGCGCGTCCGACCGGACTCAGAACGGCAGCTTGAACCCCGGCGGCAGCGCCAGACCGCTGGTCATCTTCGACATTTCCGCGCCTGATACCGCATCCGCCTTCGTGCGCGCATCGTTGAACGCGGCGGCCAGCAGGTCTTCCAGCATCTGCTTCTCGGACAGCTGCATCAGCGAATCGTCGATCGCGATGTTCATGATCCGGCCCTTGGCCGATGCCTTCACCTTGACCAGGCCACCGCCCGCCACGCCCTCGACCTCGATCGTGTCGAGGCTCGCCTGTGCCTTTTCCAGTTCGTTCTGCACGTTCTGGGCCATCGCCAGGATTTCGTCCATATTCTTCATGCCAACCTCCGTTTGCCCGGCCAGTCCTCCAGGACGGTTTCGGGAAAAGCCTCACGCGCGGCCCGTATCATGGGCGAGTCCCATACCGCCAGCCGCTTCGCCTCCGCGTTCGCGTCTTCCTGTTCCTTCAGCGTCGGCGTGCCGGGTACGTCGTCGAACCCGATCCGCCAGCCTTGTTTGGTCAATAGCTTGAGCGCCGCCGTCAGTTCCGCGACGGTATCCGCCGTCATCGGCCGGCTGCCGCTCAGCATCAGGTCGGGCGGCGCATAACGGACGACGCGCGCGCCGTTGTACAACCGTGCCGCCAGCGCCAGCGAGCCGCTGTCCTCCAGCCGCGCGACCAGATCCTCGAACGTCTCGGGCACCAGCGACGGTGCGGGTTCGGGCGCGACCGCAACCGCAGCAGGCGTCGGTGCCGCAGCGATCGCCGGGGCCGCCGACGCGGCCTGCACCGCGCCACCTTCCGCCAGCCGCCGCGCCAGTTCGCCCGGATCGGGCAGTTGCGAGGCGTGGATCACCCGCAGCAGCGCCATCTCCGCCGCCTCGATCGGCAGCGCGGCGGTCGCCACCTCGTCATGCCCCTTCAGCACCAGTTGCCACAACCGGTGCAGCACCGGAAACGACAGACCGGTCGCCCAGTCGGCGCGCGCGGTGCGTTCCTCCTCCGGTTGCGCCGGATCGGGGGCCGCGCCCACCTTGGTCAGGGTGATGCCGTGTACCGTCTCCAGCAGCGCGCGCAGCACCGCGACCGGATCGACGCCATAGTCATATTGCCGCCGCAGCGACGCGAGCGAGCCCGCCGCATCCCCCGCCAGCAGCATCGCGAACAGGTCGCGCACCGCGCCGCGATCGGACAGGCCCAGCATCTGCCGCACCGCATCGGCGGTCACGCCGCTGACGCCATGGCCGCCGTCCAGATCGGCATGGGCGATCGCCTGATCCAGGATCGACAGGCCGTCGCGCGCCGATCCTTCCGCCGCGCGTGCGATCAGCGCCAGCGCCTCCGGCTCGGCGGTCACGCCCTCCTTGCCGCACACGTCGGCGAAGTGCGCCGCCAGCTTTTCGGCGGGGATGCGCCGCAGGTCGAATCGCTGGCAGCGCGACAGGACGGTGATCGGCACCTTGTTCACCTCGGTCGTGGCGAACAGGAACTTCACGTGCGCGGGCGGTTCCTCCAGCGTCTTCAACAGCGCGTTGAAGGCGTTCTTGGACAGCATGTGGACCTCGTCCACGATGTAGATCTTGAAGCGCGCGGTGACCGCCGCATAGCGTGACGCGTCGATGATCTCGCGCACGTCGTCGACGCCGGTATGGCTGGCGGCGTCCATCTCGATCACGTCGATGTGCCGCCCCTCGGCGATCGCGCGGCACGGCTCGCACACCCCGCACGGATCGATCGTCGGGCCGCCCTGCCCGTCCGGGCCGATGCAGTTCAGCGCCTTGGCGATCAGCCGCGCGGTCGATGTCTTGCCCACCCCGCGCACGCCCGTCATCAGGAAGGCATGGGCCAGCCGGTCGCGCTTGATCGCGTTGCCCAGCGTCGTGACCATCGCATCCTGCCCGATCAGTTCGGCAAAGGTCTGCGGCCGGTATTTGCGGGCGAGAACGCGGTACGCCTCCGCCTTCGCGGGCTGGGGCGGTTCGCCGAGATCGAAGGAGTCGGGCATCGGTGCCGTCCTAGCGGGTCGGGGCGGCGGTGTCGAAGGGGTGACGGATGATTCGGGTAGGCGGCGGGGGGTGCACCCGTGCTTTCGTCGCCATGGGAGGGGTGCGTGGTGCCGGGGCGATCGGGGCTGTTCCGAACCGGCGTTCCTGGAAAGAAGGGACGTCGCGGCGAAGCCGCCCCGTCAGCCGGCGCTGTGCGCCGCTGGCCGCGCTTGGCAGCTTCTGCTGCCTGCGCGGTGGGAGCCGGAACGACCCGCAGCGAAATCGTTGCGGCTGCTTCCGTCAGGATCTGACCGGGTTGGCGACGACCACGTCCGCCCGACTCCCGCTGGCCCTATGGCGGAGCCGGGCGATCCGATCAAGCCCGGCCCCCGCAAAACTTCAGGGCCCAAAAGGTCACCGATTGACGCGGAAACAGCGGCGTACCGGCCCGTAATAGCCCCGCTGTACCCGGCAGACCACGCGGCTGCGCGCCCGCGGCCCCCGGTTGAAACCGCGCCCGCGATCCCCGCGCCAGCCACGATCGTCCCGCCAGCCGCGCCGCTCGCCCCGCCAGCCGCGATCGTCGTGGCGGTCGTAACCGTAACCGTGGCGCGGCTGCGCATCGGCCGGGGCGGTGGCAAAGGTGCCGGTGGTGGCGAGCAGCGCGGCACCGATCAGGGCGATGATCTTCATCACTGTTACTCCTGTACGCGCCCGTCGAACGCGGCGGGCATCGACGTTCTGGCACCGAGACGATGGATCGAGGCTGAATTGCCGGTTGTCAGATCGTCAGCTTTGCCGACGCTCCTTGCCGTCATGTGTGCCCCCCCCACCGCCGTCATTGCGAGCGCAGCGAAGCAATCCAGTGCCCCACCCACAACGGCCGATGGGCCGCCCCGCCGCCCATGTCCTACACGCCCGCCCCACGCTATACGGCAGCGGTCGCTCCTGCCCATTGCCGGCAGCACCGTCCCGCGACCCCCTGTAGGATGCGACTTTAGTGACTTTCCGGTGTGACTTTCCGATCGCGGTCAGGGTATCCGCACCGTCATCCCGTCCAGCGCGTCGGTCAGCCTGATCTGGCACGACAGCCGGCTGGTCCGCGTCGCGTCCGGCACCAGATCCAGCATGTCCTCCTCGTCCCCACCCGCCGGCGGCATACGATCAAAATCGGCTGCATCGACAACGACATGGCAGGTCGCGCAGGCAAGCTGACCGTTGCACGTCCCCTCCAGCGGCTGCCCCGCCGCCTGCGCCGCATCGAGCAACCGATCGCCCTCGCGGCCCGCCGCCGCGACCACGCCGCCGTCACGCGTCACGAAGCGCAACCGGATCATCGCTGCGCCCCCGCCGCCGCGATCAGCCGCCCGATCGCCGCCGTGAACCCGTCCGGGTCGGTATAGCGGCCGAACCCGATCCGGATCGACGACCGCGCCGCCGCCTCGTCCAGCCCGATCGCGCGCAGCACATGGCTCGACCGCCCCGATCCGCTGGCGCAGGCCGATCCGGCGGAGAACGCCAGATCGCGGCAATCCGACATCAGCCGCGCGACATCCAGTCCCGGCCGATACAGGTTCAGGTTGCCGCGATACCGTGGCGCATCGGCCCCGTTCAGCCGCCAGCCCGCCGCACCGAACGCCGCCGTCGCAATATCGCGCAATCGCCGGACCAGCGCGGCGTCGTCCTCCGCCAGCGTCGTCATCAGCCCTGCCGCCACCCCGAAACCCGCGCACAGGGCGGGACTGAGCGTACCCGAACGCCCCGGCGCCTCCTGCCCGCCGCCATGCAGCAGCGGCGCGGGCACCACGCCATCGCGCAGCCACAGCGCACCGATTCCCTTGGGGCCATGAACCTTGTGGGCCGACACGGCCACCAGATCGCAGGTCGCGGGAATGTCGACCCGGCCATAACCCTGCACCGCGTCGCACAGCATCAGCGCGCCGGCGGCATGGGCCAGTTCGGCCAGTGCGGCAATCGGCTGGATCACCCCGATCTCGTTGTTGACCAGCATCGCCGCGACCAGCCCGGTGCCGGGCACGATCGCGCCACGGGCGGCATCCAGGTCGACCAGCCCGTCGCGGCCCACCGGCAGGATCGTCACCGCCCGCCCCCGCGCCGCTTCCGCCGCCACCGTATCCAGCACGGCGGCATGTTCGGTGGCCAGCGTCACGATGCCGCCGGTGGTGCCCTTGATCGCCCAGTTCAGCGACTCGGTCGCGCCGCTGGTGAAGGCGATGCGTCCCCCGGCGGGCAGCAGGGCGGCCACCCGGTCCCGCGCCACCTCCACCGCCGCCCGCGCGGCACGGCCGGGGCGATGCGATGAATGGGGGTTGGCATGCTGGTCGCGCAGCCACGGCAGCATCGCCGCCAGCGCCTCGGGCGCCAGCGGCGTCGTCGCCTGATAGTCGAGATAGGTCATGCCACCAGCCGCCGCGTCGCCCGCGCCACATCGCGCCACGCCGCGATGAAGGCATCCACCTCCCCCCCGGTCGTGGTCCGGCCGAAGCTGACCCGGATCACCTCGCGCCCCGCCGCCTCGTCCCAGCCCATCGCGGCCAGCACATGGCTTGGCTTCATGCTGCCGCTCGCACAGGCGCTCCCCGCCGATACGGCGAAGCCGCCCAGATCGAGCCGGATCAGTTGGGCGGCGGATGCGGTGCCCGGCAACCGGTACGACCCGATCGCCGGATGGCGCGGCGCCCCCACCCCCACCACCTGCCCGCCGGAACGGACCACGGCGTCGTCCAGCCGCGCGCGCAGCGGTGCCAGCCGCTCGGCATCCTCCGCCTCGGCGATCGCGGCGGCATAGCCCAGCACGGCGGGCAAATTCTCGGTGCCGGGGCGATAGCCGCGCTCCTGCCCGCCGGTCGGCATCAGCGTTGCCAGATCGCGGACCAGCAGCGCCCCGATTCCCGGCGGCCCGCCGCGCTTGTGGGCGGACAGCGCGATAAAGTCGGCATGATCGGCCAGCGAGGTGCCGGCGGGCATCTGCGCGGCATCGACCAGCAACAGGCCGCCGCCCGCATGGAC
The DNA here is from genome assembly GCF_014841615.1 of Sphingomonas sp. CFBP 8760. GTDB lineage: Bacteria > Pseudomonadota > Alphaproteobacteria > Sphingomonadales > Sphingomonadaceae > Sphingomonas. The sequence continues at coordinate 15,529 of NZ_JACYUG010000018.1, read as the reverse complement.
GGTGGTGGCGATCGCGGCGATCGGCTGGCGCACCCCGGTCTCGCTGTTGCACCACTGCACCGCCACCAGCGGCCGGTCGGGCGCGGCGGCCAGCCACCCGGCCAGCCCCGCCTGATCGACCAGCCCGTCCGCGCCCACCGGCAGCACGGTCGCGGCCGGCGCGGCGCGCAGCACCGCGTCATGCTCCACCGCGCTCACCGCGACCGCCGCCGCCACGCTGCGCCCCAGCGCGATGGCGAGCGATTCGCTGGCGCCGCTGGTGAACAGCGTCTCGTGCCGCCAGCCATAGGCGTCGGCGACCACCCGTCGTGCCCCCTCCAGCGCCGCCTTCGCCGCCCGCCCTTCGGCATGGGGGGAGGACGGGTTGGCCCAGTCGGCCAGCGCCGCCAGCATCGCCGTGCGGGCGGTGGCGGTCATCGGCGTGGTCGCGGCATGGTCTAGATAAATGCGGGGCACGGGGCGGGTTTCCGGTGGTGCCGTGGGGCACCGATTGCGAAAGGGCGGGTTCGGGCTATATAGCGCGCCACGTTCCGCGCTCCACCCGGCGCGCCCCGATTGGTGAGTTTCCATGCCCGAAGTCATTTTCCCCGGACCCGAAGGCCGTCTGGAAGGGCGTTTCGCGCCGGCCCCCCGCCCCCGCGCGCCCGTCGCGATGATCCTGCATCCGCACCCCAGCGCGGGTGGTACGATGAACAACCGGATCGTGCAGGAACTTTACAAGACGTTCCAGCGCCGCGGCTTCGCGACGCTGCGCTTCAACTTCCGCGGCGTCGGCAAAAGCCAGGGCGTGTTCGACAACGGCATCGGCGAACTGTCCGATGCGGCTTCCGCGCTCGACTGGGTGCAGAGCTTCCATCCCGAGGCATCGTCAACCTGGGTGGCGGGCGCGGGTTTCGGCGCGTGGATCGGGATGCAGTTGCTGATGCGCCGCCCGGAGATTCGCGGCTTCATCTCGATCGCGCCGCCGGCCAACCTGTTCGACTTCACCTTCCTCGCCCCCTGCCCCTCGTCGGGCATCATCATCCAGGGCGAGAATGACGAGGTCGTCACGCCGGGATCGGTGCAGAAGCTGGTCGACAAGCTGCGCACGCAGAAGCACATCACGATCCATCACGACACGATTCCCAAGGCGAACCACTTCTTCGAGCACGAGATGCCCGAGCTGATGGGCAGCGTGGACAAGTATCTCGACATGCGCCTCGATCCGAGAAGCCCGATCAAGTAAGGCGCGCGAACCGACGACCCGGCAAAGCCGGATCGAGGCCCGCAGGGCGCGCCCGGCCGACGGCGCCGGCGGCGCCGTTCGACGCCACGGGCTTTGCCCGTGGCGGGGCCGCTGCTCCATTCCCGTCACCTTGGCGCCGACAAGACTACCGCACCTCCCCGGCGAAAGCCGGGGTCCAGTTGGGCGACGCGTGGTAACGACATACTGCGGCCTTCCCACCTGGGCCCCGGCCCTCGCCGGGGAGGCAGCCGTGGCGGACGGCATACCCGTTCCACCTGCGCGGCGATGACGGGAGCAGGGAAGCACCCCTACAACGTCCAGATCAGCACGTTCCCCAGCAACACCACCGCCATCACCAGCATCAGCACGCCCTTACGCCGGTCGCCCCGCCGCAACAGGGCGATACCGCCGGCGACACAGGCGAAGCATCCCAGCATCGCGATGGCGGGCGCCGCCGCCGCGATCGACCCCAGCGGCCCGGTCACGCCGCCAGCGCCCTGGCATAACCGGCCATATCGACATTGCCGCCGGACAGCATCACCAACATCCCCGCCTCCACGGTCACCCGCCCGGCCAGCACCGCCGCCAGCGCCACCGCGCCGCCCGGCTCGACCACCAGCCGCAGTTTCTCCGCCGCCCAACGTTGCGCGGCCGCGATCTGGACCTCGCTCACCGTCACGCCCGTCGCATCGCGTCGCGACAGGATGTCGAAGGTCAGCGGCGATACCCGCGTCGCCTGCAGCGAGTCGCAGGCGGTCGACGGCGGGTTGGGGCCGACCGGCTCGATCCACGATGCCTCCAGGCTGCGGCGCATATCGTCCCAGCCCTCCGGCTCAACCACGGTCATCCGCGCCTCGGGCAACGCCAGCGCCAGCCCCGCCGCCAGACCACCGCCGCCGCACGGCGCCACGACCTGCACCGGCGCGCCCAGCCCGGCCGCGATCATCTGCACGCCGGCCTCGATCCCGGCCGATCCCTGCCCCTCGATGATCCATGGATCGTCGAAGCTGGGGACCAGCGTGCTGCCCCGCGCCTCCGCCAGCCGGGCGGCGATCCTTTCCCGACTTTCGGTGGCACGGTCGTAATCGACCACCTCCGCCCCCAGCGCCAGCGTCGCCTCCCGCTTGGTGCGGGGCGCGTCGGCGGGCATCACGATCGTCGCCGCGATACCCAGCCGGCGCGCGGCCCATGCGACCCCTTGCGCATGGTTGCCGGACGAGAAGGCGACGACGCCCCGCGCCCGGCTCGCCTCGTCCAGCGCGGTCAGGCGGTGCCATGCCCCGCGCAGCTTGAACGACCCGATCGGTTGCAGGCATTCCGCCTTGAACGCTACCGGCCGCCCGTCGATCTCATGGACGAACAGTGGCGACGGCGGCAGCACGCGGGCGATCTTGTCGGCGGCATCGCGGACCCCCGCCCGTGTCGGTTGTCGCAAAATTGTCACTTTTCATCCTCTCGTCGCATCAGCCACTTTACATGCGGGTTCGGCGACCCTAGATCGCGCCTCCGCTGCCCCATGGGACTTCCAACCGCAAGGCAGCTTTTTCGTCGTCATGCCGCAAGGCAATTGGAGGTCCCTTGATTTGCAACATCACCCCGCGCTGGCGTTAGCGCCCCGTTCGACAGCCCGTATTGTCGCGGGCCTCGACATCGCCAAGAGCAAGCCGGTCGACCCGGTGACGCTTGTTCGTCCGCACGCCGCTGCGCGCGCCGCCCGGTTCTTCGTCGAGAAGTTCCCGGGCCGCTCGATGTACGCGGTCAAGGCGAACCCGTCGCCCGACCTGCTGCGCGTCCTGTGGGACAATGGCATTACGCATTACGACACCGCCTCGATCGCCGAGGTTCGTCTGGTCATGTCCACCCTGCCGGGGGCGGTCTGCTGCTTCATGCATCCCGTGAAGTCGCCGGAAGCCATCGCCGAGGCGTATTTCGTTCACGGCGTCCGCACGTTCTCACTCGACAGCATGGAAGAGCTGGAGAAGATCGTGGCGGCGACCACGCAGGACGATGACAGCGCGGCGACCGACCTGACGCTGTGCGTCCGGATGCGGGTGTCGTCGGAATATGCCAAGCTCAGCCTGGGGTCGAAGTTCGGCGTCAGCGTCGAGGAATCGCGCGAACTGCTGATGGCCACCCGCCAGGCGGCGGACGCGCTGGGCATCTGCTTCCATGTCGGCAGCCAGACGATGTCGCCCGATGCCTATGCGGGGGCTATGGAGCGCGTGCGCGCGGCGATCGTCGGCGCGGCGGTGACGGTGGACGTCATCGATGTAGGCGGTGGCTTCCCCTCCGCCTATCCGGGCATGACCCCGCCGCCGCTGGAGCGTTTCTTCGAGACGATCCACCGTGCGTTCGAAAGCTTGCCGGTATCCTATTCGGCCGAACTCTGGGCCGAACCGGGCCGGGCGCTGTGTGCCGAATACGCCTCCGTCGTCGTCCGCGTCGAGCGGCGGCGCGGGACCGAACTGTTCATCAACGACGGCGCCTATGGCACGCTGTTCGATGCCGCGCATATCGGCTGGAAATATCCGGTGCAGTTGCTGCGCGAGCCGGAGTCGGACGCGCGTGACATGGACTTCAGCTTCTGGGGTCCGACCTGCGACGATATCGATTATATGAAGGGTCCGTTCCCGCTGCCCGCGGATACGAACACCGGCGATTATTTCGAGATCGGGATGCTCGGCGCCTATGGCACCGCGATGCGCACCGGCTTCAACGGCTTCGGCACGGGCGACACCGTGTTCGCCGGGGACGAGCCGATGCTGTCCGTCTACCTGGATGACCAGCCGGTCGCAGCGGTGCGGACGGGCAACGTCGTCAAGCTGTAACGGTCCGCCGTCATGATCGGCTGTCCCGGTTCGCCGGGACGGCCGATCACCTGTTTCGCCTGATCCCGGCGGGATCACGGCACCGGGGTTTCCGCGTCCCCTTCAACGACGACGGCTCGCGAACGAATACCGGAGTTTCGCATGAACGACCTTTCCCACGACGCCCAGAAGAACGCCCAGCGCAAGGCGGAACTGCTCTCGACCACCGTCGAGCATATCGACATCACCAAGTTCGACGCGCGGCCGATCGTCGACGCGATGAAGAAGATGAGCTTCACCAGCCGCGACCTCGGCCGCGCGACCGACATCTACAACCAGATGCTGGCCGACAAGGACTGCTCGATCTTCCTCGTCATCGCCGGCTCCACTTCGGCCGGCGGCTGCATGGACCTGTATGCGGAACTGCTGCGCAACAACATGATCGACGGCATCGTCGCCACCGGCGCGACCATCGTCGACATGGATTTCTTCGAGGGCCTCGGCCACAAGCATTACCAGGCGCTGGAGGTGCCGGACGACGATACGCTGCGCTCGCTGCTGATCGACCGCATCTACGACACCTATATCGACGAGGAGCAGCTCCAGCACGTCGACCACACGATCTTCGAGATCGCCGAGACGCTGGAACCCCGCCCCTATTCCAGCCGCGAGTTCATCCGCGAGATGGGCAAGTACCTGGTCGAGCACGGCAAGAAGGAAAACAGCCTCGTCAAGCTCGCCTATGAGCATGACGTGCCGATCTTCTGCCCGGCCTTCGTCGACAGCTCGGCGGGCTTCGGCCTCGTCAAGCATCAGGTCGATGCGGCGAAGGCCGGCAAGCCGTACATGGTGCTGGATGCGATCGCCGACTTCCGCGAACTGACCGACATCAAGATCAAGGCGGGCACCACCGGCCTGCTGATGATCGGCGGCGGCGTGCCGAAGAACTTCATCCAGGACACCGTCGTCTGCGCCGAGATCCTGGGTCACGACGACGTGCAGGTCCACAAATATGCGGTGCAGATCACCGTTGCCGACGTGCGTGACGGCGCCTGCTCGTCCTCGACGCTGCAGGAAGCGGCATCGTGGGGCAAGGTGAACACCGGCATCGAGCAGATGGTCTTCGCCGAGGCCGGTTCGGTGATGCCGCTGCTGGCATCCGACGCCTATCATCGCGGCCTGTGGAAGGACCGGGTGAAGCGTCGCTGGGGCGCCAGCTTCGACTGACATGACGAAGCCCCTCCCCCGACCCGGAGGGGCTTTTTCTAGGCCACGATCTCCGTGGCCGGCGGATGGCCCAGAAAGGCGGACGGACTCGCCGTCGCGCCGTAGGCCCCGGCGAGGAACACCGCAATCAGGTCGCCGACCTCCGCTCTCGGCAGCGCGACCCGGTCGCCCAGCCGGTCGAGCGGGGTGCAGAGCGGGCCGACGACGTTGACCGTCTCGGTCGCCTCCTCCCCCATCCGATGCGCCACCGCGATCGGATAGTTGCGACGCACGACGGTGCCGAAATTGCCGGACGCGGCCAGTTGGTGATGCAAGCCGCCGTCGAGGATCAGGAACGTCTCGCCCCCGCTTTCCTTCCGGTCGATCACGCGGGCGAGATAGACGCCCGCCTCCGCCACCAGCCAGCGGCCCAGTTCGATCGCGAACCGGCTGTCCCGCAGCACCGCCGGCCGTACCGCCAGCGCGGCGTCCAGCCGCTCCCCGACCGCCTCGACGTCGAGCGCCCGGTCCCCGGTGAAATAGGGCACGCCGAAACCGCCGCCGAGATTGACCAGCGGCGGGGCCGCCCCCGCCTCCTCCGCCAGTCGCGCCGCCAGCGCCAGCGTCGCGGCCTGCGTATCGGCGATCGCCGCCGCGTCCAGCGCCTGACTGCCAGCGTAGAGGTGGAAGCCGCGCCAGTCCGCCCCCGCCGCGATCAGGTGCCGGACCAGGGCCGGCACGCGCACCGCATCGATTCCGAACGGCGATGGCCGCCCGCCCATCTTCATCCCCGAACCGCGCAGTTCGACATCGGGATTGACCCGTACCGCCAGTCGCGGCCGCTGCCCCAAACGGTCGGCGATGGCCAGCGCCCGGTCGGCCTCCCCTTCCGACTCGAGGTTCAGCGTCGCTCCCGCCGCGATCGCCGCCGCCAGTTCCCCGTCACGCTTGCCGGGGCCGGCGAAGCTGATCGCCCCGGCCGGCTTCACCGCCAGTGCCCGGCCCAGTTCGCCGGCGGACGCGACGTCGAGGCCGTCGACCAGGGGCGAGATGGCGGCGAGCAACCCCGGATGGGGATTGGCCTTGATCGCGTAATGCAGGTCGACCCCCGGCATCGCGGCGCGGAACCGGGCGATCCGTGCCGCGACGATTCCGGGATCGTACACGAACACCGGCGTTTGCCCAGCGCGGTCGATGGCGGCAGCGCCTGCGATCGTCAGCATCCCGGCCTGACCCGAAAAATCGGGCGGCAACGGTCCCATCGGCTTCATCGGCCGGCTCCTCGTCGTGGATCGATCATATCGACGCTGTCACAAAGCCTTTATCGATCTGTCACGGTTCTGATGCGAACCCATGGTTAATACCCGGTCAGGGCGGCACCCGATGCCGCGTTCGGGGAGCAGTATCCATGCCACGTCATATCCGTTTCGCCACCCTTCTTCTTGCCGGCGTCACCGGGCTGGGCGCCGCCGCCGAGGCTGCGACCCCGATCGTCTTCGCGCATCGCGGTGCCAGTGCCTATCGCCCCGAACACACCCTCGCCTCCTATACGCTGGCGATCGAACAGGGCGCGGATTTCATCGAGCCCGACCTCGTTTCCACCAAGGACGGCATCCTCGTCGCGCGGCACGAGAACGAGATCGGCGGCACCACCGACGTCGCCGACCGCCCGGAATTCGCCAGCCGCCGGACGACCAAGACGATCGACGGCGTCCGCATGACCGGCTGGTTCACCGAGGATTTCACGCTCGCCGAGCTGAAGACGCTGCGCGCCGAGGAACGCATCCCCGGCACCCGCCCCGGCAACACCGCCTATAACGGCCAGTTCCAGGTGCCGACCCTGCAGGAGGTGATCGATCTGGTGAAGCAGAAGGAGATCGAGACGGGTCGCAAGATCGGCATCATCCCCGAAACCAAGCATCCGACCTATTTCGACCGGCTCGGTCTGTCGATGGAGGAACCGCTGGTCGCGACGCTGAACACGAACGGCTATACCGGCAAGGATGCCAACGTCTTCATCCAGTCGTTCGAGGTCGCCAATCTGGTCGAACTGAACAAGCTGACCGAAGTGCCGCTGGTCCAGCTGATGACTACGCGCGGCGGACGGCCGTGGGATTTCATCGCATCGGGCGATACCCGCACCTATGGCGATCTGCTGACCACCGCCGGGCTGGCCGGCGTCAAGGCCTATGCCGACGTGCTCAGCACCGACAAGAGCGTGCTGATCCCGCGCGATGCGGCCGGGCGGCTGGCCAATCCTAGTTCGGTGATCGCGGATGCCCATGCGGCGGGACTGCTGGTGGTGCCCTACACCTTCCGCCCGGAAAACACCTTCCTGCCGACCAACCTCAGGAACGGCAGCAGCGCCAATGCCTTTGGCAACGACCAGGCCGAATTCCTCGCCTTCCTGAACGCGGGCGTCGACGGGGTGTTCGCGGATGCACCGGACCGGGCGCGCGCCGCCGTCACCCTGTTCGCCTCGATGGTGCCGGAGCCGTCGAGCTGGGCGATGATGCTGGGCGGTTTCGCCCTGATCGGCGGCTCCCTGCGCCGCCGCGGCCGGGCGTTAGTCCGCGCCTGACAGCGCCGCCCGGATCGCGGCGCGGTCCAGCTTGCCATTGGCATTGCGGGGCAGGACCGCATGCCAGGCATAGCGAACGGGTTGCATGAAACCCGGCAGGTCGATGCGGAGGCGGGCACGCAGCGCCACCTCCGCCATCGGCTCGCCGGCCAGCGCCACCGCGATCACCTGCCCCTGCCGCTCATCGGCGACGCCGACCGCCACCGCCTCGCGCGCTTCCCCGCCCGCGAGGATCGCTTCCTCCACTTCCTGCGGGCTGATGCGGTGGCCGGCGCTCTTGATCATCTCGTCATCGCGACCGACGAACCGGAACAGGCCGTCCGCATCCTCCGTCACGGTATCGCCAGACCATACCGCGCCCCCCCCCGAGCGGGCGAAGCCAGGGGCGGGGCGGAACCGCTGCGCGGTCCGCGCCGCATCGCGCCAGTACCCCTGCGCCACCAGCGGCCCGGCATGGACCAGTTCACCGGCCTCCCCGGCCCCAGCGCGTGTCCCGTCGGGACGGACCGCCATCACCTCCGCGAACGGGATTGCCCGGCCGATCGAATCGGGATGGGCATCGACCAGCGCGGGATCGAGATAGGTCGACCGGAACGCCTCGGTCAGCCCGTACATCGGATAGACGTCGGCCGCCGGGAACCGCTGGCGCAGCGCCCGTATCATCCGCGGGGTCAGCGCGCCGCCGGAATTGGTCAGGCGGTGCAGCCGTGCGGCGGTATCCGCCGGCCACTCCGCCTCCAGCAACTGCGTCCATAGCGGCGGCACCCCCGCCAGCGTCGTCGCGCCCGTCCGCTCGACCGCCTTCACCACGTCCCGTGCGGTCAGATAGTCGATCGGCGCCACCGCCGCCCCCGCCGCCCATGTCGAGAACAACTGGTTCTGCCCGTAGTCGAACCCCAGCGGCAGGACGCCCAGCACCCGGTCCGCCGGGGTCAGCCGCAGATAATGCGCCACCGCGATCGCCCCCAGCCACAGATTGGCATGGCTGAGCATCACGCCCTTGGGCCGGCCGGTCGATCCGGACGTGTAGAGGATCGCCGCCAGGGTGGCCGGGTCCGCATCGGACGGCGCCATTCCCCCGCCCGCCAACGGCACGGTAGCCTCGGGGACCACGGCACAGTCCGCCGGCACGTCATCCGGAACGAGGGTCCCCGCCCGCGACGGCTGGGTGACGAGCAGACGCGCACCGCTGTCGGCCAGGATATGCGCCACCTGCGCGCGGCGAAGTGCGGGATTGACCGGCACATGGACCAGTCCCGCCCGCACCGCGGCGAGCGGCATCACACAGGCGGTCCGCGTCTTGGGCAGCCACGTCGCCACCCGGTCGCCCGGCATGGCGCCTTGCCGGGCCAGCCATGCCGCAGCGGCGGCGACCGCATCCTCCAGCGCCGCGTAGGTCAGCACTCCCGCCCGATCGACCAGCGCCGTCGCCTCTGGCGCCCCGCGCAGCGTCAGCCGGTCGAGCGGGCGGGGAACAGGATCGGGGGCGTTCATCACCGGGGACATAGCAGGGCCCCATAGCAGGGCCGTTGCCGTTTTCATCCCCGCACGCTACCGCGCCGCGCAACGAAGCCGGGGGACAGGATGACGATGCGCAACCCAATCGACGATCAGGTTCGCGGCGTGCTGGCCGATACCCTCGGCCTGTCCGCCGACCGCGTCGCCGCTTTCACGGACGACACGCCGCTGTTCGGCGCGCTGCCCGAACTCGATTCGATGGCGGTCGCAGGCGTCCTGACCGAACTGGAAGACCGGATCGGCATCCTGATCGAGGATGACGAAGTCGATGGCGACATGCTGGAGACGTTCGGCTCGCTGGCCGATTTCGTGCGACGCAAGGCCGCCGTCGCCTGACGATCCGGCGGCGGCGTTACTCCGCCGCTTCGGCCAGCTCCTCGAACTCCGCTGCCGCCAGGAAGCGCTCGGCATCGAGCGCGGCCATGCAACCGGTACCGGCGGCGGTCACCGCCTGACGATAGATCTTGTCCGCCACGTCGCCGCACGCGAACACGCCGGCCACGCTGGTACGGGTCGATCCCGTCTCGACCGCGATATAGCCATCGTCGTCGAGCGCGAGGTGGCCACGGAACAGTTCGGTCGCGGGATGATGACCGATCGCGACGAAACCGCCCTCGACATCGAGACGGCTATGCTCGCCGGTGACGGTATCCTCCAGATCGAGCGCGACGAGGCCGGCATTGCCGCCGCCGTCGACGAATTCGCGGACTTCCTTGTTCCACAACACCGTGATCGCGGGATGGGCGTGGAGGCGTTCCTGCAGGATGCGTTCCGCGCGCAGGGTGTCGCGACGGTGGATCAGCGTCACGTCGTCGCTGTGGTTGGTCAGGTATAGCGCCTCCTCGACCGCGGTGTTGCCGCCGCCGATCACCGCCACCTTCTTGCCGCGATAGAAGAATCCGTCGCAGGTGGCACAGGCGGATACGCCCTTGCCCTTCATCGCGTCCTCGCTTTCCAGCCCCAGCCACTTGGCCTGCGCCCCGGTGGCGATCACCAGCACCTCGCCCTCGTACACGTCGCCGCCGTCACCGATCAGGCGGAACGGGCGGCGCGACAGGTCGACCTCGACGATGGTGTCCCACATCAGGCGGGTGCCGACATGCTCAGCCTGCTTCTGCATCTGCTCCATCAGCCACGGGCCCTGGATCACGTCGGCGAAGCCGGGATAGTTCTCGACATCGGTCGTCGTGGTCAACTGGCCGCCGGGCTGGATGCCCTGCACCACGATCGGCGCCATTCCCGCCCGTGCGCCATAGATGGCGGCGGACAGCCCGGCGGGGCCGGAACCGAGAATCAGCATGCGCGTGGTATGGGTGGTCATCGAACGATCCTGCAATGTTACGCTCATCTAGGCGTATCGACGGGGAATTTGAACCTGCCCCGCATCGAAACCCCGCCCCGGCGCGTTCCGCTGCCAAGCGGAGGATGGCATGAGCGACGATAAAGACGTGGTAATCAAGGAATATACCGCTCCTGCCGGGGGCTGGGGTTCGATGAAGGGCATGTCCAGGATACTGCCCAAGGAGGGCATCAGCCCCGACCTGCTCGATGCGCTGCGCCGTCAGAACAAACCGGAAGGCGTGATGTGCGTCAGTTGCGCGTGGGGAAAGCCCGCCAAGCCGCACATCGCCGAATTCTGCGAGAACGGCGCGAAGGCGACCGCGTGGGAATTGACCGGGCTGCGCGTGACCCCCGATTTTTTCCAGCAGCATACCGTCTCCGAACTGGAAAGCTGGCCCGATTACGATCTGGAGCAGGCCGGTCGGTTGACCCATCCGATGAAATACGATGCCGCCACCGACAAATATGTCGCGGTCGGCTGGCAGGAGGCGTTCGACGCGATCGGCACCACGCTGAAGGCGTGCGATCCGACCAAGGTCGTGCTCTACGCGTCCGGCCGCGCCAGCCTTGAAACATCGTTCATGTACGGGCTGTTCGCCCGGATGTGGGGGCAACAGAACCTTCCCGATTCATCCAACATGTGCCACGAGACCACCTCGGTCGGGATGAAGAACGCGATCGGATCGCCCGTCGCGACCATCCAGATGGAGGATTACGACAAGTGCGACGCGATCTTCGCGTTCGGGCAGAATGTCGGCACCAATGCGCCGCGGATGCTGCACACGCTGAAGGACTGCGCGGATCGCGGCGTGGAGATCGTCACGTTCAACCCGCTGCGCGAGCGTGGCTGGGAACGGTTCGCCGATCCGCAGAACCCGGTGCAGATGGCAGGGGGCAAGCCGACCCGGATCTCCAGCCAGTATCACCAGGTAAAGGCCGGCGGCGACATCGCCGCGATCCTGGGCATGTGCAAATATGTGATCGAGGCGGACGACCGTGCGGTGGCGGAGGGCGGTCCCCGCGTGCTCGACCATCATTTCATCGAGCAGCATACCGTACGCTTCGACGAGTTCGCCACTTTCTGCCGCAACGCGCACTGGGACGAGATCGTCCATGAAAGTGGCCTCAGCCGCAACGCCATCGAGGGTGCCGCGCGGGTCTACGCCAAGGCGGAGCGGGTAATCGCAGTCTACGGCATGGGCATCACCCAGCACCGCTACGGCATGGACAGCCTGTACATGCTCATCAACTTCCTGCTGCTGCGCGGCAACATCGGCCGCGAGGGGGCGGGACCGGGGCCGGTGCGCGGGCACAGCAACGTGCAGGGCCAGCGTACCGTCGGCATCACCGAGAAGACCGAACTGGCGCCGGTCGAGCGGCTGAAGGAACTGTTCGAGTTCGAACCGCCGACCGAAAAGGGCTGGGACACGGTGGAGGCGTGCCGCGAGATCATCGCCGGCACCGCGCAAGGTTTCGTCCAGCTCGGCGGCAACTTCCTGCGTGCGACACCCGAACATGCCGCGATGAAGAAGGCATGGGCCAATCTGCCGATCACCGTCCACATCGCCACCAAGTTGAACAAGAGCCATCTGGTACCGGGCAAGCAATCCTATATCCTCCCCTGTCTGGGCCGGATGGAGCAGGACATGCAGGCGAGCGGCCGGCAGGCGGTGTCGATGGAGGATTCGTTCAGCCATATCTACGGATCGGTCGGCAAGGCGACTCCGGCGGCCGAAACGCTGCTGTCCGAACCGGCGATCGTCGCCGGCATCGCCAAGGCGGTGCTGCCGCCCAATCCCAATGTCGACTGGGACGCATGGGTCGGCGACTATGGCCTCGTCCGCCATGCGATCGAGAATGTCTATCCTGACAAGTTCGCCAACTACAATGAACGCCTGTTCGAGCCGGGCGGTTTCTGGAAGGGCAATCCCGCCGCGCATCGCGAATGGCAGACGGAAAGCGGCAAGGCGGAGTTCAACGTACCGCGCGCCCTCAACTCCAGTGGCTTCGCGGAAAAGGACGGGCGGTTCCGGCTGGTGACGTTGCGCTCGAACGACCAGTTCAACACGACCATCTATGGCTATGACGACCGTTTCCGCGGCATCAAGGGCACGCGGATGGTGGTGATGATGAACCGTGCCGATATCCTGCGGCTAGGTCGCAACGACGGTGATACGATCGCGCTGGAAAGCGATGCCGATGACGGGGTCGACCGCGTCGTGGATGGCCTGCGCATCGTCGAATACAACATCCCCGAAGGAACGATCGCCGGCTATTATCCCGAACTCAATTACCTGATCCCGCTCGAACACCACGCTCTGGAAAGCCACGTGCCGGCGGCCAAGTCGGTGCCGGTGCGCATCCGGACATGAGCCGGCTGCTCGGCGCGGTCCTGGCGGGCGGACTGTCGTCGCGCTTCGGGTCTGACAAGGCGCAGGCGATGTTGGGCGGGCAATCGCTGATCGATCATGCCATGGCCACGCTCCGCCGCCATGCCGATGACGTGATCGTCGTCGGCACGCGCGCGGGCGGACTGCCCGACCTGCCGCGAGAGGGACTGGGGCCGCTGGGCGGGATCGCCGCGGCACTCGATCATGCCGCCTCCCACGGGTTCCGGTGCGTGCTGACGATCGGCTGCGACATGCCGCGCCTTCCCGACGCGCTGATCCCCGCCCTTCTCGAACGCGGCCCCGCCTATTGCGAGGATGCGCCGGTCCTGGGGCACTGGTCGGCAGCACTGGGGGCGCATCTGCTGTCGCATATCGAGATAGCGCCCAATCGATCGGTACGCGGCTGGGCGCGCAGCGTCGGCGCGTTGCCGATCATGTCGCCCACCCCGTTGGCCAACGTCAATACGGTCGAGGACCTGATGGCGTTGTGACGGGTGGCCGGACGCGCGCCGTCACCCTGCTGAGGCCAGACGGGACGACGGCAGGCGAGCGAACGATCGCGGTGGAGGTGCCGGTCTCGATCGAGGTCGACGGTCTCGGCTATGCCGTGATGATGATGACGCCGGTCGATCTGGCCGCGTTCGCGACCGGTTTCATGCTGACCGAACGGCTGGCGGACGACGCCGCGGACGTGATCGACATCGACCCCTTCGAGACGGCCGATGGCTGGATCGTCCGCATCACGCTGGCCGATCGTTGCCGGGGTCGCATCCAGGACCGCGTTCGCCACCGTACCAGCGACACCAGCTGCGGGCTGTGCGGGATCGCCGGGCTGGAACAGCTCCGCCGCCCTGCTCCCGTCGCTCCGCCGCCGCGGACCACGACCGCCGCCCTGTTCACGGCGTTGGCGAACGTTCGCGATCATCAGCCGCTGAACGCCGCGACCGGCGCCACCCATGCCGCAGTGGCCTGCGACACCGAGGGACGGATCGTGGCGGCCTATGAGGATGTCGGACGCCACAACGCGCTCGACAAGCTGGTCGGCGGATTGGCAGGGGCTGCGATCGAGGGGTTTATCCTCGTCACCTCACGGATCAGTTTCGAGATGGTCGACAAGGCGCTGATCGCAGGCGCCCCGCTGCTGGTCGGGGTATCCGCCCCGACGACGCTGGCGATCGAGCATGCGGAGGCCCACGGCCTGACCCTGATCGCCCTCGCCCGGGGCGACGCGATGCTGGTGGTCAACGATCCGTGGAACAGGTTTGCGAGTGGTCGCGAAGAACAGCGACCACGGGGGTCGACCGGCTAGCACTACTTTGGCAGGTTGAAGGAACCAGCTTGAATTGTCGTTGATTCCCATTTGTCGGTGTATGCTGGCGGACTTAGGACGATGGCGGTGGATGAGAGTTGGCGGACCGATCTGGAGCGATGGCTTGAGCCGTTTCTGGCGGGGCTGTCCCATCCAGCGCGGCGCAAGATGTGCCCGCAGTATGTCGCCGGTCTGTTTGGTCCTGGCGACCGCAAGAGCGTGCAGCCGATGGCCGCCCGGGGCGGCGAAGCCGGCTACGATCAGCTTCATCATTTCGTCGCAGCAGGGATATGGGAGAGCGCTCCGCTCCAAGCCGCGCTGCTAAAGGAGGCCGACCGGCTGGTTGGTGGCACCGGCGCGTTCCTCGTCATCGATGACACGGCAATGCCGAAGAAAGGCCGTCACTCCGTCGGTGTGGCGCCGCAATATGCATCTTCGCTTGGCAAGAATGCGAACTGTCAGACACTGGTTTCGGTGACGCTGGCATCACGCGAGGTGCCGGTGATGGTTGGCCTCCGCTTGTTCCTACCAGAAAGCTGGACCAGCGATCCAGAGCGCATGGCGAAGGCGAAGGTCCCCGATGACCGTCGGGTCGTCCTGACCAAGCCGGAGATCGCGATAGAGGAGATCGACCGGATCAGAACTGCTGGTGCGCGCTTTGGCTGCGTGCTGGCAGACGCCGGATACGGTGATCTTTCCCTGGTTCGACGGACACGCTGGGTTAGCTGGTCATGCGCTGCTCGGCTTGCTCGGGAGTTAGATACCCGAGTGCCGAGTGCATCCGATGCCGGTTGTAATAGCCTTCGATGTATCCGAACAGCGCCTGTCGAGCTTCCGCCTGGGTCGCCCAGCGGCATTGATGGACCAGTTCGACCTTCAGGGTGTGGAAGAAACTCTCCATCGGGGCATTGTCGTAGCAATTACCGGTGCGGCTCATCGAGGGCACGGCGCGGATCGCCGACAGGTGATCGACATAGGCACCGGCGGCATATTGCGACCCGCGATCCGAGTGGCGGATGAGGCCGGGCGCTGGACGCTGCCGCTGAGCGGCCATCATCATGGCAGCGAGTGGCAACTCGGTTCTCATATGGTCACGCATTGGACTTGCCCCGGAAAAGTGGAGAGTTCCCCTGAGGTGAAAGGCGAACTCGA
>NZ_JACYUG010000017.1 GCF_014841615.1 Sphingomonas sp. CFBP 8760 | reverse complement strand
ACCAACCATCCATGCCTCCCGCCTGCGCCAAAGAGCATACAATGCAGCTTACTTCAGTTCCAGGTGACTAGAGGCTGTTATGGACTTGGAGGCGGGCCTGATTCATCCGGTATTGGATGAGCATTTGCCGCAAGCCGTATCCGTCTGACGTCAGCGATGAGGAATGGTCGCTGGTCGCGCCGTACCTGCTGTTGCAGCGCGAGGATGCCGGCCAGCGAGAGCATGATCTGCGCGAGGTGTTCAACGGACTGCGCTACATCGTGAAGACCGGCGCGCCGTGGCGGTGGATACCCAACGACCTGCCGCCCAGGGCGGCAGTGTATCAGCAGACGCAGCGGTGGCTGGCGGCGGGATGCTTCGAGGCGCGGGTGGATGATCTGCGCGCGGTGCTGCGGCTGGCGGCGGGGCGCAAGGCCGAGCCGACTGCCGCGATCATCGACAGCCGGACGCTGCGCTCCACGCCCGAGAGCGGCGAGCGCGCCGGCTATGACGGTGGGAAACGCAAGAAGGGTTCGAAGATCCACATGGCCGTCGATACGCTGGGCCATCTGCTGGCGCTTCATGTGACGCCGGCCAGTGCGGAGGACCGCGGCGAGGTGGAACGGCTCGCGCGGACCGTTCAGGCCGTCACCAACGACACCGTCGAACTTGTGTGGGTCGATCAGGGCTATACCGGCGAGCGCGCCGCCACCGCGGCCGCCAAACACGGGATCGCACTTGATGTCGTCAAACTGCCTGAGGCCAGGCGCGGCTTCGTCCTCTTGCCGCGATGCTCTGGGTGGTCGAGCGATCGTTCGCCTGGGCGACCCGCTTCCGGCGCCTCGTCAAAGATTACGAGCGCTACGCTGAAACACTCGCAGGACTTCACGTCGTCGCCTTCGCCTGCCTCATGATGAAACAGCCCACCGCGCTTGCCGCAGGTTCTGAGCTGCTGTCGGTTCCGTGGACACCGAGATAAGGTGTTTTTGGAACCGGAGGATGGAGGCAACGACGGAAGTTCAGCCGCGAGTTCAAGCTCGAGGCGGTGAAGCTGGTGCGGGAACGCGGGGTGTCGGTATCGCAGGCGGCGCGCGATCTGGACCTGCACGATAACGTGCTGCGCAAGTGGGTGCGCGAACAGACGACTGACCCGGGATCGGCGTTTCCCGGACACGGTGTGCTGAAGCCCGAGCAGCAGGAGAATGAAGGCCGCCTTTCAGCGCGATCTCGTCAATGGAAGGCGCTGCACGGCCCGGACAGGGAGGTCATGTTTCCGCGGATCCAAAGCCCGGGCTGCATGGGGCTTTCCGACTTCACTGACATGAACGGCTTACCGCCGCGTTGGTGGGACGCATTTCGTTCAGAGATGATTAAGCCATGCGGTCGGGCGGGGATGGCGCCGATCGAGCCGGACTGAAAAGCCGGTGCAACGATCAGTTGCCGGATTGATTGTGGCGACGTTCCCGTCGTACCATGCCGGCGTTCGCCATCAGGCGGACCGGGGCGTGAGAACCCCGCGATTAGTAGCCGAAAGCCCGGCCCGAACCAGTTTCGGCCGGGAGGCGGACGCGTATGTCCAAGGCCTTCGGGCCTAAAGGCGTTCGCGCTCGTCTAATCGCGAGTTCTCAACTTCCGGCTCACGGGCCGGCACCGCCTCGCCAACGGAGGTGGTGCCGCCGGCTGGACTAGCCGAGCGGCGCCAGCGCGAGACGAGGATCGCGAATGGTGTCGATTGAACAACTCGGCGGCAGACGGACTGCCGACATCGATTTCGCGATCATACATTGTCGGAGCCGCACGCGCGTCGTTAGCCGTCCCGATCGAACTAAGGAAACGAAGTCGTCAAGCCTCGTCTCGTCGCAGGACGCGCGCATCATGCCACGCCGCCGATGGACTCCTGCCGTAGTCGGAAATCGATACGCGTCCGCCTTGCCGGTGGCGCAATCGTTCGGGGCCACCGTCATCGTAGACGGCCTGATTCATCATCGCCATAATCGATAGGGCGGGACCGATGGAAGTTTCCCTTGCTGGGGGTGCCACCGGCATCTCGCACCCGCTGCGCAGCTGGTTGATCCCGCCGCGTCGCATCGCCGGCAAGACCTATCAGGGCGAGTGCGTCGTCGCGCGGGTCAGGCACGTTTCCTACCAGCAGCAGTCCACGATCTACGGCTCTTCGATGGGCGTCTTCGGCGTTTCCGACCGGGGTACCGGCTTCGTGGCGGGCGGCGGCGGCTTCGTCGACACCGTGCATCGCGGCGTCGTCAGTGTCGTGCTGGAGGACGAGGCGGGGCGGCACGTGACCGAGGAGCTTCCGGCATCGGTTTCGCTCCTCGACGACGGTGTGGTCCGGCTGGATCGCATCAACGGGCACCTGATCGCTGCCACCAACCTGACCGGGCGGCAGGGGCGCATCGTTCTACTAGGTCCCTCGGTGTTCATCGACGGCATTGGGTTCACCAGGCTGCACGGCGTCCTGATGGTTGCGACCGTCATGATGGCGGGTCAGATGCTGTCGGACCATCCGTTCCGCGGAGCGGCCCTGACGGCGGCCTGCGCGGCGCTGCCGTTGCTACGCTACCGCCGGATCCAGGCTGCCAAACGCCAGCGCGATCGGCTCAAGGACTACATGGTCGAGGTGATGTCATGATCCTTCTGGCACTCGCACTGCAGGCGACGACGCCGCCGATCGTCGATTGGCAGCCGTTCCCCATGCAGCGCATGCCCGCCGGCGGTCTATTCGACCGTTCGTCGGCGACACGCACCGCTGATGTGGTGAGGGCATGGGTCCGCTTGCTGAACGTCGAATTGAAGGGGGTCAACGAAGCGCGGCAGCAAGCGGACGTGCTGATGGAGGTCGACTGTCGCAAGGAGTTGATGAGGGGGCTGTCCTATCGGGTGACGCGTGCGGACGGTACCGTACTGAAGTCGGAATCGGCGACGCCAGAGCAGTCGAGATGGAAGCGCGCGACGATCGGCATGCGCGGCTACGACGCCCGGATGGCCCTCTGCAGGCTTGTGAAATGATTGGTCGGCCGAAAGCGGCGACTCGGTGCGATTTGTGCCCCGCTGGTTGATGGCGGGCATCATGATGGAGGCGACATGATCTGGTTGCTGATGATCGCCAGCGAGCACACCATCGGCTCGTCTGGATCGGAGCCGTTGGATCGCGGCAGGCATCAGGCATATCATGACGAGGCGGCGGCCCATCGAGCGCAAACCGCCCGCGGCGTCGCTAGGCGTTCGCCTGGAGAGCCACTGACATCCAGCGTCCGTAACATCGCTCCACTGGCGCGGCGCTGGCGGGTCGTCACGGACGCCGACCTCAGAGCCAGATCTGGATATTGGGCACCGCCCCGTTATAGGTATCATCGATCCGTGCGCGTCGATTTAGATCGCGATGGTCGGTCGGACGTCGTCGAGATGGTTGAGCACGATCGACAGATGGCGCTGCGCATATCGTATGGCGGGCGGCCGGTGTCCCGGATCGTCGCGCGGCATGAGGGGCACTGGACCGATCAGGGCCTCTTCGCCGCTGGCCGGGACGCGGTTATGGTCAATTTCCCTGAAAGCCGGGTCTATTTCCTATTCCAGCGCGGCGGCGACATCCGCGCGGAGTTCGTCGGCGACTGATCCTGAAGGTCGGCTGCCTTCCTATCGGGCTGGGTGTCGGCAAGATCCCGCCTATGCTGTCATTCTGGCTCAGTCGCCGCCCGTGTACCCCTTCCGCGCTCGCACGCATCAGAGAGAAACGCGCTCAGATCCTCCACCTGGGCCGTCTCCGCCCGGTATATGACCATGCGCCCGACCTTCTCGGCCGACAGCAGGCCAGCCGCGCTGAGGATCGCGAAGTGGGGACTCATGCCGTTCTTGGACATGTCGACCGCCTTGGCGATGTCGCCGGCGGTCATCCCGTCCGGCAGACGATCCACCAGCGTGCGCCACACCTGGAGCCTGGTCGGCTGCGCCAATGCGCTCATCACCCTCATGGCCTGCATCTTTTCCACTCCCAACCGATACGCGAAGCGATCACGTCCTTCCAAAGACTGATCCGCATATGGTAACGAACGGCTAACTATACAAATGTTCCTGAACCATTGAACTAATTTTGGTTCTATCCATATTGGTGGCCGGAAGGGTCGCCGTGGAGTGACGGCCCGCGCTTCACGGCGCGAACAGGAGCCATGTTATGGATGTCATGCTTGCGGAACAGCCGGCCGGGAATGACTACGAGATCGGCGATCAGCACGGTGGGATCGTCGTCCTGGACCCGTTGGACGACGACGCCCCCACGGATCGGGTGATCGTCACCACCGAGCGCGCGATCAGCCGGGTTGCGCTCGTCGCCGCCGAGACGGGCGCGCGCTTCCAGCGCCACGCGGTGCCGTACGACGCGATGGCGTGGATGCTGTCGCCGCGGAAGGCGTTCGACGGCGCCGCGCCGATCGAGGCCTGTCTCGGGCGTGATGCGTGCATGCGCGGCGTGCTGATGCATGGCCTCGGGCTGGGGCTCGACGTCGACAAGCCGGCGATCGACGCGCTGATGGCGCATGACGACGACGATGGCTTCGATGAGGCCGAGTTCGATCATCTCCACGGCGCCGCTTCCGCACCCGATACGCCGGGACGCCTCAGCCGTTCGCGGACCGGCCGCGCCACGAGGCTGCGCCTGTACACCGCGACCTTGGCGGACACCCGCGACAACGTCATGATCCAGGCCTTCCACGCCTCGATGGCGCGGAACGCCGAGGAGGTGAGGGCGCGTCTGGTCGGCCGGTTCGGCCCGGACTTGGCCGACGCCGCCGACATCCGGCCCGGCATCCACCGCGCCTCCCCCATCGTGATGGCGCTGGTGCCGGACGCTGTCGTCGAGATGATCCGGCGCATGCAGGGCGATCACCGCTCCCCGGCGGCCCGCACTTTCGGCGTCGACATCCAGCAGTGCATCCAGGCCTGACGCGCAAGGGCTGACGCCGCGCAGCTGCGCATTTGCGCCCAGGCATCGGCGCCGGTCGACCGGACCGCGGGCATGGACCGGCGGTCGGCAACAAGGAGCCCATCATGACCATTTTGACCGAGGTCGGCCACGTCGTCGCGGCCGCCGACGAGGACGTGCGCGTCCTTCACCCCTTGCGACTGCGGGAAGGATCGACCGGGGAGGGCAGTGGACGCGGCCCCTTCGTCGGCGTCGCCATCGACGTCGAGACCACCGGCCTCGACCATCGCACCGGCAAGGTGATCGAGCTCGCGATCCGGCGGTTCCGCTACGATTGCGACGGCATCGTCACCGACATCGACGAGCCGTACGAATGGCGGGAGGATCCAGGCGATCCGCTGCCGCCGGAGATCACGGCGCTCACCGGCCTGACCGACATCGATCTCGTCGGCGAGGAGATCGACGAGGATGCCGCGACGAGGCTCCTCCGGTCGGCCAGCTTCGTCGTGGCGCATAATTCGACCTTCGACCGCAACTGGGTCGAGGCGCGTCTGCCCCGCGCCCGCGGCCTCAACTGGTGCTGTTCCATGCGGCAGGTCGACTGGAAGGCCCGCGGCTTCGACGGCCGTGTACTCGGCTACCTCCTCGTGCAGAACGGCTTCTATCACTGCGGCCACCGCGCCTCGGCCGACGTCGACGCGCTGATCGAGATGCTCCGCCACCGCGACGGTGGCGGCCGCACCGCGCTGTCGGAGATGATCGAGCGGGGCTCCGGTCCCAGCTGGATCGTGCGGGCGAAGGGCGCCGACTTCGGCGTGAAGGACCTGCTGCGCGGCCGGGGATACCGCTGGGATGCCGAGCGCAAGGTCTGGGGGTGCGAGGTTGCCGACGCCGATCTCGTGCAGGAGCAGTGCTGGCTCGCGGCCAACGTCTACGCGGCCGGGGCCAACGCCAAGGCAATCTGCCCCGACCTCGAGCGCGTGACACCCCGAACCCGCTTCATCTGACGACTGCATCCACATCTGCTCCGCCGGGTAGCGCGCCGATCCGCATGCGGGGGGGTGGCGGCACCACCGATCGACATCATCACCAAGGAGAATGGAAATGGCTAAGAAGAAGACCACGGCGATCGTGCCTCTCACGGGCGAGGCGGCCGAGCGGGCCATCGGCTCGCCCCAGGCGGTCGCCAAGATCGTTGGCTCGGGCGGGGACATCGTGCGGGAGGGCGACACCACGCTCATCACCGGCAGATCGTACCTCACCAGCGCGGGCGTCATCGACGCCGACGAGATCTACTACGTCGCCGACAGCGGCAGGTCGGGCGAGGAAGGCCGGCGCCTGGGCGAGGCGGACAAGGTGGCGTGGCGCGATCCCGCCACCGGCTACGAATGCATCATGTTGCGCGCCACCGATGGCGGCCATCTTTCCGGGTACGTCGGCATTCCCCTCGATCATCCCCTGTGGGGATGGAAGTACGAGGCCGTCCCGGTCGACTTTGGCATCGAGGTCCACGGTGGCCTTACCTACGGCAGGATCTGCGAGGACGGTCCGACCCCGGAACGTCGCATCACCGCCGACGCCAGGCGCATCTGCCACGTCCCGCGGGGCCAGGTCAGATACGAGCCGATCACCCATGCCACCGATTACCGGGTGGAGGACGCGCACGCCTGGTGGTTCGGCTTCGACTGCGACCATGCCTATGACGTCGTGCCGGGACGCGCGAAGGACCACCAACCCTTCATGGCGGCGGAGATCGGCGGCGAGTACCGTGACGACGGCTACGTGTACCGCGAGGTGCGCAATCTCGCCTCCCAGCTTCGGGCGATCGCCGACGGCGAACCCGCGCCGCCTCGCGACGGGCCCCCGCCGCCGCCAATCTCGCTCGACCCCGGCGCGGGGGGGCGGTGATGGTTCGGTCCGATAACGCCGGCGATCTGCCGTGGGGATGGTGGCTGCGCATGTCCGACGGCGCGCTGGAGGACGAGGACGGGCGGCGCTGGCACAGCGTGCGCGATGCCTTCTGGCATGGCCACCTCCGGTTTCCGGGCGTCGCCCTCAAGGGCGAGCAGCAGGAGCTGCTCCTGCGGATCCTCAACGCCATTGATCGGCGGGACGCGTACGGCCAGGAGACGATGCACGACCTGCTCGGCGGTGATCTCATGTACTGGCGCTTCTACCGGTGCTGGCTCGCCTCCGTCGGTCTCACGGCGGCGGAGGGGGATCGGAACGTGTTCGACGCCCGGCTGTCAGGCGATGGCCGGTCCGTCATGCTCATGCTGCGGGCGACCCGTGACCCCGACTGGATCGATCTGCCGTTCGCCGACATCGTCGAGGCGATCGGCGCGGCAGATCGGGACGCTCCCGGCATCGCCCGCGAGACGGCGCTGCGGGCCTTCGAACGCAGCGTCGCCCGCCGCCCGCACGTGTTCGCCCGCGAGAGGATCGGGGGATCGCACGTCGTGACGTTGACGGGGATGGCGACGGCTGCGCGAATGCCCACCCGTTCCGTCATGTGGTCGCATCCCTTCGCCGCGTCGCCGGCGCGCGATGACTTCTTCGGATGGCTCGCCGGGCGCGTCGATCGCTGGGATGACTGGACGCGGCTCGCGTACGAGAGGGGCGCCTCCGCGCTGACCCAGCATCTCCTTACCCTCGTGCTGGAGGGCGGGGGATGGCCGTCATGACCGAGGCAGGCGCTGACGATGGCGGTGATCGCGACCGCAGCCCCTTCCATCTGGCGGGCGTCAGGGCGCGGCAGGAGATGCAGACGATCGACCGTCTCGCCGACTCGATGCACCTCGCCTCGTTCCGCGACTATCTGGAGGTCGCCGTGCAGTCGATGTCGACGCCGGTGCCCGACGTGCTGGCGATGGTCGGGTCGGACGTGGCAAGCGCGCTGCACAGCCTGCGGCCGTCCCAGGCTTGGCCGTCCCTCGCGGGGCGCGACAGGAGGCCGATCCCCCTGCTGGAGTGGCGCATTCCGACGTTCGGCGGGAGGAGGGGGCGACCCCGTGGACCGCGGACGGACGCATACGCGCTGCCGTACCGGATCGGCGACGCCATCGTCAGCGACGGCGCCTTGGCGGACTGGGTGCAGGTCGCGGTCTCCGGACCATCGCTCGAAGTCACTATGCGGGGTGGATCGTTCGAACTCTCCACCGTGGCGGGGCGGGCAAAAGTCTTGCTGACGGCGCGGTTGCCGGCGACTGTAGTGTCTGCCTGCGTGGGGCGGCGACTTGATTCGCTCGTCGCGCATCCGCTGTTCGCTGATCGAGATTACATCGTCACAGGAGCCGAGCATTTAGATGGCGGCACGGCCATAGAGTTCGACGTTGGTCAGGTCATTGTATCGACGAGTTGATGGGCGACGCCTGTGGCCAACGGCACGCGCTGATATGAGCCGAAACCAGTGGCAGGGTCGTTCTGTTCGAAACTTCGCCTTAGGGCTGCGTACCCCCCTATCTCAGGCGGAGCCATCTTCCACCATTCACCCACTGATCGTCAGCCGGGCGATGCACTCGGTCCAAGGCATGTTTTGAGCAGCCTCGCCTTCGCAGAGGTGGCAATGGCCAAATTATAGAAGACGACAAGTAGGCGAGATGTCGTCGTTCACCTTCGACGTCGGTCGGCTGTTGCCGCATCCGCCAAAGGAACCAACTGCATTTCGATGTCGGCTCGACGTGAAGCCATCGCTGGGCACACGATGTTAATGCTCTTTCTAGGGGGGCGCGGCGCAAGTCGCGGCCTTTATCTTCGTGTGCCGGAGGCAGCGTTGACGCTTCATACTGCCCCGAGAGCCCGACATAATACTACTCATCAGCTCACAATGAGTAGTCGTATTGATCATCGACACTGCTCAATGCGAAAAATTGAGCAGATTGGCGTGAAAATCGACAGGATATTGGAGGCCCGACCGGGAATCGAACCCGGGTGCAAGGATTTGCAGTCCTCTGCGTCACCACTCCGCCATCGGGCCTCGATCGCGTTGAGGCGGCGCCAATGGGGGGTTTTGGCGGCGCGGTCAACTGCCTGTTAAGGGCTGGTGCCGCAATCCCCGAAAACAGGCCCTGAAATTAGGCATCGCCATCGCTTTGACCTGCGGCGAATTATCCGTTCGCGGCGATGGCGTGGCATTGGTGCTTGGCGTGCTTCCGCAGGCGCGGTAGATGATGATGACAACTAGTGTATTGCATGGGTAAGACGCCCGTGCCAGAAGGTCAGGGATGACGACGATCAGCACCCCCGCAGCCGCCGATACCTCGGTCTTCCGCCAGGCGATGGTGGCGAGCCAGCTTCGCCCCAACGACGTCAACGATGCCCGCGTGGTCACCGCGATGGCGACCATCGCGCGCGAGGATTTCGTGCCGGGCACCGCGCCCGATCTGGCCTATCGCGACCGGGCGCTGCCGCTGGGCGGCGGACGTTTCCAGAACCCCCCGCTCGCCACCGCGCGCCTGCTGACCGAAGCGGAGATCGTGCGCGAGGATCGCGTGCTGCTGATCGGTGCCGCGACGGGCTATACCGCCACGATCCTGGCGCTGCTCGGTGCACGGGTGACGGCGGTGGAAAGCGATCCGGCGCTGGTCGCGATCGCACGGACGACCTTGGCCGATGTTCCCGGCGTGGAACTGGTCGAGGGGGCGATGGCGGCGGGGCATTCCGCCGGTGCGCCCTACGACGTGCTGCTGATCGATGGCGCGATCGACGAACTGCCGACCGCGTTGCTGGAACAGTTGCGCGTCGACGGCCGGATCGCGATGGGCGTCGCGCAGAACGGCGTGACCCGACTCGCGGTCGGCCGGCGCACGGCGGGTGGCCATGCCGCCGTGCCGTTCGCGGATAGCGAGTGCGTGGTCCTGCCGGGCTTCCTGCGCCCCGCCGCATTCCGCTTCTGATCCGATGGCCCCCCGCCGGTTCCGGGTTGCCGCGCTTGGCGGCATCATGCTTGTTGCCGCGCCCGCCTCGGCGGATACGCTGCGTGAGGCATTGGCGCGCGCCTATGCCAGCAACCCGACCCTGACCGGGCAGCGGGCCGCCCTGCGCGCGACGGACGAGAACGTGCCGATCGCCCGGGCAAGCGGTCTGCCCAGCGCCAATCTGACCGGGCAGTTCACCGAGAATGCGGTGCAGGCGTCGAACGCCTTCTTCAATCCGGAGCGGTCGGCAACCGGCATCGCGCAATTGTCGGTGCCGCTTTTTCAGGGCGGGGCGGTCCGCAACGGCGTCCGTGCCGCCGAATCGCGGGTCGAGGCAGGACGCGCCAACCTGCGCGGGACCGAGGCGAACCTGTTCACCAACGTCGTCGGCTCGTACATGAACGTGATCCGCGACGAAGCGATCGTCGGGCTCAACACGCAGAACGTGCGCGTGCTGGAAACGAACCTGAACGCCAGTCGCGACCGGTTTCAGGTCGGCGACCTGACCCGAACCGATGTCGCCCAGTCGGAGGCACGGCTGGCACAGGCCCGGGCGCAGCTTCAGTCGGCACAGGCGCAGCTGGTTTCGAGCCGCGAGAACTACCTGAATTTCGTCGGCGCACCACCGGGTGTGCTGGAAGAGCCGCCGACGCTGCCCAATCTGCCCGCCACCCCCGATGCCGCCGTGGTCGAGGCGTTGCAGAGCAACCCCCAGATCCTGGCCGCGCAGAAGGCACGGGATGCCAGCCGCTTCGATGTCGGGGTGGCCCGCGCCAACCGGTTGCCGCGGGTATCCGCCGTCGCGCAGGGCAACTACTTCAACTATCTGGGATCGGCGCCTGCATCCGTCACCGGGATCGCCCAGCCCAATTCGCAGCGGACCGCGACCACCGGGCTGCAGCTGACGCTGCCGTTGTTCCAGGGCGGGCGCCCCGCCGCGCAGGTGCGTCAGGCGCAGGCGCTCCAGAGCCAGGCGATCGAGAACGTCACCGCGATCGAACGCAACGTGATCGCGCAGGCGCGTTCCGCCTATGCGATCTGGCGATCCTCGCTGGAGGTGATCGCCTCTTCCGAGACGGCGGTGAATGCCAACAAACTGTCGCTGGAAGGGGTGCGTGCCGAGAACAGCGTCGGCACGCGGACGATCCTCGATATCCTCAATGCCGAGCAGGAACTGCTGAACAGCCAGGTCACGCTAGTCAGCGCGCGGCGCGATGCCTATGTCGCCGGGTTCGCCCTGCTCGCCGCGATGGGCGATGCGGAGGCGCGCGACCTGGGGCTGGAGGGCGGCGCGCTGTATGACCCGACGCTCAACTATCGTCGCGTCCGCCACAGCATCAACGATTTCGACAGCGATCCGGAGCCGGTGCCGGTCGGAACGTCCACCGCGGGCAGCCCCGCGCAGAATGCCCGCGTCGTCCGCCCGCAGGACCCGCTGCTCAAGACGGATGTTGACAGGACCCCGGCGTTGACGACAGGTGCGGCCTCACCGAACCGCCAATAAGACGGCTTGTACAGGACTTAGCTGGAATGGGTGACATCAGCGCTGAACCGTCGATGGAAGAGATTCTGTCGTCCATCAAGCGGATCATGGCCGAGGAGGGCGAAGGGCCGGTGCGGTCGCGGCGCCCGGCGCGTCCGATCGCGACGAGCGCGTCGGCCATGCCCTATGACGATGAAGGCGACTCGATCCTCGAACTCGACGACCCGATCGTGCCGATGCCGCGCATCTCGCCCGAGCCGGTGGCTCCGCCGCGCCCGATGACCACGGCCTCCATTCCCCGTCACGGACCGGTGGCGGAAGAAGCCGACGAGCCGGCACCGACGCCGCCATCGCCACCGCGTCCGGCGGTGTCCGAACCCGATGCCGACGCGGTCGAGCCGCTCGTGTCGGACCGGGTGGCGGCGGCAAGCCGGCAGGCGATCGACCAGTTGACCCGCACCCTGAGCGCCGCGGCACCCGCGCCGACGCCGGCCGGTGCGCCGACGGCGGACGCCAGTCTGGAAGGGCTGGTCCGGGAGATGTTGCGCCCGATGCTGCGCGACTGGCTCGACAGCCGGTTGCCGGCGATCGTCGAGCAACATGTGGCGGCCGAGATCGCGCGTATCACCGGCGGCCGTTGATGCGGTCGATCAGGGTCGGGAACGGGTGTCGCCGTGTCCGGTTGTTGGCGGCATGAACGACCACACCACGCCGACCGCCGAATTCGAGGCCGGTACCGTTTTGCCGTCACGGATCAGCGATGACCGTCCTCCGCACGATGCACCGAGCGATATCTTCTTCGCGGCGGTGAAGACCACGCGGATGCCGATGGTCGTCACCGATCCGCATCAGCCCGACAATCCGATCATCTTCTGTAACGACGCCTTCTCGTTCATGACCGGTTATGCCGAGCATGAGATCGTCGGCAGCAACTGCCGTTTCCTGCAAGGGCCGGAAACCGACCGCGAGATGATCGCGCAGGTCCGCGCCGCGATCGAGAAGCGGGAAGAGGTGGCGGTCGAGGTCCTGAACTATCGCAAGAACGGCTCGACCTTCTGGAATGCGTTGTTCGTGTCGCCCGTCCTCGATCAGGCGGGGAATCTTCTATACTTCTTCGGATCGCAGCTCGACATCTCGCGCCGTCGTGAGGCGGAAGAGGCGTTGCACGAGGCGCAGAAGATGGAGGCGGTCGGCAAGCTGACCGGCGGCATCGCCCATGATTTCAACAATCTGCTGCAGGTCATCCTGGGCTATGTCGATATCCTGGAGGCGCGCGTCGCCCCGGACGATCGCTCCGCGCGACGGGCGGTGGAGGCGATCGCCACCTCCGCCAATCGTGGCGCGATGCTGACGCAGCAATTGCTGGCCTTCGCGCGCAAGCAGGAATTGCGGGATCGACTGCTCAACTTCAATTCGCTGATCGGCGATTTCCGGCCGATCATCGATCGCACGGCGGGGGAGGGTGCCACCGTTCGGCGGCAGCTCGACGACAATCTGTGGAACTGCCGCATCGATCCGGTGCAGGCGGAAATGGCGTTGCTCAACATCATCGGCAACGCGCGCGACGCGGCGGGCGGCACCGGCACGATCACGCTGACGACGCGCAACGCCGTGCTGCCGGGGGACGAGGCGGATGCTCCGCCCCGGCTGGATGCGGGCGAATATGTCGTGGTGACGGTGACGGACGACGGACCGGGCATGGAGGCCGCCGTTCTCGACAAGGTCTTCGATCCGTTCTTCACCACCAAGGAAATGGGCAAGGGCACCGGGTTGGGCCTGGCGATGGTGTATGGCTTCATGCGCCAGTCGGGCGGACTGGCGACCGCGCGCAACGGCGAGGATGGCGGGGCGATCTTTTCGCTCTACTTCCCGCGCGCCAGCGGCTCGGTCGCGTCGCGGCCCACCGCGTCGCCCGCGCGCGATGCCGGCGGACGTGAGCGGGTGCTGATGGTCGAGGATCAGCCCGAGGTCGGCGAACTGGGACGCGAGATGCTGCGCGATCTGGGGTATGACGTGACGCTGTGCAGCAGCGGGCGGGCTGCGCTGGATGTGATGCAGGCCGACCGGGATTATCAGCTGCTGTTCACCGATATCCTGATGCCGGGCGGCATGAACGGGGTCGCGCTGGCCAATGCGATCAAGCGCGATTACCCGCATACCGCGGTGCTGCTGACCACCGGTTTCGCCGACGAAGCGATCGACGAGGGCGCGCGGTCCTACGAACTGATCCGCAAGCCCTATCGTCGGGCCGAACTGAACGAGCGCATCCGGCAGGTGCTCGACAGGCCGGGCGCGCGCACCTGATCGGTTGACCGGCTTGCGGAAACGGTCGGGGGCTTTGATCCGGCCCCCGGCTGTTCTAGCACTGTCCGTCATGAAGCATCTTTTCCTGATCGGGGCGGCCCTTGCCGCCAGCCCCGCCGCCGCCCGGCAGTTGACGATCGACGACGTGACGATGCTGTCGCGGATCGGCGCGCCGGTCGCCTCTAAGGACGGGCACTGGATGGTCTGGGCGCAGCGCGAAACCGATCTGGCGCAGGACCGGGGGCGCTACGACCTCTGGCGGCTCGACCTGACCAGACGGGGCGCCGCGCCGGAGAAACTGGTCGCCGAACCCGATGTCGACGAGAACGATCCGCAGATCGTGGGCGACACGGTGTATTTTACCTCCAGCAAGGGCGGTGGCGACGGCGCCGTATGGGCAATCCCGGTTACGGGTGGCACCCCGCGCGCGATCACCGCATTCGGCGGCGGGTTCAACGGGTTCAAGGTATCGCCCGACGCCAGTCGCCTGGTGATCTGGGCGGATCGCCGGCCCGGCGCACCCAGCCTGGTACCGGCGGTGGTGAAAAGGGCGGCCGATGCGGGCAGCGGCCGCACCTATGACCGGTTGTTCGTCCGCCATTGGGATACATGGGCGGACGGCACCCGGTCGCAACTGTTCGTGCTGCCGCTGACGGCGCAGGGCGCGACCGGCGATGGTGTCGCGATCGGTGGTACGCTGATCGGGGATACGCCGTCCAAGCCGTTCGGCGGGGCCGAAGAGGTGGCATGGAGCCCCGACAGCCGCACCGTCTATTTCGCGCTGCGGGAAGCGGGGCGGATCGAGGCGACCTCGACCAATCTCGATATCTTCGCGGCATCGGCGGATGGATCGGCCGCGCCGGTCAACCTGACCGATGCGAACGACGCGACCGACACGCTGCCCGCGGTGTCGCCGGATGGCCGTCGCCTCGCCTATGTCGCGATGAAACGGCCCGGCTACGAAGCGGATCGACAGGTGCTGATGATCCGCGATCTCGCCACGGGGCAGGTGCGGGCGGTGACCGAAGCGTGGGACCGGTCGATCGCATCGATCGCTTGGGCGCCCGATGGCCGGTCGCTGTACGTCACCGCCGACGATGTTCAGGAAACGCCGCTGTTCCGGGTCGACGCCGCCGGCGGCCGGGTGACGCGGCTGACCGGTGAGGGACATGTCAGCGCGGTCGCGATATTGCCGAAAGGCGCGGTCGTCGCCCTGAACAGCCTGACCGCGCCGGACGATTACTACCGGGTCACCCGTCCCGGCCGGGCCGACCGGCTGACCAATGTGAATGCCGCGAAGCTGGCGGGCATCGATATGCCGACCGTGTCGCGCTTTTCGTTCGCCGGTGCCAATAACGACACCGTCCACGGCTATGCGGTGCGCCCGGTGGGCAGCAGCGGCAAGGTGCCGATCGCGTACATGGTGCATGGCGGGCCGCAGGGGTCGAGCAACAACAGCTGGTCGTATCGATGGAATCCCGCCGTGTTCGCCGGGGCGGGGTACGGTCTGGTCACGGTCGATTTCCACGGATCGACCGGATACGGGCAGGGCTTCACCGATGCGATCCGCAACAACTGGGGCGGCTGGCCGCTGGAGGACCTGCAAAAGGGACTCGCCGCCGCGACCGCGAAGCACGACTGGCTGGATGCCGACCGCGCCTGTGCGCTTGGTGCGTCATATGGCGGCTATATGATGAACTGGATCGAGGGGATGTGGCCCGACCGGTTCAAGTGCATCGTCCAGCACGACGGCGTGTTCGATGCGCGCGCGATGGCCTACGAAACCGAGGAACTGTGGTTCGACGAGTGGGAACATGGCGGCAAGACCTATTTCCAGGACCCGCAGGCGTTCGAGAAATGGAACCCCGTGAACCTCGTCGATCGGTGGAAGACGCCGATGCTGGTCATCACCAGCGAGAAGGATTTCCGTATCCCCTATACGCAGGGGCTGGCGGCGTTCACGGCGCTCCAGCGCCGCGACGTGGCCTCGCGCCTGCTGGTGTTTCCCAACGAGAATCACTGGGTGATGAAGCCGAAGAACTCGCGGCAATGGTATGGCGAGGTGCTGGGCTGGATGGACCGGTGGACACGTCGACCCTGAAGGGGTGACGAGACGGGGGCAGCGCGGCTAAGGGTTCGCATATGACCGAGCTTCCCAAGACCTTCGACCCCGCCGCCATCGAACGCCACTGGTACGCGCACTGGGAGGCGAACGGCCTGTTCCGCCCCGACCGGCCGGGGGCGGAGCCGTGGACGATCGTCAACCCGCCGCCCAACGTGACGGGTAGCCTGCACATCGGCCACGCGCTCGACAACACGTTGCAGGATATCCTGACCCGTCATGCCCGGTTGAAGGGCAAGGATGCGATGTGGGTGGTCGGCACCGACCATGCCGGGATCGCCACGCAGATGGTGGTCGAGCGCAATCTGGCGAAGGAGGGCGTGAAGCGCACCGAGCTGGGCCGCGAAGCGTTCATCGACAAGGTGTGGGCGTGGAAGGCGGAATCGGGGGGGCAGATCACCCGGCAGTTGCGCCGGCTGGGCTGTTCGATGGACTGGTCCAACGAACGCTTCACGATGGACGAGGGTTTTTCGGCGGCGGTCATCAAGGTGTTCGTCGAGCTGCACCGGCGGGGCCTGCTCTACCGCGACAAGCGGCTGGTGAACTGGGATGCCGGGCTGGGCACCGCGATCAGCGACCTGGAGGTCGAGACGCGCGAGGTGCAGGGCAAGTTCTGGCACCTGACCTATCCGCTGGCGGACGGCAGCGGGACGATCTCGGTCGCGACCACCCGGCCGGAAACGATGCTGGCCGACATGGCGGTGGCGGTGAACCCGGCGGACGACCGCTACACCACGCTGATCGGGGCGCAGGTGCGCCTGCCGATCACCGGCCGGCTGATCCCGATCGTCGCCGACGAACACGCCGATCCGGCACTGGGGTCGGGCGCGGTGAAGATCACGCCGGGGCATGACTTCAACGACTTCGAGGTCGGCCGTCGCGCCGGGATCGAAGCGCGCGACATGCTCAACATGCTGGATGCCAAGGCGCGGATCGTCGATTGCGGCGGTGTGCCCGCTGACCTTATCGGGCTCGACCGGTTCGAGGCGCGGACCCGCATCGTCGCGATGCTGGAGGAGGCCGGTGTGCTGGAACGGGTCGAGGACCGCGTGATCCAGACGCCGTATGGCGACCGGTCCGGCGTGGTGATCGAGCCCTGGCTGACCGACCAATGGTATGTCGATGCCAAGACGCTGGCCGCCCCCGCGATCGAGGCGGTGCGCAGCGGCGCGATCCGGCTGGTGCCGAAGACGTGGGAGAAGACCTTCTTCAACTGGATGGAGAACATCCAGCCATGGTGCGTGTCGCGCCAGCTATGGTGGGGCCACCAGATCCCGGCGTGGTTCGCCGACGACGGCCGCATCTTCGTCGCCGAAACCGAAGGCGAGGCGCAGGCGGAAGCGGGGGAGGGCGTCGTCCTGACCCGCGATCCCGACGTGCTGGATACCTGGTTCTCCTCCGCCCTCTGGCCGTTCGCGACGCTGGGCTGGCCGGAGAATGGCGATCCGACGCTCGGCCGCCGTTATCCCAATGACGTGCTGATCTCGGGCTTCGACATCCTGTTCTTCTGGAATGCCCGGATGATGATGCAGGGCATCGAGTTCATGGGCGATGTGCCCTTCAGGACACTGTATCTCCATGGCCTCGTCCGCGCGGCGGACGGCGCGAAGATGTCGAAGTCGAAGGGCAATACCGTCGATCCGCTGGGGTTGATCGACAAATACGGCGCCGATGCGCTGCGCTTCTTCATGGCGGCGATGGAAAGCCAGGGCCGCGACATCAAGATGGATGAACGCCGGGTCGAGGGGTATCGCAACTTCGCGACCAAGCTGTGGAACGCCTGCCGCTTCGCGCAAGGATATGGCATCGGCGGGTCGACCTCGCTGGAACCGCCCGTCGCCACCCAGGCGGTGAACCAGTGGATCATCGCCGAATGCGTCGCGACGGTGCAGGCGGTCGACCTCGCGCTGGCCGAATACCGGTTCGATGCCGCCGCCAACGCCATCTACCAGTTCGTCTGGAGCCGGTTCTGCGACTGGTATCTCGAACTCATCAAGCCGGTGGTGAACCGGGCCGAGGGGGCGGTGCCCGCCGCGGACGAACGGGGCCGGATCGATGATGAGACGCGCGCGGTCGCCGGCTGGACGCTCGACCAGATTCTCGTGATGCTCCATCCGTTCATGCCGTTCATCACCGAGGAACTGTGGCACGGTCTGGCGCCGCGGACGCACGACCTGATCGTCGGCCAGTGGCCGATGCCCGATGCCCGTGCGCTGAACCCGGAAGCGAGCAGGGAAGTCGACTGGCTGATCCGTCTCGTGTCGGAAATCCGGGCGGCGCGCACCGAACTGAACGTGCCGCCGGGCGCCCGCCTGCCGCTCCACGTCCGCGATGCGGGTGAGGAAACGACGGCGCGGCTGGCCCGGCAGCAGCCGGTACTTGCCCGACTGGCGCGGGTCGATCTGGCGGAGGGCGAGGCGAACGGCGGTGCGGCGCAGGTGGTGGTGGACGAGGCGACCTTCGTCCTGCCGCTGGAAGGCGTGATCGACCTCGATGCCGAGCGTGCGCGACTGGCCAAGGCGATCGCCGCCACCGAAAAGGAGCGCGACGCACTGGGCGGGCGGCTGTCCAACGCCAGTTTCGTCGAGCGCGCGAAGCCCGAGGCCGTGGAGAAGGCACGGGCCGATCATGCCGACAAGATGGCGGAAGCGGCACGCCTGCACGCGGCGCTGGGCCGGTTGGGCTGAACGTCCGTCGCCCCTGCACAGGCAGGGGCGACAGGGTATGTTCCCGGCCGCGTCGATCGGGCATAGCGGCCGTCCCAACAGGAGCGGCACGGTGACGAATCCCCGACGTGATCTCACCACCGGCCCGATCGGCCCCACATTGATGGCGTTCGCGCTGCCGACGCTGGGGTCGAACGTGCTCCAGTCGCTCAACGGCTCGATCAACGCCATCTGGGTGGGGCGCTTCCTGGGCGAGGATGCGCTGGCCGCCACGTCCAACGCCAACATCATCATGTTCCTGATGTTCGGCGCCGTGTTCGGGTTCGGCATGGCGGCGACCATCCTGATCGGGCAGAGCTGGGGCCGCCGCGACGTGGAGGGCGCGCGGCGCGCGTTCGGTTCCGCGATCGGGCTGGTGCTGGCCGCCTCGGTCGTCGCGGCGCTAGTGGGATGGGCGGCCACCCACGACATCCTCATCCTGCTGGCCACGCCGCCACAGGCATTGCCGCTGGCGGAGGATTATCTGCGCGTCATCTTTCTGGGGCTGCCCGCGTCGATGATGCTGGTGCTGGTGATGATGGGGCTGCGCGGCACCGGCGATGCGATGACGCCCTTGTGGTTCATGATCCTGGGCGTGATCCTCGATGCGGGGCTCAATCCGCTGCTGATCCTGGGGGTGGGGCCGTTTCCACGGATGGGTATCGCCGGATCGGCGTTCGCCACGCTGATCTCCGGCACCGTCTCGATCGTGGCACTGGTCGTCTGGATCAATCTGCGCGATCTGCCGATCCGGCTGCGGGGGGCCGAACTCGCCTATCTCCGCCCGCAACGGGCGCTGGCGAAGACGATCCTCGCCAAGGGGTTGCCGATCGGGGCGCAGATGCTGGTCATCTCGCTGGCGGGCCTGGCGATGGTCGGCCTCGTCAACCGCGAAGGGGTGGCGACCACGGCGGCGTACGGGATCACGCTGCAACTATGGGGGTACATCCAGATGCCGGCGCTGGCGATCGGTGCGGCGGTCAGCGCGATGGCGGCGCAGAATATCGGCGCCGACCGGTGGGACCGGGTAGGGCAGGTGACGCGGATCGGCATCGTCTACAACATCGCGCTGACCGGGGTGCTGGTGGTGGCGGTGCTGTGGTTCGATCGGACCACGCTCGGCCTGTTCCTGGCGCCCGATAGTCCCGCGATCCCGATCGGTCAGCGGATCAGCATGATCGCCAGCTGGAGCTTCATCCTGTTCGGCGTGACGATGGTGCTGTTCGGCACGGTTCGCGCCAACGGCGCGGTGTGGGGGCCGCTGTTGATCCTGTTCGTCGCGATGTTTCCGATCCGTCTCGGCCTGTCCTTGTGGCTGCGCCCCGCCCTGGGGGCCGATGCGCTGTGGTGGAGCTTTCCGGCCGGATCGCTCGCCACGCTGGTGGGGGCCGCGCTCTATTATCGCTATGGCCCCTGGCGGCGGGGCGCGCTTCGCGTGCCTCAGCCCGACGAGGCGGTTCCGGCGGGGTCGACGACCTGAGGCGGCGGCGGTGCCATCACTTCGATCACTGCCGCCGCCAC
This sequence comes from Sphingomonas sp. CFBP 8760, assembly GCF_014841615.1. GTDB lineage: Bacteria > Pseudomonadota > Alphaproteobacteria > Sphingomonadales > Sphingomonadaceae > Sphingomonas. The sequence continues at coordinate 44,075 of NZ_JACYUG010000017.1, read as the reverse complement.
CCGCGCGGTGACCGGGGTCTTCGCCAGCACCTCGCCATCGATCGAGATCGGCATCGGCGGATCGGTATCCACCGTCACCTTGCGCCCCGAAAAACTGATCGTGTCGTGATGGCGTTCCTTCAGCCCGAAGAAACTCGCCGCCCAGTTGTACGCCAGCTTGCGCTTGTAGTGCCCGCGCACCGCCTGCACCACGATCTCGCCTGAATCGACCGCCGCCTCGTCGACCAGCCAGGTGCCGCCATGATAGGGGCCGTTGGAGATGCGAACCTCGACCACGCGCAGCTTGCGCTTCGTCGTGCCGTTGTCGACGTGCAGCGTGAACGGCTTGAACCGACCGAACTGGTAACTGGCCCAGCCGAGATAGCCGACCATGCCCAACACTTTCTTCAGGCCGTGCGGCACCGTCTCCGCGATCTGCGGGCTGATCCCGATCGCGGCGCAATTGGCGAAATAATCGCCATCGATCATGCCCAGATCGATACGCCGCCGGTATCCCGCCCGGATCACCTCCACCGCGCCCTCCACGGTCAGGGGGATGCCCAGCGTGCGGGCGAAACTGTTGGCGGTGCCCAGCGGCAGCACGCCCAGCACCACGTCATGCCCGACCAGCAGGTCGACCAGCCCGCTGATCGTCCCGTCGCCGCCGCCGAGGATGACGAGGTCGGGTTTCGCCGACAGCACGTCGCGGACCGCCGCTTCCAGCTGCTTCGGATCCTCGATCGCGCGGGCGTCCACTTCGTAGGGAAGCCCCTTCATCGCCGCGCAGGCACGCTTGTACAGCTTCTGCCCCTTACGCGATTTGGCATTGATGACCATCGCCGCCGACTTGATCTCGCGCATTCGGTACACTCCCGTAACCGTCGCCCTAACGCTTGCGGGACCGGGCACGATCCCGCAAGGACCATGGCATGTCCACCTATCCCGCGATCCGCCCCCGGCGCAGCCGCGCCACCGCCTGGAGCCGCCGGCTCCACGCCGAAACCGTGCTGACCCCCGCCGACCTGATCTGGCCGTTGTTCGTCGTCGAGGGGCAGGGGGTGGAGGAACCGGTCGCCAGCCTGCCGGGTGTGTCGCGCTGGTCGCTGGACGGCATCGTCGCGCGGGGGCGGGAGGCGCGCGATCTGGGTATCCCCTGCATCGCGCTGTTCCCCTACACGCCCGCCCATCTGCGCAGCGACGACGGACGCGAGGCGCTGAACCCCGACAACCTGATGTGCCGCGCGGTGCGCGCGCTGAAGGATGCGGTGCCGGAGGTCGGCGTGCTGACCGATGTGGCCCTCGATCCCTATACCACGCATGGCCATGACGGACTGGTCGATGCCGCCGGCTATGTCGTCAACGATGCGACCGCCGAGCAGTTGGTCGGACAGGCACTGGTGCAGGCGGCGGCCGGCGCCGACATCGTCGCTCCGTCGGACATGATGGATGGCCGTATCGGGCTGATCCGTGGCGCGCTGGAACGCGGCGGCCATGCCAACGTCCAGATCATGAGCTATGCCGCGAAATACGCATCGGCCTATTACGGGCCGTTCCGCGACGCGGTCGGCACACGCGGGCTGCTGAAGGGCGACAAGAAGACCTATCAGATGGACCCCGCCAATGCCGAGGAGGCGCTGCGCGAGGTCGCGCTCGATCTGGCCGAGGGGGCCGACAGCATCATGGTGAAGCCGGGGCTGCCCTATCTCGACATCGTCGCGACGGTGAAGCGGCGGTTCGAGGTGCCGGTGTTCGCCTATCAGGTGTCCGGTGAGTATGCGATGATCGAGGCGGCGGTGGCGGTGGGCGCGGGGGAGCGCGATCCGCTGGTGCTGGAAACGTTGATGGCGTTCAAGCGGGCCGGTTGTTCGGGTGTCCTGACCTATCATGCCGCACACGCCGCCCGGTTGCTGGGCGCATGATCGAAACCGAGCGGCTGACGCTGCGACCGTGGCGCGCCGCCGATCTCGATCCGCTGGCCGCGCTGTGCGCCGATCCGGAGGTGATGCGCCATCTCGATGGCGCGCGCAGCCGTGCCGCCGTTGCCGACTGGATGGATGGGCAGGCGGCGTTGCAGGACGAACGCGGCCATTGTTTCTGGGCGCTGGAGCGCCGCAGCGACCGGCGCTTCCTGGGCTTCTGCGGCCTGCGAATGGGCGGCGCGCATGGCGAACTGGAGATCGGCTGGCGGCTCGCCCGATCGATGTGGGGGCAGGGCTATGCCCGCGAGGCGGCGGAAGCGAGCCTGGCCTGGGGCTGGGCGAATACGCGTTGCGACCGGATCGAGGGATGGACGGTGCGGGCCAACACCGCCTCATGGGGGCTGATGATCCGGCTTGGCATGATCCGGCGGCCCGATCTGGATTTCGAGCATCCCGATTTCCCGGCGGGGCATCCGCTCCACCGGATCATCACCCACGCGGTCGAGCGTCGCGTCGCCGATGCCTGAGGCCGGCATGGGCGGGGACAAGCGGACGGGCAGCGTCCGCCGCGGGTTGTTCGTCGCGACGATCCTGACCGGATCGTTCCTGCTGTTCCTGGTCCAGCCGCTGGTCGCGCGCATGGCGCTTCCCCGGCTGGGGGGGGCGCCGGCGGTGTGGAATTCCGCGATGCTGGTCTATCAGGCGTTGCTGCTCGGCGGCTATGCCTATGCCCACTGGCTGGGTCGGGTACGGCCACTGGCGCAGGGGATGATCCATCTCGGCGTGCTGGCGCTGGCCTGTCTGTGGTTGCCGATCGGGCTGATGGCGATGGAGCCACCCGTCACCGTCTCTCCCGCCATCTGGGTGCCGTGGCTGTTGCTGGGATCGATCGGGCCGCTGTTCTTCGCGGTATCGGCGCAGGCACCGCTGGTGCAGCGCTGGTTCAGCCTCGCAAGCGGCGGTCAGGACCCGTATGCGCTCTATGCAGCGTCCAATCTCGGCAGTTTCGCCGGCCTGATCGCCTATCCGTTGCTGGTCGAGCCGTTGCTGCCCGTCCATGCGCAAAGCTGGCTGTGGAGTGGCGGCTATGTGCTGCTGATCGCGCTGGTGATCGCCTGCGTGGCGATGCTCCCGCGCGCCGGGGCCGTGCCGATGCCGGTGGCCGAGTCTGTCGCCAGCGCCGCGCCGGCACGGCGGCTGGTCTGGCACTGGATCATGCTGGCGCTCGTCCCGTCCGGGCTGATGCTGGCGACCTCCACCTACATCACGACCGACATCGTCGCGATGCCGCTGCTGTGGGTCCTGCCGCTCGGCCTCTATCTGCTGAGCTTCACCGTGGCCTTTGCCGAGCGTCGCGAGATGGCCGATTTCATCACCCGGATGGCGCCGATCACGATCCTGCTGTTCGGCGGCGTCATCATGGGCGGCTATCAGCAGCGGCCATGGTTCAATCTCGGCGTGGCGCTGGCGCTGCTGTTCGTGGTGTCGGTGGCGTTGCATACCACCATGTACCGGCGGCGACCCGCCCCCGATCGGCTGACCGGCTTCTACCTCGCGATGTCGGCGGGTGGCGCACTGGGCGGGGTATTCGCCGGACTGGTCGCGCCGGTGGTGTTCGACTGGACCTACGAATATCCGCTATTGATCCTGGCGGCGGGGGCATTGGTGCCGCAGACCTATCTGCTCGCGCTGTTCCGCGACTGGTGGATGGGTCGCCGCCGGCCTTTCGCGTTCGGTGGCGTGATCCTGGCGCTCGCCGCCCTTTTCGTGATCGGCTTCGGCCGTGACGGGGGGCCGGGTGGCAGTGGGATGCAGGGGTTGTCGTTCCTGGTCATCGCCGCCACCGGCTTCGTCGCGATCGGCGCGCGATGGGCTTATCTGGCGGTGCTGGCGAGTGCGCTGATCCTGTTCGGCGGCTATCGCTCGCTGATCCTTTCCGCCGAACCGGGTGCCCGGACCCGCAGTTATTTCGGCGTCTACACGATCCGCGACGGCGATCGCCTACGCGCCCTCGACCACGGCACCACCGTCCACGGCATCCAGCTGCGCGGCAGCCCCGCCCGTGAGCGGATGCCGACCACCTATTATGCACGCGGTTCCGGGATAGGGCAGGCGATGGCGGTGTTGCCCCGGCTCTACGGCCCGGATGCGCGGGTCGGCGTGGTCGGGCTGGGGACGGGAACGCTGTCCTGCTATGCACGGCCGGGGCAGGCGTGGCGCTTCTACGAGATCGACCCCGCCGTGGTACGATTGGCCCGCGACACCGGCCAGTTCACTTATCTGCGTCGGTGCCTGCCCGATCCGGTGATCCGCATGGGCGACGCCCGGCTCAGTCTGCACCGGGAAGCGACCGGCGACCTGGATCTGCTCGCGCTGGATGCCTTTTCGTCGGATTCGGTGCCCATGCACCTGATGACGCGAGAGGCGTTCGCCACCTATGCCCGCGTGCTTGGCCCGCGTGGACTGTTGCTCGTCCATATCTCCAACCGGTTCCTCGATCTCGAACCCGTCGTCGCGGCGGTGGCGCGTGACGGCGGCTGGCATGCGGCGCAGTTCGATTATCGTCCGTCGACCCTCGATGTAGAGGCGTCTTCTTCGATCTGGGTGGCGCTTTCGCGGGACAGGGCGGTGCTGACGGAGCTGACCGCGAACGAGGTGGGCTGGCGACCGCTGCGGGGGCGGCCGGGCATGACGGCGTGGACCGACGATTACGCGACGACGCTGCCGCTGCTGAAGGGGTTCTGACCGGTCAGGCGCCGGGCAATGCCGCCTGGATACGATCGATCGTGGCATCCTGCCGCGCCACTTCCGCCGTCAGCGCTGCCTGCAGATCGTCCAGCGCCGGATAGGCGGGCGCCAGCGTTGCCGCGCGCGTGCTGGCCAGTTCGCCCGCATCGCTCGCCAGCGACGACGCCTGCGCCCGCCAGTCGTCGAGCGCCGCCAGTGCGGTCTGGGCGGTCAGCCAGGCATCGCTGCCCACCGCCCGCCCCTGTGCCGCCGCCGCTGCCCGTTCGGTCTGCCCGGCGTCGCGGTCGAAGCCCACCTTTATCGCGGCCAGTCGCGTGGTCAGGCCGGCAATCGCGGTGTCGAGGGCAGGATCGGCCCTGATCGGCTCTGGCGCGGGCGCCGCGGGCTCGGCGAATCCGCGCGTCTCCGCAGGCCGCTGCGCCAGCGAAGGATAGGTATTGGTATCCCGCGAACAGCCAGCCACCGTGACGGGGACGAACAGCGCGACGGAGGCGATCAGGACGACTTTCTGCATGGATCGGCCCTACGACCTGCATTTTTTCGACGCAACGCACTTGCGCCCTCCGAGAACCCTGTTAATAGCGCGCTTCCACCGGGCGCCCGTAGCTCAGCTGGATAGAGCATCAGACTACGAATCTGAGGGTCGGACGTTCGAATCGTTCCGGGCGCACCACTATTTCAGTGGTTTAGCGGTGGGGCAGATCTCTTCTGGAGATTCGCCATTTGGGTCGGTACACGCGGGGCACACTCGTAAGAGTGGTCCCCGCGGGCCCTAAAATCCCCATTCAAACGACATGATCGCGGTTATCAGGCCGCTTCCAGCATCCCCACCAGTTGATGTCGACGTTCGTCGGGTAGATGATCCGCCAGACATTCCCGAACGTGCGTTCGGGAATCTGACGTTGATAGACCGTTACCCGCCAAGTTCGCGTTCGTCGAGCTGCACCAAGAGGCTGGCAAGATGATCGCGGCCCAGTTCCTGCGCAATCCGGTCACGGCTATTCCCTACACCATCCACATCATACTCACCGATAACGGCATCCAGTTCACCAACATCGCGCATCACAAATACGCCTTCCACCATATCTTCGACCGCATCTGCGACGAGAACGGCATTGAGCACCACCCGACCAAAGCAAGGCATTCGTGGACCAACGAGCAGGTCGAACGGATGAACCGGACCATCAAGGAAGCCACCGTCAAACGCTACCATTATGACAGCCATGATCAGTTCCGGCAGCGCCTCTCCGGCAGCACCTCGGCGACTTCGTCGCTGCCTACAATTTCGGCCGCAGGCTCAAAACCCTCAGGGGCCTCACCTCGTACGAGGCCATCTGCAAAACATGGCAAAACGAGCCAGATCGCTTTACATCAAACCCGCACCATCAAATGCCCGGACCAAACACCTAGGAGGTTTGATCGGCCCCGGTGGTGGGGGATGGGCGCGCGATCGGCGCAGGTGAGGGTCGCCGCACGCCCTCCAGCGGTTTCAGGCTGGATGAGGGCGTTCTGAGCGGCGTCGGCGTGGGCGAGGCGGCGGGTACAGGCTGGCGGCGCATGCAGCCGCCCGGACGCGTCTTGGGATAGAGCGTGCAGTTCCACAGCGTCCGCTCCAGTCCGCCCGGACGGTCGCGCAGGTAGCTGAACGCCATCGTCGCCAGTTGCGGGGCATCGAGCGCCGCGGTCTTCGGCAGCGCCTTCGCGTCCGCCCAGCCGAGATACTTGCACCGGTCGCGCGTGCCGCACGCCTTGGCGGCAAGCTGGGGATAGGTGTCCGGCGACACGCCCGCCGGCAGCGCGACGCGCAGTTCATCGGGCTGGCCGGACAGGATCGGGGCGGCGACGTCGCTGGCGGCCATCGTTTCGGTCAGGACGGCGGCTTCGGCGCTTGCCGCCGCCGCCTCTGCCAATACCTCGCCGGTGCGGTGCGCGTCGGAGAAGGCGGCGAGCTTTTCGATCACCGGCTCGTGCGGATCGACGTTGCGGGCGAAGGCGGGCGGGGTGCCCCACCAGCCGGACCAGCGGAAGAACAGGTGGCTGTGAACCGCGGCGATCTTGTCGAGGCTGGACTGCCAATAGGGAACGACCCAGTCGGTATGGTAATGGGTGGCATAGCCGACCGGGCGATAGACCGCGCCCTTCAACGCCGCCTCCGCCACCGCCCGCGCTTTCGTCCACAGCGCCGGCGGCGGGGTCCATCGGGTGAGTGCGCCGTCGCAGGTGAAGCTGAACTGGCAACCGGTGCGCCGCTCCTGCCCCTCGAACACCACGCCGCAGATCGTCTTGGGAAAGGCGGGATGGCGAGCGCGGTTGAGCACGACCTGCGCCACCGCCTTCTGCCCGGCGGGATCGTTCCCCGCCTCGTACAGCACCGCCGTCGCGAGGCAGTCGGTCGCGCGGGCCATATCCTCCGCCGCATCGCGCAGCACGAAGCGACGCGCGGCGGGATTGGGCCCGGTGACGAAGGGGACACCGGCGTTGAAGGTGCGCGCATCGTCCGGCGCGAGGTCGACGAACTCGACCGCCTCGACCGGCGGCACGACGGTGGCGGGCACCACGCGCGGCGGCGTACGGTGCGGCAACCGGACCGGCTGCCGCACCGGTGCGGGTGCATGGGTCGCGATATAGGCCGGGACGGCGATCGCCGCCGCCCCGATCGCGATCAGGGTCGCCCGGACGCGGGGGCCGGGCCGCTGGACAGGTGTCACTGTTCCGGCAGGAAGTCCGGCACCGACAGATACCGCTCGCCCGTGTCGTAGTTGAAACCGAGCACGCGGGCATTGTCGGGCAGGTCGGGCAGCTTGCGCAGGATCGCCGCCAGCGTCGCACCCGACGAGATGCCGACCAGCATCCCTTCCTCGCGCGCGGCGCGGCGGGCCATGTCCTTGGCGACGGCGGCATCGACCTCGATCACCCCGTCGATCGCGGCGGTGTGCAGGTTCTTCGGCACGAAGCCCGCGCCGATGCCCTGGATCGGGTGCGGCCCCGGCTGGCCGCCGCCGATCACGGGCGAGGCGGCTGGTTCGACCGCGAAGACCTTCAGGCCCGGCCATTCCTTCTTCAACGTCTCGGCGACGCCGGTGATGTGGCCGCCGGTGCCGACGCCGGTGATGATGACGTCGATCGGCGTATCACGGAAATCGTTCAGGATCTCCTGTGCGGTGGTGCGGACATGCACGTCGATGTTCGCAGGGTTCTCGAACTGCTGCGGAATCCACGCATCCGGCGTTTCGCCGGCCAGTTCGTGCGCGCGTTCGATCGCGCCCTTCATCCCCTTCTCCCGCGGGGTCAGGTCGAAGGTGGCACCATAGGCCAGCATCAGCCGGCGGCGTTCCAGCGACATCGATTCGGGCATGACGAGGATCAGTCGATACCCCTTCACCGCCGCGACCAGGGCGAGGCCGATGCCGGTGTTGCCGCTGGTCGGTTCGATGATGGTGCCGCCGGGCTTCAGGTCGCCGGAAGCCTCCGCCGCCTCGACCATCGCCAGCGCGATGCGATCCTTGATCGATCCGCCGGGGTTGGACCGTTCGGACTTGATCCACACCTCCGACCCCGGGAACAGCCGCTGCACGCGGATGTGCGGCGTCTGGCCGATCGTATCGAGTATCGTGTTGGCCTTCATGAGACTCTCTCCGGTTGGGGAAGGGGCGCCGGGTCGATCAACGTCGGTGGCGGGTCGAAGGTCCGTGCGCGGCGGATCGAGGGGAACAGGAACGTCCACAGGATCGTGACGACGATCGCGCCGCCGCCGCCCACCATCACCGCGCCGACCGGGCCGAGCGCGGACGCGAGAAAGCCCGATTCGGCCTCCCCCAGTTCGTTCGAGGCGGAAATGGTGAGCTGCGACACCGCGCCGACCCGCCCGCGCATCTCGTCGGGCGTATAGAGCTGGATCAGCGACTGGCGGATATAGACGGAGAACATGTCCGCCGCCCCCGCCACCGCCAGCGCGGCCAGACTGAGCGGCAACCACGTCGACAGGCCGAACACGACGGTGGCGGTGCCATAGATCAGGACGGCGACCAGCATCTTGGGCCCGACATTGGTCTTGAGCGGCCGGATCGAGAAGATCAGCGCGATGATCGCCGCCCCCACCGCCGGCGCGGCGGCCAGTTCGGCGAGGCCGGTCGGCCCCACTTTCAGGATGTCGGCGGCATAGATCGGCAGCAGCGCACTGGTGCCCGCGAGGAACACCGCGAACAGATCGAGCGTGATCGCGCCCAGCACCAGCTTGTTCTGGCCGACATAGGCCAAGCCGTCGATGATGGCGCGCAGCGGCTTTGCCCGCCCGACCTGGTTGGCGCGCGGTACCGGCCCGATCAGGAACAGGCACAGCAGCGCCACCGCGAACAACCCGGTGGCGAGGAAATACGGCGCCGCCGGCCCGACATGGCCATAGGCATAGCCGCCCAGCGCGGGGCCGATGATCGTACCCACCTGCCACGAGATCGAGGACAGCGCGATCGCGGTCGGCAGCACATCGCGCGGCACCAGATTAGGGGCGAGCGCGGAAAAGGCCGGGCCGGAAAAGGCGCGCGCGATCCCTAGCAGGATCGCCACCCCGAACAGCACCGGCAGCGTCATCGCGCCTTCCGCCGTCACCAGGGCCAGCGTGATCGCGCAGATCAGCTGCAACGTCACGGTGATCCGCGCGATCCAGCGGCGGTCGAACCGGTCGGCGACCAGTCCGGTCACCGGCGTCGTCAGGAACAGCGGCACGAACTGCAGGAACCCGATCAGCCCCAGCTGCGCGGCGGCGGCGGACGGCGACATCGTGGCCCGCGCAATGGTGTAGGTCTGCCAGCCGACCACGATGATCAGCGCGTTCTGCGCCAGCGTCATCGCGAAGCGGGCGGCCCAATAGGCGCGGAAATTGGCGATGCGGAAGGGATGCGGCGGGCGGTCCATGACGACCGGGCCTTAACCGGCCGGGCGGGGGCAGGGCAACCACGCGTCCGCGAGGCAATTGCAGTCCGTGGCAAACCGGGACTATAGGCGGGGCATCTTCCCTACGGAAACAAGGGTTACCTGTGGCCAAAGCTCTCCGCGCGATCGCCGAACCGCCTCTGCCGAACCGGGAGCGTCCCGGCGAACCGCAACCATATGACGCGACGAAGGACGAACTGCTCGACTTCTACAAGCATATGCTGCTCATCCGTCGTTTCGAGGAAAAGGCAGGGCAATTGTATGGCTTGGGCCTAATCGGCGGCTTCTGTCATCTGTATATCGGGCAGGAGGCGGTGGCGGTCGGCCTCCAGTCGGCGCTCGACGGCGACAAGGACTCGGTCATCACCGGGTACCGCGACCATGGGCACATGCTCGCCTATGGCATCGATCCCAAGGTCATCATGGCCGAACTGACCGGCCGTGGCGCCGGGATCAGCCGCGGCAAGGGCGGGTCGATGCACATGTTCTCGACCGAGCATAAATTCTATGGCGGCCACGGCATCGTCGGCGCGCAGGTGTCGCTCGGCACCGGTCTCGCGTTCGGGCACAAGTACAGCAACGACGGGGGCGTCTGCCTCGCCTATTTCGGCGATGGCGCGGCGAACCAGGGTCAGGTGTACGAGAGCTTCAACATGGCGCAGCTCTGGGGCCTGCCGATCATCTTCGTGATCGAGAACAACCAGTATGCGATGGGCACCAGCGTCAGCCGGGCCGCGTCCGAGGACCAGTTCTACAAGCGCGGCGAAAGCTTCCGCATCCCCGGCATCCAGGTGGACGGCATGGACGTGCTGGCCTGCCGCGGCGCCGCCGAGGAAGCGCTGGCATGGGTCCGCGCGGGCAAGGGGCCGATCATCCTGGAGATGAAGACCTATCGCTATCGCGGCCATTCGATGTCCGATCCCGCCAAGTATCGCAGCCGCGAGGAGGTGCAGGGCGTCCGCGACAAGTCCGACCCGATCGAGCATGTGAAGAAGCTGCTGGAAGAGCAGGGCGTCACCGCCGAGGAACTGAAGTCGGTCGAGCAGGTGATCCGCAAGCAGGTGAACGAAGCGGCGGATTTCGCCGAGCAGACCCCCGAGCCCGATGCGGCCGACCTGTATACCGACGTGCTGGTGGAGCGTTACTGAGATGCCGATCGAGATCAAGATGCCGGCCCTGTCCCCGACGATGGAAGAGGGTACGCTCGCCAAGTGGCTGGTGAAGGAAGGCGATACGGTGAAGTCCGGCGACATCATGGCCGAGATCGAGACCGACAAGGCGACGATGGAATTCGAGGCGGTCGACGAAGGCACGATCGGCAGGATCGTCGTCGCCGAGGGGACCGACAACGTGAAGGTCGGCGCGGTCATCGCGACCCTGCTGGAAGAGGGCGAGAGCGCCGATGCCGCGACCGAGAGCCGGTCGGGCGAGGACGCCAACGCCCAGCCGAAGAACGAGGCGACCGACCATGCCGCGCCGCCGATGCCGGAGGGCGCCGCCGCCGCCGAGCAGGAAAGCGGCACGCAGCAGCTGGTCGCCGCCGCCGAGAAGACCGGTGCGCAGGACCCCGCGATCCCCGAGGGCACCGAGATGGTCAAGACGACCGTCCGCGAGGCGTTGCGCGATGCGATGGCCGAGGAGATGCGCGCCGACGACCGCGTCTTCGTGATGGGCGAGGAGGTCGCGCAGTATCAGGGCGCGTACAAGGTCACGCAGGGGCTGCTCGACGAGTTCGGCGACCGTCGCGTCATCGATACGCCGATCACCGAATACGGCTTCGCCGGCATCGGCTCGGGCGCGGCGATGGGCGGCCTGAAGCCGATCATCGAGTTCATGACGTTCAACTTCGCCCTGCAGGCGATCGACCACATCATCAACTCGGCGGCCAAGACCAACTACATGTCGGGTGGCCAGATGCGCTGCCCGATCGTGTTCCGCGGGCCGAACGGCGCCGCCAGCCGGGTGGGTGCGCAGCATTCGCACAATTTCGGCGCATGGTACGCGTCCGTCCCCGGCCTGATCGTGATCGCGCCGTATGATGCGGCGGATGCCAAGGGCCTGCTGAAGGCGGCGATCCGGACCAGCGATCCGGTCGTGTTCCTCGAAAACGAACTGATGTACGGCCGCAGCTTCGACGTGCCCAAGCTGGACGACTGGGTCCTGCCGATCGGCAAGGCGCGGACGATGCGCGAGGGCAAGGACGTGACGATCGTGTCATATTCGATCGGCGTCGGCCTGTCGCTGGAGGCCGCCGAACTGCTGGCGGGCGAGGGGATCGAGGCGGAGGTCATCGATCTGCGCACGCTGCGCCCGCTCGACAAGCAGGCGGTGCTGGCCAGCCTGGCCAAGACCAACCGGCTCGTCGTGGTCGAGGAGGGCTTCCCGGTGTGCTCGGTGTCGTCGGAGATCATGGCGATCTGCATGGAAGAGGGTTTCGACGATCTCGACGCCCCGGTCCTGCGCGTCACCAACGAGGACGTGCCGATGCCCTATGCCGCCAATCTCGAAAAGCTGGCGCTGATCGATACCGCGCGGATCGTGAAGGCGGTCAAGAAGGTCTGCTACAAGGGCTGACCGGTCGACCCCCCTCCCGTTCGCGGGAGGGGGTTATGGCTCACCGAGACTTTTTTTCGTCCCCCGCGAGGGCGTTTCATAGATCGTAGCGTGAACAGGTGCTCGTCGCCGTTCCGCTGGCGCCGGCGGTCAACGTCTCGCTTTTGCGTTCGCGCACCGTGAAGCTTGCCTCGGACCGCATGATCGGGGTGCCGAAGACGAGCGTCGATACGAGTGGTTTGTATTGATACGTTACTTCGACGAAGATCATGGCCGAACTGGCGCTGGCGGCCAGCGTCCGGCCGGCCGGCCCCATCGCGGGTAACGTACCATCCGATCCCCCCTTGCCCTGAACACCGTAACGGGGGGCCGATTCCGTCGTGTTGAGCGCCCCGGTACAGCGTTGCCACAGGATTTTCTGCCCAGCCAACGACCCCGTCAGGCCATTGGGCATCACATCCGACAGCACGATGCGACCCCGCGCCGCGAAATCCATCGGCTCGCCGACGATACGCCCGCCTTGCAGCACCTCGTTCACGTCCGCCTCGCCGATGCTGTCGCGAACGCGCGCGGCGTTGTCCGCAGTGGTCGCGGCGATCTGGCTGACGCGCAGCGTCGCTATCGCGTAATTGGCGGTTTCCATGCCCGATATGATGATCGTCAGCAGGATCGGCAGCGTCAGGGCGAACTCCATCGCCGCAAGGCCACGGGTGTCGCGAAGGAGGATGCGGTTCATCAGGGACACCGGATCGTCGGCTGCGAGCGCCCGGCGAAGGGTTCGTTGCGCAAGACGGTGCTGGCGACGATGGTCTGCTCGTTGCCCCATCCCAGAAAGCCCTTGGCGGGAAGCAGATCGGGATAGGTGACGGTCACCTTGTAGCGGACGATATCGTCGGCCGTCCCGATCCCACTGTTCAGAGTGGTATCGTAGCGGTTGTTGTTGTTGGCATCCTCGTAACAGTCGGTGGCGTTGTAGACGCCGATCGGATCGGTGTCGGAGGTGATCTTTTCAGGCTTGCCGACATTGGAGAAGTTGAAGAAACTTTCCTTCTGGATCGATTTGACGTTGCCGATGGCGGTCAGCACGCCGATCCGCCCCTTGATCAGCGTGTCGATCTGGTCCTCAGTCTTGTTGCCCACACTGGCGACGCGCGCGACTTCGAGCAGGGCGCCCTGAATCACCGCCCCCAGATAGGCACGATAGCCCAGTTCCAGCCCACCGAAGATCAGGGTCAGCATCACGGGCAGGATCAGTGCGAACTCCAGCACCGTCACCCCGCGGCGATCGATGATGACCGAATGCTGCGACCGCATCATTGGCTGAGCCTCAGCGATCCAATCTTCGACCCGATCTCCTTGAACTTGTCGATCAGCGCGGCATTGGTGGCCAGACCGGCTGCCTGTTCGGGCTTGCTCGCGCAATTCGTCATATCGGCCGTCAGGGTGGTGGAGAAGGCGATGACCCACACATCGATCCCCTTCGCCTTCGCCGCGTTGCACGCCATGCGGAACCGCTGGAGATGGCGGTCGAGCTGATTCGAGGCGCCGGCCGTCACGCGATTGTCCAGTTCTTCGATCCCGTAGCTGGAATAGACGTCCGCCGTGGGCGACATGTCGCCATCGGTCATGAAGATCATGTATTGGCGGACGGCAAATCCCTTGATCTTCTTAGGGTTGTCGGCAACTGTATTATCGTTGGTGTCCGACGGAACGGCACGGAATATCCCGTCCTGGGACAGAAACCGCGCGCCCCAGATCATGCCGAGGTCATGATAGGTGCCACCCTTGGCGATCAGGGAGTTAACGTATCCGTCAAAACCCGATTTGTCGTTGAAATAGGATTTCAGCCGTCGCGCCGCCGTGGGGCAGTACGTATCCGAATAGTTCCTCGCGCCCGTGATGGCATCGTTCCGGAAGAATTCGACATCGGGCCACGCCGGGCGCCAGCGGTTGGCGTCGCTGTTCGGAATCAGGTCGATATCGAGATCGAGCGCGGAGGGCGGCGCCGCTGTCGATGCGCCGCCGTCGATCAAGGTGGCATCGGTGTCCCGTTCCTCGATACAGCCTTCCCAAGCATCCGAGCCATAGCGCTGCGCGAGGACCGCGGGTCTGGCACCGGCAAGATATGACGTGGTGTCGTAGACGACGGGCCGGTACAGGAACTTTCCGGTCCAGTTCGACACCGGATAGCGGCAGAGCCATCGCGATCTGTCGTAATCATAATAGCGCACACCGTCATAGGCGGCACAGGTGGACGAATCGGCTGTCGCGTCGTCCGCGGGCCGACGTGACTGATAGGTCCACCTCCTGACGAAATAATCCGAATTCTTATCATAGACCGCAGCGCCGACATTCACGCTGTTCGCATAATTCACGAAACCGTATCGCATTCGCAGATTGTTGGCCGCCAGCTTGTTCTGCGCGGGTTCGAGCGTCGTGTACAATGCCTTGGCCGCATCCTTCAGGGCGTCGAGCTTCGAATTGGGTTGGTTGACGTTGCCACAGCCATCGTTCGGGCGGGTGACCGGGCAGTTCATCGATCCCGACAGGTCGAATACCATCACGATATCGGTGTTGATGAAATCCTGCGTCGCCGAGCACGATGCGGACAGCGGCAGCGAAGCGATGCCGAACAGGCCCATGATCGTCGTCGGGATCGTCGTTCTGGTATCGACCTTCAGCGTGCCGGGGGCGGGAACCGTGATGTCGAGCGTATAGGGTGCGGTATCGAACTGACGCTGCGCGAAATTGAAGCTGAAATATTTCGTCGTTTCGGTCTTCAGCGGATCGTCGATCGTCGATCCGTTCAGCAGACGCCGACCCGCCAGCGCGCCGGCATCGCACGCCTGTCGCAACCGGTTCTGCGCCATATAGGCGCGGCTCATGTCGATTCCCGAGCCGACCATGCCCAAGAGAGGCATCATCGCCGCCGCCATCAATGCCAGTGTGTTGCCGCGAACGTCCCGTCGAAGGCGAACTAGAAACGACGGCATCATCCCCGTCGTCCACGCGAAACGAAAACCCATCACGCAATCCCGGCTACCGGCGTGGCGCACGATCGTGCGACGCGGTACAGGCGATGCCCTGATGACGGTTAATATTCCTACCCATGACCCCGATGCCGTTGCGGCCGAACGACAATTGATCGTCGGCTATGCGCCACCGACCGCGCGGGCGGGCTTCGCCGCCTTGCTAGCGCTGGACGAGCGGCTGGGATCGATCCTGCGATCGACGCGGGAGCCGCTGGTGGGGCAGATGCGGCTGACCTGGTGGTATGAGGCGCTAATCGGGCTGACCGACGATCGGCCACCGGCGGAACCGGTGCTGCAGGCCTTGGCTGGCGAGGTTCTGACCCGGGGGATCGCGGGCGATGAACTGGCGGCGATGATCGACGGCTGGGAAGCGCTGATCGACGCCGACGTGCTCGATGCTCCGGCGATGCTGCGCCATGCGGCGGCGCGGGGCGGCATCCTGTTCACCCTGGCCGGGCGGCTGTTCGGTGCTGCCGCCGAACCATTGGCCGTGACGGGGGAGGGATGGGCGCTGGCCGACCTGAGCGCCAATCTGTCCGCACCGGAATCACGGTCGCTGGCGGCATCGCTCGCGAAGGAACGGTTGGCGACGATAGGGGCGGTTCGTTGGAGCCGACCGGTCCGGTCGTTGAGTGCGATGGCGCTGGCGGCCCGGATGGACGTATCCGACCGGCCCAGGCCGCCGGGCCATCCCGCCAGGGTCGGCCGGCTGATGGTCAATCGTCTGACGGGACGATAATTCGAAACATCGACAAAGGGGGGAATGATGACGATGTGGCGATATGCGGCGGGCGGTGGTGCCGGGGTGGCGGCGGTTGCGGCGGGAATGATGCTGTGGTCGGCACGCGACGCCGCTCCCGCCGCGGCGTTGCCCCAGCGGCCGGTGGAGGCGGCGCCCGGCATCGAGGAGCCGCTGCCCGAACGCGTGCCGGAGGCCACCGCCAGAACCCGTGAGGAAAAGCGTTTCGGCCGGTATGACAAGGATCGCGACGGCCAGATCACCCGCGACGAATATCTCGTCTCGCGCCGCAAGGCCTATGCGAAGCTGGACGCCAATGGCGACGGGCAATTGTCGTTCGACGAATGGGCGGCGAAGACGACCGCCAAGTTCGCCGTCGCCGACCGTGACAAATCCGGCGCCATGTCAGCCGCCGAATTCGCCACTACCGCGGTCAAGCGGAAGCCGGCTCGCCCGACACCCTGTCCGCCACCGGCTGCCCCGGCGGAGGAGGGCTGATCCACCCCGCCAGCGCGGCACGGCCGCGATCGGTGTACATCCGCTTGCGATCCGCCTTCTTGGTGCGGACCTCGATCGGCGGAAACAGGCCGAAATTGACGTTCATCGGCTGATACGTCTCCGCCACCGCCGCGCCGGTGATATGCCCCAGCAGGGCACCCAGCGCGGTTTCGGGCGGTGGCGGCGCCAGCGTCTCCCCGCGCAGTTCGGCGGCGGCGAAGCGGCCTGCGAGCATCCCGATCGCGGCGGATTCGATATAGCCCTCGCACCCCGTGATCTGCCCGGCGAAGCGCAGGTTCGGCCGGTTCTTCAGCCGCAACGTACCGTCGAGCAATTCCGGCGAGCGGATGAAGGTGTTGCGGTGCAGCCCGCCCAGCCGCGCGAACTCCGCATTCTGCAGGCCGGGGATGGTGCGGAACAGGCGGACCTGTTCGGCGTGCTTCAGCTTGGTCTGGAACCCGACGATGTTCCACAACGTGCCCAGCGCATTGTCCTGCCGCAACTGGACGACGGCATAGGGCCAGCGCCCCGTCTTCGGATTGTCGAGGCCGACCGGCTTCATCGGCCCATAGCGCAGCGTATCGACGCCGCGTTCCGCCATCACCTCGATCGGCATGCATCCGTCGAAATAGGGCGTGTCCTTTTCCCACTCCTTGAACGGCGTCTTCTCGCCCTCGACCAGCCCGGCGTGGAAGGCCAGATACTGATCTTTGTCCATCGGGCAGTTGATGTAATCCTTGGTCTCGCCCTTGTCCCAGCGCGACGCGAACCACGCCACGTCCATGTCGATCGAATCGCGGTGGACGATGGGAGCGAGCGCATCGAAGAAGGCGAGCGCCTCCGCCCCGGTGGCGTCGCCGATCGCGGCGGCCAGCGACGGCGCGGTGAGCGGACCGGTGGCGAGGATCGCCGGGCCATCGGGCAGCGCGTCGATCCGCTCGCGCACCAGCGTGACGTTGGGGTGGTCGGCCAGCGCCTGCGTGACGCCGTGCGAGTAACCGTCGCGATCGACGGCCAGCGCCGACCCGGCGGGGACGCGGTGGGCATCCGCCTGGGTCAGGATCAGTGAGCCGAGCGTGCGCATCTCCTGATGCAGCAGGCCGACGGCGTTGGCCTCCGCATCGTCGGAGCGGAACGAGTTGGAGCAGACGAGTTCGGCGAGGCCATCGGTCTGGTGCGCGGCGGTCGACTCGCCCGATCCGCGCATTTCCGACAGGCGGACCTTGAAGCCCGCCTCGGCCAGTTGCCACGCGGCCTCCGAACCGGCGAGGCCGCCGCCGACGATATGGATGTCATGGGTCATGCCCCGGCCTAGCGGTTCGGCGGGCGATGCGGCAAGTACCGGCGATGACGACGATCTTCACTATCGGCTACGAAGCCACGACGATGGCCGATTTCATCGCGGCCCTGCAGGGCGCGGGGGTACGACGGGTGATCGACATACGCGCCCTGCCGCTGTCGCGCCGGCCCGGCTTCTCGAAATCGCCGCTCGCCGCCTCGCTGAAGGAGGTGGAGATCGATTACGTCCATCTGAAGGCGCTGGGCACGCCGAAGCGCGGGCGCGATGCGGCGAAGAAGGGCGACGTCGCGACACTGCGCGCGGTGTATGACGAGCAACTCGAACTGCCCGAGGCGATGGCGCAGGCGGCGCGGATGCTGGCGCTGGCCGAAGAAATGCCATCGGCGCTGGTCTGCTACGAACGCGACCCCTGCCACTGTCACCGCACCTTGTTGCTGGAGGCGGTGGGGCAGGGGTGTGAGGTGATCGATCTCTATGCCTGATCCGGCCATCGCCCGACTGACCGAGAACGAAAAGGAATGCCTGCGCCGCCGTCTGCTGCCCCAGACCGCCAAGGAGATGGCCATCGATCTCGGCATCTCGCCGCATGCCGTGGAGAAGCGGCTGAAGATGGCACGGGCGAAGCTGGGCCAATCATCATCGCTGACCGCCGCGCGGATGCTGGCAGCGGCGGAGGGGTACCAGCAACTGGTACCCGGATCGCCGGACCTGTCGGCCGGCGGTGATCGCGTGGAGGACACTACCGTCGCGCTGTCCCCGATCTGGGTGGTGGAACGGCCGTCACTCCATAAAGGATCGATCATGCTCGCAGCATTGTTTGTCGCGGCCCTCGTACAGGACGTGCCTACCCCGGACGTCTACACGCCACAGATGACGAACGGAAAAGGCGAGGTCGTGGCCGCGAGAAAGGTCGGGATGGATGAGGCCGCAGCTCACATCCGGCAGGACTTCCGGATCAAGGACACCGACCATTCGGGGTATCTCGACGTGCGCGAGACGTCCGCGATGGAGCCGCGTGACAGCAATCGCGACTCCAGTCTGCCCCCGGCGCCCACCGCAGGATCGCCCGATCCCGCAGCGGAGCGCAAATGGATGGCCAAGCTGGACAATGATCGTGACGGCAAGGTCAGCGAGAGGGAGTATGTCGACTATATGATGCCATGGGTCCTGTTGTCGGGCGTGCCCGCGGACTGATACCGGATTCCAGTAGTTTGACCCTGCCGTCATTGCGAGCGTTGCGAAGCAATCCAGTGTCCCGCGCGCTGCCCTGGATTGCTTTGCTACCCTCGCAATGACGAATGATGACGGGTCGTGCTCAGCGAAATTTGTTACGAGGCATTGATGGATGTGGCGTTACCCCGCGACGGGGAGCTTCACCGTACCGTCCTCGTCCCGCTCCAACGGGCCGTAGGCGATCACCGTTTCCAGCAATAGCGGGCCGTAGAGGTGCGGGAAGAGCTGGCCGCCCCGGCTTTCCTCCCATTTCAGCGATCCGCCGAAACTGCCCAGATCCACCGCGGCGACGTGCAGATCCGTCTGCCCGGCGAAGTGCTTGTCGACCGTTTCGGTGAGCTGGGTCGCGGTCGACAGGTGGACATAGCCATCGGCCAGATCGACTGGCGCGCCGGCGAAACTGCCGTCGCGTTCCAGCGTTGCCATCTGGTCGGCGGTCAGCACCTTGTACGCGGTCTGGGGACGATCGGTCATGCATCGTCCCCATCGGTGTCGAGGTCTTCGTTCATCGTCTGCGGGCCGGTGCCGTCGTCGAGGGTCAACTGGTCCTGCGCCGCGAGGGGCGGGGCTTCGGTGATCTCGGCGGCGACGATCGCCTCGGCATCGTTCTCGGGGTTTTCCTCCTCGTCGATGCGCGCGGCGGAGACGACGTGTTCGCCCTTGGCAACGCTGAACAGCGTGACGCCCTGCGTGTTGCGGCCGGTGACGCGGGTGTCGCCGACCGACAGGCGAATCAGCTTCGCCTGATCGGTGACGAGCATCAGCTGCTCGCCCGAATGGGCGGGGAAGCTGGCGACGACGGGGCCGTTGCGATCGGACGAGACGATGTTGGTGATGCCCTGACCGCCGCGATTGGTGCGGCGATATTCATAGGCGGAGGTGCGCTTGCCATAGCCGTTGGCGGTGACGGTGAGGATGAATTCCTCCGCCGCCTCCATCTCGTGCATCGTCGCCTCGTCCAGCGTGCGTTCGCGCTCGCCTTCCTTCCACGGCGCCGCCTTCAGATACGCCTCGCGCTGCTCGACGGTGAAGGGGGTGCCGCGCAGGACCGACAGCGAGATGATCTCGTCGCCGTCCGCCAGCCGCGCGCCGCGCACGCCGGTCGAATCGCGGCTCTGGAATTCGCGCACGTCGGTCGCCGAGAAGCGGATCGCCCGGCCCATCCGGGTCGCCAGCAGCACGTCGTCGGTTTCGGTCAACAGCGACACGCCGACGAGGCGATCGTCGGACCCCTCCTCGAACTTCATCGCGATCTTGCCCGAGGTGCGGATGTTCGCGAACGAATCCATCGAGTTGCGGCGCACCGATCCCTTGGCGGTGGCGAACATGACGTGCAGGTCGCCCCATTTCGCCTCGTCCTCGGGCAGCGGCAGCACGGTCGAGATCGTCTCGCCCGCCGCCAGCGGCAGCAGGTTCACCATCGGCCGGCCGCGGGTGGCGGGGCCGCCCTCCGGCAGGCGCCAGACCTTCAGGCGATAGACCTTGCCGTGCGTCGAGAAGAACAGGACCGGCGTGTGCGTCGAGGTGACGAACAGGCTGGTGATCGCATCCTCGTCCTTCGTCGTCATGCCGGCGCGGCCCTTGCCGCCGCGGCGTTGCGCACGGAAGGTATCGAGCGGGGTGCGCTTGATATAGCCTTCCATGGTCACGGTGACGACCATGTCCTCGCGCTCGATCAGGTCCTCGTCCTCGATCCCGCCGGCGAAGTTGACGATCTCGGTGCGGCGGGGCGTCGCGAACTGGTCGCGGATCGCCTTCAGCTCGCCGCGCATCACCTCGTACAGCTTCACGCGGTCGGCGAGGATGTCGAGCAGGTCGGTGATCGATTCGGCCAGCGTCTTCAGCTCGTCGCCGATCTCGTCGCGGCCGAGCGCGGTGAGGCGGTGGAGCCGCAGGTCGAGGATCGCGCGGACCTGCGCATCGGACAGGCGATAGACGTCGCTGTCGCCGGTGTTCTCGACCGCCTCGACCAACGCCAGATAGGGCGCGATCTCGGCAACGGGCCATTCGCGGGTCAGCAGCGCCATCCGCGCCGCCACCGGGCTGGCCGACCCGCGGATGATCTTCACCACCTCGTCGAGGTTGGTGACCGCGATGACCAGGCCGAGCAACAGGTGCGCGCGCTCACGCGCCTTGTTCAGCTCGAACTTCGAGCGGCGGGTGATGACCTGCTCGCGGAACTGGATGAACGCCTGGATGATGTCGCGCAGGTTGAGCAGTTCGGGGCGGCCGCCCCGGATCGCCAGCATGTTGGCGGGGAACGACCCCTGTGCCGGGGTGTGCCGCCACAACTGGTTCAGCACCACGTCCGCGGTCGCATCGCGCTTCAGCTCGATGACGATGCGGACGCCTTCGCGGTTCGATTCGTCGCGGATGTCGCTGATGCCTTCGATCCGCTTTTCCTTGGCGGCGTCGGCGATCTTCTCGACCAGCGCGTTCTTGCCCTGCTGGAACGGGATCTCGGTCAGGATGATCGACTGGCGATCGCCACGACCGGTTTCGATCCTGTGGCGCGAGCGGACGATGATCGAGCCGCGACCCGTGCTGTAGGCCGACCGGGCGCCGGCCCGGCCGAGGATGATCGCGCCGGTCGGGAAATCGGGACCGGGAACGATCTCGGTCAGTTCTTCCGACGTGATCGCGCCATTGTCGAGATAGGCGAAACAGGCGTCGATCACCTCGCCCAGATTGTGCGGCGGGATGTTGGTGGCCATGCCGACCGCGATGCCGCCGGCGCCGTTGACCAGCAGGTTGGGGAACTGCGCGGGCAGCACCGACGGCTCGCGTTCCGACCCGTCATAGTTGGGCGTGAAGTCGACCGTATCCTTGTCGAGCCCGTCGAGCAGCGAGTTGGCGACCTTCGCCAGCCGCGCTTCGGTGTAGCGCATCGCGGCGGGGGGATCGGGGTCCATCGAGCCAAAATTGCCCTGGCCGTCGATCAGCGGCACCCGCATCGACCAGTCCTGCGCCATCCGGGCGAGCGCGTCGTAGATCGCGCTGTCGCCGTGCGGATGGTATTTACCCATCACGTCACCGACGATGCGCGCGGACTTGCGATACGCCTTGCCCGCGACGAAGCCGCTTTCATAGGCCGAATACAGGATGCGGCGATGCACCGGCTTCAACCCGTCGCGCACGTCGGGCAGCGCGCGGGCGACGATGACGCTCATCGCATAGTCGAGATAGCTCGACTTCATCTCGTCGACGATCGAGATCGTCGAAATGTCAGAAGGTTCGGCGAGGACGGTGTCGTCGGCCAAGGTCAGCTTTCCGGTTCGTTACAGGGGTGTGACTTGCCCTCTATGCCCTGTGGCGGGCAAAGTCACGCGTGCGCCGCTTTTCGTCAGGGCGTGATTTCCTTGCCTTCCCAATCGAACAGCCGGCCGCTGTCGGGCGCCTTCAGCCCCTCGATCACGTCGAGCAGCTGCACCGCGGCGCGATCGGCGGTGAACAGCTGGTCGGCGCGGACATTCGCCTGGAACGGCCGGGACAGGCCGGTATCGACGGTGCCGGGGTGAAGACCGACGACGATCGCCCGATCGTTGCGGCGGCGTTCCTCGATCGCGAGGGTGCGGATCAGCTGGTTCAGGGCGGCCTTCGCGGCACGATAGCCGTACCAGCCGCCCAGCTTGTTGTCGCCGATCGAGCCGACGCGCGCCGACAGCACCGCGAACACGCAGCGCCCGGTGCGCGGCATCAGCGGCAGGAAATGCTTGGCGACGAGCGCGGGGCCGATCGCGTTGATCGCATATTGGCGCATCAGCCAGTCGGCATCGAGCGCGGCCATGCTCTTTTCGGGACCACGCTCGCCCTCGTGCAGCAGCCCGGTGGTCAGCACGACCAGATCGGGCGCGGTGGTGAGGCCGGCAGCGGCGGCGGCGATGCTCGCCTCGTCGGTCAGGTCGAGATGGTCGCGCCCGGCAAAGGAGCGGGCGAGGCCGCGCACCGGCACGTCCTCCTCCGCCAGCGCCTGCACTAGCGCGGCACCGATGCCGCCCGACGCGCCGATGACGATCGCCGGCTTCATCGCGCGAAGGTCCAGCGTAGGTCGTCACTGTCGGCGGCCATGAAGGCATAGCCGTCACTGTTGAATGCCTTCATGTCCTCTATCTTCTCCACCCGGTGTTCGACCAGCCAGCGCGCCATCATGCCGCGTGCCTTCTTGGCATGGAAGCTGACGAAGCGGCCGCCATCGCGGAAATCGACCGCGACGGTGCGGACGCCGGCGGGCAGCCGCCCGCCGACCACCGCCCAATATTCGTTGCTGGCCAGGTTCAGGATCGTGCCCGATCCCTCCGCCGCCACGTCGCCGGCGAGCAGGTCGGCGATGCGGCCCTGCCACCAGTCGGTCAGGCGATCCTTACGCGGCGCCCAGCGCGTGCCCATCTCCAGCCGGTAGGGCCGCATCGCATCGAGCGGGCGGAGCAGGCCGTACAGGCCCGACAGCATCCGCAGATGGTCCTGCGCAAAGGCGATCGCCGGTGCCTCCAGCGTGGCGGCGTCCAGCCCGGTATAGACGTCGCCGGCGAACGCGAACATCGCGGGGCGGGCGGGGGCGTCGGCGAAATCGCGGAAGCGTTGCGCGTTGAGCGTCGCCAGCGCGGGCGATATCTTCATCAGTTCGCCCAGCTTCTTTGGCCCCAGCCGCGCGGCGGTCCTCGCCAGCGTCGCCGCGTCGTCCGCGAGGCGCGGCTCGGTGGGATCGAGCGGGGGCAGGGCGCTGTCATAATCCAGCGTCTTGGCGGGGGAGATCACGGCAATCATGGTCCGCGCCGGGTAGCGTGGGCGGCGGGGCGGTTCAATCGCGGTTCAGCGCGGCGGCGACATGGAACCATAACGCCCGGGCTCGCTTGATGGCGGCAGGCTGCGGCGGTAGATGCCACCCGACATGTCGATGCCACCGGGCAACAGGAGAATTCCACGACCATGAAGACGATTTCGAAGCTTGCCATCGCGCTGGCGCTGACCACCGGTGCGACCGGGGTCGTCCTGACCCCACCCGCCTTCGCCCAGAAGAAGAAGGACGAGAAGCCCGGCCCCAAGATGAGCCCGGAGGCGCTGAAGGCCGCGCAGACGGCGCAGACCGCGCTCGCCGCCAAGGACGCCGCCACCGCCGAACCGGCGATCGTGCAGCTGGAAACCGTCGCCAAGTCGGACGACGAGAAGTATTTCGCGGCGGCGATGCGGTACAATCTGGAGCAGATCAAGATCCAGGCCGCACGCACCGCCAACCCGAACGCGCCGGTCGACGAGACGGTGCTGGCCAAGCCGATCGAGGCATTGATGGCCAGCCCGAACACGCCCGTCGCCGAGAAGGGCAAGCTGGCCTATCAGCGCGGCCTGCTGGCCTATAACGGCAAGCAGTTCCCGGTCGCGGTCCAGTTCTTCGAGCAGGCCAAGCAGTTGGGCTATTCCGACCCCAACCTCGTCGTGCAGACCGCACAGGCGAAGGTCGGCGGCGGCGACGTGGCGGGTGGCCTGACCGACCTGCAGGCTGCGGTGCAGCAGATGAACGCGAGCGGCCAGAAGGCGCCCGAGGACATCTATCGCTATGGCATCGCGCGTTCCAACCAGGCGAAGCTGCCGACGACGATGACGTGGCTGCAATCCTATGTCTCCGCCTATCCCACGCCCAAGAACTGGCGCGACGTGGTGGTGACCTATGGCCTGTCGAGCAACTCGATGGCCAAGCTGGACGATGCGCAGAAGATCGACCTGTTCCGCCTGCTCCGCCAGAACAAGGCGCTGGCCGACCAGAACGATTATCTGGAATATGCCGACGACGTGCAGCGCCGCGGCCTGCCGGCCGAGGCACTGGCGGTCATCAAGGAAGGTCAGGCTGCCGGCAAGATCCCGGCATCCAACACGCTGGCCAAGACGATGGTGACCGAGGCCACGCGTCAGGTCGCCGCCGAGGGATCGCTGGCGCCGCTGAAGACGAAGGCCAACGCCGCGGCGACCGGCAAGCTCGCCGCCGGCACCGCCGACGCCTATCTGGGTCAGGACAACTACACCGAGGCGGCCGCGCTCTATCGCGTCGCGCTGCAAAAGGGCGGCGTCGACGCGGACGAGGTCAACACGCACCTTGGCATCGCGCTGGCGAAGTCGGGCGACAAGGCCGGCGCCAAGGCGGCGTTCGATGCCGTGAAGGGCACGCCGCGCGCCGGGATTGCCGGCCTGTGGAACGCCTATCTGGCGGCACCGACCGCATAAGAAGGCGACCCCTCCCCTGGCGACGGGGGAGGGGTTTTCTATTCGAGGCGGACCGGGATGCCGGATACCGCCTTGGCGGTCCGGATCGTCAGCGACGTCTTCACGCTGGCGACATTGGGTGCCGGCGTCAGGTGCGTCGTCAGGATTTCCTGAAAGCTCTTGAGGTCGGACGCCACGATCTTGAGGATGAAGTCGATCTCGCCGTTCAGCATGTGGCATTCGCGGATTTCGGGAATCGCGGCGACATGGTCCTCGAACGCGGCGAGATCGCGCTCGGCTTGGCTGCGCAGCGACACCATCGCGAAGACCGTGATCGGATAGCCGAGGCGCGCGGCGTCCAGATCGGCATGATAGCCGCGAATCGCCCCCGCTTCCTCCAGCGCCCGGACACGGCGCAGACAGGGTGGAGCGGTCAGCCCGACCCGTTCGGCCAGATCGACATTCGTCATCCGTCCGTCGTCCTGCAACAAGGACAGGATCTGCCGGTCGATTCGATCGATCGCCATCGTGTTCCATCTCCTGGAGATATGACCGTTCAGCCTAGGGGGTCGGCACATAAGATAATTGCCGGATAAGGCAATTGTCCCATAGAGTGACGATCGCAGAAAGCCGGTATCGAGCCCGTTCCGGGTCCATTAAGGCATCGTTGCGACCCCGTATCCCATGCGGGGCCGATGGGAGCTATTCGCGTGCGCTTCGACGACCGCCTCGATACGGTGCTGGCAGCCGGGCAGACGCCCGGGCTGGGCGCGCAGGCGACGTGGCGGCAGCTCGTCGACCTGATGGGGCGTGAACGCTTTGCCGACGAGGCGGCGCTGATCGGGCGGCTGCGCGATCTGCGCGGGCAGGTGCCGATGGCGGTGCGGATGTCGTCCGGGCGCGGGCTGGCGGGGGCATGGCCGTCCGCCCCGCTGGTCGGGTTATTCGGCGAGGACGAGCCTGCGGTGGCGGAACCCGTCCTGGGCGGGGTGCGACTGGCGGCGACCGGCTGGCTGGGGCTGTTGCCGCGACTGGGGCCGGCAAGCCGTGGGATATTGCGGCGGCGCAACGACCTGCCGGCGGTGGTGCGGCGGGGTCTCGATAGCCTGGGCAGCGTTGACCGGGCGATCGCCGCGCCGATCACGGCAACCGATCCGCCGGTGGCGGTCGATGCCGATGCCGATGACGGTGCGGCCTGCCCCCCACCCCAACCGGCCACGGCGGCACCATTCGGGGATGCCCCCCGATTCGCCGGCCCAGTCGGCATCACGTTTCCGATCGCCGACCTGATCGCCCGGATCGACGCCTATCGCCACGGCTGGAGCGAGCGGTTCCGCGATCCGCCGCCCGCCACCACCGGCGGGTTCCGGTTCGTGACCGATCCCGCGGGCACGATCCGGTGGGTCGACGGGGTCGGCCGTGCTGCGCTGGTGGGTGCGTCGCTGGCGATGCCGGGGCCGCAGGGGCTGGTGCGGATCGATGCCGGAGCGGCGGCGGCGCTTCGCCGTCGCGCCCGCTTCGCCGATATCCGGCTGGAGGTGGAGGGGCTGTCCAATGCGGCGGGATCGTGGCGGATCGGCGCCGTGCCGCGCTTCGATCCGGCGACGGGGCGCTTCATCGGCTATGCCGGCACCGGCCAGCGACCTGCCGCCCGCGAACCGGCGCCCGCCACCGGCACACGGGCGGCGATGTCGGATGGCCTGCGCCAGTTGGTCCACGAACTGCGTACCCCCGCCAATGCGGTGATGGGCTTTGCCGAACTGATCGAAACCCAGTTGCTGGGCCCCGTCTCCGATCCGTATCGCGAGCGGGCGCATGTGATCCGGGTGCAGGCCGCCAGCCTGCTCGCGGCGATCGACGATCTCGACGTGGCGGCACGGATCGAGGGCGGGGCGCTCGACCTGCGCCCGGCGGAGGTGCCGCTGGGCGCGCTGATCGGCCGGGCGGTGACCGACCTGACGCCGCTGGCACGGGCGCGGGGCGTGGAACTGGCCGCATCGGGCGACGCGGTGGCGGTGGTGGACGACCGCGCGGCGGACCGGCTGGTCAACCGGTTGCTCGCCGCCCTGATCGCGGCGGCCGAGGCGGGGGAGCGGATCGACGTGGCGGTCCACACCGCCGGTCGGCACGTGGTGGTGACCAGCACCCGGCCGCGCGCGATCGCCACCATGCCGGGCGAACCGCTGTTCACGCTGGACGGCGTAGCCGACGCGCTGGCAGATGACGGCGGCGAGGGCGCGCCATTGCTGGGCATCGGCTTCACGCTGCGGCTGGCGCGCAATCTGGCCGCGGAACTGGGCGGCGAACTGACGATCGACCAGGACCGGCTGACGCTGCGCCTGCCCGCTGCGACACGGCCGGTGGCGATGGACGCGATGGCCGACGGATAGGACGCCGGACGGAACCGCTGGCGCCATGCATCAAGGCATGGGAGACAGGGGATGCGATGGCGACGATGACCAGCCTGGTGGCGTGGGTGGCGCGGCATGTGTTGCCGGCCGAACCCGGTCTGCGACGGTGGCTTCGTCGTGCCTTTCCGGGATGCGATGTCGATGACGTGGTGCAGGAAACCTATTGCCGGATCGCGGGCATGACCGATTTCGACCGGATCGACGACCCGCGCCGGTACGTGTTCCAGACCGCGCGCAACGTCGTGCTGGCCGAATTGCGGCGCGCCCGCGTCGTGCGGATCGAGGCGGCGGGGTCCGCCGCCGATCTGGAGGGGGTGCTGGCGGCGGACGAACTGTCGCCCGACCGGATCGTGGGCGGTCGCTGGCTGCTCGCCCATGTCGACGTGCTGCTCGCCGGGTTGCCGGAACGGGCCCGCACCGCGATCCGGCTGCGCAAGCTGGACGGCCTGTCGCAGCGGCAGATCGCCGAGCGGCTGGGGGTGAGCGAGGCGGTGGTGGAGAACGATCTGTCGCGCGGGCTGCGGGCGTTGCTGGCCGGTCTCAGCGACGGCGAGCGCGACGAATTGCCGCTTCGTCCCGCCCGGACCCGACCCGCCGGCACCGGCAACGGCAGGGTCGATCCTGCCCGCCGTCCTGGCACCCCCCGCTGACATGGCGACGGATACAACCATGGATGCCGCCGCGATGTGGGCGGTGCGGCTGGAAGGGGCGCCGCGCGATGACGCCATGCAGGCGGCGCTCGACGCGTGGCTGGCGGAGGACCCGCGGCGACACGGTGCGCTGATCCGGGCACAGGCGGCATGGGCCGCGCTCGACGTGGTGGCGGTGCCGGCGGTGATCGCGGACGATGCGCCGGCCAGCCCGGCGCGGCGACGATGGCTGGCCGCCGCCGGGCTGGCCGCGATTGCCACGGCAGGCACCGCGTGGTGGCTGGACGGCGAGCGCGATCAGGCGGTGGCGACCGCGCATGGCGAACAGCGCCGGGCACGACTGGCCGACGGGTCGACGATGCTGCTCAACACCGACACCCGGTCGCGCATCGCCTACACCCCGGCGCACCGTCAGGTGATGCTCGACCGGGGCGAGGCGTGGTTCGATGTCGCCCACAACCGTCGGCGGCCGTTCGTGGTCGTGGCCGGGGCGATACGGGTCGAGGCGGTGGGCACCGCCTTTGCCGTCCGTCGTCGCGCCGGGCTGGCGGAGGTGCTGGTGACGGCGGGCCGCGTCCGGGTGTGGTCGACCGCCGATCCCGCCCGGTTCCTGTTCGTCGATGCCGGGCGACGGGCGTCCGTGCCGGAACAGGCGGGCGTCGGCCGCGCGGCGGTGACCGACGGTGGCGTGGCCGATGCGCTGGCCTGGCGGCGGGGCGAGATCGTGCTGGAGGGGATGACGCTGGGCGACGCCGCCGCCGAGTTCAACCGCTACAACACGCGCCAGCTGGCGGTGGAGGCACCGCTGGCCGAACGGCGTATCGTCGGCTGGTTCCGCACCGACGACGTGGAGGGCTTCGCCCGCTCCGCCGCGACGATGACGGGCGCCCGGATCGAGCGCGACGGGGATGCGATCCGCATCGTCGAATAAATCGGGCCGGATCGCGACGGAAAAACCATCGCCGCGTATCTCCTGATCGCAAGGCACGCCGAAGACGTGCCCGATCATTGGGGAGAACGAAATCATGCGCCTTCAAGCCTCGCTCGTCACGGCCTCCATCGTCGCGATGGTCACCGCCAGTCCCGCCGCCGCCTATGCCCAGTCTCGCAGCTTCGACGTGGCGGCGCAGCCGGCCGCCACCGGCATCGTCGCGTTCGCGCGCCAGGCCGGCATCCAGATCATCGCGCCGGAGGCGGCGACCCGGGGCCGGCGGACGGCGGACCTGCGGGGCACGATGCGGATCGCCGATGGCCTGCGCCGGCTGACCGCGATGGCGGGGCTGCGGGTCGTGTCGTTCGACGGGCGCACCGCCGTGCTCGCCGCCGGCTCCATGCCGGTCCGCCCCCTGTCGCTCGCGGTCAGGCCGCAGCAGGGGCAGGCGGCCGATCCTGCCGCGAACCCCGCCGCCCCGCAGACGGACAACGTCAACCAGCCGGGCGAGGCGCCGACCGAACAGGCCAACAACGAACTGGACGAGATCATCGTCACTGGCACCCGCGCCCGCGGCGCGACGGTGCTGACCTCCTCGTCCGCGATCACCGTCGCCACCCGCGAGGATCTCGATCGCAAGGCGCCGCGATCGACCGCGCAGGCGCTGGAACTGATCCCGGGCATCTATGTCGAGGGTTCGGGCGGCGAGGTGTCGAACAACTTCTCGGTCCGGGGTCTCGCCGGGGGCGGGCAGCAGTTCGTGCAGTTGCAGGAAGACGGCCTGCCGATCTTCTACATCAACGCGCTGTCGGACACGCTGCTGAAGCAAGAGGTGTCGATCGACCGGCTGGAGGCGGTGCGCTCCGGCTCGTCGGGCATCCTGACCGTCAACGGCGCGGGCGCGACGATCAACTTCATCACCCGCAAGCCCGATTTCGACAAGGCGGGCGGCACGTTCCAGCTGACCACCTCGTCCTTCGCCACCGCGCGGGTCGATGCGTTCATGACGCGGCCGATCGGCGAGAACACCGCGATCTCGCTGGGCGGTTTCTACCGCCGGGACGAGGGCATCCGCGATCCGGGCTATGACGCCAATCACGGCTTCATCTTCCGCGGCGCGGTGGCGCAGCGATGGAACACCGGCAAGCTGACGCTGTCGGCCAAGGTGGTGGACGACCACAACACCTTCTACGTGCCGATCCCGGTGACCGGTGTCGGCGATCCGCAGTCGATCCCCGGCCTGTCGGCGACGCACGGCCTGTTGCAGAGCCGCGATTTCTCGCTGATCCGCACCCGTACCTCGCCCACCACCGGGCGCTCGTTCGAGGACATCGATCTGGAGGACGGCGTGCACACCCGCGCGCAGGCCTATGGCTACGACCTGACGCAGGATTTCGGCGAGGAGGTGAATTTCTTCGCGCGGGGCCGGTACACGCGGTTCAAGACGAACTTCAATTCGATCTTCTCCTATGACAATTCGGCGCTGCAACTGGCGTCGGAACGGCTCAACACGGTCGGCGCCAACCCCAATGCGACCAGCGTGCTGGCGCTGCAGACCTTCGCGCCGCGCGGCGCCGGCTCGCTCGGGCTGCGCTACGTCGATACCGGCCAGATCGTCGCGGGCACCGCCGCGCTCAACGCGCTGAACGGCAACGGCCTGATCGCGGAGAGCGTGATCGGCGACAACAAGGCGCGGGTGAAGGAGTTCAACAGCGATACCGGCATCACCTGGCAGACGGCCGGCAACTCGCTGACGGTCGGCGGCCTGTTCACGCGGTCGAGCCGGTACAACGACGCGATCGGTGCCTCGACCTTCCTGACCGACGTGCAGGACCGGGCGCGGCGTGTCGACGTGGTCGCGCTCAACGCCGCGGGCGGGGTGGTCGGATCGCTGACCGAGAACGGCTTTCTCAACTACGGCACCTTCGGCGAGGGGCCGAGCCGGGCGAAGTTCACCTCGATCTCCGGCTATGCCACCGATCAGCTGACGCTGTGGGATGCGCTGCGCATCGACGGCGGCGTCCGGTTCGAGCATTTCGTGTTCAACCGGCGGGGCGGCGACACCGTGGGTCGGACCCCGGTCGCGGGGGCGGGCACCTTCGTCAACGGCACGATCGTGCAGGACAACGACACCATCATCGCCAACAACTATATCGCGCAGTTCGGCGGCAACAGCTTCGCCGGCACCTACACGTCGCAGCGGCGCGAGTTCAACAAGCTGGCCTATACGATCGGCGCCAACTACCTCATCACGCCGCGCCTTGCGGTCTATGGCCGCTATGCCACCGGCTTCCAGGCGCAGGAGCAGAACGCACCGACCGACCTGGAATTCGCCGAGGGCGGCGTCCGTTATTCGTCGGGATTCCTGCAGGCGTCGCTGACCGGCTTCTACACCAAGTTCAAGGATTTCATCTTCTCCCGCCAGAATGCCACCGGCGTGGAGGTGCAGGCGTTCTCGAACATCGACGTCTATGGCGGCGAGTTCGACGTGACGGTCAGGCCGGTATCATGGTTCCGCGTGCAGGCGTCGGGCGTGATCCAGGATTCGAACATCAACGTGAACCGCGTCGGCGCCGCGCTGAACGGCGTGTCGCAGACGCCGAGCGCCAGCGACGTCGCGCTCGTCAACACCTTCGACGGGAACCGGCCGGAACGCACCCCCTCGGTCAACGTCAACGTCACCCCGGCGATCGTGCTGCCGGGCGATCTGGGCGAAATCTACGGCAACTGGAAGCGGATCGGAAAGATCTATGCGGATATCTCCAACTCGCTGGAACTGCCCGGCTACAGCGTCTTTTCCGCCGGGGTGCTGTTGCGGGTCGCGCCGGGCGTGACGTTCAACGCCAGTGTCGAGAATATCGGCAACGCGATCGGCCTGACCGAGGGCAATCCGCGCGGCGGCTTCGTCGAGAATACGGGATCGAACTTCTACTTCGCCCGGCCGATCAACGGCACCAATGCGGTCGCATCGCTGCGGTTCGATTTCTGATCCGGGGCGGGGCGTGCCGGTCACGCCCCGCCTTCCTGTCATCATGGGAGCCTGCATGATCCGTCTTGCCGCCGCGTTCGTCCTGCTGGCCGGTGCGGGTGCCGCCGGTTCCGCGCAGCGGACCCTGCCACCGCTCGCCTTCCGCATCGACGAGGGGCGCAACATCAACGCCTTCGTGCGGCAGGGGCCGGTGGCGGCGCACCTGTTGCTGCGATCGGGTACCGATCCGCGCATCCTGATCGGCTTTCCGGCGGGGAACAGCGGCGTCGCCCTGTGGTTCGCGAAGACGGCGCAGCCGGTGGCGTGGACGCTCGACCGGCCGCCCGAACCGTGGCGGACGACCGATGCGAAGGGGCGGCGCCTGAACGGCATCACCGCCACGGTGAGCATCGACGCCCGGACGCTGACATTCGGGCAGGGGGTACTGTCGTCGATCCGCGTGCTTCGCGATTACGAATTGCTGCGAACCGCGCCGCCGGAGGTGTCGACCATGCCCATGTATGGCGATGCCGTGCTGACATGGGCGCGAGACCGGCTGGACGGTGCGGCCGGTTACCGGCTGTCGGTCGGCGCGGTGGGCGACACGGTGATGACCGAGCGGAGCGTTTCCGCCGGGCCGTCCGGCCGCATCCGCCTGACCATCAAGGCCGCCACGGGAGAGGTGCCGCTGACGCCG
This sequence comes from Sphingomonas sp. CFBP 8760, assembly GCF_014841615.1. Classification (GTDB taxonomy): domain Bacteria; phylum Pseudomonadota; class Alphaproteobacteria; order Sphingomonadales; family Sphingomonadaceae; genus Sphingomonas. Next base: position 11,296 of record NZ_JACYUG010000017.1, on the reverse strand, counting down.
CTGGCCGAGGATGCCCTGCTGACCGGGGCGGCGGGGACGGATGCCCGCGCGCGCCACGCGCTGCAATTCCTGTCGTACCGGGAGAAATATCTCGCCGGATCGTGGCGGTTCGATACCTATTTCGGGCGCGATACGCTGATGTCGTTGCGGCTGCTGATGCCGGTGCTGCAACCGGCGGCGGTCGAGGACGGGCTGGGCGCGGTGCTCGTGCGGTTGGCCCCCGACGGGCAGGTCGCCCATGAGGAGGATATCGGCGAGTTCGCCGTCCTGCGCAACGCGAAGGAAGGCCGTGGCCGCGTCGCCACGCCGATCTACGATTACGCGATGGTCGACGACGATTTCATGTTCCCCGCCGTGGTCCGGGCGTGGCTGCTGGAGCGGGGACGCGGCCGTGCATCGGCATTCCTCGGCGGTCGCATCGGTGGCGCGCGGCGCGGTGACCTGCTGGCGCGCAACTTCGCCTGGGTGGTGGAGCGGACCGCCGCCTTCGCCACCGCGCCGGGCTACGAACGGCTGGTCGCGATCAAGGATGGCCGGCTTACCGGCCAGTGGCGCGACAGCGAGGAGGGGCTGGGCAGGGGCGTCTACGCCTATGACGTGAATGCCGTCTGGGTGCCCGCCGCGCTGGCGGCGATCGCCGATCTCGCACCGCTGATCGATCGATACGGGACCCCGGCGGAGCGGGCGGCGATCGCCCGCGCGGCGGCGCAGGCGCGGGTGTGGCGGGACCGCGCGCCCGGCCTGTTCGCGCTGACGCTGCCCAACGCGCGTGCGCGAACGGCTGTCGCCGATTATGCCCGGGCGGTTGGCGTACCAGACGCCCCGGCACTGGCGGCGCTCGGCGAGGCGCCGCTGTCGTTCAATGCGCTGTCGCTCGATGCGCGGGGGCGGGCGGTGCCGGTGATCCATTCCGACGATGGCTTCGCCCTGTTGTTCACCGACCCCGGTCCGGCCGCCCTCGACCGCTCGGTGGCGGCGATCGCGCGACCGTTTCCGGCGGGGCTGATGACGGATGTCGGCCTGCTGGTCGCCAATCCCGCCTACGCTCCCGCGGAAACAAGGGCGCGGTTCGGCGCCAACGCCTATCACGGCACGGTGGTCTGGTCATGGCAGCAGGCGATCCTAGCCGCGGGGCTGGACCGGCAACTGGCGCGGGGCGATCTGCCCGCCGCCACCCGCGCGGCGTTGCTGGCCCTGCGCAGCCGCCTGTGGCGGGCGATCGACGCGGCGGGAGAGGTCCGCACGTCGGAACTCTGGTCGTGGACCTATGCGGACGGCCGATACCGCGTCGCACCGTTCGGCGCATCCAGCGGCGATGCCGACGAATCCAATGCGGCCCAGCTCTGGAGCACCGTCTTCCTCGCCCTGCATCCTCCCGCCCGCTGAAGGGCGGGAGGCAAGGCGAAGGATCAGCTCAGCCGGAGCAGTTCGGCGCCGTGCGCGGGAATGGTGCGGACGACGCGGTCGGTGGCGGCACCGATCGCCTGCCCCGACCAAAGATCGCGTACCCGCACCGTGCCCGCCTTGCCCAGATCGCGCAGCGGGATGCCGACCGGCCGTGGCTTGTCCGTCGGATTGAACAGCGCGAGGTAGCGATCCTGACTGCCCTCCGGCCGGGCGGACCAGAGGCGGGCGCCGTCGTCGACGAAATGCGGCTGGTTGTCGGTGCTCGCCTGATTGACGGCAAGAACCTCGCGATTGGTCAGCAGCGCCAGGGTCGGCGCATCGAGATGGCGCAGATCGCCGCCCATGATGAGCGGCGATCGCGCGATCGACCACAATGTCATCAGCGTGCGCTGTTCGTCGGGGGTGAATTTCGTATCGCGCTTGCCCAGCGCCAGCCGGCCCAGCGGCAGCATGTCCGCATCCGGCCACGCCCCCGCCCGGCGCCACGGGTTCCAGTTCTCCAGCCGGGTGAACTGCGCCTCCAGCATCTCCCAATTGTCCCAGAAATCGTCGCTGATCCGCCACATCTGCGCATGGCGGCGGACATGCTCCCCCCGGATCACCGGTGTCTCGCCGGGCGACAGACTGAGCAACATCGGGCGGCCGCTGTTGGCGATGGCATGGTGGGCGCCCTCGATCTCGGGCGCGTGGGCGTCGTAGGGGCGGCTCATATCGTCCATCTTGACGAAGTCGACGCCCCAGCCGGCGTACAGCCGGAACACGCTGTCATAATAGGCCTGCGCGCCCGGTTTCGTCATGTCGACGCCGTACATGTCGGGGTTCCACGAACAGATGCTGCCCGTGTCGGCGATATCGGCGGCGCGGTAACGGGTGCCGAGGATCGGCAGGTTCCGCTTCACCGCCAGCCGGGGGATGCCGCGCATCAGATGGATGCCGAACTTCATCCCCATCCGGTGGACATCGGCGGCCAGCGTGGTGAAGCCGGACCCGTCGGCACTCGACGGAAAGCGGTTGGGGGCGGGGATCAGCCGGCCGTAACCGTCCATCGCCGGCACCGGATTGCCGTTATATTCGTAGCTCGATGCCTCGGGCTCGTACCACTGGATATCGACAGTGAAGATATCATAGCCGAACGGCAGCAGCTTTTCGCGCATGATCGCGGCGGTTTCGCGGGCCTGCGCTTCGGTGATGGTGGTCGCGAAGCTGTTCCAGCTGTTCCAGCCCATCGGCGGCCGCGGTGCGAGCAGCCCGCCCGTCGGCGCCGCCCCCGCCGTCGACGGCCGCACCATCGCGGCGGTCGCCCCGGCGATGCCCGATGCCAGCACCCGGCGGCGGCTCGGCTGCATCTCGTCCATTGTTCACTCTCCCGGCGGTGATCTTGTCGGACCAGATCGTACAGCGGCGTCGCCGATTGTCGATCCCGTGGGGCGACTTGCGCCTAGACGGGGTGCGGCGGGGCCGGGGGATGCCGGACCGCCTCGCCATCCGCGGTCGCCACGCCGTACAGGAAGCCCTGGCCGAGGGGGCATCCCATGTCGGCCAGCAACCGCGCCTGTGCCTCCGTTTCGATCCCCTCCGCCACGATCGTCTTGCCCATGCCATCGCCCAGCGCGACGATCGCGCGCACGATCGCGGTCGCGTTGCTACCCTCCTCGTCCAGCCCGGCGATGAACGAGCGGTCGATCTTGATTCGGTCGACCGGCATCCGGCGCAGATGAACGATCGAGGCGAGGCCGGTGCCGAAATCGTCGATCGCGATCACGACCCCCGCCTGATGCAGGGTCGTCAGCGTGGCGAGGATCGCATCGGCGGCCCGGTCGAGCATCGCCGCCTCCGTCACCTCGATGCACAGCCTGTCCGGCGCGATGTCACGGGTGTTGAGCCGGTCGAGGATATGGCGCGCGGTACCCGGATCGCCCAGCTGCGCGGCGGTGGCGTTGACGCAGACCATGGCGACGTCGCGCCGGCGCTGCATCCAGCCGAGCGCCATGTCGAGGACATGATCCTGTATCCGCAGACCGAGCCGATCCGCCACCAGCAGGTTCGCGAAGCGATCGGGCAGCATCAGGCCATGCTCGGGATGGTTCCAGCGCAGCAGCGCCTCGTACCCTTGGCAATCACCGTCCGGCAGGGTGACGATCGGCTGGAAATGCAGCACGAACTCGCCGCGAGCCAGCGCGTTTTCCGCGTCACGGGAAAAATCGGTCTGCAGATCGCGCAGGATGCGCAGCAGCGGATCGTAGCGTCGATGGCGGCCACGCCCCGTTTCCTTGGCGCCATAAAGCGCCATGTCGGCGTTCTGGTACAATGCGTCGATATCGGCGGCATCGCCGGGAAAGCTGGCGACGCCGATGCTGGCCGACAGCGTTCGCCGTCCACCCGCAAACTGCCATGGCCGTTCCTGCATCGCATCGATCCGGTCGAGCAGCCGCGCCTCCGCCATCGCATCGCCGGGCATGAGCACCGCGAATTCGTCGCCGCCGATCCGGGCGACATGAAAGCCATCGCCCGCGTCCAGCGAGCGAAGCGCGTCGCCGAGCGCGACGATCAGCGCATCGCCCCCCGCATGGCCCAGCCGGTCGTTGACCAGCTTCAAATGATCGATGTCGATCAGAAACAGCGAGAACGCGTCGCCCCGCTCGACCAGCCCCTGTGCCGTGCGCTGGTATGAGGCACGGTTGCCCAGTCCGGTCAGGAAATCGGTTTCGGCGGCGCGGCGCAGCGCCCCGGTTTCGGCCAGCTCGATCTCGCTTCGACGGGTGGCGTGATACAGTTCCCGTCGCAGGCGGCGGAACCGGCTCGCGATGATGAGTGAGAACACCAGCGCCTCGAACGCCAAGGCGCCGAAGGTGGCGCGGTCGATCGCATCGCTCTGTCCCATGACACCTAGATTGCGCAGCAACCGCGCCACGAACACGCCGACCACCGGCGCCCAGCCGATCAGGTACGGCCAAACCACCCGGCTGCCCCGCATCATCGCCGTGACCCAGCCGGCACCCAGGACGACGAACGACGTGGCGACCATGAAGGTCAACGCCCGGTCGAAGAGCATGACCGGCAACACCCCGTCCGCCGCTGCCGCCACGCCGGCCGCGGCACCGAGCATGGTCAGCCACCGTATCGCTGCCGCCAGCGCACGCGGTATCATCCCCGCCTCGATCACGGTCAGGAAGAACCTGCCGCCCGCCGCGACCATCAAGCCGATCAGCACATAGTCGATCCGGACCGCCAGGGGGCCGACCAGAGCGGGGTCGAGCAGCGCCGCCATGTTCGTCCACGTCATGCCATAGGTGAAGGCGACCATGACCCACAGCAGGTACCAGCGCTGGAACGCCGATCGCTGTCCCGCATGGATGACGACGTTGTAGATCAGCGCGGACAGCAGGATACCGGCGAACATCCCCATCAGGACGAGCCACGCGGTCGCATCGGCCATCTGCTGGGCCGGGGTCATCGCGCGCAGCTTGCGCATCAGCGACAGGTCGTCGATCCCGTCGAAGCCGAGATACAGGCCGCGGATCTCGTGTCCCGCCACCGGTATCTCGAAACGCAGGACGCCGCCCGGCGCCCCGTATCCGGCCAGTTCGCTGGCCGACAGCATCGTCCGTCTGGCGCCCGCATCCGTATCGACCAGCAGCGCGATCCGCGCGAAACGGGTCTGATCGACCAGCAGTCGCCAGCCCGGCGGCAGCGAGGACAGCCGCGCGGTATCCAGTTTCAGCCAGAGCCAGCCTTTCGCCGCCCGCGGTGCCGCATCGCCGCAGACATAATCGGCCCGGCGCACCGCGCGGAGGGTAGCATCCGATGCGGTCGGCGCGGTGCAGACGTCGTCACGCAGGGAAATTCCGTTCGCCCATGCCGGCGCGGCGACCATCAGGAAAACGATCGCCAGCAATTTCCATAGGCTATGCACCATCGGTCATCCCGCTAGACCCGGCTGTCCGTCTCCCTTTCAGGAATTCCGGCATGGTTGGCGAACCGGATCGGCGTGCATACCCAAGGCATTGCCCCTGACGATCCGCGCTGCTTACGGCGTCATGCTGCCCGGTGCAACCAGGATGGGTCAACCTTCATCCCGTACCATCATACCCGCCGGAACCGGCGCCGGTCGCCGGGCGCTGTGCCGTCATGCCCGATCATGACGACGACAATCTCCCGGCCCCGCGCGGCCGTGCCGTACCCAGTGGCCGGATTGCCCGGCTCGGCACCTTCGGCCGGCTAGCCGGCGGTGTGGCGGGCGGGATGCTCGCGGAGGGCGCGCGGCGGCTGGCCGCCGGTGAGCGCCCGACGATGGGCAACATGATGCTGACCCCGGCGAACGCGACGCGGATCGCCGACCGGCTGTCGCATCTGCGCGGCGCGGCGATGAAGCTGGGACAGATGATCTCGATGGACGCGGGGGATTTGTTGCCGCCCGAACTGTCCACCATCATGGCGCGGATGCGCAACCAGGCCTATCGGATGCCGCCCCAGCAGCTCGACGGCGTGCTGAAGGCGGAATGGGGCCGCGACTGGCGACGCCGGTTCAGGCATTTCGAGGCGTCGCCGATCGCCGCCGCCTCGATCGGGCAGGTTCACCGCGCGACCCTGCCCGACGGGCGTCTCTTGGCGATCAAGGTGCAGTATCCGGGGGTGCGCGAGAGCATCGACGCCGATGTCGACAACGTCGCGACCCTGCTGCGCGTATCGAACCTGCTGCCCGCGACGGTGGATATCGCGCCGCTGCTGGCGGAGGCGAAACGCCAGCTGGCCGAGGAAGCCGATTACCGGCGCGAGGGCGAACAGATGCGCGCCTATGGCGAACGGCTTGGCGACGATCCGCGCTATCTGGTGCCGACGCTCGATCCCGCGCTGACCACCGATCGCGTCCTGGCGATGAGCTTCGTGGAAGGGCGGCCGGTGGAAACGCTGGCGGACGAACCGCAGGACGTCCGCGACCGCGCCATGACCGCGCTGGTCGATCTGGTGCTGCGCGAACTGTTCGCGTTCGGCATGATGCAGACCGACCCGAACTTCGCCAATTACCGCTGGCAACCGGATACCGGCCGGCTCGTGCTGCTCGATTTCGGGGCGACCCGCAGCGTACCGGCGGCGACCGCGGCGTCGTATCGCGGGCTGATCGAGGCGGGGCTGGTGCATGATCGCGATCGTATCCGCGATCTGGCGGTGGCGAACGGCTTTCTCGGCGAGCAGGCGGCGCTGGCGCATCGGCCGGCGGTCGACCGGATCATCGCCGCCGTCGACGATGCGATGGCGCGACCCGGCCCGTTCGATTTCGGGGACCGTGCCTTCGTGCCGGTGGTACGCGAAGAGGCGCGCGCGTTGGTCGCCGACCGCACGACTTGGCATGTCCCGCACGTCGAGACGTTGTTCGTGCAGCGCAAGGTAAGCGGCACCGCGTTGCTGGCCGCGCGGCTGAAGGCGCGGGTCGATGTGCGTGGCCTCGCCGCCGCGGCGATCGGTACGACGGTACCCGATCAGTCGCCCGATCAACCGATGGCGGCGAACCAGTCCGCATAGACGGTATTGCGCGCCATCCGGCGGTTGAGGTCGGGGTCGCCGTCGTGCCACCATACCGGGCCACGCTCTCCCAGCGCGACCTTCGCGTCGTCGACGGCGGCACGTGCCGCCGCCAGCGCCGCGTCGTCTTTCGTCCGCAACGCCCGGGCGACGGCACGGCGGGCGTCCATCAGGCGGTCGACCAGTCGCTGCCGCTCGTCATCGGGCAGCGCCGGATCGGCCCGCCGCCACAGCCGGCCACGCACGACGATGTAGCGGCCGTCGGGCGTGACCGGGGGTGGGTTCACCGCCGCTGCCGCCACCACCACGCACCGATGCCGGCGATGCCGGCCGCGGTGATGGCACCGGCCGCCACCGTCGCCTTGCGGCGGTGTTCCGGGTGACGCCGGCCGCCATCCGGGCCACTCGCCGTTCCGGGGGCGGCGAACAACGTGCCCGGCGTGTCCTCGCCCGGCTCCGCCCGGTCTGACCATATGTCCATGAAGCCGTTCATCATCGCCGCGCCCAGATTGGGGGCGGCGAACTGGCCGACCTTCAGCGCGATCGCCGGCGCGCCGACGACGGTCGTGTTGCGCGGATGCCGCGCGAGCCGCACCACCGCCTTCGCCACCGTTTCGGGCGCCAGCGAGCCGGGTGGCAGCGACAGCTTCGCGCCCGTGTAGTTGCCGGCATGATCGATCCCCGGCGTGTCGACGAAGGTGGGATAGACGTCGCAGACATGGATATGCGGCCGCTTCGACACCTCGCCGCGCAATGCCTCACTGAACCCGCGCAGGCCGAACTTGCTGGCGGCATAGGCGGCGGCATAAGGTGTGGCGAAGAAGCCGCCGACCGAGATCATATTGACCCACGTCCCGCGATCCTGCGCGAGGAAGATCGGCAACACGGCATGGGCATCGTTCATGTGGCTGAGCAGATTGGTGTCGATCACGCGGGCATGGTCGGCGATCGGCACCTCGTGATACCGGCCGACCACGCCGACGCCGACGCAGCTGAACCACAGGTCGATTTCGCCCAGCAGGTCGCGCGCCGATGCCGCGAACGATGCGACCGCCGCCGCGTCGGTCGTGTCGACGACCTGGATATCGGCGATGCCGCCGACCTCGCGGCAGCGCCGGGCGATGTCCTGCAACCCGGCCTCGCCGCGCGCGCCCAGCACCAGACGGGCGCCGGTCCGGGCGAAGGCGATCGCCGTCGCGGCCCCGATCCCGCTCGATGCGCCGGTAATGACGACGCGGGTGGCGTGACTGCTCATCGCCCGATCGCCTCCTTCACCGCGTCCGCCGCCTTGGCCAGCAGGCCCTTTTCCGCTTCCTCCGCTTCCGCCTTGGTCCGGAAGGCGGCGCCTTCGGGTTCTGCCGGCGGGGCATAGACGGAGAACAGCTTCAGATCGCCGCTGCCCTTGTTGATGATGTTGTGCTGCGAGCCCTTGGGCACGACGACGAGGTGGTTGGGGCTGGCCTTGGTCGAATGGCCGTCGATCACCACCTGCGCATCGCCCGCGACGATGAAGGTGGTCTGGTCGGCGGGATGCGTCTCCATCCCGATCTCCTCGCCGGTCGGGATGCTCATCAGCACGATTTGGACCTTGCTGTCGCGATAAACTTCCTTCTGCCAAAGCTCGTTGCGGCTCGCCAGGTCGACCATGTCCTTGTTGAAGATCGTCATGATATCGGTCCCTTGATGGTTCGTCTGGTGGACGAATGAGGCGAGGGGGTGTTCCCCGCCGAACTTGCATCGCGACGCGTTCGGCGGTAGCGGGCGGCATTCGCATGGACCCGGTGCAATTCCGGGTGGCTATTCCGGCCGCCGATCCGCCGGACAACGCAGACCGCATCCCTGACACCGTCCGCCCGATCGCCGGGTGGGCGCCGCATCGATGCGATGATTGCGGACGATCGACATGACCCTATCATCCTTTTCCCGTTACCGTGCCGAATGGTACAGCGGCCCCGCCGCCGCGCGGCGCGACGTGCTGGCCGGCATGGTCGGCACCTTCGCCCTGATTCCCGAGGTGATCGCCTTCGCCTTCGTGGCGGGCATCGATCCCGAAGTGGGGCTGTTCGCCTCGTTCGTGATCGGCATCGTGATCGCCTTTGCCGGGGGGCGCCCGGCGATGATCTCCGGCGCGGCAGGCTCGGTGGCGCTGGTGGCCGCCGCGCTCGTGCAGGCGCACGGGCTTTCCTATCTGCTGGCGGCGACGGTGCTGGCCGGCATCTTCCAGATCGCTTTCGGGCTGGCGCGGCTCGACATGCTGATGCGCTTCGTGTCGCGGTCGGTGCGTACCGGCTTCGTCAACGCGCTGGCGATCCTCATCTTTTCGGCGCAGGTGCCGCAGATGCTGGGGGTGACGTGGCATACCCATGCGATGATCGCGCTGGGCCTGGCGATCATCTATCTGCTGCCACGGCTGACGACCGCGATCCCGTCGCCCCTGATCTGCATCGTCGCGCTGACCGCGATCGCCGCATGGGTGCCGATGCCGCTGCGGACGGTGGCCGATCTGGGACGGTTGCCGGATGCTCTGCCCGGCTTCGCGCTGCCCGCCATCCCGTTCGACTGGGCGACGCTGGCGATCGTCGCCCCCTATGCGCTGGCGATGGCGGCGGTGGGGTTGCTGGAATCGATGATGACCGCGCGGGTGGTCGACGACCTGACCGAAACCACCAGTCCCAAGGCGCGCGAGTGTACCGGGCTGGGTCTGGCCAATGTCGCGGCGGGCCTGTTCGGCGGCATCGCCGGGTGCGGGATGATCGGGCAGACGGTCGGCAATGTCCGCTATGGCGGGCGGGGCCGGCTGTCGACGCTGGTGGCGGGCGTCTTCCTGTTGATCGTGATGGTGCCGCTGCGGCCATGGGTCGCGCAGGTGCCGGTAGCGGCGCTGGTGGCGATCATGGTGATGGTGTCGATCAGCACCTTCTCCTGGGGGTCGTTGCGCGATCTGCGCCGGCATCCGCGGGTATCCGGTATCGTCATGCTCGCCACCGTGGTGGTGACGGTGGCGACGCACGACCTGTCGATGGGCGTCGCGGTCGGGGTGTTGCTGAGCGGCGTGTTCTTCGCGTTCAAGGTCAGCCGGCTGATGGCCGTCCGGGTCGAGCATGACGTGGACAGCGATACCCGGACCTACATCGTGTCGGGACAGGTGTTCTTCGCCAGTGCCGAGATGTTCGCTGATCGGTTCGACCTTCGCGACGATGCCCGTCACGTGCGGATCGACCTGACCGCCGCGCATCTGTGGGATGTCACGGCGGTCGGCGCGCTGGAAGAGGTCGTGGCGGCGATGCGGCGGCACGGCATCGCCGTGGAGGTGGTCGGCCTGAACCAGGCGAGCGCGGTTCTGGTGGATCGTCACGCACCCCTGATGCGTGACGCCACCGCCTGATCGCGGTCAGCCGCCGGCGGGACTTTCGTCGTCGAAATTCTCGCCGGGGTTGCCGCCACCGGCACCGCTACCGCTGCCATGGACCTCGCCGGTGGCGGGGTCGATCCAGCCACGCCGACCATTCTCAGGTGGAATGTTGCGCTCCTCCGGATCGGCCGCCGGTGGCGTCACCGTGGCCGGGTCGCCGGTCAGCGGATGGCCGCTCGGTCGCACGGCACCTTCCGCCGCTTCGCGATCACGTTGGTAACCCTGTCCGCTGTAGCCGGTATCCCGGTCGAAGGCGTTGGCCGGCTGCGGCCGGGCACCGTCATCCCGGGGGTCGTCCGGGCGGGACGAAGTCGGTTCGGTCATGTCGGTATCCTCTGCTGCCGTGCCGCGATCATCAGCGCTTCTTCTTGCCCGATCCCTTCGGCTTCCGCTTGCGGACGGGTGGCGTCGGGGACTGTCGGCTGGCGGCCACGATACCGGCCACCAATGCGGCGATCGCCCCAATGCCCAAGGCGGCGGCGATGCCGGTCCGCATCCGACGTTCGGACGATGCGCGGTCGACCGTCGGCGACGGAGCGACGGGCGAGTCATGATGCTCGTGCGGCGGTTCGACCCGCGGATAAGGGGATTGATTGGCAGGCGGAACGGGCGGGGAATGAGACATCGGCTTCTCCGGAATGACCGACATCAACGCATCGACACGCCGAGGTGTCCCGCAACAGTCGGGCCAGCCCATGCAACAGGGGCGATACCTGCCCGGATCGATATGGAAGCCCGCGACCGGGGGGGCAGGGGCATATCGATCGTACGGCCATCAGCAGGCGAAACGATCCACTCGACGATCGATGGTCGGGGAGACAGGATGGTCGATAGAAGGGGACCGCTAGTCAGCTGGAACTGAAGTAGGCTGCATTGTATTCTCTCTTGCGCAGGCGGGAGGCGTGGATGGTTGGTCGTCAGGCGGACGTGCTGGTATTGAGTGCCACTGATCGCGTG
>NZ_JACYUG010000016.1 GCF_014841615.1 Sphingomonas sp. CFBP 8760 | reverse complement strand
TAGCTCCGCACGCCCGCGATTATGAGCGGCAAGCACTCGGTCATCAAAATTGGTAGTCAACCCGGTAGCTCCCAGCACCGCCGGTGTCGCTAGCAATACCGCAACCCTTGCCACCCGACCGACTGATCGACCATCCGTCACGCGCTATCCCTTCAATGACTGCCGAGGAATGTATCGCAGGTCAACCAATATGGGTAGGCTTCAACCCCGATGCGCCATGGTACTGACCGATCATACGGGNGACCGATCATACGGGCGCGGCATGCTACGCGTCCCTTTTTAATCGGAAGCAAACAGCAGCGGCCTGCCGGTGGATGCGAACGCATTAGCAGGTTGGTCATCCCGTATTACCAAATCCCGGCCGACTCACTGTAGCCCTGCTTGGTCGGCGGTCTGGCTGCTCTTCGCCGTTCCAATGCGTAGAGTGGCCGCTTCGTATAAGAGGTTCGGTCTAGATAAATCACGATGTCTAGTGCAACCGAATTATAGGCTGTTGCGTTCATCGCCACTAAAGAGCGTGAGCTTAAAACGTTAACTAACATTCAGGATATACAATGATCATCCAGGTCGACGCAGGATNCGCCACTAAAGAGCGCGAGCTCAAAACGTTAACTAACACTCAGGATATACAATGATCATCCAAGTCGACGCAGTATTCGAAGCGGCAATATCGCTTTTCGAAGACGGCTGGGCATCGGGCGCGATGCGAGAGGACGCCTCTCCACCTAACCATATTGATCCGTCGCTTTATGACTTTTGGCATGACGGTTATGCGGCCGGCGTTGCCGACAGCATGACCACTCCGGTTCCGAACCCATCGATACATTAATTAGCTACGTGCCTGAGAGCGCTCGGTCACATGACACGAGAAGCACCATCTACTGACGTATCTCTGATTCACCAGGTAGGACGAGACTGAGGTCACGCAAAGCCGAGCCGGTATGCCCCCCGTCCCCTGCCTGAGCAGCGGTGCCGAACTGGGTATCCTCCAAGCGGGAATATATCCCGTTCTCCTCCCGGCGTGAGAAGAAGAACGGATATAGCGATCGCACGCTTGCCGCATCCCCCTGACCGGCATGTTCATCGATCTGGGTACGGATATCCGCGATCTTCAACCACATAAGCTGGGCAGGTGCATCGACGCTGGGATTGGTCTTGACTGCTCCGACCCGCTTGAAACCAAGCATCGCTTCATAAAAGCGGCGATGCCGTGGATTCACCTCGATGAACAGGTCGGTGCAATTATGCCGACGCTGTCCGTAGATGAACACGATATGGAAGAGGGCAGCAAGCATCGGCTTTGACGGCATGGTCGAGTTGAATGCCAGCTTCGTCAATTCGCATACCCTGGCATTGGGAACCTGCCGGAATTGATCGATTTCCTCTTTGAAAATGCCATCGGCGGCAAGCCCGGCCGGGGAATCTACCCCCAACGTCAACGTACCAATGACGTCATCCTCAACCGAGGCAGTGAATGTGGAATGCGTCGAGCGCACCGGCACCTTGTGGTCATCACCATACCCACGCCAGGAATACATTTTGTTGATCAACATGCATGCCGAGCTACGCTGATCGTCAGTATCGGCCAGACGAACGCTGACCAGCTTTTGATGTCCACAAATGCCAGTGACGGGAAGACTGATCTCATGCAGCTTGTCAACGGTATCAACGCGCTGGTTAGAGATTGGCATCACCTGGTGATTGCGCTGCTCAGGCTGACGGTCGAGAGATAGCGACATATCCGAACCCCTTGAGATCGTGATACTTCCCACCACCTACAGCTGGCATAGCCTTCAATCATTCGTGAGCTATCCGCTGCCGGATGTAGGAAAGTATTAATTACGTTTTGTAAGCGCGTAGCTTGCCTAGATCATTTCCTGACACGGCAAATCTGCGCCTGAAATAATCATCATCCGGTTAATACACCAACCGAACAGCAATTAATTTAAGTTAATCTACCGTTTTCCACTATCGCAAGCGCACCTTGATACATCCAAGCCGCCGGAAATGCAGAGCAGCTAAAGGTTCGAATTACTATCGGTGGCAGCAGAATAGTCGGCAGGCCGTGCGATGGACGGGGCCAAAGATGCTGCGTTGCGGGATCGAACGACTATCGTGGCTGTTCTGACCAACTACGACCGGACCAGATGCTCGTCCCACGGTGGCTTCCCTAAGCCGCCATATAGGCGCGTGGTGCGGTGGGGAATCCCCACCCCGACGCTTGCCCCCACCCCTCAGCTGAGCGACCTGTCTTTCAGGCGATTTGCATGACGGCCAGGTCCAATGCAATCGCCTAACAATTAACTTGTTATAATTCTTTGAAAATTTCGTTAATGCATTATTAATTATCTAGCGCAGCTTTTGACATCCGTGTAAGCGACGGCCTTGCGGCCAGTGCGCCCGGTTTTGAGGAATTTCATATGAAGCGACTGATTGTCTCGACCCTTGCGGTTGCCACGATGACCCTGGCTGCACCCGCGGCATATGCAGCAACCTTCCCGGTCGGTGGCACGAACTTCACCGCAACCCCGGGTCCGAATGGCACCTTCGCTGGCGCATTCTTCAACACCGGTATCGCTGCTGGAGAATTCTCCGACACCTTTACCTTCACTCTTCCAACCAATGGCTTTGGCAGCGGCACGGTGACGACGAGCGCGACGGTATTCCAGTCGCCTAACGACCTCGACTTTACCTCGGTCTTCGTCAACGGCGTCGCCGCTGGTATCAATCGCACCGAAGGCGGCCTGTTCGAGGTGGCGTTCACCAACAACATTCCGGTCGTCGCTGGCGTACTGAACACGATCGTCGTGAACGGCGTTTCGCGCGGTGGTGGTGCTTATGGTGGCCAGGCGTCCTTCGTAGCAGCCATTCCGGAAGCCACCACCTGGGCAATGATGCTGGTCGGCTTTGGCATGATCGGTGCTGCTACGCGGTACCGCCGTCGTGCAACGACGGTGCGCTTCGCGTAACATCCGACAGCAAGACGATTGAAAGGCTCGCCGGTCCAATGACCGGCGAGCCTTTTGCTGTCAGCGACAATTATATCGGTACATGTATCGTTACTTTGACAGCTATAGGCATACTATTTGATGGTTGTGCGATGGTGCATTTCCTAAATTATGCTGTAAGCAGTTATTCGTCTGATATGAGATGGCAGGCGAAGTCATAATCATTTGTTGGCAATTATGACTCTCAAGTCTGGGCATGCGACTGCGGGCAAGGAGAATTACGTTGGGCAAGGTTTTGGCGTTAGCATTTGGGACGTTAGGGGTACTGTCAGCCGCTCCGGCTTGGGCAGACCGGGACACTGAGCGCTACACCTCGGTTACAGTCTTCGGTGACAGCCTCGTAGATGCGGGCAACCTTTACATCGCCAATGGCGGAACCCGGCCGGACCCGGCGCTCGGCTATTTCCAGAACCGTTTCACTAACGGCTACGATTACCCTGACCTTTTATCCATCGACCTCTTTGGTGTGCCTACAACGCCATCACTGGCAGGCGGCACCAACTTCGCCTTTGGCGGCGCCCGCGTCGTCGATACCGGTGACGGCATTCCCGATCTCAAGGCGCAGATCAGCGCGTTTACCGCGTCTGGCCGGGATATTGATATCAATGGCATTTATATCCTGAACTTTGGCGGCAATGACGTCTTTGGCGCCAAAGGCGTATTTGGCCAAGAGGGCGCGATCGGTTCATTCCCTACCATCGACGCCTACCTGCAAGCCGCAGCCAGCCAATATGCCGCCGGCGTTCAGACCCTAAACGATCTTGGTGTGCGCAACATCTTCATGACGGATTTCCCTCTCGCAGGCGATCCGTTCACCATTGCTGCGAACGGTTATCTCACCGCAGCAATCGCGACCCTGTCGCTGGACGCTGATACCGACTTGCTTTTCTACAGCCTCAGCGATTTCAATCGGCGCGCCCTGACGAATCCTTCTTCGCTGGGCTTGCCACCACAGCGCGCAGACATTAATTGCCTCGAAGCAGGCGCTCAAGCGACGGGGTGTGTCGGCATCTTCTCCTTTGACGGGGTTCACCCCACTGCCGCAGTCCAGGCCGCAGGCTACCGTGACATCAATCAGCGGTTCGGTCTTACATCTGTAGTACCAGAGCCCAGCACTTGGGCGATGATGCTGGTTGGCTTTGGCCTGCTGAGTGCCTCCCTCCGTTATCGGCGCCGTTCGACCAAGGTCTCCTACGCATGATGTCAGCGGCCTTCTGAGCAACCTCAATTGTCTTAAGAACCGTAAGTGTTCACATTTCTTAAATCACGTTCAATGAATTGATAGCGCGTCGGCTGTACCGGCTGGCCGACGCACTATTACGACAGCTGTAGGCATGGTTTAAGTAATGCGCATTATGCAAGGGTACCGTTTCCGCAAGTAGCGTCAAACCCCCACCTGATTGATAGAAAATCGTCCATTGATTTGGCAACCATATTTGATAGTGTATCTTAGACGCCAACCTGGATTTGCCTTGAACAACTTTAAGGCGTTGTGCTCTACCATTAACTAGAGAAACTGCAGCGTTTTGTCACGGTCGGGCCAACAACGCACTGCCCAATCATAACGAAGTTTGATTTGGTATACAGCGTGTATGTGCTGTCAAAATCGACACCATATATACCTCCATGCAATCTAAAAATCGAACTTAATTAGTGGCTGAGCTCTTATAGCTCCAGAAACTCGATGATTTGATGTAAATCTATTAAATATACCGCATTAAGATAGCTAATCTCTCGCCATATCCTTATCCTATCTCATCAATAACCGAGTGGTTACCGCATGGTCTTGTTACGGTAGTTGACACTTAAAATATTTCACTTATGTCGCCTTGAACGAGCCCTGTATTATTGAATGCTGTAGCACCACCACACTAGTTCAGGATTACTATGACTACCGAAACCAACACCATCGAGCTTGCCACCGAACTCACCATTGCCTGGCTGGGCAACCCCAATACCCGTACCTCCGCGGACGATGTGCCGGCGTTCCTGCAGTCGATGCATGCAGCCGTCGAGAAGCTTGGTGGACCGGCTGTCGAGGCGCCGGTTGAGGAAGCTCCGACGGAATACACGCCGGCGGTGACCGTGCGGAAGTCGCTGGCCAGCAAGGACCACATCATCAGCCTGATCGACGGCAAGCCCTACCGGACGCTGCGCCGCCATCTGACCAGCAACGGCCTGACGCCAGAGGAATACCGCGCCCGCTATAACCTGAAGGCGGACTATCCGATGGTCGCAGAGTCCTACAGCGAGGCCCGTCGTACGATGGCCAAGTCGATCGGCCTGGGCCGCAAGCCNCAAGTCGATCGGCCTAGGCCGCAAGCCCGGCCAGAAGGTAGAAGGCGCGGAGAAGCCCGCCCCCAAGGCGAAGCGTGGCGGCAAGGCCGCCCTCGATGCCGCCAAGGAAGCGCTCGGCACCGCCGAGTGAGATGCACCCGGGGGTGGCCGCGCCACCCCCGGATCAATGCCGGCGATCCATAGGCTGATAGCTGGTAGCTTTGGCCATTCACTGCATAAACGCGGTGCTGACACGACATGCCAGCATCCGTACCGTCAGCGCTACGCTCTGCGGGCTGACTATTCGATGCCCCCCGGCCTATAGCGAAACCCGCAGCAGCATGGCCAAGACGATCGGCCTTGGCCGCAAGCACGCCGCACCCGCTACGGACGCACAAGCTGATACCGACGGCAGATGACGCGAGGACAGGGGTAGGCAAAAAATGCCTACCCCTGTGCGGCACCAGCCTGTTGATCAATTCGGGGCTCGCCACGAACAGCGACAACTGCGCTGTCAGGCCCGACCTCGGCAACCCTGACAGCGGATACCGTCAGAGCTCGCCATCTGTGACCGTCACGTCCAGGCCTGATCCCACCGCCATTCTGGCACGGTGGACGGCGGTCACGCGCTTGACCTGGGCGATGCTGCATCCGGCCAGCTCCGCCGTGCGGGCAATGCTCATGCCGGCCTCGCGTAGACCGATGATGCGGCGATGATGGGCAAGGTCGGGCTTGCGACCGGTATACCGCCCTGCCCGCTTGGCGATCTCGATCCCCTCACGCTGACGCTCGCGCCGGGTCTCGTAATCGTCACGCGCTGTCTGGAGAGCAACGCGCAGCAGCATGTCCTGCACGGCTTCGAGCACGATTCGCGCAACGCCAGCGCTGTCGGCGACGAGATCGGACAGATCGACGATCCCGGGCACCGCGAGCCGGGCCCCCTTTCCGCGGATTGTCGCGACGAGCAATTCCGCCTCCGGCAGCGGCAGACGACTGATCCGGTCAATTTTCTCAGCGACCACCACCTCGCCGGGCTGCAGGTCCGCGACCATCCGCAACAGCTCGGGCCGGTCGGACCGCGCGCCTGACGCTTTCTCGCGGTAAACCGCCGCGACATAGAACCCGGCCGCCCTCGCGCCCGCCACGATCGATTCCTGCCGGGCCAGATCCTGCTCGTCGGTGCTGACCCGCAGATATACCCGTGCTGCCTGGACGATGGTTCGATTGGATTGCCCGGTCATTATCCCTCGGCTTGTTTGGGTATACCGATAATAGCCATGGCTGCCGCCTATGGCTACTAAATTGAGATGACGATGCTGCGTAGCCTAGCCAAGCTGGCGGACCTTGACGAGCTAGCAAATGCTTGATGAACGCATTTTCTGCGATTTCGGTATAGGACGCACTCCTACACTGGCTTTCGTCCGTGACACCTATTTGTCTGAATGATACCCAATAGCTTGATTGGGTACCTTAGTCAGGAGTTATGAGGTGGAAGCGCAGCGGGTAAAAATCGTTGAAGGCGGCAAATTGGTGATACCCGCCCTTATGCGGCGTGAGCTTGGGATCGGCGCTGGTGATACCGTGATGGTCGATATCGATAATGGCGAACTACGGGTACGTTCGGTATCCAAGGCCCTGGAGCGCGCCCGTGCCATCCTGCGTCGTCATATCCCGGAAGGCACCAATCTGGCCGATGAGCTGATCAGTGACCGTCGTGCCGAGGCAGAACATGAGTAACAAAATCGTACTTGATGCTTCAGCTTTGCTGTGCCTGCTCAATGATGAACCTGGCGCTGATCGGGTAGCAGAGGTGCTGACCCGATCAGTCATCGGCGCCACGAACCTCGCCGAGGTCGTATCGAAACTACGCGAAAGGGGTCTTTCGCTCGTAGAAGTCAGAGAGGCTCTAGGCGGTTTGCATCTTGATGTCCGCCCGTTATCGCAAGCTCAAGCGATGCTGATTGGTGACCTGAGGCCGGCTACCCGAGCTCTTGGACTATCGTTAGGAGATCGCGCCTGTCTTGCGCTGGCGATCGAGCTGGATGCGGAAATCTATACGACAGACGCCGCTCTGACGAAGGCAGACGTCACCATTACGACAACTAATGTTCGAGGCTAACTGATCAAATTCCGTAACAACCTACGTCCTTTCGGATCCAGCTGGTCGGCATGTCGTGAATATGCATCGGAACGGCGAACTTTAGTAACCGACTTGTGCGACGCCGGGAAGCGCAGATTACGTTGGGGTGGTAGCTGTTGCGAAATTCAGAAGATGCGCGACATTCTCGATGTAGACCAATTTGGCCAATTCAAAAGACGGAAGCTTGAGCCAAACCTGTCAATGTCCTGCGACTTACCCGCCATCGACGTGGAGGATCTCGCCCGTCACAAAGCTCGCCTCCTCCAGATACATCACCGCCTGCACCACGTCAGCGACCGTGCCCATCCGGCCAAGTGAATGGTCGCGACCGAGGCCGGCGCGTGTCTCAGGCGGGTGATGCCGTCGAAATCAGGCAGGTATGTTTTCAATGCGGGCGGTGTTGGCAGCAGCGATGCCGTTCTCGCGGTGGCGGAAGTCGCTGAGCGCTTGGTAGACTTGCATGCGCGCGCGCATCACACCGCCAAGCGGGCGATGTACTTCTAGGCTATAGGCCGGGCGGAACGTCATCACCTCGTCGAAATAGTGGACGCGGTCAGGGCCATAGGCCGACTGCTGCGGCAGTCGGATCGTGGCGATGGTGCGATACGGGCTCTCGTTCGTCGGCCAGTCGACGGACGTGTCCTCGATGGGCTGCGTCTCGGCATCGGTCCACAGCTGCGCCCGGAGCTCGAACACCGCGTCGTTGCCCTCGAAGTAATCGACCGCGGCATGGCGAAAGCCATCCTCATCCTGATGAGGGTCGAGCTGCCAATCTGCGAGCGCCTGTTGCTCGGCCGCAACGGGAAAGGCCCCGATCTTCGCAACGTGATCGCCGAAGCGCACCGGGCACTGGCTGAAATATTCCTCGACCAGCGGATGGCTGAAGGGATGGCCATAGAAATCCAGTGTCGGGCTCGGACCCGCGCCAACGGCGTTCAACACCTTGTTGATGTTGCGAGCGATCGATGCCGCAGCACTCTTCGCGCCTTCAGGCATCGGCACGGTCAAACCGATCTTCTTGGCTTGCGAAAGGAAGCCCGCGGCAGTGCCTGCCGGGAAGGTCGTGCCGCTGGCGAGGACAAAGTCCTGCGTCGGCGCATCATGGCCGGGCAGCTTTTCGCCTTCGACGCCGAACACCTTGATCGACATGCCGCGGTGGGTCGAGACACGATCGCCCAACTTCTCACCTGGCCCTTGGGCAAAGCGAACGGCAATATCGAACGTGCCCGGCTGTGCGAACAGCCCTTGCGCCAGCTCTGGCGGCAGATCGGAGGCGATGGTCAGCGTGCCGGTCACACAAGCGGTGCTCTTGGCGTGACTGGCGCGGACAGCGTGACCATCACGCTCCTCGACCGTCTGGCTTTCCTGGGTCATGCCCTTGATGATGCCGTCGATGCTTTCCTGCTCATCCGGCTCACGCGTCTCGACGTCGTCGCTATAACGAAGGTACGCCACTAAACCTCTCCTATCGTTTTAAAACAGCTTGGAGGACGGCGCCTGCCGCCCTCCTGATCGATCAGCGCGCCAGTGCCGCCTTCAGCCGTGCGACCGCTAGGTCGTTCGCCTGCTTGGCACCGTTCACGACCTTGGCCATACCGAAGAACTCGTGCGTGACACCCGGGAAGGTCTTCTGCTCGACCTTGTCACCGGCCTTGCGCATCGCCGCCGCCAGCGTTTCTCCGTCCGAGCGCAGCGGATCGATCTGCGCGTTGATGATGGTGGTGGGCGGAAGCCCGCGAAGGTTCGCGGCCACCAGGTTCAACCGCGGATCCTGCGCGTCGGCAGCACTGGTCTGGTAATAATGGCCGAACCACTTCAGCATCGCGGCATTGAGCGGCTTGGCGTTGGCCGAGTCCATGCGTGATAGCAGCGTCATGCTGCTGTTGGCGATCGGATATACCGAGACGATATGGCGCGGCAGGGTCAGACCGTTGTCACGTGCATAGATGCCTGTCGCAACCGCCAGATTGCCGCCCGCGCTCTCGCCAGCCACCGCAATCCTCATCGGGTCGCCGCCCCAGCTCGCCGCGTTCGCCAGCGTCCAGCGATAGGCCGCCGCAGCATCCTCATGCTGTGCCGGGAATTTGAATTCAGGTGCGTGGCGGTATTCGACCGATACGACGACGGCGTTCAGCGCCTTCGACATCGCGCGCGGTGCGGCGTCATAGGTTGCGACATCGGCGATTACCCAGCCACCGCCATGATAGTAAATCACCACCGGCATCGGCTTTCCACCTGCGGGCGCATTGGCCGGCTTGTAGATGCGCGCGAACTGCTTCGGGTCACTGCCATAGGGTACGTCCTGCGTCGTGACCGACGCGTCGGGTGCGGTCGACATGCCCTTCTTCGCCATCGCCGCCTTCGCGCCGTCAGCAGCCGATGGCTGCATGCGTGCTTCAGCCGGGGTCAGCGTCTCGATCGGCTTGCCGCCGAGACCCGCAAGCGCATCCAGTACCATCTGCATGTCGGGCGCTGCCTTGGGCGGCTGAGTGCTGGTTGCAGGCGGCGGGGGCGGAGGCGGCGCGGTGATGGAGCGCGGCGATTGCGCGAACACGCCTGAGGATGCCGTCATCACCGCCGCGGCCACGACACCGCGTATAAGTGGCTGTCTCGAGATCGAAATCATGCGTTCCTCCTGTTGTTGCAGGCATGAACAATGGAGGACGTCGCAACGTTTCTGTACGAAACCGTTCCAAACATGAGTGGGCATAGGAGAGGCAATGGCGACGATCGTACCAATCAGCGGCATAGCATCGCCCACGACCCGAAAAAGCGGCAACCGTCTGCTTGCGACCCTGAGCTTGCAAGACGCAGCGCTGATCATCCCCTATCTGGAGCCGGTATCCTTTGCCGTGGGCGACTTCATCACCCGCGCTGGCGCTCCAATCGAGAGTTTTTGCTTCTTCGAACAAGGCATCGCCGGCGTTCTCGATTCACTAGACAATGATCGGCGCTATGCGGTCGGTTTGCTGGGTGCCGAAGGGTTCATCGGGTGGCCGTTGCTGATGGGTGACGACCGTTCTCCCTATGATGTCACGATGCGCGCAGAGGCGGGGCATGCCCTACGCATACCCGCGGACAAACTGCTTGCCGCAGTAGAGCAAAGCGCGACATTGCGCATGACGCTGCTGCGGTTCGCACACGTCTTCATGTTGCAGATGGGACGCACGATCGTGTCCTCACTGGCGCATTCGATCGAGCGCCGTATGGCCCGCTGGATCCTGTTGTATCATGACCGTGTGCAAGCCGATGAGATTTGCATGACGCATGAGGAGTTTCGTTTGATGCTGGGCGTGCGGCGCAGCAGCGTCACCGATGCACTCCATCGCCTTGAGGAGGAGCAGGCGATCCGAGCTGTACGTGCCAAGGTGCTAGTCGTTGACCGCGCGAAGCTAATGGCTTTGGCGGGTGACACGTACGGCTATCCCGAGCAGGAATATGCTCGCTTGGTGACGTGACGCAGTGCAGAGCAACTTATTCGTCATTGCTAAATTCTCAATATATGCGACGTTCGAAACCCAGAACATTGGCGACACCGAGATAGCTTGAGCCGGCGCCAAGCTTTCCCATAACCCCGTCGCCGGATACGAATTTTATGAGAGTCGAATTGGGAACAAGTTTGGGAAAATGGCGCCATTAGAGGCGCCATGGTGCCTATCAGGTGCCTTGTTTTGAGCAGCCTTCCTCTATGGGAAGATCGGATCGGCAGCGGCGCTAAAAGAGCTATAATCGAGATCTGTAAGTGACACATTGGATTTGCCGCTGGCTGTCACTTGCGTAAGGCGCAGAGTACCCTGTACCTGCTTGAGATGGCTGAAAAACTAATCCGGCGCATGGGTCACCTCACGGGTTCGGATGAGCTCACCGCATTAATCCTGTCGTACGATTGGTCATCGACACCTGTTGGCGATCGATCGGAGTGGCCAAAGTCGTTAACCGCCATCCTCGACACCATGCTCGCATCCCGCTTTCCGATGTGCATCGGCTGGGGCAACGATGTGACGCTGTTCTACAACGAAGCCTACATGCCGTTCCTGGGCAAAAAGCATCCCGCAGCTCTCGGCAAACCGATGGCAGCCGTCTGGAGCGATGTTTGGGCCGACATCGAGCCCTTTATAGCTCAAGCAATGTCTGGCCAGACCGTCGCGTTCGATGATCTGCCGCTGACGATGGAGCGGTACGGCTATGCCGAAAAGACCTGGTGGACGTTCTGCTACAGCCCCTTGTGCGACGATGACGGCAATATCTCAGGCTTTTTGAATGTCGCTTCGGAAACGACTTCCAAACAGCATCTGCGATCGTTGAACGCCACGCTAGAGCAGCGCGTCGCCGAACGCTCGGAAGCCTTGCTGCTCTACCAGGACGTGTTTCAATCCGACCCCAACCCTGCGTGCGCCTTCGACAGCGACTACGCGATCGTCGCCTTCAACCAAGCGTTCAACGATGAGTTCTTTCGTGTCTATGGGCATCGGGCCCAGCTAGGCGAGGTGTTCCCCAACCTCTTCCTGCCGGAGCAAGGGGAGATCATCAGGAGTTATCTCGATCGCGCGCTGGCCGGTGAGGCGTTCAGGATCATCGAGCGGTTCGGACATCCTGATTTTGCCTCTCCTATGTGGGAGATTTTCTACAATCCGCTTCGTGCAGCGGATGGTCGGATGCTCGGATCGTCGGTGCCGTCCAGCACGGGGTTGATATCACCGAGCAGATAGACGCCGAGGAACAGCTCGCTGCTGCCCGTGAAGCGCTGCGTCAGGCGCAGAAAATGGAGGCGGTGGGACAACTCACCGGCGGCCTGGCACACGACTTCAACAACCTGCTGACCGGCATGATGGGCAATCTCGAGTTGCTGCAAGCGCGGGTCGCGCGTGGGCGTGTTGATGATATCGATCGCTTCATCAACGCAGCGCAAGGTGCAGGTCGTCGCGCGGCGTCGCTCACTCAACGCCTGCTCGCCTTTTCCCGGCGACAGACGCTTGATCCCAAGCCGACGGATGTGAACCGGTTGATTTTTGGCATGGAGGAACTGCTACGCCGCACCGTCGGCGGGACGGCGCAGATCGAGATTGTCGGCGCTGCGGGTCTTTGGGTGGCCAATATCGACGCCGGTCAGCTCGAAAATGCACTGCTGAACCTATGCATCAATGCGCGGGACGCGATGCCGGATGGCGGCCGGATCACGATCGAGACTGCCAACAAGTGGTTGGACGATCGGACGGCACGTGAGCGCGATCTACCGCCTGGCCAGTACCTCTCGATCTGTGTGACCGACACGGGTTGCGGGATGTCCGCGGAAACGATCGAGCGAGCGTTCGAGCCGTTCTACACGACCAAGCCGATCGGTCAGGGCACAGGGCTGGGCCTGTTGATGATCTACGGCTTTGCGAGGCAATCCGGCGGACAGGTCCGTATCTACTCCGAGCTGGGCGAAGGCACGACGATGTGCGTGTACCTGCCGCGCCATGTCGGCGAAGCTGATAATGCCGTCAGCGAAAATACTGCGATCAACATCAAGAACGCGATCGGGCAAACCGTTCTTATCGTCGATGACGAAGCCACCATCCGTCATCTGGTCGACGAGGTACTCGATGAAGCCGGCTACACCGTTATCGGTGCGGCTGACGGAGCTGCCGGCATCAAGGTCTTGCAGTCTGGCGCGCGCGTCGAGCTGCTCATCACCGATGTCGGCCTTCCGAACGGCATGAACGGGCGGCAGGTCGCCGACGCTGCACGCTCCCTTCGACCGGGCTTAAAGGTGCTTTTCATCACCGGATACGCGGAGAACGCCGCAATGGGGAACGGTCATCTCGAATCCGGCATGGCGCTTCTTACCAAGCCGTTCTCAATGGAGGCGCTGGTCGCGAAAGTCAGCGAGATGATGACGCCTGATGGTACTTCCTGAGAAACGTGAGACAAGAACATCGGACAAAAAGACGATTTATTTCCCTTTCGAATAGGCGTGCCTCCGCTACCAATATCTCCTTACACTGAGAAACCCTGCTAATTGCTTCGATCAATCCGGTGATCTCGGTTTCATCGTGTGGTTTGGCCAAGAACGTAGCGGCCTCTTGGAATGCCGCTATGCGACCCTCCCCTGCCTGTGCGGCAGCGATTGTCAGGCTACGACTGGCGTAAGGTAGGCCATCAAGCAGCCTGATACGGGCTTAGTCTTTCTGCGACTCCCCGTTTTGCTACCTGATCAAGAACGCGAGTCTGTTGCGAAAATAACCGTCGCAGGGAACACGTCGTGTTCCAGGCTGGGCATCACCCGTTTAGCATGGATCTGCGTCCAGCCTGAGCGGCAGTGTGCGTGCCAGGCGTGCGCTGCCCACTCGAAATTGCGAATTTGCATGGCATTGACTGTGACTGCGCGCGGATTTTCGCCGCGATCGACCAGCTCGCGTGCGGTGTTCCTCCATGAGTGGCCTATCCGCTAACGCCCATGTGCCCCCCGGATACGAGACAAGCTTGTCAATCTTTCGTCCGGTCGCGTCCGATGAGCGCTTGCGTCATGGACAACAAAGATACGTCACTCTTGATCTATGCTATTGGTAAACCTCGATAAAATCCTATCCTTCCATCCGATCTGGAGGAGGCAGCGGATGCCGATCTATTTTTTTCACATCGCGGAAGGCGATCAGGTTATCACCGACCTGGAAGGCATTGAGCGGCCCGACATCGCGGCTGTGCAGAGAACCGCGCTCGAAAGTGCGAGCGGGCTGATCGCTGAGGCGGTGAAGAATGGCAATCGTAACTACCAAGGCCGCTTCGACGTGGAGGATGAGTACGGGAACCCCGTCCTCACACTAACGTTCACATGCCCCATTCAGATCGAGATGACGTTATCGCCTGAACTGACTAGGCTGCAGTAGCCGGCAGATGCAGATAGGCCCTGCAGAAGTCACCTACCCTCTGTAGCCGCTCCCAGTCCGTTATAGTGACGGAGCCTTTGCCTGCATTGATGAGCCCTTCGCTCCGCATGCGTTGCACCGTCCGGTTGACATGTACCGCGGTTAGCCCGGTCGCGTCGCCGATCTGCTCCTGTGTCATCGGCAATATGTAAGAGGGACTTTCGGACAAGCCGGCGGCTTCCTGCCTGAGCGCAAGCTCGCATAACAAGTGGGCAACGCGCTGGCGTGCATCTCGCCGACCAACGTTGAGAAGCCATTCCCGAAACATCGACCCGTCCACGGCAGTATCGCGCCACAGCGCCTGTGCGATCGCCGGAAAAGCCTCGGTCACATCAAAAATCGCCTGATGTGGGATCAGAGCGACTTCCACATGGTTGAGCGCCTGAACGTTATGGTCGGCCACGTCCAAGAAGCTATTTTGCAGGCCGACCAGATCTCCACTCAGGTGAATCGAAACAATTTGCCTAGCGCCGTTCCCGGCAATCTTGCTGCGATAGACGAAGCCGGACAGCAGCACGATGCAACTGTCGGTCCTATCTCCATTGCGCACAAGGTAGTTGCCGGGGTCAGCCTTGATCAGCCTGTGGGGCAGATCAAGTAGCGCCTGGGCTTCGGCTGCGCTCAGTGTCGAGCGCTGCGCCAGTTTGTTCACCATCGCTGCCAGCGCAGGTATGTTTGAGGTTGGCATAAACCCTTCGTCCGTCGGGGGGGCAGCTAACCCTCAGTCGCCAGCGCCCGAGGTATCGGCTTGCGATATGCCTAAATTAACAGACATTTCTCGTCAAATCTCAAATCTAAATCAGGCTGAACGTGAATAAGAACGTCGGTAACTTATGCGCTGCCTCATGGAAATCAGCACGAATTTCCGCCATGTTGAGCCCGACGTTCCCTCCTAAACGGGGTCGGTGTCCCCCCCCCCCCTGGGGGATGTCCGTTAATGCCTAATCCTCACCTTTCGCAGCTGGCTCCCTATGCTGAGTGATTGCTTCAAGCTCGAGCGTAGGTTGGCCAATGCGCGCAGCCTGCAACATAGGCTAGCAGTCACGCCGACGGGTGCGGCTTCGGCACGGGCTGCCCCGCAGACCGCAGGCGCGCCGGCTTCCAACTACTGCGCCGTAATTTCACGCATAAACGAAGCTTCGTTTATGCTAATTAGCGCCCGAAAGTAGCCAAGCTGCTTTCCGCCCACCCCTGTCTTTCCGCTGTTGCAAAAGTAGCGACATACGATGCGTCCAAAACTCAGAAGATGCTCGACATAAAGGGCCGCGTTGGTAGGTGACCCTGCCCTTGGCCAGCACGTCGCGTGGCGTTAAGTCACCGCGCGGTGAGCAGGACCGATACAGCTGATAATGCCCGCGCTTATCTGACCGAGATGCTCGTCCGGGTCGGTGCCGAAGATCATGCGGCCTTTCAGGAGCTTTATCGCCTGACTGCAGCAAAGCTGTTCGGCATCACGCTTCGCATCTGCGGTAATCGGGAAGCCGCAGAGGACGTGCTGCATGAGGGATATTTCGTCGTTTGGCGCCGGGCGGGCGCATGGGAGCCGAGAGGATCGAGTCCGATCACGTGGCTTGCCATGATCGCCCGGAATCGCGCGATCGACTGGCAGCGCGCGCAAGACAGGCGTCGTGCTGATCCGCTGGAGGATGCATCCGATATCGCCGAGCTTGCCCCGAATGCCGAAGCAAGGCTGCTCGCGGCAATCGAGCACCAGACGCTGCTCGATTGTATCTCCGAACTGTCCACTCAGTCGCAGAGTGCGATCCTCAGCGCTTTCTACGATGGTCTGACCTACGTCGAAGTTGCTGACCGGGCAGGAGTGCCGCTAGGAACGGCCAAGAGCTGGGTACGGCGCGGCCTCCAACAGCTCAAGACGTGCATGGAAATTCGTTCAGCAACGATGCGGAGCCAGCCATGATCCGGCCAGCTGGCATCTGATTCCATCACCTTATGCCGAGGCGACAGACCGAGATCAGCTCAGCCGAACCGACAAAGCATGTAACCCGTAGTAGAGTCCCATAAGCATCGACAGCACGGTGATATAGGCGAGGCCCACCCTCCACCCGGAGATCAAGATGCCAGGTTGGCTCCCACGCGACAGGGTCTGCAATGGCGTCTCGCCGGTAATCAGCGCAACCAATAGGATCAGAAGGACGGGAATGTGGCCGACGACATCGAGCATGCCGAACTCCGGCATCGCGGCGATGAACACGATCCCCAGCAACACCCCTCCGACCCGGCCGAGTATCTCCCGGCCGGTCAGCAGATAGAAAGCCAGGGAGAACTCGACAAACCCGGCGATGGTAGCGACGGTGGGGAATGATTGCCCGGCGGTGACGCCGGGATGAAGCAATAATACGGCAATCGTCCATTGTGGAAACAGGAACTTCTCCACCGCCGTCCACATGAGGCTCAGGCTGAGCGATCCAATGAGGATGGATACGCGGAAATGATGAACGGAGAACCGGCCGAGCCGCGGATCGCTCAATGCGATGTAGGCGGCAAGCCCGAGAAAGAAGAGATAGTCGATCATGTAGAACAGGCCGAACTTCGCGACCCCCATCGCGTATAAACTGACGAGCGCCGCTGCCGCGATGATCGACAGCCGCGGGATCAGGACCGTTGCCGCCATTGCCAGCTGCACGTAGCCGACCATGCGATCGGCCCCGTACAAATCCGGTGTCAGGACCGATCCGCTAGCTGAATCCGCCCACATGACGACGGCAAGATTACCCCACAGGCATAAGCCGTACAGTGCGACGCCAAGCCGCACGAGCGGATCGCTCAGCATCGCGGCGCGATCGATGGGGACGATCGGTGTTCCGGCAAAGCGCGCGATCAAGGCATCGATCATTGCACCAATGATGACGAGGCCGAGGAACACGGCGAGCAACTCAAGGAAGAACGGCGTCACGACCTGGACAAAGGGCCTTGGTGGTGCCGAGCCGTCGATGGGTCCGCAAAACCATTTCACGTGCGCCTCAGCGACACTGGGGAAGCAGAGCAATGCCGCAATTATTGCGCTCGCAGATCGCCTCGGGAGTCTGCCGTCCATCGCCGTACCCTTTGCGCTATATACAAGGTACGAAGCTCAGCCCCAGCAAGACGCTTTTGCCGCCCGAATGCACATTGACGATGAGCGCCAAGCAATCGTGCTGATCGAGGATATGGCGTTTTGCTGTTCCAGATAGGAGGTTGGCGGCGACGTGCCAGCTAGGTGTTTGATCCCACGGTTTGATGGTGCAATCCCTTCGTTGGAATGGAAGGAAGCCGCATGGGACAAGTTCGTCACGGGAGCGCCACGCCTGTCCTGAGCCTGCCGAAGGGACCACGCACGCCGTCCGAGCAGCAATACAGCGATCGCAAGCTTCGCTCGCGACGCTGAGCCGTGAGTTGGGGATCAACCCGAAGACAGTCGCGAAGTGGCGCAAGAGAGCAACCGTCGAGGATTTGAAGACCGGGCCGAAGGCCCCTCATTCAACGACCTTGTCCGAGGCTGAAGAGGCAATGGTAGTGGCGTTCCGGCGCCACACATTGCTGCCTCTCGACGACTGCCTCTACGCCTTGCAGCCGTCGATCCCGCACCTGACCCGCTCAGCCCTGCATCGTTGCCTCCAGCGGCACGGCATATCCCGCCTGCCGGATATCGAGGGCGACAAACCGAAGCGTCAGCGCTTCAAGCGTTATCCCATCGGCTTCTTTCACATCGATATTGCCGAGGTGCAGACCGCCGAAGGCAAGGCCCTCCTGAGCCTGTCGAAGGGCTGTACCTGTTCGTCGGCATCGACCGCACCAGCAAGTTCGCGGTCACCCAGCTGGTCGACAAGGCTGATCGACGAACAGCCTGGGAGTTTCTCGAACACCTGCTGAAAGCCGTGCCTTACCGAATCCACACGATCCTGACCGACAATGGCATCCAGTTTGCCGAGCAGCCGCGCAACCGTAACACCGCCTGGTCACGGCAGATGCGGTTCGACATGATCTGCGAAGCAAACGACATCGAGCACCGGCTGACCAAACCGAACCACCCCTGGACCAACGGCCAGGTCGAACGGATGAACCGCACCATCAAGGAGGCGACCGTCAAACGCTTCCACTACGAGAGCCACGATCAGCTCCGGACGCACCTCGCCGACTTCATGGCCGCCTATAACTTTGCCCGCCGGCTCAAGACGCTCAGCGGTCTCACACCCTACGAATACATCGCCAAGATCTGGACGTCAGAGCCAGACCGGTTCATCGTCGACCCGATCCACCAGATGCCGGGACTAAACACCTAGGCAGCGCGCCGAGCCGAAGACCGTCGACTGGCAGCCCGCGCGCTGGGGTGCCGATGTCGCCGAGGCGTTCACCGAGGTCGCGCAGGAGTTCCGCGCCGGCGACCGGGTGCAGTTCACCCGCAACAACTATCGCGCCGATCGGCTCAACGGACAGACCGCCGAGGTGGTCGCGATCGACCCGAAAGGGTCCAGCATGGTCGTCGCAGGCGAGGACGGGCGGCGCGAGATGCTCGACCTCGCCCACCTCGCAGATCGGCATATCCGGCCGGGTGGGTGCGGACCATCCATTCCGCGCAGGGGGCTACGTGCGATCGGGTCTTGACACACCTCGAAGCGTTCCGCGCCAACACCATCGATGCCCGCTCCATCTACGTCGAGATCAGTCGCGCCCGACAAGGCGCGGCCGTCTATACAGACAACCGCGCCAGCCTCATCGAGGCACTCGGTATCCGTGACGGCGCACAGGTCGGCGCGATCGACGAGACAATGAAAGCGCCCGACATGGCGACCGCCACCCCAGCGACCGTCAAGGCCGTGGGGATGGCGATCTAGCTAAACGCCCCTCGGGGCATCCGTCCGAACGACAATATGCATTTTTTCTATACCGAAGTCGTCAGCACGTCTGCCAACCAAAACCGTCTCACTACCACATGAAAAACTAGCACTATTAAACTCTTGAAAGACTTTGTATTGCTCGCTTAACCGTGATTTGTAGACTGTATTTACCACAGTGCGCTGTGCATCAACGTTCTTCCACACCCCTCCATTTGGAAGAGCTACGTCAGTAGCTTCTTCACGATGCAACACGAAAAACTCTTCGCCTAGTTTCGTGTCCTCGCCCAGTAACGCTATTAGAGAATACCGGTTTCCAGAGCTACCCTCTACAACGAAGGCATCCACTACACAGTCAGTGGCGTCTGGAACGTATATTCTTTTCGCATCGATAAAATCGATCGGGTTTACGGCGTCGGACACATGTTCCCCTTTCCACCAGTGAAGTGGATCGTCTCTGCTACGTTAAGATCAAAGGTTCCAGCCTTGATGTCGATACGCGGCGAAAATCCAACCCTCGCGCCACCTGAGTAATCTACCCCGATACGCAGCCTGACTGATCCACCCGGTTGAGATACCGCAAGCGTCGTCGCGTTACTGAAGCTGGGGTTTGGAACGATGGTGTAGCTAGGCTCACCCGCAAGTCGGCTGAGGCCAGAGAACACCTTCCAAGCGTCCTGAAAGCCCCCAGGTAGATCGGTGTTGTATCGCCCTGAAGCTGGACGTGGGTTCTCGCCCTTGGTATCACCTTGCGGTGTATAGGCGATCGGGCACACCACGGGCTGCATATTCTGTGGCGGAGATTGCAAAGGGGATTTATCGGGTGGTGGCGGGTAGTATCCAGCTCCCCCCCCCCACCGTCATACTGGGGCTGATCATCGATACCCGGAATACAGAAACTTTCCGTATGTCCTCTGTATGGGTCAGATCCAACGTATTGGAAACTCCCATTACTGAAGCCCTTGTAAACGGAATTTGGCACATACACTGTGCCACAAGCTTGAAGTCCCATTGGATCTTTGTGGTTCACGGGATCCCCACCGACGTAGTTGTACCAGTTCATGCCATCGCCGTAACCGATGGGATCGGTCTGCATGAAGCGGCCCAGGGTGGGCGAGTACATGCGGGCCTTGTAGTCGTAGAGGCCGAGTTCTGGCATCCACTTCTGGCCGGTGTACTGGAAGCGGCCCTGGTTGCCGGCGCCGGGGATGCCGTATTCGTCATAGGTGTTGATCGCGACGGCAGCGCCGCCACCGTTGGTCACCGCGACCACCGAGCCGCGCTCGTCGGCATGCAGCCAACGCCGGTCGCCGGTGCCTGCGCCTTCGTACCATACCACCGGTTCGTCCGCGCTCATACAGGCCGTTATGATGAGGAGCCACAGGCCGGTCCTCAGGCGAGACCATGACAGGGGAGGAAGAACGTTTCAGACATGCGCCTGCAAGCAATGGTTCGTCAGCTCGGCCGCCATGCGAAGCTGAGCGACGACGATCGTCGCGCTGTCGATGAGCCACCCTTCGTCCGCCGGACGATGAAGATGGGCGAGCATCTCGCCCGGAAAGGTGACCCGACGCACGAACACCTCGTCCTGCTGTCGGGGTACGTGCACAAGTACAAGGTCGCCAGCGATGGCGGTCGCCAGATCGTCGCGATCCGCATGCCTGGCGACGCCATATAGTGGACATGCCTGCTCCTCGATCGGGTGGATCACGGCTCGCAGGCTCTGACCGCCGGTGAAGCCGCCGTCATTCCTCGAGATGTCTTCTGTGATCTGATGGCAGCTCGACCGTCCGTCTCCAGGTCCATCCTGATTACGACGCTGACCGATGCCCCGATCAGCAGCGAATGGCTGCTCGACATGGGCAGGCGGCTGGCTCTCGCCCGCGTCGCTCATCTGATCTGCGAGCTTGCTGCACGATCCAACGCGGCTGGTCCGGCCATCGGCAAGAGCTACGAACTGCCACTGACGCAGGAGCAGATGGGCGACATCCTCGGCCTCACGGCGGCACACGTTAACCGCATGACGAAGCAGCTGGACGAAAACAGGGCTCGTCGTTCGAAAAGGCCGGCGTATCCAACTGCCCGACCGAGCGAGACTGGCGAGGGTCGGAGGCTTCGACGGCGATTATCTCGATATGAAGCCTGCATGGCCAGGTCCGCCACATTAATTTTCCCAGGAAGATGACGGGATGTCCCGTCCTCGACTGAATGCCACGCCCCGGTATCGCGTCGAGCCGCTTCGATGGCGCTCGTGCCGGACTATCGCTCCTTTCATTCCGCCGGACGTCGGAACGGCCGGTCATCGTCTCGCTCTCCATGGCTTTCCGGACGGGATGACGGAAACCGGCTTCCACTCGGCATCGCAGGCGGTGGTCGCCGGATCGGATGCGATCGGAAATGATCCATTTACGGTTTTATCGTAGGGGCCAGGCGTGTTTCTGTTGGATCGTTCAGCCCGACGACCGTTATCCGACGGTACGTACCTCGAACTTGTCGGCAGCCTATGCGCCACGCGACTTCCGGCGACGATAATGACCGGCCTGTTCGTGCTGGTCGGAACCCTGGCGACGGTCCGGACCGGCGACCATGCGCTTGCCGTCATGTCGATCCTTGGCGTACTGCTCAGCGTCTGTCGGCTGCTGATCATGTTCAGAGGTCGGCAGCGCTTCGACGCGCAGGCGATGACTGCAGCGGCCGCCCGCCGGTTCGAACGGTCGTTTGCCGTCTTCTACGTCGGATTTGCCACGATGCTAGGCGCCTTCGCCGCACGCGTGATCACGTTGCCATCCCCCGATCTCCACACGCCGGTCGCCATCCTGATCGTGGGCTACGCCGCAGGCGTCGCGGCGACGATGGCCCTGCGGCCGCTCATCGCCCTCCCCAGCCTGGTCCTGAGCGTGGGCCCCGTCGCCATTGCGATCGGATGGCAGACGACCCCTGAGGACATCGTATCGGCGGTCTGCCTTGTAGCGTTGCTGGCCGGTGGCTTACGAAGCATCGATCGGCGCAACCAGTCGCAGCATGCTGGTGCGACCACCCGCGAGGCGTCCCTCCAGCTGGCGCAGCGCGATCATCTGACGGGCCTGGGGAATCGGCTGGCCCTGTCCGAGACGCTTGCCATGCTGCGGCGATCGGGTCCGGAGAGCAGGCAGATCGCGGTACACTACGTCGATCTGGACGACTTCAAGCCGATCAACGACCAGCTGGGCCACCTGGCCGGCGACGCGCTGCTTCAGGCGCTCGCCGGTCGGCTGCGATCGGAGCTGACGGAGGACGACGTCACCGTCCGGATCGGCGGCGACGAGTTCGTGTACGTTCAGACGATGGTATGCTCGCACGCCGACGTCGTCGAAAGGGCGCTTCGGCTGGAGACCGCCCTCCAGATGCCGTTACGGCTGGATGGCCACCTGCTGGTGGTCGGCGCCAGCGTGGGGTCGAGCGGGCCATGGCCGATCGATACCGACCTCAGGACGATGCTGAAACGGTCCGATGACGCGCTTCGTGCCCGTAAGATACAGCGCAAGGGTACGGCGTCGCCGGCTCGAACATCGAATGTCACTGCCGGATGGTCGGGTCCTGACGGCACGGCCATCGACATCCCGTACTCTCCGCCCGCGGTGGAACCGGCCTCGTGCATAGCCGGGAAACGAACCGATCCAGGGACTGGCGTCGCGCGATGCTTCGCAACGCCCACCGTGCCTTGCCGCCTGCCTTCCACCGTTAGTCGTCCGAACGTCGGATAGAGTCAGGAGCGGCAGCCCGAGGCAGGGAGGCACCGCTCGTCGTCGACCTGCGGCGCTCAGGGACCGCGATGAGCCCCCGCCGGCTGTTTTTTGGGGGGGGCCGGCGGAGGCGCAGAGGAGACCGTCTCGAATCCGCTGCTGCGACCGTGATAGCCATGCGTGGTTACCGAACGGTGAAGCACCTCATGATCGGATCGGAATGGACGCATGGGGCCGATCGACGATGGAAACCCCCTGCCCCGAGTGAACGCCTCATGCTAATGGTGATACGATGCTGAAGAGACGAAGGAAGCGGATAGCTGCTCATGCTGGTGGTGCCGTCGAACGGCTTGCAGAGATCGAGACATCCATCAGGAATCTTGACGACGAGGACGTTCTCGATCTGGCCGACATCTTCAGAGACATGCCGCATACCGCTTTGACCGAGATCGTCCACGAGCAGATGACAAAACGCGGAATCAGCCTGTAGCGGATTCGCGGTCCGGCTGGCGCGGCGTCGACGCGCTCGACCGGATCGTTCATGGAGCTACAACCGACCAGACGAGCGGGATGGATCGACCGGCGGCATTCATCGGCCTGGCTACCGGGGTGACCATCGCGTGGCTCGGCGGCTCGAACGTCCCGTCCGGCAGAGGACGGGACGGCGTTTCCGCAGCCCAGGCACGATGCGGTGTCGGGGCTTGCCACGCCGTCGACCGGGGACGTCGGACCGTCCACCCTGCAACAGCACGCGCGGCAGTCACCGCCAGGAAGTCGCTTGTCTTGCGATACCACGTCGTGTCGACGGGCGACAGCAAGCCCTAGCCAATCTCGCCTAGATACTGCTCGAGCAGTCGACGGCCGGTATCGCTGATCGACACTTCGATCCGACGCCTGTCGATCATGTCCGCAGTGCGGATCACGAGACCCAGCTTCGACATGTGATCTATCCAGCGCTGACCGGTGGTGACCGGCGCCCCCACCAGCCCGACGAGCGCCTTGACGTTGATCACTCTGTTCTCATGCCAGCATACGTAGAGTACCAGCAGCATGTCCCAGGCCGGTTCGTGGAAGAGTTCGGACGGCAGGAACCGGTGCCGAAGTCTTCTCTGGTCGATCAGCTCTCTCACGGCATCGATTCTGGGAGACTGCGGAGGTGCAGCGGGCTCGTCCATCTGTGACGAGCCACCGGCTACCGAGGCCGCTCGTTCGCTGAATTCTCCAGCCACGGCCGATAGTCTGTCCGTCAGGTCTCTTACCAGATCGGCTATATGTCCAGCGTCCATCCCATCCCCCCGGCCTCGCAGGGATTGGAAAGGACGTCGACGGGAATGCCAGCGTCGGTCGGCTAGCCGACAGATCGTTGACCGTCGCCGATCCATCGTGGCTGTCGACGACCGACAGATCGGGTGTCAACACGTCATGGATGGGATCAGGCCTCGAACACGGACTAATGGCCTTCTGCCGACGTCAACGCAGCTGACGTTTCAGAAAGCCGTAGGCGTCGAAGGGAGCAAAATCGATCTGATGGCCAGGGCCGGGCTGATCTGGCCATGCCGACGATAGTTCGAATGCAGCGATGATCTCGCACATGGCTCTGATCGCCTCCCCGAAGCTGTCGGCACAGGCCGACGTCCGCGCCTGTTCGAACGAGTATACCAAGCTATAGTTCTGATGATGAACTACCATATCTCTGTAAGCCGTCATCTCGTCCTCGTCGGGCTTGCAATGAATGTCCGCATCTGAGTGGAGTAGAAATATTCGCCATTGATCAAGCACGGGATCGAACATGACGTGCCCAAAAATGTGACCTGGATTGGCGGTCGCTACGACTACGACTATCTCGATATCGTGCTCTGCTCCCGTATCAATAAATATCCTATTGCGGAAATCATTCATAATGCACGAATCGTTCGAGTTTAGATAATACTTAATAACCTCTATAAATTCGATGTTAGATTTATCGGATTCCTTCATGTCATGTTCTCCATTATCATTGAAAAATGCAAAGGTTTGGTCCGTAAATAATTACAGATTGTCAGATAATGCGCTGATGGTGGCGGGTAGCTTGGGCCTTATCACCAGCGATGCCGAAATCTCGGGATGGACGGCAGATCCGCAGTCGGATCGAGCGGTAGTCGACCTGCTAGCCACGGCCCGTCGGCGGCAGCCTTCGCGTCATGATCGATGACGTGAGGGTATTCGAGGCACATCGGAAGCCGGAACGATGCCGGCTGGATGGACGCGAGCTTCGTGCCGTCGTCGGAAGTGCGATTGTCAGCACGTTCGCGAGCGTTAGGCCGGTCGCATAAAGGCTCGTCTCTCGGTTACGGCGATCCGGCTATGGTCCGAAGCAGGGCCGACACGTCGTCGATCACATGATGGTTCCGAGCCGCCCACAACCTGCGGAGCAGTGCTTCCTCTATGAAGTCGTCGTACTTTGCCGAACGCAGATTTCCGACGAAGGCAGAAAGATCCTCCGCAGACGGGCAGACG
The DNA here is from genome assembly GCF_014841615.1 of Sphingomonas sp. CFBP 8760. GTDB lineage: Bacteria > Pseudomonadota > Alphaproteobacteria > Sphingomonadales > Sphingomonadaceae > Sphingomonas. Next base: position 52,658 of record NZ_JACYUG010000016.1, on the reverse strand, counting down.
TCGACCGACTGGAGTACACGACGCAGTTCGGCAGGATCGATGTCCAGCACGGTCACCCCTGCATCGTGAACCGCCGCTTCGAGACCCGCCCCCGTGAGCAGGATGGCGAAGACGCCGTTCACCGCCGAGCCCCGCCAGGTGAGGACTAGCGTATCCCGACCTGAGGGGACCATCGTCTTCCGTTCCAGACCAAGAGCTGCGAAGGACGCCCGGCCTTGTGACAGGAAGCCTCGGGCAGTCGGATCCAGATAGGCCGGGGCGTCGTCGTCTCCGAGGACCTCCCGCATCATGGCGACGACACGGTCATGCAGCGGTTCGTTCGCCGGCCGATCGAAGCGGGGGAGCTTCCCGGACCGATGCACTACCACGTCCAGCACCTTGGCCCTATCGTCCACGGTCTCGACCCGCCAGCGACGCCCGGCGAATCCGACGAGAGACCCGACGCCGAGGACGTTGGTGATGGGCAGGGTGCCGAGGGTCCGACCGCCGTTCACGAGCCTCCACTCCTCGTCGCTGGAAAAGACGGCATAGAACTCGCGACCCTCGACGAGGCGCTCTCCGGCAGGGCCCAGCATGATCAGACCGTCGGGGGACTGCTCGAGCAGATCGACGCCTTCCCTCGCCGCCCCTCGCAGCAGGTCGGCGAGATCGCCACCTCGCATAGCGAGGTAGCTGTCCCTGCCGAATAGCGCCCGGTGCAGACCAGCCGGACTGATGCCGCCCTGCGAGGATATGTGGGATAGCGTCTGGTGCAGCGCGACCGTGGCGAGCGATGCATCCTCTGCGGCGGGTTCGACCCAGTTCTCCTGAAGAAGACGTATGCATGCGACCGCGCGGACGGTGTCGAGCCGAAGCCGGTCGAGCGGATCGGTGTCCGGTTCGAGCCGCTCCTCCCTGACGTAGATCCGCATGACGGCAGGATCGCCTCGGCGTCCGCTGCGGCCCAGGCGCTGCTTCAGGCCAGCCAGCGAGCGGGGTGCGCCTATCTGCGCCACGGACTTGACGCTACCCAGATCGATCCCGAGCTCGAGGGTGGTCGTCGCGACGGCAGTGGTCGGGAGGTCGCTGGCCTTCAATCGAAGCTCCAGCGTCTCGCGCAGATCCCTAGACAAGCTGCCGTGGTGCGGGAAGAACTCTTCGGGAACGGCGTCCCGTTCGCACCTTTGCCGCAGCCGGTCGGCGAGCGCTTCGACTGTGCGTCGCGATCCCCCGAACACCAGATTGTTCGATCCTCGGAGGTTCGCGAACAGGTGATCCGCTATCTGGCTCAACCCGTCCTGCGAGCCCTCTTCCGCCAGATCGTCGATCCTACTGGCCTCGGGTGGCTCTTCGTATCCGCGGATCTGGAGACGGATGCCCGGACCGCCCGAAGCGGCCTGCAGGACGACGACCGCATCCGGTCGGGGCGTGTTGATCCAGCGTCGCGCCATGTCCGCGTCGCCCAGAGTGGCGGACAATCCGATGCGGCGCGGCCTTGCCGAGGCGAGCCCGTCGAGACGTCGCAGGAGCGACGCGAGATGAAGGCCTCGGGGCCCCTGAAGGAAGGCGTGCAGCTCGTCGATGACGATCGCCTGCATCCCGCGGAAAAGCCGAGCGGCATCGGCCGGCCTGCGTAGCAGGAGCGCCTCGATGGATTCGGGCGTGATGAGAGCGACGCCGTTCGGCTGGCGAAGCAGTCGCGTCTTCGCCGCCTGTGGCGCGTCGCCGTGCCACCGGGTCAGCGGCATGTCCATCCGGTCGCAGAGCGTCTGGAGACGCCGGTGCTGGTCGTTTATCAGAGCCTTCAGAGGGCTGACGTAGAGCACCCGGAGGCCGCCCGGGCCTGCTTCGGCCGCCTTCGTCAGAAGTGGAAGGAAGGCGGCTTCGGTCTTGCCCGAGGCCGTGCCAGCCATGATGACCACATCGGCTTCGGTGCCCAGGATGGTTCCGATCGACCGATCCTGGATCTCACGCAGGCCCGACCAGCCCTGTTCTCGGATCCAGCGCTGAACCTCGCGGTGCAGCCGGTCGAAGGAGGAGACGTCAGAGCCGGAGATCGACAAGCTCGTCGTCCGCCTCGTCCTCGGACTCGTTCTCCGCATCGGGCGACACGCCGCCGAGGAGTTCGCGCCAGCTGGTTCCGCGGTTCTGCTCCAGGACCGACAGGAACTGCACGAACGCCTTGATCGTGTTCCTCGGCGTCCGGAAATAGGCCTCGCCGATACGCCTGTTGCAATGATCCATGAACGCGGTCAGCGCCTCGTCCGGCACGAGGTGCGCGTCGGCGTCTCCTAGCGCGAAGACCGTGCGGATGTTGGACAGCAGGATTAGCAGATCCTCAGGCGACAGGCTCTGCAGTCGCAGCACCGGGCCGCTGAGATCGATCCGCCCTTCCGTGGCGAAGGTGTTCTCCGCGAGACGCGACTGGAGCGCCTGGTAGCTATAGAGGCCGCGGCGGCTGTCGAGCAGGAAGTCGGGGGTCCCGCCGAACACGATTCCAAGCCCCTCGACGCTTCCCTGGAGGACGTCGTTCAGCATCCGGAGGATCTGTTCGTAGTTCTGGTTACGGGCCTGCGCGCTCTGCAGCTTGTAGAGGTTCACCATCTCGTCGAACACGACGAGCAGGCCGGCATAGCCAGCGACGCGCACGAATCCGGAGAGCAGCTTGAAGGTGTCGTAGACGTCGGCGTCGTCGATGATGCTGCGCACCGGGAGAGACTGCCGCGCCTCCGTCTTCGTCGGGTATTCCGCACGCAGCCAGCGCAGGGCCGCGGCCTTGAGCCCGTCGTCGCCGTCCTCGTGTCCCCGCCAGTAGGCCTTGATCACCGTCGCGAAGTCGTGACCACCCAGCATCTCGAGCAGCGGTGCCAGCCGACGATCGATGACCCGCTCCACGGGTGTGCCTGAGCCCTCGGCTTCGCGAACGCATTCCGTCACGAACCGCTCCACGACGCTGGGCAGAGCGCCGCCCTCGGGGCGCGTCCGGGTCGCCATGTTGCGCACGGCTTCGGCATAGAGGCCCCGGGCCTGGCCACCTGTCGCATGCAGTCGACGGTCCGGCGCGAGATCCGCGTGGACCGTGACGCACTTCCGCTCCAGCGCGATGAGGCGGACGAGGTTCAGGAAGAAGGTCTTGCCTGCGCCATACTCGCCGATCACGAACCGTGCCGCTGAACCAGCATCGGCTATCCGGTCGATGTCGCGGACGAGGGCCTCGACCTCGCGTGATCTGCCCACCTGGATGTGTCGCAGACCGACCCTGGGTACGACGCCGGCCGATAGGGCCTGCACGATGAGATCACGGTCCTTCTGTCTTATGCTGCTCAAGCGACTGCTCCAATCGGTTTGATCTGATCGACGAGGTGCGGGGCGACGGCGATCGTCTCGTCGTCCTCGATGACTGGTTCGTCGAAGGTGTCGAAACCCCACTCGTTGAGGGTCTCGATCGCTCCGTCCGGCATGAGACGCAGACGAGACGCATAGGCCTCGAAGTCTGCGCGGGTCATGGCGGCGTCCAGTATCCTCGCCAGAAGATCGGAATGGGCGGCGTCGAGGCCGAGGAACGCCGTATCCGCCGCGGGTGGGATCGCGGCTGGCGGAGCCGCATCCGGCTGCTCCTCGACGAAGATCGAGGCAAGAAGGGCGGACACCTGCGACGTCTCGCCCCGGATGCGCTCCAGTCGGGCCAGGTCGATGGAGACGACCGTGGCGCCATTCGCCTCGTCCGGGATGGGAACGAGGCTCTCGGGCTTCGCGGGCGCGACGAGCACCGGACCGACGTCTTCGATCCCACCGCGATGCAGACTTGAATAGAGGGACGAGAGCGGAAGACCGAGCGCCTGATGGAGTGCTTCGAGGAACTTGACCTCGGCCGGCTCCACCCGCCCGTCGGCCAGCACCGCCTCCACCGCCGACGACGCCAGTGCGCTTCTGGCTTCCGGGCGCACGTCCGCAAGACGCTTCAGAGCTGCCCGCACCTTGGGCGGATCGGCCGCGAGCGAGCGGCCGTACGCCATGAGCCGGCTGATCTCGTGCTCCGCGAGATCGGGAAGTCCGCGCAGCCGCCGCTCCGTCACCTCGATCTCCGAACGTACCACCTGGCCGTCGGCCGCGGCCGCCAGCATGGCCACCTCGACCAACGTACGGGCGGAGGCGTAAGCGGGCCGCTCATGCTCGACCGGGCCGCCTCTGGCGCATGGGAAGAGGGCGACGGGGGCGTCGTGACGGAGCGCGCCGCTCGGACCGTAGCGGCGATCAGGTTCGCAGCCGTGATCCAGCACGTCGAGCATCGCCCCTATCTGACGGGAGACCGTGGCGGCGACCTTCCCGCCTTCCGGTCCGAGGTCGACGTCGAGGATGTCGGCTAGCTCGCGCATCGTGGTCGTCGGCAAGGCCTCGGCGGCGGTCGCCTCTTCGAGGCGGGCACGACATGCCGACACGGAATCTCGATCCTCGCGCAGTTCGCCTGGCAGGAGCATGTCGGCCCTTATCCGGCCCCGGGCGCCCGGGTCGCGACCGATCAGCCTGCTGTAGCTAGACAGATCCTCGATGCATTCGTCGAGCATGGTCCGAAGCTGGGTCAGCGGAGCCGTCGTGTTCGAGATGTCGGGAAGCTCCTTGACGGACAGTTCGACGGTAAAGGTTCCGCTCGCCGCACGGTACGAATGCTGGATCGTCCTCTTCGGACGTCGGATCGCGAGCCCGTTCGGATATCGTCCGACGTGCCTTCTGCTCCAGAGTTCGCGAAGCTCGTCGAAGCAGCGTTCGCCTGGCGTACGTAGATACGTATCCGGGAGGGCAAGCACCCAGCGCAACGTGTCGTCAGGGCCGAACGGAACACCGTCGCGAAGTCTCTCGCCGAGCCTGATCCTGACGTCCAATGGGATCTCGAGATCGTAGTTGCGCGCGCAGCCCACGGTCGGCGGAGTCTCGTCCACCTTCTCGAAGAAGGGAGCGAGTGCCAGGAGCTTGGAGGCGTACCCGAGGAACGAGTGGTTGTCGTCGTGCAGCGCCAGGAGCCGGCGGACCTCCTTCATGATGGAGGCGGCTTCGTCCCGCGCCTCTTCGACGAAGAGGCGCTGCTCGAGACCGTAGAAGAAGACGAAGACGTAGCCGATGGGAATGGACCGGTCGGCGCGCGCTCCGTCGAGCCATCGCAGATAAGTGGCCCGTGCTCGTGGATCGAGACCGGGATATGATGGCCAGTAGCCCAGCGTCGTACCGTTCGGATCACCTCGAGGATCGACCGGGAGCGTGGGATCGATCCGAGAATGGTCACGTCGCGGCTCGAAGGATGATGGCGTGCCGTACTGCACCATGTCCGCTTCGAACCCCTGCCCGCCAGCGTGAAGCGAGGTACGATCCGCGATCCATCGAGGCGCCTCTCGCGACGACGTTCTCGTCGACGCCGAAGCGAGGACCCTGGAATTCGCCGGCGGGATGTGTCTGGGCCCTTCTGGCCGCAAGGACCGGTCTCCGTACTCCGACGCCCGTTCGCGGGTCGGTACGGAGAAGCCCCCAACGCCTGCATTGTCTCGAACCGGAGCCACCGGACCGTCGGCGGAAGCCGGTCTTGGCCGTTCGACCGCCGTTCCGGGGGAATGCTGGACGGATTCCTGTCGAAGACCCACTCGGGCAGCGGCCGGACCTGGCGCGGGCCGCGAGCGCCTCTTCTGGTACTCCAGGGCCTGGGCGAGCGTCGAGAACGAGAAGCCGCCGAAGGAGTAGCGTCCGTCGGCCGTGGCGCGGACACCCGGATCATCATCGGAGCCATTGATCCATGCATCTCCCGGAGTTCCGCTCGCGACGCCGGCGGAGCTCCGGGAGGTAGGCCGTGAAGGGGGCGACGGAGCGGCCGTAGTGCCGGGCGTCTCAGGGGTTCGACTACCCGCCCCGGCCCCCTGGCGCGAACGTCGCTCCCTGTATTCAAGGGCCTGCGTACGCGTAGCGAAGGAGAAACCGCCGACGACGTAGCGTCCTTCGGCGTTCGGGGGCATGTCGGCTTCGACGCCGGGGGGGTCGATCGCTGCGAGGTCCGCGTCGGCAGATGCTATGGATTGCGGTTCGTGTTCATCCGCAGTGGACACCGTGACGTTCGACGCTGCAGACATGGCGATCGGGATCGCCGTGATCGGATGGGCTCCCTGAAACGGAGCCGGCTTGTCTCGTGACGGCTCGGCAGGGTTCGTCGACGGATGGGCGACGTCCGCCGTCGTCGACGCAGGGAAACGACCACCTTCCGGTACGGATACGGAATTTTCCGTCGCATCCGGCGCCATCCCAAATCGTCGCGCGAGACGCGCGAGCCAACCGCCCAGACCTGCCATGCGTCCCCCTCGAGAATTGCATGCTGTAGCAGAACGTCGAGGAATTCCAGTCACCTTCACCGTGACAGAAACGGATTTATCCGGGCTTGCCGGTGACCATCTCCGAATGGGGGCATCGATCTACCAGCATGACGTTCGTCTGGCGTGACGAGGCGACCCCGGCAAGGCTCGGAGGTCTTGTGCGGAGCGGTCGACGAGCATTCCGGTGGTGCCGATCGCGTCGGCGGCCGGCACGATCGGCACCACCGGACGTCGGCTTCGAACGCCCGGAACACGTAGGCGCGGCCCTAGAGGCTGTTATGAACCTGCGGCGATGTGATGGCCTGCTTCATCATGAGGCAGGCGAAGGCAACGACGTGAAGTCACGCGGGTGTTTCGGCATAGCGTTCGTAATCTTTCACGAAGGAGCGGAAGCGTGTGCCCCATGCGAAGGACCGCTCGACGCCCTCCGCCCGCCTTCCAACGATGCTTCGCATCGCCCGAAACTTCTTGGCAGGCTCCGTCCAGCGTCGCGGCAGGAGTACGAAACCACGCTTGGCTTCTGGCAGCTTGACGGCTTTGAGGGCGCTGCCATGTTTTGCAGCGACGTTGACGGCGCGCTTGCCGGTATAGCCCTGATCGACCCAGGCATGCTCGACGGCATGGGCCTCGACTAGCCGTCGGACGCCACGGGATCGCGCAGTCCGGTAGCCTTGTCGAAATCCGGCAGCCGTGGACATGCGGCGATGCCGGACCTGTACGTCGATTGCTTCGATGAGGAGGCGGTCATGGCGGCCGAACCGGGGCGGGTGGAACGGGCTTTCGTCAGATAACATTCGGTTCGAACAGCCCAAACGCTCCTTCGTCACATTCCAAGGCACCAGATTCATTTCTGTGTTTCTGGAAGGGTTGTATCATCACTCGATGAGTCCTATCTATCGTCGGTCGGTCAGGCCGAAGTCCAGACAGACACAGGCTGCGCAGCCAGCGCACTCCAGGAGTAATGGACCATGCGACACGCATTCGACATCACCGAGACCGCTTCCCCCATCCTGCGTTCCATCGACACCATGCCGGATCCTCTCGATCCTGACAGTTTGAACGACTTCCCCGTCGTCACCACGCGACGCCGCCTCACCCGTCTGGCTCTCGTGGCCGCCGAGACCGGCGCCCGGTTCCAGCGCGACGGCGTCGAACACGATCCGATGGCATGGCTTCTGGCCCCACGGGACATCTTCGATGGCATGGACGCCATCGATGCGGCGGCCGAGCTGCGGCATTGCACGCGCGCCCTCGTGCTCCATGGTCTCGGCATGGGTCTTGATGCCGATCCCGCGTTGATCGACCGTCTCTGCTCGGACGAGGCCGCCGAGGAGGGCCCCCTCCCCCCTTCTGATCCATAAGGTCCTTCAACGCCGCCGTCGTGGGAACGCAACCGATCGAAGGTGCTTCCATGCCGCAGAGGCCTGACGACGGTGGCGTTGCCGAACTTCGTCCAATCACCGCGTCCGGACGAGACCCCATGTCCCGCGGTGCCGCCCGGCCACGGTACCCGATCGGCGGCACGGCGGATTGACGTTCCGAACCGCATGGGTCCGGCCGGGCTCCCGCATGACGCGAGGCGCCCTCGTCACCTGTGACTGCATAGAGCGAGGAATTCCGAAATGCCTTTTCATCCGTGCGGAGGCCGTGAGGACGTCTCCCTGCCCGCTCTGGTCCAGGAGACGGTAATGCTCAAGGAGCATGCCTCGGGCCTCCGGGGCCGTTGTCCGGCACATCGCGATCCATCGCGCAGTCTGTACGTCTCCACCGTGCTCGACCGTTTCCATTGCTTCGGCTGCGGGGCAGGCGGGGATGCGGTGAGATGGATCATGATGCGCGACCGCATCGACCGGGGATCTGCCGAGGTGCGTCTTGCTCGCTGGCGGGCAGGCGGAAGCTCCGGACATCGATGATCGGCTCGAGGCAGGGGAATAACCGATTTTCTCTTCACCGCGCCCGAGCCGCAACGGTGGCGCGCCGGTCCTTGGTAACGACGTGCGTCGTCGGGATCGGGTGGCACCAAGGTCGGAAGGTGGGGGCGATGTTCCACCTCATGGACGTGGATCGCGACTTCAGGGCCCGGACCCGGCGGCTACCCTGACGGCCAGGGCCTCCACGTCGGCTGCGCTTCCCTCGACCACGAGGTCCACGTCGGACTTGAACGGCGCCCGTCCGCCGCGGGCCAGGTCGCGGACAAGACCGCCCACCATCCCGATCCGATCGAACGAACCGAAATGCTCGTCCAGAAGGCTGCGCAGCAGCGCCGCTTCGGTCGACCGGTTGGTCCACACGAATGCGTCCAGGCGCCTCTTCAGGCCATGCACGTCCGTCGCGACCATCGTCACAGGGGCACCTGCTGGAGATCACGCCAGACGTCCGTGGCGAAGCCGTCGGTCATTCCCGAGATCATGTCCGTAAGCAGCCTCAGTTCATGGTAGCGGCCGACACGGCCCGTGGCGCCCCCCGACGCCTTCGCCTCGCGGCACGCGGACTCGAGATAGTTCGGACTGATCAGCGACAGGGCATACCGGTCTTGCGCCTCCTGTCGCTTCGACATCAGCTTCGTCGCGTCCTTCCTGTTGTGGATCGCGCTCCAGAACACGGTTATCAGCCCGTCGATTGCCGCCGCACCGAACGCTTCGGACCTGAGTACGGCTGGATTGGCGAAGCCGTAGCGGCCCGCGATGTCCTTCAGCGTGTCACACAGCGCGTTGTTATCCATCAGGGGAAGAATCATCTCGTACCTCTCGATCCGGTCGGCCTGTGCCGCATAGGCCCCGCCCGCGTCGTCGATCAGCGCCTTGATCATGTACGCCCGCACGTACTGCTCCTTGATGTCCCGCCTGATCTCGGCGCGTCGGGCGTCCCTGTTTATCTCGTCGAACTTGACCTCGAGCGCCTTAACCGTTGGAAGATCGGCGACCAGAGCCGTATGCTTCAGCACGACGAGCACGTCGTCCGGCGAGATGATGCCCTTCTTCAGGAGGTCGTCGACGTCCAGGACCGAATAGGCGATGTCGTCGCATGCCTCCATGATCCATGTGAGCGGATGGCGCTGCCCCTCGGCCAGACCGGCCCTGGGCCGGATCCATTCCACGACGTCGCGCTCGGACTCGAAGTAGCCCGCCTTCTTGACCGCTGCATTGTCCTTGGAGGCGTGTCTCGCGTCGACCGGATACTTGAGCGACGCCGTCAAGGTCGCGGCCGTCAGGTCGAGGCCGACATGGTGATGGGAGGTCTGTAGCCTGGTGACGATGCGCAGCGTCTGCGGATTTCCGTCGAACGAAGTGAACTCGGCTCGCTGGCGACCGTTCACGGGGTCCTCGAGCGTCTCCGATCGCCTGTCGTCGACGTGCGTGAAGATCCATTCGCGCCGCCGTTCGAACCACCGACAGATCGCCGCTTCGCCCTGATGTCCGAACGGCGGGTTTCCGAGATCGTGCGCCAGCCCGATGGCGGAGAGGATGGGCTGAACCGTCTCGTGCAGATCCATCCCGCCGAAGGCGCCGTCACCGATCCTGCCCGCCACGCGGGTGCCGATGGACCGGGCGAGGTTCGACACTTAGTGCGAGTGGGTAAGGCGGGTCCGCACGCCGTCGTTGGCATCCATCGGCCAGACCTGGATCTTGTCCGACATTCGCCTGACCGGAGAGGAGAAGAGCAGACGATCGTAGTCCTGCTGGAACACCGACCTCATGCCGGGCTCCTCGGCCGCATCCGCCGGCCGGGGTTCACGCGCCTTGCGTCGTTCGTCCGACCAGATGGTCGGCCTGCTGGCTTCCTTCGTCATCGTTCCTCTTTCGGCCGGTTTGGATCATCAGGGAAGACCCTAGTATCGCGAACCCGTCACGCCGGTGGCGGACGGCGCGTTCGGATCGCAGATCGACAGGCACGTCGCCGCAGTCCCGTTCCCTCTGCCGGGCGTTCGTGACGGCCGTCCTCCACGAACGTCGGAGCGATCCCGGGAGACGGTCGGTCCGCACGACCTCGACGCGTGCCTCATGGCGGCGGCGGGATGCCGGATTCCTCCGCAGGTCACGTGGGCATATGCAAACCATGCCGCACGCCATACGGACGGGACGGAGCGTGCAGGCGATAGAGGGGGCACCATGTCAGTCGAAGCCGTGAACGCCTCCGCGCGGATCACCCCACGCCAGCGCGAATGTCTCGAATGGGTTCGGAAGGGCTACGAGACCAAGGAGATCGCCCGGGTCCTCCAGCTGTCCCCTGATACGATCGATATGCACGTGAAGAACGCCATGCAGCGCCTGGGAGCCGCCAGTCGTCGCGAGGCGGCCCGCATGGCCTTTCCGGAGACGGATGCGGACCCCCACCAGTCGTCGGTGCACCAGTCAGTGGCAATCCCCGGCCCCGCCGACGTAAGCGATGACGGTGGTCCGGACCAGGAGGGCTTCGGACAGGACGGGCGGGCCAGCAGGCCAAGGCTCGGACTGCCGTATCCGAGTGGAGACGAACAGACCAACGAGTTGTCCAATGCTCAGCGGCTGTTCTGGATTCTCGCTCTTGGCTTCGGTGCGGCAGTCGGCTTCGGGGTCGTGGTGAACAGCCTCTAGAGCCTCAGCAGGCTGATCTAGCCGCATCCTTGAACGACTGGACGAAAGGCCTCGGCGTCACGCAGCCGCACTATAGCAAGATCGTCGGCGGCGTCGTGCCTCTGACGCCGCAGAGAGCCGCGGTCGTCGAAGCATGGCTTGAAGGAGCAGTCCGTCGCGACGCGCCGCCGCCGGTATCGGACAGGGCCATGAGGATCAGACGGATCGCCGGTTCGATCCAGGTACAGCTGCGGGAGCTGACGGACCTTCTGACGTCGGAGGGTGCCCGTAGCAGAAGACCGGTAAAGCGCGCGGGCAAGCGGGAGAAGATCGTGAAAGACTGATCAAGCCGACATCCAGGCCCTTGGCCGGGCTGGAGTGGCGGCTGTGCAATAGGCCGCTACCGGCATCGCGGAAACCGCCGCATCGCTGGCGCGATAGGCCTACAGATGGTGTCGCCTTGCCGTCACGTACGACCAGCTGCCCCCCCCCTGCCGGCGGCGTTCTGCCATCTGCCAGAACCAGCATGAAGATCGAATGGTAACTTGTGAAAGCGAGCGCGCAAAGCGATCAGCGACCGGCTAGCATCTGCTAGCGCTCCGTCGTCGTGATCGCCTCCCTGGCCGTAGCCATACTGGTTGGAGGCCGACCGCCTGTTCGACAACCGCAGGACGATGACGGCTGGCACGGAATGAATTCCATGCTAGCCTTCGGTGCGAAAGGGGTGTTGCCCCATGCTCCATGCATTGAATGGCCGGAAGGCGCGCCTGGGCGCATTCAGAGGTGCAGGAACCCGCGTGCCGATCGAGGACGTCGTCACGTCGACGATCTTCGGCCCGCTCGGGTTCATGTCGCCAGAAGACCGCCGCACCGCCGTCGCCTGTCTTCACGAGGCGTTCGCGATACGGCAGCCCTCGTCGACCGGTGACGTCCAGCTTCGCTTCTGGCCTAGACTGCCACTCGCGCATGACGCGTTGCGCGCTAGATACGTGGAGCCGGACCTCGTCCTTACCGATGCTGACGGAGCGGTCCTGGTCATCGAGATCAAATGGGGCGCGCCGCTGGGCAAGCACGAACTGGCGGCACAGTGGGAGGCGCTCTCCCCTTCGGAACGTCGTCGGTCGTCCCATCTGCTGCTCGTGCACGAGACCGAGCAGTACCGGGAAGCCGTGGAGATCGATGCGGCGCTTCTCGAACGGCGCGGACTGTCGCCATGGCGCCCAGTCGTGCGCAGCTGGCGGTCGCTGACCGCCCTGCCCCTTGCCGCCGCGAGCCAGGGGAGATCGGAAGCGGTCCGGCTCTGGGCCACCGCGGTCGCAGACCTCGTGAGGCGCGAGCATCGCTTCTCGATGCACGGCTGGGATCAGATCGGCCTTCGTGCCGTCGAAGAGCTCGACTGGCGCTACGTCCAGCCCTGGTTCGGTGTTCGGTCTGGCGTTTCGGAACTTCGGGGATGGTGGAATGACGAGTGAGGATGACGTCCTATGGCGGAGCTTCGCCAATGCGTGTCGGGCGGGCGAGGAGATCGATTCGCTGGTCGCGGCCCTTCGTGAGGTCCTCGCGGACGGCGGTCTCGGCAGCCTGCGGGCCGACGTCGACACGGAGGAGGAATACGATCACGAGACCGGTCAGGGCTGGGCTCATGGCTACTGCCTCTACAGCTTCAAGGTCGTGCCAGCGCGTGGACGAGCAGTGAACCGTGGGTGGATATCGTTCGGGATCAGCTTCTGGCGAGCCGAGGACGAGCGCGGCGACGGCTGGCCAGGAGCGCGGGTCGCCAAGCTCTACGTCGGCTACTCCCCTCCAAAGGCCGAGGGGTGGTCGACGGAGAACCTCGTCCTCGATGGCACGGGGCAGTCACTCGACGTCGCCCCCATGACGGAACGCCGGTGGCGGGGTACGGGCCCGGGCGGCATGTCGGAGGCGTGGTTCTTCTGCCTGCGCCTAGTCGACCTGCACAGCCGCGCGGATCTGGAGCGCGAGGTGGCGACGCCTCTTCGTCTGCTGCTGGATGGCCGCCCCGAGGCGCGCGCGTTCGCCAGCTCCATGGCGTTGCTGTTGCCCTCGGCGGCTTCGGCCTGATCGCAAGCGCTCAGGCCTCCACGACCGGATCGCGACGGCCTACCTGTTGGAATGGACCGAACGGATGCCCGATCGGCATCGATCCTGCCTAAGGAGCCCGTGAGCAATCGGGATGGTCCCGAGGATCCTCGCCGACCTTGCGCTTGATCGCGGCGTCGGAAGATTCCATCATCCGGGCCATGAGAGGAACGAGCCGTTGAATGATACCCCGAAATCGGAGGAGTATGCTCTAGGCGTCAGGGATGCCATGTTCCTCATAGTGCCGCTGCCCGCCAAGATTTACCTGAAGGCTGAAGTTGCCGAAGCGATCGCCCGCGACAAGATGGAGCAGATATTCCGGCTTCGGGCGCAGATGATCAACATCGCGTTGAAGAAGAAGAAGCCGGACTGGCACGTCGACCCGGACTTCCATGGTGCCAGGCCGGACAGCCTCCTCGCGCGGACGTATCTGACCACCGGATGGAAGTACAAGCATCGGGTCATACGCAACACTACGTCGCCAGCGGTGCGCGACGAGGTCACCTCCATGCACCTTCCACGCTACGTCTGGGTGACCAAATTCTCGCTTGCCCAGGACGCCGCGGATCCCGATCCCTGCAGGCAACGCGTTCGTGGACATGTCCTGATAGATGCTACCGGCAATCGCTTCGACGACGATGCCGTCCTGCTTGCGCACGTACCCGGTCTGCTGATGGGGGAGCGTTCAGATGTCGACCCTGCGAATGACGGGGGTGCGACGCGGCTACGCGCCATTCCTGACGATCAGACGTACTACCCGAAGGTCAGAGGCTGGTATGACTTCACCCAATGTGTCGTAGCCCGGCCCGGTTTCGATAGTTGACGACAGGCTCGACGCCGTCCGTGTCCCGTGCCCATCGGGCGTTTCCCTTTCTGCTCCCCACTGCCGACGTCTGCACCATGCTCGCATGAGGAAGCTCGGCCGGTGCGGAAAGGTCACTTGGCTCCATCCAACGGTCGATGCCAAGGAGGACTGGACGAGACGTTTCTCCAGGCAGGGTATCCGTATTCGCATGGGGCGGCGCGCTATCGGTTGCGGTCGGCCCACATGGCCATGCGACGAGTTCAGGCCATCAGTCCAGCTCGACGTCGGCAGCCGTCAGCAGGATCGGAGGCTCGCCCCCCAGCCGCTTCACGAACTCGAGCTGCGCGATGCGGTGGATGTCGCTTTCGAATTCCGCGAAGACCTCCAGGGCCGTCTCGACATCCAGGATTTCGAAGTCGGGATTGAGCATCTGCGCCAGTGCCGCGCTGGTGATGAGGAATTCGACTTCGCCTAGGTCGGTCGTGCCGACGAAGCCGACGCTATCCCGGTCCGGGACCCAGTAGTTTCCGCCTAATTCGAAACGTACGCTGCGACGAGCCATGCCGATTGCCTTCCGCTGCGGCACTCCTGCCGACCGATCCGGAGTACCGAGGTACCCCATTCGAAGCCACCGACCAATCCTACGACGAACGTCGTCGAAGCATTCAGAAACGGGAATGCGGTCATGCCGGACTCGACATTCGGGTCCGTCGGGGCCGTTCGGTGCCGCTCGCGTCGTTGACGGACCAGATGACGAAGTCCACCGGCGTTGCCAAGCCGCCATGCCGTGGACTTCTGCTTCCATGGCGAACTGGCGACCCGGCCACGGATGCCTTTCGACGATGGTCACGCACGTCTGGGCGATATGACCTGGCCTGCCAACGGGTCCGTGCTTGACGTTCCGCTATGCGAAAGATGGGAAAGCACCGGAACCTCGGCGACCGCGTGGCGAACCAGCCGGGCCAAACCTGCACGCATCTGCGCCTCGATCTCATGCTGCAACGACGCCCCACCCCTCAGCTCGCCAAGGACGCTGCAGAGCGCCATCCGGAATATCGCCACCGTATCCATGATGATCCCGGCAGCGGCACGCTCGTGGCTGGACGTATAGTAGTCGTCCAGCTTCTCCTCGGGCGCACGGATGTCGCATCTGATGCCTGCTTCGTCGCAGGCCCTGACGAAACCATGACCGTGACGCGCTCCTCTCGACAGGCTGACCAGACCCGCCGCCTGCGGCTTCGCGCAGAGCGAGGCCAGCGGACGGTCCTTCATATGGGACACCGCCCCGAAGCCCTCGACACGGAGATCCCAGCCGACGCAAGGCCGCGGCGGCATGTTGAGTACTGCCCATCGCCTGAGAAGGCTTGCTCTCTCTCCATAGGTGCGGATGCGCACTGCGAGATCCAGTCCTGTCTGGTCCGGCGCGTCCGGATCATATGACAGAAAGCCCATCGCGGTCGGCTGACGCGACCAGTCGAAATTCGATGCGAATTGGGGAAGCTGAACGGTCGTCACGGCGAGAGCCGAGAACGCGCTGAGGCGGGTCACCTGGGCGTTCCATCGAGAATGCCGAGAACCGGCACGTCGCGTCTGTCCAGCGTGCCAAGCCGGGGCGCCACGTCCGAATGGAGCGTGCTGGTCAGCCGGAGCATGAGCCTCACGGCACGTCCCTCGTCGGTGAGACGCACCTTGTGCAGCGGATGCAGGACATAGGTGCAGAGCCGTTGCGAGGAGAGCCAGCACATGTAGTGCTGCCAGTACCCTTCGTACCCGATCACGTTCCTGGCGGCTGTGGCGTGAACCAGCTCGGCCCCGGTCGTATGAAGCGTGTCGAGGACCGCCAGTAGGAGATCGAGATGTTCGCGAGCGTTCTGGACCGCGCCCATCTTCAGCCTCTCGAACCAGAAGTACCCTCTTAGATCTCCCGGAAAGTGCTCGGCCTCGTCATGGACGAGCCAGCCGCCCAGATTCGGAACAGACGTCAGGTGCTGGCCCCAGGGCACTTCCGGATCGAAGGGCTCCGTGGGCATCACCCAGTTCCAGTTGGGGGCGTCGTCGCTCATGGTCCGGATCCTCCTATTCTCTGGACCGCATATTTGAGGTGATGACGGACGAAGGGCCAGCACGGACGCGGCGCACTCCGATGCCATATGAGGCGCAGCCCGGTTGTTTCCTCGTTCAGGTCTGCACAGGCCGCTCGCATTCGCCGCCGTCCGGCGGGGAAGGCGATCACCGGAACGATGCCGTCTCGTAGGATTGCGAGGGAATCGCCAACCAATAGGATGCTGGCATTTGGCGGACCGATGTGCATGACGGAGCCGTGGTGGGATCGACCGCAGCGATGTCCATGCTCGAGCTGCACGAGAGACGGACTGCCGGCCGCTACGTTGCTGGCGAAGACGGAAGGCGGCTCCGCTGCGGCGGATCGTAGGACGCCATCGGTGGCTGGCTCGACGTATACGGCCAGTCACCTAGGACGCGATGCCGATGGTCGTCAGCGCCTCCGGCGGCGTGAGGACGGCCATTTGCGACTGCCGTCCCTTATCTTCAGACAGTCACGGCGGAAGGTCTCGTAGCAGAAGGACGGAAGCGGGGTGTCGGGCTTGCCAGGGGAGCCGTGGCGACCGGCATTGACGACCTCGAGCTCGTCCAGGGCAAGACGATACCCGTCCCGCATCCGCCCACCGGACGCGTCGACCCGGATGGCGTGACGTATCCGGAGTCGGCGCGCGTCGCGTCTCGCGCTCGTGAGACGGCCGCCGCCAGCTTCAACCGCCTTGCCGCCCGGTGACCGGCGTGAGGAACGCTCGGTCCGCCAGCGCTTCACCGTGACGGGGTTGGCCGGATCGCCGAAGCGCACCTGATGTGCTTCCGACCAGTGGGTGTGAAGAGCGATGGCGATCGCCTTCTTGCCGTTCGGAACGTCGAGGGCATCGAGCAGGTCACAGTGGGCATTCAACCTGTCCGAGGCGTCGAAGCGGACCGACGCCTCGTCCTGCCCATCCCGCTCCACCGGCTTTATTCGAAGCTGCACGGAGACGACCGAGACATCATCCGCCTCGCATTCGTTGTCGATCCCAACCAACCTCATCTCGTGACTGGTCCGTAGCCCCTCCCGAAGAGCGCCGATGATCAGTCCGATGGGAACATGCTCCTCATGGAACGTGATCGTGATGCTCGGTTTGCCTTCCTGCTCTTCCATCGGCCTTTCTCCAATCCGCTGCGCACGCCTGCGATTCGGGACAGATGGGGAACAGGACTACCCTATCAAGGCGTGGTTCGAAGGGGTCGCGGATGACTGGCCCTTCGAACCGGCCGTCCGAAGCGATGCCGGCATTGAAGACATCCGGCCGAGTGTAGGTAGTTCCGCATGCCAGGCCTTGTCGTCATGCCCCTATGCCTGCCGAGTGGTACGACCTCGGCGAGCTTCCGGGTCGGATCGCATGGTCGAATTCAGAACGACGTCCAGTCGTCGTTACCACGTCCCCTTGTCGGAATGTCGGCGACGGGTAGCCGCCTTGCTGGCGAGATATAGGCTTCCGGCCTGATGTAGTCGGGCTTGCCCGATGCTGTGCCATGTCCCGTCATAGCGTTCTGACCGACCTTGAAGCGACTGGCATGGTCGGCGAGACTGGCGACCTCGCTGGCCAGATTGCGTGCGGCGGCGGAGGTTTCCTCGACCATCGCGGCATTCTGCTGGGTCGACTGGTCCATCGTTCCGATCGCGACCGAGATCTGCGTGATCGCCGCCGACTGCGCCTGGTTGTCCGCCGCCATCGTCGCCAGCAGTTCGTGCACCTGCGTCACGTCGCCCGAGATGTCGGCAAGCGCACCATCGACCTTGGTCACCGCCTCGACCGCGGTGACGATATCGGTCTGCGTCACCGTCAACTGGTCACGGGCGCGCTTGGCTTCCTCTTCGGCACGCATCGCCAGCGCCGACACCAGATCGGCGACGACCGCGAAGCCACGTCCGGCATCCCCTGCCCGACCCGCCTCGACCGCGGCGTTCATCGCCAGCACCCGGGTCTGGAACGCGATCTTGTCGAGCCCCTCGATGACGCTGTCGATGCCCTTGGCGCTGTCGCTGACGCGACCCATCGCCTGCACCGCCTCGTCCGCCACCGCCCGGCCGCCACCGACCGTGGCGATCGCCTGATCGGCGCGTTCCACCGTCCGCGTCGCCGCCGTCGCCGACGCACGCAGGCGGCCGTCCATCTGCGTCACCGAGGCGGCCGTCTCCTCCAGCGAGGCGGCGTTGCTCTCGGTACGGCGTGCGAGATCCTCGGACGCCTGCGCGATCTCGCCGGAGCCAGTACGAATGGTCGCCGCGCTCGCCGATACCGAACCGATCAGGTCGTCCAGCTTGGCCAGCGCCTCGTTGAAGTTCGCCTTCAGCGCCGCGTATTCGGCGGGGAAGTCGATGTCGATCGTCGCGGTCAGGTCCCCATTCGACAGACTGGACAGATGCGACGAGACCGTGTCGACCACCATCTTCTGTTCGGCATCGGCACGTGCCTTCGCCTGGTCGGCCGCCAGCTTGGCGAGGCCGTCCTTGCGGAACACCTGCACCGCCTGCGCCATCGCGCCGACCTCGTCGCCGCGTCCGATGCCGACGATCTCGGCGGCGTAGCGGCCGCCGGCCATGTCGGCCATCTGGCCACGAAGTCCATCGAGTGGTCCCGTGATGCTCTTGCGCGTCGCGACCATCGCGAGCCCGAGCCCGGCGATCACGCTCGCCACGGCGACCGCGATCAGGGTCATGGACGTCCGACGGTTGGAAGCCGTGAGGTCATCGGACGACGTACGGGCGAAGCCGATACGCTTATCGTTGTATGGCTTGAAGCGCGCCTTCAGCCTATCGATCAGCGTGTCGCCCGTCGCCAGCTCGCGACGGGCTGCGTCGTTCTCGTTGCGCATGCCGAACGCGACACCCCGGGCGTAGACGGCCTGTGCCGCCGACACGTCGGCGGCAAGGGCGTCGATCGTCGCCGCGGCTGCCGGATCGCCGCCTTTCGCCCTCTTCAGAGATTCGATCGCAGCCTCGAATGCAGCCGCCTGCGTCCTGGCCGCGATGCGAGCCTCGCTGGAGCCGCCGTCATAGACGAGCGTCTTGTAGGCCTGATAGCCCATGTCCGACACGGACCGGTCGGCGCGTACCAGATGCACGGTCGGTTCCATGGTACGCGATATGAGATCGCTGTACTGGGTATCGGTCACCATCAGCCGGCCGGATGCCGCCCATGCCAGACCCAGTGCGACCACCCCGATGGACAGCAGCAGCAGCGATATCTTCATGGATATCTTCATGTCGTTGAACGACTTCATCACCGATTCTCTGAGCGACCAAGAGCCTGCGCGCCTGACACGCGCATCGGCGTCAGGCCCATCCCGCTAATGTAGGATCGGTTCGATACGCCCGGGCGTATCGGACCGGTTTCGACATCCGATCAGTGGCTTGCCGACCGGATCGGCCTCAACTTGTCAGACGCGAAGGCGACAGGATGAAGAGCGACAGTGCCCGCCCGGGTTCCTCGACGACCGAACGCGATCCGTCGCCTCGGGACCTGCTTCCGATCGCGGCGAACGCGAGCTACTGCATGATCGCGTGGCCGGCTGAGCATGGTAGCCGACATAGGTGAACCCGTTCGCCCTTGAATTGCTGCACACTCAGGCGCCGGGTCCAGCGATCTGCGGGGCGGGCCGAACCGAAGGATTCATGGAAAAGGCGCGGCGGGGCGGCACGGATCGAGAGCGACCTCGACCTCGTAGACCGGCGAGATCCGCCATGCTGGCGACACTCCCCTGCCCGGTCGCCATCCTCGTGGCACCGCCGTTTCCAACGATGTCGCCGGTGCCAGCCATGACGTTAACGGCCCCAGGGGAGTAGAGGAATCGTCGCGCGGCGGAAGCGGATCGACATCCGCGGCATGGTCCGCGTGCTGACGCCTCGGTCGATACCGTTCGTGAATGGCGATGCGTCCGCGCCTGGGCGGCAGACACCGGGAACGGGGTCGCAGCGAGGACAGAAGGATGCATGTCACTTCCTTTCGAGCGCGGTGGCGATGGCGCGTTCGGCGATCGGGGTCATGCGCGCATAGCCGACGTCGAGCGGGTGGATGCCATCGGCGGTGTAGTCGCGACCGAGCAGACCATGGGCGTCGACCAGTGCCGCGTAGTAGTCGGCATAGGCATAGCCGCGCCGAGCGCAGAAGGCGCGAAGCCAGACGTTCAGCGCCCGAAGCTGGTCAGGTCTGCGCTCCCTCACGACATCCCGTGCCGCCTCGGTATAGTCGTTGACTGGCAGCAGCGATCCGAACACGACCTTTATCTGATGAGCGTCGGCGAGATCCGCCATCGCTTCCCAGTTCGCCTCGATCTGCTCGGGCGTCTCCTGTTGCAGGAATCCCTGCACGTCGTTGACGCCCGCAAGGATGACGACCGCTCGTGGCCGAAGTGCGATGACGTCCTGGTGGAAGCGCAGCAGCATCTGTGCGGTCACTTGGCTGCCGATCCCACGGTTGACGTAGGGGCGGTTCGGAAAGCTGGACGCGAGGTTCCAGCGGTCCGTGATCGAGTCCCCGAGGAACACGACCCGAGGCTCGCCGGACCGGGGTGGAGGCAGGGCGGCATTGGCCGCCTCGTAGACGTAGCGCTCGCCGAAATCCTGCATCAGACCAGGTATCAGTCTCGCGCGGAACGGCCCTAGCCAAGGCCCCCAGTCCCTGTCGACGACGACACGTCGTTCGGGCGAACTCCGATAGGTCTGGGCATCCGTCGTGCTCGACGACAGTACAATGGCGAAGACCACGGCCCTCATCCGAGCACACCTTGGCGGACGACGAACGTCGCGAACAAGCCGGGCCACGCCATCGACGCCGTCGTCGAAGACGTGGGGGACCACCGGTCTCTTCGCGTCGGTCATCGCGACGGCATCTCCGGGAGGACCAGGCGGTCGGTGGCGATGCCTGTCATAGAGATCGACACCGAAAGGCGCGTGACGTCGATCGTCACGAGGCTCGTCATCGCCCCTTCCCGTTCGCGACCATGGTCGTTCCGGTCATCCGAAAGTCGTTCAATGCGGGTCTAAAACTCTCCGTCAGTTTCATCATGTCACCAGAGGAAGGATGATCCCGTATGTCCCGAACGACACGAAGATCGATACCTCATCTCGACTTTCGGTACAGCCGGCAAGATCGGTCAGACGGCCGAGTACGTCGTCAGGTGATCCTCGATGATGTCGCGCTGCGAGGACATGGCGCGATCCGATCGGTACGTGATCGCCGGCGGACGGCGGGATCGACGATGCGGACCTGAAGCCCGGCGTCACCAAGGCGACGTCGAGGCGTCGATCCGTCACCTGATGCGGGCACCGGACCCACGGGGGGATCGCCTGTCCGTATGCAGCCATTGGACAGGATACCGACGTGGCGATGGCGACGAAGCCGACCGTTCCCATCCGCGTCACGACGCGGACAGGCCAATGACAGAGCTATCGGGTCTTCGCCTTCGCCTTCGACGAGACGTCATCCGACCTTTGGGCCGCGGCATGCTTCTCGCCGAGCTTCTGCCGATAGGCTGCTTCTGCTTCCCTCAAGGCGGTTCCCCATTCGCCGGTCTCGTTCGAGATCAGGCCATAGCATTCGACCGTGAACGCCCGCAGTATCGCGAATCCCTCGTCGGCGAGATCAGGAGGCGGTCCGGTCATCTGGGGAACCACCGCCCTCCATGGCCGCATCCGTCGACGTGCCTCAGGCCGGTTAGCGGTTCGCAGGCTGCGCGCACGCCAGGACTGCCAGTCGATCGAGAGGTGGGTCAGCAGGCGTTCGAGGTGATATTGCGTGGTCACCGATCTGATGTGCCCATTCGAACCACCGAACAGTTCGTTGGCGGCAAATCCGGCAGCGCCCAGCGCGAGCAGCACGTATCCATATCGACCTAGGTAGGCCCAGGACGGATCCGCGGATGCAAGCAGCGGGCAGACTATTCCGGCCGTCGCGGCAGCGAATGCACATATCCGACATGCCAGCGCCCAACGGCGCTGCGCGACCCGACGAGCGTAGTAGTAGACCACTTCCGCTTCGAACAGTTCCGTGAGAGCGCCGAACAGAGCGTCGAGCGACGCCGTCACGTCAGGACCGGACCAGCTCAGATCGCCAAGTCTGGCAAGGAAGGTCCGCATGCGAACCGGGTCCTCGACAGGCGTTCCAGCCATGCTTCTCCCGGCATAGACAGCAATCACGCACAGCAGCAGCGCCGCAGCGATTGCGAATCCGCCGTCGAACGAGGCTGTGGGCGGGGTCCCGGTCCCTGCTGTCGATATCATCGTTCCGCCTTCTTCCAGCAGCTTCTCGAAGTCGACCCCGCCCTCGGAGACATCGCCTTACCTTCGACTGAAACCGGATCGCAAGCGCAGCCGACGGAAGATCTTCCGGCAGCCGGGTCCGCAGCGCATCCGCCTGGATAGGCCCATGCCGTCAGACGCTTCTTCTCCGGCGGCGCCCGGGCACGCCAGCCGATCGTCCATTGCCCCGGCGGACGAGTTGGGTCGAACGTTCATCGCTAGTGGAACCGGTCGACAGGAAGAATCTGGGTTGCCCCGCTTCGCCTGATGGCGTTGAGCCGAGGTCGGGCGTCAACCCGAACAGGCATCGAGGACCGGTGCCCATCCGTTCCGGGGCCTCGTGTATCCCATCCCGGTCTGTGTATGACGACGCCAGGAAGGCATCGCGTTTTGCACGGTCTGCGTCGTCTTCGTGCTATTGCGGATAAAATAGGACGTGCGCATGATACGTCTGCCGAGCACCTGCACCTACGGCCAAGACGCTTCATGCGTTCACCCACGACGTAGCCCCGCACCCGGCGAAGGCGCTCGCATCACGCTGCCGGGCCGGCCGGATAAAACAGCTATGAAGGGTCGAGGCTGGAGCCCCGACCGAGGTCGTCCCAGCCATGCATCGGTCGATGGGATGCGATTTCCGGAGGCGACATGGTCGGTCCGACGCTACCGTCCGTCACTGGATCGGGCCGACCGAAGGACCTTCGAACATGACATCACCGAACATCGCATTCGATACGTCGAAGGAAGACGGGACCGAGGGAGGATCGAGGACGACGTCGCAGAATGGGCGTACGTCCGGTCGGAACCTAGGGGCGATACTCGCCATGCTCACCCCCGCTGCGCTGCTCAGCCTGTTCCTTGGCCTCTGCTACTTCTACAATCGGAGTCAGCGGCTGGCATATTTCGGTTCGTTCGGGCTTGATCCCAACGCTGTTCCAATCGCGGTACAGGATGCCATCGTCGACGGCTTCCTCGGGATCAACGAGGACGTCCTGTGGTTCGTAGCGATCCTCGCGGCCATGGCGGCGATCTACGTCTCGCTCGTCCTGTTCGGCAGCCACTATCTCGAAAGGTTCGTGGCCAGGTTCGGGTTCCCGGTGCAGCGGCCAACCCCTTCTGCGGTTCTGGTAGAGATCAGGAAGAACGACGGTTTCAGGATGTCCATTCTGGCCTCGGCGATCGCAATGATCGTCACTCTCGCCGGTGTGACTGCATTGCTCGTGATCGGCTTGCCCGCGGACGCCTCCGGCCGAAGGACGGCGAAGATGCTGAAGGACGACGTCGCGTCGATAAAGCCCGTCTGTTCGCGCTATCGTCTCAAAGGGTCCGTAGAGGTGGTCGGCATCCGGATCGGCAATACGGCGGAACGACAGTTCGTGATGGCCAACGACGATGCGCTGCACGTGCTGAAGTTCGACGACGTCGACAGACTATTCCAGAAGCCCGTGCCATGTCGCATGGCTGACCGATCCGGATCCGTCTCACGGCGGTCGAACCACCCGAGCTGATCGGCCTGCGACTTCCCCGTCAGGGGCACGCCGATGACGACCTCCGACGTCGGCATCGTCGGAACCTGGAACAGCTCGACGTCGGTAGCGCAGCCGTCCATGAAGCGTTCGACCCTAGCCCCTTCGTTAGCGAAGAGCTGGACCATGGCACCGACCGCCTTCATTCGGGCAAGCGCCCTGCAGAGCAGCTCGAAGTCAAAGCCCGACTTCCCGTCACGAAACCTGAGATCGGCTTCATAGCATGCCTCTGGAATGTCGGTCTGCCCGGTCGACAGGTCCGGTGCTGCCGACTTGCCGATTATCCGTTCAGCTTCCTTTAGGCGCGGCGGCGATGGTGATCCTCGCCTGCCCCGTATTGTTCCCCAGACCACCCTCATAGAAGTAGTCCAGCGGTCCGACGGGCGGGATGGCGTCGTTGGCGAACAGGGATAGTTCGCCATCGCGCCGAGCTTCGAACGAAGCATGCCAGACCGACCTGCTTGGATCCCAGGTGAACCGAAGCGGCTCGATGAAGATGGGCTCACGCCATTGCCACCATCGCCGCGGCGATCGAATGAGGTAGGCTGGCTGTAGGAAGCCGGCGTTCACTACTCGACGCAGCGGTACGCCCAGATAGCCGATCGGAAAAGGAAGATCCCCGGCCTTTATCCCAGCGGGAGTGGCAGGGCGACCGCCATCCTCCCATGAAACTTTGGTGTCCAGCGTCAGGAAGTACCGGTGCCCCCTCCTTACCGATCGTCCGACAGGAGCGCAGAGCGATCCGGTGTCGAACACAACGTCGACGCGCGTCAGCTCGCGATTCCCCCCTGCATGGCTGGGACATAGCGAACCGCCCCTTTCGAGGGCCGGCAGTCGCACCTGCGTGACGAGACCCACCACGAGCCAGAATAGAATAGCCGACATCGCCGCCCCGAGAACGCCGGGCAGAAGCGACCACTTCATCCAGCTCACGAAACGCTGATAGACGGGCGACGTACGAAGCCGCGGATCCGGTGGCTCGACCGGATCGGGCAACCCGTCCTCTTCACGATCACGAAGCAGGGCGTCCGACCAGATCGCCCTGGTCCGATCGCGCAGCCTTGCTTCCAGCACGCTCCCCACCCGTAGGCATCCGACGACCAGGATGCCGGTCAACAGCAGATAGAACGAGTTGGCGGCGGCGGCGTCTATCCAGCCCTCGACGAAGGCAGGAAGGAACAGACCGGTGCCGCGGACGATCTCGCCGAACCACGTCCGACCATCGGCTAGGACGGGAGGATCAGGCGCAAGGTCCACCCAGACCGGAAGCATGACGAGCGCCAGGGTGCTGGCCAGCGTGGCGAAGTACGCGATCCGTCGATACCAGACGAGATCCCACACCGCTTCCATTGCCGCGACGCGTTGCTCACCTCGCCGCAGGTTCTCGAAGCGTTTGCGTAACTCGGCACTGATCATCGGCGCTCCGGACCCGCTGGGTGACGCCGGCGTACCCGGGGTGACGCTATCGGGCTGTGGAGACGTTTCGCCTCCCCTCTCCAGCGGAGCGATTCTGAAACGGGACGGCAACGTCAGTGGGGCGTATCGATCGGTGCCATCGGCGATGCGAGCGGCTACGCTTGCATGGATCAGCACCTCGGGCAGATAGCCTCTCGGGTCCCCGTTCTCGTCGGTGTTGGCCGGGTCGCGCTGGTACAGGCTGCCGGCATCGGGCGTGGTCATCCACGCCGCGATCTTGCGCGGCTGATACCTATAGTAGCCACCGAGGCCCGACCGGCTGTCGTGGATGGGGCCGGCGCTGTTCGCAAGCGCGCGGTAGCGTGCGGTGATCGTTTCCAGCGTGCGCAGCCCACAGGCATGCGCCTCGTCGATCATCCAGAGCAGCGAGACGTAGCTCAGGCTCTCGTCAGGATAGCCCCCGCCCACGTCTGCGTGCATTCCCGCGAACCAGACCTGCTTCAGCCGACCCTTCTCGATGCTGCCTCGCGCCGCCTCGTCGTTCTCGTGAACCTCGTCCAAGACGAGCGGATGGAAGGCATCACGTTCGTCATCGATCGCCAGCGCGTGGGCGGCACGGTAGACCTTGGTGCTCAGCCTGTAGTCCGGCATGCTGAGCGCATAGAACCAGTTGTCGATCGCCCGGACGACCTCCGTGATCGGCCCACCGTAGGCTGCGACTGTATCCCAGACGCCTACGAACCCGATATCGGGCTCGTGTCTTTCGACGGTGTCATACAGCGGTATCCTACGCCATTTTCGCCATCCGCCGATCATCCACTCCCGCGCCTTCCGAAAGGCGACGGTAGGCCATTCGAGCCGTCTGGGCTTGAAGTCGCGGCGGAAGCATCGATAGGCGTCCTCGCTCAGACGTCGAAGCTCGGCTTCGTTCCTCGAGACCACGAGCCCCTGCGAGGCGATAAGGGCGATGACCAGACGGATCGTGAAGGCGCCACGACTGAAGCCGAAGCCGTAGATGCGATCGCCCTCTTCCGAACTCGCGCCTGGACGGTAGTTCCGGCATGCGAACCGATATATCTCCAGTATGTTGCGCTTCAGGCCGAAGCCGAAGACACCGCCCAGCACCGCTAGGGGTTTGAAAAGCGACGTACCGACGCCATCGTCGTAGAAGGCGATCTGCTGCTCACGATCCGGTGCGGCCGGCCCGAGATCGAGCGCCTCGTACATACGCCAGACGTTGGTCTTGAACACCTTGCCACTGCTGTTGCCCGTGCCGTCCGAGAACAGGATGATGTGTCTGCGCGAGGGACGCACGACCCCGTCCGCCTCCGCCGGATCGTACGCCGGGGCAGTCGTGGTCGTCATCGGCCAGCTCGCAGCGGTGATGACCCGTCGATCCTGGAGGTGAAGCATGGGAACGCTTCGCCGAAGATGGCCCAGGCCTTGTCGTACGTCGTCATGGCATGGTCCACGGCGATCGTTCCCGCCACGGATGGAAGGGCGACGAGCATGAAGCGCGATGCCGGAACGATCGATGCGGGTATCTCGTGATCCGCATGCTGATCGACCGGGCCGGATCCGGTCCCCGGATCGACCGGGCCGGATTCAGTCCCCGGACCGACCGACCGCATGTGACCATCGGCCATCGCATGATCGATGGCCCAACGCCCCTTTCGGTCGGTTCCGGCAGTACGCCTACGGCTGTACGCCTGGACGCGCCGCCTGTAACATATCATATCCGTGCCAAGAACCTTGCTCATCCCGCCCCCGGTCAGACAAGTCGACTTGCCGGCACCCCAGACGCCGACTTAGGATGTATTACGGCATTTAACGTGCGATCGACTATACGGCGAATCACTCGTACCATTAATACTACCGCAGGTTGAACTATTCCTCATCCATCAACAACCCCTCTATTGTGAAGGGTCGCGTACGAAGGTGGTCATCGAACACACTCCCAAGGGCCGATCCGTCCGCCACCTTTGTATACGTCACAAGCTATGCGCATCGGTCACGAACGATCTTGGCCATGAATTCAACTATATAGACTGCGAATCCATGCCGTTCGGGCGATGACCACGGATCTTGCTGCATGTCTTTGCTGCCTGAGTGGCCGCACGAGGAGATAGTCGACGCCCCGCCTGCCGGCAGGCTCGCCTACGCGGCGGCGGCACCGCGCCGACGGTTGGTCGCGAGGGCGGACGGCATGAGGCGCCAGAGCGACGTGCGGCTCGTCTATTCGCCGACATCCCGGACACCGTGACGGCGGCGTTCCCGCCGTGTCGCGCACCGCATGCGCGAACCGGCAGCCATTCCCACCCGTGAAAGCGCCACCGGATCGTCGAAGCGGTTCAGGCCCCGTACGTGCATTCCTTCATAGTGGCATATGGCTATCCGCCGATCGTCCCGGCCTCCCGCTCGAACCCGCAGCCCCCATCCGGGGGCTTCCACGTCTGACCGATCACCGGCTTCAGACCATGCTCGGGTGGGGTGAAAGTGGAGACGGCCTGCTATCAAATTCCACGGACACTGCTAGCTTTCGCGTATCGCCGTAGGGAGGGAACATGACGCTGGAGGAACTGAATCGGAAACATACCGAGGCGAACTGGCTGATCGCAAAACGCAGCGCGTCGGCTGCAGGCAAGGCCTTGTTGTTCAGCAGCGAGAGCCTGGAAGACACCATTCGGGACATCGCCGCCCTCTACGGTCTGACCGAGGACGAGGTCGCACGCCTGCAGCCACGTAACGATAGCAGTACGGTTGCCAGCCTTCAGAAGATGGCGACCGGCCTTTTCGGTCAGGAAACGGATCCGAATGCGGGGCAGGCGATGCAGATCGCCAGAACCGCGATCCAGAACGGGACGACGAAGACGATGGCCGCGACCTTGATGAGGGCAGGTCCGCGAGCCGCTCAGGCCGCTGCCGCGGGCGGCTCGGCCGCAAGCCGGGGAACTCCCTGGGGCTGGATCGCCACAGCGACCTACGCCGCAGGTACCGCAGGATGGTTCGCCTACAGTGCTCGCGCATTCAACGTCGAAGCCTTCGAAATCGTCCGGGAACGAGAGGGGATAGAACCGACCGTCATCCCGTCAGACGCGGCGGTAGACCCCGTGATCGACGTGGCTTCCGAAAGAATGACATTGTCCATCGAGCTGCCCACCGCGGCGGCCATAGCCTCGAAGGCGAACGCACTGACCAGCAAGGCAGGGACGATGCTGAGTGGAGCGTTCAGCGGCCTCCGCGGGCTTAGGTCATGACCAGCATCGATCATCCGGATCCGGGCTTGGCGGCCTGGGAAACGAAGGATGCGCATGCACGACCGATCCGCCGATGAGCCGGTCCTGCCGGTGCCGCCGCCTCCCTGTTCACTCGTCACCGGCCCTGAGGTACACCCGGAACCGATCCTTCTCGCCACCGGCGGAAAACCTCGTCGCGAACCGGTCGGCCGGATGCCGGTCGAACGCCTCCCAGACGAACAGGCCAAGCATGAGGGCGGCCTGTTCCCTCCCCGATCCGTACGCAGACTCTCGCCATCGACATGCATGAGCTTGCCTGACCGCTCATGACGGACGAGGCGTTCGAGGCATGCGATGGCGATCCATTCCGTGCGCCGGAAATGGGCGATGCGTGCTACCGGTTTCGTTCGAACACGGTGCGGACAGATGCCAGGATCACCTCGGGGTCGACTCCCCTGGGGAGCCTTTCCCCGACAAGGCGGGCTCGTAGAACGTCGATCACGAAATCCATGCCGAGACCGGCCTCGTCGCACCGGTCCAGCATCTCCCGCACTTCGGCGGGCAGAACGGAGACGATCGCATTGTCGTTGGCCGCGTCCATCACGTCCTTCTCAGAGGACAGCATGCGACGACCTTCCAGAATGCGTGATACTCTTCGACATCGAACACCTCGATCGTTCGCCCTTCTGGCGCGATGAACGTCCCTGCTTCCTGTGGCATGATGCTGATCTCACGGGCAAGCCCGCATCCTCGATTCGATCCGCCGCGTTCAGGTTATCCAGCTACGGATGCGGTCCACCTTTCAGTCGCCACGCCCTTTGCGGACAACGCAGATCAGGCCGTATCCGAAGATGCCCTTTCACGGAACGAGACCTCGGCGACAGCAAGCCGCCCGGTGGTCGCGAATATCAGGCTCGTGAACGTCACGAACGTGGCGTGACCTTCGTCGTCGACAGCGGCACCCGGCCTGCCCTTCCATTCGCAGGTCGGCCTGAAGATCCGGGAAGTTGGACTTGTCCTGCTCCTGAGCGAAGGACCGAGATCAGGGCAGAATGCATCAGCCAGACTCCATCGCTGCGAACGGGCGGCGTTCCCCATCTTTCGTCGAAGCCTGCCACGATCGCGGTCCGTGATCGGTAGGGCGGATAGCGGTCAGGCACGCTCCCGATCGCGACCCGACTATCGGGCGATCCATTCGACAGGGTAGCTCCCCGTTCGTCCAAAGGGACCTTCAGGCCCGAAGCGACTCCCATTCTGCCACGAGTCCGGGTTCCAGACCGACTATTCCACGTCGTCCTCGAAGGGGAATCCGATTGGGCCAGCCCCCTGCCCGTTGATGCGTCGGCCTATGTCCCGTCCTGGCCGGAAGACTGGGACCCTGCGCCTCTTCAGCGTGATCTTCTCGCCCGTGCGCGGATTGCGGGCTGAGCCCGCAGGACACAACCTTGTCTGGAATGCACCGAAGCCGCGTAACTCCACCCGCCCCCCGTTCACGAGCTTCCGACAGATGACGTCGAAGAACGCATTCACCAGTGCTTCGACGTGCGCCGCCGCTAGGTCGGGATGCTTCTCCGCCAGCCTCTCGACCAGTTCCGATCTCGTCATCAGCCTGCCTTCGTCCGCGAAACCGCGCCCATCGCACGTCATGCATCGGCCGCCAACGGCGATCGGCCCGCCGTGCCGGTCTGGTTCCAGTAGCAGCAGGCCGACCAGCCCCTCTATCGGCATCAGGCCGTTGTGATGGCCTGATGGACCAGGTCGATGGATTCAGATCCAATCTTCCGAGGTGATGCATGGAATACTTCGTAGTGGAACCGGAGGCTACCGGCGCGCTTGGCGAACGGACTCTCATGGATCGCGAGTGCCATCCACCGATGGTGGCCGACCAGACGCAGTGTCCGATGATGCGAAATGCGATAGGCCTATCGATCAGGATCATGTCGAAACGGTAGGACATGGGATCGCTGACCTATCGTAGCATCGTCGTGGATCGTTCGGTGGCGAAGCCTATGACGAGTCCATCATCGTCGACGAAATAAGAGACCGGCTTCCAGTCGATCTCCATCCAGGCGTCATCACCTGTCCGCCGTTCCCGCAGCTTGACGGCCCAGACATCCGATTCCCTGATGCGTTCCCGCGTGGCCTCCACCTCGACGTCGCCCAAGTCGCCCTGTCGATCGGCCGCGAACCGCAGCGCCACGTCGATCGCCACCGCCTCATCGATCATCGTGGATCATCCCGAACGTCGCGTTGAGCGTCGCCCCGCCGACCACGACGGGACCGAGGAGGATGCCCTTCGCCTCATGGCCCATCTTCGCCAGTGTTATGCCATAGTTGCCGTTGAGCGGGAACTGCATCCCCGTGAGTTCGCCGGGGCGCACGCCGCCCGACTTCGCGATCCCATAGGCCTCGGCCGCGGCCTCCTCGATGTACCGCAGGATGTACGATCGCTTGTAGGCGCCCATCTTCATGTAGAGTGCGGGGCGGCCGAGCAGCGAGAACGCCTGGGTCAGACGCTGGTGGACGCGCTCGTGATGCACGGTCCGACGCACGTCGCGGATCGCGTCCGTGGCTGACCTGGCCTCGGGATAGTAGCCGAGACCGACCTTGGCGACGTTGTCGACGGGGCCCGTACCGCCACGTCCGGCATCCCTCGCCTTGGTGAAGACGATCTTCGCCTCGTACATCCGGGTAGGACCGCCCTTCGGCATCACGCTGGCGAACTGCCTGTACGTCGGGAAGGAGACCACCGGCCGGAACGGTTCGCGGAAGGTCGTCTTCGGCTTGCCCCGAAGCAGAAGCCCGAGCACGACATCGACCCCGAGGGTCGTCACGGCGTCGGCCAGATCACGTGCGGCGCGGTCCAGATCGGCATCCGACTTCGCGGATGCCGTACCAGTGGCGAACGAGACGAGCTTGCGGCCACCATCGAGCGCGGCACCCCCGATCGCCAGCCATCCAGCTGCAAGCAACACCACGTCCGCCACCTCGCCGACGCCGACGAAGTGCGAGCCCGCCCAGATGACGACCACGCCGGCCATCACGGCGAGCGCAGTCGGTGAGAGGAGATCGAGAAGGCGTCGGCCGACATCGCCGGGCAGCAGCGATGCGGCCTTGCGCAGCACGATATCCAGCCGCTTCGTGGTGGACATGGCCGCCACGTTCATGGTCGTCGTCGTCATGAGCGCTCAGCCATCATCCGGCGGCATGAGATAGGACGACGCATGGATCGTCAAGCGTCGGCAGGACTCCGCCGTTCGGATCCAAGAGAACGACGACATCCACCCGACGGGTTCGAGCGGCATCCCGATCGCCTTGCCGGCTCGTATGCCGACCACGAGACGCAACACCTATCCCGATTGCCATCGATCGATGCCGTATCCCCACCATCACCGTGCCATCTGCTCGGCGAGCATCGCCGCAGCGGAGACGTCGAAGGTGCCGGGTTCTCCCCTGATGATGCCATTCTGTATCGGGTGCAAAGACGAGGCCAGCCCGATCGTCTCGTTCGCGTTGTCGATCGAAGCAGCTCCCTTCAGCGCCATCCAGGTCTCCACCAAAACCTTCTTCCCGTCGACGTCGAGCGACAGGTGCTTTCCCTTGAGGAAGACCTCGTACCGAAGCCCTGATCGCCCACTGTACCAGCGAGGTCGTCAGGAGCAGGCCTGCGGCCGTTGGAGGCCCCTTCACCGGGAGCGGCTTCACGTATCCGCGCGGCGATCCTGTGGGACAGCTGCCGACATGGAAGCTCCCGGCGATGTAGCGCCGAACCGGTAGGGCCCCCTCTCCTTCCCGATCCCGTCATCGTCACATGCGCCGTCGAAGATGGTGATACGAGGCCGCCATGCCCATATCGTCGACATGGCGCTGCCCCGTACGCTGATCGATCCGAAGCTGATCTACCTTGAGCCGGCGGTGCGCGACCATCGCCGCGGCCGCGAGGTGCTGGCACGCTTCCCGGACGCGGAACTGGTCGAGGTGGCGAGCCACTGGCGGATACCGCAGCTGTCCGATCCGGCGCTCGCCGAGGACTGGCTGCGGGTGAAGCGGGACATCCTGGTCCTCGGCGTCAAGAAAGGCATGGCGATGCGGCCGAACGGGCGATCGGCCGACTTCATCGCGCCCTCGTCGTCGAACGGCTGCGCTATGGCGTGCGCCTACTGCTACGTCGGCCGGCGCAAGGGCTACGCCAACCCCATCAGCGTCTTCGTCAACATCGACGAGATCAGCCGCGCGATCGCGCGCCACGCCACGAAGCTCGGACCGAAGCCCGAGCCGAACACCATCGATCCGGTCGACTGGGTCTACGATCTCGGCGAGAACGGCGACCTGTCGGTCGACGCCTCGCTGTCCGACAACGTCCGCGATCTCGTCGCCGCGTTCCGCACCATCCCGGGTGCCAAGGGCTCGTTCGCGACCAAATACGTCAACCGCGACCTGCTCGACTACGATCCGCAAGGACGTACCCGCATCCGCTTCAGCCTCATGCCCGAGACGATCGCCAGGATCGTCGACGTGCGCACTTCACCCATGAGCGAGCGGATCGCCGCCATCAACGACTTCGTCGCAGCGGACTACGAGGTCCACGTCAACTTCTCGCCCGTCATCGTACACGAGGGCTGGGAGGCGGAATGGAAGGCGCTGTTCGCCGAACTCGACGCGGCGCTCTCACCGGCGGCCAGGGCGCAGCTCAAGTGCGAAGTCATCTTCCTGACCCACAACGAGGGGCTGCACGAGCTCAACCTCCAGTGGCACCCCCGCGCCGAGGAATGGTTGTGGCGGCCGACATCCAAGAACGCAAGTGGAGCCAGTCCGGCATGCAGAACCTGCGCTACAAGGCTTCCTGGAAGCGGCGGTGGCTGGACCGGTATCTCGGCTGGCTCGGCGAGGCCCTGCCCTACTGCGAGGTGCGGTACGCCTTCTGACCCTGCTGCGCGAATCCACTGCGCGTGCAGGTTATCGGCTATGAGCAATCCGTCGAAGGCACGGAACGCGAGGCGCGTCGCGATAAAGCTCCCGCCCCGAATTCGCCCACCGTGCCAGCATCAAGGGCCGTCCCTATCACGACCGTCCAGGTACGATCGGCGAACCATCCGCGGACGACTGTCGACGACGCAAGAAGCATCAACGTGGCGATCACCCCGTCGTGCCAGCCCGTGCATGTCGCGCGGAACGTGTTTCAGACAACCAATCGATCCCGATGAAACATACGACCGGTGTGCTCCTGTACCAATGTCGCACTCGGTGATGATGGTACCAGATGGGCATTCTGGAAATCGGAAGCATGAAGCCAAGACATCAGGTCCAGGCTCATCGTTGAAAGCCCCCGCCCATCGCTATCGTGCTGTTGTCTATACCGTCGACGGATCCCGCATGAGCCGCACCGCTCGTTCGCGAAGCGTCGCATATCGAGCGGCCAGGTTCAGGTGGATGGCCTTTGCTGCGGGATCGAGAGTGGCAGATGCTAAGCCAAGCTCCTGCTCGACCCGCCTCGCATAGTACTGCTCATTACCTTCGATGGTCATCCGCCCGCCCTTCTTAACAAGCACGACAGCGCGCAATCTAGAAATCGCACGGTTGTCCGTACTCGCGTGCTCGATTACCATGTCGGGGCTGACAAGCATCCACAATGACAGCAGATTGCACCGAAATGGATGCAGTTGCTCCACAGCTCAGCATATGACCGGTTGATCGATCACGGTCGTCAGTGAGAGGTGGGTCGGCCGTCATTCTGTTCGGAGAACTGGGTTCCGCGACATCCAGCGATCGTTCCCTCACAAGGCAGAGCGATGAAATCCTGGCCACATACAACTCTCATGTCGACGGTGCTGGTCGGGCCCATACTCGAAGACGTGCTATTCGACGCGCCGGGTGTCGAGCATGCCCTGTCAACAAGGATCGTTGCCGTTTCGGTGCCGTTTCGTCCCCCTTATGACCGATGATATGCTATTGGCCCGCTAACGGCGGACCAAGTCATCTTTACTTTGGAACTGGCTCTAAGCCGTCGAATGGAAAGGGGGATCACTCATGAGCTGGAGCCATCTGCGTGCAACGAATAGAATCGCGGCGTCCATAGCGTCCACACCGCGGATGCGGGTCGAACTCTTCGAGACCGAGTATCTGCCACGCGTGCGTGCGATCCGCGCCCGGATGGGCGAACCCGACGCCCCGAGGCTGGTAAGGGATCTCGGCCCAGGGGACGCCGTGCTCACCGATACCGTCCAGCTGTACATCAACGTAATCAACTACGACGCCATGCGGCGGGACGCCGGTGTCGAAACCGCCGCCAGCCACGCCCGTGCCCTTTCGTTCCTTCATCTGCACTATGCGGCGCTGGACCGGGCCTCCGATGGCGTGGGCGTGCAGCGTATCGACTATCATGGCCCCCGGATGCATGCCGTCGTGCCGATCGACAATCCTGGGGATGCCGCCACCCTTCGCGAGGCAGTGGCGCGAGCGCTCCGTCTCGCGCGCGAGACGGTCTCGCTTTCCGCTGCCGCAAGCCGGGACATCCTTCGTGGACGGACCGGTCCTGAATTCCGGATCGGCATCGACATCGGGCGCTGCGTCGCCATCGATTCCGGCCGGAACGACGAACGGGAACCGCTGTTCATCGGCGGTGCCGCCAATCATGCGGCGAAGCTCGCCGAAGGATCGGCTCCCGGCATCTACCCTTCCGATCGGGTCCGAGCGCTCTTCGGGTTGCGGCAGGTAGGAGGCATTCTGGCGGAGCGGACCAGTTCGGCGAGCGAGGTGGAGATCGCATCTCTCGGAGCACGTATCGTCTTAGATCCGCAACAGCTCGAGCGGCGGGCCGACGAACTGCGAGCCGCGATGCGAACGCATCGCGACGTCACTATCGGCATGTCGGGCTTCGCCTTCCACCATCATACGCCCCCGCTGCGGTCCATCGACTACTCCCGGCTGAGTCCTTCCCGAAGCGTGCGCATGCCCCTCGTGTCGATCTTCGCCGATCTGGACGGCTATACCGCCTACGTGGATGCGGCCATGGCGAACGGCGGCACTGCGGATGCCGTCCGCGACCTCCATGTCATAAGGACCGAACTGGACGCCGTGCTTCAGCAGGATTTCGGGGGGCGGAAGGTCCGGTTCATCGGCGACTGCATCCACGGCGTTCTCGCGGTCGGTGACGATCAGCAGACGGACGAAGGTGCCAGCGTGGAACGGGCGACTGCATGCGCGGGAGCATTGCGTTCCTCCTTCGATCTATGCATCGAGATGCTGCCGACGGCGAAGGGTCTTGGACTCGCCATCGGCTTCGAGATCGGTTCGACGCCGATCAGCCGGATCGGCATCCGTGGCGATCGATCGGTACGCGTCGCGTCCAGTCATGCGACACTGACGTCCGAGGAGTGTCAGGCTGTCTGCTCGGGTACCGAGACGAAAATAGGCGATCGCGCGTACGCCGTGGCCTCACCCGATACGCGTCGCCTGTTCTCTTCGAACGGCAAGTCGCAGTATCTCGACTTCGACGCGGTTGTCCTCCAGTCGCAGCCCGCAGCCGCGGCCTCCGGAGAGGCGGAGGCGCCCGTGGCTGACAACCGTTCCTACGGTGGCTTCTGAGCCGGGCGCTTCTCCTTCTGGCGGTCATACGAAAACCGGACTGGGCATCGATCGAGGGGGACGGTGACGACCTTCTTGTGACGGCGCGGCCGCCGCATCCCAGCGGTAGGCCGAGCAGGCCTTACCAGCTGCGCGTGCAGGCGAGCGACCGGCTGATCGTGGCCGAGGCGGTTCCGGGTTCCCTGCTGCCCAGAAGCTGTCCGGA
Source organism: Sphingomonas sp. CFBP 8760 (assembly GCF_014841615.1). Taxonomy (GTDB): domain Bacteria; phylum Pseudomonadota; class Alphaproteobacteria; order Sphingomonadales; family Sphingomonadaceae; genus Sphingomonas. The sequence continues at coordinate 16,566 of NZ_JACYUG010000016.1, read as the reverse complement.
ACGTCACGTCAATTCCGACGGCAGCTTCTGCCTTGGACTCGAACCGTTCGGCTGCACCGTCGACCAGGTCGACGACTTCTGGGCCAAGCTGAGATCGTATCTGCTCTGTCAGCAGTTTGCGGACGTGAGAGGCCTGTGGCCGACCGGACGCTGGCTCTCCCACGGCGAAGCCGCGCATCATCAGCTTGCGGCCGAAGCTGCCGCCGAGCGCGCAGGTCTCGCACGCCGGTATCGGGAGGCACTCGAGTTCGGCATCGGTCGGCTGGCTGGTCCACTACCGGCAGGTGGATGCAGCAGGCGTCCGCCAGAACGGAGATCGTCCCGCCGCCTCGCGCTGGAGGAGCTGGTCGACGCGGAGATCCGACGGCGGGAGGCCGAAGTGGCGTTCGCGGACCTATACTTGAACTGGGGCCCTCGCTGCTGCCGCACCATGCGGGTCTGCCCGATCCGTGATCGCGAGGCCGCCGCCGCGACTTCGACTGTACCACCGACATATAGCGAGGATCGGAAATGGGTTTGATAGACAGACTGGCCGGCGATGCCGGCCGACGGCGGCGTCTGGACGCGATCGGCGTCAACAAGCTCGTCAACGGGAACAAGGAACTGGCGAACGAGATCTCCGAGAAGGCAGAACTGGTGGAGGTCCAGCCGGGCGGCAAGCTGATCGAGCAGGGCGCCGACGACAATGACCTCTATCTACTTCTGGCCGGTACCGTCGATGTGATCGTCAACGGCCGCCACCAGGCAAAGCGGTCGGCCGGAGACCACGTAGGCGAGATGTCGGCGATCCAGCCGACGCAACGTCGTTCGGCAGACGTCGTCGCAGTCGACGAGGTCGTCGCAGCCAAGCTGACGGAGGACGACCTCGCCGATCTCGGAGACAGATACTCCGAAATCTACCGCACGATCGCCAAGGAACTCGCTCGTCGTCTATTACAGCGGAACGCTGGCATCGGAGCCTATCGGGACCGCATCCGGGTGTTCGTCATCTCGTCCGTCGGCGCGATATCGATAGCACGCGAGATCCAGAACGCGCTGGACTACGACGACTTCAACGTCGTGGTCTGGACCGACGGCGTGTTCCGAGCCACCGGCTACACGCTGCAGACCCTCGAGGACGAGGTGGACCGCGCGGACTTCGCCATCGCCATCGCCCATCCGGACGACGTGACGAGCGACGAGAAGAAGACGCAGGAGTGGCCCAGCCCACGGGACAACGTCGTGTTCGAGCTTGGCCTGTTCATGGGACGACTAGGTCGAGCGCGTGCGCTGCTGATGGAGCCTCGGGGGGAGAAGGTGAAGCTGCCGAGCGACCTCGCCGGCGTGACTACGATCACCTACCGATTTCAGGAGGGGCACGATGCAGGCGCCGCGATGGCACCAGCCTGCAACCAGCTGCGCAAGCACATGCGCGAGCTCGGACCCAACAACGGCTAAGACATCCCATGGCGCCGTGGCAAGCGACCAGAATCTCACGACGTGCGACCGCCCCGCAATGGAATCGTCAGAACACAGGGCGTGGCGTCGCTTCCCTGGTCGTCTTCGGCCATGACGGCATAGCGCATATGACGTCGGTATCGATGCTTGCCATAGGGCTCTGCTCCAACCCCAACGCGTCATGGATCGACGGGTCGTAGATGGATCACCTGCTGCACCACGGTCGAGACGCAGGTCCTGCCGCCCATTCCCTTCCGAAGGAATGACCGACATGGGAAGATCACGAATGCGCCCATGCCGCCTTTGATCACCCCACCGGCACATAAGCCGGCCCTCGATCGGGCATACGAGATCAGGCCTTCGACCCGACGCATTGTTAGATGGCCGCCGCATGCTGGACGCAGCGATAGGACCGGACGACGCCCCGCCATCCGGCTGGGTCGTGCCTTCGGGGCCTGACTCGAGGCACGAAGAACCATCCGTTAATGGAAGGCTGCCAGTTCGACGCAGAAGCCGGCCCTACCGGCGGGCATATTCATAACGTGGAGCCGGATTATGATGCAGGTAGTAGTCGCCGGGAAGCTGGTCACGGGCGAACAATATCGGCTGATGTCGAACGAGGGGCGAGCGAATGCCGGACCTCCGGTCTGCAAGAATATCATGCCAGCAAACGCCTAGCGTAGAACGTCCGCGTCGCATCCGCGAAGACGTGGAAATGACCGTAGGCGGCGATGGCGCTACCGTCCGGCCGGGTCGGGGACCAGCGCCGACAGCATGCCTGCGACATCGGCGATCTTTTCCACACACGCCGCGTACACGATGTTGCGGCCATGACGCTGCGAAGCCACCAGTCCCGCATGAGCGAGGATCGTCAGGTGGCTGGACATCGTGTTCGCCGGGACGCCTAGCACTTGCGCGAGCTCCCCCGCCGTGCACTCTCCTCGGTCGACGAGATGAGATACGCATCTGTAGCGGGTCGGCTGCGCTAGAGCGCTTAGCACCGGTATCGCATCGTCCATTTCCATGCTGCTAGAATAGTTGGCAATTCTTGGCGTGCAAGGGGCTGCCCCAGATAGCATGAACGACAGGTCAACCATCCAAGAACAATGATATTTCTAGAAGGGTTGAATTATATGTGATGGTATCTACCTTTCTGACGTTCGGCCGAGGTTCCGAACAGGCATGTGCAGCAGTGCGAATGCACGATGAATGGAGACGCGCATCATGTATACGACGTTTGATCCGCTACGGGCCGCCAGTATCCACGAACCGGACGCGACATGCCTGCTACCCGATCCGCTTGACCCGGACAGTCCGTGCGACTTCCCCTTGATCACGACCCGTCGTCGCCTGATCCGGCTCGCGCTGGTCGCGGTGGAGACGGGCGCACGCTTCCAGCGCGAAGGCATGGACGAGGATCCCATGGCCTGGATGCTTGCCTCGCGCGATATCTTCGACGGCCGGGATGCCGTCGAGGCCGCGCTCGAACTGCAGCACTGCAACAGGGCGATCCTGCTCCATGGCCTGGGACTGGGCCTAGACGCCGATCCCGCCGTCATCGACGAGCTCTGCGCCGACGACCCCGTTGAGACGTACGCCGCCACCTGAACGTGACGCACGTCGGACCACGCCGCACCCCCGGATGGAATCGCTTCGGAAAAGACGACATGACGACCTTAACAGCATTCCCTGCTCGAGACGGCCCGGCCCCGGCAGCCGTCCCGACGCCCCTACCCGCCCCAGCGATCCGGGCTGCGGTACGCCGCGGCGGGGACTATGGGGACCAGGACGACGCCTCCCGCCGGATCTCGATCGGCCCGCAGACAGGAGACCGCAGCCGCCTGACCAGACCTCGTCGCGGCAGGACCGGGCGGTCCCAGACCGAACCACGGCTCTACACGGCTTCGATTGCCTTCGCCGATGGGCCGATCATGATGCAGGCGTTCCACGCCTCCATAGCCCGGCATCCGATGGAGGTCTTCCACCGACTGCGCCGCCGTTTCGACGACGACGTGATTCCGCTCGCCGAGATCCACGTCGGCTTCCATCGCTCGTTGCCGCTCGTCATCGCGCTCGTCCCCGAGGCGTTGGCGAAGCTCATCCGGCATGTCGAAAAGGACCGCCGCTGGCTCGACGCCGGCACGTTCGCGGTCGACATCGAGCAGCGCGTCGAACTGTAGAAGCAAAGCCTCTGCGCGGGCGGCGGGCGGAATGCCCGCCGCCGCCTGGTAACATGGAAGGATTGAACCATGCAGGATCCGGCAGAGGTCGGTCGCGTCGCCGCGACTGCGGCGAAGACGTACGCGTCCACTACAGGCTCGACGTGCAGGAGGGGCCGACCGGCGTCGGCGACGGGACGGACACCAGGGTTGGCATCGTGGTCGACGCGGAGACCACCGGCAGAAACGCCGCGCTTAGTTCGATCATCGAACTGGCGGTGCGTCGCTTACGGTTCGACCGGACCGGCGTCGTCACCCATGTCGGCCTGCCTAACGGTGGTGTGAGCATCCCGGCATGGCCATTCCCCGAAGATCGTAGCGATCACTTGTCTTAACGAAGAGGACGTGCCCGACCGAAGGATCGACGACGAGGAAGCGTTTCGCCCGCTGCGTGCGGCTTTCATCTTGATCGCGCATAACGCCGCGTTCGACCGACCCTGGATCGAACGTCGCCTTCAGGACATCGATGGTTTCCCATGGCCTTGCTCGACGAGCCAGATCGACTGGCGGTCGTACGGCTTTGACGGAACGGCACTTGGCTATCTTTTTTATCAAGCCTGACGGTTCCATGAATCCCAGCCTCCCGACGCGGACGTAGACGCCGTCATCCATCTGGTCGAGCATCGCTTCGACGACCGGTCAGCGCTTGCTGCCCTGATCACGATGACGATGCGACCAAGCTGGAAGTTCAGGCCGGTGGACGCAGCCCTGCACGTCCGGGACAAACTCAAGGAGCAACGATACCGCTGGGATGACGATCGGCGCGTCTAGTGGCGCGAAGTGTCTGACGATGATCGGATCGCGGAGCATTTCTAGCTTGCCGCGAACGTCTATGCGGTCCCGGCGGGAGCCAGGAGGATGGGGTCCGAGGTCGAGAAGCTCACCGCTCTCATGAAGCTCCAATGAAGTGCCTGCGTCACAGCACGGGCGAACCCCGGTCGGCCGACCGCATGGCTCCGGCCTGCAGTCGATCCTAGCCCCCCTCTCGCTGCCGCCATGCCCCGGCGCACCACGCTCACCGATCGTCCCCTTGCGCCCTGCCTTACCGACCGGGACGTACGGTTTCGGCATGGACGTGCTATTCGGGTTCCTCGGCTATCGGACCTACGTCGATCAGTTCTTGTACGATGGCGTCGTAGCGTCGCGCCGCGATCGGGTCGACGCGGCGCGCTTCCGCATCACGTTGGCCGTCGATGTATTCGCTGCGCTCCATCAGGAGCTTCAGAGAGAACGCCAGTCTCGTCGCAGCCAGCGGATCACGAGGTGCGGTATCGGCGGGATCACGAAGCTCCTCAATCAGCGCTGCCGCATCGCGCGCGGTCGCCCGTGACACCAGGGTCGCTCCACGCGGCAGCAGACCACGCTCGACCGCGGTGCAGTCGATGGCCGCGCGGCCATCGGCAAGCGCCCCTCTCTTTTCCTCTTCGCTTCGGAAGACGATCCCGCGCACGGTACCGTCGAAGCTATGAAGTAGGAGATAGCCTTCCCGTCCCGTGTCTTCGTAGTGAATTCTGGCAAGCGTCATTCGTTCCTCCTGGTGTTTGCGGATCATTTTGGAGCCGCGAAGCGCGGGGCTCGTCTCGTTTAGGGGTCACGGCAAGAATATGAGTATGGCCCGACTACCGGTGGCCATCGGGACATTCCTGCGTCAGAAAGTCGAGGAGCGCAGGAGATGCGACTGGAAGGTATGATCCGCGGCCTGCGATAGAAGGACCGTGAGGTCGGGCGTCGTCGTCAGGAGGCGAACCTGGTTCGGCGGCTCCACGTCGGCCTCTGCCGATCGTGCGCGGACTGCTTCGACGAGCATGCATCCCGACAGGCCTTCCCTTCGACGACGAGACAGGCGAGATGCTCGTCTCGACCTGCCCGGTCTGCCTTCGGATACAACGCTGGCGGCATTCCGCCGGAGTGGCGTTCTGCGATGGCTGTGGAGAGAGCCTGCAGCAGCCGACCGAGACGATGGATGCTGCTCTGCGGGACGATCTCCAGGCTGGCGATCGGACTGAGCCAAGGCAGCGGTATCTTGTCTGGACGGGGGTTACGGGTCCGTCCATCACCGTCATATGAAGCATTACGCTCCTCCCGCGGATAGCTCGTTCGCTGTTCGCCATGTCCGGACGGTCGACCATGGATGACGAACTTCCGATACCAAGCGAGATGACGGTCGATCACGCGGGCTCCGTCGAGGGCCGATCCGTACGTCACTTCGAGGTCTCCTCGCCCGCCGCGCCCTCCCCCTTCCGCCTGGAGATCGAAGTCACGGGCGAGGCGGCCGAAGTTCGTTATCCCCCGGATCTTCCGGATATGGAGGCCTTCGAGGCCGCACTCGCCCCCGTGCCGGGAGCCGATCCAGAAGCGGCTGCTCCGCATGCCGATCCGCTCGATCAGGCTGAGCATCGCGTGACCGGCGCGCTGACCTCTGCAGGCTATCGAATGCGGCGGGTTGCCGCCCCGCTCCGTCGGCTCGAGGGGAAGCTCGACCTGAGGACAGGTCAGTTCCTAGCGCGTGGCTTAGCCGACGATGGCACGGAAGTGGATCCGGACCTCTCCCGCCGTCTCCAACGTATCGTCACGAGCGTCTTCGAGAACCGTACACCCGAACTGGTCGCCCGCATCGACGAGGCGACTGCGGCCGGAATGCATGGGGCGGCGGCTAGCCTGCTGACCGACGGCATCCAAGAAGGCCTGGTCGTCATGAAAGAGGCCCTTCTCGCCGCCGCCCTGCGGATCGACCTCGATCAGGTCGATGGAGACGTCATTCCGATACGACGTTTGAGAGTCGCCATCGCCACCGCGTTACAGCGCGAACCACTCGCCGAGGCGGATGCCAGAACGCTTCTGGCCGATGAAGCAACCACGGACGAACGGCACGCACTGGAAACGTTCCTTGGCACCGTCGCGATGCGCCAGGGCCGTGCCGAAAGCGCGCTCGTACGTTGGCGTCGCGTCCTCGCCGACGATCCGAAGGCGATCGACCGGGCGTGGGCATGGCGCAACGTCGCCCTGAGTCCCTCAGTCGATCTGAATAAGACCGTAGAGGCCGCGAGGGCTTCCGCCGACGCCTTTCTGGAAGCAGGAGAAAAGAATGATGCTATCGGTTCTTTGCTGATCGTGTGCGATACCGTCGCTCATCAGGGCGTCGATGTAGCAGCCGCGAACCTACGTTCGCTCGTCGACATCGTGGACGCCCCGGGTCTGCTCGGCGATGCCGACAGAGGCGCCATCCTCCATCTGGTCGCTCAGCGTCTTTTCGACTTCGGCCTCCTTGCCGATGCCCTCGTCGAGGCGGATCGCGCTATCCGGCTTCGCCGGGGCGTGCATGGTCTCGAGGACGCTCTCGTCTCGATCCTGACGCTGGCCAGGCTCGCGGCGGAGGGGCTCGAACGTCACGACGACGCAGCGGCCTATCGGGCGGAAGCCGCGGAACTGGGCGCCGCCTCGGGGTCGCAGGTACTCGTACGAGCCGAGCGTGTCCGACGGCTGCTCGACGACTTCGATCCGGTGGAAGCCCGGGCGATCATCGACGAACTGGCCCAGGACGACGACGACGAACTCATGCTGGCCGCCCGCCTCGCCACGGTCCTCTTCGATCGGTCGTTGAGCATGGATGACCGGATCGAGCATCTTGAACGGCTCGACCAGAACGCCGATCGGACCACGTCGTCACGTTCCAGGAACCTCCTTTCCCTCGCTATCGCCGATGCCCTCGAGCAGCAGGGCTACACCGATCGGGCGCGAGCACGCCTCGACGATCTTCTAGCGGAACATCCACTCGAGCTGCCGGCGCGCGAGGCCCTCGAGCGCCTGCTGCAACGGCATGAGGAATGGGCTGCTCTCATCTCCAGGGTTGAGGAGCGGATCGCCCTCTTCGGTGCCACCCGCGAACTGCTCGAGCGGCTTGCCGTCGCGGCTCTTCGAGACGGCAAAAACGAGCTCGCCATCCGGACGTGCTGGAATGCCCTGGAGCGTGACGATCTGACCGGTCCGCAGAAGGTCCAGTTCAACGAACTGATTCGGATGGCAGTCAGCAGAGGCGGCGATCCTGGCGCCCTGGTAGCGGCCTCGCCCCCGTCCCAGACGTCACGGCATCCGATCCTTCTCGAGGAGGTCGAACAGGCGATCAGAGACTACGCTGAATTCGTCGCATGCAACCGGCGGTCGACCTTCTGGCGTAACGAGGGCGGCAAGCGGGTATGGACGTCGAGGCCCGAGGAAGTCGCCAAGGCACTGTTCCAGACCTATCTCAGCGCCTGCTTTCGCGGACGGGCCGAAGTGATCGAGGAGATGGTCGCCGGCGGTGGCCGGCTCGACATCCTGATGCGCTTCGACGGTGGCCTGCGGGTGATCGTCGAACTGAAGATGTGCGGCCGCCCCTACTCGAGCAGCTATGCCGCGGCCGGCGAGCAGCAGCTTACGCACTACATGCGGATGCGCGGAGTCGAGACGGGCTTTCTCGTCGTGCACGACGGACGGACGAACATGGCCGGGACCCCGGTGCTCGATGGCGAGGCCCCGACCGGCCGTTCGACCATCAAGGAGATCGCAGTCATCGTCACGCCTGGAACGGATGGTCTCTGATGAACGTGATCCCTTAGCGCCCGCGATCGCGTCCAGAAAAAGCCATGCTCCAGCAGAGGCGGCCCATCGATCGTCAGGACGCGGAATCGCATCACGAAGCGCGCCCACGCTCATCGACCGATCATGCGTTAGCAGCGCCTCGCTTCAGGCCGGAAGCGCACGGACGCGATCGACGAGGCCTTCGACGATGACAGGATCGGCAAGCAGGCCCCGCAGGAAGCCTGCATCCCAGCTGTTGACGCCATACGTGTCCGTCGCGTCCTGCAGGCGAACGCCGAGTTCGACCCGCACCGCCGCCGACGTCGGAGCGGAACCGACCCGGCGACGTAGCTTTCCCGGCAGCGAACTCCATTCCCGTCTAACGGAATCCCGCCAGTCCTTACCCAGCAACGTCTTCACATGGAAATCGACGATGCGACGTCGACGGGGCAGCAGATCGGGAAGCGCGACCGGTTCGAACCGCAGCACGTCGAGATCATGCTCGAATGCTATCCGCCACAAAGCCCTCGACGCCCAGCGATCGTAGTAGGGATGGATGAAGCGCGTGGGCCGGCTGGGACCACGGTAGGTGTCGCCCTTCTCGCTACTGTTGCAAATCTCGCAGGCGGGCACGAGATTCTCGCGCAGGATGGAGAACTCGGGAAACCGCTGTCGCGGCAGGGCATGATCCAGGGAGCGACCGCCTAGCGAGCCGCACATCGGGCAGCTCTTGAAGGGAACGGCCGGACGTCGAATTCGCGCGATGGGCCCTGACCGACCGCGCGAATCGTAGAGGGCGAACAGTGCGTCTGCATCCGCGTCGACGAAGCCGGCGGGACGCACCCTCCACGGATTTCCTCTGAAGCGACGGTATTTCGCCGCAGCCGTCAGCCACTGCGCCTCTCGCCCGGACCAGTCGGGTTTGAGACATTGTGTCCGGATGATCTCGTCTCCGGCATCCGGTGGGAACGGCAGGAACCTCACAGATCGCCCCGGTGATCGACCAGCTCAGCGAGATACGACAGCGTCTCCGGGTTGAGGTCGTCAGCGAAGCGCTGCCGGATCTCGTGAAGCGTGGCTGCCGGATTGTCCGCGACGTACTTCTCGAGGACGTGCTGAAACCGGTGCTTCGGCCCGATGTCGCCGAATACGAACTGCGAGATGGTGTCGATGCTCGCACCGAACGTCTGCAGGGTCGGTGGATCGATCATGATCGTGTCGTCGTCGGCATCGCGGGTTATCATTCGCACCCGACGTGACGGTACCTCCCGCACGACGTACGCCGAATGCGTCGCGATCAGCGCGATCGATCCCGACCCCTCGAGAAGCCGGTCCAGCATCTCCATGAACTGCGAGATGTAGTTCGGGTGCAGGTGCGTCTCGGGTTCGTCGAACAGGAAGATCGTTCCCCGACGCAGCGACGCCACCGAATAGGCGGCGAAGCGCAGCAGCGCCACCTCGCCGCTGCTGAGGTTGCGGGCGCGTAGCCCTGCCAAGACGACGGGCGGACGGTCCGTGTCGATGCGAGCATACAGCTGCAGATTGCGCTGTTCGTTCATCCGTCGGAAGAGAGGGAAGTAGTCGCGTTCGCCTATTCGTATCGGGGCCGGGAGTGTGTCCGGCCCCGTCGGCTCGTTCAGGGCGACGTACAGTTCGTCGGCGATGCCGAGCGGTCCGAGCACCGCGTTCAGTAGTTCCATGGCCCCTGGACGCTCGAAGCCCTGGACGTCGCCATCGGCGCGCAGGCAGTCGACCAGCGCCATCGTCAGTCCGCCGTCTTCGCCGCCGCGTGCCCCGATCATTCGGTGATAGCGGTAGTCGATCCCTTCCCAGGGCGGCAGCGAGCTAGGATAGGGATCCGATGCGACGGACGAAATGACGATCAGGCGCGAGAAATCGGGCCGCGGACGGAACGTCGCGGCACGGTCGACGTCGAGTTCCGCCTGCCAGGGCGCTGCGATCCGCAATCCGTCGATCATCGCTTCGAACAGTCGCGTCTTTCCGGTGCCGTTCCGACCGACGAGCACCATCGTCCGGCGCGACAGGGGAAAGTCCTCGCCGAAGTCGGCGTCCAGCACATGCTCGCCGACCATGCCGCGGATGCTGGCCTCGACGGTGAACGAGCTCGCCGCATCGTCGACGTCCGGCCTGCGGTTTGGCGTGAGATAGCGATCGCCCTGACGGAACGCGGTCCACGTGCCCACGTCCCGCAGGACTCCTTGATGAAACTCGATAGTGCGGGTGAGCCGCTGGGTCTGCACGTCGTCGGCTTCCTGTTCGAGCCGCGCCAGCACCGCATCGCGCATCCGTCTGAGGCATCCGATCGCGTCGTCGAAACCGAGCAGCTCCACCAGCCGTCGATAGTCCCTTTCGTTCTCCAGCACCGAGACGAAGGGTTGTTCGATCCGACCGATGCTCGTTCGTGGGCGACGACCGTGCCGGCCGGTAACGCCGAGGTGATCGATCAGATAGATCTGCGTGACCCGATGGCCGTCGATCATGAGGCGCATCCGCAAGGGTTCGTCTGCGTCCTCCACGCCGACGAGATGAAGGTCGGCCCGGTAGATTGCACCGAAGTCGTTGAAGCCGCGGCGATCGGGCACGACGACGAGCGCACGTCCCCTGATCGCCCGTCGTTGCGCTCCCTCGCGCGACAGCGAGAGATAGATCGGAATCTCGGTTTCGGCTGGAATGCGGGGCATCTACGTCTCGTCGAGTTGATGTGTCGAGGTATCGATCGCCGGTCGGACTGCCAAGGCGTTACGTCCCCCATTCGGCGACGATGAGCCTATGAAGCCCGAGGCGGATCCAACGAGCCCGTCGAGGAGAGGCGAGCCGATCCGCGCCGAACTCGAACACAGAGTGGGAGACGGACTTCGAGCTGTCGCCCCCGGCAGTCAGCAGGCTGAACGACTGAAGGCAGCCCTGATCGATGCCAGCATGTGGTCGCAATACCTGGAAGTGGCCATCGGTCCGGATGCCGAGGTCTTCACCAAGGCTCCCGTCCTGTCGACGGTGGGATGGGGCGCCGACGTCGGCGTTCGATCGGACTCGTCCTGGAACAATCCCGAGCCGGAGGTGGTCCTCGTCGTCAATGCGGCAGGCGCCGCGATCGGCGCCACGCTGGGCAACGACGTGAACCTACGGGATTTCGAAGGACGAAGCGCGCTCCTGCTCGGCAAGGCCAAGGACAACAACGCCTCCTGTGCATTCGGCCCCTTCGTCCGGCTGTTCGATGCTTCGTTCACGATCCACGACGTTCGTTGTGCCGAGATCGAACTGGAGATCGAAGGTGGCGATGGCTATCGCCTGGAGGGACGCAGTTCGATAAACCAGATCAGCCGTGATCCTCTGGAACTCGTGCGTCAGACGCTTTACGAACATCAGTATCCGGATGGCTTCCCATTGTTTCTGGGAACACTACTCACGCCTGTCCAGGACCGGGACGTTCCTGGTCTGGGCTTCACCGACAAGGTCGGCGACGTCGTCCGGATCGGATCCTCCAGCCTCGGCCGTTTAGAGAACCGCGTCGTGACGTCGAAGGATGCACGGCCATGGACATTCGGAATTCGAGAGATGTTCCGGACACTGCAGGGGACGATGTCGGCACGAGCATGACCAGAACCACGTCGACGCAGGCGTGCTAACCCAGCTTGGATGGCAAGCGGGTCCTCGGGTCGGGCGGCGGCTCTGGCATCGGAGCGGGCATCGTCGAGGCGTTCATGAGCCAAAGGGCGAACGTCACCTTCTTCGACATCGCGCACGAGGAATCCAAGGCGCTGGTCGACCGCCTTCGAGGCGGCAGAGGCACGGTCGCGTACGAACGGGTCGATCTCAAGGACGTCCAGGAACTGAAGGCCGTCATCGGAAGGCTCACCGAGGCGAACGGCGGGTTCGACGTGCTGGTGAACAACGCCGCCAACGACTACCGGCACGTGATCGACGACGTCACTGAGGAGTACTGGGACGACAGGCTGGGCGTCAACCTGAAGCACATCTTCTTCTCAGCGTAGGCCGTCATACCTGCGACGCGCTGGAACGGCGGAGGAATGATCGTCAACCTCGGCTCGACCTCGTGGCATCTGAGTCCCCGTTCGTAGATCTCCATATCGGTTTCCGACGACATGTTTTGCCCTTACGCCTCCATGATCGGGCGTTTCGGCGCCCAGGACCCGAATTACGAGTCACGGCATAGGTACTCGAGATCGATCTTCGGGAATCGCATAGTGCGGGCGTAGCATTGTCAACGGCTCGGCGCGTTGTGCGTTCTTATTGATGCCGCGATCGTGATGTCTGCGCGATGGACCCGTAACGTCCATAAGAAGAGAGTCGAGACGATGAGGGCCAAGCGGCAGCCGTAGCTGCTGCCTGGTCCAGGCACGTGCTGCCATTCGATCAGTGCATGCTGGCGGGAAGCATTCGGAGCCGCCATCGCCCTAGCACCGTCCCGACGGTGGATGACATCGTCATGCACTCCTTCCCCGGTCGCTCAGGCGCTATGATCTGACGAACGCCCGATGCGTCGGTTCATCCGGACGATCCGTCGTCGGTCGGCAAGGCCCAGCCGAAATGATTCTCGTGTGGAATGTCGTCCGTCGAGCCGTTGTAGCGAGCATCGAGAAACCGTCGGACAGCGTCGGCATCAGGTGTCTGACGGTGGAGCTCGAGCCCCCACCCCTTCAGCGTGGCCAGGACGTTGAGGTCCATCTGGAACTGGAGGGCGTCAGCGGTGAACGCAGCCGGGTCGACGTCGGGGATCTGGCCGGCTTCCAGGCGCTCCATCGCACGCCGCATGACCCCAATATGGACTGGCAAGTCGTGGAGCGGCGTCTCTCTCGATTCCTCTTCCACCGAGGCGTTGAGAACGATGCTGTATATCGCGTTGATCAGCTGCCAGTCCGGAACACCAGAGCGATGCTGCTCATCGATCGCACGGCGTGACGTAGGGTTAACCATGAGTTGCGGAACGACCTCCCGTGCGACGACCGCGGTCCGCGAGTAGCGGTTTTGCAGGGCGATCCGCGCAAGCCGGGCGGAGTACCCCGGGGCGGGGCCGTCCCGCCAGGCAAGGTCCGGGTGTGCCAGAGGCGGCGGCTCCGCGAGGTTTGGCTGACTTTCCGCGGTCAAATCGGGAAGGCCGCCGACGAGTAGCGTCCTGACGTCACTCAGCAGCTGTCCGGCCGGCTGCACCCAAAATGCACGAGCGGTGAGGCCGCGCTTCATCTTGGTCTCGAGCACTGCGCGGTATGCCTCGAACGGCATGGCGGTAGCCTGCAGGATCATGGTCGATACCATCGCCATCGTCCGTGCGGTTTCGTCCCCGGCTTCCCCGGAAGCGGGAAGCGTGATCACGAACGTCAGAACCCCGTTGTCGGGCTGCTGCTGCATCGTGGACTCCGATGTCACGCCGATCTCCACCCGGACATGCACGTCGCCCGGGATGATCAGGAGGTCTTCGTCGGACAGGTCGACGAGCGCGATCTGCAAGGCCGCCCCTATGCGCTCCGCATGGATGCGCGATCCGGCATCCGCCTCGATCGACCAGTCGATGCCGAGCGCGTGCCACTGGAAGCGCAGCGTATCGCCCAGGTCGTTGAAGAGGCCCTGGCCGGTCTGTTCGGCGAGCTTCGCCTCGACCTCACGGACGCTCATCGCACTCCACGGTTTCTTGCCGCTCATCTCCCGGATCGATCGGCCATAGGCGGAGTCGATCGTCCAGCCGTCAAGGATCGCGTCGGCATGCGGGAGCAGGGCGGGAGCCATCGTCGCGATCATCGCGCGCATCTGGCTCGACTGGGCGATGGCAGCCGAGAACTCGTCCTGCTTCTCGAGATCTTCGGGATCGGCGCTGAAGCTCAGATGCAGTTCCGCAGCGCGCCCGGCCGCCGCCATGTACGTCAGGCCCTCGCCGTTCAGCAGGTAGGTGTTGGCGTAGAGGAAGGCGGCGTGCGAGATCATCGGACGCAGTCCGTCTCGCGTGTGATGACCGATCGCGTAGAACGCCGCAGCGGCATAGTAGCGGGCGGCCAGGGGCAAGTTCAGCGTTAGATAGGCCTGAGCCAGCTGAAGCATGGCGAGCACCGAGCCATGCATGTTCTCGGAGGTGAACCATCCCTCCTTGACGCGCTGCAGCTGGTCGATCGCCGACGTGAGGCGGTCGGCCTGCAGATACCCGAGGGCGCGTCTGCGCGCCTGGTCCGCCGCTGCCGCCTTTCCGCCCCGTTCGGCGACGACGTCATCCACCCGGTCGGCTAGAGCCCGGAAGCGGGGATGCTCGCCGATCACCGGGACGACCATTTCCAGAAGCGTGGCCAGTGCGTCGGCGTCGGCGAAGGGCGACTCCGCCGCGAGATTCATCGCCAACTCCCAGTGCGTCAACAGCCTTTCGGCACGCACGTCTCCGGTATCGGCGGCCGTCGCCGCGTCGAAGTCGAGATGTCCGCGGACGAGCAGCAGGCGGAACCGCGAGCCTGTGGCGAGATCGCCGGCCAACGCCCGATCGATGGCGACCCGCGCCTGTTTCGTCCAGGCCAGAGCCTTCTCGAGCGGCGCCGAGTAGTCGCCCTGACGGCAGGCGGAGGAAACATAGGACGCCAGCACGGTCGCATCCTCCACGTCGGTAGGGTCGGGATCGGCTTCCCCGGCGAAGCTCTCGAAGAACCGATCGAGAGCCCACTCCACCGGATCGAGCTGTCCTCGGCCACGTAGGTGGGCGACGGCGATCTCGTATAGCGCCTTTCGCTGGATGGCTCCTTCCTGCGAACGCGCGATGCCTTCCATGAGGGTCAGCCACCTGCCAAGATCGGGCCTGAATTCCGGCGTGAACGTGGCCTTGCGCAGTCCACGCTTCACTTCGATCAGATCGGCCTGATTGGCGATCTCCCGTACGGCATCGAACCAACGGTCCTTCAGGCGGGCGTATTCGCCGTCGGCCTCGATGGGCGGATACATCTCGGCCGGCACGGCCAGGAACTGCTCCGCGATCCAGAAGTGCTCGGGTTCGGCAAGAAGACTGGCGATCGCCTGCCCATCGAATATCTCAAGTTCGGCTCCGTGCTCCCTGCGGCACCAGGCCTGCAGCTTGTGCCGCTTGGCGACCGCTAGGTCGGGCCCGGCGTAGTAGTAGATCGCGTCGGGCTTCGGATCGCCACTGCACATCGTTCCGATGTCGCCCCTGATCTTGCCTTCGAGCTTCTTGTCGAGCGTGCAGCCGAATACGAGCACGGAATCGCCGTCGATGCCGGCCGCGACGCCGGAGGGGGTACGACCGTTGGCGATATGGGAGCGAAAGCTCTCGAAGTCGCGTCCCTGATCGCCCCCCGCCTGGACAGGACCGGTCGCGGGTATCAGCCGGCGGCTCACGGTCTGGCGAGCGAGCTCGAACGCCAGTTCCTCGAAGAGGTGATGTTCGTTCCGGGGACTCATCTGCTCCAGCTGGAAGCGGATGTACTGGCGGAGCTGATATCGGTTCTTCATCACGTGATCACCTCTGCCAGCGGTTGGATCACGTCCTGCGCGGCGCTGCCGCCGACGATCTGGCTTCTGACGCCGACGAGCGCAATGAGGCGCTCCATGTCAAGCGCCGACGAGAATGTCGAAGACGTGGCAATCCTTCCGGCGCGCCCTGTTATGGCCTTTTTCTCCAACGAAGCGCTCGACCAATCGGGTCGGCGCAGTTCCGATCGTAGGTCCACTGCATCTTCGATGTCAGAACGGAGACGGATAGCGATGAAACGATCATCGATCACGGCGCCCCTCCTCCTTCGGTCATCGCGACCGCCATTCTCGTGGGCCACTCCGCATCGGCGTTCCGACCGTCCTGTCGATGCTGACCGACTTTGGTGGCGATGCAGCCGCTTGGCCAGGCTCAAGGAAGGAGCGAGCGCCCGATGACCATGCGTCACGGGTCGCTCGATCATCCGGCGCGGTCCATGCGCTAGCTCGCGATCGGAACGGGAAGCATCGACCGGACGGCGTCGCGAAGCTCGGGTCGATTGGCGCCCTTCATCGCGCGCGCGACCCAGGCGACGAAGGCGTCCTTCTTCACGCCCTTCATCGCTGCGAGACCGGCCAGCACCTGATCCTTCCGATCGTAGACCTTCAGCAGAGCCGGTAGATCCCGAGCGGTGATCGCATCGGCAAGAGCCTGGCGGACCTCGCGACCGATGGCAGCGACGTCGATCAGCTTAATCTGCCGGGTCAGTTCGAGCTGCAGCGCAGCCTCGTCGGGTTCCTTGCCGAAGCTCACGATCTTCAGCGCTCGATCTATCCGGCGGCGGCAATGTCCGAGCGCGATGGCTGAGCTGCTGCCGGTTTCGTGGACACCAAGATAAGGTGTTTTCGGAACCGGAGG
>NZ_JACYUG010000015.1 GCF_014841615.1 Sphingomonas sp. CFBP 8760 | reverse complement strand
TCGAGTTCGCCTTTCACCTCAGGGGAACTCTCCACTTTTCCGGGGCAAGTCCACCCCGCTTCGGGAGTGATCCGCACACACCACGCGCCCTCCAGCTCTTTAACGTCCTCGCCTCGGAGCTGAGCAATCTCACCAACCCGAGCGCCCGTGTAAGCGCAAAGCCATGGGACCCACCGGCGAGCTCTGGCGTGTTCAACTGACATTCGAGCTGGTGGCGGCTGGAGAGCGGCCGAGAGGATCGCTTGGGCCTCAGCGGCCGTAAATGAGCGCTCACGGAGCTTTACCTTTTTGGGCTGCTTGACCTTTACAGCGGTGGCAACATTCTCCGGTAAAATGCCTTCATCGACCGCGTAGGAAAGCGTTGCCCTGACCGGGGTGATATACTTGTCGCGGACGGTGACGGGGCTACGCTGGGCACCTTGCTTAGTCGGTTCAGCTAGGAGATGATCCCTCCACGCCCTGAGGTCGTCGGAAGTCAGACGTGCCGGGTCGTCGTGGCCAACAAAGTCTATCAGTCGCTTGATGTATCTGCGCCACTCGTCGCGCACGCCTGGCGTCATCCCCTCGTTGGCCGCTGCGTAAGCGTCGTAGAGGCCCAAAAGGTTTAGGGATGCTGAGCGGGCAACTGGGGCCCTTGGCGCCTCTCGGGCCGAGCGGGGCGGTTCGGGAGGTGTGACTACGAGCTCACCATCTAGCCGCCTCAACATATCTTCGTGAGCGGTCACGGCGGCATCATTCAGAGCGATGCAAAGCTGGCCGAAAGCAGGAGCTTGAGGGTCGATGAGCCGCCCACGCCTTTCCGCCACACCAATGGCTACCGTGCGCCATGCCTCCACGATGCCCTCAAGGTCTCCATTCGCACGGAGCGCCCGTCCCGCCTCGGCAATGGCGGACGCCGCCACCCGCACGCTTCTCGTCCATTCTGCCGCCTGGTCCGAGGTGGCCGATGGAAGAGCAACACCGGCTCTCTGCATGGCCTGGCCCACCTGGAGCGCTCGCCGCTTAGCACCCTGGTCCCACCGCCGCAGCATGTCAGCGTCAAGCTCGGTCGAACGGTAGTGCTCAGCAATCTCGGCGATCATGGGCCCGTCGAGCACATCGTAGGCCCCCAGCGCCTGTCGGCGAGCTAGAGCCACCGTCGCCTCCCACAGCCCCAACGCAGCCTCGTAGCGACTCAAGAAGCCGGCAGAGCCTTCTCGGCCCAAGGAGACTTTAAGGACCGTGGGACCCATCCCATCCGGCCCAGGAATGAAGCGCCGGAGCTCCGGGGGATACTGACGGCGAAAACTGACACGGCCGGAAGCATGGCGAAGAATGTGCTGCACGAGCATTGCCATAACAGGTTTCTTGTACCTCCTCCATGGACCTATCGGAGCCAGAAAGGGCAGAAAACTGCGATTTTCTAATGATGTCAGCTCCCTGTGGAGCCGTGGTGCCGCTTACAGGACTCGAACCTGTGACCCCCGCATTACGAATGCGATGCTCTACCAGCTGAGCTAAAGCGGCCCTCGTGTATCCGGCGTGCCGGGTCGAGGCGGCGCGATTACCAGCAGTGGGGGCGGCTGACAAGCGACAAGATCGCCTTCATGGCATCCGGAATGATCCCCGCCCGTTCAACGTCCTCATTTACGGTGCGTTTACGACAATGCGGCCATGGTCGCCGGACTATGGGGACCCGATCGATGCACCTGCATGCCACGCTGGCCGAATCCGCGCCGCGGCCGACCTTGTCGATGATGCCGCCGCCGGCCGCCATGATGGCCGCCACCACGGCGGGGCCGCTGTTCGATGTGGGCGGGGCAGAGCGGCGGATGCACGCGCGGGCCTATGGCCACTGGGTATCGTTGCTGCACGGGCGACCGCTGCCGTCGATCGACGACGTCGATCCCGCCACGATCGCCGGCTTCGCCACGCACGGCGTGCTGCTCGATTTCACGCAGGACGCCGCCGATCCCCGCATCGCGCATATCGGGTCCGCGCTTCGCGATGAGTGCGGGGTCGACGGGGCGATCACGCAGGTCGGCCAGGTGCCGCCACGCTCGCTGCTGGCCCGACTGACTGATCATCATGGGCAAATCGTCGCGGATCGGGCGCCGGTCGGCTTCGAGGCGGAGTTCGTCGGCACGCGCGGCCGGACGACGCTGTATCGCGGTATCCTGATGCCCCTGTCCTCGCCCGGCGGCGACCGGGTCGACTTTGTCTACGGCGTGGTCAACGGCAAGGAGGTCGCCGATCCCGCGGTACAGGCGCGGCTCGATGCCGAACTGGGCGCGGCGATTATGGCCGATCTGCAGGGCCTGCACGACGCCCCGGTATGGGCGGATGGCCCCCATGCCGGCGACATCGCACCACCGGTCGATGCCGTCCTGACGATCCCGCCCGTCGGCTTCGCCACGACGGAAGACGCACTGGCGACCGCCCGCGATGCCGCGGCCGCGCTCCACACCGCCGATCTGCGCCGCCGGGCGGTACTCACCCGCGCCCTCAGCCACGCCTACGACCTGTCGCTGCCAACCGCTTCGGGCACCGGCAACGTAGAATCCGGCACGGCGGTGATCGCGCTGGTGTTCGGCGAGGATCACGATCCGGCACAGCGCGCCGGCTGGGCGGCGGTGCTCGATCATGCCCGTCGTCATGGCGTCGCCCCCGGCCGGCTGCCCGGCTTCATCGAGGAAGCCGGGGGGATCGATGCGATCGCCGCCGCCGAACGCCGCGCCGCACGCCGCCGGGGTTGAAGCCCCGCCGTGCGCGGCGCATAGATCGCCGCCATGGAGAAGGACAACATCGCAGCTGCGCTTGCCGCCCGGCTGACCATCGGCGCGCTTCCGGCGGAATTGCGCGATTTCGGACCCGAGGAGGTGGCGACCGCTGCCGCCTTCGTCGCGACCACCGGCGCGGTGCGCGCGCCCGGCCAACCGGTGATCGCGCTGGAGCCGATCGCGACCGACGATGTCCGCCGTCGCATGCGCGTCGCGATCGTCAACGACGACATGCCCTTCCTGGTCGATTCGATCGCCGCGGCGATCGTCGGGCTGGATATCGCGATCCACCGCATCATCCATCCCGTCGTGCCCGTCACCCGCGACGACCAAGGCCAGCTGGTCGAGGTCGGCAACGGTGCCGCCCACGAATCGATGATCTATCTGGAGCTGGAGCGGGCCGACGCGCGCGACCGGCGCGAACTGACCGCCGCGCTCGACGCCGCGCTGGCCGATGTGCGGGCCGCGGTGGCGGACTGGGGGGCGATGCGTCAGGCGATGTCGCGCGATGCCGACGCGCTCTGGTCGGGTGAGGGCGCGGCGCTGCTGCGCTGGTTCCTCGACGGCAAGTTCACGCTGCTGGGCCACGAACATCGCGATCTGGCCAGCGACGATGCCGCGCCCGTCGCGATGCTGGGCATCGCCTGCAACCCGCAACCCCGCCCGATCCTGGCAGAGGCGTCGCGCAAGCTGGCGATCGAATGGTTCGAGGGTGGCGGCCAGTCGCCGTTGCTGCTGAAGTCCAACCTGCTGGCCCGCGTCCACCGCGCCGTGCCGCTCGATCTGGTGGTGATGCCGGTGATGGCGGGCGGCCGCGTCACCGGCCTGTCGATCCATGCCGGGTTGTGGACCAGCGCCGCGCTCGCCGCCGATCCGCGCACCGTGCCGGTGCTGCGCACGCGCCTGACCGCGCTGGAGGAGAAGTTCGGCTTCGATCCACGCGGCCATACCGGCAAGGCGCTGACCCATGCGCTGACCGCCTTGCCGCACGATCTGGTCGCCGGCTTCGATCCCGATCAGCTGGAGGAACTGGCGCTGACCGCGATGTCGATCGCGGATCGCCCGCGCCCGGCGGTGGTGCTGGTCCGCTCGCCGCTCGGCCGCCATCTCAACGCCTTCGTCTGGTTGCCGCGCGACGACGTGACCACCGGCCGCCGCGTCGCGATCGGCGAGATGTTCGCCGAGGCAGCGGATGCGGAGGTGCTGAACTGGTCGATCGCGCTGGAGGACGGGCAGGTCGCCCTCCTCCGCTACATGCTCGACCCGCGCGATCCGCGTGCCCCCGCCCCCGATGTTGCGCCGCTCGGCCAGCGGATCGAGCGGATGGTGCGCGGCTGGGTGCCCGACGTGGAGGCCGCGCTGGCCGAGACGCTGCCCGCCGCCCGCGCCGCGCGACTGGCGCTGCGCTGGGCCGGGGCCTTCCCGCAGAACTACCGCAACGTATCGACCGCGGCGGAGGCGGCGATCGATATCCAGCGGCTTGCCGCGCTGGAGACGCCGGAGGCGCGCGGCGTCCGCCTGATCCCCGTCGATGGCGATCCGGCGGCCGACCGCCAGTTGAAGATCTACAAGCTGGGCGGCGCGCTCGCGCTGTCGGATGCGGTGCCGGTGCTGGAGAATTTCGGCTTCCGCGTGATCGGCGAATTGCCGACCCGGCTGCGCGATCTCACCATCGGGGCGGGCGACGCCTTCGTCCATGATTTCGTGGTCGAAATCCCCGCCACCAATACCGATCCCGCCGTGCTGGAAGGCGCGATCGCCGCGGTGCTGCGCGGCGATGCGGAGAATGACGGTTTCAATCGCCTGATCGTCGAGGTCGGGCTGGCGCCATCGTCGGTACTGCTGCTGCGTGCATGGTTCCGCTATCTGCGGCAGGCAGGGCTGACCTATGGCCTCGCCACCGTGGTCGATGCGTTGCGCCGCGCGCCCGATGTCGCCCGCGCGCTCGTCGCCCGCTTCGCCGCCGCGCACGATCCGGCTGGATCGGGCGATGTCGAGGCGGGCGAGGCGGCGATCCTCGCCGGGCTCGACGCCGTATCCGCGATCGACGACGACCGTATCTTGCGTGCGCTTCACGCGGTGGTGGCAGCGACGCTGCGTACCAACGCCTTCGCCCCCGCCGCCTCGGAAGCGCTGGCGTTCAAGCTCGACAGCCACCTGATCCCCGGCCTGCCCGCGCCGGTGCCGTGGCGCGAAGTGTGGGTCTATTCCCCGCGCGTCGAGGGCATTCACCTGCGCGCCGGCCCGGTCGCGCGCGGTGGCCTGCGCTGGTCGGACCGGCGCGACGATTTCCGCGTCGAAATCCTCGGCCTGATGAAGGCGCAGCGGGTGAAGAACGCCGTCATCGTGCCTACCGGTGCGAAGGGCGGCTTCTATCCCAAGCAACTGCCCTCCCCCGCCACCGATCGCGACGCGTGGCTGGCGGAGGGGACGGAGAGCTACCGCATCTTCATCCGCTCGCTGCTGTCGATCACCGACAACATCGTCGGCGGCGCGGTGGTGCATCCGGCGCATGTCCGCGTGCTGGACGGCGAGGACCCCTATTTCGTCGTCGCGGCGGACAAGGGTACCGCGACCTTCAGCGATGTCGCCAACGCGCTCGCCCTCGAACGCGACTTCTGGCTGGGCGACGCCTTCGCCAGCGGCGGCAGCCAGGGCTACGATCACAAGGCGATGGGCATCACCGCCAAGGGGGCATGGGTCTCGGTGCAGCGCCACTTCGCCGAACGCGGCGTGGACGTGCAGACCGATCCGGTCACCGTGGTCGGCTGTGGCGACATGTCGGGCGATGTGTTCGGCAACGGCATGTTGCTGTCGGAGACGATCCGGCTGGTCGCCGCGTTCGACCACCGCCACATCTTCCTCGACCCGAACCCCGACGCCGCCGTGTCGTTCGCGGAGCGTGCCCGCCTGTTCGCGCTGCCGCGCTCATCCTGGGCGGATTACGCCGCGCCGCTATCGACGGGTGGCGGCATCCACAGCCGCGGCGCCAAGCAGATCGCGATCACGCCGGAAGTCCGCGCCGCCCTGGGGATCGAGGCGACCAGCCTCGAACCCGCCGCGCTGATCGCCGCGATCCTGAGGGCACCCGCCGACCTGCTCTGGTTCGGCGGTATCGGCACCTATGTGAAGGCGGCGGCGGAGAACAACGCCGCGGTCGGCGATCCCGCCAACGATCGCCTGCGGGTGAATGCGGAGGACCTGCGCGTCACCGCGATCGGCGAGGGCGCGAATCTGGGCGTCACCCAGGCCGCGCGCATCGCCTTCGCGGCAGCGGGCGGGCGGATCAACACCGACTTCATCGACAATTCGGCGGGCGTCGACTGTTCGGACAACGAGGTGAACATCAAGATCGCGCTCAACCGCGAGATGAACGAGGGCCGGCTGGCGGAGGCGGATCGCAACGCCCTGCTCGTCTCGATGACCGACGATGTCGCGCACCTCGTGCTGGAGGACAACCGCCTCCAGACGCTGGCGCTGTCGATCGCCGAGGCGGCGGGCGCGGAAGCGACGCCCCGCCACGTCCGCGCGATCGAGATATTCGAGGCGTCGGGCCGGCTCGACCGCCAGGTCGAGGGGCTGGCCGGCAACGAGGATCTGCTGCGCCGCGGGCAGGAGGGCCATGGCCTCACCCGCCCCGAACTCGCGGTGCTGCTCGCCACCGCCAAGCTCGCCCTGCAGGACGCGATCGAGAAAAGTGGCCTCGGTCTCGATCCCGCCCTCGCCCCCGATCTTCACGCCGCCTTCCCGGCCGCGATGCGCGACCGGTTCGCCACCGCGATCGACGAACACCGGCTGCGCGGTGAGATCGTCGCGACCAAGATCGCCAACCGCCTCGTCAACCGGCTGGGGCCGCTGCCCGCGTTCGAACTGGCGGAGGAGGAAGGCGTCGACCTGTCCGACATCGCACGCATGTTCGTCGTCGCGGAACGGCTGTTCGGGCTCGGCGCGCTATGGGCGGATATCGATGCCGCCGCGATGCCGGAACCCGCGCGGATCGCGCTGTTCGAAGAAACCGCGCTGGCGGTTCGCTCGCACATCGCCGATCTGCTCCGCATCGCCACCCCCGGCACCCCGCCGCAGGAGGTGATCGACCGGCTGGCGAACGGGATCGCCCAGCTCGACCGACAGACCGATACGCTGCTGCTGGACGAGGTGCGCGCGCATGGCCAGCGGATCGCCGACCAACTGGCGGCCACCGGCGCGCCCGCCGATCTGGTCGCGCGGGTCGTGCGGCTGTTCGAACTGGACGGCGCGGTCGGCCTCGCCGATCTCGGCGTCCGGCTGGGGCTGGACGAGGCGTCGCTTACCAGCGCCTATACCAGGCTGGGTCAGGCGCTGGGGCTGGACTGGGCGCAGGGCCATGCCACCCGCCTGTCACCGGGCGATCCGTGGGAACGGCTGCTGGTCGCGGGCCTGGTGCGCGAGTTCGAGCAGTTGCGCCTCGGCTTCCTGGCCCGCACCGCCGGCACCGATCCGCAGGCCGCGATCGAGGCATGGCTGACCGACAACGACCGTCGCGTCGGCCAGTTCGCCGCGATGATGGATCGCGCCCGCCTCGCCCCGCAACCCAGTGCGGCGATGCTGGCGCAGATCGCGGGACAGGCACGGGTACTGCTGGGGCGGTAAGGCGGCGACACCCGCCCCGCCCCCTGCTCCCCGGCGGAGGCCGGGGTCCAGTTGGGTGACCGTCTGCGATGACGAACTGCCGCCTTCTCAACTGGGCCCCGGCCTCCGCCGGGGTAGTAGCTTCAGGCGGGTGACGCATGTCTCGGTAACGACCGAGGTGAAGCCGAACGAGCGGCTATCTGCGGCGAGCCGGCTTTGCCGATCTTTTCCGCCCCCATCGCCAACCGATGATGGCTATCGGCACGACCGGAGCCGCCAGCAGCAGCCACCGCAGCGCATCATCGGCACCGCGCCCCTGCCAGCGACCCGCCCGTGCGACGGCGGCACCGCCGCGCGTGGTATCGTCGGCGACCTTCACGATCGTCTCGCGACCATGGTCGGTCAGCGTCACCAGCCAATCGGGTTGGCCCGGCCCCGCGCCGGGCCACACCACATGCGATACCTTGCCCCGCGCCACCGCCTGCGCCCGCATCACCACCGTCGCCACGCCTTGCGCGGGCTCGACATTCACCGTGTCGTCGACGGGATCGCCGCGATCCACCGCCAGCACGCGCGCCGTCGGCGGATCGAGCCACACCCGCGATGCCCCCGCCACCACGATCACCGGTCCACCGCCCCGCGACAGGATCAGTTCGCCGATCCGGTCGTCCGGTCGCAGCCGTGCCCGCGCCGCCGCCGGATAGGCACCGGGCGGCAACAGCGCCCGGCCCGTCGTCGCGAATCGCGCGGGATGGATCAGCCGGTCGAGCGGCGCGAGCCACAGCAGCGCGACACCGCCCGCCCACAGCAGCGCCAGCGCGATGATCGCCAGCCGCCGGCTGCGATCCCGCTTCCGCTTCGCCTTCCGTTTCGCCGTCCGCGCCATGGGCCGCCGCTGCACGACAGGCGGCCCCGAGTCCATCCGCTTCAGGCGTCGGCCCAGCGCCGCAGCAGGTTGTGGTAGATACCGGTCAGCTGCACCACCGCCGCATCCCCCTGCCCCCGGTCGGCGGCGACGGTCTGGACCGCGCGATCCAGTTCGAACAGCGTCCGCCGCTCGCCATCGTCGCGCACCATCGATTGCAGCCAGAAGAAGCTGGCGGTCCGCTCGCCGCGCGTGACCGGCGTCACCCGGTGCAGGCTGGAGGCGGGATAGAGGACGAGGTGCCCGGCAGGCAGCTTCACCACCTGCGGACCGAACTGGTCCTCGATCACCAGCTCGCCGCCGTCATAGGTAGCCGGGTCCTCCAGAAACAATGTCGCCGACAGGTCGCTGCGGAGGCGGAAATCGGTGCCGCGCTTCATCCGGATCGCATTGTCGACGTGCAGGCCGAAATCCTGTCCGCCGGCATACCGGTTGAACAGCGGCGGAAACACCTTGAGCGGCAGCGCCGCGGCGACGAACAGCGGCGACCGGCCGAGCGCGTCGAGCACCAGCCCCCCCGCCTCGCGCGCCGCCGCCGAGTCTTCCGGCAATTGCCGGTTGCGCTTCGCCAGCGCCGCCTGCGGGCCGGAGGTAACGTTGCCGTCCACCCATTCGGCGGCATCGATCAGCGCGCGCACCCGCGCCACGCCGGCGGCATCCAGGACATCGGGGATCGCGATCAGCATGATGGACCTTGTCGTCTCCTGCCCGCCCCCGACGCCTTCCGGGGGACGGGAACGGGCAGAAGTAGCTGGTTCAGAAGCTGTAGAACAGCGACGCCTGCACCGCCCGCGCATCGCCGGGGGTCGCCCAGCCATTGTTGCGGATCGAGGTGAAATAGCGTTCGTTGGTCAGGTTCTGGACGTTGACCTGCGCGGTGATCCGCTCGACCGGCGACCAGGACAGGAACAGCCGGTGGAACAGATAGTCTTCCGACCGGAAGATCGGGGTCACCGCGGTCGACGCCAGGTTGGTCGGGGCCGCCAGCGCCGCATTGTTGAGCAGGAAGCTGCCCTGATAGGTCAGGCCATATCCGATCTGCACTCCGAACGGCAGCTGATAGGTGGTGAACAGGCTGCCCGAATGGCGGGGCGTGTTGGTCAGTCGCTGCCCCGCCTGCACGTCGGGAATGGCGGCGGTGTTGCCGCACGGGTTGGTCGTCGTCGCGGTGGCGCCGGACCCCGTCGTCACCAGCCTCCCCGGATTGGCAAGGCAGAAGTCGGACACCGATTGCCGGATCTTGCCATCCAGATAGGTGTAGTTGGCGAAGATCGACCACGACTTGGTGATGTTGCCCGTCGCGCCCAAGGCGATGCCCTCCACCCGGCTGCGTCCGTCCGTCACCTGCAAGGTGGGGATGATCGGATCATTGGTATTGACCCGGTATCCGGTACGATCGTTGCGGAAGGCGGCCGCGGTCAATTGCAGGCGACGACCGAACAGGTCGGCCTTCACCCCCGCCTCGTAATTCTTGGCGGTTTCCGGCTGGACGGCGCACGGGTCGCCCACCTGCCCGTTGGCGGCGACGATCAGCGTGCCGCACCCGGCGCGCACGCTGGCGGAGGTCGGCGTCTTCGAATTGCCGTAGGAGACATAGATGCTGGTGTCCGGCGTCGGCTTGAAATTCAGCCCGGCACGGTACGAGAACAGCTTCTCGTCGCTCACCTGATCCGCCCCGCGCGTATAGGTCCCCAGCGCCGGCCCGACCGCGGTCGAGAAGGTATCCGCGCGGAAATCGACCTTGTTATGCTCGTACCGGCCGCCGACACTCAACTCCAGTTGCGGCAGCAGCGCGATCGTATCGAACGCATAGACGGCAGCGTTGGTGTTCCCGCCCTCCGACCGGCCGGACGGGATGAGGTTCACCGGACCGGTATAGACGGTGTTCGGGTTGGTCAGGTTGATGATCGACGGGACGACCGTGACACCTGTCGCCGTCCGCAGCGAGTTGCCGGTAGAAAGCTGATAATCCTCCCACGCGAATGACGCGCCCAGCACGAAGGTGTGCTCCAGCCCGAACGTCGCGAACGACGCGCGCAGATCGGTCTGGTTGTAGAGCAGCTGGTTGAGCTGGTTGCGGACGAGACCGCGCGGACCGCTGGCGAGATAGTTGTTCGCCGGCACCGTGATGACGAACGGGGCCGCGGCGGTCGCGGGTCGCAGGATGCCGTCGTAGATGACGGGCGAGGTGTAGGACGAGGTGCAGGCGGTATCGGTCGGGGTACGATTGTTGCCCAGGCAGAACACGCCCTGGGGCGCGCTGGTCGTCGAATCCTGTCGCACGCGCTGCCAGCGGGTCAGGTTGCGGATCGACAGCGTGTCGGAAAAGGCATGGGCGAAGCGCGCGGTCGCCTGATCGACCGTGACGTCCTGCGCGTCGAGATTGCGGATGCCGTAATAGGCGCTGTCGTTGCCGTCGATGCCGGGCAGCGGCCCGTCGTTCACCGCGTTGCGATAATAGGGGACGCCGTATACCGGCGTATTGTCGTCTTCCTGATGCAGATATTGCAGCGTCAGGCTGGTCGGGCTGTCGATGCCGATCGTCACCGACGGCGCCACGCCCCAGCGGCGGTTGCGCTCCACGTCGCGACCGGGGATGCGGTTCTTGTGGCCGACCGCGTTCAGCCGCACCGCGACCAGATCGTTCACGCGGACATTGCTGTCGAGCGTCGCACGGTAATACCCGTCGCTGCCGATGCCGAATCCGGCCACGGTCAGGTCGGTCGTCTGCGGCACCTTGGTGACGAGGTTGATGTTGCCGCCGACCGAACCGGACCCGCTGAACACCGTGTTCGCGCCGTTATAGACCTCGACCTGTTGCAGGTTGAACGTCTCCGAGCGGCTGTACTGCGCGGTATCGCGCACCCCGTCGATGGTGATGTCGTTGTTCGCGGAATAGCCGCGCAGGTTGATCGAATCGCCATAGCCGCCGCCACCCTCGCCCGCGCCGAAGGTGATGCCGGGTACGGTCTGCAACACGTCGCGCAGCGTCAGCAGGTTCTGCTTGCGGATCGTCTGGTCGCCGATGACGGTGATCGTCTGCGGCGTGTCGAGCAGCGCGCGCGTCGCCTTGGGGCTTTCCACCGTTCGCTCCATCTCACCCGTGACGATGATGTCGTCATCGCGGCTGCGGTCGCTGTCGACGCCCGTCGCGGTGCGGCGCTGCGCATCGGCGGCCGCAGCCGCGGCGATGGCGGCCTTGTCAATCGGATCGGCGGCATGAGCCGGGGCAGAGGCGATGAAACCGACGCATGACAGCGCGAGGAACGACGCGGATGACTTGGACACTGAAAACCCCCTTGATCTTGAGGGGCCAGCTATTGAGAGTCGTTCGCACTGTCAATGCTATTGCGAACCGCTTTCATCATTGCCGCGATTTGTAGTGCCCGCCGTCAGGTCCGCGATGAGCCATGTCCGCAACGCACTGGCCAGATTGGGGGGATCGACACCACCGATGCGCAACGCGTCGATCTGCGCGACCAGCGCCGACAGCGGCAGCGCCCGAACCGCCGCCGCCGCCTCCAGCGCCTGCCAGAACAGCGGTTCGAGACTGATCGAGGTCTGGTGCCCCGCGATCGTGATCGACCGCTTCACCGGCCCGGCGAACCCGCCCGCCGGCGCTGCGATCGGAAGAGAGACACGCATCGTTCAGTCGGTGTCGAACAGGCTCGCCAGCTGTTCGATGATCGTCCCGCCCAGTTGCTCGGCATCCATGATCGTCACCGCCCGGGCATAATATCGCGTCACGTCGTGGCCGATGCCGATCGCGACCAGTTCGACCGGGCTCTTGCTCTCGATCCAGCCGATCACCTGGCGCAGGTGCTTTTCCAGATAGCTGCCCGAATTGACAGAGAGCGTCGAATCGTCGACCGGCGCGCCATCGGAGATTACCATCAGGATGCGCCGCTCCTCGGGCCGGGCGATCAGCCGGCTGTGCGCCCACATCAGCGCTTCGCCGTCGATATTCTCCTTCAGCAATCCCTCGCGCATCATCAGGCCCAGCGCGGTGCGCGCGCGCCGCCATGGCTCGTCCGCCTTTTTGTACACGATGTGGCGAAGGTCATTCAGCCGGCCCGGCTGCGGCGGCCGCCCCGCCGCCAGCCATGTTTCCCGGCTTTGCCCGCCCTTCCACGCGCGGGTGGTGAAGCCGAGAATCTCGGTCTTCACCCCGCACCGCTCCAGCGTGCGGGCGAGGATGTCGGCGGAAATCGCCGCGATCGATATCGGCCGCCCCCGCATCGATCCCGAATTGTCGATCAGCAGCGTCACCACCGTATCGCGGAAATCGGTTTCGCGCTCGATCTTGTAACTCAGCGACTGGCCGGGGCTGGTGACGACGCGGGCGAGGCGCGCGGCATCCAGCATCCCCTCCTCCTGATCGAAGTCCCAAGCCCGGCTCTGCTGCGCCATCAGCCGCCGTTGCAACCGGTTGGCCAGTTTCGACACCGCCGATTGCAGATGTGCCAGTTGCTGGTCCAGATAGCCGCGCAGCCGCGCCAGTTCCTCCGCGTCGCACAGGTCGGCGGCGGTCACCACCTCGTCGAACTGCGTCGTCCATGGCTTGTAATCGAACTGCGGGCCGGTATCGGCCGGGGGCCGGTTGGGGCGGACGGGTTGCATCGCCTCCTCGCCCTCGTCGCCGGGTTCGCCGTCCATATCGTCGTCGGGCGCGTCGTCGCCCATCTCGTCGGACTCGCCCTCGTCCCCGTCAGCCTCGCTCTGCTCGCCGCGCGCCTCGACCTCGCCGTCGCTCTGGCTGCCGTCCTCGGCGTCGTCGGTCTCGTCGTCCGCCTCGTTCTCGGCCTCGCCTTCCTCGTCGCTGTCGCCCTCGTCGGTCTCGTCGGGCTGTTCCTGCCCTTCGACCAGTTCAAGATCGACCAGCATCCGCGTCGCCAGCGTCTGGAACGCCCGCTGGTCGTCCAGCGCCAGCGCCAGCGCGGACAGGTCGGCCTTGTCCGCTACCCAGTCGCGGACCAGCGCCAGCCCCGGCGCGGTCACCGCCGGCGCTTCCTGCCCGGTCAGTGCCTCGCGGACCAGCAATTGCAGCGCGGTGGGCAACGGCACCTCCGCACGCGATCGCGCCCGCGTGATCGGGTCGGCGCGCATCCGCACCGCCAGCGCCTGCGCCAGATTGTCGCTGATCCCGTCATAGCCGCGCGATCCCAGCGCCTCGACCCGCGCGGTTTCCATCGCGTCGAACACCGCGCGCGCCACCGGCTCCGCCGGCGCCGCCCGCTGGTGCAGCGCCGTATCGTGCAGCCGCAGCCGCAGCGCGAACGCATCGGCGAAGCCGCGCGCCTCCGCCACCTGATCCGCCGGCAGCGCCCGCGCCGGCATCGGCACCTTTAGATGCTTGCCCGACTGCACCGGCGCGTCCGCGGTGAAGGCCAGTTCGACCTCCGCCTCGTCCGCCAGCGCGCGCGCCGCGCCGCCGAGGACGGCCTTGAACCGGTCGAGAGGAGTTTCGTTCGCCATCAATCCTCTAATGCCAGTTCGGCAGCCGCACGCGCCAGTGGTACTTCGATCCTCGCAAGATCGAGATCGGAGTCCTCATGTGCCTCGTCACGCGCCGTGCAGCCGAACAGCGATACATGCTCGATCTCCATCGCGTACAACATCGCCTGATGCGTCCTGAGCCGCGCCACTGCCTCGGTCCGCAACATGACGTGCCGCTCCTCAAGCCTTGCCGACCACGCTTTCCGGCAAGTCCTTGCCGAACACGCGCTGGTAATATTCCGCCACCAGCGGCCGTTCCGCCTCGTCGCACTTGTTGAGGAACGACAGCCGAAACGCGAAGCCGACATCCTTGAAGATCAGCGTGTTCTGCGCCCAGGTGATGACGGTGCGCGGGCTCATCACGGTGGAGATGTCGCCATTGACGAAGCCCTTGCGCGTCAGGTCGGCGACGCGGACCATCGCGTCGACCTGCTTCTTGCCATCGGGCTTGTCGTATTCGCCCGATTTCGCCAGCACGATCTGCGCCTCGACCGCGGCGGGCAGATAGTTGAGCGTGACGACGATGTTCCACCGGTCCATCTGGCCCTGATTGATCTGCTGCGTGCCGTGATAGAGGCCACTGGTATCACCCAGCCCCACCGTGTTGGCGGTCGCGAACAGGCGGAACCACGGGGAAGGGCGGATCACGCGGTTCTGGTCGAGCAGCGTCAGCTTGCCCTCCGTCTCCAGCACGCGCTGGATCACGAACATCACGTCGGGCCGGCCCGCATCATATTCGTCGAACACTAGGGCGGTTGGCGTCTGGAGCGCCCAGGGGAGCAGGCCCTCGCGGAACTCGGTCACCTGCTGGCCATCGCGCAGCACGATCGCGTCGCGCCCGACCAGATCGATGCGGCTGATATGCGCGTCCAGGTTGATGCGGATGCACGGCCATTTCAGCCGCGCGGCCACCTGTTCGATATGCGTCGACTTGCCGGTGCCGTGATAGCCCTGCACCATCACCCGCCGGTTGAAGGCGAAGCCCGCCAGCACCGCCAGCGTCGTGTCCGGGTCGAACACATAGGCGGGGTCGAGATCGGGCACACGCTCGTCCGCCACGGAGAAGGCGGGCACCTCCATGTCGCTGTCGATGCCGAACAGGTCGCGCACGCTCGCCATCCGGTCGGGCGCGTCGAGGATGGTCGTGTCGGAGGGCGCGGCGCCGGCGCGGGTGTCGGGGGTATCGGTCATGGTCATGTCGCCTAACGCCTTAGGCGAAGCGACGCTCCCGACTCAACATCATCATGGGCCAATATCGTCCATGTCCCGCCGGGGACCGGCATCGCGGCCCCCGTCGGTAACCTGCATCTACAGGAAGGCGGGTGCCTGGCGCAGTTGCTGATAGGCGGCGATCACCTTTTGCAGCATATCCTCGTGGCTGCGATCGCCGCCGTTGCGATCGGGGTGATAAAGCCGCACCAGTTCCGAATAGCGTTTGCGCAGGGCCGAGCGATCGGCGCTGGCCGCCAGTCCCAGTATCTTCAGGCTGGCCCGGTCCTGCCCGCTCAACGGCTTGCCGTCGGTCCGCTCAGGCGCGGTCTCGCGGCGGAAGCGGGCGCCGATCGCGTCGAGCGGATCGCTGAAGTCGGACCAGCGCGGCCCCTGATCGCCGCCGCCCGCCCGGGCGAAGGCACGCGTTTCCCGTTCCCATCCCGCCAGCGGCCGCTGCGCGTGGTGGATCTCGTCGGCGGTCATCCCGTCGAAGAAATTGTACCGGCTGTTGAACGCGCGGACATGATCCAGGCACATCCAGCGGAACCTGGGAGGGCCGCCGCCATCGCCCGCGCCTTCCAGCGGGGGGGCGCGGAACTCGCCCGGCTCCGTGCATCCCGGTGCCTCGCATATCCGGCCCGTCCCCTCGATCCGGCCGTGAAACCGGGGTGATGGCCGTTCCTTCCTGTCGTTCCGATCCGCCACGTCGCTCCCTGCGCCAAAACCGGCTATATAGGGGCGATGACCAGCACTGCCACCGAACCGCTCGACCGGATCATCGCCGATCGGCTGCGCGCCGCGCTCGCCCCGACCCACCTCGCCGTCTCGAACGACAGCGCGCAGCACCGCGGCCATCTGGGCGACGACGGCACCGGCGAGACGCATTTCAGCGTGACGGTCGAAAGCACCGCCTTTGCGGGGCTCAATCGCGTCGCGCGGCAACGGCTGGTGAACAATGCGCTCGCCGATCTGTTGGCTACCCGCATCCATGCGCTGGCGATCCGCGCCAGCGCGCCGGATGGATGACAGAACGCTGAACAGGGAGGGGCCGGAAATGGCGTATGAGCTATGGTACTGGCCGGACATCCCGGGCCGGGGCGAATTCGTGCGGCTGGCGATGGAGGCGATGGGCCTCGACTATGACGATTGCGCGCGCCGGCTGGGCGCGGAGGCACTGGTCGCCGACATGGCGGCACGGCGGGGGCGCACCCCCTTCGCCGCGCCCTATCTGGCCAGCGAGGGGCTGGTCGTCGCACAGGTGCCGAACATCCTGATGTTCCTAGGGGAACGGCACGGCATCGTCCCGTCCGGGATGCGCGACCGGTTGTGGCTGAACCAGATCCAGCTCACCGTCACCGATATCGTCGCGGAGGTCCACGCCGTCCATCACCCGATCGCGACCGGCGATTATTACGAGGACCAGCAGGCCGAGGCGATCCGCGCCGCCACGCAGTTCCGGGACGAACGGCTGCCCAAGTTTCTCGACTGGTTCGAGGCCGCGATCCGCGACACGCCCGGCGACTGGCTGATCGACCATCACTGGACCTATGCCGACACCTCGCTGTTCCAGCTGGTCGCGGGCCTGCGCTACATGTTCCCGCAGCGCATGGCGACGCTGGAGCCGGATTATCCCGCCATCGTCCGCCTGCATGACGCGGTCGCCGCGCTGCCCGGCGTCCGCGCCTATCTGAAAAGCGATCGTCGCCTGCCCTTCAACGAGGACGGCATCTTCCGCCACTACCCGGAACTGGACGCCGCATGACCGTGCCCCGCCGTTCCCGCCCCGCCGCGCGCATCCTGCTGGTCGACGGGCGGGGGCGTGTGCTGCTGTTCCGGTTCGACCCCGCCGATCGCCCGCCCTTCTGGGTGACGCCGGGCGGCGCGGTCGATCCCGGCGAAACCTATGCACAGGCGGCGCGGCGCGAACTGGCGGAGGAGGTCGGGCTGTCGCGCGACTGCGGGCCGGAGGTCGCGCGCCGCCAGGTCGCGTTCCTGACGCTGGAGGGCGTGGATGTCGATGCCGACGAGCGTTACTTCCGCGTCGATGTCGACGCGCACGAGGTCGTCACCACCGGTCACACGCCGCTGGAACGCCGGGTCATGACGCAGTGGCGCTGGTTCACCCGTGCCGAGGTGGCGGCGCATCCCGAACCGGTCTTTCCGGTCGACCTGCTCGACCTGCTTGCCGCCACCGACCCCTTGGAGAGACCCGCATGACCGATCTCACGCGTATCGCCCTGTCGACCGGGGTCGAACTCGACGTGCAGCTTGCCGGACCGGAGGATGCGCCGGTGGTGATCCTGCTTCACGGCTTTCCCGAATCGCATCGGACATGGCGGGACATCGTCCCCGATCTGGCGCGCGACCACCGCGTCGTGGCACCCGACCAGCGCGGCTATGCCCGTTCGTCCAAGCCGCCGCGGGTCGAAGATTACGCCCCCGACCGGATCGTCGCCGATCTGCTGGCACTGGCGGATGCACTGAGGATCGGCCGCTTCACGCTGGTCGGGCACGACTGGGGCGGCGCGGTGGCGTGGATGGCGGCGCTCGGCCATCCCGACCGGATCGGGCGGCTGGTGATCGTCAACGCGCCGCATCCGCTGGTCTTCCAGCGGTCGCTGTTCGACGATCCGGCGCAGCGTGCCGCCAGCCAGTACATCACCCGGTTCCGCGACACCGGGCTGGACAAGGGGCTGGTCGGCGCCGGGCTGGAACGCTTCTTCGCGACCAGCTTCGCGCAGCACATCACCGGCGCGATCGGCGGGGCGGACAAGGCGGCGTATCTGGACGAATGGAGCCAGCCCGGCGCGATGACCGCGATGCTCAACTGGTACCGCGCCTCGCAGATCATCGTTCCCGCGCCGGGGGAAGAGCCGCCCCGCCCCGCCTTTCTCGACGCCGCCTTCCCGCCGGTGACGCAACCGACGCTGGTGGTATGGGGCACGCAGGACAAGGCACTGCTGCCGATGCAACTGGAGGGGTTGGACGCGCTGGTGCCCGACCTGACGATCGAACGCGTCGATGCCGGTCATTTCGTACCCTGGCAAAATCCGGCGGCGGTGCTGGCGGCGATGCGGCGATGGAATATCTGAGCGGTTCCACGTGGAACGTTAACGGAACATCAACACGGCGCGACATTGCGCCCCCCTGCCCGTCCCGATAAGGCCCCCCTCGTGTCCGATACCGTGCCCCGCCCGCTCATCATCGCCGTGCCCAAGGGGCGCATCCTGTCCGAGGCGCTGCCGCTGCTGGCCGCCGCCGGCATCCATCCGGAAGCCGCGTTTTCGGACGAGGACAGCCGCGCGCTGCGCTTCGCCACCGACGATCCGGCGATCGAGCTGATCCGCGTCCGCGCGTTCGACGTCGCCACCTTCGTCGCGCACGGCGCCGCGCAACTGGGCATCGTCGGGTCCGATGTGCTGGCGGAATTCGCCTATTCCGAACTGTACGCGCCGGTCGATCTCGGCATCGGGCACTGCCGTCTGTCGGTGGCCGAACCGGTCGCGCTGGCGGCGCGGGACGATCCGCGCGGGTGGAGCCATGTCCGCGTCGCGACCAAATATCCGCACGTCACCCAAAGCCATTTCGCGCGGCGCGGCGTACAGGCGGAATGCGTCAAGCTGAACGGCGCGATGGAACTGGCGCCCACCCTCGGCCTCGCGCCCCGCATCGTCGACCTCGTCTCGTCGGGCCGCACGCTGAAGGAGAACGGGCTGGTCGAGGTGGAGCGGATCATGGACGTGACCAGTCGCCTGGTCGTGAACCGCGCCGCCATGAAGACGCGCGGCGACGTGGTGCCGCTGGTCGAGGCGTTCCGCCGCATCGTCTCGGACAAGCAGGTGGCGGCATGATCCGCCTCGACGCCGCCGCGCCGGGCTTCGCCGACGCCTTCACTGCGTTGGTCGAGGATCGCCGCGAATCCTCCACCGATGTCGCGCGCGATGTCGCCGCGATCGTCGCCGATGTGCGCACGCGCGGGGCGGCGGCGGTGCGCGACCTGACGCTGCGGCTCGACCGCCACGATCTCGACACCACCGGCTGGCGGGTCGATCCCGCCGAATGTGCCGCCGCCTATACGGCGCTGGAACCCGGTCTGGCCCGCGCGCTCGATCTCGCCGCCACCCGCATCCGCGCCTATCACGAGCGACAGAAGCCCGCCGACACCGATTATGTCGACGCGGCCGGGGTCCGCCTCGGCGCGCGGTGGCGGCCGGTGGACGCGGCGGGGCTGTACGTGCCGGGCGGACGCGCCGCCTATCCCTCGTCGCTGCTGATGAACGCGATCCCGGCCAAAGTGGCGGGCGTCGGCCGGCTGGCGATGGTGACGCCGACGCCGGACGGGCAGATCAATCATCTGGTCCTCGCCGCCGCGCATCTGGCGGGGATCGACGAGATATGGCGGATCGGCGGCGCGCAGGGGATCGCCGCGCTGGCCTATGGCGCGGGTGACATCGCGCCCGTCGATGTCGTCACCGGCCCCGGCAACGCGTGGGTGGCGGAGGCCAAGCGCCAGCTTTACGGCGTCGTCGGCATCGACATGGTGGCGGGGCCATCGGAGATCGTGGTCGTCGCCGATGCGCTGAACGACCCGGAATGGACCGCCGCCGACCTGCTCAGCCAAGCCGAGCACGACGTGACGACGCAGTCGATCCTGTTCACCGACGACGGCGCCTATGCCGATGCGGTCGCCGCCGCGGTGGAACGGCAACTGGATACGCTGGCGACCGGCGCGGTGGCGCGGATCGCGTGGGAAGCGAACGGCGCGATCGTCGTCGTGCCGACCCTGGCGGCGGCAATGCCGCTGGTCGACCGCCTCGCCCCCGAACACCTGCAACTGGCGGTGGACGAGCCGCAGGCGCTGTTCGACCGGGTGCGCCATGCCGGCAGCGTGTTCCTCGGCCGCCACACGCCCGAGGCGATCGGCGATTACGTCGCCGGCCCCAACCACGTCCTCCCCACCGGCCGCCGCGCCCGCTTCGCCAGCGGCCTGTCAGTGCTGGACTTCATGAAGCGCACCAGCTTCCTGGGCCTGGATGAAACCGCGCTCGCCGAACTGGGTCCGGCAACGGTGGCGCTGGCGGAAGCGGAGGGCCTGCCGGCGCACGCGCGATCGGTAGCGTTGCGGTTGCGACTGAACCGGTAGGGATCACCGCGCCTGTCGATCACTACCGCAGATGACGAGGCGGCAATTCCACCAAAACAGCCGATGTGGTTTGAACCCGAACAAATGGTGGCTAACCCACCTATAATGGATCGATCCAAGGACTGCCCGGGGGATCGATGTCGCGTTATACCATCAGAGCAAAACTGCTCCTTTGCCTGAGCCTGTTTGCGGTGGCGTTCGTGGCGATGCTGGCCATGTTGCAGGTCGGGCTGGTCCGCAATCAGGCAGCGTTCCAGACGCTGCTGGTGGATCGCATCGAGCCGATGCGCGACCTGAAGATCATCGCCGATGCCTATGCCGTGACGATCGTCGACGCATCGCACAAGGCCCGCAACGGCGGCATGACCTGGGCGGAGGCCGGCCGGTCGGTCGCGGAGGGCCGCGCCCGGATCGATACCCATTGGCGCAGCTATACGGCGACGTCGATCACCGGCCGTGAAGAACGGCTGAAGGAAACGGCCCGACGGACGATGGCGGTGGCCGATGCGGACCTCGACAGGTTGCAGCGCATCCTGCGCCAGACCGACCGGGCCGGGCTGGACACGTTCGTCGTCGACCGACTCTATCCCTCGATCGATCCGGTTTCCGCCGCGATCGGCGAACTGGTCGACGAACAGCTGAAGATCGCCGGTCAGGTGACGCGCCATGCGGAGGAAGCCAACCGGATCGCGCAGATCGTGTCGATCCTGATCGGTGTGGCGGTGGCCGGGGTGTGGCTGTTCACCTTCATCGTATCGCGCCGCAGCATCAGCCAGCCGATCCACCATCTGGCCGCCACGATGGACGCGCTGGCCTGCAACCGGGAAGACACCGCGATCCCCTATCAGGAGCAGCAGGACGAAATCGGTCGCATGGCCCGCGCGTGCGAGGTGTTCCGCGCCCATGCGGCCGAGCGCAGCCGTGCCGAGGAACGGGACGCCGCGACGGTACGCCAGGTGACGGGCGACCTGCGCCTCGCGATCGGCGCGATCGCCAACGGCGATCTCACCCATAAGCTGGTCGATGCGTTTCCCACCGAATACGAACCCGTCCGACATGATTTCAATGCAGCCCTGACCAACCTGCGTGACCTGATCGGCAAGGTATCGGACAGCGCGACCGCGATCCGCACCGGTTCTGGCGAGATCGCGCAGGCCTCCGAAGACCTCGCGCGCCGCACCGAAAGCAATGCCGCCTCACTGGAGGAGACAACGGCATCGATCGCGCAGATCGACGATCGGCTGAAGGCGTCCGCCGTCGCAGCCGGCCGTACCGTCGATCGCGCCGATCAGGCGATCGCCACGGTCGGTGGCGGCCGTGCGGTGGCGGACGAGGCGGTGCAGGCGATGGGCCGGGTATCCGACAGCGCCAAGGGTATCGATTCGGTGATTGAGGGACTCGACAAGATCGCGTTCCAGACGCGGGTGCTGGCGATGAATGCCGCAGTCGAGGCCGGCCGGGCGGGGGATGCCGGGCGTGGCTTCGCGGTGGTGGCCGATCTGGTGTCGGCACTGGCGATGCGCGCCGAAGAGGAAGCCAAGCGCGCGCGTGACCAGTTGACGGTGACACAAACCGATATCATCACCGCGGTCGAGGCGGTGACCAAGGTCGACGGGGCACTCGCCAACATCTCGGGCGACGTGGCGCAGGTCCACGAACTGCTGGCGACGATGGCGGCGGACAATCAGGCACAGTCGGCGGCGATCACCCAGATCTCGGCGGCGATCGGGACGATGGACCGGTCCACCCAGCAGAACGCCGCGATGGTCGAGGAAACCTCGGCCGCCGCGCGTAATCTGGCGGGTGAGGTCGGGCAGCTTGCCGAGCATGCCGGCCGTTTCGTCACCGGTCCGACCACGGCGCGACGCCCCGCCCCCCGTCACTCCCTTTCAGCTTCCCCGGCCGTGCCCGCCGCCGCACGGCCACGGCCTGCCGTCCTTTCTTCGCCGATCGGCGCATAGCCGATGGCGTCGGCCGGCATCGACGACGACCGGCGGCATTTTTAGCGGTGTCGGCCGGGGCTGACACGTCCGCCGCATCCGCCTACAGGCACCTGCATGTCTCGTACCTCTGCCCGTACTAAGGCGCGTGCCGCCGCCCGTCTTGCCGCCGTCCAGGCGCTGTATCAGCATGAGATGGAGGGGACGGCGATCCCCTCTCTCCTGCATGAATTCCACCAGCACCGGATCGGCGCGACGATCGAGGATGTCGAATATGCCGAAGCGGACGTCGATTTCTTCGACGATCTGGTCAAGGGCGCGACCGCGCGTGCCGGCGAGATCGACCTGCTGATCGAGGGGAAGCTGGCGACGGGCTGGACGCTCGTGCGGCTCGACAAGCCGATGAAGGCGATCCTGCGTGCCGGCACCTACGAACTGCTGGCGCGGGGCGACGTGCCGGTCGGCGCGGTCATCAGCGAATATGTCGATGTCGCCCATGCCTTCTACGAGAAGCGCGAATCGGGCTTCGTGAACGGGTTGCTCGATGCGATCGCCAAGGAGGCGCGTTCCTGAGCATTGCCGTTCGAACCCCGATCGGCATGAGATGCCTTGCCATCACCCCGGCCTCCGCCGGGAGGGCGTATGATGGTTGGCGGACGCTTTTCGTGTGCGGGTGGCGGAAAGGGGGAAGCGAGTGAACGAACCCGAATTCCTGGCCGCGCTCCGTACCCTGCCCCTGCATCCCGGTGCGCGGGGATTGCGGGACGATGCGGCGGTGGTCGGTGGCTTCGTGCTGACCACCGATACGCTGGTGGAGGGGGTGCATTTCCTCGCCACCGATCCCGCCGCCGATGTGGCGTGGAAACTGGTGGCGGTGAACCTGTCCGATCTGGCCGCCAAGGGTGCGGCGGTCGAGGGGGTGATGCTCAACGTGCCGCTGTCGGAGGATGGCTGGGATCGCGGGTTCCTCGACGGGCTGCGCGCGGTGCTGGCGGCGTTCGCGGTGCCGCTGATCGGGGGCGACACCGTGTCGCTGCCGCCGGGCGCGGCGCGGGTGCTGAGCTGCACCGCGATCGGCCGCGATGCGCCCGCCCCGTCCCGCACCGGGGCACGGGCGGGCGATGCGCTGTGGGTGACGGGGACGATCGGCGATGCCGGCGCGGGGCTGGCCATCGCGCAAGGGGCGGACGGGCCGGCGACCTTGCGCGATGCGTATCGCCGGCCGCAGCCGCGACTGGCGGCGGGGCGGGTGATCGCGCCCTATGTCCACGCAATGGCGGACGTGTCTGACGGACTGCTGATCGATGCGGCGCGGATCGCGGCGGCCAGCGGGCTGGCGGTGACGGTCGATCTGGGTGCGGTGCCGCTGTCGGCGGCCTATGTCGGGTGGCAGGGCGGGGACCGCGACGACCGGCTGGCGGCGGCGACCGCGGGGGACGATTACGAACTGCTGTTCGCCGCCGATCCCGACTGGATGCCGCCGCCCCTGCCCGATGCCCTGCCCGTCACGCGCATCGGCACGCTGGCGGCGGGGGCCGGGCTGACGCTGCATCATGGCGGCGAACCCGTTCCGCTGCCGGCGCGGATCGGCTGGGAACATGGCGCCGCCGTTTGACTTGCGCAGACCTTCGAAAGGGATAACCTTCCGCGATCCCGACGGACTCGCCCACGATGGCGGATCGCGGGCAGGAGAAGGAGCAGCGGATGACGACGGTCTATCTCGCCATGATCTGCGGTGTCATCGCCGTGGTCTACGGTATCTTCACCAGCGCGCAGATCCTGCGCCAGCCCGCGGGCGATGCCCGGATGCAGGACATCGCCGCCGCGATCCAGGAAGGCGCCAAGGCGTATCTGGGCCGGCAATACACCACCATCGCGATCGTCGGCTGCGTGGTCGCCGCGATCCTGGCGGTGACGCTGGGGTGGATTTCGACGATCGGCTTCGTGATCGGCGCGATGCTGTCGGGCGTGGCGGGCTATGTCGGGATGAACATCTCGGTACGCGCCAACGTGCGGACGGCGGAGGCGGCGCGGACCTCGCTGCAGGGCGGCCTGACCACCGCGTTCCGGTCCGGCGCGGTGACGGGGATGCTGGTGGCGGGGCTGGGGCTGCTGTCGATCGCATCCTTCTTCTGGTATCTGACCGGGCCATCGGGACTGGCACCGGGCGACCGGGTGATCGTGGAGGCGCTGACCGCGCTGGCGTTCGGCGCGTCCCTGATCTCGATCTTCGCGCGGCTGGGCGGCGGCATCTTCACCAAGGCGGCCGATGTCGGCGCCGATCTGGTCGGCAAGGTGGAGGCGGGCATCCCCGAGGACGATCCCCGCAACCCCGCGGTGATCGCCGATAACGTCGGCGACAATGTCGGCGACTGCGCGGGCATGGCCGCCGACCTGTTCGAAACCTATGTGGTGACGCTGGGCGTGACGATGATCTCGATCGCGCTGCTGATCCGCACCGACGCCGCCGACCTGATGCGGCTGATGACGCTGCCGCTGGCGGTGGGGGGCGTGTGCATCATCACGTCGATCATCGGCACCTATGCGGTGCGGCTGGGCCCCATAAAAAATGGAAAGGGGGGCAGCATCATGGGCGCGCTGTACAAGGGATTCTGGACGACGGCGCTGCTGTCGATCCCGGCGATCTACGGGGCGACGCAGTGGACATTGGGCGACATGAACGCGGTGATCGGCGGCGCGGGCTTCCTGGATGCGGGCGGTGACGACCTGACGGTGGGGGCGCAGACGGTGGGCGCGCGCTTCACGGGCATGGACCTGTTCTGGTGCATGTTGATCGGGCTGGCCGTCACCGGGCTGATCGTGTGGATCACCGAATATTACACCGGCACCAATTACCGCCCGGTCCGATCGATCGCCAAGGCATCAGAGACGGGGCACGGCACCAACGTGATCCAGGGGCTGGCGATCTCGCTGGAATCGACCGCATTGCCGACGCTGGTGATCGTGGTGGCGGTGGTCGCCACCTATCAGCTGGCGGGGATCATCGGCATCGCCTTCGCCGCCACCGCGATGCTGGCGCTGGCGGGGATGGTGGTGGCGCTGGACGCCTACGGCCCCGTCACCGACAATGCGGGCGGCATCGCCGAGATGGCGGGCCTGCCCGACGATGTGCGGGCGCGCACCGATGCGCTGGACGCGGTGGGCAACACCACCAAGGCGGTGACCAAGGGCTATGCGATCGGATCGGCCGGGCTCGCCGCGCTGGTGCTGTTCGGGGCGTACACCACCGATCTGCAGACCTATTTCCCCGACGTGACGGTCGATTTCAGCCTGTCCAACCCGTATGTGATCGTCGGGCTGCTGCTGGGTGCGCTGCTGCCCTATCTGTTCGGGGCGTTCGGGATGACCGCGGTCGGCCGCGCGGCGGGCGCGGTGGTGGAGGAGGTGCGCGGGCAGTTCCGCGACAATCCCGGCATCATGGCGGGCACCAGCCGCCCCGATTACGGCCGCACCGTCGATCTGGTGACGCGCGCCGCGATCCGCGAGATGATCGTGCCGTCGCTGTTGCCGGTCGCCTCCCCGATCGTGTTGTACTTCGTGATCACCGCGGTGGCGGGGCAGGCATCGGGCTTCGCGGCGCTGGGGGCGATGCTGCTGGGGGTGATCGTGTCGGGGCTGTTCGTCGCGATTTCGATGACCAGCGGCGGCGGCGCGTGGGACAATGCCAAGAAATATATCGAGGACGGCAATCACGGCGGCAAGGGATCGGCGGCGCACAAGGCGGCGGTGACCGGCGACACGGTGGGCGATCCGTACAAGGACACCGCCGGCCCGGCGGTCAACCCCATGATAAAGATCACGAATATCGTCGCGTTGCTGTTGCTGGCGGTGCTGTCGACGGGGGTGTAGGGGGCCGGAAAGTCACACCGGAAAGTCACGAAAGTCGCATCCTACAGGGGGTCGGGCGCCCTGTTGTCCGCCCCGTTACGACGGGCTTGTTGCGAGCGTGGCGACGCAATCGGGGGCGTCACGCACCGGGCGATGGATTGCTTCGCTGCGCCCGCCATGACGGGAGGCGGGCGGGACGGGTCGGGGCGGTGACATCCTTCCCTATCGCGCCGGGGCGGGCGGGATCGGGGTGTATTGCGCGGACAGCAATTGCCAGCGGCCGCCGGCCCGCCGCGCGACATAGCGGACGCGGATCGACCGGGTGATCCCGCCGGGCAGCATGAAGGATTGGCGGCGCGTGACCAGCGCCATGTCGCCGCCGGCGCGCACGACCGTATCGTCGGCGGTCATCGCCGGTGCCGGCCGGCGCGCGGCGGGGGCGTAGAAGCCCAGCACCGCCGCGCGCGGATCGACGGTGCCGACCGGCGAGATTTCCTCGTAATCCGGTGCCAGCGTCGCGGCGAGCGCGACCGGATCGAACCGCGTGCGCGCGTCCTCGAACCGGTCGACCAGCGCCTGCACCGCCTTGTCCTGCGCCGCGACCGGTGACGCCGCCAGCATCGCGACCGATGCGATGATCCGTGATGTTGTCCGCATGAACCCTGTTCCCCCCTGCCCGCCCCGTATCCGCCCCGTATCCGCCCGCGCGGGATACCGTCAGTCTGACCCAAGCCACCATGGGGAGCGTCGCGAAGCAACCCAGCGCCGGATCAGGACGCCCTGGATCGCTTCGCTCCGCTCGCCACGACGAACAGGCGGTTCAACCTGATGTCATCCAGTTGTAGGCGCAAAGCCGGGGTGTAGGACAGGGGCAAATCGAGCGATCGGTTCGGTTCGGGACGCCGGATCAGGTCTGGTGCCAGAACAGGAAGACGCGGACCGTGCCGTCACCGGTGGGCGCGAAACCGATGTTCAGCCCTTCGCTGTCGTTGCGACGCCAATTGACCTGCCGCGTCTTCAGCCCCTTGGCAGCCTACGGATTCCATCCTCCGTCTCGTGGCCCCATCAGGGGTTTGGCCTCCTCGGAGAACTCCAGCGGGTGGGGTGCGCGGCGGACGATCCCGTCCAGAGTCAAATGACGTCAGATTGATCCGTCATGGCGAGCGCAGCGAAGCAATCCAGTGCCGGACCAGGACGCCCTGGATTGCTTCGCTCCGCTCGCCATGACGAACATCCGGATCGACCTCATGTCATCTCGCTCTAGAAAGACTTTCCAGTCTGCTTCCGACATCGTCACTGGTCGGTTGCGGTGGTGGCCATCGACGATATGTCATCATCATTCTCCGCAAGCAGCGTTGACGGATCATATCAGCCACCCGTCATCGGACCAGTTGACCCAAGGATGGGATGGCGGATCGCTCCGGACCCGGTCGGTACAGCAACGCCAGCGATCATGGGCGCGACCTGATCCGACGCGATCAGGAGCGCGAGGACGGGATCGTCGATCTCCCTCGCGGAACAGGAAGTCGCGGTACGGATCGGCGGGTCGGCCGCCATGGTGCGCGGCATGATATCGCCGGGGCCCAGCGCCTTTTCCCCTCTCCTGACGAACGAACCCGCCCCCTCCCGAGGGAGAAGGCGGGTCCGTATCGTCACTCCCGTGACGGGGGGCGCTTCATCGGCATGGGCCGTTGGCACCGTTCCGGTCGCGGGCGACCCGGCGGATCGCCACCGGTCGTTCGTCGATGTCGGGACGTCGCGCCATGGCGGCGGACGCCTCCGACATCGCCGGGATCACATGAAGATCGCGCGGGCGACGCGGACGAAATGCTCCGAAT
Organism: Sphingomonas sp. CFBP 8760; assembly: GCF_014841615.1. Lineage (GTDB taxonomy): Bacteria > Pseudomonadota > Alphaproteobacteria > Sphingomonadales > Sphingomonadaceae > Sphingomonas. Next base: position 52,591 of record NZ_JACYUG010000015.1, on the reverse strand, counting down.
CCACCGTCGTTGACTGGTCGCCGATCAATTTCTCCATGACGACGGCGATCGCCAGGTCGCGACGGGCGCCCGAGCGCGACGCATCTGCCGCCGCCAGCGCCGCCGGCAGTTCGTCACGGGTCAGATCCGTGCAGTAGGAGGGCGAGCCGCCCTGCTGGCGCCACGATTCGGCCAGCGAGCCGGCATCCACCGCGTCGAGGCCAGTGTCTCCCACCAGCGCCATGGCGACGGCGCGGTCCGAATCGCTGTCGGCGGCGACCGGGATGGCGATGCGGCCGGGTTCGCCCGCCGGCTTGCCCTTGGTCGCCAGCGATCCGGCGCTGATGGCGTTCCACGCCTTCACCACCTTGCGGCCCAGCTGCGCCGAGACCCACTCGCTTTCAGGCTGGCCCTCGACGATGGGCGCGATCTCGCCGTCGCGACCCGGATAATAGTTCGACGTGTCGATGATGACGGTGTCCGGGGACACATCGGCGATCAGCGGCGCGAGGCCCGGGATACGGTCGAGCGGAATGGAGAGGATCAGTGCGTCGATGTCGACGATGGCATCCGCTGCGGTGACGGCCTTGGCGCCCGACGACAGGATGTCCGCGTCGATCGTCTCCGGTCCGCGTGAATTGGCGACCTTCACGTCGTGGCCGGCCGCGCTCAGCTTCTGAACGAGGGTCTTGCCGATGTTGCCGGTGCCGAGAATACCGATTTTCATGTCATGTTTCCTTGTTTAAGTTTCAGTCCGCGCCCGGTTAACGGATCGCGTCCAGCCTGCGACGAAGGTCGTCGAGATCGCTTGCTGTTGGTTGACAGGCCGCCTTGATCTGGGCGGTGACGCCCAGAACCTGAGGCCCGAGTGCACGACCGCGTGGCGTCAGTTCGACCATCACGCGGCGTTCGTCGGCCGGGTCGCGCGTGCGCGTCACCAGACCGGCCGCGTCCAGCCGCTTCAGCAGCGGCGTGATCGTTCCCGTATCCATGTCGAGCCGGCTGCCGAGCGCACCGACGACGAGCGGCGACTTACCCAGCAATTCCAGAATGACGAGATATTGCGGGAACGTCAGGCCGAGTGGCTTGAGGATCGGTTTGTGCATCCGCGCGACCCGATTGGCCGCGCTGTACAGCGCAAACGAGATCTCCGTTCCAACATTATGCCCGTCTGAATCCATGGTGTAATCTAGTCCGCTATTGTCTAGTGCAATAGGTAATAATGTCCCCTGCGTCTGTCAAGGGCCGATCCGGTCGGAATGGCGATGATAAATGCCGGTCGGCGCCATCCGGGCGGCGGCCGGTGACGATCGTCGCGATGACCGAGGTTCGAGCGGGGCGATCGGGCGCAGACCCCGTGCCGGTCACGCACACACGAAAAACCCGCCCCCGCCATGACGGCGGGAGCGGGTTTCACATCCCCTTGCAGGGCAGACGGGGTTCAGGCGGTACGCGTGCCCGACATCGGGAAGCTGCCGAACGCACCCGCACCGACGGTGCCGACCAGCGTGTCGCCGTCGATCGTCGCCTCGCAGTCGAGCGTCATCGGCATCGGCACGGTCATGCTCTGCTTCCAGCCGATCCGGTTGCCGTCGACGGTGCCGGTCACGTCCATGCTGCCCATCGCGCCCGACACGTCGCCGGTGAAGCCATCGCCTTCGCTGCGGACGGTGAGCGTCATCTTCTGATCGCCCAGCGGCGATTTCACGGTGCAGTCGTAGCTGCCATCGACGGTGGCCATCGGCTCTCTCCTTACTTCGCGGGCGCCGGCGCCGGGGCGGCGGCGGGGAGGCCCAGCGAACTTGCCGTCACCAACTCGACCGGCATCCCCAGCGTGTCAAGCTGCGGCTTCACCTTTGTCGCCTCGCCCACCACGATCCAGGTGATGCGCGACGGATCGATCGCCTGGCTGATGGTGGTGCGCAGCTGAGGCAGCGTCAGCGCGCGGTAACGCTGTGCGATCGTGGCGTAATAATCGTCGGGCCGCTTGTAGAGATCGTTCTGCTGCATCGCCGACAGCACCGCGCCCGAGGTTTCGAACTGGCCGGACGACGACCGGATCGCGCCGTTGATCGCCAGGTCGAACTCCGCATCGGTCATCGGCTTGGTGGTGAGGAACTCCTTCACGTCCTGTTGCAGCGCGGCGATCGACGGACCCGTCTTGTCCGCCTGCACCGGCGCCCGCATCAGATAGGGCGCGGCGAATTCGGCACGCTGGAACCCGCCGTTGACGCCGTAGGACCAGTGCTTGCCCTCGCGCAGATCCATGTTGATCCGGCCCAGGAAGCTGCCGCCCAGCGCATCGTTGGCGGTCTGCACCGGCAGCAGTTCCTGCGTGCCGGTCAGCCCGTTGCTGACCGCGCCGGTGATGAGCGACTGCGGGCTGCCGGGCCGGTCGAACAGCAGGATGCGCGGGCGCGTGGCCGGCGGCGTGGCGGACGATGCCTTGGCAGGCACCGCGCCGGTGCCGCGCCAGTCGCCGAACCGTGCGTCGAGCGCGGCCTTCACCTCGGCCAGCGGACGATCGGAGACGACGAAGATCTTCGCCTTTTCCGGCCGCAGCCATGCCTGCTGGAACGCGACCAGATCGGCGCGGGTCAGCGCCGCCACCGCCGCAGGATCGCCGCCGCCCTGCGCCTTTTCATACGGGGTCCCCGCCGCGACGATGCGCGGGACGATGCGGCCGGCGATGCCGGCGGGGTTGGTCAGCTCCTGCTGGATCTCCGCCAGCCGCTGGTTCTTGATCCGCGCGACTTCCGCATCGGCGAAGGCGGGGTTGCGGGCGATGTCGGCGAGCAGGTCGAGCGCGGGGTTGAGGTTGGCGCTGGGCACGCCCATCGTCAGCACCGTGCGGTCGAGCGACAGGCCGGTGCCGATCGACGCGCCCAGCCGTTCGCGCGCCTGGGCAAGGGCGTTGGAGTCGAGCGTCGTCGTCCCCTCGTCCATCATGTCGAGCGTCACCTGCTCGGTGCCCAGCTTGCCGGCGACATCGGCGGCATAGCCGGCATCGAAGCTGACGACCGCCTGCGTGACCGGCACCGCGGTACGCTGTGCATAGACCACCTCGATCCCGTTGCGCAGACGGGTGCGGGTGACGGCGGGGAAGCTGAGCCCGGCGATCTCACCGACCGCGGGCAGCGCGCCGCGCGTGCCCTTAGCGGGCTGTTCGGGGGCGGCCGCGACCGGCACGGCGGCGGGGACCTGCGCCTCCTGATAGGCGTCGCGATCGCCCGGCACGACGTTGATCGCCAGCACCGGACGGGTCAGCCACTTGTTCGCCGCCGCCTTCACCGTGGCGGGGGTCTGCGCGGCGAGCGCCGCCAGCTGCTTCTTGTAGAAGCCCGGATCGTTCGAATAGAGCGCGCCTTCGGCCAGCGCGACCGCCTTGCCGCCGAAGCCGCCGACCGATTCCAGCCCGCGGATACGCCGCGCCACCGTGGAGGTGACGAAGCGCGACACCTCGTCCGCGGTCGGCCCGTCCTTCAGGAACTGCGCGGTCACCTCGTCCAGCCGCTTCGTCGCCAGCGCGACGTCGACACCCGGCCGCACCAGCCCGTCGATCGAGAAGGTGCCGATCTGCGCGAAGGCGTTGCTGTCGGCGGATACCTGCGTGAACAGCTTTTCCTTGCGGACCAGTTGGTCGGTCAGCCGCGACGAGGCGAGCCCGCCCAGCACGCCGGCCGCGACATCGAGCGAGGCGGCAGCGGGATCGTTGAGCCCCGGCGTCGCCCAGTTGCGGGTGATGAGCGTCGCGGCCACGCGATCACGGATCGTCTCGTTGACGGGTGCGGGCAGCGTGACGACGGGGGCGGCGGGCAGATTGCTCTTCGGCCCCGCCTTGATGCTACCGAAATACTTCTCGGCCAGCGACCGGGCGGTGGCGACGTCGACATCGCCCGCCAGCACCAGCACCGCGTTGTTGGGGCCGTAATGATCGCGGAACCAGTCCTTCACCGTCTGCACGCTGGCAGCATCGAGATCGGCCATCGAGCCGATCGTGTCATGGCCGTAGGGGTGGGTGGCGGGGAACAGCCCCTCGGTGATCTTGTAGCCGAGCAGGCCGTAAGGCTGGTTGTCGCCCTGCCGCTTCTCGTTCTGGACGACGCCGCGCTGTTCATCCAGCACGCCCTGCGTGATCGCGCCGAGCAGATAGCCCATCCGGTCCGATTCCAGGAACAGCGCGCGTTCCAGCGCGGCGGTCGGCACCGTTTCGAAATAGTTGGTGCGATCGAAATAGGTGGTGCCGTTATAGTCGGTGGCGCCGACCTGCTTGAGCGGTTCGAAGAAGTCGCCGGGCGCATTCTCCGACCCGTTGAACATCAGATGCTCGAACAGATGCGCGAAGCCGGTCCGGCCCTTGGGCTCGTGCTTGGAGCCGACATCGTACCACACGCTGACCGCGACGACGGGCGCCTTGCGATCGGTGTGGACGACGACGCGCAGGCCGTTGGCCAGCGTGAAGGTCTGATAGGGGATGTCGACCTGGCTGACGAGGCTGGCGACCGGCGCGGCGGCGGCGACCTTCGTCTGGGCGTGGACGGACGGGATGAACGCAATCACGGCGGCGCCGACGAGGGCGGCGGACTTGAACGACATGCGACATGGGCTCCTGCTGGATGGCGTGTGGTAAGCATCGAAACCGCCCCTGTGCAATGGGCTTCGCTCCACTACATCGCCGGTGAGCCGGTTTATTTCCGCGACCACTTGTGTGCTATATTGGCAACACTATCTTGGCATGAAGGCAACAGGACCGATCATGAACCTCGAAAAATTCACCGACCGCGCCAAGGGCTTTCTACAGTCCGCGCAAACCGTTGCGATCCGCATGAACCATCAGCGGATGGCGCCCGAACACCTGTTGAAAGCGTTGCTGGAAGACGAGCAGGGCATGGCCGCCGGGCTGATCCAGGCGGCCGGCGGCGAGCCGCGACGCGCGGTGGCGGACGTCGACGCGGCACTCGCAAAGATACCCGCGGTGAGCGGATCGGGCGCGCAGGGCTCGCCCGGGCTCGACAACGACTTGGTGCGGGCGCTCGATTCGGCGGAGCAGATCGCCAGCAAGGCCGGCGACAGTTTCGTCACGGTCGAGCGGCTGCTGGTCGCGCTGGCGCTGGCGACGACGACCGCGGCGGGCAAGGCGCTGAAGGCGGCGGGGGTGTCGCCGGAGGGGCTGAACACCGCGATCAACCAGCTGCGCCAGGGTCGCACCGCCGATACCGCGGGCGCCGAGGACCGGTACGATGCGCTGAAGAAGTTCGCGCGCGACCTGACGCAGGCGGCGCGCGACGGCAAGCTGGACCCGGTGATCGGCCGTGACGAGGAAATCCGCCGCACCATCCAGGTGCTGGCGCGCCGCACCAAGAACAATCCCGTCCTGATCGGCGAACCCGGCGTCGGCAAGACCGCGATCGTCGAGGGGCTGGCGCTGCGCATCGCCAATGGCGACGTGCCCGACGGGCTGAAGGACAAGACGCTGATGTCGCTCGACATGGGCGCGCTGATCGCGGGCGCGAAATATCGCGGCGAGTTCGAGGAGCGGCTGAAGGGCGTGATCGACGAGGTGAAGGCCGCCGAGGGCGACATCGTGCTGTTCATCGACGAGATGCACCAGCTGATCGGCGCGGGCAAATCCGAGGGCGCGATGGATGCGGGCAACCTGCTGAAACCGGCGTTGGCCCGCGGCGAACTCCACTGCGTCGGCGCGACCACGCTCGACGAATATCGCAAGCATGTCGAAAAGGACCCCGCGCTGCAGCGGCGGTTCCAGCCGGTGTTCGTCGGCGAGCCGACCGTGGAGGACACGATCAGCATCCTGCGCGGATTGAAGGAGAAATACGAACTGCACCACGGCGTGCGGATCACCGACGGATCGCTGGTGGCGGCGGCGACGCTGAGCAACCGCTACATCACCGACCGCTTCCTGCCCGACAAGGCGATCGACCTGATGGACGAGGCCGCCAGCCGCATCCGCATGGAGGTGGAGAGCAAGCCCGAGGAGATCGAGGGGCTGGACCGCCGTATCCTGCGCCTGAAGATCGAGCGCGAGGGGCTGCGCCGCGAAAGCGACGAGGCGAGCCGCGACCGGCTGGAGACGCTGGAGGGCGAACTGGCCAATCTGGAACAGCAGTCCGCCGAACTGACCACGCGCTGGCAGGCGGAGAAGGACAAGATCGGCGCGGAGGCGAAGCTGAAGGAGCAGCTGGACGCCGCACGGCTGGAGCTGGAACAGGCGCAGCGTGGCGGCGACCTCGCCCGTGCGGGCGAGTTGTCCTATGGCACGATCCCGCAATTGCAGAAGCTGCTGGCGGCGGCCGAGGGCCAGACCCAGGGCGCGATGCTGCGCGAGGAGGTGACCGCCGACGATATCGCCGGCGTGGTCAGCCGCTGGACCGGCATCCCCGTCGACCGGATGCTGGCGGGCGAGCGCGAGAAGCTGCTGCGCATGGAGGAGACGATCGGCAAGCGCGTGATCGGGCAGGCGGAGGCGGTGCGCGCCGTCTCCACCGCCGTGCGCCGCGCGCGGGCGGGGTTGCAGGACCCGAACCGGCCGATGGGCAGCTTCCTGTTCCTGGGGCCGACCGGCGTGGGCAAGACCGAACTGACCAAGGCGCTGGCCGAATTCCTGTTCGACGACCCCAACGCGATGGTGCGGATCGACATGAGCGAATTCATGGAGAAGCACGCGGTGGCGCGGCTGATCGGGGCGCCGCCGGGCTATGTCGGCTATGAGGAAGGCGGCGTCCTGACCGAAGCCGTGCGCCGCCGCCCCTATCAGGTGGTGCTGTTCGACGAGGTGGAGAAGGCGCATGGCGACGTGTTCAACGTGCTGCTGCAGGTGCTGGACGACGGGCGGCTGACCGATGGCCAGGGGCGGACGGTGGATTTCAGCAACACGCTGATCGTGCTGACCTCGAACCTGGGCGCGCAATATCTCGCCAATCTGGACGAGGGGCAGGACGTGGAGGCGGTGGAGCCGCAGGTGATGGACATCGTCCGCGCGCATTTCCGCCCGGAATTCCTCAACCGGCTGGACGAGGTGATCCTGTTCCACCGGCTGGGACAGGCGCATATGGGCCCGATCGTCGATATCCAGGTGGGGCGCGTCGGCAAGCTGTTGGCGGACCGCAAGGTGACGCTGGACCTGACCGACGCGGCGCGCGCGTGGCTGGGCCGGGTGGGCTACGACCCGGTATACGGCGCGCGACCGCTGAAGCGCGCGGTGCAGCGGCATTTGCAGGACCCGCTGGCGGACATGATCCTGCGCGGCGAGGTGAAGGACGGCACGACCGTGGCGGTCGACGAGGGCGACGGCAAACTGGCGCTGGTCGTCGGGTGATACGAAAAGGGGCGACGCATCGCTGCGCCGCCCCTTTTTGGTTTATCGATCGATCCGATCAGCGGCGCGGTTCGCCGAGGCGGATGCCGAAGGTGACCCGCACCGAGCGCGGCGGCTGGTAGCCGGTCACGTTGCGGTACTGCGAGTTGAGCGTGCCGTCGGCATTCTCGCCGAACTCGTTGTAATCGACCTTCGACTTCCAGTTGAGGATGTTGAACACATCGACGCTGACGAAGCTGCCCGGCAGATCGGCGATGTCGTACTGGATGTTGGCGTTCACCACCTTGCGCCAGTTGCTCTTGAACGCCGAGCCGCGGTTGACGAGGAACGTCGGACGCCCCGTCGCCGGATCGACGAACTGCTGACGGTCGGCAAAGGCCGGCTGCGCGCAGTAGAAGGTGGCATCCTGATAATCGGCGGCAGGGTCGGCGCCATTATAGTAGGTACCGATGCACGAGAAGTTGCGCGGCGATTCGAACGTGGCGTTCACGCCGACCCGGAAATTGTCGGTGAAGCCATAGCTGCCGAACAGCTTGAAGGCATGTTTGCGCTGGTTGGCAAGCGTACCATAGGCACCTTCGAGCAGCCCGGGCTGGTCAAAATCCTGCGTCAGACCGGCATCGTCCTGCCCATTGTCGGACTTGACCGCCCCTTCGTAGTTACCACGCAGCTTGGTCCAGGTGTAGGAACCGCCGATACCCCAGTTGTTCGTGAACGCCCTGGCGAAATCGAACTGGATGCTGTCATATTTGCGCACCGCCTTCGGATAGCCGAGCCGGGCGCGATCCAGCGTCACGACATCGCACTGGCCCGCGATCGTGCAGTCGCCGTCCAGTCGCACGGTGATGTCGGATCCCGGATTGGCCAGCACATATTGGTGGAACCCGTCCCACACGTCGCCGCAGCCGGCGATGTTGTTCTCGGCGCAATAGGCGTTGACCGCCTGATCGATCGCCACGTCGTCCAGCGTCTCCTTCAGGCGACGGTTGATGTAGGTCAGGCCGAACGACCAGTCGCTCAGCCGCTGGCGCACGCCGAAGGTGAATTCGTCGGTCGAACTGGGCGTCAGCCCCTGCGCGATCAGCGTGTCGGTCGGACCGGGGCGGCCATCGGACAGCACCGCACTGCACCGCTCGCCCGCATTCGGCCCGACATCCGGACAGGCGATGCCGCCGAGATTGGCCCCGAGTGCGGGCGCGCCGCGATCGTCGAAGACCAGCCCCGCCGGGATCGCGGCACTGCCGGGCGTCACGCCCGCCGGATAGGCGAAGCGCTGGCGGTAGAAGTTCTCCGCGCCGCCGAGCCGGATGTTGGTGTTGGTCGCGATCGGCAGGAAATAGCGGCCGTAGGTGGCATTGATCGTCGTGCGGCGATCGCCGAACACGTCGAACTGCGCACCCAGACGCGGTGCCCAGTTGCTGCCCGACTTGTAATAGGTCTCACCGCTGATCGCATCGTTCGAAAACCGATCGTTGCGCACGCCGAGCTGAAGATTCAACCGCTCGTCGAACAACGACCAGGCATCCTGTAGATAATAAGACTCGTTTTTGGACCGGAACGTGCCCGTATTCTCATAATAGGAACGCTGGATCGCACTGCGGGTAAGCAGATAAACGTAGTTGCTGCCGCCGGTATAGACCGTGTCGGTGAACGAGGTCAGCTTTTCCTGTTCGTAACCGAAGCGGAAGTGATGGGTGCCGAACGCATTGACATAGACGTCGCCATCCGCCCGGAAGAACTTGCGGGTATCGTCGTCCTGCGTCTGCTGGCTGACGATGCCACCGACCAGGCTGGTGGTGCCGGTCAGCGAACTCTGCACGAAGGCATTGTTCGGCGACGGGGTCAGCGAGCGCTTGTCATGGTTTTCGCCGTAGGAGGCCGACAGGGTCAGCCAGTTGGTGAACTGGCCGGTGTAGGTGCCGACGAAATTGTCGCCACCCTGCTTCTCGATCACCCGGCCCGTCCGCGCGCCATATTGTCCCGTCGCTGCATCGAAGGCGTCATAGGAACTGGTGAAGGTCTGGGCGTTGCGGAAATAGGTGCCTTCCAGCCGATGGCCGTCGGCGATCACCGCGTCGATCTTGCCGCCGAAGAAGGGCGAATCGTTGACCTGCGTCACGCGCCGCGCGTTCAGGAAGCTGGTGTTCTGCGACTTGGAATAGTTGGGGTTGTACAGGCCATAGAAGAACAGCCGGTCCTTGATGATCGGGCCGCTGAGGTAGAAATTGGCCTCCACATTCTCGGCATAATCGCGTTTGTTGAAATCGGCATAGGTGTTGGGGCTGTCTTCGCGCAGCGCGTTGGGCGAATAGGTGACGAGCGCGCCGGCCTTGAAGGTGTTCGACCCCGCCTTGGTCACGACGCTGGTGAAGCCGCCGAGTACGCGGCCATATTCCGCCGACAGGCCGAAGGTCTTGATGTCGAGCGACTGGTAGAATTCGATCGGCGGATTGTTGCTGCCGACGAAGTTGCGGAAATTGGTGACGTTCAGACCGTTCACATAATAAGCGTTCTCCGCCACCGTCGCGCCGCTGAGCGAGGCAAGGTTGCCGAACGCCGTGTCGCCCGCGGTGGTGCCCGGCGCCAGCAGGATCAGCGAGGTCAGGTCGCGCGCGACGGGCACGGTCTGGAGGACGTTGGTGACGTTGCCGAGATTCAGACCGCCCGTGGTGGTGCCGAAATCGTTGCCGCGCTCCGCAGTGCCGACGACGACGATCTCGTCACCGCCCTCGGTCGGGGCGGTGCCCGCCGGCGGGGTGGCGCCGGCGGCGGCGACGCGGAAGGTGTAGCTGTTGCTGGCGCCGGCGTTGATCGCGATCTGGCTGACGGCGGTGTCGCCGTTCGCGGACGTGACGGTGACGGTGTAGGTGCCGACCGGCAGCGACGGGACGCGGAAGTTGCCGCTGTCGTTGATCGTCGCGTTGCGGGTGAAGCCCTGCGCATCGGAACGGAGCACCACCGTGCCACCGGGCGCGGACTGGCCGGCCTGATCGACGACGACGCCTGACAGCGAACCGGTGGTGAAATCCTGCGCCGCCGCCGGGGCCGCCGCGCCGACCAAAGCGATGCCCGCCCCGAGCGTCGCCAACGCACACAGTGCCGAACCGCCGCTCAATACTCGACGTGCCATGCTCATGTAAGTCACTGATGCTTCCCTTACCGTGTCGCCACCGCCGCCTATTTGACGTTACGGTCCCGAAATATGTCGCCGCTCGGCCAATCAAAGGCTGCGGACCAATGACAAAGGGATGGATAGCTGTCGGATTTTTGTAAAGCGATGCCGCTTCAGGCCATCGCATTTCGAAAAACTGTCTCTTTTCTGCAACGTATGTCAGTATGGGCCCGATACTGCCTCGGCACTGATCGCCCTTGATCTGTCCGGCGAAGCGCGACTTAACTGCCGTGCTGCCGGACCGTCCGGCGCGGGCAAGGGGAGGATCGATGCGCAAGGCCATCATCGCGGTGCTGCTGACGCTGGGTGCCGGTGCGGCGCATGGACAGGAGCCACCGCGTATCAGGGTGGAGGGTGGCATGCTCGCGGGGTCGGTGGGAGACGACGGGACCGAGCGGTATCTCGGCATCCGCTTCGCCGCCGCCCCGGTCGGCGAATTGCGGTGGCAGGCGCCGCAACGAGTGTCACGCTGGCCGGGGGTACGCAGCGCCGCGGCATTCGGGGCGCGGTGCATGCAGCTGCCGCTCTATCGCGACATGGCGTTCCGGTCGCCGCCGCCGGCCGAGGATTGCCTTTATCTGAACGTCTGGACCCCGGCGACGCGGCCGAAGGGCGGCGGGCGGTTGCCGGTGCTGTTCTATATCCATGGCGGCGGGTTCCAGGCGGGTGACGGCTCCGAGAAACGCTATGACGGCGCGGCGCTGGCGGCGCGTGGCATGGTGGTGGTGACCGCCAACCACCGGCTGGGCGTGTTCGGCTTCCTGGCGCACCCCGCGCTGACGGCACAGGGGCGCAGACGGGGCGCCGGCAATTTCGGATTGCTGGATCAGGCGGCGGCGCTGGCATGGGTGCGTCGCAACATCGCCGCCTTCGGGGGCGACCCCCGGCGGGTGACGATCGGCGGCGAAAGCGCGGGATCGATGTCGGTCAGCGCGCTGATGGCCTCCCCCCTCACCCGCCGCCATATCGCCGGCGCGATCGGGGAAAGCGGCGCGCTGATCGGCGGCGTCGGGGCTATGCCGCTGGTCGATGCCGAGGCGCAGGGCAAGGCGTTCGGCGATGCGCTGGCGGCCCCAACGCTGGCGGCATTGCGGGCGATCCCGGCGGATCGCCTGCTTGCGGCGCAAGGCACCGCGCCGGCGCGCTTCTCGCCCACGATCGACGGCACGATGCTGGTCGAGCCGGTGGAGGCGACCTTCGCGAACGGGCGGCAGGCGCGGGTGCCGCTGCTGGTCGGCACCAACTCGCAGGAGGCGGACCATCGCGCGGTGCTGGGCGACGCGGCGCCGACCGTGGCAAACTATCGCGCCGCGCTGGTGCGGCTATATGGTGACCAGGCGGGGACGGTCGCGGCACGCTATCCCGTGGCCGACGACACGCAGGTCGTGGCCGCCGCCACCGCCCTGGCGAGCGACCGGTTCCTGGGCTGGCCGACCTGGCGATGGTTCGACCTGCACCGGCGCAGCGGCGCGCCGACCTGGCTCTACGAATATCGTCGCGTCCGGCCGCGGGCAGTGGACGACACCAGCGGCCGACCCGCACCATGGGGCGCGGTGCACAGCGCCGAGATCGAATATGCGCTGGCCAACCTGACCACCAACCCCGCCTATGCCTGGACCGACGAGGATCGCCGCGTGTCGCAGGTGATGAGCGGATACTGGACCGCCTTCGTCAGAACGGGCGATCCCGACGCCACCGGCCTGCCCCGCTGGCCGGTCGCCCCGGCGGACGGATCGCCGATCATGCGGCAGGTGATCGACGTCGACACCGCCGCCCGCCCCTTTCCCGAACAGGATCGCCATGTCGCGATGACGCCACTGATGGCGGCACCGCGGCGATGACCGGAACGCTGGGCCTCGATTTCGGGACGACCAATTCCGTCGCCGCCGTCGCCTCGGGCGATGGCGCCGCGCTGGTGACCATCGCCGGCCCCGATGGCGGCGAGGCGGTGTTCCGGTCGGCCTTGTGCTTCTGGGAGGACGGGGACGAGGCCGGCGGACTGGGCGTGGCGGCCGGGCCATGGGCGATCCGCGAATATCTCGACTTTCCGGAAGGCAGCCGCTTCATCCAGTCGTTCAAGTCGGTGGCCGCCAGCGCCAGTTTCGAGCATGCCACGATCTTCGAGCGGCGGATGCGCTTCGAGGATCTGGGGCGGCAGTTCGTCGCGAAGATGGCGGCACATGCGGGCGGGGCGATGGACGGGGGCGCCACGCGCGTCGTGGTCGGCCGGCCGGTGGCGTTCGCGGGCAGCCGCCCGGACGAGGCGCTGGCCAAGGCGCGCTACGACGCGGTGTTCGGGTCGCTGGGGGCGGAGGTCCATTATGTCTACGAACCGCTGGGCGCGGCGTTCAGCCATGCCGCGACGCTGACCGACCCCGCCACGATCCTGGTCGCCGATTTCGGCGGCGGCACCAGCGATTTCTCGGTGGTGCGGGTCGAGGCGCCGGGCGCGGCGCGGCGCTGCGTCCCGCTGGGCCATGCCGGGATCGGCATCGCCGGCGACCGGTTCGATACCCGCATCGTCGACCATCTGGTGATGCCGATGCTGGGCAAGGGCGGACAGTATCGATCGTTCGACAAGATACTGGACATACCGGGCGGCTATTTCAGCGATTTTTCCGACTGGTCGCGCCTTGCCCTGATGCGCAACCGCCGCACGCTGGCCGCGCTGGACACCCTGCGCCGCGCCGCGATCGATCCCGAGGCGATCGGGCGGATGATCGCGGTGGTCGAGCAGGAACTGGGCTATCAGCTGTACGACGCGGTCGGCCGGCTGAAGCGCGCGCTGTCGACCGCGGAGGAGGCCACGTTCCGGTTCGAGGGCGCGGGGCTGGCGATCGAGGCACTGGTGACGCGCGCGGCGTTCGAGGCATGGATCGCGCCCGACATCATGCGCATCGAGCAGACGGTCGACCGCGCGCTGGCCGCCGCGGGCACCGGGGACGCCGCGATCACCCGCGTGTTCCTGACCGGCGGCACCTCGCTGACCCCGCGCATCCGCCGGCTGTCCGCGGACCGGTTCGGCGAAGAACGGATCGCGACCGGTGGCGAACTGACATCGATCGCGCACGGGCTGGCGCTGATCGGGCGGCAGAACGACATCGCGGCCTGGGCGAGCGGGTGACGGCGCGGCATGGGCGGGCGGGTGAATGGCGGGAAGCGCCCGGACCCGGACATTGCGGCTGAAAATCTATATTCCTGAAAGCCGTCATTCGCACGCCGCGACCATTCCCGTCTCTGCGTCTCCGAGCGACAATTCGGGAAAGCCGACGCCTCAAGCGCCCTCAAGCAGGATCAGCAGGGCGACTGTTCCGCAATGGGTTCGTTTGTGAGAAAGTCGGTGGCCCGTGCGGGATCATTCGCTTCGTAGAAGCTATTGCTGGAGCAATCCAAAATGCCTGCCGGTCGCGCCGATCTCGCTGATACGGCCACGTTTCTGGCCCTTGCCCGACAGCGTAGCTTCCGGCGCGCCGGACGCGAGCTGGGCGTCAGCGCGTCAGCGGTCAGCCACGCGCTGAAGGCGATGGAGGCGCGCCTTGGCGTCCGTCTGCTCAACCGTACGAGTCGGAGCGTCACCCTGTCGGCGGCCGGCGAGGAGTTATTCGCGGCGCTTGATGGGCCCGTGTCGGCGATCGGCTCCGCGTACGACAGTCTCAACCGTTATCGGGTTATGGGCGAAATCATGGGGCGCATCCGCCTCAACGTGCTGGAACATGCCAGCACGCTTCTCATCGCCCCGGTCCTGCCCATTTTCGCCGAACGACATCCGGGCGTGGAGGTGGATGTCCGGGTGACCAACGACATGCTGGACGTGGTTGCGGCCGGTGCCGACGCCGGCATCCGCTATGGCGGTACCGTGCCCGAAGATATGGTGGCGCAATGCCTGTCCGCCGATCTTCGCTGGGTGGTGGTCGCCGCCCCGGCCTACCTCAACCGGTATGGGGTTCCGGAGCACCCGGAGGATTTGCGCGCCCACCGTTGTATCCGTGTTCGGCTCGGCGATGACCGGCTCTACCATTGGGAATTCGAGCGGGGCGGCGATCGGGTGGAGATCAACGTGCCGGGACCGGTGACGATCGATAATACCCAGTTCGGCCTGATGCTTGCCGCGGCGGGGGAAGGCTGCGCCTATCTTCCCGAAGCCTGCGTCGCGCCGGCAGTGGCGCAAGGAGCGCTACAGATCATCTTGTCGGATTGGGCACCGAGCGGACCGGGTTTTCACGTCTATTATCCCAGCCGCCGACAGCTTCCGATTGGCCTGCGCCTGCTCATCGACCTTATCCGCGAAGTGGCCCCGCTCGGAACGCGGTCGTGAGCGATGAACGAGGTTCATCGGTTCGATGAAACCTGGATGGCCTGACCGATGCATCTCCTCCACCTATCTCGATGACGGATCAACCGCATACGGGACACCCGTCACATGACCAACGCTCAACGTTTCATCGGCAAGGTTGCCTTTGTCACCGGTGCCGCCAGCGGCATCGGCCGCGCCGCCGCCATTGCCTTCGCACGCGAAGGCGCAAAGGTCGCAATCAGCGACCGGTCAGAAGACGCGCTGGAGCAAGTACGCGCCGAGATCGAACGCAACGGTGGCGAGGTGCTGGCGGTGACGTGCGATGTGGCCGAACCAGGGCAAGTCGAGACGGCCATCGCCCGCACCGTTGAGCGGTTCGGCCGGCTCGACTGTGCGTTCAACAATGCCGGAGTCGAGAACAAGGCAGCGTCGGTTCACGAAATCCACATGGACGAATGGGACCGTATTCTCGACATCAACCTGCGCGGTACTTTCACCTGCATGAAACATGAATTGGCGCAGATGGTCGCGCAGGGCAGTGGCGTGGTGGTGAATACGTCGTCGGGTGCGGGCATTCGCGGTGTCGCAGGCGGCGCGGCCTATGCAGCGTCCAAGCACGCTATCATCGGGCTGACGCGCTCGGCCGCGCTCGATTACGCTGCGCAAGGCATCCGCGTGAATGCCATCCTGCCGGGCAATATCGAGACGCCAATGATGGACCGCTTCACGGGCGGGGATATTCAGAAGGCGATCGACCTCGAACCCGTCGGCCGGCTTGGCAAGCCCGAGGAGATCGCCGAGGCGGTGCTGTGGATGTGCTCAGACCTTGGCGGGTTCGTCACGGGCGCTGCTACCGTCATCGATGGCGGATGGTCTCTCTGACGTTACCATTTGTCGGGAAAGCTGCCGCTCTTTCGAAATCCGATCGTTTTTGGGAGAGGTGGTGCCGCGCTATGTCGACTGCGGCCGGCATTTTCGGCTGACCCGGCCGTCTATTGGATCAGCGTCTTCAAATCCCGTGCGGGATCGGCGACGGCCGCCGGATCCGCCATGACGGCGCCGGTCACCAGCGCGCGACCCTGTACATAGTCGCGGACGCGATTGACGCAGTCGAGGGCGATGACGCGGCCGGCGCGGAAATAGACCAGCGAGAAGCTGCGCGTCGCCGGATCGCCGCGGAGGACGGTGGCGTCGTGGCCGGTGGAGAGGCCGACCGTCTGCAGCTTCAGGTCGTACTGGTTCGACCAGAACCACGGCACCGCGTGATAGGGTTCGGGGGTACCGGTCAGCGTCCTGGCCACCACCATCGCCTGATCGCTGGCGTTCTGCACCGATTCCAGCCGGATCGTGGCACCGCCGGCAAAGGCGTTGGCATGGGCGGCGCAATCCCCGATCGCAACGATATCGGGCAGGGTCGTGCGGCACTGCGCATCCACCATCACGCCACCCGCCTGCCCCGCCGCACCCGCCACGATCAGCGGGTCGACCGCGGGGACGATGCCGATGCCGACGATCACCATGTCCGCCGCCAGCACGCTGCCATCGGCCAGCCGGACGCCGGAGGCCGCGCCGTCGCGTTCCTCGATACACGCCACCGCGACGCCGGTGCGCAGGTCGACGCCGTGGGCGCGGTGCTCCGCCTCGTAGAAGCGGGACAGGGGTTCGCCCGCGACGCGCGCCAGCACGCGGGGCAGCGCCTCCAGCACCGTCACCGGCTTGCCCAGCTTGGTCAGCACCGCCGCCGCCTCCAGCCCGATATAGCCGCCGCCGATCACCACCACCTGCGTAACGGTGGGCAGTTCGGCGATCATCCGGTCGACATCGGCGCGGGTCCGCACGCCGTGGACGCCGCACAGATCGTGGCCCGCACAGGCCAGCCGGCGCGGCGCGCCGCCGGTCGCCCAGATCAGGTGGCGATAGCCGATGGTGGTGCCGTCGGCGGTGGTGACGCGGTGGCCATCGGCATCGACCGCCACGACGGTGCGGCCGGGCAGCAGCGCGATCGCCCGGTCCGTCCAGAAGGCGGCGGGGCGGAGCAGGATGCGCTCGAACGGCTTGTCGCCGGCCAGATACTCCTTCGACAGCGGCGGGCGTTCATAGGGCAGCGCATCCTCGTCGCCGAGCAGCGCGATCGTGCCGTCGAAGCCCCGCTGGCGCAGCGCGATCGCCGCCCCCGCCCCGCCATGGCCGGCGCCGACGATCAGGATGTCGTAATGGGGATTGGGCAAGGGGGCCTCCATGCGGTATCGTGCCGGCTTCGACGTTATACCCGCCCGAAAAGCACGGGACGACGATAGCTTGATTCGTCATTGCGAGCGCAGCGAAGCAATCCAGTGCCGGACCAGGACGCCCTGGATTGCTTCGCTGCGCTCGCCATGACGGATTTATTGCCGGCCATTGCGCAGGAACGGGCGCATCGCGGAGAAGTCTCGGTCGCCCTCGCCGGCGGCGGCCAGCGCCTCGTACAGGTCGCGGGCGCGGTCGCCCATCGGCACGGGGCTGCCCGCGTCCGCCGCGGCGTCGGTGGCGAGGCGCAGGTCCTTCAGCATCAGCGCGGTCGCGAAACCGCCGCGATAGTCGTTGTCGGCGGGGGTGACGGGGCCGACGCCGGGCACCGGGCAGTAGCTGGTCATCGACCAGCTCTGCCCCGACGAGACGCTGGCGATGTCGTAGAACGCCTGCGCGTCGAGCCCCAGCCGTTCCGCCAGCACGAACGCCTCGCACGTCGCGACCATCGTCGCGCCGAGGATCATGTTGTTGCACATCTTGGCCGCCTGCCCCGCGCCGTTGCCGCCGGCGCGGATCACCGCCTTGCCCATCTGCGACAGGATCGGCTCCGCGCGGGCGAACCCGTCGTCGTCGCCGCCGACCATGAAGGTGAGCGTGCCCGCCGCCGCCGCCGCGATCCCGCCCGATACCGGCGCATCGACCGCGACCAGCCCGCGCGCGGCGGCATCGCCGGCGACCGCCCGCGCGGTGGCGACGTCGATCGTCGAACAGTCGATCAGCAGCGCGTTGCCCGCCAGCACCGGGAACAGCGCCGCATAGACCTCGGCGACGTGGCGGCCGGCGGGCAGCATGGTGACGACCGCCTCGGCACCGTCCGCCGCCGCCACCGCGCTGGCGGCGGCGGTGCAGCCGGCGGCCTCGGCGCGGGCAAGCGCGTCGGCGGACAGGTCGAAGGCGTGGACCGCGTGACCCGCCTTCGCCAGATTAGCGGCCATGCCGCTGCCCATGTTGCCGAGCCCGATAAAGGCGATGCGTACCATCAGTTCATCCTCTTCCTGTTCTTATGGTCCCGGCGCAGCCAGCACGAAGGCCGGCCAGATCATCGCGTGCTATTTCCCCGTCCACGCACCGGCGCGCTTCTCGACAAAGGCGGCCATGCCCTCGCTCTGGTCGGCGGTGCCGAACAGGCCGTGGAACAGGCGACGTTCGAACTGCACGCCCGCCGCCAGCCCGGTTTCGAACGCCATGTTGACCATCTCCTTGTTCGCCAGCACCGCGAGCGGGGCCATGGCGGCGATGGCGGCGGCGGTCTTCACCGCCTCCTCGACCAGATCGGCGGCGGGGATCACGCGGCTGACCAGCCCGGCGCGTTCCGCCTCGTCGGCGTCCATCATCCGGCCGGTCAGGCACATCTCCATCGCCTTCGCCTTGCCGACCGCGCGGGCCAGCCGCTGCGACCCGCCCATGCCGGGGGAGACGGCGAGCTTGATTTCCGGCTGACCGAACTTCGCGGTGTCGGCGGCCAGGATGAAGTCGCACATCATCGCCAGCTCGCAGCCGCCGCCCAGCGCATAGCCCGCCACCGCCGCGATCACCGGCTTGCGCGTGCGGGTGAACCGGTCCCAGCCGGCGAAGAAATCATGGCCGTACATGTCGGCGAAGCCCTGGGCCTGCATCTCCTTGATGTCGGCGCCGGCCGCGAACGCCTTGGGCGACCCGGTGATGACCGCGCAGCCCTGCGACGGGTCGGCATCGAGCGCGGCCATCACGCTCAACAGATCGTCCAGCACCTGCGCGTTCAGCGCGTTGAGCGCCTGCGGCCGGTTGAGCGTGACGAGCGTGACGCGGTCGCGCCGTTCGACGATCAGGGTTTCGTAGTCGGCCATGCGGTATTTCCTCTATTCCGGGGTCCACGCCTCTGCCGGCGGCAGGGGGGCAAAGATCTGGTCGATCACGTGATCGCTGACGCCGTCCGGGGTGGCGGGGTTCCAGCGGGGGGCGTTGTCCTTGTCGACGATCACTGCGCGCACGCCCTCGGCAAAGTCGTGGCGCTGCACGACGCGGGTGGCGACGGCATATTCGTGCGCCATCTCGTCGGCGAAGCTGGCCATGCCGGCCCCGTCCTTCAGCAGGCGCAGCGACACCTTCATCGCCTGCGGCGACTTGGTGTCGAGCGTGGCGCGTTGGCGGGTGGCCCATTCGCCGCCGTCCGCCGCCAGTGCGGCCAGGATATCCTCCAGCGTGTCGGCGGCGAACAGCCGGTCGATCGTGGCGCGATCGGCGAGGATGCGGCCCGCGGGCGGCGGCGTGGACAGGTCGTCCAGCACGGTGTCGATCGCGGCCGGATCGGCGAGGATGCGGGCCTTGGCCTCCTCCACCCGGTCGGCGGGGAGGTAATGGGTGGCGAGGCCAAGAGCGTGCGCCTCGCCGCCGTCCAGCCGCTGGCCGGTCAGCGCCAGATATTGCCCGATGCGGCCGGGCAGGCGCGACAGGTACCAGCCCGCGCCGACATCGGGGAACAGGCCGATCCCGGTTTCGGGCATCGCGAACTTCGTGTTCTCGGTCGCGATCCGGTAGCGGCAGGGCAGCGACACGCCGACCCCGCCGCCCATCGTGATCCCGTCCATCACCGCAACGATCGGCTTCGCATAGGTGAACAGCCGGTGGTTCATCCGGTATTCGGTGGCGAAGAACCGCCGCGCCGCCTCGCCGTCGCCCGCGCCGCTTTCCGCCAGCATCCGGATGTCGCCGCCCGCGCAGAACCCGCGCGTGCCCGCCGCATGGTCGAGGATGACGGCGCGGATGCCGTCGTCGCCGCGCCATGCCTCCAGCGCATCGAGGATGCCGTCGCACATCGCCGCCGTCAGCGCGTGGAGCGCCTTGGGCCGGTTCAGGCTGATGCGGCCGACAGGCCCATCAACGCTGACGATCAGTTGTTCGGTCATGACAGACATTCCGGGCGAACCCCCTCCGCTTCCTCTGCGCCTCTGCGCGAACCAAGAACTTTTGGCGCGCAGAGGCGCAGAGGACGCAGAGAAGAAGGGGTGAGACCGCTTCGCGGGAAGCGCGGCCTCACTTCGTCAGGTCCCGGCCGACGATCATGCGCATCACCTGATTGGTGCCCTCCAGGATCGAATGGACGCGCAGGTCGCGCCAGAAGCGTTCGATCGGATAGTCCATCAGATAGCCATAGCCGCCATGCAACTGCAACGCGCGGTCGGCGACCGCCGAGCCGGTGTCGGTGGCGAGCCGCTTGGCCATCGCGGCGAAGCGGGTCTTGTCGGGCGCGTTCGCGGTCACCTTGCCCGCCGCCATGTAGAGGAGCGCGCGCGCCGCCTCCAGCTCGGTCGCCATGTCGGCCAGCGTGAACTGCGTGTTCTGGAACTCGGCGATCGCCTTGCCGAACTGTTGGCGGTCGCGGGTATAGCCGATCGCCTCGTCGAGGCAGCGTTGCGCGCCACCCAGCGAACAGGCGCCGATGTTGAGCCGGCCGCCGTCCAGCCCGGTCATCGCGATGCGGAACCCCTCGCCCAGTTCGCCGACCAGATTCTCGGCCGGCACGCGCACGCCGTCGAACGTCACCTGCCGGGTGGGCTGCGAATGCCAGCCGAGCTTGCGTTCGTTGGCGCCGAACGACACGCCGGGCATGTCCTTCTCGATCACCAGCGCGGAGATGCCCTTCGGCCCCTCCTCACCGGTGCGGACCATGGTGACGTAGACCTCGTTCTCGCCCGCGCCGGAGATGAACTGCTTGGAGCCGGTGACGATCCAGTCGTCCCCGTCGCGGACGGCGCGGGTCTTGAGCGCCGAGGCGTCGGAACCCGAGCCGGGTTCGGTCAGGCAATAGCTGGCCAGCCGGTCCATCGTGACCAGATCGGGCAGGTACTTGTCCTTCACCGTCTGCGACCCGAACCGGTCGATCATCCACGCCGCCATGTTGTGGATCGAGATGAACGCGGATGTGGAGGGACAGCCATAGGCCATCGCCTCCATGATGAGCGCCGCTTCCAGCCGGCCGAGCGCGATGCCGCCCGATTCCTCGGACACGTAGATCGCCGCGAAGCCGAGTTCGGCCGCCGCCTTGATCGTGTCGCGCGGGAAGATGTGCTGCTCGTCCCATTCCGCCGCGTGGGGCGTGATGCGATCGGCGGTGAAGCGGCGCGCGAGATCCTGAATCTCGCGCTGGTCGTCGGTCAGGTCGAACTGGTTCATCATCGCCTTCAGCCCATCGTCGGAATGACGAACGCGTCCTGCACGCGCGAGGGTCCGCCGTCCTCGCTGCCGCGTGGCAATTCGGCCGTGCCGTCGGGCCAGCGTTGCGTGATCGTCTTCACCTTGGTCCAGAACTTCACGCCTTCCATGCCGTGCTGGTTGGTGTCGCCGAACGCGGATCGTTTCCAGCCGCCGAAGCTGTGATAGGCGACCGGCACCGGGATCGGCACGTTGATCCCGACCATGCCGACATTGACGCGCGCGGCGAATTCGCGCGCGGCATGGCCGTTGCGGGTGAAGATCGCGACGCCGTTGCCATACTGATGCTCGCTCGGCAGGCGCACCGCCGTCTCGAAATCGGGGGCGCGGACGATCTGGAGGACGGGGCCGAAGATTTCCTCCCTGTACGCGCTCATGTCGGGCGTCACCCGGTCGAACAGGCTGGGGCCGATGAAGAAGCCGCGCTCATGCCCCTGCAACGCGAAGCCGCGCCCGTCGACGACCAGTTCCGCGCCTTCGTCGACGCCGGTCTGGATCCATTGCTCGATGCGGGCCTTGTGCGCCGCGTTCACCACCGGGCCGTAATGCGCCTGCGCATCGGTCGACACGCCGACGCGCAGCGCGTCGATCGCGGGGATCAGTTTCTCGCGCAGGGCATCGGCGGTCTTCTCGCCGACCGGCACCACCACCGGCAGCGCCATGCACCGTTCCCCGGCCGAGCCGAACGCGGCCCCGGCCAGATCGGCGACGACCTGATCCAGATCGGCGTCGGGCATGACGATGCCGTGGTTCTTGGCGCCGCCCATCGCCTGCACGCGCTTGCCCGCCTCGACCCCGCGGCGATAGACGTAATGCGCGATGTCGGACGAGCCGACGAAGCTGACCGCGGCGATGGCGGGATGATCGAGGATCGCGTCGACCATCTCCTTGTCGCCGTGCACCACTTGGAGGATACCTTCCGGCGCACCGGCCTCCAGCATCAGTTCGGCGAGGCGCACCGGCACCGAAGGATCGCGCTCCGACGGTTTCAGGATGAAGGCGTTGCCGGTCGCGATCGCGACGCCGAACATCCACATCGGGATCATGCCGGGGAAGTTGAACGGGGTGATCCCCGCGCCGATGCCCAGCGGCTGGCGCATCGAATAGACGTCGATGCCGGGGCCGGCCCCTTGCGTATATTCGCCCTTCAGCACGTGCGGGATGCCGCAGCAGAACTCGATCACCTCCAGCCCGCGCTGGATATCGCCCTTGCTGTCGGCGATCACCTTGCCGTGTTCGGACGACAGCAGGTGGGCGAGCGCGTCCATCTCGCGTTCGACCAGCTCCTTGAACCGGAACATCACGCGCGCGCGGCGCTGCGGATTGGTGGCGGCCCAGCCGGGTTGCGCGGCCAGCGCGGCGGCGACCGCGCGGTCGAGATCGGCGACGGTGCCCAGCGCGACGGATGCCTGCACCTCGCCCGTGTTCGGGTCGTAGACATCACCGGTGCGGGCGCGTGTCGTCGCCCCGCCGCCAGCGATCACGTGATCGATGTTGCGCATCTATTCTCTCCTATGGCCGGTGATCTCGCCCGCCGCGCCCGTGGTGGCAAGGGGTAAGTTACCGCACGCGGGGCAGGACGATGTTGGATCGCGACGACGCTTTCTGGCAGGGCACGGCGATGACCGTACCTGCCATGGCCGATACCGCCCCGGACCCCGTCCGCCCCCTGCCCCGCCCGCTGGCCGGGCTGGCCCTGCTGGCGATCGCCGCGCTGGCGGTGCTGCTGCTCGGCTGGCTGGTCGCGCGGCTGCCGTTCGCGCCCGATCGCGCGATCGTCGAGGGCCTGCGCGCCTGGGGCGGGCCGCGCTGGCTGCCGCGCGTGGCGGTGGACCTGACCGCGCTGGGCGGCGGGACCGTGCTGACGCTGGTGGTGGTGCTGGTGGCGGGGTTCCTGCTGGCGCAGCGGCTGTGGCTGACCGCGCTGATGCTGGCGGCGGCGAGCTGGTCGGGCGGTCAGATGGTGGAGATCATCAAGCGCATCGTCGCACGCGCGCGGCCCGATCTGGTCGAGCATCTGGTGCCGGTCCACAATGCCAGCTTTCCCAGCGGCCATGCCGCGGGCAGCGCGGTGGTGTACCTGACGCTCGCGGCGCTCGCCTCGCAAGTGGTGCCGGAACGGGCGGCGCGGCGCTATCTGTTCGGGGCGGCGGTGCTGCTGACCGGGGCGATCGGCACCAGCCGCGTATATCTGGGCGTCCACTGGCCGTCGGACGTGCTGGCCGGGTGGAGTTTCGGTACGCTATGGGCGCTGGGCTGGTGGTGGGCGACCGCCCGCACCCGCGCCGCGATCGGTGGCGAGCGGTAGACGACCCGCACACGCCGTTCGTCCCGAGCAGCTATCGCGCAACCGTGTTCAGGCACTGCGATAACCGGTGCGGTTTTCGACCATGGCGTGGAGCGTGACGAGGGGCCGTCGCATGGTGGCGACGATCGGGTTCATCTACGTCGTGCAGCTGAATGGGGGGCGTGGCGAGGTGCCCCTTGGCCTGAGGGCGCGATGGCTGCGGGGTCGGTGGGGGTGCCTTCGAAGCCGTGGATACCCGCCGCGGACGACGTCAGTCACGCGCCGCCTGCCAAACGATATGCGCCGGCAGGCGGGGGAGCGGCAGCGATCCCCCGATCGGCGTCACCGGACGCCCGTCGACCAGCGCGGTGCCCGGCCTCCCCGTCAGCGGCCATGCGACCGCGAAGCCCCCCGGCGGCGCGGCATCGCCACCGATGTCGTAGACCAGCGCCCCGTTCTCTTGCTGCGCGGCAAGGTCGACACCGCCATAACGGGTGCGCAGCCCCCGGATCGCCGCGCCCTTCCCGGTCAGCCATGCCGTCGTCAGGCCGCCGCCCAGCACCACGACGCCGTCGTCGCCGCGATCATAGGCGAACACGTCGAGCGCGGCACGGATGAAATCCGATGCGACCCAGGCATGCGGCATGTCGCCGATGAAGCGGATCTCGCGCGGTAACCGCCCGACCACCTCCGCCCAGCCGTTCCACGCCGCCGGCCGCCGATCGGCCATATAGGCGACGAGCAGATCGTCGGCCCGTGCCGCCTGACCGAGCCGGATGAGCGCGGATACGTTGCGCAGTTCGTAGGGCGTATAGTCCGACCAGTCGGCACCCGGCCTGGTCCGCGCCATCACACGGGCATATTGGCGGGCGAAGGTGTTGGCCAGCAGCGTCCGGTCCAGCCGCCTGGACTCCCCCGCGGGATCTAGCGCCATCGTTGTCGATGTCGCATCGAAATCGCCCATGCTGGTGGCGCCGGGAATGAAGTCGATGCCGAAATGCTTCACCGATGCGGCAATCGCGGCGTGAAGATCGGTGGCGAATTCGTCACGCTGCGCGGCGATCGTCGGCGCTTCGGGCCGGGCGAGCGCGGTCGCCGCTGCCGCCGCGTCCTTGTAACCGGCGAGCGCCCAGAAATCGTCCCACAGGCTGTATTGCGCCTGCGCCGAATATCCCTCGTGGCTGATCGACGGCGGCATCAGGCCGTACCGCATCCGCCGCGCGGGCGTCAGATTAGCCGGCGTCCGTTCGGACTGGCGCTGCCCCTCCATATAACGGCGGGCGGCATCCAGTTTCGGCCAGTCGCGGGACAGGGCGGCGCGATCGCCGGTGTAGCGATACAACTGCGTCAGCAGATGGATGTATTCGCCCTGGCTGTCATTCTCGGGCACCGGATCGGGACCACGGGAATCGACGCAACACGGCACCTTGCCGTTGGCGAACAGCTTCGTCCCGTACCAGTCGGCGAAGGCGCGGACCGGCGCGGGATGGCCGAGGCGGAGAAGCGTATCTCCCATCATCGCCCCGTCGCGTATCCAGCTGCGATCGTAGGAGCGGGTGCCGGGCTTCAGCGCAGGCCCGTCGCGGCTCATCAGCACGTGCGCCAGCGCGGTCTTCACCGTATCCGCCACCGCCTGCCGTCCGGGTGGCGCGTTGATGGCGACGGTGCCGAGCATCCGGCGCCAGTAATCGGCGGTCGCGGTGGTCGCGGCGGTGAAATCCGCAGGCGCATCGCCGCCGATCGCCATCGGCACGTCGAGCGTGCCGCCCGGTGCCAGCGTCACGTCCCACGCCAGCGTCGCGGTGGCGAGGAGCGCGGGATCGGTGACGACGGCACCGCCCGCGATCGCCGCCGTCGGCACCAGCGCGCCGGTGTCGAACGGCACGGCGCCGACCGTATCGGGACGCCGCAACGGCGTGAGCATCCGCGTGACGGCGGGGTCGCCGGCGATGGCGGGCGGGCTCGTCACCGCCAGCCCCGTGCCATCCCATGCGATCCGCGAAATCGGACTGACGCCGCCCTGCTGGCTGAGAAACTGCGCCGGAGGATTGACCTGGAACGGACGGATGCCCAGCGCCAGCCGCAGGTGGCGGGGCGTGGTGCCGGTGTTCGTCAGCCGCCAGCGGGCCAGCAATCTCGGGCTGGCCTGATCCGCGACCAGCGCGGTATCCAGCGCCCAGCCCGGCCCGGTCCAGTCGACATGCGGCAATGGCAGATACCCGTCCTCCAGCCGCTGCCGCGCCGTCACGTCCGCCCAGCCGAACCGGCGGCCATCGGCGATGACGAAGGGTTCGACCGAGAAGCCGCCCTTGGCGACCTCGATCGCGCCGTCCTCGCCGATCAAGCCCGCTACCGCGCCGCCGTCCGCGGCGACCAGCGTCCAGTACGTCTGTTCGGTAAAGCCACGGGGATAGCTGCCGCGTGGTGCCTTTGCCGCCAGCGCGGCGATCATCGCATTGGGCGTCGCCCCCCAGGCCAGCGGCATCACCTCCACCTCCTCCAGCGCCGGGGCGCCGTGCAGGGGCACGATGCGGACATAGCGGGCCTCGGTATCCGCCAGCCGGACGGGGTCGCTGCCGCCATCACCGCGCGTCACCCGGGTGCGTTCGGCCCAGCGTGCGCCATCGTCGGATGTCTCGATCGCATAGGCCGGCGGCGACCCGCCAGCCGCCCAGTGCAGCATCAGGCCGCCCAGTTCCCGCCGGCCGCCGAAATCGATCGTCAGCGGTCGCGCCAGCCGCGCCGCCGTATCGCGGCGACCGTCCAGCGCCCGTGGGTCGCTGGCGCGGGCGGGGGGCAGCGGCACGGGGGCAGGCAGGCGTTCGAAGGTCAGGTCGTCCATCTCGATCCGGCCCTTGCCGCCGTCACGCCCCCGCACCACGACCAGTTCGATGGCCTGCGTGGCCCGCAGTGTCCGGTCGGTCACCGGCCCCCAGGCGAACTCCACGTCGCGGGGACGGATACGGATCGTCTGCCATGCCGCCGAGGGGCGGAAGTTGCGTTTCTGCACCCACCAGACGTTGGTGCCGGTAGCATCGGTGAACTTCAGCTGCAGGTCGTTGACGCCACCGGTGCCCCGTACCCGCACCGTCATCAGGAAATGCGGCGGCCATTCGATCGGCAGCGTCCGGCGCGCGACGGCATAGCCCGACACCTGCCCGAAATCATAGTCCAGCCGCAAGGCGCCCGCCGCCACCCCGATGCGCGCATCGACGCCATCGGACGCCGATGCCTGCCACGGGGCGAGGGTATCGAAATCGTCGAGCCGTTGCGGCTGCGGCTGCGGCTGTGTCGGCGACAGCGCGGCCAGCATCGCCGCCAGCAGGATCACGACAGCCATCCACCGGCGAAGCCCGCCCGGCGAAGCCCGCGCCGGATATGCGGGTTGCGGCGCATCGTCTGCCAGATCAGGCCCGACCGCGCATTCTCGATCATCGCGACGATCGGTCCCTGATCGATGCCCAGATAATCCTTGTCGACCCAACCGACGCCGGGAACGATGCGGCCATGCTTCAACGGCGCACCGGCGGCGGTCAGCGTGGGATTGAACGAGTCGAGGAAGCCGTATTCGCCGTAGATGCCCTGCCCATAGCGGCGATGCATTGCCCGGATCGCCGGTTCGGCGAGGTCGGGGGCAAAGGCGATCGAGGCGGCGGCGGCGGTGGGGGCGATGGTGCCGTCGTCGCGTTCACCCGGGCCGCGCGCGGAATAGCTGAAGAACTGTCGGTCGACACCGCCGATCCGCTGCGGAAAATCGCCCGGCCCGTCGCACGCGGTCAGCCCCCACATCTCGGCATCGTAGCCGCGCCAGTTGCCGGGATTGGCGATGGCATAGGCCCGCTGGGCATGAACGGCGCGACGGCTGTTCTCGAAATAATCGATCCCCCTGCCCTTCATGTATTCGTCGCGGATGCCCCGGAAATCGATCCAGACATGGCTGTACTGATGCCCGAACAGCGGCGCGAAATGCAGGTGCGGCTCGCCCCATCGGTCGCTCCACGACGCGTCGAACCGGCTCGACCATGCCTGCCATGTCCCCTCGGACAGCGGCTGCGTCGGCGATCCCAGCGCGAGGATGTAGAGCAGCATCCCCTCGTTATAAATCGCCCAGTCGTGGGGGATGAACCCGCTTTCCGGATGCCAGCCCATGGCCAGCAGCGGCGCGCGCGGGGTGATCCACGGCCATTCCACCGCCCGGTAGAGTTGCTCCGCCAGATCGCGGATCGCGACCTCGTCAGGGTGATCGCCGTCGTACCAGCTTTGCGCGAACAGCACCCCGCCGAGCAGCAATGCGGTATCGACCGTCGACAATTCGCAGCGGGCGAAGCGCAACCCCTTCGTCACGCCGAGGAAATGGTAGAAGAAGCCCCGGTAGCCGCTGAACCCGGTCTCGCCATCGCCCTGGGGCGCCGCCGCCAGAAAACGCAGCGTCACCAGCGTGCGGGCGCGGGCCTGTTCGCGGGTGATCCAGCCATGCACCACGCCGACCGGATAGGCGGTGAGCGCGAAGCCGATCGCCGCGATCGAGGCGAAGGACGGCGTCGGCCAGCGATCGGGGGCAAGCCCGGTGGCGGGATCGGTCGTATCCCAGAAGAAGCGGAAGGTGCGCCGTTGCAGATCGGCGACCAGATCGTCCGGCACCCCCGCGGGCGCCGGCGGCCACAGCGCCGGCGCGCAGCCGGCCGTCAATCCGGCAAGGGCCAGCCCGCCGCGGCCCAGCATCTGCCTGCGGTCGATCATCGGGCGGTCCTTCCATTATTCAGCAATGAGGGCAGGCGCCATGACGACGCCCGCTCCCCGGGGAGATCAGAACGAGAAGCCGGCCGACAGCTTGATCGTGCGCGGCTGGTTGCCGCCCACGCTGTAGCCCACCCGCTCGCGGTAGACGGTTGGCGAGTTGGTATCGCGCACATTGTCCCCCGGCGCGTTATTGAAATCGACATAGTTGCGATCGTTCATCACGTTGATGATGTCGACGCGCAGCCGCAGGCGGGACACGTCGTTGATGAAGCCGAACGGGACATATTTGGTGATCGCCAGATCGAGTTGACGGCGCCCCCAGATATCCCCGAGCGAGTCCACCTGACTGCCGATGATGACGCGTTCGAACGGCGCCGAACGGCTGTCCAGCGCCTTCTGGAAGCTCGGCGACTGAATCTGGAACTTGCCCGACAGGGTGACGCCGATCGGCGTGTCGACGCTGCCCGCAGTCACGAAACGGTGCCGTGGCACGCCCGAGGAACGCAGCGTCGGGTAATTGCTGATCTGCGGGAAATCGAGCGAGAAATACTCGCCGAACTGCCGGTTCTCCTCCGCTTCCGTATAGCTGTAGGTGGCGTCGATGCTCCACGGCGAGGCGGCCGACCAGCTCTTGGTCAGCTTGACATAGGCGCCGTCGGAACTGGTCTTCAGGCCGTTGGTGCCGATCAGGACCGAGCCGAATCCCGGCGGTGCGAAGCCGAACGGCGAATCCGGTGCGTCGTTGGGATTGGCCGGATCGTTGAAGAAGAACGAACCGTCCGTGCGACGATTGCCGAGCAGATAGGCGAAGCCGTTCCTGCTGTTGATATGCGTATAGCCGACCTCCAGCTCGACGGGCGCGAACCGGCCGCGCAGGCCGAGGCTGAACTGGTCCGAATACGGCACCTTCAGATCGTTGTCGATGAAGCGCAATTCGCGCCCGCCGCCAACCGAGCCGGTCAGCAATTGCTGGCGCCCCGCCTCCGTCAGGTAGATCGGGTTCCACTGGATGCAGGTGGCGCTCGGCGTGCAGGGGGACAGGGAATTCGCGTTGGCGAACTCGAACCGGCGCACGGCGTAGGTGCCCTGCGTCAATTCCTGCTGGAGGAAATCGAACTGGGTGCGGTCATAGGAGCGACCATAGCCGCCGAACATCGAGAACCGGCCCGCCTCGTCGAAGCGATAGGTGAAGCCGAGCCGCGGCTGGAACGCGCCCTTGAACGCCTTGCGGTTGTTCCCGTTCGAGATGAAGTCGTTGATGTCGTAATCGGCGCGGGTAAGATTGGGATAGTTCGCCGGCGACACCGCGGCGGCCTGCGCGGGCGAGGTGACGTAATCGAGATAGGCGGGCGTGCGTTCGTAATCCCAGCGCAGGCCCAGGTTCAGCGTCAGGCGATCGGTCACGTCCCAGTCGTCCTGCGCATAGATGCCGAACTGGAAGTTCTTCGACCGGATCTCCGGGTTCGCCGTGCCGATCGCCGCACCGAATTCCAGCCGGTAGGGGATGGTGGTGTTGAACTGGCCCGCCCCGTTCAGGCTGGTGTCGTAGGTGTACAGCGCGTTGGGCAGATTCTGCTCCAGCGTGTTCAGCGTCACCCACTTCGCTTTGGCACCCACCTTCAGCGTGTGCCCCTCGAAGCCGGTGAAGGTGAAATCGTCCTGGACGGTCCAGCCCTTCTGCCCCTTGTCCTGCGAATTCGTGCCGCCGCCGATGCGCAGCAATTCGGTGCGGGTCGCGCTGGTGCCGTTGCGCAGGATGGTGTCGAACTGCTGGCCGATGCCGCCGTTGATCGGCTTCGGCCCCCAAGTCACATCCTCGTACGACACGCGCAGGTCGTTGATCCAGCGATCGGCGGTATGCTGCCAGCGGGCGACACCGCGCAGTTCCTCGACCTTGTTCGCGGTATCGGTTTCGGACGCCGCGAAGCCGTTGCCGATCAGCGATCCGGATTCGTCGCGATACTTGGCGGTGAATTCAATCAGGTCGGCATCGGTCGGGACGATGTCGATCTTGCCGAAGAACAGATCCTCATTGAAACGGCGCGAGAACGTGCCGAACCGATCCTGATATTGCGCCGGCAGCGCGGTCGGCAGCACGCCGTTGTTCGGGCGCACGTCATACGGCGTATCGAGCCGCTTGCCTTCGTAGGTGACGAAGAAATGCATCCGGTCCTTGATGATCGGCCCGCCGAGCGCCCCGCCGAACTGCTTCTGGCGCGAATTGACCTTGGCGATCTTGGTCGGGTAGATTTCCGTCGGCCGGCGATCACGCAGATTCTGATCGGTATAGTCGAAAAATCCCTCGCCGTGGAATTCGTTGGTGCCCGACTTGGTCAGGGCGGTGATCGCGACGGAACTGACCTGGTCGAACTCCGCCTTGTAGTTGGACGACAGCACCTGATATTCGCCGATCGCCAGCTGCGGGAACGGATTGCCGGCGCTGGTGTCCTGACCGGTGATGCCGTTCTTCAGCACGTAATCCTTCTGGCTGACGCCATCGATGAAGACGTTGACCGAATTGCTGGCCTGCGCGCCGCCCTGGATGCGCGACGACCCGTCCGCCTCCTCGACGAACCGCACACCCGGCGCGAGATCGGCGAAGGCGAGAAAGTTGCGGTTATTCTGCGGCAGTTGCTCGATCAGGCGCTGGGTGATGTTGATGCCGACCTGACCACCCTGCAACGAGCGGATGCGGTTGCCCGTGACGATGATCTCACCGTCGCCGCCTTCCTGCGTGCCGCCACCGGTGGCAGGCGCGTCGGGCGTGGCGCCGGCCGGGGGTGCGTCGGTCGCGGCGGTCAGGTCGATGTCGAGGCCGGCATTCTGCCCGACCCGCAGCGTGAATTCGTCGGAGTTGCGCGTGCCGTTCTGCAACTTCACTTCCAGTCGGTAGGTGCCCGCCCGCAGCGACGCGAAATTATAGGCACCGTCCGCGCTGGCGGGCACGGTACGGCGATACCCCGTCGCGACCTCCACCGCAGAGACTTCGGTCACGGGATTGCCGGACGGCGCGGTGATCGTACCGCGCAACGACGCCTGCCCGACCTGGGCGGTGACGGGCGACGGCAGCAGCAGCGACCCGCCGGCCAGCGTCGTCGCGGCGATCAAGGCCGCACGAAACATGGTGTTCATTATATTTCCCCCTGTTGCGCCCGATTGTTCGGGCTTGTGATGATTGGTGTGGTGTCGCGCACGATCAGGATCGGCGCGCGATGTTCGGTCGCGTCATCGTCGCCCCCGGCGATCAGCCCGATCAGGCGCGTGACCGCACGGGCGCCGAATCCGGCAATGTCGATGCCGAGCGTCGTGAGGGCCGGCGTGACGAGGCGGGCGAGCGGCACGTCGTCGAAGCCCGCGATCGCCACCTGCGACGGCACGGCGACACCGGCGCGCTTCAGCGTGACCATCGCGCCGATCGCCATCATGTCGTTGGCCGCGAAGATCGCGTCGACGCCGTCGATGTCGGGCAGCAGCGTGGCGGCGGCGGCGATGCCGGATGCCTCGCGGAAATCGCCGGACAGCACGCGAAACGTCGCGCCGGCCCGCGCCGCCGCCATCGCCGCACCCTGACGACGCTCGTCCGCGTCGATATTCCCCTCGGGACCGGCGATGTGGACGATGCGGCGTCGGCCGACGGCAATGAGGTGGTCGACCATCGCCGCCGCGCCGGCGACATTGTCGATCCGCAGTTCCGCCCGCCGTTCGTGATGGGGCGCGCAATTCACCAGCACCGTGGGCGTCAGGGGCGGCAGGTGGGCCAGCAGGCGATCGGGATCGACCTGCGGCGCCATCACCACCAGCCCGTCGACGCGGCCGCGCATCGCATGCAGCGCCTGGATGCCACCGGCGCGGTCATGCATGACCGACAACAGCATATGCAGCCCCCGGTCCGACGCCTCGCGATCCATGCCGCGCAGCAGTTCGGAATAGAACTCGCCGTGCAGGTCGGGAAGGACGACGCCGATCGTCCCCGTGCGCGACAGGCTGAGGCTGCGCGCGCCGGCATGCGGCACATAACCCAGGCGGGAGGCAACCTCCTGCACCTTCAGGCGGAGTGCGGGGCGTACATTGTCGTGGCCGTTCAGCACGCGCGACACCGACGCGACGGATACCTCCGCCTCGCGGGCGACATCGCGGATCGTGGCGTGCGACATCCTTTTCCGAACCATCCTCTCCTGTCGGCACCGGTGGTGCCGCCCGGCCTGTCGCCGGATCATTATTCTTGATGTAACCGGTTACATGAACATACAAGACGGTCAAACGATTTATCGGCGATGATGGCCCGGTTACGGCCGGGTCGGATCGAAAGGGGAGGAATGATGCAGGATAGACACATTTCGCGGCGTGCGATGCTGATCGGCGCGGGGGCCACGGCGGCCTGGGCCGCCTCGCCGGCTCGCGCGCTGTTGCAACAGGTGGCCGAAATCCCCCTGCCCGCCGATGTCGCCGCCCTGCCCGGCCGGATGACGGTGGAGGAAAAGGCGGGGCAGCTGACGCTGATGGCGGCGGCCTGGGCAGGCGGCGCGGCGGTATCGCTGAACCCCGCGGGCGCGGCAGGCAGTTTCGACCAGCAGCTGGCGGACGTGCGCGCCGGGCGGCTGACCGGCGTGTTCAACGGCAACGGCACCGCGATGGCGAAGGCGATGCAGACCGCCGCGATGCGACAGGGTCGACTGAAGATCCCGCTCCTGTTTGCGGCCGACATCATCCACGGCTTCCGCACGGTATTTCCCATGCCGCTCGCGGAAGCGGCCAGTTTCGATCCCGAACTTGCCCGCCGGACGGCCCGCGCGGCGGGAACCGAGGCGGCGGCGGCCGGGATCGACTGGACCTTCGCGCCGATGGTCGACATCGCCCGCGACCAGCGCTGGGGCCGTGGCGTCGAGGGCGCGGGGGAGGATGTGCTGCTCGGCCGGATCATGGCGGACGCACGGGTGCGCGGTTTCCAGGGCACGCGCGGCCTTGCCGCCCCCGATGCCGTCGCCAGCTGCGCCAAGCATTTCGCCGCCTATGGCGCGGCGGAGGCGGGGCTGGACTACAACACCGTCGACGTGTCCGAACGGACGTTGCGCGAGGTGTATTTCCCGCCGTTCGAGGCCGCCTTCGCAGCGGGATCGCCGACGACGATGGCGTCGTTCAACGAATTGTCGGGCATCCCCGCAACCGCGAACGAATGGTTGCTGACGCAGGTCCTGCGTCGCGAATGGGGGTTCGGCGGCCTGGTCGTGTCCGATTATACCGGTGACGAGGAACTGATCGCGCACGGCTTCGCCGCCGATGCGCGCGAGGCCACGAAGCTGGCGTTCATGGCCGGGGTCGACATGAGCATGCAAAGCGGCTTCTACCTCAAGCACCTGCCCACGCTGGTCGCGGCGGGGGAAGTGCCGATGGCGCGGGTGGACGAGGCGGTTCGCCGCGTGCTGGCGCTGAAGGTCGCGCTGGGGCTGTTCGACGATCCGTTCCGTCGCATCGATCCGCGCCGGGAAAAGACGCAGATCCGCACCCGCGCGCATCTCGATCTGGCGCGGGAGGCGGGTGTCCGGTCGATCGTGATGCTGAAGAACGACGGCGGCCTGCTGCCCCTGCCCCGTGCCGGCAAGCGCATCGCGCTGATCGGGCCGTTCGCGCGGGGGCAGCATGACCTGATCGGGCCATGGAACGTCTATGGCACCGATGCGGAGGCGGTCGACCTGCTGACGGGAATGCAGGCGGCGGTAGCGGACAGGACGGCGATCACCGTCGTGGACGGATCGGGCATCGATGCCCCCCTGCCCGGCGGGATCCAGGCGGCAGTGGCGGCGGCGCAGGCAGCCGATGTCGTCGTCCTCGCGATCGGCGAGACCCAGCGCATGTCGGGCGAGGCGCAGAGCCGCACGGCGATCGTGGTCCCGCCCGCGCAGATGGCACTGGCGGAGGCGGTCGCCGCCACCGGCAAGCCCGTCGTCGTGCTGCTCCGCAACGGTCGCGCGCTGGCATTGGAGGGAGCGGTGCTGGCGGCCCCCGCGATCCTCGTCACCTGGTTTCTGGGATCGCAGATGGGACCAGCGATCGCCGACGTGCTGTTCGGACGCGAAAGCCCGTCGGCGCGACTGCCGGTCAGCTTTCCCCATGCCACCGGGCAGCAGCCCTATCACTACGCGCACAAGACCACCGGCCGCCCCAATCCCCCGGGTGCGCCGCAGGAATACAAGACGCATTACCAGGAGGTGCCGAACGACGCGCTGTTCCCATTCGGTCATGGGCTGACCTATGGCCGGATCGCCTATGCCGGGCTGGAGACGGGCGGCGGGACCCTGGCGGCCGGCGGGACGCTGACGGTCCGCGCGACGGTGACGAACAGCGGTACGCGTGCCGCGGACGAGGTCGTGCAACTATATGTGCAGGACGTGACCGCCAGCATCACCCGGCCGGTGCGCGAGTTGAAGGCGTTCCGCCGGGTCAGGGTGCCGGCGGGCGCGTCGCAGGTGGTGGAATTCACGCTCCGCCGATCCGACCTGACCTTTATCGGCCGCGATCTGAAGCCGATCGTGGAGCCGGGGCGGTTCCGCCTGTGGATCGCACCGTCCGCGCAGGCGGAGGGTGTCGCGGGGGAGTTCACGCTGGCCTGATCGTCAGCGGCGTGGCAGGCCGCAGCGGATTGGCCAGGATGGCGGCGACCGACAGCGCGATTAGTACCGCCGGTCCCGCCAGCATCAGCCAGCGAATCGCCGCCACCGCGCCGGCGGGCTGGCTGGCGCCCGCCACGAAACCGCTGGCGGCATAGACCATCCCGATCATAAGGCCGGCGCCTGCCAGCGCCGCCTTCTGCGCAAAGGCGAAGGTGCCGAATGCCAGCGCCTCCACCCGCACGCCGCGCTGCCGTTCGCCCCAGTCGACGGTGTCGGGCAGCATCGCCCAGGCGGCGAGCTGAAAGCCGCCGAACGCGGCCTGCATCGCGACGAGGAACAGCGCGGTCGCCATGCCGGTATCGAGCGGCAGCAGCGCCGCGACCGACAGCAACGACATTGCACCCACGCCCGCGATCAGCCAGGTCGCCCGCGCGCCGACCCGGGTGGCCAGCCAGGTCCAGAACGGCACGAACACCACGCTCGCCAGTGCCATCGCCGCCAGCGTGCGCGGACCGCCCCCTGAATCACCCAGACCATAGCGGTAGTAATACAGCACCGATTGCCCGAGCAGCGCCGCCGCCGCGCCGCCGGCGGCGGCCGCCAGATTGAGCGTGACGAACGCGCGATTGGCGAGCAACGCCGCCATCTGTCCGCGCAGGCCCCTGTCGACCGGGTCGACCACGTCCCCACCCCCGACCGGGTCGGCCACATCCTCGCCCCCGACCGGCTCGGGTACGATCACCGCGACGAGCAGCAGCAGCGGGGTCGCGAGGATCGCCAGCAGGGCGGCGGCAAGGGGAAAGCCGGCCATGCCGCCGCCACCGAGTCGGGCGGCCAGCACCGGCAACGCCGCCGCCACCGCGATCGCCGCCAGCGCGCCGAACATCATCCGCAGCCCGGCGAGCAGCGTTCGATCCTCGCTCCGCCCGCTCAGGCGCGTCGTCCATGCGGCATAGGGAACGTTGGTGAAGGCATAGGCGGTGCGAAACGCCAGTTGCGCGGCGAGCAGCCACCCGGCGCCGTGACCGGCGGCGGCGAACATCGCGACGAACCCGGCGCCCAGCGGCACCGCGCCCCGCCCTACCCAGCGCCGGTACGACACGCCGCGTCGCTGCGCGAGGGCACCCACAGCCAGATCGGCGATACCGTCCCACAGGGCGCCGATCGTGAAGACCGCGCCCGCGACGGCGGGGGGCAGCGCCAGCACATCGATGTAGAAGAACAGCAGATACAGGCCGACCGCCTGCCAGTAGAGATTGAACGCGAAGTCACCCGCCGCGAACAGGATCAACCGGGACCGAATGGTCACCGCCCGCAGGTGCCGGCGGTCGGGATCGTTTCCGCTGTCGTCACGATCAATGCCCTTATCGGGAAATGCCGCAATTCGCCTCTCCCGTATCGGTCGCCGTGGTCGATGTCCCTGAAACGGCGGGCGGCGTGCATGCATTGCAGCCATCGATCCGGCCGGATGCCGGGACCCAACAGCTAGGCAGGTGTAGCAGCCGCCTGATGAATGCAGCCACGGGTTATCGCAAGCACGCCGGCGATTACCTGTACGATCCGGAAGCCTGCGACATGGGCCTCAAGGCACGTGTAATCGGAGAAGGGGCTTTCCATCTCGACCTGCTTCGGATGGACGATGACTGCACGCACATTCCTGTCGGTGGCGGCATCGAGCAAGGCGACGGCGTCCTGACGGGGCAACATACGGCTTATGACCATGGCATGGATAGGTGGCCCGCCATCGAGCAGAGATATGCCACCGGTATAGTCATCCACCGGACCGGCTATGACAGCACCCGCATTCCGGATGATCCTGCCGAGATTGATCCGCCGAAGATCATCCTCGTGCACGATCAGCACGCGTCGCCCCTGCAGCACTTGATCGATGGCCATGCACGATCATCGTTCGGATTATTCTCCGAATCTCTGATCTATGTAGGGACATAATCAGCAGTGATTTGATGTGCGTTATGAAATCCCGGCAGCGATGGAGGATATGCCGTCATCTATTGCCGGACACCCCGGCTCATTCCCCCTGTTTCTTCCGGAGCAGTCATGACGGACGACATCCACAACCCGACCCCGCCCCTTCCCGAACAGCAGCAGGACGTACCGGGCACGACCGCACAGATGGACCCGGCACCCGATCACGGGGAGGACAGCTATCGCGGCTCCGGCCGGCTGGCCGGCAAGCGCGCGATCATCACCGGCGGCGACAGCGGCATCGGCCGCGCCGTCGCGATCGCCTTTGCCCGCGAAGGCGCGGACGTGCTGATCTCGTACCTGAACGAGGACGAGGATGCGCAGGCGACCGCCCGGCTGGTCGAACAGGCGGGGCGCAAGGCGGTGCTGGTGCCCGGCGATATCGGCGCGGCCGATCATTGCCGGGCGATCGTCGACCGGGCGGTGGCGGCGTTCGGGGGAATCGACATCCTCGTCAACAACGCCGCGCACCAGATGACGTTCGAGACGCTGGCGGACATACCGGACGCGGAATGGGAGCAGACCTTCCGCACCAACATCCACGCGATGTTCTTTCTGGCGAAGGCGGCGGTGCCGCACATGGCGCCGGGCGGGGCGATCATCAACACCACCTCGGTCAACGCCGACAATCCCAAGCAGACGCTGCTCCCCTATGCGACCACCAAGGGGGCGATCCAGAACTTCACCGGCGGGCTGGCGCAGTTGCTGGCGGAACAGGGCATCCGCGTGAACTGCGTCGCGCCGGGGCCGGTGTGGACCCCGCTGATCCCTTCCACCATGCCCCCGGAACAGGTTGCCTCGTTCGGAAAGGATTACCCGATCGGCCGTCCCGCCCAGCCGCGCGAACTGGCCCCCGTCTATGTCATGCTGGCCAGCGACGAAGCGAGCTACGTCTCCGGCGCGACGGTCGCCGTGACCGGCGGCAAGCCCGTCATCTGACCGGACCGGAGCATCACGGATGGCACAGATTCTCGCCGAACGCCCGATCGATACCGCGTCGCCGCTGCGCGATATCGACCCCGCGGCATTTCACGACCTGCTCGATCGGCTGGACCGGGCCGCTTACCGGTTCGTGACCGTCACGCCGGCCAGCCACGCGCATGTCGTCGCGCGGCCGGACCGGCGGCAGGCGGGATCGCTGCGCGACATCTTCGGGTGGAGCCTGCCGTTCGATCCCGGCAAGCTGCCGCCGCCCCTGTTCGCGTCGCTGGGCCGGGCGGGGATCATCGTCGAACGGGATGACGGCCGCTTCGTCTCACGCGTGCGGGTGTCGAGCGTGCATGACGCGCTGTTCCTGCATTCCGCCTATCCGACCACGGCACGGGACGCGGTGTTCCTGGGGCCGGACAGCTACCGTTTCGCCGACCTGATCCTTGCCCGCATGGCCCCGCCGGGGCCGGACGCCCGCATCCTCGATTATGCGGCGGGGGCGGGGGTCGGCGGGATCACGGCGGCGATCGCGCACCGGCAGGCCCGCCTGACCCTGGCCGATATCAACACCGATGCGCTGTTCCTCGCGGCGATCAACGCCGCGCGGGCGGGGCTGGACGCCGATGTCGTCCACGCCGCCACGCCGACGGACGTGGCGGGAACGTTCGACCTGATCGTGACGCACCCCCCGTTCATGATCGATCCCGGCGCCCGCGCCTATCGCGACGGCGGCGATCTCCACGGCGCACGGCTGTCGCTCGACTGGGTGGTGGCCGGCGCCGGCAAACTGGCGCCGGGCGGTCGGCTGATCCTGCATACCGGCGTGGCGATCGTCGACGGCGAGGACGTGCTGCGCCCGCATCTGGAGGGGGCGCTGGCCGGGACCGGGTGCAGCCTCTGGTATCACGAACTGGACCCCGACATCTTCGGCGAGGAACTGGCGACCCCCGCCTATGCCGATGTCGAGCGGATCGCGGCGGTCGGTGCCTGCGTGGTGCGCGGGGACCGGTAACGGGCCGCGCCGCACAGGTGCCGGTCAACCGCGCCGCCGGAACGCCGCCATCAGGGTGCGGCTGTACTCACGGTGCGTCGGGGTTTCGCGGTGGCATCCGGCGGCGGAAGGCGCGATGCCCAGCGACGCGGCCGGCGTGAAGGTCATCTCCCCGAAATAAAGGCCGTCCGCCCCGTCATAGAGATCGACACGCACCATATCGAACGGCGCCGCCAGCGCCCGCGCCGCCGCGGTCAGCGCGACGAGCCGACCGGGATCGGGCAGCCGGTAGCCATCGGGCGGGGACAGCCCGTCGTCCGCGTCCATCGGCGCGAAACCCGGCACCCGGAACAACCTGCTCCACGCTTCCCCGAAACGGCCGTGATCGACCTGACACAACAGCGGTTCGCCGTGGATGCAGTGGAACTTGTAATCGTCGGGCGGTGCCGCGCCGCGCGCGGGCACCAATGTTTCGACGACGATCCGGCGGGGCAGCCCCCGATACTGCATTTCGCGCATCACCAGCGCGTAATCGCGCCCGGCCAGGTCGTGCAGCGCCATCAGGTCGGCCGGCGACGTGACGTCGCGCAGGAAGACCGGCGCGCCGCTGGCATGGGCGGGCTTGGCGATCGCCGCGGTGCCGATGAACGGCTGCAACATGTCGTGCAGATGGTCGACCGACCGGATCGTCTCCACCGGGATGACCGACAGGGTTTCGGCCACGCGCAGGTCCGGACACAGCTGTCGCGCCTGCGCCTTGGCGGTGATCTTGTCGACAAATGCGCGGTGCAGCGGCGACCAGTCCGGCTCGATCATCCGAGCGAAGATCAGGTCGTTGATCGTCGCGGCGGGATCGTCCGGGGCAAGCGGCCGTCGCCCGAACTTCTGTTCGAAGCGGGGGCCGACGATCGCCTGATTGACGCCGCGCGCCATCGACACGGTCCGCCCGGGTTCGCGCCGTCCGTTTCCCGACAGGTTCATCATCCACCCCGAATTCCGTCTGGCCCGGCCTTGTCGAGACAGCCGGACGCTCGACTCAACCGGGCAGGAAAGACAGGTGGATACAGTGGTATAGCCAATACCGACACCGCCACGGCATTGATCCTCATCTATGTTACCATGATCGTCCCGCAATACGCACCATCGCCCCCGAAGCGTTCAAGCAGGTTAAGGAAGCCGGGCTGGCGGAAAGGGTAACCTGGCGGTCGAGGCCAATCGCCAGAGG
Organism: Sphingomonas sp. CFBP 8760; assembly: GCF_014841615.1. Lineage (GTDB taxonomy): Bacteria > Pseudomonadota > Alphaproteobacteria > Sphingomonadales > Sphingomonadaceae > Sphingomonas. The sequence goes on along the minus strand of NZ_JACYUG010000015.1, from coordinate 12,563 downwards.
CAACGCCATGACTGGAACGCCCCCGCCCGTCCCGACCGGCCGGACACCGGCGAACGACCCGCGCGGTGGTGACGTTGCCGGCGCGCCGGATGGCGACGCGGTGGAAACCGCGATCCAGAACTACACGATCAATTTCGGCCCGCAGCACCCCGCCGCGCACGGCGTGTTGCGGCTGGTGCTGGAACTGGACGGTGAGGTGATCGAGCGGATCGACCCCCATGTCGGCTTCCTCCACCGCGGCACCGAAAAATTCATTGAGACCAAGCCGTATCTCCAGACCATCCCCTATTTCGACCGGCTCGATTACTGCTCGCCGATGTCGATGGAGCACACCTATGTGCTGGCGATCGAAAAGCTGCTCGATCTGGAGGTACCCCGGCGAGGGCAGTTCCTGCGCGTGTTCTTCGCGGAACTGACACGGATCATGAACCACCTGCTCAATCTGGGCAGCCATGTGATGGATGTCGGCGCGATGACGCCGAACCTGTGGTTCTTCGAATTGCGCGAAGACACGATGAACTTCTACGAGCGGGCATCGGGGTCAAGGATGCACGCCAATTATTTCCGCCCCGGCGGTGTCCGGCAGGACGTGCCGCTCAAGCTGCTCACCGATATCGGCGACTGGCTCGATACCCGCCTGCCGCGCCTGTTCGAGGATGCGGTATCGCTGATCGCCGACAACCGAATCTTCAAGCAGCGCAACGTCGAGATCGGCGTCGTGACGCAGGCGGACGCGATCGCCTGGGGATTCTCCGGGCCGGTGCTGCGGGGATCGGGTGTGCCGTGGGATCTGCGCAAGTCGCAGCCCTATGATGTCTATGCCGAGATGGCGTTCGATGTGCCGGTCGGTACGAGGGGCGACTGTTACGACCGGTTCATGGTGCGGGTCGAGGAGGTCCGCCAGTCGGCGCGGATCATGCGGCAATGCCTGCAACAGATGCCGGACGGCCCCGTCGCGACGGATAACCGGAAGGTGAAGCCGCCCGCGCGCGCGGAGATGAAACGATCGATGGAGGCGCTGATCCATCACTTCAAGCTGTACACCGAGGGCCTCCACGTCCCCGCCGGCGAGGTCTATGTCGCGACCGAAAGCCCCAAGGGCGAACTGGGCGTGTTCCTCGTGTCGGACGGCAGCAACCGCGCCTATCGCTGCAAGATCCGCCCGACCGGTTTCAGCCACTTGCAGGCGATGGATTTCATGAGCCGGGGCCATATGCTGGCCGATGTCACCGCGATCCTCGGCTCGCTCGACATCGTGTTCGGCGAGGTGGACCGCTGAGATGGCGACGGCGCGCATCTTCCCGAACCCCGGTCTGGCCAGCCCCGTGCTGCAGCGTCGGCGCCCCGGCTGGGTGGTCGAATGGGCATCGCACCGGCCGCCCCGCGCCGATCCGCTGACCGGCTGGTCCGGCGGCAGCGAGGCGCAGGCCTATGTCCAGATGCGCTTTCCCACCCGGGAGGCGGCGATCGATTATTGCGAGCGGCAGGGCTTCACCTTCACCGTGCAGGACGAACCACCGCGCAAATTGCTGCTGCAAAGCTATGCCGACAACTTCCGGTAGCGGCCATGCCCAACCAGCGCGGATATTGATCTAAGTATCAGAGTTTATTCGGAACTCTACAGCCGAACATCGGGTTTTCAGCACATCGGACATGGAGATCAGACGTGGCACAGAAAGGCGCGGGCGGTAACCCCGGAGCGATCACCACCAAGGGCGGCGACGGTGCGCGCGGCAGTCTCGGCACCGGACGGGGCGGCGGATCGGATGCCGGCGGCAAGAAGACCGCGACGAAGAAGTCACCCGACGAGGGCGACAATGCCGGGCAGAAGATCAACGGCGCCTGATCCCCGCCCTTTCATCAGCACCCGCCAGGAGACGGCCATGTCGATCAGGCATTTCGCAACGTTGTTCGGGGTCGTGTTCCTGCTGGCGAGCATCGCCGGCTTCATCCCCGGCCTGTCCCCCGCGCATGTCCATCCCGACCTGGCCGTCACCGGGTCGTCGCGGTTGGCGCTGGGGCTGTTCCCGGTGAACGTCCTGCATAATCTGGTGCATCTGGCATTCGGCGTGTGGGGCGTGCTGGCGGCCAGAAGCGTTGCCGGCTCGGTCGGCTATGCCAGATCGGTGGCGCTGATCTATGCGGTGCTGACGATCATGGGGCTGTTCCCCGCCACCGACACGACGTTCGGGCTGGTCCCCATCTATGGCAACGACATCTGGCTGCACGCGCTGCTCGCGATCGTCGCCGGGTATTTCGGGTTCGTGCTCCGGGAGACGGCGCCGACGCCTGCGGCACGACCGCGTAACGGCACGATCGGCCGCCACCGGGATCGAACCTAACCTGGATTGCATCAATAAACCGGGCGAATAAGACGCTATCGCAACGACTTATCCTCGCGTTGCGGGTTTATTGACGCGGAGTATCACGCCATCGCAGGAGGAAGAATTCATGGCAACGCTGCAAGACCTGTTCGTCACCGGGCTGGTGAACCTGCATGCCGTCGAGAAACAGGCGCTCGCGATCATCGGGCCGCAGATCGCCCGGCTGGAGCATTATCCCGAGGTGGCAGACCGTCTGCGCCTGCATCGCGACGAAACCGATGCCCAGATCGCCCGGCTCGACGAGATACTGACGGGTTTCGACACGTCGGCATCGTTCCTGAAAGATACGGCGCTGAGCATGTCCGGGGGCATGGCCGCGCTGGGCCACAGCGTGGCAGGCGACGAGATCCTGAAGAACAGCTTCGCCAATTATGCGTTCGAGCATTTCGAGATCGCCAGCTACAAATCGATCATCACGCTGGCCGGGGATGGCGGCTTCGCCAGCGCAGCCACATCGTTGCAGCAATCGCTGCGCGAGGAGGAATCGATGGCGCAATGGCTCGACGACGCGCTGCCACGGATCACCCGCCAATATGCCGCGCTGTATGTCGAGGAGGGGGCCTTCAACGCGAAGGTCTGACGTCGGTGGGGCACGTCCGCCGGATATGGGCGTAGCGCTCTTCATACGCCATCAGGGCGACCAGCCCCTTATCTGACGCCGTCCGATGAGAATGCCCGGGACATCATGCGATGCTGTCTGGCGAATTGTTCGATGTGTGCATCGAGCGATGGCGCCAGCGGCCGCCTGATGCTGCCGAGGGGGACATGCCGTGGCCGCGGTGCCCGCCACCCCAGCGTCGCCCCGTCGACCGGCCGGATCAGGTCGGGATCGTACCCGCAGGCCATGGCGATGCGGCGCGCGAAGTCCGCCCAGCTCACCGCCTCGCCCGCCGACAGATGCCACAGGCCGTCCGCGTCGTCGATCAGCAGGTCGAGCGCGGTATTGACCAGCCATGGCACGAACGTCGGCGACACGACGTGATCGTGCGCGGCGGCGAACGGCCGACCGCCGGCGAGCGCGGCCAGCGCCGCGACGGCGAAATTATGGGGGTCATGGGGGGAGAAGAAGGCGGCGGTCCGTATGACCAGCGAGCCATCCAGCCCGGCGCAGCGTGCCTCCATCGCCACCTTGCTGCGCCCATAGGCATTAAGCGGGCGAGGCACATCGCTTTCGACCAGCGGACGGTCGCCGTCACCGGCGAAGACCAGGTCGCTTGAGATGTTGAGACAGGCGATCCCCCGGTCCGCACAGGCTTCGGCAAGGGCGCCCGCACCATCCGCATTGACGCGGTGACAGGCGGCTTCGTTCGCCTCCGCCTCGTCGACGCGGACCCAGCCCATGGCATTGACGACGCCCCAGGGGCGGATCGCATCGAGCGTCGCGGCAAGGTCGCCGATCCGGTCGAGATCGATCGTCTCGCGACCGGCGGACAGGTGCGCGATGCCACGGGCGACACAGGCATCCGCGAAGGCGCGGCCCAGTGTCCCGGTACCCCCGCAGATCAGGAGCGGCCGGGTGGTGGATGCCGTCCGTCCGTTCGGCGAAGGTGCCGCAGCCGACCCGTAGATCAGGCGTCCGGACCGACGCCACCAGCCGGGCGCCTCCGCAACCGGATGACGCGGCGCGCCATCGGGCAATCCCCGCCATAGCGATGCCAGCGCGGTGGGCCGGGGCAGGCCCGATGCGACGTCGTAGACGCCCGGTTCGTACACGCCGTCCCCGGTCAGCAGCGTGTTCCAGCCCCAGCTGCCCAGTAACGACCAGGCGATGACCGCCCGGATATCCACGCCCTCCGCCGCGACGGCAGCGGCGGTTTCCCACGCCTCCGCCGCCCAGCGCAACTGCTCCTCACGCGTGCATCCGTTATGGACCTCGGTCAGCGCGATCGGGGTGCGGTAGCGTTGCCATGCCTCGCGCAAGGCACCACCAAGACCGGCGGGCGGCGGGTCGAGCACGCGGATCGCCTCGGTATCGGCATAGGCCTGCCGGTCGTTACCACCGTGGAGATGGTCCGGATAGCGATCGAGCCGGTGGTCGAGGAAGCGGTCGCTGGTCAGATAGTGATTCACGCCGATGATATCGGGCGGGCCCGGATCATCGACGATCCGGCGCAGGCGGGCGCCCAGCCCCATCCGGTCGAGCTCCGCAAACAGGGGATGGTGCCGGTCGACATGCCCGAACAACAGGTCCCACCCGGCCCAGCGCCGCTGGTTGTCGTGCCTGGCCTGCGGCATGAGCGGCCGGGTCGCATAGGTGCGCCCCAGATCGTCGGTCTGGATCAGGCGAGCGTCCGGGATGACCGTGCGGATCGCCGTCATGGCGGCGCGGGTGGCGTCGACCTGATTGAGCAGCGCCGTCCAGAACGAGCGGTCGTCGGCGGCGTGCGGATACCAGTGCCCGTACAAGGCGGAGAAACGGGCGGTGGTCAGCGGTTCGTTGATCGGTGTCCATTCCGTTACCCACGGATACCGCGCCGCCGCCATGGCGGCATAGCGCCCCACGCCTGCCGCGAAACCGTCGTCGAGCAGATGGGTGTGATACGGGCCGCTGCCGTGATGGACGAGGCCGACGATGGGCCTGATCCCCAGTGCGCGCAGTCGGGCCAGGCGCGCATCCGGCCAATGCCAGTCGGGGTTTCCAGCCGCACCGGCCATCGTCCGCTCCCACAGAACGGGATAGCGCAACGCCTTGACGCCGAGGTCGGCGAACCGGTCGAGATCGTCGAGCCGATCGTGATGGCCGCTCAGGCGGACCTGATCGGTATAACGGTCGCCCACCCGATTGACCGTGCATTCGATCCCGCCCCAAAGTTCGATCGCCGACACCGCCGTCAACGATTCCATAGCGGCGAACCGCGCAACGCCACCGCGTCAGTGCCCCTGGAAGCAAGCAGCCGAAGCAGGGCATCCACCACCTGAAAGCCTGCGAAGGGCATCGTCAGGACGGGTGGGCAAGCGGCGAGGTGTGGCGACGACCCGCCACGGGGACGAGCAGGCTGCACGACCAACATCGCCACCTGCCGCGCTACCGCCACGCGCGCGACGGCATCATGATCGCGGACGCCGGTGCTCAGCACCAGCACGCAGGGAGGTGGATCATGGTCCAGCAAGGCGGTGCCCTCGCTGGCGAGGGCGACCACCCCGACGATCGTCGCCCCGTTCGCCGCGATCACATCCGCCAGATACGCGCCAAAGAAAGCATCCTCGTGGACGAGGGCCACGCGTCTGCCACACAGGGTGCCACCCATGGAATGCGGGCTCACCTCATTCCGCCGCAGCGGTGAACAACACGCTTTGCGCGCGTGATTTCAGCTTGCGATACGCGGCGAGCGCTTGCCCGACCACCTGATCCATATTGTAATAGCGATAGGTGGCGAGACGCCCGACGAACAGCACCTGCGGCTCCGCCAGCGCCAGCGCCTCGTACCGCTTGAACAACGCCTGATTCTCGGGCCGGGGGATGGGATAATAGGGATCGCCCTCCGCCGCCGGATATTCGTAGGTGACGCTGGTGACGGGCGCGATCTGCCCGGTCAGGTGCTTGTATTCGGTCACCCGGGTATAGGGCACCGCCTCATCCGGATAGTTGACGACGGCGACCGCCTGATGCTGCGCGACGGGTAGGCTGCGATGCTCGAAGCGAAGCGAGCGATAGGGCAGCCTGCCGTAGCGATGACCGAAATACTCGTCGATCGGACCGGTGTAGACGAGGAGATCGTAATCGATCCCGTCCGCCAGTTCGGCGAAATCGGTACCCAGGCGCAGGTCGATGTTCGGATGGTCGAGCATCCGGGCGAACATCGCGGTATACCCCTCCGCCGGCATCGCCTGATACGTGTCGCTGAAATAGCGGTCGTCGGTATCGGTGCGGGTCGGCACGCGCGCCGTCACCGCCTTGTCGAGTTCCGACGGGTCGAGTCCCCATTGCTTGCGGGTGTAGCCGCGGAAGAACAGCCGGTAGAGTTCCCGCCCGACCGCCGACACCACCACGTCTTCCGACGTGCGGACCGCCGCCACCGGCTCCGCGCGCGCGGCCAGAAAGGCGGCCGCGTCCGCCTCCGTCTCCAGCCCCGCGTCGAACAGCATGTTGAGCGTCGTGCGATTGATCGGGATCGGCACCTGCCGGCCCCGCACTTCGGCCAGGACGCGATGCTGGTAGGGGCGCCAGTCGGTGAAGCGTGACAGATAGGCGAACACGTCGGCCGAATTGGTGTGGAAGATATGGGGGCCGTAGCGGTGGATCAGGATGCCGGCCGCATCCTCCTCGTCATAGGCGTTGCCGGCGATATGAGGGCGACGATCGACCACCAGCACGCGCTTGCCGCCGTCCGCCGCCAGCCGTTCCGCCATCACGCTGCCCGCGAACCCCGCGCCGACGACGACGCAGTCGTAATGCGGGCGAACCATCGCCCGTGGCTTCACCTCGGTGATCGCGGCCAGCATGGCGGCGGCTGTCCTGTCCCACGAGGTGGCGGCCAGCGCGGCGTCCGCCTCGTCCCGCCAGTGAAGGTCGTCGCCCTGGGCCAGCGCGATCGCCCGGTCGCACGCCTCGACGAAGCGCGATCCCGCCGGGGCGATATGGACGCCCGCCATCGTGCCGTAATGCCGCGCCACATCGATGATCGGGGTGGAGACGACCGGCTTGCCCGCCGCCAGATATTCGGGAGTCTTGGTCGGGCTGATGAAGCGGGTCGCCTCGTTGATGGCGAACGGCATGATCGCGATGTCCCAGCCCGCCACCGTATCGGGCAGTTCCTCGTAGCTCCGCGACCCCGGATACTGGAGGTTGCCGCGCCGGGGCAGGTCGGCGGGATCGATCTTCGCCACCGGGCCGACGATCTCGATCGACCAGTCCGGACGGGCATCGGCCAGTTCGCGGAGCAGGTCCAGATCCATCCGCTCGTCGATCACGCCGTAGAAGCCCAGCCGTGGCCGGTCGCCCCGTGCGGCGGTGCCGCCCTGGCGGGCACGGGCGAAATGGTCGACATCGACGCTCGACGGAAACGGGCGGACATCGGCATGGTGCACGCGCTTGGCTTCGTAGAGGCTGTAGCCGCCGGTGAAGACGAGGTCCGCCGCCGCGAACAGCCGGGTCTCCAGCGTCAGCAGATCGGGCGGCGCGAAGCGGAACGCCGACAGGTCGTCCATGCAGTCGTACACGGTGCAGTCCGCGACCACCGTGTCCGAAAAGGCCAGCATCATCGGCGTGTAGTACCAGCGCACCGCGACCGGCGGTTCGGCGGCCAGGAAAGCCTTCAACAAGCCGGCCAGCGCGAGGTCGGTCGCCGCCGGATCGAGCCCGTGCGGCAGCCGGGGCGTCACGATCCGCACCCCCCGGTCCTCGCGGATGACGAGGCCGGGCGTCGCGGCGCCCGGTTCCGGTTCTTCCCAGAACACGACGTCCATCCGTCCGGCGAAGCGGGTCATCAGATGCTGCGGTCGCTGGAACACGAAGTCCCAGCGCAGATGCGAGAAGCACAGGAGCAGTCCCGACCGCGATGACGTCGATACGGGGTGGCGCGGGGCTGCGGTGTTCATCGATATCTCCAGACCAGGCCCCCTCCTGTTCCAGTCGCTAGCGGCTGATCCGACTACCTCTCTCTAACCCACGTGAAGAAAAGGAAAAAACTGACTGAGCCAGGTTAATGTCCGGCCGTGTCTACAGCTCGGGCGATCTTGCCGCCGAGATGCCCGAAGTCATGATCGTGGACGAGTTGACTAAGCGAGGACTTGTCGAGTGCTTCGAGTACGTCGGCGAGTTCGGCGTCGGCGGCGAAGCCCGGCGCGAAATGGCGGCCGTAGACCAGACGCAACGTCGCGACCCGGGTGTTACCATGCTTGCGGCTGATCTCGCCATCCCGGTTGCGGTGGCGGCCACCCAGGCCCGGCTGATCGATCATGTGTGTTCCCCAACTGTCGAAAACCATGATTCCGGAAGGACCCGACCCGCCGACCTTGCCTATGGGCCAATACCGGGGGGCATCCGACACGCGATCACCGATAGCGCACGTCCGCGCCCGTCAACCGGTGGCATATTCCATCTGCGGCGCCAGCACCGCGTCGCCATCGCTGTGGACGCTGACCGGGATCGATTTGGCGGCGGGCGTCTTGCTGCCGACCGCATGGTGCCATACCGGCATCAGCACGTTGCATTCGGGATAATAGCCGCCGATGCAGCCGATCGGGATGTCGTAGGCGACCACGATCATGCCCGACAGATGACGGTCGACGCCGTCATCGGCCACGGTCCGCAGCGTCACCGCCTGCCCCACCTTCAGCCCCATGCGATCGATGTCGGACCGGTTCATCAGCACCACCTTGCGGGTGTTGTTGATGCCGCGGAACCGGTCGTCATAGCCGTAGACGGTGGTGTTGAACTGGTCGTTGCTGCGCAACGTCATCAGCCGCAGCACGTCATGGCCGACGGCGGACATGTCGAGATCCTCGTCCAGCCCCGACGGTGTCACGAAATTGGCGCGGCCGGTATCGGTATGCCATTCGCGCCGCTTCACCGGCAGGTCGCGCTGGAACCCGCCCGGCTCCCACATCCGCCGTTCATAGTCCCAGAAACTGTCGGGCAGCGTCCGTCCGATCTCCTTCCGGATTTCGGCATAGTCGGTCATGTAATCGTCCCAGCGGACGCGGGGGGTGGAATCGGGATCGAACACCTGCTTGGCGATCTCGCACAGCAGCCTGATCTCGCTGATGAGATGCGGCGAGGCCGGCGTCCGCACGCCGCGGCTGCCATGGACGCAGGCCGAGGTATCCTCGATCGACAGCACCTGATGGCCCGCCGCGGTCTCGTCGATCTCCAGCCGGCCGATCACCGGCAGGATATAGCTCACCTCGCCCGGCAACAGCGCGCTGCGGTTCAGCTTGGTGATGACGTTGACGGTCAGGCGCAGCCGTCGCCACGCCGGCTCCATCTGTCCGTGATCGGGGATCGCGCGGACGAAATTGCCGCCCAGCATGAAGAAGGCGCGGACATCCCCCTTCAGGATCGCCTCGCACGCCTCCACCGTATTGTACCCCGGCGTGCGCGGCGGCGCGAACCCGAACTGCTCGCCCAGCCGGTCGAGCGGGAACAGTTCGGGCTTTTCGGTCACCCCCATGGTGCGCTGGCCCTGCACGTTGGAATGGCCGCGGACCGGGCAGATACCCGCGCCGGCACGCCCCATATTGCCCCGCATCAGCAGCAGGTTGACCAGCATCTGCACCGTCTCCACCCCGGCACGGTGCTGGGTCAGACCCATGCCGTAGATGCCGATCGCCGATCGCGCGCCGGCATAGACGCGCGCGGTCGCCTCCATATCGGCACGGTGCAGGCCGGAGCGGCGCTCCAGCTCGTCCCAGTCCTGGTCGCGCAGCCAGCGCGCGAACGTGTCGAAGCCATGGGTGTGGTCGGCGATGAACGCCTCGTCGAGGATCGCGGCGTTCCCGGCGGCCACCGCCTCGTCATGCGCGGTCAGCACCGCCTTGCAGATGCCGGCCAGCGCGGCGAGATCGCCGCCGTTCTTCACCTGATGATATTGCGAACTGATCCGGGTTTCCTTGCCGGTCAGCATCTCGGTCGGGGATTGCGGGTTGACGAAGCGTTCCAGCCCGCGCTCCCGCAAGGGGTTGTAGGTGATGATCGGCACCCCGCGCTGGCTCGCCTCCTGCAGCGGATGCAACATGCGCGGCGAATTGCTGCCGGGGTTCTGCCCGAAGAACATGATGCAGTCGGTATGGGCGAAATCGCCCAGATCGACCGTGCCGACCCCCTGCCCGATGCTGGCGGGCAACGCCACCGACGTGGTCTCGTGGCACATGTTCGACGAATCGGGCAGGTTGTTGTTGCCGTACAGCCGCGCGAACAGCTGGTAGAGATAGCTGCCTTCGTTCGACAGGCGACCCGAACTGTAGAACACCGTGCCCTTCAGCTTGTCGTCCACCGCGCGCAGCTCGCGTGCGATCTCCTCGATCGCGTGTCCCCACGACACCGGTACGTACCGGTCGCTGTCCGCGTCGTAGCGCAGCGGGTGCGTCAGCCGGCCGGGCTGCTCCAGATGGTAATCGTCCCATTCGCGCAATTCGGTGACGCTGTGTTCGGCGAAGAAGGCCGGGGTGCAGCGATGCGCGGTCAGTTCCCATGCCACCGCCTTCACGCCGTTTTCGCAGAATTCGAACGGCAGCGGCGATGCGGGCTTCACCCAGGCGCAGCTGTTGCACTGATATCCGTCGACCTTGTTGTGACGCGACAGCGCCATGCCGACGCTGCCGACGACCCCTTCGCGGCGCAGGATATTGCCGACCGACCGGGCCGACCCCCATCCGCCCGAGGGAAGGCGATAGGGCTTGAACGTCGGGTCCATTGAAAACCTCCAGCCGAGGCACGGTGCGGTTCGCCAGGAACCCTTCGCCTCATCGCCACGTTGACCACCATCGCTCCCATGCCGTCCTTCACCCTGGTTAAGCCACGGCGAAACATGGAGAAAACAGATGTCGGTCGGTCGTGATTACATGGTCAGGAAGACCACGGGCCCCTCCGCGCCCAAGCTTTTCCTGGATACCCGGATCGTCCCCCGCCTCGTCAATACCGCCGGGGGTGCCGAGGTCCTGCTCGATCGCGCCGCGACGCGCACCGGCCTGCGGCCCAGCCTGATCCTGGCGGGCGCCGCCGGTGGGGTAGGGCTGCTCATCATCGGTGCGTGGCGCCGGCGACGCGGTGGCGACGCGACACATCGCGCGGATTGACGACTGCTCCACGGACGATGATCGCGGACACGCCCCGGATGCCTGCAGCCGACACTGACCCCGACACTGCCCCGGTCGCGTGAATTTTCGCCGTCGCGCGGCATCACGCGTCGCTCATTCCCCGACCCGGGTCGATTCCAGTTCACGGTACACCCGCACGACATCCTTGCTCGTATAGCCAAGCGTGTATTCGCCCACGCCCAGCGACGCGAGAAAGCCGTCGCCGAACGCATCGAGCCGCTTGTGCGAGAGTTCCCGCAATCCGGGCGACCTGCCCTTGGCCGTGCGGCCGAGCGCCGCTCGCAACTCGGGTGCGGTCAGTTCGGTGCAATAGGCGGGGCTGCCGGGCTGCTGCCGCCACGATTCCGTTAGAGCGGTTTTCAGCCGTACTGAATCATCAGGGATACACACTGTGACGGTTTTCTGATTCACGATTCGTGCTGGCGATGGAGGCTGGCATGGGATGGGTCGAGCTTTATCGCGTGATCTTCGGGACCGTGTCGTTGCTGCTGTCGAAGGCGGGCTGTCGTGCCGACAGGCAGCCCGGCCCGCGCGCCATGGGCACATACGTGATGTCCGTCGCCCATACCTGGTTCGGCCGGGTCACCGCCAGCTTGCGCAGCAGGTATGGATAGATCTTGTGGCCCGGTACCGGCTTCGACGTGTTCGGCCGGCAGTACAGTGCCTCTAGCCCCATGCACTTCATCAGCGTCGCGACATGCAGCCGACCCACCGCCGTGCCCTCCTGCCGAAGCAGATCGCGCAGCATCCGGCTACCGGCAAACGGGTAGAGCAGGTGCAACTCGTCAATCCGCCGCATGATCGCCAGGTCGGCTGCGGATACTACCCGCGGCTGATAGTAGATACTACCGCGGCTGATGCCGAGCTGCCGCGCCTGGGCGGTCAGCGGCAGCGCATGATCGCGGTCGATCATCGCTTTGCGCTCGGCAACAGACCTGCCTTCCCGAGCGCACCGGCCAAAAAATCATTCGCCAGCGTCAGTTCACCGATCTTGGCGTGCAGCACCGTCACGTCGACTGCCGGTTCTACTGCGGCCGGCTCCGACCCGAACACGTCAGCCGCCCCTTCCAGCAGCCGTGCCCGCCACTGGTTGATGAGGTTCGGGTGCACGTCATATTGCTGTGCCAGCTCGGCCAGCGTCTTCTCGCCCTTCACGGCAGCCAGCGCCACTTTCGCTTTGAACGCCGGGCTGTGGTTCCGACGCGGTCGCTTGCTCATCTTGCCTCCTCCTCGCGGCCACCATGGCCGCTGGCAGATCGGCAATCCACTTATCCCCGCTGTTCAAATTCCCCGATCCACCTCTCCTCATCACGTGGGCCACAAACGACAACGCCGCCCCGAAGGGCGGCGTATGTAGTTCTATGGTGGTGGTTGCGGGGACAGGATTTGAACCTGTGACCTTCAGGTTATGAGCCTGACGAG
>NZ_JACYUG010000014.1 GCF_014841615.1 Sphingomonas sp. CFBP 8760 | reverse complement strand
GTCTGGGCCGTGTCTCAGTCCCAGTGTGGCTGATCATCCTCTCAGACCAGCTAAAGATCGTCGGCTTGGTGCGCCTTTACCACACCAACTACCTAATCTTACGCGGGCTCATCCCTCGGCGATAAATCTTTGGACTTACGTCGTCATCCGGTATTAGCAGCCATTTCTAGCTGTTATTCCGAACCAAGGGGCAGATTCCCACGCGTTACGCACCCGTGCGCCACTATCACCCGAAGGCAATCGTTCGACTTGCATGTGTTAGGCATGCCGCCAGCGTTCGTTCTGAGCCATGATCAAACTCTCAAGTTTATGCTACCACACCATCCCAACTGGAATCGCCAGGACAGCGCAGACATCTCAAGGAGCCGCTCTGCACAAAATCTATTACGTATGGATACGTGAAGGACCTGTGAGAACAGCTTAGTGCTTACGACACATCCGACGCCTTGATAACGCCAGACATCCCGCAGGCCGCCGCCCACATGTCCCTTCATCTAAATCAACAATGTCAAAGAACAAAAACTGAAACGCCCTCCAGCTCCCCTCTCAGGTCGCACAAGGCATCTGGTTTTTTGCGACCGCTGCGAAACGAGCCACGAAGGCCGCCGCTGCGGTTCGCTGTAACTAGGGAAGCGCGCTGCGGGCGTCAACAACATTTTTTGCGTTTTTTTGACAGGATGCCGTTTTTAGCGCCTCACGCCCGTCAGAACGGGTCCCGGACCGTGCCCTGCGCCATCCGGTCCATAGATACGCCCGGAACCCCGCCAGCTTGTGACGCAGGCGGAACAGGTAGAAGCGGCGGATACCCCCGCATGGCGGCACCGGATCGGCGATATCCAGCCACAGGTCGCGCAGGTCCTGCCCGATCGCCTTGCGTATCCGGGGATCACGCCGATGTTTGGCATAGAGCGCACCGTCGCCAAAGCTGTAGCCGGCCAGCAGCCGGGCGACCGTCGCCTCGTCCCGGCGTCCGTGATGATGATCGACCGTGAAACGCGGGTCGTAGCGCACGGGGATATCGTGCCCCAATGCGCGGAACAGGAAGTCGGTATCCTCCGCCGCGACGAAGGGGGCGCCGGCACCGAACCGCTCGTCGAACGGGCCGATCCGGGTGACGACATCGGCAGTGAAGGCCAGATTCGCGCCCATCACGAACCCGCCGGGGAAGGCACGGGGCGCGGCGATCATCGGATGATCCTCCAGCTTCACCGTCACCGGCAGGTCGGCGGGATCGCCCGGCAGGATGCGCCCGCCGATGATGGCCGGCCCCGCCACCTCGGCGAAACAGGCGGCCAGCCCGGCCAGATGGTCGGCATGGAGCACGCAGTCGTCATCGGTCATCGCGACGATCCGCCCCCGCGCCGCGGCCAGGCCCCGGTTGCGCGCCCGCGACAGGCCCGGGCGCGGCTCGTTCAGCAGCACGACCGGGAAGGACTGGTCCGCGCGCCATGCCGCCAGCCGGGCCGGGGTCGCATCGGTCGAGCCGTTGTCGACGATCACCGCCTCCACCGCCAGTCCCGGCGCGGCCGCCACCGCGCGGGTGATCGAGGCCAGGGTCACATCCAGCCTGGCGCAGCGGTCGCGCGTGCACAGGATCAGGCTGATGTCGATCACGCGGTGCTGACCCCGGCGCACCCCGCCGTCCAGCAGCCGATATAGGCGGACAGCTTGCCGTAATCATTGTCGAGTGCGGTGTGCGGGATGCCCAGCAGCATCGCCAGGATATGCCCGTGCAGCCGGTCGGTCACGATCTCGCGTCCCCGCGACAACAGGCGCAGTCCACGCTCGACCCGCGCGGTCGCCATCCGCTCACAAGCCGCAGCCTGCGTCTCGCCGGGCGGGGCGACGGGGACGATGTCGTCCGCCAGCCAGTCGACCACCACCGCGCCGGGCCGGTCCGCCGCGATCCCCGCCACCCGCTCGTCATCGGTGCGCAGCAGCATCAGCAGGTCGCAATCGGCCGTCCCGCGTCGTGCCTGCGGCCCCAGCGCAAAGGCGGAATCGGGCGCGAGATCGACCGGACAGGCGAGGTGCGCCGTCGCCCAGTCGAGGCTTCGCCGATCGCGGACATAGAGGTGAAAGTCGGGATGCGCCGCCACCGCGTCCACGAACGGCACGATCCGCGCGGGGTCGCGGAAGTGGATCGACTGCGGCAGTTGCACCACCCGAAATTCACGAACGTCACGCAAAACACGTTCCCGGAACAGCTGGTGATGCGGCCAGATGTCGCCGAGATTGCCGCCGCCATGCAGGAAGACCACGCCGCCCGGGCAATCGCGCCGGAACGTCGCTGCGTCGAAACCGTCCCAGGTGGCGACGTGATCGGGATCGCGGCCGGTCACCTCGCGCAACATCGCCAGTTCGCCCAGCCAGATAGCGCTGTCGCCGACATTGGCGTGATCGGGGAAGTCGAGCAGCGCATAGGCCTGCCCCGGCCCGACATGCCGGCGATACAGGGCGAGCAGCGCCGCCCGCTGCGTCGCGATCGCGATCGCGTCCGCCATCGTCGTCATGCCGCGGCCGGCATCGGTGTATCGGCGCGGGCCGCGGCGTAGAGCGTCTCGCACCCGTCCAGCCAGCGGTCGCGGGTGAACAGCCGCTCCACCCGCTGCCGCGCCACGGTGCGCGGGATCGCCAGCGCTGCGCCGATCGCGGCCGCCAGCCCGGCCGCGTCGTCGGGCGGGGCGAAGCATCCGGCCTCCCCGATCACCTCGCGCGCGGCGCCCCGGTCGAACGCGGCCACCGGCAGGCCACAGGCCATCGCCTCGATCGCGACCAGCCCGAACGGCTCGTCCCAGCAGGGCGTGAACAGGAAGACCGAGGCGCGACCCAGCTCGGCTGCCAGTGCCGCGCCGTCCAGATGGCCGCCATAGCGCATCGCCCCGCCCAGCCGCGGCGCGACCTCGGCCGCCCAGTAATCCGGGTCCTCGATCTGTCCGAACAGGGTGAGCGGCACGCCCGCCGCCCGCGCCGCGTCGATCGCCAGATGCGTGCCCTTGTTGGGGGTGATCCGCCCGCACCACACCGCGCTGCCGTCGCCCGCCGGCGTGAAGGGCCAGGCGGCGGAATCGATGCCGTTGTGCAGCACCGATGCCTGTGCCGGCGCCCCCTCCGGCCACCATGCCGCCATCTGCCGCGCGGAGGTGACGGTCAGCCGGTGCCCCGGCGTCGCGCTCGCCCGCACGAACCAGTGCAGCGCGTCATAGGGCGGCACGTGCAGCGAGGTGACGGTCGGCACCAGCGCGGTCCGGCGCGGCTCGATCGCGAAGCGGTGCAGGCTGTTGTTGTGGACCACGTCGAAGCCGCCGGCCGCGATCCGGTCGCACGCCGCGGCGTAACCGGCGTCGAGATGCGCGATCAGTGGCGCGGAGCCGCGATGCTCCGCCCAGGGGAAGGTGCGTTCGTAATGCTCGGGCACGACGGGATCGATCGCGAAGCGCGGGTCGCTGTCCCCCGCGGCAAACAGCACCACCTCGTGCCCGCGCGCCTGCAAGCCTTCCGCCAGATACCAGCTGTGCGATTCCATGCCGCCCATGAACGGCGGGGCGATCCGCTGGCGGACATGCGCGAGCAGCGCGATCCTCACGCCTTCTCCATGACGGGGCGCGCTTCCAGGATGCGGATGATGCTGGCGGTATTGGCATAGGGCTGATGCCGCTGCTGCCCGGTCAGCGCGCGATCGGCGTCGTCGGGGCGGCGCAGGATGCGGATCGGCCGGCCGGGCGCGGCATCGATCAACCCCATCAGGGCGAACGCATGGAGCCAGTGATCCATGGTCCGATAACCCCATTTGCTCTCGAACAGTTCGGCATTGCGCACCACGCTGTCGAGGTGATGGACGGGGGGCATGTGGTGCGGGTGATACTGGTGATAGGCGAGCCCGCCCCTGATCCACGCGATCGGGATACCCGCCTCCGCGATCGTCTTGCCGAAATCGGTATCCTCGCCGCCATAGCCGACATAGCGTTCGTCGAATCCGCCGCTGGCGAGGAAGGTGGCGCGGCGCATCGCGAAGTTGAGCGACCAGAAGCAGCGATAGTCGCCGCACCGCTCGATCCCGTGCGCGGGCGGGCCCTGCCGGTCGGAATGGCGCACCGCGACCGCCGCGAAATCCTCGTAGCTCCAGTCGCCGGCGCCATCTTCACCGGCTGTCGCCCCGCCCGGCAGGTACATCACCTCGCCCATCAGCAACCCGTCCAGTTCGCCGAGCGCGGTCGCGTAATCGGCGACCAGCGTCGGCGTCGGGATGCAGTCCATGTCGAGGAAGACGAGCACCTCCCCCGCCGCCGCCTTCGCCGCGGCGTTGCGCGCGGTCGCCAGCGGCAGGCCGGCGTCGGTCGCGATCATCATCTGCCGCACCGGAAACGGCGCGTCGGGCAGGTCGTAGGTTTCGTCCTGCATCACCGCGACGATCAGTTCGACGGGCAATCGCGTCTGCCGCCCCAGCCCCGCCACGACGTTGCGCAGATGGTCGGGCCGGCCCCCGGCCAGCGTCACGACGGATACGGGGGCGGATACGGAAGTCATCGGCGGGCACGCTCCGGCAGGAAGGAATACGGAAGACGGCCGGCCACGGTGCCGCCACCGTTTCCCCTGTTTTCCGTTATCTAGCCGAAACGTCCGCGCCGGGTTTTGGCTCCCGTGCGTCAGGCGGCCCCGCCCAGCCAGGTCAGGTGCAGGCGATCGACATCCGATGCCCGCCCGGCGGGGGGTGCCGATCCCTGCGGCGCCACGAACGGCCTGTCGTCGCGATAGCCCAGCAGGACACCCGCCCCGGCCCAGTCGAACGACCATGTGGGGCGACGACCCGACCGCGCCGGATAACCAGCGGCGAGGATCGCCTCCGCCACCATGACCGCATCGGCATCGCCGGCGATCTCCAGCAGGAAATGATGGGGTGACCGGACATCGTCCGCCAGCCCGATGCTGTCGCGGGTCAGGAGCAACGCATGGTCGCCCGGCCCGGCCGATACCGGCAGCACATGCCGGTCAAGCGCGTCGATGACCGGTCCCTCCGCCTCGGGCCGCCATTGCAGGCGTATCTGCCGTTCCGCCCCGCCGGGCATCGCGACGAACAGCGACAGCCCATCCTCATAGGGCAGGAAATCCGATCGCAGGAACCGCCATGTCTCGCCGACGGAATGCACGATGCCGTCATGGTCGACGAAGGCGCACACGACGCGGTATCGTTGGCCGGGCGTCAGATGCATGAACGGTCCGGGTCTTGCCGGGGCCTTGCGACGCCGTCGCCACCATCCGAACATCATCCGTCCCCTATGGCCGGTCGACCGGCGCCGCCTCACCGTCCGGCAACCGTCGCCGCCACAGCAGCCACGCCAGCCCGGCGAGCAGCGCGGTCGCCCCCAGCAGGATCAGCCACAGTATCGTCCGGCGCATATCGCGGCCGGTGTCGCCGGCCTCGGCCAGCGTCACGCTTGCGGGCGGGGCGCCGGCCTGCGCGATGCCGACGGGCCGGCCGGCCGCCTGCGTCATCAACGCGGCCACGGGCAGATAGGCATCGCGCGCCCCCGCCCGGCCGACCGCCAGCGTGAACGGCGCGCGCCCGGCCGTCAGGAACATCAGGTCGTGCGGCACGAAACCGATCCGCACCCCCGGCGACGCGGAAAAGCCCGACGAGCCGGGATCGGCCGCTATCCGCAGCAGCCGGTACGGGCCACCGGTCAACGCGATGTCCTCTCCCGTCCGCGCCGCGACGCCTTCGCCAAGCAGGGTCCATGGCTGTTCCGCATCGTCGCGGCCGAGGATGCGGACGGGGACGAGCATGTCGTCCCCCGCCGGCACGAGCCGCAGCGCCGCGATCGGCAGGGCGAACGGGGTCGCGACGTCGATGGTGCGCGCATCCCCGCCCGGTGGTAGTCGCGCCGTCACCCATGCCAGCGCGACGGACGCGGCCGGCCGGCTGCGCAACGTCGCCCCGCGTACCGCGATCGGCGACAGCGGCCGCGACGCCAGCCGCCACGTCACGCGCAGATAATCGCCGGACAAGCCGGCATCTTCCAGCGCGATCGTCGCATTGCGCGCAGTATCGGTGGCGGCGCGATAGACGGTCTTCCGCCCCAGCGGCCGCCAGTCCGACAGGTCGCGGCTCGCCTCGACGGTGAAGGTCACCGGCTGGCCCGCGGGCATATCGGCATCGAGCGTCAGCGCGCGCGCCTCGCCCGTCACGGCGCGCGTGTCGAGCAGGGTGCCGAGCAGTACCGATCCGTCGGTGCCGGGGGCGATCGTGCCGTCGACGCGGGCGATCCGTGCATCCCCGGCCCGGTCGATCCGCAGCGACAGGCCGCTGACCCTGAACGCGTCGGCCGCCCCCAGGATCGGCATCGCCGCCAGCGTGTCGCGGCGTTCCGCCGGCGTGGCGGAGAGGCGGGCGATCGGCATCGCGCGGCCCCGCGCGTCGAACAGGCGGATATCGGCAAGACCCGGCGTCTGCACCGCGGCCAGCGCAGCCGGGGGCAGCGCCAGCCGCTGCACCGGCGCATCGCCGTCCGCCGTCACGGCAATGCGGACAGCATAGGCGCCCGGATCGCCATCCCTGCCCGCCGGGGCGGCCGCGACGAGCAGGACGGCCGCCAGCATCAGCCGCCTCATCGTCCCTCCCCCTTGACGGCTTGCGGCCTGGGCGGCAGCGGCGCGAGATAGCCGACGACCAGCATCAGCAACCCGACGACGATGAAGGCGACGATCCGCGCGCCCCCGCCGCTGCCGTTCATGTCGATCAGCAGCAGCTTGACGACCGTCAGCCCCAGCAACGCCGCGCCGATCAGCCACAAGGTCCGCCGCATCCGGCGATGCGCCACCACCATCAGCGCCAGCGCGACCAGCGTCCACAGGATCGCAAGGCCGGTCTGCACCACGAAGCTGGACAGCAGCGCCCCCGGATTCCACGCCACCCCCAGCAGATGGTGGGCGATGCGCAGCCACACCGTATTGACCGCCACGAACGCCAGCCACGCGATCATGCCGCGCGCCGCCCGGCCGCCAAGGGCTGCGGCACCGGGGTTCGGCAGGTTCGCCGCCCCGATCGCCCGCCGCCACCATTCCAGCGTCGCCAGCGCCAGCGCGACCGACAGGTCGGCGGGGTTGAGCAGCGGGACATAGGGCAAGGGGTCCGCCGAACCGGACGAGAACAGCGCGACCAGCAGCATCGCCGGCACCAGCAGCGCCGCGACCGGCAACGCCGCGTACCAGCCATAATCGGCTTCGTGCCGTGCCAGCGGCCAGCGGGGAGTGCCGCGCCCCTGCAAGGCGCCACGCGTCCACCGCGTCAGCCCGGCGAGGATCGCGGCGACCGTGGTCAGCAGCGCCGCCTCTTCCCATGCGCCCCGTGTCGACAGGCCGGTCTGTTCGAGGACGAACAGCACGCTGTCGATCGCCAGCGCCCCGCCCAGCCACACCCCGCCGGCATGGGCGGCGCGCACCATCGGCTGCCGCCCGGCCGCGTCGCCGTCGCGATCGATCCGGTGGAGCATGTGCAGATGGAGCGCGATCGACACCGCCCAGATCGCCCAGTCGGGGGCGGACAGGACATGCGAGCCGGCCGCCCTCTCCGCCACGAACCCCAAGGCCAGCGCGATCAGCGTCGCCCGGGCGGGCCAGCCCGCGACCGGCCAGCGCAGGCGACGGCCGATCGCCTGTGCCCCCCACGCACTGCCGACATAGGCGAGCATCATCAGCAGCGCGCGCGTCGCCCCCGCGAAGACCGGCACCGGCATCCCGCCGCGCTCGACCGGGGGCAGGTACCGCCCGGCCTCGACCGCCCAGGCGAGCCACCAGAAGCCGAACGCCACCAGAAAGGCCGGATCGCCCAGCACCGCTTCGATCCGGGCATAGCCGCGCGCGAACCGCGATCCGCTGTGCGGCAGCGGCGTGCGCAGCCACCAGGCGGTGATGCCCAGCGCCAGCGCGATCAGCACCGGGCCGACAAACCCGGCACCGGCCAACGGCGCGACATTGAGGGCAATCAGGCACAGCAGCGCCGCGATCGACTGGAGCAACAGGCCGAACAGCCGCGGCATCCAGCGCGCCTGCCGCATCCCGACCCAGACCGCGCCGGCCCCCTCCAGCGCCCAGACCGCCGAGGTCCAGCGCGCGCCCAGCGCCAGCGGCACCGCCAGCGTGACGAAGCCGATGCCGATCGCCAGCATCGTCTCGTTCATCACCCGCAGTTCGTCGCGACGCCGGTGCATCGTGAACGCGGCGATCCCCAGATAAAGCGCGGCGAACCCCAGCGCGGCGAAGGCGCTGCCGAACGGACGGTCATGGACCAGCCCGACCTGCAACCCGAACCCCGCCAGCGCCGGCCCGAACGACAGGGTCGTATCGACCACGTTGCCGAACCGGCCCGGCGTCGCGCGCGCCTGCATCATGCCCGTCGCGACGTAGATCAGGACCCAGACGATCAGGAACACCTGCCCCGCCGCGAAATCGGCCGGTTGATAGGACGCCGCCTCCCACAGGGTCATGACGCCGAACGTCGCGACGAAGCCCAGCAGGTTGAGCAGCCGCCACGACCGCCGGCCCGCGATGAACAGGATCGCGAGGTTCAGCAGCGTGTAATAGGCGAACAGGCCGACGACGTCGCCGGTGCCGTCCGACAGCAGCAGCGGCACCGCGAACCCGCCCGCGAAGGCGGTCAGCGCCAGTGCCTGCGACCGTTGCAGCAGCGCCAGCGCGCAGCCGGCCGCGCACACCACGATCATCAGCGCGAACGCCGCGCCGACCGGCACCGTGTCGTACAACTTCGCCGCGGCGAATAAGGTGAGGTAGAGGATCGCAACCCCGCCGCCCTGCAGCGCCAGCCCGAACCCCGGCCGGCCGGTCCGCGTGCGGAACCCAGTGACGAGCAGCGCGACGCCGATCGCGGCGACCACCGCCAGCCGGAACTCGATCGGGAACAGCCCCGCCGCGGCGGCATAGCTGGCCAGGAACGACAGGCCCACGAACAGGACGACCAGCCCGAGCCGGACGATGGTGTTGCCGCCCAGCAGCCAATCCCGCGCCCGCGCGATCGCCGCCTCGACCAGGCCCGGTTCGGCCGGCGCGGCGGGGGCCGGCTCCACCGGCGCTGGCGTGGCGGGTGCAGGTGCGGGGGTGCCGGGGGGTGCGCGCCACACCGCGGGATCGAACCCGACCATCCGCCCCGGCTCCTCCTCGTCCGGGAAGGGATCGACCGGCGCGACGACGGGCTCCGCCGGCGCTGACGCGGGGGCCGGCACCGGTACGGGGGCTGGCATGCTTTCCCCCCGTTCGTGCAGGCGGGTGGCCAGCAGGTCGATCTGCGCCTGCAGCGGCGCAGTCGCCGTCGCGACCTCCATCCGGATCATCCTGCGGCCGGCCCAGCCGACCAGCGCACCGACGATCCCACCTAGAATCAGTCCATGCTCACTGTATCCGACCAGCACCCACCCGACGAGCGCCGCCAACAACGCCGACCACAATATCATCAGCGTTCGATCCCCTGTCGCGCGATCCCCTGTCGCGACACGCGGGGGCAGCATGGCGCAGATCACGGCCGGCTGTCGATCCGTTACCCCTTCCCCCCGCAGGATCGACCGTCATGCCGGGCACGGCCGCCCGTCATACGCCCATGTCACATACACCGTCCGGAACCCCGCCCTGGTCTGGCAGGCGTAGTGATGGCGCGTCATGACGGCACCGATCACGAACGGCCCGGCGATCATCAGCAACATCCCGATGACGACCGATGCCAGGAACAGCCCGAACGCGGCCCCCGTCCACCGCTCCCGCCGCGCGGCACCGAGGCGCGATAGCGGCGCGAGCGCACTCAACGACAGGAAACCGATCCCGAACAGGGGCAGCGCGAACATCATGCTGCCCGTCCGGATGACGGGGGCATCGCGGCGCATGGCGTCGACCCAGACGGACAGGTCCGACAGGCCGAACAGGCCAGCCCCGATGCCGATCGCCAGCGCGCCGATCCCGACCAGCCATTCCTGCCAGGCAAACCCCGCCGCCCCGGCGACCGCGCCGGGGACGGAGGATCGACGACGGCGGCGGTCATCGCGGCGCTGCGGGGATGGGCCACGCTTCTTCATGCCCCGTTTCATGCCCCGTCCGTGCTTTCCCGTTGGTCCGGATCATCGGCACCTTCCTGCATGCGCCTGTGTCCGGTGGGACAAGCTCTACGGGATCAGGGCGTGGTGACGAAAGGCCATCGTACGGCATACATGTCGACGATCCGACAGGCATATGGCTTCGTGTCATCCATCAGCGGTTCCGGCCGCGCGGGCGAACAGCAGCGCGGCGCCGGCGAACAGCAGCACGAACAGGCCGTTGAGCACGATCTGGCCGGTCGGGCCGGGCGGCGCGCTGCCGCCGGCGACGACCGCGACGCCCCCAACCAGCGCCTGCACGATCGCAGCCGCGGTCATCGCGCGGGCCATGCCCCGGGCCTGGAAACGTGCGCCGATTGCGCCGGCCAGCGCGGTTGCCAGCACCGCGCCGTACAGCAGGTTGAGCGGGTTGCCCTCGTCGCCGATGATGCCCACCGCGGCGTTGATCCATATCAGCAGGAAGGCGGTCACCAGCGCCAGCCCGCTGCCGGCGCGATAGGCCAGGTTGCGCGTCGTCCGAACCGCCAGTTCGAACGCGATCCCGACACCCCCGATCATCACCGCGGCAAACACGAAATCGAAGGCCGTCCAGTTCACCGCATCGGTGATCCGCATCGTCGCCAGCGGGATCAGCCACAATGTCGCCGCCAGTCCCCAGCCCGCGATCCGCCACGGGTTGCAGCCTCCTTTGCCTTCCGTCACTTCCTTCGTCATCGGCTTGCCTCCATGGTGCGAAGGCCGTTCCCTGCCCGGTCGCGGGGTGAGCGGCATGAGCGATCGATGAGGATTTGCTGAAAAGTGACAGACAGCAAGTGACAGCCAGTACATGACAGGCGACGGCTATCTGTTCGACCGCTTCACCCTGGATGCGGACAACCGCCTGTTGCGGCGCGACGGGATCGCGGTGGACCTCAGCCCCCGTTACCTCGACGCGCTGATCCTGCTGGTGACGGAGGCCGGCACGCTGGTGACCAAGGACCGTTTCCTGGGCGAGGTGTGGCACGGCGTCCCCGTCACCGACGAGGCGCTGACCCAGTGCATCAGGACGTTGCGCCGCCAGCTCGGCGACGATGCCGCGCGGCCCCGGTTCATCGTCACCGTCCCGAAACATGGCTATCGCTTCGTCGCCACCGTCACCCGCGCCGCGACCCTGCCGGCCGATGACGAACCCGCCAGTCCGCCCGCACCGCCGGCCCATGCCCCGACCGACAACCTGCACGATGCCCTGATGCTGGGCGGCGCGGGCACGCTGGGGGCCGGGGTGGCGGGTATCGTCGGGGGACTGTTCTACGGCTCGATCATGGCGACGCAGGGAACTGGGCAGGGAGCCGGGGCAGGCGGCGCCTCCGTCCTGCTCGTCCTGTTGTGGCTGACGGTGGTGGCCGCGGTGGTCGGCGGGGCCGGGGTCAGCGCCGGGATTGCCGCCTCGCGGGTCGCCGGCGCGCGCGCGTGGCGCATCGCGGGGGGCGCGCTGGGCGGCTTCGCGGTGGGGGGGATCGTCAAACTGCTCGGGCTGGACGCGTTCAACCTGCTGCTCGGCCATGCGCCCGACGACATCACCGGTGCGCCCGAGGGACTGGTGCTGGGGGGCGCGGTTGGGCTGGGCGCATGGCTGGCGGGGCGCACTCCCTCGCCCCGTCACGGGATCGCCTGCGCGGCCGCCAGCGGCGGGGCGGGCGCGCTGCTGATCCTGCTGCTCGGCGGGCGGATGATGGGCGGCAGCCTCGACGCGCTGGCGCGCAGCTTTCCGGCCTCGCGCCTGCAGCTCGACCGGATGGGGCACCTGTTCGGGGAGGCCGGTTTCGGCCCCGTCACCCGTTTCGCCACCGGCATGATGGAGGGCGCGCTGTTCGCCGGATGCATCGTCGGGGCGATGATGATGACGCAGCGGACGCTGGCGGCGAAGTAAGGTTGCTCGCGCAGAGACACGGAGCGTCTCGTATGAGGCGCACGTTCCTTTCCAGAACAAGGTCGTCTTATCCACCGGCGCCTGCGGCCTGCGGGCGGTACCGTTGGCTGTCGCCACACTGTAACCCTCCGGGAGAAGCCCGGGGTGACGGGGCTTTTCGATCCGGCTTTCACTTTTTGCGAAGGCCCCTCATCATCCGGGGTGAAGCCGTTTTCGGGCCCGACCGGATCAGGCGATAGCGAAGAAGACAGCCAGAGCTCGCGTCACCGCCAGCATGGTTTCGGCATCGAGATGACCGATCGTTGCCCCGATCTTGTCACGCTTCACCGACATGGCCTTGTCCACCATCACCTGCGACTGTTTCTTCAACCCGTTGGCCGGTGTCGGGTCGATCGTCGTGCGGATCAGGGGCGCATCCACCAGCGTTCCCGACACCAGCAGGACCGTGACCGTGCCGGTCTGGTTGAACTGGTCGGACTGGATGATGAGCGCGGGACGCGGCTTGCCGAAGTCGCCGGGCAGGGCGATCGTCACCAGATCGCCCCGGTTCACGCCCCGCTCTCGGAGTCCAGATCGGCTAGGGCCGCATCCATGAAAGCGTCCAGATCATGATCCACCCTGTCAGCAGCGGCCACCACGCGCGCCTGTCGCCGGCATTCCTCCGTGAAACCCGGTCGCCGCGTATCGGGAACCCATATCTGGATGGGTCGCAGGCCGGCCGCACGCAGCGCGTCGCGGCGCTTCCGAACCCGTTGGCTGACAGGTGCCGGCATGGGCATCGCTCCGATGAAAACCGTCACATGTAACCTATGCCGGATCGGCGATCACCGCAAGGCGAACGGGCGATGTTTCGGGCACCGGCAGGCGATCTCGCCGTACTGAATACCGACATCGAAAACCTAAAACCGGAAGCAACGTGCGCCCTGTTTCCGCCCACCGTTTTCCCCATGGCGTCAGGTTACGCATAAAGACGGATCATCCCAGCCCGTCCAGCACGTCACGCAGCCGCTCGATCCGGGCGGCGGGGTCGTCGATGCGTTCGCGCAGCAGCCAGCGGTGCTTCACCGCCTCGAACGGGGCGGGCAGCGTCGCCTTCGGGTCCGCTAGCGTCAGGGCGATCGCGGCGGGGCCGGCGTCGATCTGGCGGACGCCCGCATCCGCGGCCAGCGCGGCGATGCGCGCGGTGTCGAGCAGGCGGGCGGCAGGCTCCGGCACCGGGCCGAACCGGTCCTCCAGTTCCGCCTGGAACGCGTCGATCGCCGCCACCTCGTCCAGATGCGCGAGCTGGCCGTAGAGCGACAGGCGCAAATCCGCCTCGGGTATCCAGTCGTCGGGCAGGCGGCCGGTCGCCCCGAGCGATAGTGACGGCTGCCACCGGTCCGCCGCCTCGCCCCGCGCCACGCGGAGCGCATGGCCGAGCAGATGCTGGTACAGGTCGACCCCGATCAGCTTCATGTGACCGGCCTGTTCCTCGCCGATCAGGTCGCCCGCGCCGCGCATGTCGAGATCGCGCGCGCTGATCGCGAAGCCCGCGCCCAGCTGGTCGAGCGCCTGGAGTGTGCGCAGCCGCTTCAGCGTCGCCTCCGCGATCGTCGCCTCGCCATCGGTGGTCAGCAATATCTGCCCGCGCCGGCCGCCACGCCCCACCCGCCCGCGCAACTGGTGCAGCTGCGACAGGCCGAAGCGGTCGGCATGGTGGACGATCATCGTGTTGGCGCGGGGCACGTCCAGCCCCGCCTCGATGATGTTGGTCGCCAGCAGCACGTCGCCGTCGCCGGCTGCGAACCCCGCCATCGCCTCGTCCAAATCGCTGGCGTCCATCCGGCCATGCGCGGTCACCACCCCCAGCGCGGGGACGAGGCGTTGCAGCGTCGCGGCCATGGCGGCGATATCCTCGATCCGGGGCACCACGACGAAGCTCTGCCCGCCCGCCGCACGCTCGCGCAGCAGCGCCTTGCGCACGTCGTCGCCGGCAAAGGCGGCGACGGTGGTGCGGATCGGCCGGCGCCGCGCCGGCGGGGTGGCGATGATCGAGATCTGTTGCAGCCCGACCAGCGCCGATTGCAGCGTGCGGGGGATCGGCGTCGCGCTCAGCGTCAGGACATGGCCCGCGCCCAGCGCGCGCAGGCCCGCCTTGGCCGCGGCGCCGAACCGCTGTTCCTCGTCGATCGCGACCAGCGCGAGATCGGCATAGCGCACCGCCTTGCCCGCGACCGCCGCGGTGCCGATCACGACCTGGATGCTGCCGTCCGCCAGCCCCGCCAGCACCCGCTTGCGCTCCGCCGGGGTCGACAAGCGCGAGAGTCCTGCAACCTCGATCCCCGTGCCCGCGAAGCGCCGGCGCACGCTGTCGAGATGCTGGCGCACCAGCACCGTCGTCGGCGCGACGATCGCCGCCTGCCGCCCGGCCAGCGCCACCAGCGCGACCGCACGCAATGCCACCTCGGTCTTGCCATAGCCGACATCGCCGACGACCAGCCGGTCCATCGCCCGCCCGCTCGCCAGATCGGCGCGCACCGCGGCGATCGCGCGCGCCTGATCCGCGGTCTCGGTGAAGGGGAAGCCCGCCGCGAAGCGTTCATAGGCGGCATTGTCGGGGACGATCGGGTCGACGGTGCGGGCGTCCCGCTCCGCCGCCAGCGCCGCCAGCGCCCGCGCGCTTTCGGCGATGGCGGCATCGATCGCGGCGCGGCGCTTGTGCCAGCTCGCGCCGTCCAGCGTGTCGAGCGTCACCGCATCCCGGTCCGCGCCATAGCGCCAGATACGGTTCGCCTCCTCCACCGGCACCAGCCGGCGGGCGCCCCTGGCATAGTCCAGCACGATATGATCGCCGGCCGCCTCGCCCTGCGGCGCCTCCAGCCCGGCGACGCAGCCCAGCCCGTGATCCTCGTGCACCACGACGTCGCCGATGTGCAGTTCGGCCCCGCCCGCGAAGCCCGCGACCGCGACGCTCGCCTCCTCGCCCTGCGCACGGCTGCCGAGCAGGTCCGCCGCGGCAATCACGGTGCAGCCGGCATGGACGAAGCCGCGCTCGACCGGCGCCTCCAGCAGCGCGACGCTGCCGACCGGGGCCGCCATCGCCGCCGCCAGCGACTCCGCCGGGGCCGCAGCCGCACCGATCCGCGCGCGCAGGAACCGCAGATCACGCGCCGTTCCCGCCAGCACTAGCCGCCCGTCCGCCAGCACGGGCTTTGCAAAGCGCCGGAACGCGCGGATCGGGTCGGCGCGCTCGACGAAGCGCGGCGGAGCCGCTTCTGCCGGGCCGTCGTCCGCCAGCGTCGCGGGCGTGTCGCCGATCGCCTTTGCCCATGTCTTCGCATCGACCAGCCCGGCCGGCGTGCGGCGACGCGGCGCACCGTCGCGCGCCAATGCCAGGAACGCGTCGCGCCGTGCCTGTGCGCCGGGTTCGATCACGATCGCGGCACCGGGCAGGTGATCGACGATCGTCACACCCCCCTTGCCGTCGCTGCCGGTCTCCGGCTCGCTCGCCTGACCGATCACCACCGTGTCGACCGCCTCGGTGCCAAGCTGCGTGACGGGGTCGTAGGCACGCAAGGCCGTCACCACCCCGTCGGCGAATTCGATCCGCACCGGGGTGGCGCGGTCGGCGGGGAAGATGTCGATCACCGTGCCGCGGATCGCGATCTCGCCGGGTTCGTCGACGCGGTCGTCCTCGCTATAGCCAAGCGCCTCCGCCTGCGCGGGAAAGCCCGCCGGGTCGATCGCGTCGCCGACCGAGAAGGCGGGGGGATGCTCGTCGAACGCGGCGGGCTCGGGATAGCGCACCGCACTGGCCGCGGCCGACACGATCGCGACAATGCGCGCCCCGGGCGTTGCCGTGGCGGCCACGCGCAACCGCCGGAGCGCCGCGACCCGCTGCCCGACATTGCCGGCGGAGGGGGGCGCGGCCTCGCCCGGCAGCGCGTCGCTGGAGATCAGGTGGACGACGACCGCATCGGGCACGAACGCCGCGACCAGTTTGGCGATCGCCTCCCCCCGCTGCCCGTCCCGCACCACCGCCAGCGTCCGCGCCTCGTCGCGCAGCGCGATCCGCGCCGCGACGATCGCGACGGGATCGGTAGCCGCTGCCTCACCGGGCAGGGTCGTATCGGGGGTCCGCTTCAGCATCCGGAATTCCTCCAGCCAGTGGTGGCTACAGGGACAACCGGCATCCGGCATCTGGCGTTCCGTTTGAAAAGGCACGGTTTTTAACCTGTGTCTTCGGAGCGTCGCTATATACTGCGGCCAAGGTCGAACCAGATCACGCCACCAGCCCCCACCCTCCGACCGGCACGATCGTCGGCGCGCCGAGTTGCGGATACGGGCCATGGAACAGATCGCCGAGCGCGCAGCGGTAATGGCGGTTCAGCCAGCGGCGCCGGCGGTGTTCGGGGCCGTCGTGGATCATGTGGCAGCGCTGGCAGAGCGCGGCCAGATTGTGCGCGACGCTGTCGGTCGGATCGTGGTTCAGGTGCGCGCAGGCCAGCACCACCTGCGTCCAGCGCCCCTCGCGCAGCAGATCGCGGCGCGGCAGCCGCACCCGCCGCCCCTGCCCGTCGCGCCAGCGCCGGTCGTGGCGATCCCACCACAGGCCGTCACCCAGATGGAACACCCGCTCGCCATGCGGCCGGCGGCAATGCTCGCATCGCCCGCCGGCGCGGCCGAACCGGATCGACTGCGACAATTGCGTCCAGTCGATCGGGTAGAGCCAGAGATGATCGGCGCGGATCGGCATCGTGCGCCCGACTCTGATTCATCCCGGCCCGGAACGAAAGCGGAAAACGACATGAATCCGCTGTTTTGCACGTCAGGCGGCCTGGACCTCAGGCAGGCTGGCCGTTGCCCCCGGTCGATCCGAAGATCTGCCCGGTCGAATAGCTGAGCGACGGATCGGCCGCGGCGACATATAGCGCGGCGATCTCCGCCGGCTGTCCCGGCCGGCCCATCGGCGAGCTTTGGCCGAAGCTGCGCTGCTTGTCGGGGGTCGCCCCGCCGCTGACCTGCAGCGGCGTCCAGAACGGCCCCGGCGCCACCGCGTTCACGCGGATGCCGCGCGGCGCCAGTTGCTTGGCCATGCTCTTGGTGAAGTTCAGCACCGCCGCGCGCGTCAATGCATAGTCGACGATATCGGGCGAGGGATCGCCCGCCTGCTCGGACGAGGTGTTGACGATCACCGCCCCCGCGCCCATCCGCGCCACTGCCGCCTTCGTCAGCCAGAACGGGGCATAGACGTTGGTCTTCATCGTATCGTCGAAATCCTGCGCGGAGATGTCAGCGATGCCGGGCCGGGTCTGCTGGCGCGCGGCGTTGTTGACGAGGATGTCGAGCCCGCCGAGCTGCGTCGCGGCCTGCTCCACCAGTTTCCGGCAGAAGCCCTCGTCGCGCAGGTCGCCGGGGATCGCGACCGCCCGCCGCCCCTCGGCGCGGATCAGCGCGATCACCTCGCGCGCGTCGGGCTCCTCCGCGGGCAGATAGTTGATCGCGACGTCGGCGCCCTCGCGGGCATAGGCGATCGCCGCGGCGCGGCCGATGCCGCTGTCGCCCCCGGTGATCAGCGCCTTCTTGCCCGCCAGCTTGCCCGATCCCTTGTAGCTGGTCTCGCCATGATCGGGCCGGGGCGTCATCTTTGAGGCGAGGCCGGGCCAGGGCTGGCGCTGCACCGGAAAGGGCGGTTTGGGATAGGCGGCTGCGGCTGGCGTGGTCGCTGCTTTCGCGCCCCCCTGAACCGCCGCGGCGGGGGCGGCGACGGCCCCGGCCGCCAGGGCGGCGCCGGTCACGAAGGTACGGCGATCGGTATCGGTCATGTCAGGCTCCGCGACAGGTCTTTCGCGGTGAAGCGCGGCATACGCCGATACGTTCCGGCAAATGGCGTAAGACCATGCTTACATTGCTCAATTACCGGGGCGATGACAGTTACAGGAACGATTGCGGCGACGGTTGCAGGTCGGCCGGGTCGATCCCGACCTTCAGTCGTGGTAGCGGCCCAGCAGATCGGCGATCCCCACCCGCTCCGCCGTGATATGACGGTGCAATTGGTTCAGCGTCAGCCGGGCCGCGGCCTGATAGCCTGCCCGGTCTTCGGCGATCCGCGCCGGCGTCCATTGCATCACATGCACGCGGAACACCTCGCCCGCCGCGATGCAATGCACCTTCATCTCCCGCGCCAGCGCCCCGCGCTCCGCATCGCCCGACGCGATCGCGGGATCGAAGATGACATCGTGCTTGAAGACCTGATACGCACCGAGCACCTGCACCAGTTCCCGCCGCAGGCCGGTCAGGTTTTCGAACGACACCTCCTGCCCGTGCGCGAAGATCTCCACACCCTGTGCCAGCAGCCGCAACGCTGCATCCTGATGCCGTCGCAGGGCATCGATCGAGCGATCCTTGTCCATCGCTTTACCCTATATTCAATGCGTTAAGATCCCTTCTATCACACGGCCCCGTCGCGCTTCCGCATCATGAGCCGCCCGCCTACAGGAAGCCCGCGCCGGCGTGATCCTTGAACAGTTCGGCATTGCGGACGTAATCCGCCAGGATCTGCACCGTCTTGTGGCGGCTGACCTCCTGCATCTTGAAGATCGTCGCGCCCCGCGCCGCGCTTTCGGTCAGGAAGCCGGCGCGCAGCGAATGGCCGGCGAAGCGCCGCGGGTCCAGCCCGGCACGGACCGCCGCCCCCTGTACCAGTCGTGCGACCGCCCGGTCCGACATCGCCACCGCCATCGGCTCGTCGCCGCGCGTCAGCCGGCGGAACAGCGGCCCCTCGTCATGCCCGGCCGCAGCCAGCCACGCCATCAGCCGCGCCTTGGGCGCCAGCCGCATCCCCTCCGGGATGGCGATCACCACCCCCCGCCCGGCCTGATCGGTCTTCGAACCGCGGATGGTGAGGCGCAGCCCCTCCGGCACCAGCGCGACATCGGCCATGGTCAGCGCGACCAGCTCGCTGCGCCGAAGCGCGGCCGCCATGCCGATCACCAGCACCGCGCGGTCGCGCCGCGCCCGCACGCCGTCCCCGGTGATCGTCGCCAGCAGCCGTTCGAGGATCGCGGCATCGGCCGCCTGCTTGCGCACCACCGCCCCGCCCCGCGCGCGGCGGATGCCCGCCATCGTCTCGCGCAGGGGACCGGCATCGGGGCTGTCGGTCGGCGCCACGAATCCGCCCAGCCGATGATAATGACCGATCGCCGCCAGTCGGCGCTCGATCGTCGCCGGCGAGCGGCCGCGATCCGCCTCCGCCCCGATGAAGCGCCGCACGACATCCGCACCGGCCGGCAACGCGCTTTCCCCTCGCCCCGCGCACCAGGCGGTGAAGATCGTCCAGTCCGCCCGGTAACCGCGATGCGTATTCTCCGCCCGCGCCGCTCGCGCATACGCATCCGCCCGCGCGGTCTCCGCCCGCACCAGCCCCGGCAGCGACGGCTGCGATCGAAGCGCGGGCACCGGCGCGACGACCACCAGCGACCGCGACGACGGCCCATCACCCGTCACGTAATCGTCGAAGGTGTGTTGGGGCGGTGCCACGGTGATCGATCCTGCCGGTTTTATGGATTGCTGTCGAGTGTCCGATAAGGAATGTTATCGGTCACCTCGATTGGCTTCGAAGAATAGATGCGGCGGGAATAGGGCCACCGGGAAGGATTACCGGATGGCGGGCGTGTAGGACAGCGTCACCTGACGGTGACGGCCTTGGCGAGGGCGCGGGGGCGATCGATGTTGCGGCCGAGCTTGACGGCGCCGTGATAGGCGAACAGCTGGCCCGCGACCATCTGGATCACTGGGTCCATGAACTTCGACACGCTCGGCAGCTCGACATAGGCCTCCAGCAGCCCTTCGGCGAAGGCGGAAGGCAGGTCGTGGCCGAAGCCGATGATGTTGCCGCCGCGCGCCGCGATCTCGTGCAGGCTGGAGACGACGTGCGCGAAGGATTCAGGATCACTCTGCGCATTGGGGATGAAGGCGACGGTGAAGAACTTCTCGTCGATCAGCGAGATGGTGCCGTGCTTCAGGAAGCCGGCGGGCATCGCTTCGGCATGGATGTACGACACTTCCTTAAACTTCAGCGCCGATTCGGCGGCCACGGGCCAGTGGATGCCGCGGCCCAGGAAGAACCAGTGTTCGATCCAGCGATAGCGTTCCGCCACGTCGCGGATGGTGGCCGACAGGTCCTGAACCAGCCCGTCGAGCTGCGTGGCCAGCGCGGTCAGATCGGCCATGTCCGCGCCGCCGTCGCCTGCGGCGAGCTCGGCGGCGAGGCGCCAGGCGATCGCGGTCTGGCTGACGACCGACTTGGTCGACAGCACGCATACCTCGCGCCCGGCCTGTTGCAGGATCGGGAACTCCGCCATCCGCTGCGCGGTGGCGCCGGCGACGTTGTTGACCGAGACGAGCGTAGCACCGTCTCCTTGCGCATACTCCATCACCCGGAGCGTGTCGTAGGTTTCGCCCGATTGCGAGATCGCGATCAGCGTGGCGTCGGCGTCCAGCCGGGCGAGGTTCATGAACTCGTCGGCGGAATGGCAGATCGCGCGGCGGCCGGCGATCTGGTAGAAGAAATACTGGCCGAGCATGCAGACATAGTGCGAACTGCCCGCGCCGCAC
This sequence comes from Sphingomonas sp. CFBP 8760, assembly GCF_014841615.1. Lineage (GTDB taxonomy): Bacteria > Pseudomonadota > Alphaproteobacteria > Sphingomonadales > Sphingomonadaceae > Sphingomonas. The sequence goes on along the minus strand of NZ_JACYUG010000014.1, from coordinate 74,327 downwards.
AGCGCGATGTCGCCCTGCGCCAGCCGCGCGACCGCGGGCGCGAATGTGCTGCGCGGCATGGCGGCGACGGTGCGGACGGCGTCGGCGGTTTCGTTGATCTCCTTGATCATGTAATGCGGCCACGGGCCCAGTTCCGACGCTTCGGCGACGGTGGTCAGCGGAACGCGCTGCGGATCGCGCGCGGGGAAATCGGCGGTGGCGAACGAAGCGACGCGGACCGCGTTGGCGGTGACGAAGGCGATCTCGTCCTCCTCCAGATAGGCGATCCAGCCGTCCTGCCCGGCGACCGCGATCGGATCGGAACAGACATAGCCCGCGCCCCCGGCGATGCCGACCGCGATCGGGCTGAGCCGGCGGACGCCGATCAGCAGGTCCGGCCGGTCGGTGCAGGTGATCGCCAGCCCGAACTCGCCCGACAGCGACGCCAGCGTGGCGTGCAGCGCGGCGTCGAGATCGGCGGTGGCGGCATAATGATGTGCCAGCAGATGCGCGATCACCTCCGTATCGGTTTCCGAGGCGAAGACGATGCCGTGCGCGGTCAGATCGCGGCGAAGCTCCAGATAATTGTCGATCACGCCATTGTGGACGACCGCGAACTTGCCGTCGAACGAGCGGTGGGGGTGGGCGTTGGGCACCGACACCTTGCCGTGCGTCGCCCAGCGTGTGTGTGCGATCGTCGCGTGTGCAGGCGGCAGCCCACCGGCGATCAGCGCGGGCGCCTGTTCGGACAACGGGCCGACGCCGCGGACGATGTCGAACCCCGTCGGCGTGACGAAGGCGAAGCCGTAGGAATCATAGCCGCGATATTCGAGCTGTTCGAGCGCGCGCACGCTGCGCTCGGCGATGGGATGGTCGGCGACAAAGGCGATAATACCGCACATGCGGGGGGACTCCGGGTCGAAAAGGGGGATCGCCTGCGCTCATGGCAGCGGCGGTGACAGCGTGCAACGTATGCCATTTTGCCATGTGAGCGATCAAACGACAGGCGAACGCACCGTATGTAACGCTGTGTCGTAGATAGCCGAATCGCTTGGCCAGAGGTAAAACTTGGAATGGAGTGACGCTTCGATTATGCGCCCCACGATGGCGAATATGCCGCTCCTTCCTTAGGTTGTCCGTTCGCCAAGCCGTTTTCACAGATAAGAGTCCGTAGTTTCATGTTTATCGGTCGTAAGACATCCGGACGACAAAGCCGTGGGGCATTTCTCGCATCTTTCTGGACGCAACTTTCGCTTACGATCGTGTTGGCCGTGGTCGCTCCGGCGATCGCTCTGTATCCGGACATGGCGCTTGCCAGTGCCGGTTTCGATCCGGTGCGCAACAGCATGGCCGGTGCCATTCTAGCTACGGTGATCGGGATCACCTTCATCGGCCGCGTTACAGCATATCCCGGCGCCAAGGCATTCGGCTTCATACTGCCATCTTTCGCGGCAACATATGCAACGGTATTCACATTTTTCTTTGCTTTTCGGATAGATTATGGCCGACTATATTTCGCTTCCAGCTTCCTGATCGCATTGATTGTCGCATATGGTTTAAATTTCCTTATTGAGCGATATGTCATTCCAAGATTTTTCGTCGTACCGTTCGGCGATGCTAAGGAACTGATGCTGATCGATTACGTCAACTGGGTAGTACTGACCGAACCAACTGTTCCCATGCCACGCGGTACCCCGATCGTTGCCGATCTACGCTATGATTTTGACGATAATTGGGAGCGGATGCTGGCGGAAGCTGCGGTCGACGGCCACCCCGTCTATCATTTCAAGCAACTAGGCGAGTCTCTTACGGGTCGCGTATCGATCTCACATATGTCCGAAAATAGCTTCGGCTCGCTATTGCCCAATCTGGGCTATCGCAACGTCAAGCGTATCATCGACATCGTAGCTTCTTTCATTCTGCTGCCGCTGTTGATCGTTCCGTTTGCCATGATTGCCGCTCTGATCGCCATGGATTCACCGGGAAATCCGTTTTTCTTGCAGAAGAGAATGGGTTTTAGGGGGCGAGAATTTCGCATGATCAAGTTCCGGACGATGAAGGTCCGCCTTGCAGTTGCCGATACCGAAGCCGCCCGACATGATGCGATGACCCAGTCCGACGATGCGCGCATCACGCGCGTCGGCCGCTTTCTGCGGCGCACGCGGCTCGATGAAACTCCGCAGATATTCAATGTCATCAAGGGTGAGATGAGTTTCATCGGTCCTCGCCCGGAAGCGATCGCCCTGTCCAAATGGTACGAGAAGGAGCTAGCCTTCTACTTGTACCGACATATCGTCCGTCCAGGTATAACAGGCTGGGCACAGGTCAATCAGGGACATGTTGCCGATCTTGAAAGCGTCGGCCAAAAACTCAATTACGATTTCTTTTATATCAAAAACTTCTCGTCCTGGCTCGACATATTGATAGTATTCAAGACAGTACGGACAATCATGACCGGGTTTGGCTCGAAATGATCGGCATCACCTCGGGGGTAACCGGTCGATGAAAGCAGCCGTACGTTCGGGCCGGTCCATGAATCCGATCAGCAAGTTCGAACGCTTGTCGCCCACTTTCTGGGTGCTGGCCGTATATCTGACGTGCGTCTTCCTAATGGGTGGTGGATCCAGAGGTGATATCGCATCGCTGATCCTGCTCCGGCCGATTGCCGTTATCCTGTGCGCCTGGGCGCTTGTCCGGTTCGACACAGCGGCATGGCATCGCTGGCGAAGGCTGCTCATGCTGGCTGGCGCGCTATTTGCGCTGACGGCATTTCACCTGATACCGCTGCCAGCGGCGATCTGGCAGGCGTTGCCGGGCCGGGAATTGGTCATCACGATCGGCCGATCCATCGGATCACCCGATGATGTCCGACCATTGAGCCTGTCGCCACTCGACACCTGGAACGCACTGTTTTCGCTATTCGTACCCTTGGCAGTGCTGCTGCTCGGTATCGGCCTGACCGAGCGCGAGCGCCACCATTTGCTGTTCGTGATGCTGGCAATCGGCGCCCTCTCTGCCACCATGGGCGCATTGCAGGCGCTCAGCCCCGGCAATACCGCCTTGCACTTCTATCGTTTCGATAACCCGAATGCCTCGGACGGACTGTTCGCTAATCGCAACCATCAGGCGTTGCTGCTCGCTTGTCTCATCCCGATGCTGGCCGTGTTCGCCCAGTCCGGAGAGCGAGGCCGACTGACCCGGCGCAAGGGCGTCATGGCGGCAGGCATCCTGATACTCATCCCCCTGCTGCTGGTCACCGGTTCGCGAGCGGGGCTGGTGCTGGGTGTTCTGGCATCGCTATCGTTGTTACTGTTGATGTCGCGTACGGTGACCAAGCGCGACGACCATGGCTGGCGGTCATGGCTAAACGATCCTAGGCTATTGGTTGGCGCCGCTGCCGTGATGCTTGTCGGCGTCATCATCCTTTCGCGTCGGGCCGAGGCCTTCAGGCGTTTGTTCGCTTCGTCACCGGCAGAAGAATCCAGATTGCAGATATGGCAACCGGCCATTCACGCGATCGGTGAGTTCATGCCGTGGGGATCGGGTATCGGTTCGTTCGTCAGTTCCTATCAAGTGTACGAAACTTACAATATTCTGTCACCAACGTATCGCAATCATGCTCACAATGAATTTCTGGAAATCGCGATGACGGGTGGGCTTCCGGCATTGCTGATCCTCGGGGTGGCCATTTTCGGATGGGTGCGCGTGACATGGCAGTGGATGATGCAGCCACCACGTTCACCCGAAATCCTGTATGGACGACTTGGAAGCGTGATCGTTTTCACCTTCGCCGTCGGCAGCATCGTTGATTATCCGGCGCGGGTGCCGTCCCTGGCATGTCTGCTGACATTGGCGGCCCTATGGATGGGCGGACGAAAATCGGATCATGCGACGTCCACCGGCTCTGATACCATGCATTCCCGGTGAATATCGGCGCGCCTTTACCACGCACGGTTCCTGCTGCATAGCGCCCGCAATTACATGCCGCTCGTAAGGCCTGATTGATGATTTTTCGTACCTTGTGCGTGTTGTTCGCGATCCTTTTGTCAGCATGTGCGCATGACACCGGCCTTCGGGATACCGGTGCGGTCACCGTACAGCAGGATTCGGTATTGCCTGCACCTACGCGTGAGGATCTGTTCGGTCAGAACCGTCCGTACCTGATCGGTCCGTTCGACAAGCTGATGATCGACGTTTTCGGCATCACCGAATTGAGCAACAAGGAGATTCAGACGGATGCCGGAGGACGGATTTCGTTTCCGGTTGCCGGTGGCATCGACGCTGCCGGGCGCACTCCCGGCGAACTGGGGGCCATCATCGAGGAACGGCTGCGTCAGGGGGGTATTCGCAATCCGCAAGTCACCGTCAATTTGCGCGAGACGGTCAGTCAGGTGATTACCGTTGATGGACAGGTAAAGGAGCCGGGGCTTTATCCCGTCGTCGGCCGGATGACGTTGATGCGCGCGGTTGCCACGGCCAAGGGGGCGGATGAATTCGCGAAGCTGAGTGACGTAGTCGTTTTCAGAACGGTACGGGGGCAGAAATACGCGGCGCTTTACAACCTGAAGGCGATCCGTCGTGGAGCTTATGCCGACCCCGAAGTCTATGCCAACGATGTCGTGGTCGTCGGTGACTCGCCGGCGCGGCGCCTGTTCAAGGATGCGATATCCGTCCTGCCAATCCTCGTAGCGCCGCTCATCCTTGCTCTTCAGTGATATGCTGATCCACCAGTTTTTTTGGAATCCGTTATGTCATCCCATGCGCTGATGTCGGTCGCCCCGCATCAATCCGTCACCCTTGACGAGGGATCTGCTGCCGGTGCGCAACGGCGTGTCGGCGTGCCGGTTCTGGTTTCCCTGTTGCAGAGCGTCGTTCGCTGGAGATGGGTTATTCTTTCCATCGTCGCTGCCCTGCTGCTGGCGGGGGGCATCGTCACGCTGCTCATGACTCCACAATATACGGCTACCGCCCGACTGGAAATCAGCCGGGAACGGCAGAACGTTACCAATGTCGATACGCTGGAATCACCGCAAGCGGGGCAGGATGTCGAGTTCTACAAGACCCAATATTCCCTGCTGGAAGCCCGTTCACTCGCCGAACGCGTTTCCCGGTCGTTGCGGCTGGCAACCAACGACGAATTCTTCGCAGCGCACGGTATCGAGCCGGAGGGAAATGCCGCGCGCCTGACACCTGTGGAACGGCAAGCGCGCGAGGACCGGGCAATCAAGCTTCTCCTGGATCACATCAGTATCGATCCAATCGCCACGTCCAGCCTCGTGGATGTCAGCTACACCAGTGCCTCCCCGATCTGGGCCAGTCGCATTACCAACGAATGGTGCGAACAATTCATCGCAGCCGGCATCGATCGCCGGTTCGCCTCAACGGCCTATGCCCGTCGCGTTCTGACAACCGGGCTAGCGGATCTGGCCCGACGGCTGGAGGTCTCGGAACGCGCAGCGGTGAATTTTGCGAACCGTAACGATATTGTCGCGTTGGGTCGGGTGCGTGGCGCGGATGGAAAGACGGAAATCGAGCGGACCCTGGCTTCCAGCGACCTGGATGCGCTAAACACCGCTCTTGCTGCCGCCACGGCGGAACGGATCAGCGCCGAAAGCCGAGCCAGTTCCGGGAGCGACAGTGGCACAAGCGCCGAGGCCTTGACCAACACGACCATCGCAGGCCTGCGCCAGCGGCGTGCCGAGGCGGCATCGGAAATGGCTAAGCTATCCGTTCAGTTTGAACCGAATTACCCGACCGTACGGGCATTGCGTGAACAGATCACCGCGCTGGACGCAAGTATCGCACGCGAAGTCAGCCGCGTTGGCAGCAGCCGCACCGCCCAATATCAGGAGCTTGTGGCCCGCGAACAGGATCTACGCTCCCGAGTCGATGAGTCGAAGGGCCGTTTCGGGCGTCAGCAGAGTGCTTCTATCCAGTATAACATCCTGCAACGCGAAGCTGACACCAATCGCCAGCTTTACGATAGCCTGCTGCAACGGTCCAAGCAGATCAGCGTCAGTGACGTGGGTGCGACCAATGTTGCAGTCGTGGATCTAGCCAACCCGCCCAAGGCGCCGTCTTCGCCGCGGCTGCTGCTCAATCTGGCGATCGCATTGTTTGCCGGCATTGGCCTTTCCGCAATCGCCGTTTTCGCACTCGAGCAGATCGATGAGGGCCTGCGCGAACCCGGTGATGTGAGCCGTCTGCTGGGCGTGCCGCTCTTGGGCAGCATTCCCAAACAACAAACCGACGACAAGAATCTCACGGTCACGCTGGAAGATGCCAAGTCGGAACTGTCGGAGGCGTATCTCAGCGTTCGATCCAGTCTGGCATTCTCGTCGGATCACGGCGTACCGCGGACCCTGATGGTCACGAGTTCGCGTGCCGGCGAAGGCAAGAGCACGACCGCCGCGGCATTGGCCATCGTGCTGGGGCGGACCGGCAAGCGCGTTCTGCTGATCGATGGTGACATGCGCTCGCCTTCGGTCGATTCGATCATGGATTGCTCGAACGCCGAGGGGTTGAGCAATTTCCTGGCCGGGCAGGACGATTGGCGCGGCCTCGTTCAGGATGTCGGCTTTCGCAATATCAGCATCATGGCATCCGGCCCGATGCCGCCTAGTGCTGCGGAATTGCTCAGCAGCGATCGAATGAGCCGTCTCGTTCAGGAACTGCGCGAAACGTTCGATCACGTGGTGATCGATGCCCCGCCGATCCTGGGACTTGCGGATGCCCCGTTGCTTACCAAGGCCGTGGAAGGTTGCGTCTTCGTCATCGAGGCCGAAGGGGTGGCCGTACGGGGCCTGCGAGCGGCGTTGGGACGCCTAGAAATGGTCCATGCCCATGTGATCGGGGTGGTGCTGACCAAGCTGAGCCATCGACAGGCCGGCTACGGCTACGGTTATGGCTATGATTATGGTTATGGCTCAGACAAGGATAACTGATCGCCGATCGAAAGACGCCATGTCGTTCGTTCACGCCGGTCGCCGCGTCGTGATCGTCGTGGCAGCCGCAGCGATTGCTGCGGCGGCCTGCCTGTTCGCCTTTTCCGCTACCGTTCGCAATCATGCACCGGATCGCATACCGGCTTTCTGGCATGATCCTCTCGCGCCGATGTCGGAATGGGGGCAGACATTAGCTCAGCAGCCCGACCGCATCCCCGACGATCGAACGCGTGAAGTAGCTGTACAGGCGTTACGGGCCCAGCCGCTCAATCCAGTTGCCCTGCGGATGCTGGCGATCTGGGCTGCGGGACACGGGTATTTGCGGCGCGCTGATCGGCTTGCCGGTCTGTCGGAAAAGGTGTCGCGGCGTGATCTCTCCAATCAACTTTTCATGATCGAGCGGGCCGTAAGTCGCGGTGACGTCGCCGCGACCCTCGCCCATTACGACATGGCCTTGCGCACTTCGCCGAACAGCAAGCAATTGCTGTTTCCCATTCTGAGTGCGGCGATCGCCGATCCGACGATCCGTCAGGACCTGGTGCCGTATGTGCGGCATGGTGCCCCATGGATCGGCGGATTTCTGTTCAATGCCCTCGATATGCCTGGGGGAGCGTCGTCCGCTGCCGAACTGCTGCTCGCATCGGGCAGGAAGAATAATGTCGCTCTGCTGATTGATCTGGCACCAGGCCTGCTGACCCACCTAGTGGGATCAGGGGATTTCCCGCTTGCCGAGCGACTGTTCCTTGCCTTGCCGAAGGCCGATGCCGCCATGCTGGCCGATCCATCGTTCACCATGAGAACGACCGATCCCGTCTATGGGCCATTCGGCTGGCGTGCGATCGAATCGGCCGATGCAAGCATCGCGTTCGAGCCGGCGGAAGGTGGTCGACGCCGGCTTTACGTCTCGGCACGTCTGGGTGCGGTGGGGGACCAGATCCTGTTGCAGCGTACATTGCATCTGCCACCCGGCAACTATCTGTTCGTTCAACAGCCTGAGGCAAAAACCGGTGAAAATTCCATCACTTGGCGGGTGACTTGTTTAAAGGCTGGTGATAGTTCGGCACCGATCTGGACATCGGGTAACGACTCTCCCCTGCGCATTGTCCCGACTTGTGGGTGGCAGCGACTGGAACTGCTGGTTGGCAGCGATCGTAGCGATGCCGTCGACGCAAGGATCGACCGCATCGGGTTTGCGCGGGCCGATTCCCTTTTACCGCAGGCCCAGCCATGAGGACGATAGTCGTCTTCGTTATGTCGCTGGCGGCAGCGCTGCTGTTCCTGGGGATCGAGCGATTTGCCGGGATACCGTGGAATTTTCATCCTGACAGCGTCACCTATGCCACTTTTGCCCATGACACGGTCAGGGCGATTTTAGCGCAGAGCTATTTTCTCATCCTTAATAACGGCTATTATTTCTGGGCGGATCTGCTCGGAATGAGTGTTGCCTTGATGACAGCCGCCAACATGCTGCTATTTGCGTCAACCAACGTCATTCTGTTCAGGTTCCATGATCGTTATTGCAACAATGACCGAGGATCGGTGCGCTGGCTGATTGCTCTGCTACTGATTTTGGCCAACCCCTACCGCCTGCATCTGGCGACGACAGCCCTCAAGGACACGATGATAGTCATGTTCGTCGTACTGATGGCAGTAAACGGCCGACGTGCCGTTCCGTGGTTCGCACCATTCCTGGGAATTCTTCGGGTTGCATCCATATTTTATCTGATTATCAAACTTCCACGCAAACATTTGATCAGATTATTGTTTGTGGCACTTTTGCTGTCGCTGGTATTTGCCGATGCGCTGGGGGGTAGACTGCTAGAATTCAATTCGGCAGATATGCAACTGCGCGAATTTGACAGAATTCCTAACTTTCGAAATCTGGGGTTGTTTGGGACCTTGGCACGGGGTGTCTTCTGGCCCATCTTGGCGATGACGGGAGCATTTGCCGTATTGAGTCCGGCCCTTGCCTTCATTCCGGTGGCAATCGGTTCGGTTATGAATCAAATATATTGCCGGATGGCGACGGGCCGTTTCGCTGTTCCCCTCGCCATTCTGGTGCCGATGGCCATCATCGGTGCACTGGTGACCGGATACACGGCCTATATCCGTTATGTGTACCCCCTGCTCGTGGTGCTGCCGATCGTCGCGATCCAGCAGCGTTACACCGAGGAAGTCGATCGGTTGCGGCAAGCAGGGATCGCTCCGGCTTTCGCCGCTTGATCGTCGGACGGGAAAACGATGTTTCACTTCGGGTTGTACCTGCTCAGCTTTGCCGCAAACACGTTGGTCATCCTGACCGCGCCAGCCGACTTGCTGCGAAGTTACGTACTCATCTACAACGGTGCGAGCGTCGTCTTCAGCCTGTTGTTTTTCATTTACTTTTCACAATTTGCCACGGTCAGGCGATCGATCGTGCTGGTATCGATATTCGTGACGGCACTGCTTGCGATCGGCAGCGGCGCCGGCTGGTACGAGACATGCATCATCGCCTATCCGGGATTATTGATCCTGACCGATTATCTGGCGACGCAGTCGTACGGCATCCGGGTCGTAACCGGCTTCCGGATCCTGATGATCGTCAGCGCGGCGCCTTTCCTGTTGATGCCCGCCCAGTTCACCACGAACATCGTCATCCGGGTCGCGCTGCTCGCCGTCATGGCAGCTGCGTTCGCGATCGCGGCCAAGGAAAGCCACCGTCTTCTGGTCAAGTCGCCGATCCGCTTCCAGATCGGAAATTATCTTTTCTACAATGGGACGCTATCGCTGATGGCGCTGGTCGTTCGAACGCCGGAGGCGTTGCGGTGGTGGTATCTGGCAGCTCAGATCGGTCTAGTGCTTATCCTGAAGGTGCTGGATTATTCGCTGCGCCGGGCCTATTCGCTCGACCGCCGTACACGATGGTTGGCGATGGCCGCGGCCGGTGGCGTTCCGCTCGTCGCTTTCCCGTTCTATCCTAATCTTTTGGCCCTTGGCCTTTTTTACGTCGGTTTCACGGGCCTTACGCTCACCGGCCGGTATATAACGAACTAGCGAGACAGGATCGAAAGATGAAAGTCGCCATCCTCGGATCACGCGGTGTACCGGCCAGCTATGGAGGGTTCGAAACCTTTGCCGAGCAGCTTGGCCTCGGCATGGTTGCGGCCGGTATCGATGTCACCGTCTATTGTCCCGGCTATCAGGCATATCGGGCGCCGGACTATAAGGGAATTCGCCTGACGTTCGTCAGGAATCTCGAATACCTGACAAAGAACCGCGTCTTACGGGCGATCGCGAACCTCCTTTACGATGTGCTGTCGCTGATCAAGGCAGGTTTGTCAGATGCGGACATCGTCTACATGCTGGGCTATGCCAGCGGTCCCGCACTGGTTATCCCCCGGCTTTTCGGAAAGACGATGGTCGTCAATCCCGACGGCTTGGAATGGAAGAGCAAGCGCTGGGGGCCGGGCGCACGCACATGGCTATTCTTGTGCGAATGGGCCGCGGCCCGCCTCAGCAATGGGCTGATCGCGGATGCCGAGCCGATCCGGCAGCATTTTCGCGCTAAGTTCAAGGTCGATCCCGTCACCATCCAATATGGTGCCCCTATTCTGGCGATCGATCCGGGCGCGGCTGGATCACCGGAGAAGGAGAGTTATTACCTAGCGGTCGCCCGGATGGTTCCCGAAACGAGCATACCGTTGATGGTGCGGGGATTTCGCGCATCCGGTACAGGGCGCCGGCTGGTCATCATCGGCCCGGCACCCGATCAGCGCTTTCTCGATGAAGAGGTGCTGCCATTGGCCGATGGCGATCGCGTGACGTATCTGGGGCCGATCTACGATCACGACCTGCTGGTACGGTACCGCCAACACGCTGCCGCGCTGCTTCACGGCCACGCAAGCGATGGTACCAATCCATCGCTTCTGGAATCAATGGGTTGTTCGTCACCAGTGATCGCGGTGCGTACCTCGTCGAACGCGGATGTGCTGGGGCCGAACGATGACCTCTATTTCACAGACGAAATAGAACTGGCCCAGTGTATCGACCGGTTCGAGGCAATGGACGCGACCGCGCATGGAAAGCTGGGCGAAACCAACTGCGGGACCATCCGCCAGCGGTTCAGCTGGGCGTTGTGCGTCGAGCGCCATCTAGCGGCATTCGCCCGGTTTCAGCACTAGGCACGCCTGCGTGAACAACGGGCATTGCAAGCCTCACAGAAGAAGAAACAGACGATGAAAATTCTGATCCTGGGCGCATCGGGGATGCTCGGTAACGCGGTCTTGCGGGTGCTGGGCGAGGAACCGTTCGATCATGACGTCTTTGGCACGGTACGTGGTAGCGGTTGCTTCCGCTATTTCACGGCAGAGCAGACCCAGCGGCTGATCCCCGGCATCGATGTGCTGGACGACGACCAATTGGTCGCGGTGCTGGGCAAAATCCGCCCAGAGGCCGTCATCAACTGTGTGGGCGTCATCAAGCAGCAGGGGGCCGCCAAGGACCCGCTGGCCAGCCTGCCGCTCAATGCCATGCTGCCGCATCGACTGGCACGGTTGTGCGATCTTGCCGGCGCAAGGCTGGTCCATGTCAGCACCGATTGCGTCTATACCGGGAACCGGGGCAATTATGTCGAAATCGACCCGTCGGATGCCAGGGACCTGTACGGTATGTCCAAATACCTGGGTGAGGTCGATTATCCCAATGCTGTTACGCTCAGGACGTCGATCATCGGGCATGAACTGGGCACCTCCTTGTCGCTGGTCGACTGGTTCCTAAGCCAGCGGGACGCGGTCGATGGTTTCGAGCGAGCGATCTTCAGTGGATTGCCGACCGACGAACTGGCTAGGGTGATCGGTCGATACGTTCTGACGGATGATTCGCTGACTGGTCTGTATCACGTGTCGGCCGATCCAATCGCCAAATACGAACTGCTGCGCCTCCTCGCCGAGATTTACGATCACAGAATTCCAATCCGGAAGAGCGATCGCCTCGTGATTGATCGCAGTCTGGATTCGACACGCTTCCGCGATCATACCGGCTACCGCCCCGCGCCATGGTCGGAGTTGATCCGAAATATGCGACGTGCCAATCCCTGGCGGCACGATCTGCCGACCCGCTGACAGACAGGCGATATCGGCGCCTACAGATTGGAATGAAAGAATGATTGAGAATTCCGTCCTGATGATCACCGGAGGTACGGGGTCGTTCGGCAATACCGTGCTGAAACGTTTCCTGAACTCCGATGTGCGGGAAATCCGGGTATTCAGTCGCGACGAGAAAAAGCAGGAGGACATGCGTGTCGCCCTGCAGAATCCCAAGGTGAAGTTCTATGTCGGCGACGTTCGCAACGAGCAGAGCGTCAACGATGCCATGCGCGGCGTCGATTACGTGTTCCATGCCGCAGCATTGAAGCAGGTTCCTTCGTGCGAATTCTTTCCGATCGAGGCCGTTCGCACGAACGTACTGGGTACCGAGAATGTGCTGAACGCCGCGATAACGCACGGCGTCAAACGCATGGTCGTACTCAGTACCGACAAGGCGGTCTATCCGATCAACGCCATGGGCATCTCCAAGGCGATGATGGAAAAGGTGATGATCGCCAAGGCGCGCATGCAGACAGATGGCGGCACCGTCTTTTGCGCCACGCGCTACGGCAACGTCATGGCGTCGCGTGGATCGGTGATCCCCCTGTTCGTCGACCAGATCAGATCAGGCAAGCCATTGACGGTCACCGACCCGAACATGACGCGCTTCCTGATGTCGCTGGAAGATTCTGTCGACTTGGTGCTTCACGCCTTCACGCATGGGCAACAGGGGGACCTGTTCATCCAGAAGGCACCGGCATCGACGGTGAACGATCTCGCACAGGCGTTGTTGAACCTGTTCGATGCGGATCGCCCGGTCAACGTGATCGGACCGCGTCATGGCGAAAAACTGTTCGAATCCCTGCTATCGCGCGAAGAAAAGGCCAAGGCAGAAGATATGGGCATTTATTATCGCGTGCCGATGGATGCCCGCGACCTGAATTACACCAAATACGTCTCGGAAGGAGAGCCGGCAGAGCTGGCGTCCGATGATTATACTTCGCATAATACGGAACGGCTGAACGTCGAGCAGACGATGGATTTGCTGCGCAAGCTGGACTTCATCAAGGATCAACTGGCGTGATACCAGCCTGCGGTGCGATATGGTGTCGGACCCCATGACGGCATTCGGTCCAGATACGCTGGCAAAACTTCAGGCTGCCGCCACGACGTCATCGCGGCGTCGGCAGCATCTAAACCTGCATGACAGTTATGAAGAGCCGTGCCAGCGTTTCCTCAACGCGTTGCACGCCGACAGCTATATCCGCCCACATCGGCACACACTGGACCCCAAAGAGGAATTGCTGGTCGCGATCAGCGGCGCCCTGGCGCTGCTGACGTTCGACGAAGCAGGTATGATCGCGACGATCGTGCCGTTCTCGACGGAAGCACATTGGCGTCGTGGCGCACCGTTCGGGGTCAGGGTTTCGCCGCTGACATGGCATAGCGTCGTGCCGCTGACGGACCAGGCGATCCTGCTTGAAGTAAAGGCCGGTCCCTTCGATCCGCAGGCGGCAAAGGAACCCGCGCTATGGGCACCGGACGAGGGAAATGCCGAGGCAGCGCAATCCTATCTTCGCGACCTGCGGCGAACTGCGCTGCGTAGCGACGCCGTTCGCGATCAGCTTGCCAGATCCGCGATACCCGACATGATATAGGGAAAACGATAGCCAATGACTTTGTTGTTGATGAAACGGATGGCACTATGCCGGGACATCGTCCGCATCCCTCCGTCGGGGGCCGTTCCGTTCAACCGGCAATTCGTTACCGTTCCGCGGCTGCCCGGTTGCAGTCCGGTATCATCGAAACGCATCTCGCTACGATAACCGGTGGAATTGCCCCGTGCGTTGTCCTTGCAGACGATGCCATCGTAGGTGAAGCCAATGGCAGCGATCGTGACGATGCCGGCTTCACGATTCTCGCCACAATAACCTCCATCGATCCTCAACAGGCAGCCGGTGTTATTGATGCCGACCCCCGTCGAGTGGATGCACCGTGGATCGATCACCACGCCGCCATCGCAATTACCACCTTCCGATTGCTCAAAATGGATGCCGGCACCAGACTGGCCAAAATCGGCGCGATTTGCTGTGCATTGTACCTGAAGAAGGCGGTTGTCGCGGGCTTCGACACCCTGTCGCGATGCCTCCACGGCTATTCCTATGCAATTGTCGTTGAATCGACCGCCTCGAACGACGTTGCCGCTCGATCCGAATATATACAAACCATAACCGGCACTACGACGGCCGTTGCCGTGGCAATACATGGTCGGACCGAAATGGTTCGCACGACCACCGCTCAGCAGGAAGCCGGACCCGAAGCAGTTTCTAACCTCAAGATCGAAGATGGATTGAGTGACATTTTCCATCTGAATGCCGTTGACCGTTCGATCCTGATCGGAAGCACGACCATCGATCGTGATGTCACGTATCTCGATATGGTTATTACCGGCCAGCGGATCGGCATTCACCAGAACAGGCCGGTTTGCTCCGCGTGTAGGGCAAAGGACGGTTCTGCCCTGACCGGCGCCGATCAGCCGCGTATTTGATCCGATCGTCAATCCGGTGCATTCGAAGATACCCGCAGGCAACCTGATCGTTTCCGGACGAACGGGATCGCGAAAGCTTTCCAACTTCACCTGAGTAAGCAGTATCGCGTTTGCCACAGGGCGTGCTTGTGTGCGTCGACCAATTGTCAGGAGACCAAAGGACATCAATACAAGCCCCGTCACACCTCTACGGCGTATCAATAAGCTATTAGTTTTATGGATAAAAGACACTCGCAACGACCTCGAACTATTTATTTGTCATCACTAAAAATAGGCAACTTGCCTTGGTTCGTATAGCCGATGGATACTCCCTTGCCGTATTAGGGGGTACGACACGGAAGTGGGATTTACGTACGCCAAGCGTGAAAGATAAGCAAACTTCCGGGTAGTGCTACACTGCAAGCAATGATGCTGGTATGCGCAACGGCCTGATCCGACCGGATAGAGGACGGTCTTTGGTGTTACAGCGATAGTCGCCGGTGAGTGAGATATACTCCAATCTGATCAGAGTAATTGAACTGCCCCCTTCTGCATGATCCATCGACTATGACAGTCTGGATCGAGTGACGTGCTCCCCAAAGCTCTACCAGTCGTAACTGGAGTCCGGGGTTGGTATGATGCCCCTCAGGGCGGTGTTGCGCAACCCGCCCGGCAGCATCGGCGGGCGTCAGCCCGCCTATCCCGCTATGCGGTCGCACGTGGTTGTAGTCGTCGCGCCAGCCGCAGCACCGAGCGGGCATGACCGAGCGACACGAACAGCGTCTCGTTGAGACATTCGTCCCGCAACCAAGCCTTCCTGCCGAAGCAGATCGCGCAGCATCCGGCTGCCGGCGAACGGACAGAGCCGGTGACGTTCGTCTATCCGCCGCATGATCGTCAGATCAGCCAGGGATACCGCCCGGTGGCAGATAGTAGATGCTGCCGAGCTGTCGCGTTTGGGCAACCAACAACAACGAATGACTACGGTCGATCATTGTTTTTAACTCGACAACAGACCAGCCTTCCCGAGCGCACTAGCCAAAAAAATCATTCGCTAGCATCGGCTTGCCGAGCTTTGCGTGCAGTGTCGTCGCGTCAACCGTAGCTTCTCCTGCGGCCGGCTCCGCACCGAACACGTCCGCCGCGCCGTCCAACAGCTGTGCCCGCCGCTGGTTGATGAGGTTCGGATGCACGTCATACTGCTGCGCTTGGTCAGCATCTTCTCGCCTCTCACGGCAGCCAGTGTTACCTTGGCCTTGAACACCGAGCTATAATTTCAGCGCGGTCGATTGCCCATCTTGCCTCCTGCTCGCGGCCAATATGGCCTTTGTCAGAACGACTATTCCTTATCGCCACTGTTCAAATTTCATGAGCCACCTATCATAAAAGGGGCCGTCATCTTTGGTACGGTTGCCGAATATCCCATCCGCGGCGGCTTTGGAACTGCTTGGCGGGCCGGTGAACGCGGGTGCTGGCGACATCGGCGAAATCGCTTCTCGTGAAGAACACAATGACTGGCTCCACCAGCCTACATGTCCATGCCGAAATCGCGCTCTCGCACCCGCCCCCCGGATTCCGGCTCCTCGATCCGAAGCTGACGTTCCGGCATCGCACGGTCAAGCGCGCGTTCCAGCGCCGGCTCGCGCAACATGCGGTCTTCAAGCCGCTCCTGGCGCCGTTCGACGATCGCCTCGCTACGGTTGGTCGTCGCTGCCATGCTGTCGGCCGACACCGCTTTCCAGTCCGTGACGAACCGCTCGGCATAGGTGCCACGATCGGTGCGTACCTGCCCTTCCTGCCGCCATGCCTGGGTCAAGCGACCGAGGTCGTTCCATACGGTGCCTGGCGACCCAAGCTCACGGTCGAGCACGATCTGCAAATCCCCCGCGCCGTTCACGCGTACCCGGTCAAGCGCCGCGGCGGCTACGCTAAGCTCGCGTTCCTGGGCCATCGATGTGGGTCGGCCGTCGATTGCCCGCTGCTCGGCGATGAGGAACAGATGCGCATAGCGCTCGACCGCAGTATCGATCGCCGGCGATGATACCGGCATCCGAATCGTCGCACCCATCTCCGCCCGCCCGATCGTCTCCAACGCGGAGGTCTTGTCGCCGGCATTGCGCGCGACGCCGCGCTCTATCGCACGACCATCGTCGACGATCAGCGCCACCTTGTCGGCGATGCGGGTCAAGGCGACGAGAAACGAGCGCTCGCTTAGCAGGCGGCGCTCGCTCGAGCGCAACGCCAGCATGCCATGGTCGGTGGTGACGCCCTGCGCGATATGGACGTTGATCGCGTACGCCAGATCGAGCCGCTCGACTATGCGATCCCCCGCTTTCAGTTCATGCACGGTGCCGTCAACGAGCGATGAGGCGACAAGCCTGCCGGCACCCACCTCCTCAACACGGGCCATGTCAGCGTTACTCAGCTTGCGGTCATGATCGTTGTCGGTCCAGCGGATGCGGTCGCCGGCATGGAGTTCGATCTGCTTGGGCTGGTAGATCGTGACGGCATCGTATTTGAGGTTCTTCGCCAACCGGCCGGGCTGCAGATGCTTTTCTCCGCCGCCTTGCATCTCGAGGCGTACCCGTCCGCCCTCAACCGTTTTCACGACACCTCGCTCGCCACGGGCGAAACCCTGCGACGGTAGATTGGTACGGATTTCCACCACCCGGCCCGGCTGATAGCCCTTCATGAGCCGGGCACCCTCCCGGGTTGCATTGACCCGGTCGAGCACCTCGATGCGGGTGCCGATGCTCGCGATCTCGCCGGTTGCCTTCAATTCGGCCTGCACCGCCTGATTGGCCTCGCTGCGCATCGCCCGACCGGCGGTGAGCAACAGCGTGTTGTCGCGTATCTCCTTGGGCAGCGCCGCCCACCGGGCAGCGGCAGCCCGCGCGACATCCCCTGCGGCTACCTCGGTCGTGTCGGGCTTCAACAGCTCGAACACCGTGGACAGGTCCTTGCCGTCGAGTGCGGCGACGATCCCCTTCATCTGATCGGAGCGCGATCGTAGGTTCTCGGTGATGTGCGCGGTCGCATGCCCGGCGCGCTGGCTATCCTCGAACGGCCTGCCAGCTGCAATCGCGCCCAGTTGGCGGCTGTCGCCGATCTGGACCAGCCGGGCGGCGCCGGTCATGTCGGCGAGACGGACGATGCGCTCCATGTCGCTGGTGCCGACCTGGCTGGCCTCCTCGACCATGATCACCGCGCCTTCCAGTTCGGCGGTGACGCGGGCAAGCTGGGCAGCGCTCGCGGTGCCGTCGATCACCCGGGCATGACGCGCCAGGAAGCGGGCCACCGTGCTCGTCTCCGCGCCCGTGTCACGCCCCAGCGCAGTCGCGGTACGGCTGGCGATGGCGAGCCCGATGACATGATGCCCCTGCGCCTTCGCGATCGCGGTAACCGGCGCCAAAGCTGCCGACTTGCCGCGACCGGGACCGCCCTGAATGTTCACCACCCGGTCGGTCGACGACAGGATCAGTACCGCTGCGGCCTGCTGGCCGGAATTGAGCGGGCGCAGGCCCAGCTCGCGCGCCGCCTCCTGCGCGGCGGACACGGCAGCGCTCGGTGACACGATCGGTACCGCTTGCCCCCTCCCCGCCTCAATACCGGCCAGATAGGCCTGCTCGAGGCGCACGGCGCTCTCGGTGGTCATCATACGGTCGCCGTCACCCAACAGTAGGCCCTTGCCCTCCAGGAGCGCGATGCGTGCCTCGACATCACCGACCGTGACCGGTCCACCACGCTCGAGGGCAGCGCGGATCAGGTCGAGCCGGTCGAACGCGGCTTCACTCTCCCCAAGATCACGGGCCGCCGAGGCGACCGCCTGCGCCGCGGCATAGCGAACCGGGTCAAGACGCCCGAGCCGTTCGGGTACGAGGGGATCACCGTCACGTGGGGAAAGCCCCATCCGCGCCACGACGGCGAGCCCCCGTTCCCCGACCCCGCGTACGCCGCGCATCGTTCGTGTCCAAATCGTCTCCGCTCGCCCCGACCGGGCAAGCGCCTCCCCCACCAGCCGGCTTGCGTCGAAACCATTCTTCGCCGCCAAAGCCCGCCACCCTTCCGCGCGGAGTGCTGGCGCCACCTCGGGGGTCTTGGCGTCCCGGGTCGCCAGCGTCGCCAGTTCGCGTTCGCGCGCGGTTCCCTCGCGTCCAAGCGCTTCCAGGTGAGCGTCGATCTCACCCGAGCGTGTCGAGAACGTCTCGACCACGCCGCGCGGCACACCCGCGATGTCGAATGCTGCATCGATCGGGTTCTGTGCGGGCATCGTCGCATAGCCCAGCGCCTCAACACGGGCGCGCAAGGTGGAGGCAAAGACCGCGCCCATGACGTGCTGACGCTGGTACAATGCGTCGGAGTGCAGTGCCTTCCAGCTGCCGTCCGCCATCCGGGTGGCATTGGCGAGCACGTTATGGGCATGCAGCTGCGGCTCACCGTTGCGGTTCACGTCATGGAGAAATGTCGCGGCCAGCACGTTACCGGTACGCACCGCCCGCTGCCCCTCAGCGGTCGATACCCTGGCCTCGACGATGTTGCGCTCGATCCAGCCGAGCGTTGCCGTTGCCGCTTCGCGCACCGCGGCAATCAGCCGGGCATCGCCCCCGACCAGCGCCAGGATCGAGACCGATTTGGGCACCGACATGGTCAGGTCCCAGCCGGGGCGATGCTCACCGCGCCTCGCATCGATCACGCTGCCGTCGGGCAGGCGGCCTTCCAGCACTGCCTCGAAGCGGTCGGCGTCGACCGCACCTTCAAGGCCGAGTGCGGTCGCCCCCTCCCCCGCCCAGGCGCTCGCCCCCTCGGCCTGATCGATGGTGTAGTAGTTGTCCTTCGCATAATAGCTCGCGGCATTGCCGGCGGAGGAGACAGCGCTGACCGAGATCATGAGCGTTTCACCTTGGCTGATGCCGCGCCTGCCTTGGTGCGGGAGCCCTTGCCCGCTGCCGGTGCCGCTGCCGGTTTCACGATCGGATCGGTGCGATGGCCGACCGGCACCTGGCAGATTTCGGCTTCGAAGTGATAACGAACCAGCCGGCAGAACTCGGCGTCTCCCGCTGCCATCTTGTGCGCCAAGGGTATACCAACCGCGGGCACGGACATACTCAACCCGATGATGAACAAGGCGCCGACACCTGCCATAAACAGGCTCCACAGGCAGATGGACGCCGATGACCAGAAGCGGTCGTCACCCAGCACGAGACCCGTCACCGTGCGTGGATCCTCTCGGACTTCCTTGATCGCCTCGGTATTCTCCCGCACCGCCTCGACAAGCTCCGCCTGCTTTTTATCGATGGCATCGAGACGCGGCTGGTCCGTGATCGCGGCCTTCATCGCCGTCATCTCCTTCTTGATCGGCTCCAGGCTGCGGGAGATGCGTTCAGGGAAGCCGTTGAGGAACTCGACCCGCGCGGAATGCATCGCGAGTTGATCCTTGCGCTCCAGCGAGAGCAGCTCTGCCTCATGGGCGGCCCATTTGTTGGCGAAGCGTTCGACTTCCATGATCGCCTTGTTGAGCATGGCGTCCATAGCGACGAGGTGACCGGGTCCGGGCAGCGTGCGTTGGACCATGGGCTCACCGCCGGCTATGCGATCGAGACCTTCCATGACGAGGCCGCGGGTAAATACGCCGCGTTCGAGGCCGGCATCGCCAGCGCATTTCAGCAGCCGGGCATGCTCCTCGGGCGTCACTCGTATGTTGACCTGGATAGTCCTCGACATGCTCCGTCTTCCCCCTTTGCGTCAGACCATCGCTTCCGAAAGCGTGACCGGATACACTCACAGTTGTTTATCTTACGCTAGGTGAAGCAGTCTTCATGTCAATGAGCTTTGAATGAGTGGGCTTTCAACCCTCGGGGGCCGCATCAAGGCGATCCGTCGCGTGGCGGGAATGGGTCAGGATGCACTGGCGCAAGCGCTGGGTTTCTCCACCCGGTCGCTGATCAGCTGGGAAAAGGATGTGGTCGAACCGCCGCTTGGCGTGGTGCGTCAGCTGTGCCGCGATCATGAGATCGATGCCGGCTGGCTGGTCTTCGGCACCGATACCACGCCCACCCGCTATCACGGCCCCGTCGAGTGGGAGCGGTACGACCGGCTGCTGGCGATGATCGAAGCGCTCCGCGTCGACGTCGGCTTGCGCCTCAAGCCCGGTCGCTGCCAGGTATTGGCCCGCTCGCTCTACGACGAAGGCGACGATGCCGATGCTGACACACGCCGGCGCCTGCGGCATATGCTACTCGCGCTATCGCAAGGGGACTGACATGAAACAGCGCAGCGACAGGATCATGGCCGAGTGGGCAGAGGGCAACCGTTTGATGGGTTTCGAACGGCGTAACTGGAACAGCGGACGCCGCTTGGCTTGGCTATGCGTCGTGCTGCTTTTTGCCGGTCTTGCCGTCGATCTCCTGCTTGGCTCATCCCTCATGGTGATCCTGTGCTGGACCGGAGCCGCGGCAAGCGGCATGACCATGCTGATCCGCTTCTACGATGACCGCTTCTTCATCACGCGACGTGCCGATTTTCAGGATCGCCGCTGACCTGTCCGGGTCGCGAGGTCGAGCCGACGTTCATGCCGCTTTGCGGGGGCGGATGTAGATCTTGACCGTCCCGGCGGACGTCGAAAGCATCGATCTTCTCGGCGAGCGTGATGAGCTTGGCGCAGCCGTAATTGCGCGGATCGAAGTCCGGCGTCAGCGTGATCAGCCGCTGCCCAACCGAGCCCAGGAAATACCAGCCGGCGTGATCATCGAGTTGCCCCCCATCGCGGTCTCGATCAAGGACGCGGCAGCCGTTGCCGGCAAGCCTGTCGCCATTGTGGAATCGCCTGTGGTCTGGCTCGCCGTCACGACCAGTGCGGCCTTCCCGGATGCCGTCAGGTTCTCGGTGTAGATGAAGCGTTTGCAGGCCTGCCGGAAGCTGGCCGGCGTCTTGCTCTCGCCGAAGCCGAAAACGTCGATGCCCTGTTCCCGGATACGCGCTGCCAGTCGGGTGAAATCGCCATCCGACGACACCAGGCAGAAGCCGTCCAACCGCCTCGAATGCAGAAGGTCCATGGCGTCGATGACCAGCGCGATATCGGAGGCGTTCTTGCCCACAGTGTTCGCGAAATTCTGATGCGGCAGGCACGCATAAAGCGGCGCGATCTCGGCCCAGCCCTTAAGCCTCGTACCGGTGAAATCGCCGTAGATCCGTCGCACGCTGGCCTCACCGATCTTCGCGATTTCCTCGAACAATCCCGCCGCAATTTGAGGTGATGCGTTATCGGCATCGATCAGCACGGCAAGCTTGCGCGAGGAGGTCGGATCGTCGGTCATGCCGGGCATCATGTCGGCAATCCGACTGCTTGTCATCGCAAGCTCGGCCGGCATCTCCACGAGCGATCCGCAGGATGTCGAAAACTGACCCGGACCCGCTGCCGAGGCCACGTTTCCGGCCGTCCCGCGGGGCGGGAATATGACTCGCCGACGGTCATATCCGGCTGGGATGCCAAGCCGGTGTCATGGCGGCCCTCAAGGCCGTGCGTAGCAGCGTAGCAGGCCTGTAGCACGTCCCCGGCCAGCTTTTATCCGTCCGGTAGCAATGCTGCTACGCTGCTACACCATTGTCCACCAACGACTTTTCGCTCGTTGCACAACCGCTATGCATAGCGTGGTGTGTGCTCCTTGCTTTTGCCGATCGTAATTAGGTCGTGGGTTGGTTTTGTGGCCTCGGCATCATTTATGGCATCCCGTGGGGCCTTAGGGCCGGCGTGACAGCCGGCCAGCAGAACGTATCTGCCCGGAAACCCCGGGCATTGCCTGATCGCAACGCCATTTGATCTGCTGATCGATCAATTGAACGTGGCGGGGCGTGGCTGCTAAACTGCCCTCTTCTGAGTGATCAATCGCCCGTCGTTATACATGCGGGAAACGAAAGAAGCGCAATGATGCATCTACCATCGTTGGTTCGCCTACGATCACCCGTTCGAGATCAGAGACTAACCCCAATGCGACCCATGGCTGGGTTTCAGAGTTCGTCTCCCCGGCATTAAACGAAGTTCGCACCTCAATGACGTCGTTGCGGCATTCCGCCGCATACAGCAACGCCTCCCGGGCGGTGCGATCAAGATCCGCCAAATGCGCACGGAGCGGCGTGGGCAGGTTGATGACGCCGATCTCGGCGCCGTGTGCGATGATGTGGAACGCGCGCAGCGCCAATCCGAGCTTGTAGGTCCAGAAGCCGGTATCGATCAGATCGTCGTCCTGGCGATGCCGCCCAATGACGATCGTCGGATGATCGAGTGGGTCGTTGCCATAGGACGAGCCGGTCGGGATCGAGATCCGCAGCGCCGCCAGCCCACGCGCGATGGCAGGCGACAGCGCAGCTGCTGCTTCTGGTGCATATGCCATGCGCCCCAGCGCTAGCAGCGCCGCACATTGGCTGTCGAGTTCGGGACGCCATGCCGCCTCTGGCAAGCCGCTGCCGAAGATCCCCGCGTCGTCGATGCCCCCCACCGCCACTTCGGTACCAAGCAGCGCCTCGGTCAGCTGATCGGCGGTATCGCGATAGCACGCGTCCGGAAAGGCGCGCGCGGCCGTGTCCAACGACAGGATAGCAAAAGCCAGTCCGCGCACGAAGATTCGTTCGTGCCGGTTCGGCTCGTCGAGGCGGAGATGATCGAGATAGAGCGCCAGATGCCGGTCGTACCATGCGCGCAACGCGGCAATGCGCGCCAGTGGGACATTGCCGTAATGGCCATTGATCGCGAAGAACAGCCAAGTTGCTACGGCGTTCAGCTCGACGCCCGTATCATAGGTCATGCTCGGATCGCGGCACCATGCCGGGTCCGTTTCCCGAACCAGCGCTCGATATTCGGGCGCCCGGTCGTAATAGCCGCCAGCAGTCACCAAACGCTCGTCGCGGATCACAAACGGCTTATGACGCGTGGCGGATCGACTACGATAACGCCATTGCAGGCTGGCGATACGCTCGCCATCGACCGTACCGGCAATCTCAACAGGCGGGCCATCGTCTGGCACGATGTGGACCCCCGTCGCATGGCCGGGTAGGGCGCGCGATTCCCAGAAACCGAAATACGCCGGGTTCTTGCCGGTAAGCGGCAGGCCCAATGGAGCCTCTGTAATGGCGACGTCGCCCATCTCGCTCAACGACGTGATCGTATCGAACCAGCCAAGTTCGTTCAATTCGCCCAGCCCCGACGTGACGCTGATGTCCCTCAGGGTCACGAACCGCGCCGGGGTTACTACCAGGTCGACAGCGACCGCGCTACGTCCCGCCGCCAGTGTATAGGTGCAGGTCACCGTCCCCAGTTCGCGCATCACGTCGTCGGGATGGCGAATGGTGCTGACATGGCGCAGCAGGACATGGTCACCGTGCTGCTCAATCGAATGCGCGAAGATGCTGGCGGCGATATCGCAGGTCAGGCGTCGTCCGCGCCATTCACACTCCAGCGTCCCCGGCACGAAACAGACGATGGGGCGGGTGCGCCCGTCGTTGAAGCGGATCGCCTGCCGCACGCGCCCGCGCGACAGATCGCCGGACGTGATGACGAACGTCCCCAGCACGCGGAAGTCGGTCGTCTCCGCCACTTCGACCCGTGCCTCTGCCGGACCGAGACGCCGCTGGATGATCCCGTCCCGCGACAGTGCCAGGATCGTGTCGATCAGCCGGTCGACGAGCTCGGGTTCGACGGCGCGCAGCGTGGGGAGGCAGAATAGCTCGGCGACCTTGGCGGCATCGTCGCCCCAGAACCAGCGGGTGCCCGCAAAGGGGAGGGCGGTTTCAGCAACCGCCGTCAGCCCGGTGCCCTTCACCGGCTTCACCAGATCGCGCGCGATCAACCGCGCCATCCGCGCCAGCGCATCGCCCGGCGCCAGCGTCATTCGTGGCGGAAGGGTCGCCTGCACGATCGCGGGCGTCGCATGCGCCCGCGCCCAAGTCATCATGTCGCTCAGCGCACCGATGTGATCGCGATCGACGGCAACGCCGATGGCGGACGATGCCATGACGATGAAGACCGCATTGGCGAAGACTGGACGATATCCGATCAGCACCGGGTAGAGAACATCCGCCGGGATCGCTGTGTAATCGCCCTTGTGGATCGCCACCGCCTCGAATCCATCCGTCTGGCCGATTAAATTCTGCGGGCAAACCGCACCGGCAAGTGTGCGGTGCAAGGGCGCGGGCACGATGAGCCGCCCGACATCGCCGTATCGCGCGGACAAAAAGGTATACAGTTCTTGCCAGTAAGGATCAGACAAAGCAGCCAGCAGGTCGGGGTCGGAAATCATACGCATACTCCGCAATCCGCCTTGCTGTTCAGGCCGAGGGGCGCCCGCTGTAGCGGCGCTCGCCATCGTTCGTCCACGGATGGCGTCTGCGGCTGGTCCGCAGCAGAACGGTGACGGTAACAATCAACCAGCCCGTCGTGACCGTCGCGAAGGCGAACAGCGCCTGAGGGGTCAGGTCGAACAGGATCAGCAGCGCGCCCGCCGCGGCGAAGAAATCGCGCATTGTGAACCAGATCAGCCATTGCATGACCCGCGAGCGCCGCTTGCGAAAATGCACCTTGATGACGTCGAAATTGACCGGTTGGCCGGATGCCTTCGCCCGCCGCCCGATCAGGAACAGCCCGCTGGCAAGCATGACGAGCCCGGCCGTCCCGGCGGTACAGGCGGAACGATCGCCTGCGAGCCCCAAGTTGATCGTTACTCCCATAATGAAGGACAGGTTGGTCAACGCGTCGACCAGACTGTCCAGCATTGCACCGCGATCGGAAGTACCAAAGGTCGCCCGCGCCATTTCGCCATCGACCCCGTCGAGGATCGAGGCTGCCTGAAAAAGGACCGCCCCTGCCAGGAGTCCCGTCTTGCCGCCCAGCAACAGGCAAAGTGCCATGGCCAGCCCCAGGATCGCATTGCCGAACGTGGCGTGGAGCGGCGTGATGCCCGGGATGCGTAGCAGGACGCGACTGATCCGTTGCGAGATTGGCCGGTTGACGAAGCGTGATACGAGCCCGTCGCCCGGCTTGCCGGTTGCGAAGACGATCGCGCGGCTCGCCTGTCGCAGCGCAGCACGCGGACGCGGCGTGGCCGTTGCGCCCGCTGCAATGACGGTTTCGAAGGACGTGCCCCTAGGCAATGTCGCCGCCGCAAGCACCAACGCCGCACC
Organism: Sphingomonas sp. CFBP 8760; assembly: GCF_014841615.1. Lineage (GTDB taxonomy): Bacteria > Pseudomonadota > Alphaproteobacteria > Sphingomonadales > Sphingomonadaceae > Sphingomonas. The sequence continues at coordinate 48,645 of NZ_JACYUG010000014.1, read as the reverse complement.
GTCGAGGCGAAGCCGGAGAGGTGATGCATCGCCCACGCCATCATTTTCCAACGCGAGCGGCAGGTGCGGGGCAAGTCGGGCGCATTCCGCACGGCAAGTCGCACTCGGCATCCATGATGGCTCCGCCCGGATCGTACAGCGCACATCGCCGTCCGGAAAGGCCCGCGCCACGGCATGGACCGCACGCGCCGCGGCGGGGACACCAGCCACCCGGCATTCGGGCGTGGCCGCATCGGCAAAGACGATGTCGATCATCGAACCAGCAACTGTCGATATACGCCAAGAGTGGTCGTCGCGACCGTGTTCCAATTCAGGTCCGCCGCGCGGGCCAGCCCCGCCGCACGCATCGCGCCCGTGACCTGCGGATCCTCGACCACCGCTTGCAGCGCCTGCGCAATGGCGTTGGGATCGTGCGGATCGATGAGGCGCGCTGCGCCGCCTGCCACTTCCGGCATCGCGGACACCGCGCTGGTCACTACCGGACAACCACAGGCCATCGCCTCCGCAACCGGATTGCCGAACCCTTCGCACAGCGAGGGATGCAGGAAGACGCTGGCTGCGGAATAGAGTGACAGCAGGATATCCTCGCTGACCGCCGTCAACAGCCGCAAACGATCGGAGATCCCTAATTGGTCGGCGAGCCGTTGCAGGCGATAGCTGCCGCGCCCGGCGCGTTGGACGATCACGAGATCGATGTCCGCCCGGTCGCGAAACGCGTGCGCGAAACCGGCGATGGCGCCTTCATGGTTCTTGTAGGGCGCATATTGCCCGGTCGTCAGCACGAAGCGGCGGGCGGGCGACAGGCCGAGCGCCGCAAGCGCGATCCAGTCGGGCGCGATCGGCCGAAAACGAGGCGACACCCCCGACAAGGCTACATGCGTGCGCGCGCCGGCCACCGGATCGTGCGCGATGATGGCGTCGGCGCTTGCTTGGCTCACGGTGATGATGGCCCTTGCCGACCGCATGGCGCGCCGTATCCCATGACCGTAGAATAAGCGATCCACCATTCCCTGCGCGCCGGTCCGGCACCAGTCGGGGTTCGTCAGCCACATGATGTCGTGGATTGTGGTGACGCACGGAACGTGCAGGCCCGCCGGCATGATGTTGGCGGGCGCATGGAAGACGGCGATACCGCGCATGTCGACAACACGCGACAGCCACCACATCGTCGCGGGACCGTTGGCAGGTTGCGGGACGACCCGCTCGGTTACGTTGGGGGCCGTGCTGAGCGGTCCCGGATGCGCGGGGCTGCGTAACAGGACGAAACGTAGATCGGGGGCAAGCGCCGGCACTCTGTCGATCAGTCCGCGGATCACCTCGGCAATGCCGCTGTAGCGCCTACCAATATAGCGACAATCGATACAGATCGTCGTCACGCTGCGTCACACTTGGCATTTGGGCCGAAAACGATCGCATACCCCAACATGATTGCAGGCCATCCGGTAAGGTGCCCGGTACCATTCTGGCGCACCTCAACACAGATTATGCCGCAATCAATATACCCCACCCTTAACGACGGTGCGGCAGCACTAATATACGTGTGGGATATGGCCATGACTACAGGATTTTGGTTTTAGGATTGAAGCATCGACAAGGGCTTGGAACAACATAGCAGGCGGTGCGTCATCACCGTTGCGCCTTATCGAAAAGTTGTGCATCTGCGAACAACAAATCGACTGGCACGGTTTGGCAAATGTCAGCCTACGTGCGTATCAAGGTTGGGGCGATCATGATGTCTGCGTACAACCCAGCCTGGGAATGCGTCCCAATCCGGGTCGAACCATCCGGTCACGCCACCCGGTGAAGACGAACCACCTCCTGGATGACGCCGCAGATTCCGCCGGAACGTGGAATGCCCTGGTGCCGGCAGCGTTCGCCTTTGAGAGTTCGGCCAGGCCGAGTGCTGTCTCCCGTCCTCCCGTTCTGCTGGACGTGACGCGGCTGATCTCGCGGAGTTGGACCGGTCGCCTGTCTACCGGAATAGACCGGGTCTGCTACGCATATTTGCATCATTTCGCGGATCGTGCCTTAGCAGTGGTACAGCATCGTGGCCTCATCCGCGTTCTTGATCATTCGTATACCAGCGCACTGTTTAACATGCTGCTGGACGATGAGGGCCGGTTCCATAGTCGCATGGCGGCTTTCGCGCCCCGCGCACTAATGACCGGGCACACCAACGTGCCCGGTGCGACCTACATCAACGTCAGCCATACCGACTTCGATCTCGCCAGCCATGCGCGCTGGATCCGGCGCCAAGCGCTGAAGCCGGTTTATCTCCTCCACGACCTCATCCCTCTGACGCATGGCGAGCATTGTCGCCCGCGCGCCGTCCAGCGGCATCGCGGCCGGGTGATCGGAGCGCTGCGCCACGGTGCGGGGATCGTGGTGAGCAGCACCGCGGTCGCCGACGACCTGACCACGTTCACCCGGCAACAGCGATTGGAGACGCCTCCGGTGCTGGTCGCGCCGCTGGCGGGTGCCGATCTCGGCAGCCGCCGCGTGCGTCCCAAGGTAAGCAACCGCTATTTCCTATGCGTTGGGACGATCGAGAGCCGCAAGAACCACATCCTGCTGCTCAAGATATGGCAGCGGCTTCGCATGCGCCTCGGCGCAGCGACGCCCCGTCTCGTCATCGTCGGGCAATGGGGCAGGAGAGCGGAGGCCGTTGCCGACATGCTAACGCGCGACCGGGCACTGGCGGAGCATGTCTCGCTGGTCAAGGGCTGCACCGATGACGATCTGGCCGAACTGATAAACGGTGCCTGCGCGATGCTGATGCCCTCGCTGGCCGAAGGCTATGGATTGCCGATGGCGGAGGCATTGACGCTGGGCGTACCCGTGATCGCCAGCGATCTGCCCTGCTATCGCGAAGTAGGGCAGGGCGCGCCGTGTCTGCTCGATCCGCACGACGTCGCGGCTTGGACCGACTTGATTGCGGGATTCGGCGACACCTGCCCCCGCTACCGGCGCCAGATCATGCAGATCAGCCGTTTCCGACCCACGACTTGGGTGGAGCATTTCGCGCGAGTGGAACGCTGGCTGCCAAGACTCGCGGGGTCCACGGAAAGCCTGTCCGCGCCATTGCCCCGAATGGCCGCACCGATCATGCTGTGCGAGGGCGTTCTATAAGCTATAGAGCCGGCTGCTCACGGGCCTGACCGGCCCCCGTCGCGCACCACACGTGCGAATTGCCGATACCTATGTCGGCTCGTAAAGACGCATTTCCGCGAGATTGAAACACACTGTGCTGGCACGCCTAAGAAACCTGGGTCCGATCTTCTTCCTTACCGTCGTCCTGCCGACGCTGGTAGCCCTGCTGTATTTCGGTCTGTTCGCCAGCGACGTGTATGTCTCGGAGGCACGGTTCGTCGTGCGCAGCCCGAGCAAGGCCACCGTCACCTCGCTGGGCCAAGTACTCAACAGCGGCGGGCTGACCGGCGCGACCGAGGAGAGCAACGCGGTTCTTGAATATCTGGAATCGCGCAGCGCGGTATCAGACATCAACCGCGACGGGTTCTTGGCGAACGCCTATGGCGACCGCGGAATTTTCGTATTCGACCGCTTCGGCGGCCTGAGACAACCAAACCGCGAACGGCTGTTCCAATATTACCTCGACAAGGTGAAGGTCGAGAATGAGACGACCACGCAGGTCCTGCACCTGACCGTCCACGCCTTCGACCCCGAAAGAGCCCAAGCCATCAACGAACGGCTGCTCGAACGCTCCGAGGCGCTGGTCAATCGCCTGTCGGATAGGGCACGCGGCGATGCGCTGGCGCTCGCCATGCGCGAGGTTGACGAGGCGCAGGCGCGCGCGCGCCGCGCTGCCGTAGCCCTCGCCGATTACCGCAACAGTTCGCGCATCATCGACCCCGAAAAACAGGCCGCTGCGCGCCTCCAGATGGTGTCGAAGCTGCAGGACGAGCTGATCGCCGCGCAGACCCAGCTCAAGCAGATGGAGACCTATACCCCGCAGGCGACGCAAATCCCGTATCTGCGAACGCAGGTGACATCACTGCAGCGTGAGATCGCTGCGCAGACCGCCAGCATTGCCGGCGGCGCCGGATCGCTGTCGTCAACCGCAGCGCGCTATCAAGTCCTGCTGCTGGACTCCGAACTGGCCGGCAAACAGCTCGCCGCCACGTTGATCTCGCTACAGGATGCACGCGCGGAGGCGCGACGCAAGCGCGCCTATGTCGAGCGGATTTCCAATCCCAGCCTGCCCGATTATGCCGACGAGCCCAAGCGGCTGCGCGCAATCGCCGCGACACTGGCGCTCGGCTTGCTGACCTGGGGCATCCTTTCGGTGCTGCTGGCCGGCGTGCGCGAGCATCGCGACTGATGGCATCGGCACCGGCGCTGCGGGAAAGCTTGCGTGTCCAGATTCGTGTACTGGGCGCGTTGCTGATGCGAGAGATGCTGACCCGCTACGGCCGGCACAATATTGGCTTCCTGTGGCTGTTCGTCGAGCCGATGATGTTCACCGCCGGCGTCACCGCGCTGTGGACCGCCAGCAAGTCGGTGCATGGCAGTGACCTGCCGATCGTGGCCTTCGCGCTGACTGGCTATTCCAGCGTGCTGCTATGGCGCAACATGCCTGGCCGCTGCATCGGCGCGCTGTGGAACAACCTGTCGCTGATGTACCATCGCAACATCCGCGTGCTGGACATCTATATCGCGCGATTGCTGCTCGAATTCGGCGGTGCGACGATCTCGTTCGCGACGCTCAGCGTGCTGTTCATCGCACTCGGCTGGCTGAAGCCGCCCGAGAACGTGCTTGAGGTCGCAGGAGGCTGGCTGATCATCGCTTGGTTCGGATCGGCGCTGGCGATCACCCTTGGCGCGCTGTCGCACGAGAGCGAACTGGTGGACAAGCTTTGGCACCCGGCATCGTATCTCATCTTTCCGCTGTCGGGCGCAGCCTTTCTGGTCGACGCATTGCCAGAGGTGGCGCAGAAATACGTCCTCTACATCCCAATGGTCCACGGCACCGAGATCGTGCGCGAGGGCTATTTCGGATCACGCGTTCACGCGCATTATGACTTGGGCTATGTCCTGCCTTTCTGTTTGGCGCTGACCTTCGTCGCGCTGATCGCGACGCGCTGGGTGGCGGGCAGGGTAGTGCCCGAGTGATCCGGCTGGAACGCGTCCGCAAGGTCTATCGCACGCGCTTCGGCGACAATGTCGTGCTCGACGGCATCAACCTCGAACTACGCATGGGCGAGCGGATCGGCATCCTGGGGCGTAACGGCGCGGGTAAGTCGACGATGGTCCGCCTCATCAGCGGTGCCGAGCGGCAGACGTCTGGCCGGATCGAGCGGACGATGTCGGTATCATGGCCACTCGCCTTCGGCGGCGCGTTCCAACAGAACCTGACCGGCGTCGACAACGTTCGCTTCATCAGCCGCATCTATGATCAGGATTTTGCACACAACCTGGCGTTCGTGCAGGATTTTTCCGAACTAGGCGCCTATTTGAAGGAGCCCGTACGCACCTATTCGTCGGGGATGCGCGCACGGCTGGCTTTCGCGATCTCGATGATCATCGAGTTCGATTGCTTCCTGATCGACGAAATCGGCGCAGTCGGCGATGCGCGCTTCCACGACCGCTGCAATTACGAACTGTTCGGCAAGCGCGGCGACCGCGCGATGGTGCTGATCTCCCATGACGCGGGCTATGTCCGCGATCATTGCAACCGCTTCGCGCTGCTTCATCAGGGCAAGCTAGCGCTCTACGACGATTTCGAGACGGCGTATGGTGAGTTTCGCGAACGCATCGGGCTGATCGCCGCGCCGGTGGTCGATCATTCGACCACCACCGATCGCGGTGCGCTCATCGAAGTTGCGCAGCACCGGGCGTTGCAGGACGAACGCTTCACCATGCTGGTGCGTGAAGGTGACTGGCTGCGTGACGAACGACGCTGGGCGGAGGCAGAGGAGCGGTACACCGCCGCGTTGGCGCTCCATCCCTATCAGCGGTCCTATTGGGTCCAGCACGCGCATGTCGCTAAGGAAGGCACCGACTTCCAGCGGGCCGAAGCATCCTATCGCACCGCCTGCGCTTTTGGCGAGCCTATCCAAGACGTGTTCGAACATCTTGCCTTCGTACTGGACCGGCAGGGCGTCGACCCCAGTACTTGGCCAGTCCATCCGTATGTGAAAGGGCCGGTGAAAAATCAGGTGCCGGGACGTCCTGATATCGAGGTGCTCGCCCGCCTGTTGTGGAAGACTGATGTCCAAGAGGTGGAAGTGGTCGACCTGCTACGCCGCCATGCTACGTTCGATGATCTGCTGTTCGCCATGTTGTCCGATGGCCGGGTCCGGGAGGCGCACACGGCCTGGATCCGCTACGCCGGCGAGCATGGCGTAGCCAGCAACGGTGTGATCCCGACGCCGTATACAGACGAACACGGCGATACCACTGACTGGGCGCACACATTGTGCGTCATCGCGCTGTCTGATACGTCCGATCAGGCACGTCAGGAACTAATTGATGGCATCGCGGCCGGACAGGACGTCTTGCCGCTTCTGGTCGCGCTAGGCGGTTTCGCCGAATGGCCACTCACCCGCGCGGCGTTGCAGCACCTCGTCACGCTGCAGATCGAACAATGAGCGGCGCGACCTCATCTCCTATGGTACGAAACCCATGAAGAACATCCTGATCGACGGCTACAATCTCGGGCTGGAAAAGGGCACCGGGGTCGCCACCTACGCCCGCAACCTCAGCTACGAGATCGGTCGTCTCGGATACCAGACGTCGGTTCTTTACGGCAATCGCGCCGCACCGTCGCGCCAGCCGCTTATGCGTGAGATCGCCTTCTTTGACAGCAATGTCGGAGAGCGGAATCGGATGATCGAGATCATGGAACAGATGCACCGTGCGCTGCTGGGGCCGCTCGGCCATGTCGCGGCCGAGGTACCGATCACCGGCAAGGTCATTTCGCGCCAGTACAGCGCGCGGATGCCGCATTACGACACGCTCTACAATGCCACCGACGTGTTCAAGCGGTCGCAAAGCGCGTTCAAGCTGTGGGGCGAGGTGTCGAACGTGCGGATGCCTGCCAAGCCCGACCTGGTGCACTGGACCTATCCCATTCCGCTCAGGGTCAAGCGCGCGACGAACATCTACACGCTGCACGATCTGGTGCCGCTGCGGCTTCCCTATGCGACGCTCGATCATAAGCGGCGTTATTTCAACCTGTTGAAGAAGCTGGATCGCATCGCCGATCACTTCGTGACCGTGTCGGAATGCTCGCGCCGCGACCTGATCGAGATCGCCGGAATCTCGCCCGATCGCATCACCAACACATATCAGTCGGTCGAAATCCCCGCAAAATACCGCGACAAGCCCGATGAGCAGATTGCCCGCGAGGTGGAGGGCGCGACCGGCACCGGCTTTAAGGAATATTTCCTCTTCTGGGGCTCGATCGAGCCAAAGAAAAACATCGGTCGGATGATCGAGGCCTATCTGGCCAGCAAGATCGACGCACCACTGGTGATAGTCGGCGCACAAGCATGGAAGTCGGAACAGGAACTGCGACTGCTCGACAATGACGGCCTCGAATGGTTCCAGATCGCCAACCGCTCGATCTTCCACCGCAAGCGTGTGATCCAGCTGCAATATGCGCCGTTCAGCCTGCTGGTCAGCCTGATCCGCGGCGCGAAGGCGGCGCTGTTCCCGTCTCTGTACGAGGGGTTTGGACTACCGGTGCTAGAGGCGATGTCGCTAGGGACGCCGGTATTGTGTTCCGACACCTCCTCGTTGCCCGAGGTCGCGGGCGAAGCGGCGCTGATGGTCGACCCCTATGACACCGCCGCGATCAGCCAGGCGATCCGCCGACTGGATGCCGATGCCGACCTGCGCGCCGACCTGTCGCGGCGCGGGTTAGAACAGGCTCGGAACTTCAGCCCGGCGATTTATCGCGACAATCTTGCCGCGCTTTACCGAAAGTTCCTGTGATGACCCGCTTGCGATCGGTCAGCGGCATGATGATCTTGGCCGCGCTATCTGCTTGCTCGTCATTCGGCGGGTCGGGACCATCAACGCGCACGATCCGCCATGCGGACGCACAAAGCTATGCTGCAGGCGACATTCAAGTGATGGAGCTCGACAATAATGTCATCCAGCGTACTTCGCTGCTGGCGCAGTCGCAGCATTTCGCCCAGATTTTCGGTACCTCGCAGCCAGCCGGGACGGTCATCGGCAGCGGCGACATACTGGACATCGCGATCTGGGAGGCACCACCCGCAGTGCTGTTCGGCGCGACCAGCGTCGATGCGCGGCTCGCTGCCAATCCAATGGTCGCGCAAAGCGCTGCGATCCCGCAGCAGATGGTCGACGAAGACGGCACGATCTCCGTCCCCTTCATTGGGCAATTGCCAGTGCGCGGGCGCACGCCGCAACAGGTCGCACAGTTGATCGTGTCCCGGCTCACTGGACGCGCGCATGCCCCGCAGGCGGTGGTGCGTGTGGTGCAGAACGACAGCCGTTCGGTGACCATCTTGGGCGAAGTGGCAGCCAGCCGCCGCATGCCGCTGACCCCGCGCGGCGAACGCCTGCTCGATGCACTGGCAGCCGCAGGTGGTCCGCGCCAGCCGATCGGCAAAATGACGGTGCAACTGGCGCGCAACGGGCGAACGGCGGCGATGCCGCTCGATACCGTCATCCGCGATCCGGCGCAGAACGTCGTATTGCAACCCGGCGACGTGGTGACCGCGCTGTTCCAGCCATACAGCTTTATCGCGCTAGGCGCGGTCGCGCAGAATGCCGAAGTGCCGTTCGAAGGCGGTGGGCTGTCGCTGGCGCAGGCGCTAGGCCGGATCGGCGGGCTGCGCGACGATCGCGCCAGCATCCACGGTGTCTTCATCTTCCGGTTGGAGGATCCCACTGCACTGCCGGCTGCGATTACCACCTCGGCGCGCCGTACCGCTGCGGGCAAGATTCCGGTCATCTATCGGCTCGACATGAGCAACGGCACCGCGCTGTTCGCTGCGCAGGATTTTCAAATCCAGAACCGTGATGTGATCTATGTCTCAAATGCGCCGCTGGCGGATTTCCAGAAATTCCTAACGACGGTGTCGAACGCGGCCTTCTCGATCATCGGGCTCGGCAATGCGTTGAAGTGAGTGAGGCGCAATCGGGCGCACCTCCTTCGTCTTGCGCTGGTCGAAGATCGCGACGGGATCAAGCCAGCGGTGGGCTTGGGCTGAACGGGGTCGGCGCATCGCGCGCAGAGTTGGTCGGCAACACGACGGGCGGGATCGGCTATCGTCTGCGCAGCGGCCTCGACCTGTTCACGGCCGCCTTCGCCCAGACCGGGTGCGATAGTGATGCGGGTCGTCCCGGCGACGTGGCCGGGACGACCCGCATTCCTCAATCCCCGATCGGACTCTCGCCATATTTGCGCAGCGCGTCGTTGAACGCCTCGGCCATCAGCGCCTGAAGGCTGCGGCCCTGACGGCGGGCGAGCATGTGCATCGCCAACGACATGTCGGGGGAGAAGAAACCGGCGATCTGCTTGCGGCCCTTACGACTGTTGGGGCGTGGCGTTGCCCCGCCCCCAGCCACGTCGGCGGGGCCGGCATCGACCACGGGGGCCGGGGCGGGTGCGGGCACGTTGCGGTCGCGCAGGTTGGCGAAGCTGGGCTTGCGGCTCATGCCGTGATCCTTCCGGATGTGGAGGTGGCCATGTCGATCTGTCGACATGTCCACTGGTATAGCTGTCTGATCTCGTCCGCCGCCTTGCCGGCGGGTTCCAGCTCCATCACCGTCCGCCCCTCGGCCGAGGCGTGGCGATAGGCGGCGCGATCGGGGATGATGATCGGGCAGGACGGGGTGCCATAGCCCGCCACCAGCTCGCCCGCCTCGGCATAGATGCGCGGCGCGTTGGGGCTGCCGGCGGTGAAGACGACGAAGGCGGGCTTGCGCAGCAACTGCACCAGCTTGGCGCTGGTCTGGATCGCGGCGAGGTCGAACGCGCTCGGCCGGCACGGGATCAGGACGAGGTCGGCGATCTCCACCGCGGCGCGCGCGGCACTGTCGGCATGGGGGGGCGTGTCGATCACGATCGTGTCGGCCCCCTGCCCGCGCGCCGCGGCGACCTTGGCGGCGAGGCGGGGCGGCGGGCTATCGATCACCTCGGGCGGCGCATCCTGCCGCCACGATGCCCATTGGCTGGCGGTCGCCTGCGGATCGGTGTCGATGACCAGCGCTACCCGCCCCGCCTCCTGCGCGGCAGCGGCGAGGTGGAGCGCGAGCGTGGTCTTCCCCGCCCCGCCCTTCTGACTGATGATCGCGATCGTCGGCATGTCGGCTTCCATACATGTCGACATGTCGAATCGGCAAGACCGGGGTGATGCTTCGGTTACACGGCGTCCCGGAACACCGAATAGGCGGTGACGATCGTCGCATCGAGCACGACGACCTGCAGCACCGCCACCACGGCCACGATGCGCCCGAACAGCCGCGCTCGCGCCGCATCGGGCGGCAGCCGCACCAGCAAGGTGCAGGCGACCAGCAGCAGCGGCAGCAGCGGCAGGAAATAACGGCCCTGTATCCCCAGGATGGCGGCGCTGCCGACCGTGTTCCAGGTGAGGTACAGCGCCAGCGCGACCAGCGCGATGCCCCCCGCCACCAGCAGCAACTGCCAGACACCCACGAGGCGCGGCAGCACCGGCTCGTCCGGCCGGCGGTTGAGGACCGTCAGGATCATGCCGAACAGCGCGAGCATATAGGCGGTAGGGGGCAGCGGCACCACCAGCCAGCCGATCGCGCCCACCATCCCAAAATAATAGAGCATCCCATAGCTCTGGAAACTGGCCCACAGGATCGCGGGGAACGCCATCGGCCGCCCGATCAGGAACGCCGCCTGCGCGTGGACATCGGTATCCGGCAACCGCGTCAGGGCCAGGCCGCTGTTCAGCGCGAACCAGCCGATCCCCACGCCCAGCGCGAACAGGGCAATGGCGACGCTCAGGCCGACCGTGCGGAGGCGCGCCCGCCCGCCCGCCATCGCCGGCATCAGTCCGATCAGCAGGATCGGCGCATAGACCAGCTTGTGCGAACAGAAGACGGCACCCAGCAAGGCTGCGGCCGCGACGCTCCGCCCGGTCCAGCCCCGCACGATCGCCCGCGTCGCGATGGCGGTGAACAGCAGCGCGGTCGCGATCGTCATCGCATCGGGGGAGGCCGAGGCATATTGATAGAGCGTCATCGGCATCAGCCCGGCGAACACGATCGCCTCGCGCGCGACCGGCGCGATCCGCACCGCGAGCGCGAGCAGGACGACCGCCGCCAGCGCATTGGCGAGCCGCGCGGCATAGAGCAGCGCCAGCGGCCCCATGCCGAACGATCGCCCGATCGCGATCGCGATCGCCTGCGGCACATAGGGCAGCGGCGAATAGGGCGCGGCGCCGGTGAAGGCGGTGAAGGCGACCCGATCGGGATCGAGCGGCCGGCCCAGCCCGGCCAGACTGGCCGACAGCGGCCGGGGGGTGATCGGCCGGTCGGCATCGATCGCGTCCGTCCCCAGCAGGTTGCGCGCCATCGCCGACAGCGAGACGGGCAACACCGCCCCGGCCTCGCGGCCATGCGCATGGCCGATCAGGTCGAGCCGGCTGATCTGATAGGCGCGTTCGAAATGCTGCGGCTCGTCCGCGACCTGGAACGGCGGGGTCAGCAGCACCAGCGGCACGGCCCCCAGCAACCCGACCAGCAACGCCCAGCGGGTGACGGTGTCGGGAAGCAAAGCCGACCACCATGCGCGCCACGACCGGATGCGGTTCACGCGGCGTCGACCACCCGCAGCTCCGGCTCCGCCTTCGGCCCCGCGGTCGATCTGGCCCGCAGGCGCGGCGTCAGCAGGGGATGGAGCGCACGGTTCGGCATCGCGGCGATGTCGAAGGCGAGGAACGACAACAGCAGCTGCATCCCCACGATCACCGGCAACCCGGCCAGCATCACCGTCCCCGTGCTTGCGGGGGTGCCGGTGTCGACGCTGGCGATCCAGCCGTGCAGCCCGAAGGCGAGCGCGAAGACCAGCGCGGCGATCCCGATCAGCAGCTGGACCGAGGCGATGCTGAAATCGCGCAGGAAGTAATTGTAGAACACGCGCTTGCCGACATTGACCAGATTGCCCTTCAGGAACGAGCCGAGCACGCGCCCGATCTTCAGGCCGCTTTCCTCGTCGCCGTAGATGGCGGCCATCGGGATATCGATCACGCAGGCCCGCACCGTGCCCAGCCGGAACAGCATGTCGGATTCGAAGAAGTAACGCTGGCGGATCTTGTCCAGCGGCAGCCGCGCCAGCACCGCGGCGTGGATCGCGGTATAGCCGTTGGTGGGATCGAACAGCGTCCAGTAGCCCGACGACGCCTTGGTCACGAACGACAGCACGGCATTGCCGAACAGCCGGGCGGCGGGCATCGCGCGCACATCCTCGATATTGGTGAAGCGGTTGCCCTTGGTGTAATCCGCCTGTCCGTCGAGGATCGGGCCGACGAACTGCGGGATAAGGGCGGGGTCCATCTGCCCGTCGCCGTCCAGCTTCACGACGATGTCCGCCCCCAGCGCCAGCGCGTGGCGATACCCGGTCATCACCGCGCCCCCGACCCCCAGATTGTCGGCATGGGTGATGACGGTGATGCGCGGATCGCGGCACAGCGCGGTGACCAGCTCGCCGCTCCGGTCGGGGCAGCAATCGTCGACGACGATGATGTGGCGCACCTCGCGCCCGATGCCGTTCAGCAGCGACAGGATGTGGCGGGTCACGCGGTGACAGGGGATGACGACGGCGATCGACGCGTCCGCCGGCACGGTCATGGTCATGGGCATGTTCACGGGATCGCCTCCCGCCGGGCCGGCCGCGCGAAGACCAGCCGGCGACCCGCGATATAGCCTGCCGCGATCACCGCGCCGTCACTCGCTAGCTTGGCGACCAGCGGGCCGAGCAGCGGCAGCAGCGTCATCAGCAGCAGCGCGGCCAGCGCCATGTTGACGATCACGATCAGCGCATAGCGCACCCCGTCGCGGGGACGGAGGTCGGCCAGCCCGAAGGAGAAGCGCGAATGCCCCACGAAACCCGCGACCCCGGCGACGACGCGCGCCAGCAGATGCGCCGGCAGCACCGCCTGCGGCCACAGATGGACGATGGGAATGTAGAGGGCGTATTCGATGACGACGAGACCGACGCCCACCGCCCCGTACCGGGCCAGTTCGCGAATCCGGGCGTGGCGCCCCTGGCTTGGCGTGTTCGGCATCGCCGCCCGTCATAAGTGACGGATTTAAAAGAGACGTTAAGCACGCAGCATGGGATCGGGGAGCAACGGCCTACCGATCGACAATCATACCTGTCGACACGACGACAGGTATGATTGTCGGATCAGGCTGCTACCCGTATCGGCACCGGCGCTGGCGCCGGCATCAGCAGCGTCTCGTCCTCGACCGCGAACAGCGCCGACGGGCGCAGCCCCCAGCGGGCGAGGCGATAGGCGATCGCGGTGCCCAGCACGCCCAGCCCATAGGTGCAGCTGCGGCGGAAATCGATGCTCGACGCCTCGGCGAAATAGCGGGTCGGGCATGATATCTCGCCGATCCGGAACCCGAACCACGTGGTCTGCGCGACCATCTGGTTGTCGAACACGAAATCGTCCGAACAGGTCCGGAGCGGCAACCGCTCCAGCACCGTCCGACTCCAGGCGCGGTAGCCGGTATGATATTCGGACAGCTTCTGCCCCATCACCAGATTCTGGAACGCGGTCAGCATCCGGTTGGCGACGTATTTGTACAGCGGCATCCCCCCCGCCAGCGCGCCCTGCCCCAGGATGCGCGACGCGAACACCGCGTCGTAATGGCCGCTGGCGATCATCGCCGCCATCGCCCGCACCAGCCGCGGCGAATATTGATAGTCCGGGTGCAGCATCACCACGATATCCGCGCCCCGGGTCAGCGCCGTTTCGTAACAGGATTTCTGGTTGCCGCCGTAACCCCGGTTCGCGGGGTGGCAGACGATGTGCAGCCCCAGTTCGCGCGCGACCGCGATCGTGTCGTCGCGGCTGTAATCGTCGATCAGGATCACGTCGTCGACGATATCGCGCGGGATCTCGGCGACGGTGCGACGCAGGGTCAGGGCGGCGTTATAGGCAGGCAACACCACCGCGACCTTGCGCCCGTCGATCATCGCCCGTCACGTCCCTGCCAGCGAGGCATCCGCCCCTGTCCGCCACCGCTATCGGGCGGAAGCGTTAAAAACCCGGTAAACGGGGACCGGTGAGGGGATGTCCGGAAGCCTATGCCACGCCACATCCCCTTGCGGCGCATGGACCGGGTGGCGGGTCGGATGACATCGATCACCGACGATCGGGCAGAATCGGGGATCGCTACGCAAACCCTCATTTGCGGAGCGCTCCGTTTCTCCATGTAAAACAGGCAGTTCTAAGAAAATTCGTTCGGGAACACGTTTTGGGAAAGCCGGTCCACCACTACGACCGCGATCGGCCGGTTACGTGATGGGCAGATGCCGCACGGGCGCTCCGTCACCATCGCCAATCGCCTAAAGCTGCCATATGTTGGAAGGCTCGCCAATGCGTCCGCTGCGATCAAGTGCATGGACCAACTGTTCCCAGTCCGGATCGTCTTGGGCAAATTCGATCGTTTCTCCATTCGTAAAGCCAAGCGCCAGGATGATCGCGTCGTACGCATAGACATCGCGATGGTGGAGCGTTGCCGTCGTCAGATCGGCGAAGAGTAGCCGATAGTCGCGCCCGTCCGGATGCGTTACGCGAACCGCGTCCGTCTTCACAGCGTACCGTGGAGACCGCGCACGGAGGCGGCGAAAAAAGGCTCGGTTCACCCGATCGACAAAGCCCATCACAGCCACTCCATCCTCGTGGCGTAGTGATAGGCGGCCGTTCCTGCACGATCACCCAACCAAGCGCTTGCCGCGCCACCGTCAAGCTGTCCCATCATGTCCGCTTCGTGCGTGCCGGTGGGCGCTGCGGGCATTGCGGCCGCCCGCACGGGAAACGCGTCTTCCACCTCGGCGACGGCCGCTGGTGGGATCGGGACCGGCTGTACTGGCGCAACGGCCAAGGCCGGCTGGTGCGACGCCCAACCGAGGACATCCTGACCGACGGCGCATGGACACCGGTGGTGCTGGCCTGTGCGCATCTGAACCATGATCCCAGCGACAGCGCGTTCCACCAGCTCGCCGCGCTCTGCCAGCGCTGTCACATGATCCATGACGACCCCGAGCATCGGCGCCGGCGATGGATGAACGCGCATTACCGCCGGGCGCTGGGCGATCTCTTCTACGGCCCCTATCCCGAGCGCGGCGCCGACTGGATCAGCCCCACTCCCGTCAGCATGCTTGATGACAGCCGGTCGCTATATGCAGGCTTTTGATGAGGGCATCGGCCCTACGTGATCCTACCGACGATGCATGGCCTAAAGCGCCACACGCCCAACACCGATTTACGACCGCTGATCTACCATCGATGTCTTGGTCGACGGTTCAGTGGCAGCGACGGCTTCGGGACCTCGCCCGGCGATCGATACGGCCGCCCGCAACCGGACCACGGGCGGGGTCGAACCAATGGTCAGGTGCAGGGGCTCGCCGGATCGGGATCGGGAACGGGACAGGGGAAAAAGCCCTTGTTGCCGATATCGGCCATCGTCCCGGCGCGGGGATCGCCGGGGATGCGCCACTGGCCATCCGTCTTGAAGGCGGCAGCGTCGGCCTCATGCGTGCCGTCAAGCAGGCGAACCATGAAGGGGAACGCACTTCGGATCGCCGGATCGCGTGTCCAGTCGGGCGCGTCGACGATTTGGTAGCTGTAGCGCATCCGCTCCCCGCCGGCGCCGTCGCTTTCGGTGCGCACGCTGGCGAGGCGGCGCGTGCCAAAACACAACGCGGGCGAGGCCGCGCCGTCCTCTCCGGTGGCCAGGCGCACATCGGCCTTACCGTTCGGCCCGGCCACGATCCGCACGCGTGGCCGACCGTCGTCACCGGACAGCGGTTCGCGCGCGATCAGCCCGGCGGCCACCAGCGCCTCGATGCTGGCGGATGCCATCAGGTTTTCGCTGAACTCGAGCGGACCCGAGGCCGCGACGAGCGTGGCGCAGGCGCGCACGCCATCCACCTGCCGCGCGAGCTGGGCGCGGGGCGTCTCGCCGCCGGCCTTTGCCCCGCCCGCGTCGGCCGAGCAGCCGGCGGACAACAGGGTCACGAGCGCCGAAAACACGACGACAAGGCGCGGCTTCACGATTTCAGCCCCAGCGCGACCATTGGGGAAAGATGCTTGGAAAGCGTTTCCAGCACGTCCTGCGCTTGGCGAAGCTCGCCCGCCTTGAGCGTCGGATCCTTGCCGAACAAGCCGCTCTTGGCGTAGAAAGGACGCTTCAGCACGATCTTGCACAACTCGTCGATCCGGTTTTCCACGTCGCTGCCAGGCCGGTCGATACCAATCGACTGCGACTGGCCGATCACGCCGATGCCGACCTTGGGCATACTTGCCTTGGGATAATGCTGCACATCCTTGGGCATGACGTTGATCGGCGTGCGGATCGGGCGGGGTGATGCGCCATAGCTGTTGGGCGCGTGGGCGGGGGTGACCAACAGGAAATCACTCTCCAGCAGTGCCATCATATACAGGCCGAGCTCGATCTTGGGTGCCAGAGCGTCCTTGTCGATCTTTCCCTGCGGCCGGCACGCCAGCGGGGCCGCCTTCAGCGCGGCGAACTGGCGCACCTTTTCGGCCTCCGGCACCGAGGATCCCTCGATCAGCGATGCCGCGTCGGTCAGCGCCACCTTGTGGTTCTTGAAGAAACTGTCGAGATGCTTGTCCCGGTCCAGCGGATCATCGGTCAGAGTGTTCTGACTCATCGTGGCGGCATTGACCGCGATCTTCTTGATGCCGTCGTTCATCTGCCCCTTGGCTAGGTCAAGCAGGCCACCGAACGCGAATTTGAGGGTCGCGTTGTTGGTGGCGGCGTTGTAGCCGCCGAGTACTCGGGTAAGGTTGTTCATCGACAGCGTCTTCAGCATGGCACGATGCGCCAGCACCCGCAGCGATCCCGTCGCCGCCGTCGCGATCAGGAAGGAGCCCGGCATGATCGCCGCTGCCGACACGAGCAGCTCAGCCCTCTCCTTGTCGCTCGACTTCTGCGTTTCGAGCGTCTGGTTGTACGTCTTATAGGCGGCGTTATAGGCCCGTATGTACGGATTGGCGACGTTGGCCTGCCAGAGATCGATCGAATCCGATACCTGGAAGCGAAACTCGTCGACCCTTCTCGTCATATGTCCGTCCTGTATATCGAGCCCATCGGCGCACGGTATCATGATGATGATCGTTTCGCCTAACGTACGAAATCCTGGACGTATCCGTAGATCGATTCCTCCCCTACGCGATCAATGTACAGCACCAGCGGTGCAAGGGACGGTGGCCGCGCCAAACCAAAATCGTTGGGCGTGAGGTAAAATACTTCGTCGCACCGATAAGATATTGCGCGTTAATACCTCGGTATGGTGAATGATGAGAAATTTAGTTTACAAGAAAATCGGATTATGAATCTTTGCAAGACGTCGAAAAACCCAGTCCAGCTTTTAGGGCTCAGACTTATTCAGAGCCAGAACGCGGTGGCGGTTGCAAGCGCGACACCTGAGAGGAAGTTGGCGGCGAGCGTGTCGTAGCGGGTGGCGACCCGGCGAAAGTCCCCTTCGGCAAGCTTGTCTGTGTGGAATGGTGTAATCAGCAAGGTGCCTGAGCCGGGTGGCCACCCGACTCAGGCGGCGGATGTGAGGCCGTTCGACAAGCCGGTCGACAAAGACCGTTCCTGAGCAGGGCCACATCCGTCTTCCCAAACCCCGGACAGTTGCCTGGGGCCGTGTCTACGGACCCCGCATGACACGCTCAGGACAGGATTGAGACGACAGAAGGCGTTTTCGATGAGGTGACGGCTGCGATAGCGGTCTTTGTCGTAGCGGATGGCACGCTTGCGGTTGCGTCGGCCTGGAATGACGGGGACGGCCCCTGCATCGCGCAGCGAGCGCCGCAGCCGGTCGGCATCGTGGCCTTTGTCGCCGGACAGGTAGCGCATGCGCCTGGCGCGTTCGAGAAGCACCGGTGCCGCCTTCACATCGCTGACATTGCCGGCCGTCAGCATCAGCGCGTACGGACGGCCGATGACGTCGGTGAGTGCATGGACCTTGGTCGTCCAGCCACCGCGCGAGCGGCCGATTGCTTGCGCCGAGCGCCCCCTTTTGCGCCGAATGCGGCACGCTGTGCCTTAACGTAGGTGCTGTCGATCGAGGTGCTTTTCGTCACCGCGCCGGTATCGAGCAAGGCATCGAGCAGCTTCAGCCAGAAGCCGCGATGCGACCAGCGGTTGAAGCGGTTGTAGATCGTTATCGACGGACCATAATCGGGCGGGCAGTCGCACCAGCGGCAACCAACCTTCAGCACGTGCAGGATGCCCGGGATCACCCGGCGGTCATCGACCCGCCGTGCGCCGGGCTGGTTCTTCGGCAGATGCGGTTCGGTCACCGCCCACGCCTCGTCCGACAACCAGAACAGCGCCATCACGCACCTCTCTTGACCCACATCACATGTGAATCAGGAAAATCGCCCTCCTTCAACCCGCTGCTTGGGTTTGGACCCTAGACGTGAAAATGCTGCGTTCTGTTGATTGTAGAGCGTGCGCAAATACGCATTCCAAGTGATATTCGTGCCCAGCCCGAAAGTAGCGCCTTCGCTTATGCGGACGGCAAAACTGTATAAAAATTGAGGTTCGTGCCCCTGCTTAGCCGGCATTAAGTGTCTCGCCGAGGAACGTATGCATGACGATGTATAAATCTCACAAAGATTTAATAACATCCGCGATTGCCATAGAACGGTTCTGCCAGAAAGATACTTCAAGCTACGCACATCATACAGGGGGCTACGCCAGCCAAGATTTTTCGAAAACTCGATCCCGATCGGGATGGCCACGGCGCTTGGCGTAAAATTTCGAACCTCCTCCCGCCGGAAACACCGTTAGCGCGACGCTAACCATCCCTGCCTACAGGATCGGGGGATGACCGATCTGTTCAGCCCGCCGGATGCCGATGCGCGCAGGCCCGATCCGCGGGCGCGGGTGGCGCTGTTCGCCGCGTGGCTGGTGCTGGCCGGCTATTTCGTCGCGACGCATGTGATGTGGCGCGACGAGGTGCGGGCGTTCACGCTCGCGCTCAGCGGCGCCGACATGGTCGCGATGCTGCGCACCATCCACGGCGAGGGGCACCCGGCGATCTGGTACATCCTGCTGCGCGCCGCGCACATGATCGTGCCAGTTCGCGAGGTGTTGCCGGCGATCGCGGCGGTCATCGGGATCGGCGCGGCCGCGATGCTGGCGTTCCGCGCGCCGTTCCGGGGGCTGGTCGTCGCGCTGGCGCTGTTCGGCGAATGGATGGTGTTCGAATATACCGCGGTCGCCCGCAATTACGGGATGAGCGCGCTGCTGCTGTTCCTGTTCGCCGACCGCTACGATCCGCGGCAGGTCCGGGGGCAGGGTCGGAGCAGGGGCTGGTGGCCGGGGGCGTTGCTGTTCCTGCTCTGCAACACCAACGTCCCCTCGGTGCTGCTCGCGGGCGGGCTGCTGCTGTTCTGGCTGGTCGAACTGCTGACGGTCGATGGCTGGCGGTGGACCCCCGCGCTGCGCGCCTGGGCGGTGGCGGCGGGGTGCGCGGGACTGGGCGCGCTGCTGTGCTTCGCGACCGTCTATCCCCCCTATCAGGACGCGGCGGTATCCCCGCACCTGCACGAGATCGGCCCCGGCGCGGTGCTGCGCGCCAGCGTGCAGATGGTGGACTATTATTGCAGCCTGCTGCCGATGTTCATGTGGCAATGGCGGCCGGCGACCGACGTCCTGCTGATCGTGCTGGTCCTCGCCCTGCCGTTCAGCCTGGCCCGGACGCCCGGCGGGCTGGCGGGCGGGCTGGCCGTGACGCTGGCGCTGCTGCTGTTCTTCCACTTCGTGTATCCCGGTGGATACCGGCATGTCGCGCTGCTGTTTCCGTTCGTGCTGTCGCTGCACTGGATGGTCGCGCGCGGGCACGGGGGCCGCTGGTCCGGCCCGGCGGAGGCGCGCGCCCGGCGGATCGCCGCCCCGGCCTCCCTGCTGACGGCGCTGCTGCTGGCGATCCAGGTGAGCTATGCCGTCATCCAGCTGGGCTATCAGACCGCCAACGAGGGCGTCTACAGCCGCGCCGCGGAACTCGGGCGGCTGCTGCACCGGCCCGACCTGCGCCGCGCCATCGTCATGAGCAATCCCGACGTGATGGTCGAGGCGCTCGGCTATTACGCCCCCAACCCGATCTGGCTGCTGCGCCAGCGCACCTTCGGGCGGGTCGTCCACTTCACCTTCTTCGAGGACGAGGACCTCAGCCTGGGCGAGATGCTCGCCACCGCCCGGCAATTGCGCCAGCGCACCGGCCGGTCGGTCGTCATCATGCTGCGCCGGGCGCCCGACCCGGCTGCGCCAGCGAAGGTGGAGAGCGAGGGCTACCGGATCACCTTCTCCGTCACGCCGCGGCAAGCGCGGGATTTCCTCGCGGCGACGACGCACCTCGTCTCCTACGCCCCCGCGCAGACCGACGAGAATTACGCCGTGTATCTGCTGCGCTGAGGCGCGACGGCACCGGCTCGACCCAGCCCGTCATTGCGAGCGTAGCGAAGCAATCCAGAGCCCGGTTCGCGAAGCTCTGGATTGCTTCGTTACGCTCGCAACGACGACAGGCTGGGTTTGCGTCGTCATGTCCCGGCCTCCGGCATGCATCGGACCGATCCGACCTGTCGGATGATCGACGTGTCGACATGTCGGCAGTTTGATCACCGGCGGTGACAGCCGCCCCACGGAGCGCTAACCCCATGCGGTGCAAGCCTTTCGCCGCCTCGTCATGATCGACCGACGATGGTGGCTGCCGTTCTGCCTCGCGGTGCTGGCGATGCGGCTGCTGATCCCGGCGGGCCATATGCCGGTCGTCGAGGCCGGCCGGTTCGCGATCGTCGTCTGCCCCGATGCGACCGGCGCTGCACCCATGACCGGCATGGCGGATGGCGACCGCGCGCGCGCATCCCCGCATCCAGCCGCGCATGGCCAGCGATCGCACGGCGATGGCCGCCACGACGGTCCGGGCGACAATCAGGGCGGCGGGCAGGCCTGCGCCTTTGCCGGCCTGTCGGCGCCGCTGCTCGGGGGGGTCGATCCGGTGCTGTTGGGGGCGGCGCTCGCATGGGTCGCGGCGGTCGCGCTGGCGACACCGCCCCCGCAGGCCGGGCGGCGCGTGCCGTATCTGCGGCCCCCCTCGCAGGCACCGCCCGCCCCGCTGCCGATCCGACGATAGCCGGCCCCGCCGCCCTGCCGGGTGGCGATGGCCCCTGCCCTCGCATCCTGTCCGGTGGCCATGATCTTCCCGTTTCCGATCTCCCCGTTCCCGGGGGTGCCGCGTGTCGGCACCTTCGCCATGCCTATCCTCCTTAGATCCGGAGGCGCGCGGCGATGACGCTGCGCATCATCGCCCGGCGCGTGCATCTGTGGCTCGGCCTGTCGCTGGGGCTGTTGTTCGTGGTGTCGGGCCTCACCGGCAGCATCCTCGCCTTCTATCCCGAGCTGGACCGGGCGCTGGTGCCCGCGTTGCGCGCGGTGCCGACGGGGAGCCGCCCGTCGTCGTGGCAGGCGGTGTACGACGCGCTGCGCCGCGATCATCCCGACCGCCCCGGCGCCTGGCGGATCGAGGTGACGCCAGCGGGCGGCCCGATCCCGGTGCGCTATTATCGCCCGGTCGAGACCGCGGACCGGGATTTCGCGCCGCTGATGCTGTGGCTCGACCCGCGCGACCTGCGCACGGTCCGCGCCGGCTTCTGGGGGGAATATCCGACCAGCTGGATCTATGCACTGCACTGGCAATTGCTCGCCGGGCGGACGGGGGAGACGGTGATGGGGCTGGCCGGCATCGCGCTGGCGTTCCTGCTGCTGACCGGGCTGGTCGCCTGGTGGCCGCGCCCGGGCCAGTGGCGGCGTGCACTGCATCTGAAGCGCCGTGCGGCGCCGATCCGGCGGCTCTACGATCTCCACAAGCTGATCGGGCTGGCCGGCGCGCCCCTGTTGCTCGTGGTGGTGGTGACCGGGGTGCTGCTGGCCTTTCCCGATCAGCTGCGCTCTGCTCTGGCCCGGCTGGGGCCGCTGTTCCACGCCCCCGCCCTCATCACCCTGCCCCGGCCCGGCCCCCCGATTCCGCTCGACCGGCTGGTGGCGCGCGCGATCAAGCGTTTCCCCGATGCGGTACCGGCCTGGATCGAAACCCCGGCCACGCCCGACGGCGTGGTCCGGATCAACCTCGCCCGGCCGGCCGAACCCAGCCGGCGTTTCCCGCGCACCAATGTCTGGCTGGACCCGTGGACGGGGTCGATCCTGGCGGTGCGCGACGGGGAACACGAGCGCGGTGGCGATATCCTGCTCGACTGGCTGCATCCGCTCCATGGCGGCGAGGCGCTGGGCATGGCCGGCCGCATCCTGGTGTTGTTGTCCGGGCTGATGGCGACGGGGCTGGCTGCAACCGGATGGCTGCGCTGGGCCAGCCGTCGATGATCGGCTGCCGTCCTTCCGACAGGATGACGGCCACCGTCCCCCCTGATGGCCACACCACCAGCCGCTTGCTCCTTCTAGGGAGCATGTGACGGCGTAGCCGGCACTCCGCGCTTGGTTTCTTTGTAATGGGTTTGCTGGGTCTCCTTCAATGTGGTGCCGGTCGTCTAGGCCGGCTCATTCGGTTTGTTCAAAGTGAATCAGTTAGGGGTTGAGGCTCTCTATGAGACTCGCACGCCCGTCGATCGATGCCGGCCCCCAGCCGCGCCAGCATCCGGCCCAGCGGCCCGCCCAGCGTCGCCCGCGCCAGATCCCGGCACGACAGGGTGGCCAGCATCGCCTGCGTCTCCCCCTGCCGGTCCGCCTCGCGCTGGATCTCGTCGTCGGGCAGCGGCGCGGGCTGCATCCAGCGGGGCAGATGCGCGAGGATGCGCGCGGGCAGGCCGGCGGGCGGGGTCGGGCGATAGACGTTGGAGGTCTGGGCGTAGCGCGGCCCCGGCCCGGCGCCCTCGACCCGGCGGAACCGGCGCTGGCGGACGAGCAGCCCGATCGCCTCCAGCTGCGCCAGCCCGCGCGCGACGGTGGCGCGGCCCAGCCCGGTGCGCTCCGCCAGCCGATCGTAGCTGGGATAGACGCGACCGCGGTTGAGCCGGGCGAGCGTCAGCAGCTCCTCGTAGATCCGCACCGCGCCCGCGCCCAGCGCGGCGACCAGCCGTTCGCTGCGGGTGAGGCTGCGGCCCTCGGCCCGCGCAGCCCGTTTCAACTTGCGCCCCGCGTCCAGCATCACCCGCGCGATCCGCAGCAGCCGGTCGCACTCCCCCCTGGCGGGCACCGCGAAGAACATATCCTCGAACGTCCCCGCCTCGATGCTGTCGCGGCGCACCGGTGCCCCGGTGATGTGGGTGCGCGGTGCCGCTGTCGCGCGCGTGGACATGCGCCCGCTGTCGCGCACACGCATGCCGCCAAGCGCCAGCGTCGCCGCCTGGCCGAGGGTAATCGCCGTCATCGTCCGTCCCTTCGCGAGGGCCGGGACCAGACAAGAGGGGGGCGTGGCGCGAAACGCGCATCCTTGATCCGGAGGGCGGACAGGCGTAGATGGAGGGAGCCGTTCGGAATGGCCCGGATCGACGTTTGGCGACGTCGCTCCATCGATACCCTGGGATGCCCGGCCTTCGTGCCGGGCTTTCCTTTATGTGGTCACGGTCGCTCGCTTGTCCCTGAGCCGCGGCGGGCATCGCCGCGGTGCCGACGACCTTCGCAGCAAAAATCCAACATCGGAAGCGTTCACGGTTCGTGCTTTCGCGGATGAATGGCGAAAATCGTTCGTGCTATCGCGGATAAATACCCCGCCGATTCGTGCTATCGCGGATAAAAGGCCCCCGAACCGGGGTCCGGATTCGTGCTATCGCGGATAAATGCCACGATCCCGGGCGACGCGGGGCCGCCCGATTCGAATCAGGCGATCGCCCCTGTTCGCGTCACGCGATCGCCAGCGCCTTGGCCGAGATCACGACGCGGGCGAGGCCGGCGGGCCGGCCGCGACGCCCGCCCTTGCCGGTGACGACGGGCACCGCATCCTCCTCCGGCTCCGAAAAGGCGAAGCTGTAGTCGGGGATCGCATCCGCCTCGATCACCGCCTTCAGGATGTGGCGGAAATGCGCGAGCGTGTTCTGGTAGCCCAGTTGCAGCCGCAGATCGTCCAGCCCCAGCTCGTACGGGCCGTCGACGCAGCCCGACCGCGCGATCTCGTACAGGCGCCGCTCGACGGGGCCGAGCTGGAAATAGGCGGGGGCATAGTCCAGCACCTGCCGGTCGCGCAGGATCGCGCGGAACAGCCAGTCGCACAGCCTCACCCGCACCGCCTTCAGCCGGCGCTCGCCGGGCTTCTCCTTGGATTTGCTGTAGAAAAGCCGCGCCTCGGACAGCCACGAGAAATAGCCTTCCTCGCCTTCGCCCCCGGTCTCGATGTCGGTCTTGATCTGTGTGCCCTGCAACCGTTCCAGCGCCTGCGACAGCCGCGCATAGGAGCGCGCCGACGGGTTGTTGCCGGTGACGCAGAACAGGTCGTGCGCGGTGAAGTAGAAATCCTGACTCACCTCCTCGCCCGCCTCCAGCTTCCTGACCATCAGGCTGGCGATGTAGAGGACGATCTCCTTGTCGTAGATCGTCGCCACCCCCTTGGCGGTCGGCACGATCTCGATCGAGACGGTGTCGGTCTTGTAGGCCAGCGGCCGGGTCCACTTGCCCTTGGACAGCGCGAAGAAGGGAAACGCCATCAGCGACCGCTCGCCGCGCACCTCGGTCATCAGCGGGCTGTCGAGCGCGAACAGGTCGCGCTGGTCGAGCGGTGTCGGCTTGGGATCCTTCATGGCGCGTTCTACCCCGAACCCCCATTCATCCGCAAAAGCACGAATACCGGCCGGGTCATTCATCCGCGAAAGCACGAAGCGATGCCCCCGCCCCTAGGGAAACACCCCCAACGCCCCCTGAAACCCCCCGCCATTCGTGCTTTCGCGGATAAATTGCCGGATGATTTTTCGGACGGGGCGGAGGGAGTGCGGAATCTCCCGGTCGATGCCGGACAAGACCGATGTCAACACGAAGACATGTCTTCGTGTCGATCATACGGCATGTATCTTCATCCGCACGAGACAGCGCCTCGCACCACGTGCGAGAACGGGCATCGACCGCCCGTCGACAAACCAGCTGACGAGTGCAGCAGCGTATGTCGATGACCTGTACTACCTCGAAGCCATATTCGGCTTTCGACATCGTCAGGCCGATGGAAGTCCAGGGCGGCAAGGCAGCCCCGTGGTTCGGGGAAACCGGAAAGGGCGTGCAATATGAATTACCCATGTCGGTCGAAAAGGCTTTGGCCGAAGGCTATCTGAGGCGTTTGCAGGCGATGGACAGATCGACATTCCTGAAACAGGCCGAAAACAGGGGTATACGTCCCGACGCCTATTCGCTGGGCCGCCGTGTCGACGAGGCTTATGTCATGGAGAAATCGTTGCTCGGATGGTCGACATTCTATTTCGAACGCGGCCTCAAGACCGATAGCAGGAGATTCCTTCATCAATCCGATGCCCTGTCGGACCTGATGGAGCGCCTCGAACGCGATGGATCGACCAGAAGGTGATGGCAGACATTCACGATGCCGGTTGAAAAGGCGCTGGAGATCGGTGCGGAGCCATCCGCTGTCGATTGCGGTGTCGATCAGGTCGAGCGACGCATCCTGCCGCTCGCCACAACCGGCCACTAACGATGCAAGGAGCGCCACGCACGCCACTCGGTAGAACACCGGTGCGCCCATCGTCTCCATTCCATCGCTCCCGGTTCATCACTTGCCCGGTCCATTCCCGGCCCTGCCGGCACAGACATTCCCATCGGGCCCGGGTTCAGACGATCCGGAAACTCTGCAGCATCGTTCGGAAGACCGGCTCCGCCCCGTCGAAATCGGCACGGGCGGCGGTGCCCGTCGCGATCATGACATTGTCGTCGCCGGCATCGGCATAGGTGATCGACTGGGTGAGTGCGATGCCGTCCGACAGCCAGTCGATCCGCAGGTCCACCGACGAACCGGACGCCTGTCGCCGGGTGACCGCCACCCCGGGCAGCATGTCCTGCATCTGCGCGATCTGCCGTTCCACGAAATCGTGCAGGCGGTTGGCGACGCCCGGCGCCGGATCGTCCAGCAACAGTTCGCGGGTGACGACGAAGCTGGGCGACACCCCCGTCGGGCCGGGATGGGCGGCGCTCAGCACCAGCATCGACTTGTCGAGCCAGCCTTCCGGACAGGCGATCGTCATGCCCTGCACCTGCGTCATCGTGCCGCCTCCTGCGGTGGCCATTGGCCGGCCTTGTCGAGCGCCAGCACCTGCTCGGGCGCCGGTGGCGGAAACGGATATCCCCGCGCCTTCAACTTCTCGATCACGCGAAGCCGCGCCTTATCCTCGTCGGAACCACGCAGGATGCGGCTTTTGAACGTGCGTTGTGCGGTCGTGATACCAAACCGATCGTGCGCCCATATGTCGGCGCCATGATCGATCAGGATTTCGACTACCGGCCATTGATCCGTATCGGAGGCGGTGATCATCGGCGTCGCCTGATTGGCAGGATCACGTTCTTCAAGACCGATGCCCTGCCGGGCGAGACGTCGGACCTCCTCGGTTTCGGAATACATCACCGCGCCCAGCATGGGCATGACGTTCTTCTTGTTCATCGTCGGGTCCTTGTCCGAACAGGCTATGCAGAGGATGCCTGCCAACAGAACAGGCACAAGACGTATCACAGGCAAGCTTCCTTCCGCAGTTCACTCTCCAGTTCCGTCCGACGTTGTGCGAGCGCGGCCTCGACATTGTCCATCATGTGCAACATCCCGTTGCCGATCGCCGCCAACAGTCCCGCCTGCGTCGCCCGCAGATTGGAAGACATCTTCACCTTGCTACTCGGATCGTTGCTCGCCCACTTCCGGCTTGGCGGGTCGAGCGGCCATGTTCGGGTAGCCGCCGCCTGTGGAATGCCAGGCGTTCGCTGCAGGGTACGCAAGGGTTCGCCACGGACATAGACGGCATCGATATTGGTGGATACCGGATGCGGAACAGTGCGTGCATGCAGGCCGGCCGCGTTGAATGTCGTAGCAGGCAGGCCAGATGCTTTCGCCCCCGCAGAGGCTTGCCCTCCCCCCAACGAATGACCAGTCAGACGTGCATTGCGACCGGCAGGTGCTTCAGCAACACGTGATGCTATCTGCTGTGCATGGTTGTAATAGAACGTCTCTCCACCAAAACTCTGCTTTGCATTGGTTCCCATATCCTCG
Organism: Sphingomonas sp. CFBP 8760; assembly: GCF_014841615.1. GTDB lineage: Bacteria > Pseudomonadota > Alphaproteobacteria > Sphingomonadales > Sphingomonadaceae > Sphingomonas. The sequence continues at coordinate 21,212 of NZ_JACYUG010000014.1, read as the reverse complement.
CCAAGCCAAGACTCTGTGCCCTTGTAAGAAATTAGAGGGGCACCAGTCGCCTTATCGATAAATACAGCAGCACGAAATTCCGATGGTTCGCCAGTTTTGGGATCGATAGGATGCTCAAGCATCGCGGAAGTAAGGTTTAGCCGCTCCAGATCCTCGGTCGTGGCATTCCGGTGTCCGTCAGGCGGTTTGCGTTCGTCAGGTGGTGCATAGACGGCCGTGGCCGCCTGCGCATCGATGCGGAAACGCTCGAACGTCGTCTCCTCCCCGCGCAGCGCCGTACAGACCGGCGACTGGCGTGGTCCGCCGATAAAGACGTTGGGTGAGCCGGTCCGGATCACTGCGCCGCAATCCATCGTTTCGGTAACCCGCGCGGTCGGCTTGCCGTTGTTGAAAACCGTGGCCGAACCGGTCGCCACCCGTCTGGGCGTCATGCCGTCCTTCACGCAGCCACCGGTCGCCTGTTCGACCATGGTGGCCGGCAGCGTGTTGATGAACACACTGGACGAACCGGTCTGCAGGCTGCCGGTGGCGGGCCCGTCCATCGACTTGCCGATCAACCCGCCGATCCCGCCGCTCGTCGCGATGGCGGCGCCGACGGCCAGCGCGCCCAGCCCGCCCGTCACCACCACCCCGGCGGCCAGCATCGCACCCACGGCGATCCCCGCGCCCAGAGCAATGCCTTCGAGCATCGCGTCATGGCCGAAAACGTCGGTGACGCGCGCGGCGGCATGGTGACTCATCGACGACTCCCGATCGCTGGCCGTGACCATAATCCACCAGTCGCCGGGCATCCATGGCGGATGACCCAAAAGACTTTGGGCGATACCCATGGATGCTACCCTCCACGCCCGTCATCTGTCCACTTGTGGTCGTACGGTGGCCGGTATGCCGCCGGTGGAAGAGCAAATGACATGTCGATATAAAAACATGTCTACATGTCGATGTGAAAACATTTCTACGTGTCGATAGGTATACAAGTACCGGCTACAGACGGGCGGAACGCCGGGCCGCCCCCCCCCCTGTCCTACGTCCCCGTGCCGCGCCATAACCCTTCATCCGCCCGCGATCCCGAACGTCACGGTTTCCCCAAAGAAGGCCGTACCATGCGACTTTCGTGACTTTCCGATTGCGGCCAGCCCAACAGTGCTTGCAACATTTGTCGGAGTAATTAGGATGCCGGCAAACGCGATCGCGGGCGATATCGGGGGGAGAGAAGGTGAAGACGATCATCGCATGGGCGGCCGTCGCGCTGGGGTTCGGTACCATGGCGCCTGCCGCCCCGCCCCAGACCCCGCCTCAACCCCAGCCCCCGGCGCAGGCGGAGAACATCGCGCCGCGGCAACTGGCGATCGTCCCGACCATCGCCGCTACGCCCGCGCCGAAGGCGGACAAGGCGGAGGCCCGGTCGGCCTATCTGCTCGCCTATTTCAAGGACGAGACGCACTCGCTCCATTTCGCCACCTCGCCCGACGGCTACAGCTTCACCGATGTGAACGGGGGCGAGCCGGTGCTGCGGGGCAGGGCGGTCGCCGACCAGCAGGGCATCCGCGATCCGCACATCATGCGCGGGCCGGACGGCGCCTTCTATATGTCGATGACCGACCTCCACATCTTCGCCGAGCGCGAAGGGCTGCGGACGACCCAGTGGGAGCGGCCGGAAAAGGACTATGGCTGGGGCAACAACCGCAACATGCTGTTCATGAAGAGCCATGACCTGCTGCACTGGACGCTGGCGAAGGTCGATATCGCCGCGCTGTTCCCGGCCTATCGCAACGCCGGCAATGCCTGGGCGCCGGAGACGATCTACGATCCCGCGAAGAAGCGGATGATGGTCTATTTCACCACCCGGATGGGCAACGGCCCCAACTACATGGTCTATGCCTATGCCGACCCCGCCTTCACCACGCTGACGACGGTGCCGAAGCAGATCCTGTACTATCCCCGGCCCGCGGTGAACACGATCGATGCCGACATCACGAAGATCGGCGGCAAGTACCGCATGTTCTACGTCGCGCATGAAAAGCCCGGCAGTATCAAGCAAGCCGTGTCGACCCGCATCGACGGCGGCTACGCCTTCGATCCGCGCAAGGTCGATCCGGAGAACGTCGCGGCGGAGGCGCCCAATCTGTGGCGGCGCCACGGCACCGATACGTATGTGCTGATGTACGACGTGTTCGGCGTGAAGCCCAACAATATGGGCTTTGCCGAGACGACCGATTTCCAGACGTTCCGGGACATCGGCCGCTTCAACGATCCGGGTTCGCGGATGAAGGCGACCAATTTCTCCCAGCCCAAGCACGGCACGGTAATGGCGATCACCCCGGCGGAGGCCGATCGCCTGCGCGGCTGGTTCGCGCGCTGACGGGGCCGGGGCGATGATCCGTCCGCTTCGTTCGCGCTGGCTGGCGCTGCTGGCCTTCGCCGCGACCGTGCCTGCGCAGGCACAGGTCCAAGTGCAGGCACAGCCGCAGTCCCCGTCGCCGGCGACCACGCTGCTGGTCCATGCCGACCGGCCCGGCCCGCGCATCGCCCCGGAAATCTACGGCCAGTTCGTCGAGCATCTCGGCCGCGGCGTGTACGAGGGCATCTGGGTCGGCGAAGATTCGACCATCCCCAACACGCGCGGCATCCGCCGCGACGTGGTGGCCGCGCTCAGGCAGGTGAAGGTGCCGGTCATCCGCTGGCCGGGCGGGTGCTTTGCGGACTCCTATCACTGGCGAAACGGCATCGGCCCCAAGACGAAGCGCGCGCAGGAGATCAACGCGTCGTGGGGCGGCAAGCCCGATACCAACGCGTTCGGCACGCACGAATTCATGGACTTCATGGGCCAGATCGGCGCCGCGCCGTTCGTGTCGGTCAATGTCGGATCGGGCAGCGTGCAGGAGGCGGACGACTGGATGCGGTACATGACCGCGGCCGCCGACAGCGATCCCGGCCGCGCCCGCGCCGCCAACGGTCATGCCGCGCCGTGGGCCGTGCCGTTCGTCGGCGTCGGCAACGAGACCTGGGGCTGTGGCGGCAACATGACCGCGGAGACCTATGCCGCGTCGTTCCGCCATTATGCCGCCTTCCTGCGCAGCTATTCGGGTCCGCGCGCCAATCTGATCGCGGTCGGCGCGGATACCGACGACTATGGCTGGACCGAGACGATGATGGCGCGCGCGATGACGTGGCGCCCCGATCCGACGCCACTGGCGCTGACGTCGGATCGGCCGCTGATGTGGGGCCTGTCGCTCCACTTCTACACCTTCGCGGGCAACGACTGGGGCGACAAGGGCCGCAATGTCGGCTTCGACCGGACCGGCTGGGCGAAGGCGCTGGCACGCGCCACGCTGACCGACGAACTGATCGCGCGCCATGCCGCGATCATGGACCGCTACGACCCGCAGAAGAAGGTCGCGCTGGCGGTCGACGAATGGGGGGCATGGTTCGCCAGCGAGCCGGGGGCGTCGAGCCTGTATCTGGAAAGCACGCTGCGCGACGCGGTGATCGCGGGCCTCAGCCTCAACATCTTCAACCGTCATGCCGACCGGGTGCGCATGGCCAATCTAGCGCAGATGGTGAACGTCATCCAGTCGCTGGTCCTGACGCGCGGGGGCGAGATGGTGGTAACGCCGACCTGGCACGTGTTCGACCTGTACAAGGTGCATCAGGGCGCGACGCAAATCCCCGTCGACATCGGCACCCCCGATTATGTCGAGGGCGACAGCCGGATGCCGCAGGTCAGTGTCTCGGCCAGCCGCGATGCGGGCGGCGTGCTGCACCTGTCGATCGTCAACCTCCACCCCGACCGGCCCGCCCCCGTCACCGCCACGCTGGCGGGAGTGGCCGGGCGCGGCGCCACGGCGGAGACGCTGACCGCTGGCCGGATCGATACGCGCATCGAATTCGGCAAGGCGGACCCGTTCATACCCGTGCCGCTGGACGGGGTGCGGCTGGCGGACGGGGGGCTGGCGCTGACCGTGCCGGCGCGGTCGGTGACGATGGTCACGATCCGCTGACGCGGGCCGGGTCACGATCCGGTGACGGCGGTCCCTTCGGTCCACGATCGCTGATCGCGGGGCAGGCGGCCGCCCGGATCGAACACCGTCGCGCGGGTCGGCAGGTCCGGGCCCCAGCGCCACAGGATCAGATTGTCGTCGCTCGCCCCCGCGCCGGGGGCGAAACTGGGCACGAGCATCCCGGCATGGCCGCCCGCCTTCATCGCATCGACCACTGCCCAGGAGGGCGCGTCGCGCCCGGCGCGCAGACAGGTCAGCCAGCCACAGGCGAGATCGGCCAGCGCCACGCCCAGCGCCGCCCGGTCCGTCTCGGTCCGCAGGTCGGCGACGGGGGTGCAGTCGATATCATATTCGCACATCGTCAGCGGGTGCAGGCGCCGGCCGAACCCCTGGGTGCATTCGTTGACGGCGGTCATGATCGACAGCGACAGATACAGCGTCGGCTCGCCCCGGCGATTGAAGCGCCCCCCGGTCTTCGCCGCGCCCGTGCCCGACAGGGGGGAGAAGGACCACATCGGATCGTGGCCCCGGTAGCAGCGACTGGCGAACCTCACCGTTCGCACGAAGACGCGAAGAGAAAAAAGTCTGGTTCGCGCGGAAGCGCGGAGGACGCAGAGGTATCGCGCGCGGGGCCGATCACAGAATTCATCATCGGCCGGGTTGGATAGCCGGATCGTGGGAAGGGCAAGGCCATGTTGTCCGCCACTCTCCGCGTCCTCCGCGCCTCCGCGTGAACCAAATCTTCTTTGCGACACTGCGCGAACATTCCTGCGACGCCCGGATATCGCTCAGGCGAAACCACCCAGCGCCAGATGGTCGAGATAGTCGCGGACCGCGCCGGCCTCACCGGCCTTCACCAGCGCCTCGGGCGTCCGCCCGTCGAGCGCGGGGATGGGTTGCGATCGATACCAGGCCATCGCCTGCGTCTCGCCGCCCGCCCAGTCGCGGATGCGCGCGACGATCTCCAGCATCTCGCGGACGCGGGACTGCGCGCGCGGCGCCGTCCGCCGTTCCGCCTTGCCGATCGTGGCGGCGCCCAGCCCGACCGTCTCGGCGAGCTGGCCCTTGGTCATGCGGAATATGTCCGCGACCCGCTCCATGTCGACGATGCCGCCCTGATCGAGGAAATGCGTCACGAACCCCTGACCCGCCAGTGCGATGGCCGGCGACATCGTTGCCGCTGCGCGTTTCCGGCCGATACCCTTAGCTTCGACGGCCATGTCCACTCTTTCGTCCAGTACAGGTCGATAATATGGGACATTACCGTCATCAGATCAAGTCATGCCCGCTGAACGGAGCATGGCGATACGCGTTCTCCGCCCATGACATATATTAAAGCGCGACCGATGGCATGATGGCGGCCAGCACCGCCCCGGCACCGCTGACCCCGATGCCCTCGATCGTCGTCATCAGCGACCGGGTCGACTGGCATCCCGATGACGGCATCGCCGATCCCCCCGCGCCGTGGCAGGCGGTGACCGACGCGCCCTTCGCGGTCACGGGCGGCTATCTGGAACGCCTGCCGCTCGCCTGCATCGCGGCCGACATCGTCGAGCGGGCGGAGATCTGGCACCACCGGGCGGGGCAGGGGCGATCGTCCCATGCCCCCGCCGGCCCCCGGCTCGGCTATCGCGGGTTTCCAATCGCCGATCCGGTCCCCCCGTTCGACAACCGCGCGATGCTGGAATTCGTGGCGACGCACGGCGCGCCGCATATCCTGGTCGTCTACGGACTGGGGGTCGCACCGACGCTGCTGGCGGCGTGCGCCAACAGCATCATCCTGTACAACTCGATCGACGCGCCGGCGCTGCGCGTCCCCCCGGAGGTCAGCGCCCGCTTCGATCTGGTGCTGACCGGCGCGCCGTGGCAGTCCGACGAGGTCGAGGCGCGCCATCCTGGCATGGCGACCGCGATCATGCCGGTCGGCCCCGAATTCGCCGCGATCGACCAATTCCGGCCGCTGGACGGCCCCAGGGACTATGACCTGATCTACGTCGCCGCGGCGCAGGGGTACAAGCAGCACGACCTGCTGCTGGATGCGCTGGAGACGCTGCCGCGCGACGTGCGCGGACTGTTCGTGTTCGGGTACGGCGAGGAGGCGGATCGGCTGCGCGCCCGGATCGCCGATGCCGGCCTGTCGGTCGACTGCATCGGCCCGCCGGGGGTGGGGTTCGACGCGGTCAACCGGCTGATGAACCGCGCGCGGTTCGGCATGGTGTGCGGGCGCGACGACGGCGCCCCCGCGATCCTGACCGAATATATGCTCGCCGGCCTGCCGGTGCTCTGCAATGCGGAGCTGGTCTGCGGGCGGCAGTTCATCCTGCCGGAGACGGGACGGTTCTTCGATCCCGCCGATCTGGCCGCCGCGATCATGGCGATGCGCGCGGAAACCGGCCGATGTTTCCCGCGGGAAACGTCGCTGGCGCGGTGGACGTGGCCGCACACCATCGCGCGGCTGCGACCATTGCTGGCGCAGGCCGCACAGAAAAAATCCTGTGATTTGATCTGCGTTAGTTGAGTTCATCGATGCCGCGGCCCACACCCGTCGGATCAGATGGAGAACGATGTGCATGGTCCGTCCCGGTCCGTCGATGAAGCGCCGGCCCATCCCGTTTCCGCCCCGCTGATCTGTTTCTCTCATCTGCGCTGGGATTTCGTGACCCAGCGGCCGCAGCACCTGATGAAGCGGTTCGCGGCCGAACGCCGCGTGTTCTTCTGGGAAGAACCGATCGGCTGCGATCATCCGCTGCCCTATCTCGAACATCATCCCTTTCCCGCCGACGGCGTCATCGCGCTGCGCCCGCGCGTGCCGCACTGGTGGAACCGCGAACAGGTGGAGGAAGGGCTGCGCGGTCTGCTCGACATGCTGGTCGCGACGGCCATGCCGGCGGACCCGGTGCTGTGGTTCTACACGCCGATGATGCTGGGGTTCGCGGGGCATCTGCGATCGTCGCTGGTCGTCTATGACTGTATGGACGAGCTGGCCGCGTTCGCCTTCGCCGATCCGCTGCTGGTCGAGCGCGAGGCGACGCTGATCGCGCGCGCCGATGTGATGTTCACCGGCGGGTACAGCCTGTACGAGGCGAAGCGCGACCGCCACGACGCGATCACGCCCTTCCCCTCAGCGGTCGACGTCGCGCATTTCGCCGCAGCGCGGGGGGACGTGGCGGAGGCGGCGGACCAGCACGCGATCATGGGTCCGAAACTGGGCTTCTACGGCGTGATCGACGAGCGGATCGATCTGGCGCTGGTCGATGCCCTCGCCGCGGCGCGGCCCGACTGGCAGGTCGTGATGGTCGGCCCGGTGGTGAAGATCGATCCCGCCACGCTGCCGCGGCGGCCCAATCTTCACTGGCTGGGCAACCGGCATTATGACGAGTTGCCCGCCTACCTGACCGGCTGGTCGGTCGCGCTGATGCCGTTCGCGATCAACGCCGCCACCCGCTTCATCAGCCCGACCAAGACCCCCGAATATCTCGCAGCGGGCAAGCCGGTGGTATCGACCCCGATCGTCGACGTGATCCGCCATTATGGCGACCTGACCGGCGTGACCATCGCGGCCGATGCCCCGGCGTTCGTCGTGACCTGCGAGGCGGCGCTGGCGTTGCCGGTGGACGGCGCGTGGCGGGACGAGGCGGATGCGCTGCTGGCGGCGACCTCATGGGATCGCACCTTCGCGGGCATAAAGGCGAGGATGGTGCCGCGTCACGCGCCTCCCGCATCCCCCGCCGCCCCCGCGATCCACCCCGCCGGGCGCCGCCCGCATTACGACGCGCTGGTGGTCGGCGCGGGCTTCGCCGGATCGGTGCTGGCCGAGCGGCTGGCGGCGGGATCGGGCAAGCGCGTGCTGGTGATCGACAAGCGCCCGCACATCGCCGGCAACGCGTTCGACCATCATGACGCGGCGGGCATCATGGTCCATCGCTACGGCCCCCACATCTTCCACACCAACAGCGACGAGGTGTTCGCCTACCTCTCGCGCTTCACCAAATGGCGGCCCTACGAGCATCGCGTGCTGGCCAGCGTGGGGACCAAGCTGGTGCCGATCCCGATCAACCGCACCACGCTCAACACGCTCTACGGCCTCGACCTGCACGACGAGGCCGCGGCGGCCGCGTTCCTCGCCGCACGCGCCGAACCGCGCGAAATTCGCACCTCGGAGGATGTCGTCGTCGCGGCGGTGGGACAGGAACTCTACGAGACGTTCTTCCGCGGCTACACGCGCAAGCAATGGGGCCTCGATCCGTCCAAACTGGACAAGGCGGTGACCGCGCGGGTCCCGACCCGCACCGATACCGACGACCGCTATTTCACCGACCGGCATCAGGCGATGCCGCTGCACGGCTATACCGCAATGTTCGAGGCGATGCTCGATCACCCGAACATCACCGTGCAGACCGGGGTAGATGTTGCCGATTGCGACGTGCGTGCGGACCACACCGTGTTCACCGGCCCGGTCGACGAATATTTCGGCCATCGCTTCGGCCCGCTGCCCTATCGCAGCCTCGAATTCCGGCATGAGACGCATGACGTGGCCCGGTATCAGCCGGTCGCGGTCGTCAACTATCCGTCCCCCGATACGCCGTTCACGCGGATCACGGAGTATAAGCACCTGACCGGCCAGCAATCCCCGCGCACCAGCATCAGCTACGAGATTCCGCGGGGCGAGGGCGATCCCTATTACCCGGTTCCGCGCCCGGAAAACCAGGCGCTGTACCGGCGCTATGCCGCGCTCGCCGATGCGCTGCCCGATGTCAGTTTCGTCGGCCGGCTGGCGACGTACCGCTATTACAACATGGACCAGGTGGTCGGGCAGGCGCTGGCGACCTATCGGCGCCTCGCCTCCCGCATCGAACCGGCATCCGTCGCCGCATGACCATCCGATCAAGGCTGTTTCTCGTCACCGAAAGCCCGGCGCCGTCCGGCGTGGGCGAGCATATGCTGACGCTGGCGGAGGGGCTGCGCGGCGACCATGACATCGTGATCGCCGCGACCCCCGCGTCGGGCCTGCTGCCCCGCGCCCGTGCGCGCGGCCTGACGGTGAAGGCGATCGACCCCGGCGACATCGCGGACCTGTCGCGCTGGTTCGCCCGCACGCGGCCGGATATCGTCCACGTCCATGCCGGTATCGGCTGGGAAGGCCATGCCAGCGCGCAGGCCGCGCATGATGCCGGCGCCCGCGTGGTCCGTACCGAGCATCTCCCCTATCTGCTGACCGATGCGGACCAGTGCGCCGTGCATCGGGCCGGCCTGAGCCATGTCGACCGGCTGATCGCGGTGTCCGATGCGGTCGCCGACAGCCACGCCCGTGCCGAACTCGGCAACCGGCTGGCGACGATCCCCAACGGCGTCGCCCCGCCGGCCGCCCCGACGAAACCGCGCGCGACCCTGCGGCGATATTGGGGACTGGACGACGGCCCGGTATTGCTGATGGCGGCGCGCTTCGCCGAGCAGAAGGATCACCGCCTGATCCTCGACGCGATGCCCGCGATCCGCGCCGCGCATCCGCGCGTCACGCTGCTGCTGGCGGGCGAGGGGCCCCTGAAATGGACGATCGCGCGCGAGATCGCGGCACGCGGCCTCGCCGGATCGGTGCGGATGCTGGGCCAGCGGGGCGACCTGCCCGATCTGATGGCTGCGGCCGACCTGCTGGTGCTGCCCTCGCGGTTCGAGGGGCTGTCGCTGGTCGCGCTGGAGGCGATGGCGGCCGGCCTGCCCGTCGTCGCCAGCGACGCGCCGGGCAATGCCGGGATGCTGGACCATGGCCGCTCCGGCTGGCTCGCCCCCGCCGGCGATGCGGCCGCATTCGCCGCGACGGTGATCGACGCGCTGTCCGACCATGACCGGCTGCGTACCGTCGCCGCGACGGCGAGCGACCACCAGCGCACCCATTACGACGCCGACCGCATGATCCGCGACACTGCCGCGATCTATGCCGAGGAAACCAGTGGCGCACCGCGCCCGGACGGGACACGCATGACCAGAATCGGCTTCATCGGCGCGGGCGGCATCGCCCATCGCCATTTCGGCGTGCTCGAACGGTTCGAGGACGTGGCGATCGTCGCCATCGCCGATGTCGACGGCGCCCGCGCCGACGAGGCGGCCGCGCGGTTCGGCGCGCAGGCCTTCACCGATATCGACGCGATGCTGGATGCGGTCGAGGTCGATGCGCTCTACATCTGCGTGCCGCCCTTCGCGCACGGCGCCCCCGAACGCGCCGCGATCGCGCGGGGACTGCCCTTCTTCGTCGAGAAGCCCGTCGCGCTCGATCTGCCCACCGCCGAGGCGATCGCGGTCGACGTGGCGGCCGCGAACCTCGTCACCGCGGTCGGCTATCACTGGCGCTATCTCGATACGGTGGACGAGGTGCGCGGGTTGCTGGCGCATAATCCGGCGCGGCTGATGTCGGGCTACTGGCTCGATTCCACGCCGCCCCCGCAATGGTGGTGGCATCAGGACCAGTCGGGCGGGCAGATGGTCGAGCAGACCACGCACCTGATCGATCTGGCGCGGTATCTGGCGGGCGACGTGACCCACGTGTTCGGCCTCGCCGGCCATACGGCCCGCGCCGAATTTCTCGGTCTCGACGTACCGACCGTCAGCACCGCCAGCCTGCAGTTCGCGAGCGGCGCGATCGCCAATTTCGCCTCGACCTGCCTGCTCGGCTGGAACCACCGCGTCGGCCTGCACCTGTTCGGCGACCGGCTGGCGGTGGAGATCACCGACCGCGAACTGATGGTCGATGTCGGGCGCGGCCGGCCGGTGCGCGGTACGCAGGGCGATCCCGTCTGGCACGAGGACCGCGACTTCATCGACGCGGTACAGGGCAAGGAGAACCGTATCCGCTGCCCCTATGCCGACGCGGTCGAAACCCACCGCGTCGCGCTGGCGATCGGTGAATCCGCGCGCACGGGCGCCGCGATCATGCTGGAGGAACTGATATGAGCGAGTGGCGCCATATCCGCTCGCTGGGCGTCGAACGGCCCGGCGAGGCGTATCTGCACGGCTATGACGAGGGACCGCCCGGCGACGGGCAGGTCCGGCTCGACATGCTCTACACGGGCTTTTCCGCCGGCACCGAGCTGACCTTCGTCAAGAACACCAACCCCTATCTCCACGCACGCTGGGACGCGGGCCGCGGCGTGTTCGTTCACGGCGAGCCGCAGCAGCATTATCCGGTGCCGTTCCTGGGTTACATGGAATCCGCGCGCGTCGTGGAATCGCGGGCGTGGGACTATACCCCCGGCGACACGATCGGCGCCGTCTTCGGGCACAAGACCGGCCACACCGCCGATCCCTTCCACGACGTGCTGACGAAGCTGCCGCCCGCGATCGACCCGATCCTCGGCATCTATGTCGGCCAGATGGGGCCGATCGCCGCCAACGGCATCCTCCATGCCGATGCCGAGATGCTGGGGCCGACCGCGCCCTTCTTCGGCGCGGGCGTGAAGGACCGGCCGGTGCTGGTGATCGGCGCAGGGGTGGTCGGGCTGTTCGTGGCGCTGTTCGCGCAGCGCGCGGGCGCCAGCGAGGTGGTGATCGCCGACCCTTCCGAATTCCGCCGTACCCGCGCCGCCTGCCTCGGGCTGGTGCCGATGGTCGAGGCGGATGCCTGGGCCTATGCCAAATCGCGCTGGCATCATGGCGGCGACGATCGCGGGGCCGATCTCGTCTTCCAGACCCGCGCCGACAGCGCCTCGCTCCACGCCGCGATGCAGGCGCTGCGCCCGCAGGGCACGGTGATCGACCTCGCCTTCTATCAGGGCGGCGCCGACCGGTTGCGGCTGGGCGAGGAGTTCCATCACAACGGCCTCAACCTCCGCTGCGCGCAGATCAACCGCGTGCCGCGCGGCATGGCGACGGCATGGAACAAGCGCCGGCTGGCGAACGAGACGGTCGCCTTGCTGGCAGAGCGTGGCGACGCGATCCGCGCGCAGCTCATCACCCATGTCGTGCCGATCGAGGAAGCACCGGACTTCCTGCGCCACCTGATCGCGGACCGGCCGGAGTTCCTCCAGATCGTGTTCAAGGGCGTCAATTGATCCGGCGTCACCCGTCCCGTCGTTCGAGGCGGGACCTGTGCAAGACCCGCTCCACCACCCCGGCGGAGGCCGGGGTCCAGTTGGGATAGCCATCGTGGGTCATCATCACCGTTCGCCCAACTGGGCCCCGGCCTCCGCCGGGGTGGTGGCTCTGGCAGGATGGAAGCGTATTTTCGCGAAGGCCCCGCTCAAGGCCGGGGCTACCACGACAGGCTGGCAGGAAACGTCGATTGATCCCTGATACCGCCCCCCCGATGCGCATCCTGTTCGTCTTCGCCTGGCTGGTCGTGGGCGGCGAGGAGACCGAGGTGCGGCTGCTCGCGCAATCGCTCGACCCCGCGCGTCACACGATCGACGTCGTCGCCTGCTTCCATAAACCGGGGATGCCCGACCAGACGCACGCGCAGCTGACCGCGATCGGGGCGCGGGTCGACACCACCCCCTATCACCTGTCGTTCGACGAAACGGTCGCGTACCTCGCCAGTATCGTCCCCGGCTATGACGCGGTGGTGTCGTGCCAGAACGTCGCCGATATCTACCCAGCGCTCGAACGCCTGCACCTGCGCCCGCCCCTGATCGAGCATGGCGGGCTGGTATCGGAGGCACTGGCCGGCCCCAAGCATTTCACCAGCCGCTATGTCGGCGTCTGCGCGTCGATCCGCGATGCCGCGGCGTCGCGAATGCCGGGGCGGGAGGGGGATGCGATCGAAATCCCCTCGATGGTGGACATGTCGGCCTATCGACCTGTCGACAGGTCGACGATGCGGAGGGCACTGGGCATCGGCGATACCGTGCCGCTGATCGGCTGGGTCGGCCGGCTGGATGCCAAGAAGCGGGTCGAGGACTTCATCGCCGCAGCCGCGCTCGTCCATGCCGTCCGCCCCGATGCGCGCTTCCTCGTCATCGGCGGGGCGGATGCCTTCATGCCCGATTATGCCGACCGCTTGCGCAAACAGGCGCAGGCGGCGGGGCTGGCCGGCGCGCTGACCTTCCTCGGCGACCGCAGCGACCTCCCGGCGCTGCTCGCGGCGCTCGACATCTTCGTCTGGCTGTCGCGCGGGGAGGGGATGCCCCACGTCATCGCCGAGGCGGGCGCGGCCTCGCTGCCGGTGATCGCCACCCCCGACAATGGCGCGCTCCAGCAGATCGAGGACGGCACCAGCGGCCTGTTCGTGCCGCATGAGGACCCGCCGGCCGTCGCCGCGGCGATGCTGCGCCTGATCGACGATGCGCCCCTGCGCCGCCAGTTGGGCACGGCGCTCCACGCGAAGGTCGCCCGCGACTATGCGGTCGAGGTGGTGGTGCCGCAGTGGCAGCGCCTGTTCGATGCGGTCCGCCGCCCGGTGCCGCCTGCGCCCGAGCCGCTGTTCCGCAGCTTCTGGCAGGGCGGGTTCGAATGCTCTACGCATCGCCGCGCCCATGATCGCCGGCGGGTCGACGTGATCGCCGCCACCCGCCACGACGTACAAGCGGAGCATGATTACCGTACGCTCCACCCGCACGGCATCCGCACCGTCCGCGACGGCCTGCGCTGGCACCTGATCGAGCCGACCCCCGGCGTCTATGACTGGTCCAGCCTCGACCATCAGCTCGCCGGCGCAGCCGCCAGCGGGACGGAGGTGATCTGGGACCTGCTTCATTATGGCTGGCCCGACGATGTCGATGTGTGGAGCCCCGCCTTCGTCACCCGCTTCGCCGCCTTCGCCACCGCAGCCGCACAGGTGATCGCCGCGCGGACGACGGGCACGCGCTTCTATTGTCCGGTCAACGAGATCTCGTTCCTGTCATGGGGCGGGGGCGACGCCGCCTACCTCAACCCCTTCGCGCGCGGCCGCGGCTACGAGCTGAAGGTGCAGCTGGCCCGCGCCGCGATCGTCGCGATGGACGCCATTCGCCGCATCGATCCGGCCGCACGCTTCGTCCATGTCGATCCGGTCATCAACGTCATCACCGATCCGCACCGACCATGGGACGCCCCCCATGCAGAGGGGCACCGGCAGGCGCAGTTCCAGGGGTGGGACCTGATTTCAGGCCGCATCTGGCCGCAGATCGGCGGACGGCCCGACCTGCTCGATATCGTCGGCGTCAATTACTATCACAACAACCAGTGGATCCATGGCGGCCCGCCGATCGACCGCCACCATCCGCTCGCCAGACCGTTCCACCGCATCCTCGCCGACACCTATGCCCGCTATGGCCGCCCGATCTTCGTGGCGGAAACGGGAATCGAGGGCGACGAACGCCCGGTCTGGCTGGCGCATATCGCCGGCGAGGTCGACCGGGCGCGGGCACTGGGCGTGCCGGTGGCGGGCGTCTGCCTCTATCCGATCCTCGACCATCCCGGCTGGGACGACGAGCGGCCATGTCCCAACGGCCTGCTCCACACCGCCCCGGACGGCACCCGCCGCCCCGACCCCGCCTTTGCCGCGGCGCTGGCGGCGATCACCGGGTCTGCATGACCATGACCGCGTTGCGCTGGCGGCATGGCACGGGCACGCTATACCGGCGTTTCCGGAGAAACGCCCGAAGGCCGGATGGCCGATCGCCGCACCGGCCGTAGGAAAGATGGTGTTCAACGACAGGGGTAGGCAGTCATGACCGACACTCTGGAAGACGCGATCATCCTCGCCTGCACCGCGCATCGCGGGCAGTTCGACAAGGGCGGAGCCCCCTATATCCTTCACCCGCTGCGCGTCATGCTGGGGGTATCGGGGGACGAGCGGCGCATGGCTGCGGTGCTGCATGACGTGGTTGAAGATAGCGGGATCAATCCGGCGGTCATCGCGGCCCGGTTCGGCGATGACGTGGCGCAGGCGGTGGTCGCGCTCAGCCGGCGCGACGACGAGGATTACGACGCCTTCATCGAGCGCTGTGCCCGCAATCCGATCGCCCGCGACGTCAAACGCGCCGATATCGAGGACAATCTTGATCTTGCGCGCCTTACCCGGATCACCGCATCTGACCGTGAACGGGGGGCGAAATATCGTCGCGCCCTCGACCGGCTGGAAGCGATCGATGACGGGAACGGATGATCCGCCACTCCGCTTCCAGGTCAGGAGTATCCGAATGCCGATGTCGTCGATCGAGACATTGCGCCGCAAATATCCGGGGGACCCGGCATGGGCGCACTTCGCTGCCGTCTTCAGCGCCGATGCCGTGAACGGCCCGCAGGGTGCGGCCCGGTCCCTGCTTCCGGACGATCCCGGGCTGGCTGAAACCCTGATCGGCATGTTCGGTCGGGATGGCGGGCTGGCTCAATCGGCCAATCGATGTGCTGGACGGTCAGTCGCCTGCCCATATACTCTCGACCCATCCCGCCGGCTGCAGGATCGTTCGTCACGCCCTGATGCGTACGCCGGTGTAAGGGGATAACCCGATGCTCGCGTTCGATCACGCGCGGTCATGCTTTCTTCTCGACGGGATTGCCATCGGCCCCGGCGTGACGGCTGCACAGCTGACAGGATCACTGTCGGTCAGGATCGAACCCATGCCGGACAATCGCGCGTGAAGCTTCATCCGGGTCGATGATCGCCTTGTGAATGCATCCGTCACGTTTTTCGACGGCAAGGTGCATAGCGGCTGTTTCTGGATGTGCAGGCCAGGCGACAAATGGGAGGATTACGAGCATGCGGAACACGAACGTCGTGCCGGGCACGACCGTCTGATGAAGGCGATGTTCGGGGCCGTCCGGTTCGCGGATCACGCCATACGCGTGGAGCTGGTGCGCGATCCCCGATCGGGTCTGGAACAGATTGGTTTCGAGGTCCGGTAGACCCATGAGATTTCAGGATAAACAGGTATCGCACGAACGACGTTTCTCGATCGGCACCGATCGCCAAACGGGTGATCCCTATCTGTCGATCCCGGTCGGGAACGGGCTGGTCGATTACGAGGAATATTACCGCCTGACGTCCGATGAGCATCGATGCTTCGTCACCGACATCGCCGCGGCGACCGCGTTCGCAGGGGAATGTCGGCAGCGGCTGCGCGATGACCGGCTGATCCTGCCACCCGGCCGCGACCGCGGCGAGCCTTGGTGAGCGGCTGTCGGGCAGTCACCTCCGCTTCGTCTCCGGCATCGCGACCAGATAGAGGACGAAGCCGGTCGCGGCGATCACGGCGAGCGTCAGGAAGCCGGCGCTGTAGCCCGCCCAGACGATGATCGATCCGGCCAGCGTCGCCGACAGGGCCGCGCCCAGCCCCTGTGCGGTCGCGACCGCGCCCTGGCTGACGTTGAACCGGCCCGATCCCCTGGTCAGGTCGGCGATGACGACGGGAAACAGCGCGCCGAAGATGCCCGCGCCGATCCCGTCCAGCGCCTGCACCCCCACCAGCCACCACGGATCGTTCGATACGGTGTAGAGCGCCCCGCGCACGGCGAGGAAGCCGAACGCGACGAGGAAGATCGGCTTGGTCCCCCAGCGTTCGGTGTTGCGCCCGACGACAATCGCCACCGGCACCATCACCAGTTGCGCCGCGACGATGCACGCCGCGGTCAGCGAGGTGGCCTGATCCTTGCCCACCGTCTTCGCCAGCAACTGCCCGACCGAGGTGAGCATCGCCGCATTGGCGAGGTGGAAGGTGAAGGCGATGCCCGCGAAGATCATCAGCGGCCGGTTCTCGATCAGGCAGCGCCATGCGCCCGGCTGCGCGCAATCCTCGCCACCGTCCCCGTCGGGCTCGCAGTCGAGGCCACGGGCGACGGCATTGTCGATGTCGCCGTTCCTGATCCGCATCGCGACCGCGATGCTCGCCACGGTCAGCGCGGCCATCAGCCAGAACACCACCACCGGGCCGAACGACCAGGCCAGCACCCCCGCCAGCCCGGCCGACACCGCGTTGCCGGCATGGTTGAACGCCTCGTTCCGGCCTACCCGGCGCGCGAACAGTTTCGGCCCGACCAGCCCGAGCGTGACCGCCGAGATGGCGGGCGCGAAGACCGCGCCGGCCGCGGCCGCGACCGACTGGGTGATCGCGACCATCGTGTAGCCGGACACGACCGGCAACGACACGCTGCTGAGCGTCACCAGCAGCGCAGCGATCATGATGATCCGCGGCTTGTTGCGCGCCCGGTCGATCAGCACCCCCGCCGGGGTCTGCGACAACAGGCCGACGATCCCCGCGATGGTCAGCACGACGCCGACCGTCGCCTCGTTCCAGCCATGGGCCGGCCCGCGCACCGCGATCAGATAGATGGCGAGATAGGGGCCGAGCCCGTCGCGCACGTCCGCCAGGAAGAAGTTGAGCACATCGAGCGTGCGGGTCGGCACCCGTCTATCCGCTCCGTCGCGCCCGTCCGGGTGCGTCGCCATCGTCATCGTCATTTCCCTTCAGCCCAGCATCAGCCGCGTGCCCAGCGCGGCGATCAGCGCGGGCACCATCGTCACCGCACCGACCTTCAGGAATTGCCGGAAGCCGACATCCTCGCCCTCGCGCCGGATCGCCTGCAGCCACAGGATGGTGGCGAGCGATCCGGTGATCGACAGATTGGGACCGAGATCGACGCCGATCAGCAGCGCATCCGTCACGATCCGGGGCGGCTGCGCCTGGGCCACCGCCATGCTGGCGAGCAGCCCCGCCGGCAGGTTGTTCATCGCGTTCGACCCGAAGGCCAGCACCGCCCCCGCGATCGCCGCGCCGTGCATCGGATCGGCCGACACCACCCGCAGCAGCGCGGCGATCTGGCCGGTCACCCCGGTCAGCGTCAGCGCCTCGACCAGCACGAACAGCCCGGCGACGAGCGGCAGCACGCTCCACGATACCGCCCGAAGCGGCACCAGCGGCGAGCCTCGCACCAGGGCGCAGACGCCCAGCGTCGTCGCGATCCCGGCCAGCGCGGTGGGCAGGCCGAGGGCGATGTCGAATGCGGACACCGCCAGCAGCAGCCCGGCGGTGCCGACGATCCCGGCCAGCGCCGCCCGCCCGCCGGCGGACAGGGACGTGCGCGCGATATCCGTGGCGCACGTCCCCGCGATCCGGCGTCGTTCGATCCAGCGCAACGCCAGGAACGTTACCACGATCGACGCGACCGAGGGTAGGGCGAACGACCCCAGCCATTCCCCCAGGGGCGGCATCGTGCCGCCATAGAGGACGATATTGGCGGGGTTGGAGATCGGCAGCACGAAACTGGCGGCATTGGCGATCAGCGCGCAGGCGAACAGCAGCGGCAACGGCTCCGCCCTGGCCTTGCGCGCCGCGGCATAGACGGCGGGCGTCAGCACGACGGCGGTGGCATCGTTGGACAGGAAGGTGGTGGTTACGATGCCGGCCGCATAGATCAGCAGGAACAGGCGGGGCGACGATCCGCGCGCATGGATCGCCGCGGTGGCCGCGACCCAGTCGAACAGGCCATGCTCGCGCGCGGTCTCGCTCAGCAGCATCATGCCGATCAGGAACAGATAGACGTCGAGGCCGCGCCCCACCGCCGTCCACGCCGCCCCCGGCGCGATCAGGCCGGCCAGCAACAGGACCGATGCCCCCGCGATCGCCCACACCGCCTCCGCCCAGCGGAACGGCCGGGCGACGACACCGCCGATCGCCGCGGCGCAGACGGACCAGGTGGCGACGACGGCAAGGCTCAACGGGATACTCCAGCCGCCGGCACTTCGGGCGGAGGACGCGCCGATAGCCGGGCGGGCCCAACTCAATCTGAACGGGGTGGGACAGCCGTCGGGGTCAGGACCGGGTGAGGACGCTGCCCGATCCGCGATAATAGGCGAAACCGAACCGCAGCGCGTGCCCCTCCGCCATCTTCCGGCTGCCAACCTCGAAGCTTTGCCCCGCCTTCATCCACATCCACACCTCCTCCTGGCTGTTCTTGTGCAGCTCCCATTTGTCGACATAGCTGGGGGTCATCCGCGTCTTGACGAAGGCGAACAGCTGGCTGCCCGACTGAACGATCGACAGCAGGAACGGGGTCATCAGGATCAGCACCCCCATATCGGCACCGCTCTGCGGCACCCCTGTCGCCCCGCCGTTCGCCTTGTCATAGGGGTGCGTGTGGAACGTCCCGACGACCCGGTAATGGGCGGCATCGCGTAGCTTGATGTCGGGCAGGAACAGGTGATGGTTGCTGTGCAGCACGCCGCGCTGCCCGCCGATGTTCTGGATCGACAGGGCGCCGTGGCGATCCGCGACGATCGTCCCGCCCTGTTCGTGCTGATGCCCGCCCGGAAAGCTGGCCCGCCACTGCGCCGCCATCGTCGCGACCATCGCCGGTGAAAGCCGCAGCATGTGCGGAGCCTGCGACGGCGTCTCCAGCGTCGCTATATCGGCCAGCAGCGTAGGGCCGGGATGGGTGGAAGGCGATGCCGTCACGTCAACTCCTTCGCTGAATCACCCTGCCGCAACGCATCGCGACGGATTTGGCTACACAAGCCGGTGCCGATGACCGGCTCTGCGTTCAGGCCGGCACCATCACCGACAGCAAATCGTCGACCAACCCGACGGCGAACGCGCTGAACTCGTCGCCGATCGCATAGGGCAGCAGGATGCGCCGGTCGTGCAGCATCCCGCCGCAGCTATAGGTGACGTTGGGCACATAGCCGCCACGCTGCTCTGCGCTGGGGAACAGCAGAGGCGAGGGGGTGCGCGCCAGCACCTTCGACGGATCGTCCTTGTCGAGCAGGCAGGCGCCAACGCAATAGCCCCGGACCATGCCGACGCCGTGGGTGAACACCAGCCAGCCCTCGTCGATCTCGATCGGAGAGCCGCAATTGCCCATCTGCACGAACTCCCACGGGTATTTCGGCGCCATGATCGGCGTACCGGTTTCCCAGGTGTAGAGATCGTCGGAGCGCAGGAGCCAGATGTTCTCGTTGTCCTGCCGCCCCAGCATCACGAACTGCCCGCCGATCCGGCGGGGGAACAGCGCCATGCCCTTGTATCCGGTCATCGCCCCGGTCAGCGGCCGCATCTCGACCGTGCGCAGGTCGATGCCGCGCAGCATCTCCTGCCGCGCGGCCTTGCCGTCATAGGCGGTATAGGTGCCGATGATGCTGCGCACGCCGTCATGATCGGTAAAGTTGACGAGGCGGAGATCCTCCACGCCCTGCCGCTGGCTGGGCAGGATAGGGAAGATGATCGTCTCGGACGCATCCTCGCTGTCGTCGCACACCAGTCGCACCCAGCCGTCGTCCTGCCGTTCGATCCGGGGGGGCACCGCCTCGGGGCTCGGCGGATCGATCACCAGCCGGTCGCCGGGACCCCATTCACCGGTGCGCAGCGTGATCGAAGAGATATGTCCCTCGCCAATTCCGCGCAGCGACAGGAGGAAAGGCACCGCCCCCGGCACCGAGGGGGTCAATTCGGTCAGTGTGACGACGCTGGGGTTGAACAGCGCAGCGGATTCGAAGGCATATTCCTGGCTGAAATAGGCGCCGATCAGCACGCGTTCGTCATGATCGAAATCCCCCTCACCGATATCCGGGCGCACTTCCTCGAAGCGGCGCAGCAGCACCTGCTCGGCATTGCGGTGCCGGTCGTTCATCGCGGTCAGCAGCAGGTCGCGCATCCGCGCCCGCATCGGGGCATCGAGTGCCTGGATACGATCGACCACCGCTTCGGGCCGTGGCGGATGGCCATCGGCGAAGGCGGCGGGGTAGCCGAAGCTGAACGGCCGGATCACGGTGCGCGAGGGATCGGGTTTCAGTTCGATATCAAGCGTCGTGAAGACATCGGCAGCGTTCATGGGTATCGGCCTTTTCGGGACAGTAGCGCGACCAGACAAGGTGCGCTGCCACCGGTAACGATCCCGGTCCGGCCACGATCCCCCCGAGGGTGGAAATCAGGTTTCGGCCGAAGTGCAGGCGGCTACTCCGCGGTCCGTGGATCACATGAGCCGGCGTCATCCTCGACGGTTGGGTCATAGGCAACGATCTGTTCTATACCGTTGCCCTGCCGGGAGAATTTCAGCACAAACGCAAAAAACCCCGGAGCGTGTAGCTGCCGAGGCGGTGGTGTGTGGTATATCGGGGGGATATGGTTGCGGGGACAGGATTTGAACCTGTGACCTTCAGGTTATGAGCCTGACGAGCTACCGGGCTGCTCCACCCCGCGGTGGCCGGCTTGTGTGTGCCGGCGTGTACCTGCCCCGTTGTGATGCGGGGGAGGGAGATGTGAATGGGTTCTGGTGCACATGTCCCATCGCCACGGGCTTCAATGCCTGG
This sequence comes from Sphingomonas sp. CFBP 8760, assembly GCF_014841615.1. GTDB lineage: Bacteria > Pseudomonadota > Alphaproteobacteria > Sphingomonadales > Sphingomonadaceae > Sphingomonas. Next base: position 2 of record NZ_JACYUG010000014.1, on the reverse strand, counting down.
CG